>NZ_JAFBJM010000001.1:0-1262495 GCF_016809815.1 Enterobacter sp. E1 | reverse complement strand
ACGACGTTGATAGGTCGGGTGTGTAAGCGCAGCGATGCGTTGAGCTAACCGATACTAATGAACCGTGAGGCTTAACCTTACAACGCCGAAGCTGTTTCGGCGAAGAGACAGACAATCAAATTTCAGCCTGATACAGATACAGAATTTGCCTGGCGGCTTTAGCGCGGTGGTCCCACCTGACCCCATGCCGAACTCAGAAGTGAAACGCCGTAGCGCCGATGGTAGTGTGGGGTCTCCCCATGTGAGAGTAGGGAACTGCCAGGCATCAAATTAAGTAGTAAGCCGGTGCATAAATCCGGTGGTTACAGCAGTCTTCGGTGGAGCGGTAGTTCAGTCGGTTAGAATACCTGCCTGTCACGCAGGGGGTCGCGGGTTCGAGTCCCGTCCGTTCCGCCACTTATTAAAAGCCCTGAGTTAACGCTCAGGGCTTTTTTATTATCTGTCGTATAATTATTGCTTAATTAGCAAAAATCCTCTGCTTTTTACGCTCTTTTTCTGAATAACGACAATAGCGATAATCTTCCTCAGTTAACGAAAACTATGATTAACGAGGAATTACATGACTATCCCTGCATTTGGTCTGGGCACTTTCCGCCTGAAAGACGACGTTGTTATCGCATCAGTTAAAACCGCACTCGAACTGGGCTATCGTGCAGTTGATACGGCACAGATCTATGAAAACGAAGCTGCCGTTGGACAAGCGCTCGAAGAGAGTGGTGTACCGCGTAATGAACTGTTTATCACCACGAAAATCTGGATTGAAAACCTCAGCAAAGACAAGCTAATCCCCAGCCTGAAAGAGAGTCTGAAAAAACTGCGTACTGATTACGTCGATCTGACTCTGATCCACTGGCCTTCACCGAATGATGCTGTTTCAGTGGAAGAATTCATGCAGGCATTGCTGGAAGCGAAAAAACAGGGTTTAACCCGTGAAATTGGTATTTCTAACTTCACTATTCCGCTGATGGAAAAAGCAATTGCGGCCGTTGGTGCAGAAAATATTGCGACTAACCAGATTGAACTGTCACCTTACCTGCAAAACCGCAAAGTGGCTGACTGGGCAAAACAGCATGGCATTCATATTACATCTTATATGACGCTGGCTTATGGCAAAGCATTGAAAGATGAAGTGATTGCACGCATCGCAGCAAAACATAATGTGACTGCAGCACAGGTCATCCTGGCGTGGGCAATGGGTGAAGGTTATGCCGTTATCCCTTCTTCAACCAAACGTGAAAACCTGGCCAGTAACCTGTTAGCACAGAATCTCCAGCTCGACGACGAAGACAAAAAAGCGATCGCCGCACTGGATTGCAACGATCGCCTGGTCAGCCCGGAAGGATTAGCCCCTCACTGGGATTAAGTTTGACCCCACCCTTTGTATCCTGAAACCCTCACACAGCTCCTTCGGGAGCTGTTTTTATATGCTCGCTCAGGAAGTCGATAAAGGCACGAATGCGCGTACTCACCGCTCTGTCACTGTAATACACCGCACTAAACGGCATTTCGACCGGCAGACGTTTATCTGCCATCAGTTCCACCAGTTCGCCACGCGCAATCTCTTTATCAATCATGTAGTCAGACAGACAGGCGATCCCGTTACCTTCAAGGCACAATTGCTTCAGCGTCTCCCCGCTGTTAGACGACAACCCGCAGGTGATCTCATGTAACTGACCATCAGGGCAGGCGACAGGCCAGGTGTTCAGCGACACAGGTTCCGTAAATCCCAGGCACAGATGCTGCTTTAACTCTTCAACCGTCTCAGGTTTTCCATGCTCTGCAATATACCGCGGTGAGGCGATAATTTTGCGGTAGCTCGCAAACAGTGGGCGGGCGCGCAGGCTTGAATCTGTCAGGGTTCCTGCCCGGATGGCCACATCCACTTTCCGTTCGATAAGATTGATAAACGTCTCTGAGGAGACCAGAGAGAGCGTCATCTCCGGATAGCGTTCGCGGAAAGGTTTGATCAGCGGCATCAGAAAGTGAAGCACAACCGGCGTGGCCGCATCAATGCGCAGCAATCCACGTGGTGTGCTGCGGGTTTCCATAATCTCCGTCTCTGCAGCGGCCATTTCTTGCAGGATGGACTGCACGCGGCGGAAATAGCGCTCTCCTTCTTCCGTCAGGCTGAGCTGCCGCGTCGTACGGTTGAGCAGACTGACTCCAAGCTTCATCTCCAGCTTTTTCACCGAGCGACTGATGGCCGAGTTAGCCTGCCCTAACTGTTCAGCCGCACGGCTAAAACTGCCGCTTTCGACGACGGCGACAAAGATTGTCAGCTCTTCCGACGTTGCTTTCATTGTTGCACCACCTGCAAAATTCAATTGATATTTTGACCATTTTTGTTATTTAAGCACTGGCGCATACTGCCTGTCATCTTAATCCTGAAGAGACGGAGTATTTTATGCCACTGGCGCTACTTGCCCTCACGATCAGTGCCTTTGCAATTGGCACGACCGAATTTGTTATCGTAGGACTGGTTCCTACCATCGCCGACCAGCTTGCGATTTCGCTGCCATCTGCCGGGCTGCTGGTATCTATTTATGCACTGGGTGTTGCTGTCGGTGCGCCTGTATTGACGGCACTCACCGGTCGATTCCCTCGCAAGCAACTGTTGGTGGCACTAATGGTGTTGTTCACAGCGGGTAACGTTCTGGCCTGGCAATCCCCGGATTACACCACACTGGTGATTGCCCGCCTGCTGACCGGCCTTGCTCATGGTGTCTTTTTCTCAATTGGTTCTACCATTGCCACAAGTCTGGTACCCAAAGAGAAAGCGGCATCAGCCATTGCGATTATGTTTGGTGGACTGACTGTCGCGCTTGTTACAGGCGTACCGCTGGGGACATTTATCGGCCAACACTTCGGCTGGCGTGAAACCTTCCTGGCGGTTTCTTTACTGGGTGTGATTGCTCTGGTAGCCAGTTTTCTGTTGGTGCCATCGAATATACCTGGTCGTGCGAGCGCCAGCCTGCGCGATCAGCTAAAGGTTCTGACGCATCCGCGCCTGTTGATCATTTATGCCGTGACCGCACTGGGCTATGGTGGTGTATTCACTGCTTTTACTTTCCTGGCGCCGATGATGCAGGATCTCGCAGGCTTCTCCCCGAATGCGGTGAGCTGGATTTTGCTGGGCTACGGCATCTCCGTCGCAATAGGTAATATCTGGGGCGGCAAACTAGCAGACAAACATGGTGCGGTTCCCGCTCTCAAATTCATCTTTGCAGCATTGGTTGTTTTGCTGCTGGTGTTCCAGTTCACAGCATCAATGCAATACGCCGCACTGGCCACTGTCCTGGTCATGGGGATCTTTGCCTTCGGTAACGTGCCGGGCCTTCAGGTTTATGTGGTACAGAAAGCAGAACTGTATACGCCCAACGCGGTGGATGTGGCATCCGGCCTGAACATTGCCGCTTTTAATATCGGCATTGCTATTGGCTCCATTGTGGGTGGGCAGACGGTTGAACATTTTGGACTGGCGCAAACGCCATGGATTGGTGCTGCGATCGTGCTTGTAGCCTTCCTGTTGATTGGCCTGAGTGGACGCCTTGATAGACCAACTCGGGTAGCACTGGGGTAACATCAGTAAGTGCTTGCTTACAAAACTGGAAAGCGGTTTCTCAGAAATTGCGTTGAAAGTGTAACCTAAAGTCCCTATAACATTAGAACCAGTCCGTTTTCAGGGCTGGTTCATGTTACAGAGGCTGTTTCCAAAAGTGCGAAAAAATACCTATGCCATGCGTTATGTTGCCGGAATGCCAGCGGAGAGGATCTTGCCTCCGGGGTCGTTTGCGAGCATAAGCCAGGCATTACCCGCCGGTACACCGTTAAGCAGCGATGAGAAAATCCGTGTACTGGTGTGGAATATCTTTAAGCAGCAGCGTGCGGAATGGTTATCGGTACTCAAGAATTTTGGAAAAGATGCCCATCTGGTTCTGCTCCAGGAGGCGCAAACCACCCCTGAGCTGGTGCGGTTTGCCACCACGAACTATCTTGCCGCCGATCAGGTTCCCGCGTTTGTCCTGCCGCAACATCCCTCAGGTGTGATGACACTCTCTTCAGCGCATCCGGTCTATTGCTGTCCTCTGCGCGAACGTGAGCCTATCCTGCGTCTGGCGAAATCGGCGCTGGTCACGGTCTACCCGTTGCCGGACACCCGAATGTTGATGGTCGTGAATATCCATGCGGTAAACTTCAGCCTGGGCGTGGATGTCTACAGTAAGCAGTTACTTCCAATTGGCGATCAGATTGCCCATCACAGCGGCCCCATCATTATGGCAGGCGATTTCAATGCCTGGAGCCGTCCGCGCATGAATGCCTTGTATCGCTTTGCGCGCGAGATGTCGTTGCGTGAAGTTCGTTTTAGCGATGACCAACGCAAGAAAGCCTTTGGTCGTCCTCTCGATTTTGTCTTCTATCGCGGTTTGAGCGTGCATGACGCCTCCGTTCTGGTGACGCGCGCCTCCGATCACAATCCTCTACTAGTGGAATTCAGTCCCGGCAAACCTGATAAATAATGGTGTGTCAGGTCTGCCGTTGGGCAGGCCTGTTCGGGTGCTGCCCTTTATTTTTTACCAACAAAGGACAGTACGATGACAACAACACACTCCCATCATGACAACGTAGAAAAACAGTTTGGCTCTCAGGCAAATGCGTATCTGAGCAGCGCCGTACATGCTTCCGGCCGCGCTCTGGTGCGTCTCGGTGAACGTCTGGCTGCGTTCCCGCAGGCACACGTACTGGATTTAGGCTGCGGGGCAGGGCATGCCAGCTTTACGGCTGCACAACAGGTCGCGCACGTTACTGCGTATGACTTATCCAGCCAGATGCTGGCGGTGGTTGCCGAGGCGGCGAAAGCGAAGGGGCTGGAAAACATTGATACGCGCCAGGGCTATGCCGAATCTTTACCTTTTGAAGATGCTTCGTTTGAGGTGGTTATCAGCCGTTATTCCGCACATCACTGGCATGATGTTGGCCAGGCATTACGTGAAGTAAAACGTGTCCTGAAGCCGGGTGGTGTTCTTATCATTATGGATGTGATGTCTCCGGGACACCCGGTGCGCAATATCTGGCTGCAGACGGTGGAAGCACTGCGCGATACCTCGCATGTGCAAAACTACTCCAGTGGAGAGTGGTTATCGCTCATTACCGAGGCGGGATTGATTTCGCGCTCATTAATAACCGATCGCTTACCGCTGGAATTCAGCTCATGGATCGCCCGTATGCGCACTCCGGAGGCATTAAGTCACGCTATTCGGCTGTATCAGCAGAGTGCGTCCGCAGAGGTGAAGGCTTACTTTGAATTACAGGAGGATGGTTCGTTTACCAGCGATACCATCATGGCTGAAGCGCAAAAAGCGGGATAAACAAAAAAGGCACCGAGGGGAATCGGTGCCTTTTTATCTTTCCATCGTGTTCTCAGGAGTCTGGCGTGGCGCTGTTCTTCACAAACAGCGTCAACTGGTCGCCTGGTTTCAGATTGTCAGTATCATTATTCCAGCGCATCACATCTTTGATGTTCACGCCGTGGCGTTTTGCGATACTGGACAGGGAATCGCCTTTACGCACGCGATAGGTGATGCTATCGCTGTTGCTGGCGAGACGCTGTGCGCTGCTACCTGCACCCACCGTCAGAGTTTGACCCACTTTAAGGCCTGAACTGCGCAGGTTATTCCACTGCTGCAGATCGCTTGCTGTCACGCCAAGACGTGATGCAATACCCGAAAGCGTATCACCTGAACGAACCTTATAACTGCGGCTGTTGACTGATGAAGCGTCCGCGATCAGCGTTGACTGAACGGCGGCGATTTCACCAGAAGCTAAAGACTCACGTAGCTGTTCAGCATGTTTCTGCGGAACCATTACGTACTGCGGGCCACTTGCCCCCAGCGTTGAGCCTTTAACGCCAGCATTAAAGGTTTTCAATTTACTTACCGACATACCCGTCATATCTGCAACCTGTTGAATATCAACTGGATTGCTGAGGCGAACGCGCGCCAGTGCACGACTTTCGTCTGGTGTTGGCAGTTGTACACCGTAACGCTTGCTGTTCTTGAGAATATCGCTCAATGCCAGCATCTTCGGTACGTAAATCTTTGTTTCCTGTGGCAGTGAGAGCGACCAAAAATCGGTGGATTTACCCCGTGCTTTATTCGCTTTCATTGCCTTCAGTACACGACCTTCGCCGCTATTGTACGCTGCGACCGTTAACAGCCAGTCGCCATCAAACATCTTGTTCAGACGTTGCATCATGTCGAGAGCGGCTGTCGTTGAAGCGACAACATCACGACGCGCATCATAGCTGCGAGTCTGTTTCAGACCATAGTTTCGCCCGGTGCTCGGAATGATCTGCCAAATGCCTGCGGCATTGGCGCCAGACGTTGCGTGTGGGTCAAAAGCGCTCTCCACTATGGGTAGGAGTACCAGCTCCATAGGCATGTTGCGTTTCTTAACTTGCCCGGCTATCCAGTACATATACGGCTCTGCCCGTAACGTTACATCGTGGAGATAGCTCTTATTTCTTAAGTACTTCTGTTTCTGTTCGCGAATCCGGCTGTTTTCCGGAATTCCCATCTTTAGCTCGTCGCCAATAGAGGTCCACAAGTCTTGATCCTGCGCGAATGATGTTCCATCGTCCATCCATCGCGCCGAACTTGCAAACTTCCCTGCTTCCCCTTGACCAGCTGCAGAAAGGCTCTGTGCGTGCTGTTGTACGTTGCTGCCGTTCTGCGACTGGCAACCTACAAGCAGGACAGAGGCGAGTAATATCGCTTTTGCCTTCATGTGTGTGTCAATAGTTGCTTAAAAGACGAGCGATGATAACGGCGAAATTTTGAAAAGGCAACCCGCAATTATCTGAAGTTATCTTTCTTTGACCTTAACCATGCAAAACGCTGCTCTGGTTGTTGCAAATTTGTTTCTTGGTTAATTTTGTTAATTAAATCAATATCATCTGTTCGTAAAAATAAATTAATCTTGCGCTCATTTTTCAGAATTACGGGGAGTGTGTTTTGGTTTTTTGCACGTAACTCCTTCACTTTGTGATAATAATCCTGGATCGCGCGATCCTCGGGTAAGAGGTTAACGGAAAACTTCATATTTCCTAATGTATATTCATGTGCGCAACAAATAAGCGTGTCATCGGGTAGGGCATTAATTTTCTGTAAGGACTGATACATCTGGGTTGCTGTGCCTTCGAAAAGTCTTCCACAGCCTCCAGAGAACAGTGTGTCGCCACAAAAAAGATAAGGTTTGCTGTAGAAACACAGATGTCCCAAAGTGTGACCTGGTGTGGCAAATACGGAAAATTCCCACTGGTGTATGAGGATCTTTTCGCCTTCCTGGACTATCCGGGTTGTTCCCTTATCTTGTGTCTCTGCCGGTCCGTAAACCACCAGATGGGGAAAATGGGCCCGCAGCTCGGGAACGCCGCCAGTGTGATCGTGATGATGATGCGTCAAGAGAATGGCTTCTGGCTGCCAGTCATTCTCTTTTATTGCACGTAATACAGGGGCGGCTTCTCCGGGATCAACAATGACGCATCGACGATCATCGTCAACCAAAACCCAGATGTAATTGTCCTCAAAAGCAGGAATACTGATAAGATTCATACATTACCTCTAATAACGTGGCAGGTGTTTTGATGAAACCGGCAAGGATACCTCAGACTGTCGCAGCACCGGAGCGTTGGGCGGAATTGCCCTGGGGTGAATACTATCGCGAGACCTTAGAGCAACAACTGAAGCCCTGGCTTGCGAAAATGTATGGCTTTCACCTGCTTAAGATTGGCAATCTCAGCGCGGAAATCAATACCGAAAGCTGCGCTATCTCACATCAGGTCAATGTCTCGCTCGGCGGATCGCCGGTTCAGGTGAAAGCAGACCCATTGCATCTGCCATTTGCGGAAAAGTCCGTTGATGCGTGTTTGCTTGCCCATACACTGCCCTGGTGTAGCGATCCCCATCGCTTGCTGCGTGAAGCCGACCGTGTTCTGATTGATGATGGCTGGCTGGTACTCAGCGGGTTTAATCCTCTGAGTTTGATGGGCCTGCGCAAGCTGGTACCCGTGTTACGCAGAACTCCACCTTATAACAGCCGGATGTTCACGATGATGCGCCAGCTCGACTGGCTTTCACTGCTAAACTTTGAGGTGCTCTGCTACGGCGGTTTTCAGGTGCTCCCCTGGGCGCGGCAGGGAGGTGTACTGTTGAGCACGCATTTGCCCGCTTTAGGCTGCATGCAGTTCATCGTTGCACGTAAGCGCACTATCCCTCTTACGCTTAATCCAATGAAGCAGAGCAAAACGAAAACGCATATCCGTCAAACTGTTGGTGCAACGCGGCAATACAAAAAAACCGATTAAACGTCGGGCTGATAGCCCGCATCTTCATGTGCGGGATTGGATGCCGCAGCACGCGCCAGTTCGTCGCAGCGTTCGTTTTCCGGGTGACCGGCGTGGCCTTTAACCCATTCCCATTTAATCTCGTGCTGGCCCAGCGCCGCATCAAGACGTTTCCAGAGATCGACGTTCTTGACCGGCTTCTTATCAGCGGTCTTCCAGCCGCGTTTTTTCCAGTTATGGATCCACTGGGTTATCCCCTGACGTACGTACTGGCTATCGGTGCTTAACACCACGTCACAATGCTCTTTTAACGCCTCCAGTGCCACTATGGCCGCCATCAATTCCATTCGGTTGTTGGTGGTCAGAAAATAGCCTTCGCTAAAAGTTTTTTCGTGCTGGCGATAGCGCATAATCGCGCCATAGCCGCCAGGCCCTGGGTTGCCGAGACAAGATCCATCGGTGAAAATTTCTACCTGTTTACGCATCTCTGGTAGACTTCCTGTAATTGAAACGTTCAGTTAAACGATAAGTCTGACATAAATGACCGCTATGAGCACTGCAATTACTCGCCAGATTGTCCTCGATACCGAAACCACCGGTATGAACCAGATCGGCGCGCACTACGAAGGGCACAAGATTATCGAGATCGGTGCCGTTGAAGTGGTGAACCGTCGTCTTACGGGGAACAACTTCCACGTCTACCTCAAACCCGATCGGCTGGTAGATCCCGAAGCGTTCGGCGTTCACGGTATTGCCGATGAGTTCTTGCTGGATAAGCCGACTTTTGCGGATGTCGCTGACGAGTTCCTGGAATACATCAGGGGCGCAGAGCTTGTCATCCATAACGCCTCGTTCGATATCGGCTTTATGGATTATGAATTCAGCAAGCTTAATCGTGATATCCCGAAGACAAACACCTTCTGTAAGGTAACAGACAGCCTGGCGCTGGCGAGGAAAATGTTCCCCGGCAAGCGTAACAGCCTTGATGCGCTCTGTTCCCGCTACGAAATAGACAATACCAAGCGAACGCTGCACGGGGCATTACTCGATGCCCAGATCCTGGCCGATGTCTATCTGACGATGACCGGTGGACAGACGTCAATGAAGTTCAGCATGGAAAATGAATCTCAGCAGACGCAGGGCGAGGCGGGAATTCAGCGTGTTGTCCGCCAGGCAAGTCGGTTGCGGGTTGTTTTAGCAAGTGATGAAGAGCTTCTTAATCACGAATCCCGACTCGATCTGGTGCTGAAGAAAGGTGGAAGTTGTATGTGGCGCGCCTGAAAAGCGCCGGAATGCTTGTAAAAACATCGTTTGGGCGATTTTTGCAGCAAACGATTCAAAACGTGAGAAAAAGCGTTGACGAGATCAGAGGCACACCGTAATATGCGCCTCGTTCCCCAAACGGGAACAGTGGAGCGGTAGTTCAGTCGGTTAGAATACCTGCCTGTCACGCAGGGGGTCGCGGGTTCGAGTCCCGTCCGTTCCGCCACTATTCAGAAGGCCTGAATCAGAAATGATTCAGGCCTTCGTCGTTTCCACTTTCCGAATTACCCTTCCTTCTGTTATTAACAAGAAGTTAATTTTAGCGGTGCAATTAATTAACATATGCACAACATTAGTGCGTTATTTGCACTGATGCTGTGCATTTAGCCTCCCGTCGTCTCTTCTGGCGTCTGTCGGAATGTGTCACTTTGTAAATATAAATCACGAAAAATCATCCTCTTATCACTCGCTTTCCAAAAAACACCTGAACCAATTGAATATTGGTTTGGTTATTGCTTAATCATTAGCACGATAAGCTTCATTTCATATCAATAACTTATCGTTAATAAAAATAAAGTAATGATGAAAGCGAGCGAACCAATATGGAAAAACCGTCACGGTTTCTGGCAAATTCCAGCACCGCGCTTGAACAACTGCGCGGGTTAATCAACCAGCACGAGTCAACACCAGGCACTCCGCTGCCCACAGAACGTGAGCTATCGGAAACTCTCGGCGTAGGACGACGTGAAGTGCGTCGTGCGCTGGATGTGCTGGAAGAAGAGGGGCGCATCTGGCGTAAACAGGGCAAAGGGACTTTTATCGGTCCGGCTGCCCCGGTTGAACCGCTGGCCCTTCAGGGATTGGTTCAGCAAACCAACCTTCTGGAAGTGATGGAAGCTCGTCTGCAGCTCGAACCCGGCTTAGCCCGGCTTGCGGCACTGCGTGCCACCAGGGAAAACCTCGCGCTGATGCAGCGCATGCTGGAACGCATTGATAAGGTCAGCCCGGATGACCGCGATCTCAACGAACTGTGGGACAGCGCCTTTCACCGGGCGATTGCGGAAGCTGCGGGTAATCGCCTGATGCTCGGCCTGTTTGATGCCATTGATGCCGTCAGACGTGAACCGGGCTGGCAGCATCTGCGCGAATTAGCCCGCACCCCCGAACGCGTCGATAGCTACAACGACCACCATCACAAGATCATGTCTGCGATTATCCATCGCCAGCCTAATGAGGCCGCGGCCGCCATGCGCGAACACCTGCTCAGCCTGCAAACCGCCCTGATCCACGCTATCCACCTTGAGGACGACTTCACGCTATGACGACGATCCCGTTTAAGGACACTGCGCCTGTACTGAACCTGCATAATCTCAACGTTAAATTCGCCGGCTCGCCTGTGAGCGTCCTTGATGGTATTTCACTGATAATTAAAGCGGGCGAAACGCTGGCGCTGGTGGGAGAGTCTGGATGCGGAAAAAGTATCACCTCACTGGCGTTAATGGGGTTACTGCCCGCCAGCGCGCAGATCGTCAGCGGGGAGATGCAGTTTCGCCGTCACAATCTCCGCAAGCTTTCGCCTCGGGAATACACTGACCTGCGTGGCAGCGAACTGGCGATGATTTTCCAGGAGCCGATGACCTCGCTCAATCCGGCGTTTACGCTGGGGGACCAGCTTAGCGAAGCGGTCATGCGACACCAGAGTGTCTCGCGCGCAGAGGCGATGAATGTCGCGCTGCAGATCCTCGAGAAGGTACAGATCCCGGCGGCAGAGATGCGCCTGAAAGCATATCCCCACCAGCTTTCCGGCGGAATGCGCCAGCGCGTGATGATTGCGATGGCGCTGATTAACCACCCGAAACTGCTGATTGCCGATGAACCGACCACAGCCCTTGACGTGACGATCCAGGCGCAAATTCTCACCTTGCTGAACACCCTCAAAGAAGAGACCGGCACGGCGGTCCTGATGATCACTCACGATTTAGGTGTGGTGGCAGAAGTCGCCCAGCAGGTGGCGGTGATGTATGCCGGTCAGGTGGTAGAGCAGGGGAGCGTTGAGGCCATCTTTGCCGATCCGCAGCATCCGTACACTATCGGCCTGATGGGGTCGATTCCTTCTCTTGGGGCACGTAAGGGGCAGCTCTCCACCATTCCAGGCTCGGTGCCACTGCCAGAATTTATGCCGAAAGGCTGCCGTTTCGCTACCCGTTGCCCGTTTGCGCAGTCACGCTGCCATGATGAAAAACCTTCGCTCAATACGCTCGGCGCGGGTCATCAGGTTGCCTGCTTCCGCGTGCCGCTGGAGCAACACATTGCCCTGGGAGAAATTGCATGACTACGCCCATTCTTGAAGCCCGTGACTTGAGCAAGCTCTTCCCCGGCCCGAAAAAACTGTTTACCCCGGCGAAGTTTGTCACGGCAGTCGATCGCGTTTCACTTTCCGTTATGCCGGGGGAAACGCTGGCGATTGTGGGTGAGTCTGGTTCCGGTAAATCTACACTCGGTCGTCTGCTGCTGCGTTTGCTGGCCGCCAGTGAAGGGCGTGTGTTTTACCAGGGGGAGGAGATCACGCATGCCTCGGGTGCTCGTCTGAATCAGCTCCGGCGCGAGCTGCAGATTATCTTTCAGGATCCCTTCGCCTCGCTGAACCCGCGCATGACGGTGGAGCAGATCGTCGGTGAACCGCTGTGGCTGCACCAGAACATGAAGAAAGCGGACCGTCAGTACCGCGTCGCGGAGCTTCTTAAAACCGTAGGTTTGCCTGCCGCCTGGGCTGGGCGCTATCCGCACGAGTTTTCCGGCGGGCAGCGCCAGCGTATCGGCATTGCGCGCGCGCTGGCCTCGGGACCGAAGCTGCTGCTGGGTGATGAGCCGGTATCCGCGCTGGATGTGTCCGTTCAGGCGCAGGTGGTGAACCTGCTGGAAAGCCTGAAGCACCAGCTGGGGCTGACGATGGTGATTGTCGCCCACGGCCTGGCCGTTATCCGCCACATGAGCGACCGCGTGGCGGTGATGTATCTTGGGCAAATCGTTGAGCTTGCGACTGTTGACGAAATTTTTGATGCGCCGCTACACCCCTATACCCAGGCACTTATCGCCTCTGCGCCGCAGATGCAGCCAGGCGTTGAACGTGACGCGCCGCTTCTGCAGGGGGACTTACCGAACCCGTCCAGCCCACCATCTGGTTGCCGGTTCCACACCCGTTGCCCGTACGTCACCGACGAATGCCGCCAGGTTGAACCGATAAATCAGGTACTGGACGGTGGACGTCAGGTGGCCTGCCATCGCTGGCAGGACATTAATCGCGATCGCAGCGTTATCCAGATTGCTCCGCCATCTACTGCCTTTCTGCGCCGCCGCGCGCTGTTTGAACACGCGGCATCTCACTCCTCCCTTCCTTCAAGGAACTCATGATAATGACAATGCGTAATTCTCTTTTGACCGTACTGGGAAGTGTCATGTTGCTCGGCGCGGCGCTGCCCGCCCATTCTGAAAGCGTGCTGCGAATTGGTCTGGGCGCTGACCCGGACATGCTCGACCCGCATCTGGCGCGCACCTACTATGGCCGCTTCGTGTTTGCCTCCCTGTGCGACAGGCTGGTGGATGTGGATGAAAATCTGAAGGTTATCCCCGGTCTGGCGAAAGACTGGGCCTGGAGCGACGACGGTAAAACCCTCACCCTGAATTTGCGCGAGGGCGTCACCTTCCACGACGGTGAGAAATTCGATGCTGCCGCCGCAAAATACAACCTCGACCGTGCCCTGACCTTAAAAGGCTCCCTGCGTAAAAGCGAGATTTCCTCCGTGGAGTCCGTTGAAGTCACTGGCCCGATGCAGATTGCCCTGCACCTGAAAACGCCTGACGCCGCGCTGCTGATGCAACTCACCGACCGCGCGGGCGCGATGATGGCACCCGAAGCGGCAAAAAAACCGGATTTTGCCGCGCATCCCGTCTGTTCCGGTCCGTATAAATTCGACAGCCGCGTGTCGCAGGACCGCATCGTCCTGACGCGTTTCGACAACTACTGGAACAAAGACGCCTACCACTTCGACAAAATTATCTATCTGCCGATCCCGGATGCCTCCGTGCGCCTCGCGAACCTGCGCGCGGGCGATCTCGACCTGACTGAAGGCATCGCCGCCAGCGACGTGAAGACTGTGGAAGCTGACAGCAAGCTGGCGCTGGCGAAGGTCACCGGTCTGGGTTATCAGGGCATTACCTTCAACATTAATAACGGGAAGGTGCCAGCGAACGATCCGTTCAAGGACGCCCGCGTGCGTGAGGCGTTTTCTCAGGCAATTGACCGCGATGCACTAAACCAGGTGGTCTTTGAAGGGCTGTATTCGCCAGCCAACCAGGCGTTTTCAACGGTGAGCCCGTATCACGTCAACCTGCCGGTACCACCGCGCGATGTCGACAAAGCCAAAGCGCTGCTGAAAGCGGCAGGCGTCGCCACGCCGCTGACCGTCAACCTGCTGGTGCCGAACAACCCAACATCGCAGCAGGTCGGTCAGGTGCTGCAGGCGATGGTCGCTGAGGCGGGCTTTAACCTGAACCTGCAGATGACTGAATTCGCCACGCTGCTGGATCGCCAGCAGAGCGGTGACTATCAGCTGAGCTTCTCCGGCTGGTCTGGTCGTCCCGATCCGGATGGCAGCATCTTTGGCTTCATTAACAGCAAAGGCACTTTAAACGACGGCCGTTACAGTAATGCTCAGGTAGATGAATGGTTGACTCAGGCGCGTCAGAGCACCGATCAGGCCGCACGCCAGCCGTTGTACGAGAAAGTGGTGAAGCAACTGCAAACCGATATGCCGATTGCCTACCTCTACTTCGAGCCGCGCATTTTTGGCCTGAACAAAAGCGTGCAGGGCTTTAAGCCGTACCCGGACGGCATCGTGCGTCTGGCCGGTTTGACGCTGGCGAAATAAACGTCCTGAGGAGAACCCATGCTGGAACTGATTTGCAAACGTCTGCTGCTGGCTATACCAACCCTGCTGCTGGTGAGCATGATGGTCTTCGGGCTACAAAAGCTGCTGCCCGGCGACCCGCTGATTGCCATGGCCGGCGAGGAGCGCGACCCGGCGGTCATCGCCCAGCTGCGTGCGGAGCTGAACCTCGATGCGCCAGTCCCCGTGCAGTATTTTAACTGGCTGACGCGTGCACTGCAGGGCGATCTGGGCGTCTCCTTACGCACGCACGAGCCGGTGACGCAGCTAATTGCCAGCAAGTTGCCGGTGACGCTGGAGTTGTCGCTGCTGGCGATGCTCATTGCGCTGGTGTTTGGCATCAGCATGGGGATCCTTGCGGCGGTGAACAAAAACAGCTGGGTCGATCACGGGGCGAACTTTGTGGCGATCTCGGGGATCTCGATCCCGCACTTCTGGCTGGGGATCCTGCTGATTCTGGTCTTCTCGGTAAACCTGCAGTGGCTACCCGCGTCCGGCTACGTGCCGTTCAGTGAAGATCCGCTTCAGAACCTGCGCACGCTGCTACTGCCCGCGTCCGTGCTCGGAACCGGCCTGGCGGCGACGCTGATGCGCCACACCCGCGCCTCGATGATTGCGGTCCTGAAAGCAGATTACATCCGTACCGCACGGGCTAAGGGGCTGCTGCCTAAGGCGGTGATCCTGAAGCACGCGTTTCGCAACGCGCTGGTGCCGGTAATTACCCTCACCACGCTGCTGTTCGGCGAGCTGCTGGGCGGCGCGGTGCTGACCGAGCAGGTCTTCACCATTCCGGGCTTCGGCAAGATGATCGTCGACTCGGTATTTAACCGTGACTATGCGGTGGTGCAGGGCGTGGTGCTGATCGTGGCGATTGGCTTCCTGATGCTCAACCTGCTGGCCGACGTGCTCTACGTTCTTATCAACCCGAAAATGCGAGGTTAACCATGGCGGAACTGACGACTCAAACCGTTGTGCCTGCACTGCCGCGCGCGCAGAACCGGGTGCTGAAGAAATTCCTCGCCAATAAAAGCGCAGTAATTGGTGCGGTGATTGTGGGCTTCTTTGTGTTGCTCGCGCTGCTGGCGCCGTGGATTGCGCCGTTCGACCCGGTCAAAGCCAACTTCCTGGCGGTGCGCAAAGCACCGTCGGCGATGTACTGGTTCGGCACCGACGAGCTGGGGCGCGACATTTTATCCCGCATTATCTGGGGAGCACGCACCTCGCTGATGGCAGGCTGTATGTCGGTGGTGATTGCCGTTGTCATCGGCGTTCCGCTGGGGCTGGTGGCGGGTTACTTCCAGAAGATGTGGGATGGGGTGATCTCGCGCGTTATCGAGGCGCTACTGGCCTGTCCGTTCCTGATCATGGCGATCGCGCTGGGGGCGTTTTTGGGCCCGAGCCTGACCAACGCCATGATCGCCATCGGTCTTTCGGCGATGCCGATCTTCGCCCGCCTGACGCGCGGGCAGGTGATCGCCATCCGCAACGAAGAGTACATCGACGGTGCGCGGGCGATTGGCCTGCCGGACCGCTGGATCATCATCAAATACATCCTGCCGAATGTAATGTCACCGATCCTGGTGCAGGCCACGCTGGCGATTGCCTCGGCGATTATCGCCGAAGCCAGCCTGTCGTTTTTGGGGCTGGGACAGCAGCCGCCAAATCCGTCCTGGGGCTCGATGCTCAATACCGCGAAAGGTTTCCTGGAGCAGGCTCCGTGGATGTCCGTTTTCCCCGGCGTGGCGATTTTCCTTGCCGTGCAGGGCTTTAATTTACTCGGCGACGGGCTGCGCGATGCGCTCGATCCGCGCCACGACTAAGGAGTCATGATGACCAAAGCGCTTGATTTCACATCCGGTTATGATTCACGACGCCCACCGATGATGGGGCATAATGCCGTTGCTACCTCGCAGCCGCTGGCGGCACAGGCGGGGATGCACATGTTACAACTGGGCGGTAATGCCGTCGACGCGGCCGTTGCTACGGCGATGGCGCTGACGGTAGTCGAGCCCACAGGGAATGGTATTGGTAGCGATGCCTTTGCCATTGTCTGGGATGGGGAAAAGCTCCACGGCCTTAATGCATCGGGCCGCTCACCTGCCAGCTGGCATGCCGATCTGTTTGCTGGCAAAACCGCGGTGCCGGAAATTGGCTGGGACGCAGTGACCGTGCCGGGCGCGGTATCCGGCTGGGTCGCACTGGCGGAACGCTTTGGCACGCTGCCGCTGACCACCCTGGCACAGCCTGCGATTGATTACGCGCGCAACGGTTTTCCGGTCTCTCCGCTGATTGGTCATCTGTGGCAACGGGGCTACAACAAGCTGAAAGACCAGCCGGGCTTTAGTGCGTGTTTTGCCCCTGAGGGACGCGCCCCGCGCATTGGCGAAATATTCCGTAACCCGGCGCAGGCAAACTCGCTGGAGCTGATTGCCAAAACCAACGGCGAAGCGTTTTATCACGGCGAGCTGGCGCAGAAAATTGCTGGCTTTGCCAAAGAACATGGCGCACATCTTACCGCCGACGATCTGGCAAACCATCGTGTAGACTGGGTTAAACTGTTGTCACGTGATTTTGCGGGCGGTTCGGTGCAGGAGTTGCCGCCAAACGGGCAGGGGATCGCCACGCTGATTGCGCTCGGCATTCTGGAGCAGTGCGGTATCGAAAAACACCACCCGGATTCCGTTCAGGCGCTGCACTTGTCTATTGAAGCAATGAAACTGGCGCTGGCCGATCTTGATCGCTACGTGGCGGATGAAGAGCACATGGAATTCGCTGCCAAAGCGCTGCTGAGCGATAGCTATCTCAAATCGCGTGCAGCGCTTATCGATCAGAATAACGCCTCTGATTTCGTCTATGGTTCGCCGACGCAAAGCGGGACGGTCTACATCAGCACAGCGGATGCCAACGGCATGATGGTTTCGTTTATTCAGTCTAACTATATGGGCTTTGGCTCCGGGATTGTGGTGCCGGACACGGGGATCAGCCTGCAAAATCGCGGCTGTGGTTTTTCGCTGGATCCGAATCACCCGAACGCGCTGGCGGGCGGCAAGCGTCCGTTCCACACCATCATTCCTGGCTTTGCGATGGACGGTAAGGGAAAACCGCTGATGTCATTCGGCGTGATGGGCGGACCAATGCAGGCGCAGGGGCACATGCAGATGGCGCTGCGCATTATGCTGCACGGACAAAACCCGCAGGCAGCTATCGACGCGCCGCGCTGGCGCGTGGTGCAGGGGAGAGAGGTGATCGTTGAGTCGACGTTCGATCGCAACACGATTGCGGCGCTACGCGAACGCGGGCATCAGATCGTGGTAGAAGATCCGCTTCAGGATTACAACTTTGGCGGTGCGCAGGTGATTTACCGTCTGCCGGAAGGGCATTACGTTGCCGCGACGGAAAGCCGCAAAGACGGGCAGGCATTAGTGAGTTAATGTTTTATCCGCCCTCTCCCAATGGGAGAGGGCGGTGGTGAGAGGAAAATTTCACCCAATACTAAACGGATCCGCATCCTGCCACGCCGGAAACTTCTCCCGATACTCCTTCAGTGCCGTCAGCGACAGCTCGGCATCAATGCGCGTCGCCTGATGTGGCTCGGCGGTGGCAATGATCTCGCCCTGCGGGTTCACCACCCGGCTGTCGCCGCGATAGTGATGCCCGTTGCCGTCAGTCCCCACGCGGTTACAGCCCACCACGTATGCCTGGTTCTCAATCGCACGCGCCACCAGCAGCGACTGCCAGTGGAGGGAGCGTGGCGCAGGCCAGTTGGCGACATACAGTGCTACGTCGTAATCGTTGCGGTTGCGTGACCAGACTGGGAAGCGCAGGTCATAGCAGACCAGCGGCAGAATTCGCCAGCCGCGCCATTCGAACACCACGCGCTCGTTTCCGGCTTCATAGTGATGATGTTCATCCGCCATACGGAACAGGTGGCGTTTGTCGTAAAAATGCACTTTCCCTTCTGGCTCAACCAGCAGGAAGCGGTTCACCGGCCCGCGCTCGGTTTGCAGGGCGGCGCTGCCCGCGATCAGCGCGTTAGTCTGCTGCGCTTTGGCATGCATCCAGGCGACCACCTCTTCCTGCGGCATCGACTGTTTAGCCGCTTCCATCGCGAAGCCGGTGGTGAACATCTCCGGCAGGACAATCACATCACGCCCGGTAATACCTTCCAGTTGACGATCAAAGTGACGCAGGTTGGCGGGGCCATCCATCCACACTAACGGTTGCTGCAAAATCGAAATCTTCAGACCAGGCACAATTCAGACTCCTCAAACGACCACTTTTTGACACTGTAGCACGACATAACGAGAAAATGTGGCAATAAAAAACCCCGCGCATGGCGGGGTTTGTGCAAGCGAAACGCCTTATGCAGCTTCAGAATTGCGGTGTTTCTCCGGTAGCTTTACCGGCTGCGTCGCCAGCTCATCCGGTTCGAAATCATCCACGTTGATACTGCGCAGACGGCTCTCTTCAGCTTTCACCAGGATTGCAGCTTCATCCTTATCGATGATACCGCCCGCCAGGGCCTGTTTTGCCAGTTCGTCCAGACGGGTAAACGGCAGGTTTTTGCCCAGCTGTTTGCAGATCTTCTGATGAATCGGATCGGCAGCCATCACGTCCAACAGCGCCTCTTCCAGCAGACCCACCGGGTTATGCGGGGTTGGAGCCAGATACTGACCACGACCGATACGTGAACGGGTTGCGCTCGGAACCTGCAGGATCTTCGCTACTTTGTGATCCAGCTTGTCGGATGGTGCCTGGTGATGACGACCGGTCGGGAAGATCACCACGCGCAGGGCTCCGGCCACAAAACGGTTCGGGAAGTTCGCCAGCAGATCGTCAATGGCCTGTTCTGCCTGATACATCGCATCCTGTACGCCCCAGTGGACCAGCGGCAGATCCGCTTCCTGACGACCTTCATCGTCGTAGCGTTTCAGGACCGCAGAGGCCAGGAACACCTGACTCAGCACGTCTCCCAGACGTGCAGAGATACGTTCGCGACGCTTCAGGCTACCGCCCAGCACTGCCATAGAAACGTCAGACAGCAGAGCCAGGTTGGCGCTCAGACGGTTCAACTGTTGATAGTAACGTTTCGTCGCATCACCGGTTGGCGTAGCGCTGGTACGGCCATTCGTCAGACCGAGCCAGAAGCTGCGCATCTTATTGCTACCCACATGACCAATATGTTTGAACAGCAGCTTATCGAAGGCATCTACGTCGTTGTTCTGCGCGGCGGCCATCTCTTCCAGCACGTATGGATGGCAGCGAATGGCACCCTGACCGAAGATCATCATGCTGCGGGTCAGAATATTCGCCCCTTCAACGGTGATTGCGATAGGCGCGCCCTGATAACCACGGGCGAGGAAGTTACCTTCGCCGAGCATAATGCCTTTACCGCCCGCGATATCCATCGCGTCAATGATCGACTGCTGCGCACGGTGAGTACAGTGGTACTTCACGATTGCGGACAGTACAGCTGGTTTCTCGCCCAGCATAATGCCGTAGGTAATCAGGGAAGCTGCGGCATCCATCACATAGGCGTTACCCGCGATACGTGCCAGCGGTTCTTCAATACCTTCCATCTTGCCGATGGAGATTTTGAACTGACGGCGGATGTGAGCGTACGCACCAATCCCCATCGCCACAGATTTCAGACCACCAGTGGAGTTTGACGGCAGGGTAATACCGCGACCTACAGACAGACATTCCACCAGCATACGCCAGCCCTGACCGGCCATTTTCGGGCCACCGATGATGTAATCAATCGGTACAAAGATATCCTGGCCACGCGTTGGACCGTTCTGGAACGGTACGTTCAGCGGGAAGTGACGACGACCAATTTCAACGCCTGGGGTAGAAGTTGGGATCAGCGCACAGGTAATGCCCAGATCTTCTTCTCCACCCAGCAGTTTCTGCGGGTCAGAGAGTTTAAACGCCAGACCGAGCACGGTGGCGATAGGTGCCAGCGTGATGTAGCGCTTGTTCCAGGTCAGGCGCATCCCGAGCACCTGCTCACCCTGCCATTCACCCATGCAAACCACGCCGGTATCCGGGATCGCACCCGCATCGGAGCCCGCTTCCGGGCTGGTCAGCGCGAAGCAAGGGATTTCCAGACCGCGTGCCAGGCGCGGCAGGTAGTGATCTTTCTGCTCTTCCGTACCGTAATGTTGCAGCAGTTCGCCCGGGCCTAAGGAGTTAGGTACGCCGACAGTGATGGCCAGGATCCCAGAGACGCCAGCCAGTTTTTGCAGGACACGGGCCTGAGCGTAAGCGGAGAATTCCAGACCACCGTACTCTTTCTTGATGATCATCGCGAAGAAGCGATGTTCTTTCAGGTACGCCCACAGTTCTGGCGGCAGATCGGCCATTTCATGGGTGATGGCGAAATCATTTGCCATACGGCACGCTTCTTCCACAGGGCCGTCAATAAAGGCCTGTTCTTCAGCAGTCAGACGTGGCTGTGGGTAGTTATGCAGCTTTTTCCAGTCCGGGTTACCCTGGAACAGGTCGCCTTCCCACCAGGTGGTGCCCGCATCAATCGCTTCTTTTTCAGTACGCGACATTGGCGGCATCACTTTGCGGAAACCTTTGAACACCGGGGCAGAAATCATGGATTTACGCATCGGGGCAAAGTTAAACGGCAGAAGAATGATAGCGAGTGGGACTAAAAGCCAGATATTCCAGAGACCTGCGACGCCAAGCGCAGCCGTCCAGGCCAGAAGAATCAGGCTGCTCAGGAATAAACTTACACGGTGATAGAACAACACACCGAGCAGAACAACGGTTGCGAGAATGCTCAAAATCATCATAAAGAAAAGCTCCCTTGCTTGTAGGAGGTCTGACCACTTGTGATGATATGGTTGTAGTTGATGTGAATTCTTTTAGCAATGTGTTTACAAAATAATTACAACCTGGTTCACATTGTTCGTGTTTTAGCCGGCACAAAAAATCAAAACGCCGGGCGATTCGTATGGCTTTAGCTTCTCGCTTTTCCCGCTATCCGGTACACTCCACTGTGTTATTTCATCAATACTGAAGGATTATCCTCATGTACCAGGATCTTATTCGTAACGAACTGAACGAAGCGGCGGAAACGCTGGCTAACTTTCTGAAAGATGATGCCAATATTCACGCTATTCAGCGCGCGGCGGTCCTGCTGGCCGACAGTTTCAAAGCCGGGGGCAAAGTGCTCTCTTGCGGTAACGGCGGTTCCCACTGCGACGCCATGCACTTCGCAGAAGAGTTGACCGGGCGTTATCGCGAAAACCGTCCGGGTTACCCGGCGATTGCGATCTCTGATGTGAGCCATATCTCCTGCGTGAGCAACGATTTTGGTTACGACTACGTCTTCTCCCGCTATGTTGAAGCGGTCGGACGTGAAGGCGACGTGCTGCTGGGTATCTCTACCTCTGGTAACTCCGGTAACGTGATCAAAGCGATTGCTGCCGCGCGCGAAAAAGGGATGAAAGTCATCACCCTGACCGGTAAAGATGGCGGTAAAATGGCGGGTACGGCGGATATTGAAATTCGCGTTCCGCACTTCGGTTATGCTGACCGCATTCAGGAAATTCACATCAAAGTGATCCATATCCTGATCCAGCTGATCGAAAAAGAGATGGTTAAGTAAGACTTCGCTGGGGGCTGAATTGCCCCCGCTGTTGTGGAGGTGATGTATGTGCGAATTGCTCGGGATGAGCGCCAATGTGCCAACCGATATCTGCTTTAGTTTCACCGGGCTGGTTCAGCGTGGTGGAGGAACCGGGCCTCATAAAGACGGCTGGGGCATCACTTTCTACGAAGGCAAAGGGTGTCGCACGTTCAAAGATCCACAACCCAGCTTTAACTCACCGATCGCTAAACTGGTGCAGGACTATCCCATTAAATCCTGTTCGGTGATTGCCCACATCCGCCAGGCAAACCGTGGCGAAGTGGCGCTGGAAAATACCCATCCGTTTACCCGTGAACTGTGGGGCCGTAACTGGACCTATGCACACAATGGGCAACTCACGGGTTATAAATCGCTGGAGACGGGCAATTTCCGCCCGGTTGGCGAAACCGACAGTGAAAAAGCCTTCTGCTGGTTACTGCACAAGCTGACGGAGCGCTATCCCCGCACGCCTGGTAACATGGCCGCCGTGTTTAAATACATCGCGACGCTGGCGTCGGAGCTACGCGAAAAAGGCGTGTTTAACATGCTGCTCTCTGACGGGCGCTATGTGATGGCGTTCTGCTCGACAAATCTGTTCTGGATCACCCGTCGTGCACCGTTTGGCGTTGCGACCTTGCTCGATCAGGATGTGGAGATTGATTTTCAGAAGGAGACCACACCGAACGATGTGGTCACTGTCATTGCAACGCAGCCGCTGACGGGCAACGAAACCTGGCAAAAGATTATGCCAGGCGAGTGGGTGCTATTTTGTCTCGGGGACCGTGTAATTTGACGCCAGCTGTGGATGGACGACTTCGTGGCTCAGCGGTTTGCTGACCACGTAACGGCCATCTACGATAGAGACCACTGGTGGCTTGTGGGTCTGCTCAAAGTAGTCGTAACCAGGTTTCAGCTGTTTCCAGAAATCCGCGTAGTAAGAGTACTTGTGGCGTGCCATGTTGGCATCGGTCATGCGGAACGGATAGATGCTGACCTGAACGTTAGGTTGCCCAAAGACCAGCGCGCCCGTCACGAACTGGAAAATCTCATCAATGCCGGAATCGGTCATCGCATAACAGCCGATAGACACGCAGGCACCGTGGATCATCAGGTATTTACCTTCATAACCGTGAGCACGGTCATAGGCATTCGGGAAGCCGATGTTAATGGCTTTATAGAAGCGGCTGTCAGGTTTGAGCTGGTTACGCTGAACGCTGTAAAACCCTTCCGGACTTTTGAAATCGCCCTGACGCTGTTTTGGCCCCAGCCCGCCGGAGTAGTTACAAATTTTGTAGCTATCAAGCAGCTGATAAGTCTCGCCCATTTTTACAAACAGATCGAGAGTGCGCTCTTCCTTGAAGATCTGAATATAAACCGGCGATCCCATTAACTGCTGTTTATATTCTTTGCTGATCGGCGTCGTTGAGCTATTACTGCTGAGCAGCCCGGCAAACGACATGCACGGAATCAGAAGCATCGCAATGAACAATGCGATTTTACGCATACTACTAGTTCCTTGATAAAACCATGACCAACTTGCCAGGACGGCAAAAGAGACCCGAAATCAGATTATTCTGTTAGGAGCGCTCACATTAGCACCGCCAGAGATTTTCGCAAGAGCCGGGCGGTGAGTTTACAAATTAGTTTTACTTTATAAACCATCACAATCGCGTTTGCGCCAGGAACTTTGCGCAATAGCTCGCAATTTGGCGCCCCCGACGGCGGATTACCTGCCCGTCAGAAGGTGAAAATGGTACACTCCGCGTCCACTGGATTGTTGTTTATGGAAACCTGCTAACCACATGTTTAAAATAAAAAAAGGACTTAATTTGCCGATTGCAGGCGTGCCTGAGCAGCTCGTCTCGTCAGGCGCAAGTGTCCGTCATGTTGCCATTTTAGGTGATGATTATCTGGGAATGCGTCCTTCTATGCTGGTGCAGGAGGGCGATCGCGTGATTAAAGGGCAGGCGCTCTTTGAGGACAAAAAAAATCCCGGCGTCATGTTCACGGCACCCGCAAGCGGCACTGTTGTCGCGATCAACCGCGGCGAACGCCGCGTTCTGCAGTCGGTGGTTATCCGTATTGAAGGCGATGAGCAGTGTGAATTTGCGCATTATGACGCCGCAGACCTCGCATCGCTGAGCCGTGACGCGGTTCAGGCTCAGCTTCTGGCGTCTGGTTTATGGACCGCGCTTCGCACGCGTCCTTTTAGCAAATCACCTGTTCCGGGTACGGAACCGGCCGCTATTTTTGTTACGGCAATCGACACCAACCCGCTCAGCGCAGACCCGCAACCGGTTATTCTGTCTCAGCGAAAAGCCTTTGATGCCGGGCTGACTATTTTAACCCGCCTGACCTCAGGAAAGGTCCACGTCTGTCAGGCTGGTGGCGGTAAGCTCGGTGGGCACCCGCAGGGGCAGGTGACATTTAATGAGTTTGCAGGCCCTCATCCCGCAGGTCTGGTCGGGACGCATATTCACTTTCTTGAACCCGTGAGCCTGACGAAACAGGTCTGGCACCTGAATTATCAGGATGTTATTGCCATCGGTACGCTGTTTACCACGGGTGAACTCAGGGCTGAACGGGTAATCGCCATCGGCGGGCCGCAAGCGGCCAACCCGCGTCTGGTGAAAACGCTGCTGGGCGCTGACATTAATGAACTGCTGGTGGGTGAAATAAAAGAGGGCGAAAACCGCCTGATCTCCGGCTCGGTTCTCAGCGGACGCCATGCCGTGAATGCGCACGCTTATCTGGGGCGTTTCCATTTGCAGGTCAGCATTGTGCAGGAAGGGCGCGAGAAAGAGCTGTTTGGCTGGGTTCTGCCCGGTGCGGAAAAATACTCCGTCACCCGGACCACGCTGGGCCATTTCCTGCGCCATAAACTCTTTAACTTCTCGACCAGCACGCATGGCGGAGAGCGCGCGATGGTACCCATTGGCAACTACGAGCGCGTCATGCCGCTGGATATTCTGCCGACCATGCTGCTGCGCGATCTGCTCGCCGGCGATACCGACAGCGCTCAGGCATTGGGTTGCCTGGAGCTGGACGAAGAAGATCTGGCGCTTTGTACCTATGTTTGTCCGGGAAAATACGAATACGGACCCGTATTGCGCGAGGTGTTAACCCGCATTGAGCAGGAAGGATAACCGATGGGCTTAAAACACCTCTTTGAAAAAATTGAGCCGCACTTTACCGAAGGGAAGCTCAAAAAGTATTACCCGCTGTATGAAGCGACGACCACCATTTTTTACACGCCAGGCCTGGTGACGAAAGGCGCGGCACACGTTCGCGATGCCATCGATCTGAAGCGAATGATGATTCTGGTGTGGTTTGCGGTCTTCCCGGCCATGTTCTGGGGCATGTACAACGTGGGGCTGCAGACCATTCCTGCACTGCATCATCTGTACGATGCTCAGCAGCTGGCGCAGGTGCTCCAGTCTGACTGGCACTACCGTCTGGCGCAGTCATTGGGCGTGAGCTTTGCGTCAGACGCGGGCTGGGTCAGCATGATGACGCTGGGGGCGGTGTTCTTCCTGCCGATCTACATCACGGTATTTATCGTGGGTGGCTTCTGGGAAGTGCTGTTTGCCATCATCCGTAAACATGAGATCAACGAAGGCTTCTTCGTTACTTCCATTCTTTTTGCCCTGATTGTTCCGCCAACATTACCGCTCTGGCAGGCTGCGCTGGGGATTAGCTTTGGTGTGGTGATTGCGAAAGAGATCTTCGGCGGGACCGGGCGTAACTTCCTCAACCCAGCGCTGGCGGGACGTGCGTTCCTGTTCTTTGCCTATCCTGCACAAATATCAGGCGATCTGGTATGGACAGCGGCGGATGGTTTCTCCGGTGCGACACCTCTTTCTCAGTGGGCGGCACACGGGGGCGAAACGCTGGTTAACAACGCGACAGGCCAGCCTGTTACCTGGTTTGATGCCTTTATTGGCAACATACCGGGCTCCATTGGGGAAGTCTCTACGCTGATGATTTTGCTGGGTGGTGCGATCATTCTTTTCGGTCGCGTGGCCTCCTGGCGGATTGTTGCCGGTGTGATGATCGGCATGGTGCTGACCGCCACGATGTTCAATGTGATCGGTTCGACTACCAATCCGATGTTCTCCATGCCGTGGTACTGGCATCTGGTGTTGGGGGGCTTCGCATTCGGCATGATGTTTATGGCGACCGATCCCGTCTCTGCCTCGTTTACTGATAAAGGTAAATGGAGCTATGGCGTGCTCATTGGTGCGATGTGTGTCCTGATTCGTGTGGTCAACCCGGCGTATCCGGAAGGGATGATGTTGGCCATTCTGTTTGCCAACCTGTTTGCGCCACTTTTCGATTATCTGGTGGTGCGTGCCAATATTCAGCGGAGGAAGGCGCGTGGCTGAAGTTAAAAATAACGACAGCATCAGCAAAACGCTGCTGGTGGTGCTGGTGCTCTGCCTTGTCTGTTCCATTGTGGTGGCCGGTTCTGCCGTGGGGTTAAAGCCGCGACAGCAGGAGCAGCGCGCGCTGGATAAACAGCGCAATATCCTGGCTGTTGCCGGGCTGATGCAGGAAGGTATGAATGCCGACGACGTCTCTGCAGTCTTTGCTGAGCGCATTACCGCGCGTCTGGTGGATTTAAAAACCGGGCAACTGCTGGATAAAGATCCGGCGAAATACAACCAGTCGCTGGCATTAAAAGACCCGCAGATGAGCCTGACGCTGGACGCCTCACAGGATCCGGCTGGCATCAAGCGTCGCAGTAATCTTGCCGAAATCTATCTCGTGCGCGATGAACAAAAACGGGTGCAGGAAGTGGTAGTGCCCATCTACGGCAACGGCCTGTGGTCGATGATGTACGCCTTTGTGGCGCTTGATACGGATGGTCGCACTGTGAAAGGCATTACGTACTATGACCAGGGCGAAACGCCGGGGCTCGGCGGTGAAGTGGAGAACCCTAACTGGCGGGCACAGTTTGTCGGCAAGAAAGTGCTCGACGATAACGGTCTGCCTGCGCTGAAGGTAATGAAAGGGGCTGCTCGTCCCGGTGACGACTACGCCGTCGACGGGCTTTCCGGTGCCACGCTCACCTCAAAAGGCGTGCAGCACAGTTTTGATTTCTGGATGGGCGAGCTGGGCTTTGGTCCTTTCCTGAAAAACGTACGTGAAGGAGCGCTGAACAATGGCTGATACCGGTGAACTGAAAGAAGTCAAAAAGGTGCTCATTGGCCCGTTGCTCGCCAATAACCCAATCACGCTGCAGGTACTGGGTGTCTGTTCAGCTCTGGCGGTGACGACCAAGCTGGAAACAGCGGTAGTGATGACGTTGGCAGTCACGCTGGTTACCGCGTTTTCCAGCATGTTTATCTCCATGCTCCGTCACCACATTCCCAACAGCGTGAGGATCATTGTGCAGATGGCGATCATCGCCTCGCTTGTGATCGTGGTCGATCAGCTATTGCGCGCCTTCGCCTATGAAACCTCCAAACAGCTGTCGGTGTTTGTTGGTCTGATTATCACCAACTGTATCGTGATGGGGCGTGCGGAAGCCTACGCCATGAAAATGCCGCCGCTGGCGAGCTTTATGGACGGCATCGGCAACGGCCTTGGCTACGGTGTGATCCTGCTGACTGTGGGGTTCCTGCGAGAGCTGATTGGCAGCGGTAAGCTGTTTGGCATCACGGTGCTGGACACGGTGCAGAACGGTGGCTGGTATCTGCCGAATGGACTGTTCCTGCTGGCCCCCAGCGCATTTTTCATTATCGGTTTGCTGATCTGGCTTATTCGTACTTTGAGACCAGAACAGCAGGAAAAGGAGTAACCGACGATGGCTCATTACCTGAGTTTATTTGTGCGTGCGGTGTTTGTTGAAAACATGGCGCTCGCGTTCTTCCTCGGCATGTGTACGTTCCTTGCCGTGTCCAAGAAGGTCTCGACGGCATTTGGCCTGGGCGTAGCGGTTACCGTGGTGCTCGGCTTATCGGTGCCGATCAACAACCTGGTATACAACTTTGTACTGCGGGACGGCGCGCTGGTGGAAGGCGTTGATCTCAGCTTCCTGAACTTCATCACCTTTATCGGTGTGATTGCGGCGCTGGTGCAAATCCTTGAGATGATCCTCGATAAGTATTTCCCGTCGCTATACAACGCGCTGGGGATCTTCCTGCCGTTGATCGCGGTGAACTGCGCCATCTTCGGCGGCGTCTCGTTTATGGTTCAGCGTGATTACAACTTCAGTGAATCCGTGGTGTACGGTTTCGGTTCTGGCATTGGCTGGATGCTGGCGATTGTCACCATGGCGGGGATCCGCGAAAAAATGAAATATGCCAACGTGCCTGCAGGCCTGCGTGGCTTAGGGATCACCTTTATCACCACCGGGCTGATGGCGCTGGGCTTTATGTCCTTCTCCGGTGTGCAGCTATAAGGGCTAACTGATGGAAATTATGCTTGGCGTGGCGATGTTCACGCTGATTGTACTGGTGTTGTCAGGGCTTATTCTGGTGGCACGTGCGAAGCTGGTGAATGCCGGCGACGTGGTGATTGATATTAACGACGAGCCGCAGAACCAGATCCGTACGCCCGCCGGAGATAAACTGTTGAATACGCTCTCCGGCAACGGGATCTTTGTCTCTTCGGCCTGTGGCGGCGGTGGTTCCTGTGGACAGTGCCGCGTTACGGTGAAAGAGGGTGGAGGAGATATCCTGCCAACCGAACTGGCGCATATCACAAAGCGTGAGGCAAAAGAGGGCTGTCGTCTGGCCTGCCAGGTCGCCGTACGTCAGAACATGAAAATAGAGCTGCCGGAAGAGATCTTTGGCGTTAAAAAATGGGAATGTGAAGTTATCTCTAATGATAACAAAGCCACGTTTATCAAAGAGTTGAAGCTGCGGGTGCCGGAAGGGGAAGATGTTCCGTTCCGCGCCGGAGGATACATTCAGATTGAGTGCCCGAAACACGCTGTGGCGTATGCTGACTTCGACGTGCCGGATGAGTACCGCGCCGACTGGGACAAATTCAATCTCTTCCGCTTTGTATCGGAGGTAAAAGAGCCAACGCTACGCGCCTACTCGATGGCTAACTACCCGGAAGAGAAGGGCATCATCATGCTCAATGTGCGTATCGCCACGCCGCCACCGAATGTGCCGGATGCACCGCCGGGTGTCATGTCTTCGTACATCTGGTCTCTCAAGCCTGGTGACAAAGTGACGATCTCCGGTCCGTTCGGTGAGTTCTTTGCCAAAGATACCGACGCGGAAATGGTGTTTATCGGCGGCGGTGCCGGCATGGCCCCGATGCGCTCGCACATCTTTGATCAGCTCAAACGACTGGGTAGCCAGCGTAAAATCAGCTTCTGGTACGGGGCCCGTTCGCTGCGTGAGATGTTCTACGACGATGAGTTCGAACAGCTGGCGCGTGAAAACCCGAACTTTACCTTCCACGTGGCGCTTTCCGATCCGCAGCCGGAAGATAACTGGACGGGCTATACGGGGTTCATCCACAACGTGCTGTATGAAAACTACCTCAAACAGCATCCTGCGCCGGAAGACTGCGAGTTTTATATGTGTGGCCCGCCAGTAATGAACGCCGCAGTCATTAAGATGCTGAAAGATCTTGGCGTGGAAGATGAGAACATCATGCTTGATGACTTTGGAGGCTGATGATGCTGACGTTTCTGGCAACCTTTGCGGTTTTTGTGCTTGTCATCTTCGGCATGTCGTTAGGCTGGATCGTTAAGCGGAAAAGCCTTCAGGGCAGCTGCGGCGGCATCTCTTCCATTGGGATGAAGAAGGTGTGCGATTGCCCGGAACCGTGCGATGCCCGTAAAAAACGCATGGCGCGCGAGCAGCAGCGCATCATTTAATCTGGTAGGTTGGGTAAGGCGAAACCGCCACCCGACAATTCTCACGCACACTTCTCAACCCTCATTTATTTACTGTATACTTATCCAGTAATGAGTGAGGGCTTACTATGCGCAAAATAATCCATGTTGATATGGACTGCTTTTTTGCCGCAGTGGAGATGCGTGACAACCCGGCGCTGCGGGATATTCCCATCGCCATTGGCGGCAGCCGCGTTCAGCGTGGTGTTATCAGCACCGCCAACTACCCTGCGCGTAAATTTGGCGTGCGCAGCGCCATGCCTACCGCAATGGCCCTGAAGCTTTGCCCTCATCTCACTCTTTTACCCGGTCGCTTTGACGCTTACAAAGAGGCCTCAATTCATATTCGGGAAATCTTCTCCCGCTACACCTCTCGGATAGAACCGCTGTCGCTGGACGAAGCCTATCTTGATGTGACCGAAAGCGTACACTGCCACGGCTCAGCAACCCTGATGGCACAGGAAATCCGCCAGACCATCTTCAAAGAATTAAATCTGACCGCGTCGGCAGGAGTCGCTCCGGTGAAATTTCTGGCCAAGATCGCCTCCGATTTAAATAAGCCCAACGGTCAGTACGTCATCACGCCGGAAGAGGTGCCTGCGTTCTTAAAAACGCTGCCACTTGGCAAAATCCCTGGTGTGGGAAAAGTATCTGCTGCAAAGCTGGAAAGTATGGGATTACGGACCTGTGAAGATGTGCAGCGAAGCGATCTGGCTATGCTGCTTAAGCGTTTTGGAAAATTTGGGCGCGTGCTGTGGGAGCGCAGCCAGGGGATTGACGATCGCGATGTGAACAGTGAACGGTTACGGAAATCCGTTGGGGTTGAGCGAACGCTGATTGAAGACATTCATGACTGGTCTGAATGCGAAACCATCATTACGGAACAGCTCTATCCTGAGCTGGAGCGACGCTTGCTCAAGGTGAAACCGGATCTGCTCATTGCCCGTCAGGGTATCAAATTAAAATTCAACGATTTCCAGCAGACCACGCAGGAACACGTCTGGCCGCGTCTGAATAAAGAGGATCTCATTGCGACGGCGAAAAAGGCATGGGAAGAACGAAGAGGAGGGCGAGGGGTGAGGCTGGTGGGATTGCACGTCACGCTGCTGGACCCGCAGTTAGAGCGGCAGCTGGTTTTGGGATTGTAAAAAAGCCCGGAAGTACTTACCGGGCCTACGTTTTTCACCCTCTCCCTTTTGGTGAGGGCTGGGGGAGGGGGTTACTTAACAGGAATCGCTTTCAGCAGCTCAGTCAGCAGCGTCCAGTAATGACCCACGCTTTCGATATGAACCTGCTCATCCGGAGAGTGTGGCCCGGTAATGGTTGGCCCGATAGAGACCATGTCCATATTCGGATACGGTTTCTTGAACAGACCACATTCCAGACCCGCGTGGATCACCTGAATGTTCGGCGTGCTGTTGAACAAACGCTGGTAGGTTTCACGGACCAGTGCCATCACCGGAGAACTTGCATCCGGCTGCCAGCCAGGGTAACTGCCTTTAGCCGATGTTTTCGCACCGGCCAGCGTGCCCAGAGATTCCAGCATGCTCACCACGTACTCTTTGCCTGTGTCGATAAGTGAACGGATCAGGCAGATGATCTCTGCGCTGTCGTCACTCATGGTCACCACGCCCACGTTCAGAGAGGTTTCAACCACGCCTTTGGCCACGTCAGAGTTGCGGATCACGCCGTTTGGCGTCGCGTTCAGCAACTGAACGAAGGTGTCGCGGGACTGCGCGGTCAGCGCGGCTTTATCCGTGGAGACGGGTTCCAGCACCACGGTCAGATTTTTCTCTTTCGCCGACAGTTCGTTTTTCAGGATATCCAGATACACGCTGGAGAGTTTTTTCAACTCGTCCGCTTTCACCGCTGGTACGGCCACGGTGGTGAATGCTTCACGTGGGATCGCGTTACGCAGGGTACCGCCGTTGAAGTCTACCAGACGCAGATCCAGCTCAGCCGCATGGCCAGCCAGGAAGCGTGCCAGCAGTTTGTTGGCGTTGCCGAGACCTAAGTGAATATCACCGCCGGAGTGACCGCCTTTCAGCCCTTTCAGCGTCAGCTTGAAGGTCTGGAAGCCAGCAGGAATCGCTTCGCGTGACAGCGGCAGGGTAGAGATGAAATCAATCCCGCCCGCGCAGCCCATGTAGATCTCGCCTTCTTCTTCTGAGTCGGTGTTGATCAGAATATCTGCCTGCAGCCAGTTAGCCTGCAGACCGAATGCACCGTCCATACCCGCTTCTTCGGTCATGGTCAGCAGCACTTCCAGCGGACCATGTTCAACGCTGTCGTCCGCCAGCACGGCCAGTGCAGAGGCCATACCAATGCCGTTATCCGCGCCCAGCGTGGTGCCGCGTGCTTTCACCCAGTCGCCGTCGATGTACGGTTGAATCGGGTCTTTGGTGAAGTCGTGAACGGTGTCGTTGTTCTTCTGTGGCACCATGTCCAGGTGCGCCTGCAGTACAACCGGTTTGCGGTTCTCCATGCCAGCAGTTGCTGGTTTGCGGATCAGAATGTTACCAACCTGGTCACGTTCAGCATGCAGGCCTTTTTCCTTCGCCCAACCCATAATGTGTTCGGCAAGCTGTTCTTCATGGTAGGAAGGGTGTGGAATGGAACAGATTTTGGCAAAAATATCCCACAGTGGCTGCGGAGATAATTGAGACAGTTCAGACACGATAAGTCTCCTTGTCGATGCACTGCAAACAGGGTTGCAGGTCACAGGGTTAGCAGGTTAATAGTTACCACAAGTCAGACTTGCGAGATGAAACCGAGAATACCACTTTCTCCGCTGGCTGGTAGCATAAAGCATGTAAAAACTCGGGCTCAGGGCGCTAAACACTGGTTTTTAGTGCGTCAGATCTCTATAATCTCGCGCAACCTATTTCCCCCTCGAACACTTTTTAAGCCGTATAAAAACAGGCTGGGACACTTCACATGAGCGAAAAATACGTCGTCACCTGGGACATGTTGCAGATTCACGCCCGCAAACTGGCTGCGCGTCTGATGCCTTCCGAACAGTGGAAAGGCATTATTGCCGTTAGCCGCGGCGGTCTGGTACCGGGGGCGCTGCTGGCTCGTGAGCTGGGTATTCGTCATGTCGATACCGTCTGCATCTCCAGCTATGACCATGACAACCAGCGTGAGCTGAAAGTGCTGAAACGCGCGGAAGGTGACGGTGAAGGTTTCATCGTTATTGATGACCTGGTGGATACCGGTGGTACCGCTGTGGCCATTCGCGAAATGTATCCAAAAGCCCACTTCGTCACTATTTTCGCCAAGCCTGCAGGCCGCCCTCTGGTTGACGATTATGTGATTGATATTCCCCAGGACACCTGGATTGAACAGCCGTGGGATATGGGCGTGGTCTTTGTACCACCTATCTCTGGTCGTTAATTCCGAACCGTCATTATTTTAACGCCCGGTGATACCGGGCGTTGTTTTTTTTAGTCTGGCGCGCGTTACAATAGTCTCTATATGACGATTCATGGAGGCAACGTAATGACGCAGGCGAATCTCACCGAGACTCTCTTCAAACCCCGTTTCAAACACCCCGAAACGTCGACGCTGGTGCGCCGCTTTAATCCGGGGACCATGCCTGCCATCCAGTCTGCATTAGACGGTAAAAACGTGCCCCACTGGTATCGCATGATTAACCGCCTGATGTGGATCTGGCGGGGTATAGACCCCCGTGAAATTCTCGACGTGCAGGCTCGGATCGTCATGAGTGACGCCGAGCGCACCGACAGTGAACTCTACGATACCGTCGTGGGATACCGCGGTGGTAACTGGATCTACGAGTGGTCTAAACAGGCGATGCTCTGGCAGCAAAAAGCCAGCCAGGAAGAGGACGCCACGATCAGCGGCAAGCACTGGCTGCATGCTGCAAACCTCTATGGCATTGCCGCGTATCCGCATTTAAAAGGGGATGAACTGGCTGAGCAGGCTCAGGCGCTGGCGAATCGTGCCTATGAAGAGGCTGCTCAACGCTTGCCGGGGCGGATGCGCGAACTGGAGTTTACCATTCCTGGCGGGGCGTCCGTTACCGGATTCCTGCATATGCCTGAAGGGGAAGGTCCGTTCCCGACCGTCCTTATGTGTGGCGGGCTGGATTCACTACAGATCGACTATTACAGCCTTTATGAGCGTTACTTCGCACCAAAAGGGATCGCGATGCTAACGCTTGATATGCCGTCAATTGGCTTCTCATCCAAGTGGAAACTGACTCAGGATTCCAGTTTACTGCACCAGCATGCGCTAAAAGCGCTGGAGAATATTCCCTGGGTAGATCACACCCGTGTTGCCGCATTTGGTTTCCGTTTCGGGGCGAACGTCGCGGTGCGTCTGGCTTACATTGAATCATCCCGCCTGAAAGCCGTCGCCTGTCTTGGCCCGGTCGTTCACGCGTTGCTAAGCGATCCCGAACGTCAGGGCAGCGTACCCGAAATGTATCTGGATGTGCTGGCCAGCCGTCTTGGCATGCATGATGCATCAGACGAAGCGCTACGCGTTGAACTCAATCGTTACTCGTTAAAAACGCAAGGTCTGCTGGGACGTCGGTGTCCAACACCGATGCTATCAGGTTTCTGGAAAAACGATCCGTTTAGTCCGGAAGAAGAGTCCCGCTTAATCACTTCGTCATCTGCGGATGGTAAATTGCTTGAGGTGCCGTTCAGCCCGGTTTATCAGAATTTTGACAAAGCCTTGAAAGAGATCACGCGCTGGATCGCTCAGAGATTGTGTTAATAGATTGCTAAATTTTGCTGGTTTGGTAAAACAGTGGCTTCACAAAAGGAGATCGCAATGACGTTACCGAGTGGACACCCGAAAAGTAGACTGATTAAGAAATTTATGGCTCTTGGCCCGTATATTCGAGAAGAGCAGTGTGAAGAGAATCGCTTTTTTTTCGACTGTCTGGCTGTATGCGTCAACGTGAAGCCTGCACCCGAAAAACGTGAATTCTGGGGCTGGTGGATGGAAATGGAAGCAGAGGAAAAACGCTTTACATATAGCTACCAGTTTGGCCTGTTTAATAAAGACGGCAAATGGCAGGCCACCTCCATTAAAGATCAGGAAGTCATTGACCGCCTGGAATATACCCTGAAAGAGTTCCAGGACAAGGCAAGCGCGCTGCTGGCTACTTTGGATCTCAAGTTCGAGCCAGCGGATGACTTCTCCAGCGAAGCGGTGAAGCTGACTGCCTGATGGCTTTCTCCCTCTCCTTGTGGATGAGGGCATCATACCGCATTAATCCCGACCAAAAAAAACCGGCATTAAGCCGGTTTTTTTATTTCTCATAATCAGAACTGGTAAGTCATCCCCAGGGCAACGATGTCATCGCTGCTCACACCCAGTTTATTATTGTCATCAATCTGGTTGATTTTATAATCAACAAACGCAGACATATTTTTGTTGAAGTAATAGGTTGCGCCAACATCAATGTATTTCACCAGATCTTCGTCACCAATACCCTCGATATCTTTGCCCTTAGACTGGACATAACCCAGGGACGGACGCAGACCAAAGTCGAACTGATATTGTGCGACAACTTCAAAGTTCTGAGCTTTATTCGCAAAACCACCAGAAATTGGCGTCATATTGCGAGTTTCTGAATACATTGCTGCCAGATAAATATCGTTAGCATCATATTTCAGACCGGTTGCCCACGCTTCTGCTTTGTCGCCCTGGCCGCGAGTCAGCAGGTTCTGAGCATTGGTACGGTCAGAGTTGGTGTAGGCGCCGCTGATGGCGAAATCGCTGCCACCGAAGTCATACGTCAGAGAAGTACCAAAGCCGTCACCGTTCTGCTTCTTGGCGTCACGGTTTTCGTTTTTACCCTGGTATTGCAGCGTCATATCCAGACCGTCAATCGCACCGAAGAAGTCGGTGTTACGGTACGTGGCAAGGCCGGTGGCACGCTTGGTCATGAAGTTGTCGGTCTGCGCGGAAGAGTCACCGCCGAACTCAGGGAACATATCGGTCCATGCTTCGACGTCGTACAGTGCACCCAGGTTACGACCATAATCCAGGGAACCGAAGTTTTTCAGTTTCAGACCGGCGAAGGCCAGACGTGTTTTCTGTGAGGAATCACTTTCTGCTTTGTTACCCGCAAATTCAGATTCCCAGCGGCCATAGCCTGTCAGCTGATCGTTGATCTGCGTTTCGCCTTTAAAACCGAAACGCACGTAAGTCTGGTCACCATCTTTGGTGGCATCATCACTGATGTAGTGCATGGCTTTAACTTTGCCGTACACGTCCAGTTTATTACCATCTTTATTATAAACTTCAGCTGCGTGAACCGATGCAGAAGCCACGACGCCCATAACCACTAATGCCAGAGTGCTCTTTTTCATTTTCGATCCTGTCTTATAAACGCGCTAAAAAATTCGCTGGACGATAAGCTCATGCTTAAGTCCCGTGAAAAAACAGGAAGGGTTTTATCGTTCTGGAGTGAAACTTTTATGACAAACTAAGAATAATTTTAAAAAACTGTGATTTATTATTTCAGTAATAAAATTGTCAAACTTTGCCGCTACGCTTCCTGATCCCGAGCAATAAAGTGTTTCGTGATGTGCTATGGCAGTTGGCAACGGGGCTGACTCCTGTTAAAACGTTCGTTTGACATTACTTTCCCTTATCGTTGAACGGCAGAGAATCATGAGTGACAGCCAGACGCTGGTGGTAAAACTCGGTACCAGTGTTTTAACAGGCGGATCGCGCCGCCTAAATCGCGCCCACATTGTTGAGCTTGTACGTCAGTGCGCTCAGTTACATGCCGCAGGGCATCGTATTGTGATTGTAACCTCCGGGGCGATTGCCGCCGGGCGTGAACACCTTGGCTACCCCGAACTCCCCGCGACGATCGCCTCCAAACAGCTGCTGGCCGCCGTGGGACAAAGCCGACTGATTCAACTCTGGGAACAGTTGTTCTCTATTTATGGTATCCACGTCGGGCAGATGCTGCTGACGCGTGCGGATATGGAAGATAGAGAGCGTTTCCTGAACGCCCGCGATACCCTGCGTGCGTTGCTGGACAATAATATTGTTCCCGTCATTAACGAAAACGATGCCGTTGCCACCGCTGAAATCAAAGTGGGTGACAACGACAACCTCTCAGCGCTGGCCGCGATTCTGGCCGGTGCCGATAAATTACTGCTCCTGACCGATCAGCAGGGTCTGTTTACTGCCGACCCGCGCTCTAACCCTGAAGCCGAACTGATTACCGATGTACACGGCATTGACGATGCGCTTCGAGCCATCGCGGGCGACAGCGTGTCTGGCCTGGGAACCGGCGGCATGGGTACCAAGCTGCAGGCCGCTGATGTAGCGTGCCGCGCCGGTATCGACACCATTATTGCGGCGGGCAGCCGTCCTGGCGTCATTGGCGATGTGATGGAAGGCCTCTCCGTCGGCACCCGTTTCCACGCGCAGGAATCCCCGCTGGAAAACCGTAAACGCTGGATATTTGGTGCGCCTCCTGCTGGCGAACTCGTCGTTGATGAAGGGGCGACTGCCGCGATTCTGGAACGAGGGAGTTCATTACTTCCTAAAGGAATTAAAAGCGTGACAGGCAACTTCTCCCGTGGTGAAGTGATCCGCATCCGTAACCTCGAAGGTCGCGACATTGCCCACGGCGTAAGCCGCTATAACAGCGATGCCTTACGCCGCATTGCGGGTCACCACTCGCAGCAGATCGACGCCATCCTCGGCTATGAGTATGGCCCGGTTGCCGTGCATCGTGATGACATGATTATTCGTTAAGGAGCAAGAACATGCTGGAACAAATGGGCGCAGCTGCGAAAGCCGCCTCTTACAAACTGGCGCTCCTTTCCAGCCGCGAGAAAAATCGCGTGCTGGAAAAAATCGCTGATTATCTGGAATCGCAATCCGCTGAGATTTTGCGAGCTAATGAACAGGATCTGGCTGAGGCACGTGTAAACGGTCTGAGCGAGGCCATGCTTGACCGCCTGGCGCTGACGCCGGCGCGTCTGAAAGGTATCGCTGATGATGTCCGTCAGGTTTGCAATCTCGCCGACCCGGTTGGGCAGGTGATTGACGGTGGCCTTCTCGACAGCGGTTTACGTCTTGAGCGTCGCCGTGTGCCGCTTGGCGTAATCGGCGTGATTTATGAAGCTCGCCCAAACGTCACCGTTGATGTCGCATCCCTGTGTTTGAAGACCGGCAACGCCGCCATTCTGCGCGGTGGGAAAGAGACCTGGCGCACCAACGCCGCGACGGTAAAAGTCATTCAGCAGGCGCTGGAAGAGTGTGGTTTACCGGCGGGTGCCGTCCAGGCTATCGAGAGCCCGGACCGCGCGCTGGTGAACGAAATGCTGCGCATGGATAAATACATCGACATGCTGATCCCACGTGGGGGGGCGGGTTTGCACAAGCTCTGCCGCGAGCAGTCGACCATTCCAGTAATTACCGGTGGTATTGGCGTGTGCCATATCGTCGTTGACGACAGTGCTGAGATTGAGCCGGCGCTGAAGATTATCGTCAATGCGAAAACCCAGCGTCCAAGCACCTGTAACACCGTGGAAACGCTGCTGGTGCATCAGGGCATTGCAGATTCTTTCCTGCCAGCACTGAGCAAACAGATGGCGCAAAGCGGCGTGACGCTGCACGCTGATGCCGGCGCTCTGGCGCTGTTGAAAGATGGCCCGGCGACTGCGGTTCCAGTAAAAGCTGAGCAGTATGACGATGAATTCCTGTCTCTGGATCTGAATGTGAAGATTGTTGCCGATCTCGACGACGCGATTGCGCACATTCGTGAACACGGTACGCAGCACTCTGACGCGATCCTGACACGCACCCTGCGCAATGCCGATCGCTTCGTGAACGAAGTGGATTCCTCTGCGGTATATGTTAATGCCTCGACGCGCTTCACCGATGGCGGTCAGTTCGGGCTGGGCGCCGAAGTGGCTGTCAGCACGCAGAAATTGCACGCGCGCGGCCCGATGGGCCTTGAAGCACTGACCACTTACAAGTGGATCGGCTTTGGTGACGATACGATTCGTGCGTAAATAATCACGGGTGATGCAAAAATAGCCGTTTGATTCAAAAGGGCATTGACGCATCACCCGGATAGATCTAACCTTTTGCCCCGTGGTTACTCTCGTAACCGGCCTCTCAGGGCCGATATAGCTCAGTTGGTAGAGCAGCGCATTCGTAATGCGAAGGTCGTAGGTTCGACTCCTATTATCGGCACCATAAAAATCAAGTAGTTACCTGAAAAATCCCAAATCTCTTTCTTGCTTAAAAAAAACATGTAAGTGCTGGTGTAAGTGAATTAGGTCAATGGTGGTCAACAGTTTTAACTGCAAACAACAATGACACTATTGCTAAAGCCATAGCTATCGTTTTGCGTTATAGCCAGTTATCACACTGGCTATACTCTCAGTATGGCGATGAAGTCATGTAAACAGGAGCGGAGTAGACGGAACCTCGAACTAGGTAGGTCGCAGGACTCTGAAAGCTGTAGATAGTCCCTTTTACCGATAAATAGATCGCATTATTTTCGACCTTCTTCAATGCGTCTTTGTCCGTGGTGATCATGAAAGGCTCGTTATCATTCTTCAGACCCGCCATAAACGCTTTATCGTCTTTGGTTGCATCGCACAGATAGAAACGGTAGGAAAAGCCTGTGGTGGCTCCTGCACTCGCTTCCGTGATGTAGAGGTTAGCTAGGTTACTTATTTTCACCTTCTTGATAACCTTTTGCTCAAGTGGCGAGAAGTGCAGTACCTTGTAAACCCCAAAGGCGACAATAGCCAACAGGATCAGAAGTAGATACCGCTTCTTAAAAACCCGTGCGTTTTGCATAGTCGATACCCGCTCTTATCCAATACTGGTCGTTAGGATCATCACCGTAAGGCGCTGAGCCATACCAATCGCCAAAAGCTGGATCGGTTGTTCCTGCGCGACTTTGTGCCCATCCTGCGCCCCTAAGTAATACTTCGTCAGGAATCCCCGCAGCGTGACCAACAGCACCGTAATGGAAGTTTCCAAAACTCTCGAACTGTCTCCCGCGCTGTTTGTAATCCCACGGGCCATGCCCTCTTACCTGCTGATAGAACCAAGCATATGTAAGGGCTGACGGGCCACGGTGAAAGCGAGCCATCATCATGTTATTGACGATATTCACACCAGGTGGGGTGAAAGAGGACACATCAAACGGCGGATGAGGTGATGCCGCTAATGTTGGATACCTCACGCTTGCGCTCTCTCATTCCATGCATCGGTAAACTGTACGTTGCCATCGCAGTATTTCCAGGTGATTTTTTCATAACGAAGTTCTACACACTCAAGGTGGTTATGCTTCTCTTTGGCGGGATCTTTGGTGTCATGCATCACAGGTGAAACGCCGACAACTTTCACACCCTCAAGCTGGATATTGAAGTATTCCGCTTCCTGACCTGCATCGTTGATTTTGTACCATTTGAACTCCGCAGATTTGAGCGTTTGACCAGTGGCAACGGCTTTATAGAGGTAAGGGGAGGAGCTATCAAATTCTTTTTGGACAAGCACGGCTGAGTGTTTGCGGGTTCCAGTGATCTTTCCTGTCATTCCGTCAGTTGGAATACTTAGATTATGAGAAAACCCGGTGATCTCAATGCTGCCGTCGCGATCTTGGACATCTACAGACCCCTTAATGTCTGCGCCGCCGTCATCTTTAAGCCACAGATAAGCTGGTATAGCCATTTTCTTTTTTCCTCATGTTGTTATATAAACCATGAGAAAAGTGTACCTATTTAGCAGGAAGGGCAGTAAATGATCAAATGTAACAAAGTTATTAATGTAAGCGACGCTTAACTTTAGTTAAGAATAGCTGGCTTCAGAAATACCGGCTTCACGGCAGACATCCTTAACGGTACGTCCGGCTTCGACGGACTTCAGAACGGCAATGATCTGGTGTTCGGTGAATCGGGCTTTACGCATGGCAATCTCCTCCGGGGACATAATCAGTATGTCGGAAGATCTCTAAAAGTGAATGGTACGTTTTGCAGGGATACTTACATGAACTGTTTCTCACCGAATAAGTTCCTAAGTGCATTTGCCGGATAAAGCCATCCGGCAAACTGCCTGATAGCGCTGCGCTTATCAGACCTGAAAGTCAAAGTGGTAAGCGCAGCCGCCTTCAGCGATTAAAACTGATTAAACATTGTCTGGATCTGTTTCGGATCTTTAGTCTGCGTCAGCGCCAGTTGCAGCAGTACGCGTGCCTTCTGTGGGTTCAGGGAACCAGAGGCAACGAAACCGTATTTCGCATCATCGATTTCAGCATCCTGCGTGGTTGAACCCGTCGGTACGCGGGAAGAACGCACCACAACAGTCCCTTTATGCGCTGCGGTTGCCAGCGTATCGAAGACTGTTTTGTACAGGTTGCCGTTACCCACACCCGCGCTCACAATCCCATCATAACCGGCATCCACCAGCGCTTTTGCCGGCAGATCTGAAGCATTCGCGTAGTTATAGACGATACCGACCTTCGGCAGCTCATTCAGCTTAGAAACGTCGAACGGCGTGGAGGTGGTATGCTTACGCGCAGGCGTTCGCTGGTAGTCGATTTTACCGTTATGAATGTACCCCAGCGGTCCGTAGTTTACGGATTTGAAGGTCGCCACATCGGTGGTGTTGGTTTTGGTCACGTCGCGCCCGTCAAGCACGGTGTCATTCATCACCACCAGCACGCCACGGCTGGCAGAGGCTTTATCCGCCGCGGTCACCACCGCGTTATAGAGGTTGAACGGACCGTCTGCGCTCATCCCGGTAGACGGACGCATTGCGCCAACCAGCACCACTGGCTTGTTGCACTTCACGGTTAGATCGAGGAAATAAGCGGTCTCTTCCATGGTGTCTGTACCGTGGGTAATTACGAAGCCGTCGGTGCTGTCACACTCGTTATTGATCTTTTTCGCCAGCGTTAACCAGACGTCGTCGTTCATATCCTGCGAACCGATATTGACGACCTGCTCACCCTTAACGTTAGCGATATCCTTAAGTTGAGGAACGGCTTTGACCAGACTCTCTACGCCAACTTTGCCCGCCGTATAGTTAGATTTGGTTGCGGAGTCACCGCCACCGGCAATCGTCCCGCCGGTCGCTAAAATGGTAACGTTCGGTAAGGCGAGCGCTGCACCGCTGAAACCCATTACCAGTGCTGCCAGTGCCGTTTTCCTGAAAAACTCCATGTTATTTCTCCAGTTACGTGAATTTATCGCATTATCCCAACCTCATAGTTGAATAATGTGATTTCATTCAGTTAACCAGACAAATGTATTTTTTAGATTGTTAAATTTAGAGGTGGATGTCGCTTCCACCTGAACCACCAGCAAAATCGCCGTTGCTACGTTTCTGAAAAACCTGCCACAACCACTCTGAAAGGGTTTCCATCTTCCCAGCAGCACTTTCAGCAATACCCGTTTATTCCTCAACCCATCAATCAATACGACGTTCATCAAACCAGGCCACACTGAATTTGGCCACCTGAGCAGAGGTGATGGACTGACTCCGCATCGGTATTACCCATTTTAGTAGCTGATGGCACTCTCCTGCTGTGAGATAATGTGTACGTAAACGGTTTCGTACCGTTTTCGACACATATATCTTGATGGAATTGATGCCTGGTTTTTTCATTCTGGACGCCACCGTTCCCTGACGAGGCGTCTTTTTTTCCGTTACTAAAGCGTTAACGGATAATGAAAAAGTGCTGTGTAAAGCAGGAGAAAATGCTAAATGTGATTTAGCCGTTTTTGATTTTTAGGTCGACTTGAGATTGAGGTTTTCCGAACAGGTATCCCTGCACGAGATCGCAGCCAAGTGCCTGAAGACGTTCAAGCTGCGCTTCGGTTTCAACACCTTCTGCGATGACACTCATATTGAGGCTCTTCGCCATACCGGTTATCAATTTGACGATATTAAGCGCATCATCCTGTGTGGAAATAGGATTCACAAAGGATTTGTCTATTTTAATTTTATCAAAATTCAATTCACTCAGTCTTGAGAGCGACGAATATCCCGTTCCGAAATCATCGATGGAAATTTTTACACCCAGAGATCTGAGCTTTTTGAGGATAGTGATTGGCATGTTGCTGTCACTGAAAAGAGAAGATTCCGTCACCTCCAACTCGAGTCGGTTAGCCGGTAGTCCTGTCTCTTTAAGGATGGATTGCACCATCGTCGTAAATGATTTATTACCCAATTGAATAGGTGAGACGTTTACGGAGATCCTTGCCGGAATCGCCCATAACACAGCTTCCCGGCAGGCAAGCTCAAGCACAATTTTCCCGATCTGATTGATCATCCCGGTTTTTTCAGCGACAGAAATAAAGTAATCAGGTGACAGTATCCCCTTCACCGGGTGTATCCAGCGAATAAGCGCTTCATATCCGTAAATTTGATTGCTGAATGAATCGACAATAGGTTGGTAATATACAACGAACTCATGGTTATCGAGTGCTAGTGCCATGTCATGCTCAAGGGTTCTGCTTTCCTGCAATCTTTGCATCATCCACTGACGGAAGACTTTTATCTGCTGTGAACCTTCTTTTTTGGCTTCATAGAGCGCCAGATCGGCAAATTTATAGAGATAATCAGAGCGTCGTTCATTGTCTGATAAAACGATACCCACACAAGTGGCAATTTTTATCAGTTGGTTGTTAATAGTATAGGGCTGACTAATCTCATCGCTTATTTCTTTGGCTCGTGAGAGTGCCGCTGTTTCGGTTAAACCGCTGGACAGAAGTGCAAATTCATCTCCGCCCAGGCGGTAAAATGTCTCTGAATCGCAACTCATTGAAGTCAGACGGCGGGATACCTGACGTAACAGTAAATCGCCGGTATCATGGCCATAGGTATCGTTGACCTCTTTGAACCGGTCTAAATCAAATAACATTACCGTTACAGGGATATGGTTTTTATCTGCCTGAAGATTAATTTTGTTGAGATCGTCCCAGAAGTAAAGTCGGTTTTTCATCCCGGTGAGGGAGTCATGATAGACATCATATTCCAGCTTCGCATTCTGAATTTGCAGTGTTTCTTTTGATAACTGGAGCTCTTCAGCAAGGCTTTTAACCTGCATATGTGCTTTGAGAATATTTTTGTTCTGATAGATCATTAAAAATCCCAGGATAAAGCTTAATATCACCAGGAGCAATGAAAGAGCAGAGTAAATATAATAAAGTATCTGTATTTTCTTGTTGGATTCATTAACCGTGTTAATGTCTTTCGTTAGTGCCGTTGCAGAAAGCTGGCTTAGGGGCGCATCGAGCATATGCATATTTTTCAGGTATGCCTGTAACTCAGAATGGCTCATTTTCTCAAGATGACCATCCAGATAGTTCAGTATTTGCTCCACGCGTGAAGCGAGCTCCTGGTGCGTTTTATCGCTGTCAATATAGTGACCTAAATCTCCCCCTTTCATTAAATCGCCCTGACTCAGCATAATTTCAAGGCGCATGCGAACCTGGTCTATCGTAACGTCATCGGTATCGGTTGCGTATAGACCAAGCCATGATTCAAAACGGTAATACTCAGATACCAGTTGGGCCACCGACCAGGACTCAGTGTATTGAGTCAGTTTTTGCAACTCTTGCTGTCGATCATAAACAAGGTATGCAATATATCCTGTCGTGATAAAAAGAGAAAAAATGATACCAACCAGTATCCTGTTCATTATGTTCTCCTGAACGACTACTCAATCTTCATTTTGCTAACCTGCCATGCTGATCGTGAGTAATAAATCTGATTATTCAACTCAGGAAGACTGTCATAGGGGTATACAATGAATGATGGGCCTTTATCGCGGATGCGCATATATTCGCCATTGACCTTTAAGGCAAGTATGGCGTTGTATTTTTTGAAGTCACTGAGCGGGATGATGGTAGAGTAATCATTGAGCGCAATAACATTAACGTTTGACCCCTTCGCCCCCACATAATCCATGAGTTTGCTCATTGGAACACCCTCAAACTTAGTGCGGCCATTATACCAGGGGGATGTTGTCTCAAAACTCACCATACCCAGTTTTTCAAGGCTGGCGAGATCAAACACTGCTTTCCCATTATCATTGGTATTTTCTATATTACCGTAAATCGTTAAAATGGGTTTACCGACTGGTTTTGGCAGTTCGCCAGCCCAGGTCAAACTCGGTGCCAGACAGCATAACAGCAGTAGGATTAATCGCATTTTGGCCTCCACTTTTTTACCAGAAGTATAAGAATTATAATTTAGTTATCATACTAGTTTATATATTTTGTTGAGACGCTACTGTTTTTATACATTTTTTGCGTGTAAATCAAGTGAAATCAATGAGTTGTGTTTGTGGGGTGACAGGGTGTTTTCTACATAAAAAACGGTTAAGTTGTTGAGATAAACCAATGTTACTTGAATAAACTCTCCCGCGTTTAAAAAATGATCGCTTTAATTGATTGATATTTTCTCACACTACTGATTTTACCCGGCCCGGTAACGTAGAAAAACACAACATAATGGGTGGCGAAGCCGTACGTTTATCCTGCTGGGCGAGAACGTGTAAGCCACGTTGTTGCTGGCGGGAAAAATTCATACCGGAAAACCTGTTTAATCAGCCCGCCTCCAGCATCCCAAAACTCACAATCCGTGACCGACCCAACTCTTTCGCCCGGTATAGGGCCACATCCGCGGCGCGCAGCAGGTTGTCACTCTGGGCATGCTGGGGATAGCTGGCAATACCAATCGAGACATCCACCGGCCCAATTTCTGTAAGCCCGTAGCGAAGCGACAGCTCATGCACGCCGTTGTAAATCTTCTGTGCGCAGGTGTGAGCCTCTTCTTCACCAGCACCGGAGAGCAGAACCAGAAACTCCTCACCCCCATAGCGGAACGCCAGTCCGTTGTCATGTGCCGCCCGCTGAACAATCGACGCCACGCTTTTGATCACCTGATCGCCCGCTTCATGGCCGAAGCGGTCATTGATGCTCTTGAAGTGATCGATGTCGATCATCATGCAGCTTAACGGTTCACCGTTACGCATCGCCTGCGTCATTTGGGTTTGCAGGGTATCTTCCAGATGATGACGATTACGCAAACCGGTAAGCGGGTCAAACAGGGCTTTTTCCAGCAATGCGTCGCGTAGTCGCTGGTTGGCGAGCGCCAGACCGAGTGCTTCGGCCATCAGTTCCAGATACGCGCGGGAAGGGGCATTATCCGCAGTGATATTCTGGAAGGAGAGCAAACCAATCGCCTCGCCCTGGGCGATAAGCGGCACGCACAGTGAACTATTCGACTGTGACTCCGGCAGGTGGTAACAGGCGATATCTGGCTCACCATTTACCGGCGGGTGGCTCTGCCCGCGACGCACGGCCCAGCACTCATCCGGATGGAACGTCGTCTTTTCCCCGATCGGTGAAAGCCATTGTGCGACACAGCGCATCTGCCACGGATCGCGGTCAAGCACGTAGAGTTGGCCCGCTATCCCCGGTGCGATATTCGGTGCAAACAGCTCCGCCACGTTAATCACATCGTTAAAGTTCTCGCACCCTTGTAGTCGCTGGGTCATGCGCGCCAGCAGTTCGCGGATGGCCCAGTCGGCATCGCGCTCTTTTTCCAGACGTTGTCGCGCCAGGCCGTTTTCACGGAAGATGCGGATGGCTTGTGCCATATCACCGATCTCATCAATCTGGTTGAAGTTCGGCGTTTCAACCGCGTAATCCTGCGAGGCCAGGCGGTGTACCACATCACTCAGACGCACCACGGGGCGCAGGACGCGGCGTTTCAAGATAAAGCCGAGAACAAACAAGAACAGCAGGGCGGTCAGACCAACCATCATCTCAGAGGCCGTACGCAGCGCTTTCGATTTTTTTGTCGCATCTTGAACGGAGGCGATGACGCGTTTGTCGAGGATCTGACGAAAATGATCGATTTGGTTCTGCGCGCGCTCCAGCTCCTGCTCATACGGGGTGCCATAGAGCAGGGCCACGGCCTGAGCGTCTTCTCCTCGTTCCAGGCTGGAAAGCGCGGTTTGCTGTTCATCCTGCAGCTCATCAATCATTTTTATCCCTTCACGCAGCAGAGACAGCTCATCATCTGATGCACCATTGTCCCGCAATTTTTCCAGCCGGAATTCAATGTTCTTCAGATAGCCCTCTGACTGTTGGTATTCCCTGAAGGTTTGCGGATCTTTTTTAATGACGTACAGGCGTGCCAAATCGGACTGCGCCCAGGCGTCAGTCTCCACATCTTCGGTAAGCTCATCAAAACGCTGGCGTTGTTCTACAGCATGACGTTCTGCGGTGTCGGCATTGGACGCCATCAGCATGATGATGCCTGAGGCGATGGTCAGGCAGACCGTGGCACCATAGGCCCAGTTGGTTATTGTCGCGATTCGCACCTGGTGATCCTTTTACGACATGAATAGGAGGGCGTTTTTTCAAATTATAGAAAACGTCTGATTTAAGGCGAAAAAAAAAGGCGGCACAGCGCCGCCTGGTGTGGTCTTTATCGTCACATCATCACAAATCTGGAGGGTTTTTTCCTTCTTCGATGAAATCGGCGTCCAGTTCTTCGGCGTTACCTTCGTGATCGCGCCCGGAGAAGAGGTTCCAGCAGGCAATAAACAGCGCGGCGATCAGCGGGCCAATCACAAAGCCATTAATGCCGTACAGCTCCATGCCGCCAAGAGTGGAGATCAAAATCAGATAGTCCGGCATTTTGGTGTCTTTTCCTACCAGCAGCGGGCGCAAGATATTGTCCACCAGCCCAACGATGATCACGAAGAAGCCTACAATAAACAGCCCCTGCCAGATCTGATGCGTGGCGAACAGGAAGATGGCGGCTGGCACCCAGACAATCGCCGAGCCGATGGCGGGCACCAGCGAGAGGAACGCCATCAGCGCGCCCCAGAGCACGCTGCCGTCAATACCCGCGATAGCAAACGCAATCCCGCCGAGGATGCCCTGAACCACCGCCACCGCCGCTGTTCCTTTTACCGTGGCACGCGACACGCCGACGAATTTGGCGAACAGGTGCTGCTTGGCGAAATCCGACAGAGGGAGGGAGTCGAGGATCTGGCGCACCAGATACGGGCCGTCTTTCAGCAGGAAGAACAGCAGATAAAGCATGATGCCGAAACTAATCGCAAAACCAAATGTTCCTTTGCCAATCAGAAACGCGCTGCCGGCCAGATACTGTCCACCCTGCAGGGCGACATCCGAGAGTTTTTTCTGAATCTGTGCCGCGTTGTTCAGGTTGTGATCCGCCAGGAAACCGCTGGCCCAGTCTGGCAGGTGGTTGAAGATGCTTGCCACTACTTCCGGGAATTGCGTGTTGTTCTCCTGTAGCTTGGTGTAAACCACGTTCAGCTCAATGGCGAGTGAGGAGAGGATCACCATCAACGGGATGAACACAATCAGGCAGATGATGCCGATGGTCAGCAGCGAGGCCAACCCATTGCGATCCCCTAGCGCGGCGCGCAATCTGTTTTTTACCGGGTTAAAAATGACCGTCAGGATCGCGGCCCACAGTATCGCGGAGAAGTAGGGTGACAGCACGTCGAAGAAGGCCCAGGTGACAAGGGCAAGAATAAAAATAAAGAAACCTTTGGTCAGTCCGTTAAAGCGCATCAGTCAGTCCTGGTTACTAAGAAACTGTGTCGACTATAGAACTGATTGTGAGAATTACCAACATTACGCCGGGTGGCGGGCAGTGTTACGGTATGAATCCGCTCTTCACGGATACCACTTTCGACTGACCGAAGATCGCCTCTTCCCGCACCATGCTGTAAGTATCTGCTTGCGGAGGTGCTTATGGCCTGGCGTCCGATTCTTTATGTGATCCTCACCACCCACCCCAGACTCAGCGCGCGGCGCGCCCGTTTGCGTCTGGTCATCTAGCTTTTTATTAACAATCGCGGTATAACACACCTTCTTTGGATGTTTAGATGTCCATACGTATAGAAGGTAATATGCAAACACAACAAGAAAATGGGCAGCTTAAGCGCACCATGAAAACACGCCACCTGATAATGCTCTCGCTGGGTGGCGTGATTGGGACAGGGTTATTCTTCAATACTGGCTACATCATTTCCACGACCGGTGCAGCAGGCACTCTGCTGGCGTACCTGATAGGCGCGCTGGTGGTCTGGCTGGTGATGCAGTGTCTGGGCGAGCTCTCCGTGGCGATGCCGGAAACCGGCGCGTTTCACGTCTACGCCGCACGCTATCTGGGTCCGGCGACGGGTTATACCGTGGCATGGCTCTACTGGCTGACCTGGACGGTAGCGCTCGGGTCGAGCTTTACTGCCGCTGGGTTCTGCATGCAGTACTGGTTCCCGCAGGTGCCCGTCTGGGCCTGGTGTGTCGTGTTCTGCGCGGTGATTTTTGGCCTGAACGTCATCTCCACGCGCTTTTTCGCCGAGGGCGAGTTCTGGTTCTCGCTGGTCAAAGTGATCACCATCATCGCCTTTATTATTCTTGGCGGTGCGGCAATCTTTGGTTTTATCCCGATGCAGGACGGTTCGCCTGCGCCAGGATTAACCAATATTACGGCTGAAGGCTGGTTCCCGCACGGTGGCCTGCCGATCCTGATGACCATGGTGGCGGTGAACTTTGCTTTCTCCGGCACAGAGCTTATCGGTATTGCAGCCGGAGAGACGGAAAATCCGCACAAGGTGATTCCGGTCGCTATCCGTACCACTATTGCGCGCCTGATTATCTTCTTTATCGGTACCGTATTTGTACTGGCGGCGCTGATCCCGATGCAGCAGGCGGGAGTGGAAAAGAGTCCGTTCGTGCTGGTGTTTGAGAAGGTCGGCATTCCTTATGCGGCAGATATCTTTAACTTTGTGATTTTGACGGCGATCCTCTCGGCGGCCAACTCCGGGCTGTATGCTTCGGGCCGCATGCTGTGGTCGCTTTCGAACGAGAAAACGCTGCCGCGCTGTTTTGCTCGCGTTAATAAGAACGGCGTACCGCTGACGGCGCTATCCGTTTCTATGCTTGGCGGCGTGCTGGCGCTGTTCTCAAGCGTGGTGGCACCGGACACGGTGTTTGTGGCGTTGTCGGCGATTTCTGGCTTTGCGGTGGTGGCGGTGTGGATCAGCATCTGTGCGTCGCACTTTGTTTTCCGTCGTCGTCATTTACAGTCCGGCCAGCCTCTCTCGGCTTTGCAGTACCGCGCGCCATGGTACCCGCTAGTTCCCGTGCTCGGATTTATCCTCTGTGTGGTGGCCTGTGTTGGGCTGTGGTTTGACCCAAGCCAGCGCATTGCCCTTTATTGCGGGCTTCCGTTTGTTGCCCTGTGTTATGGTGCCTACTACCTGACCCGAAATATGACATCGCAGGAGCCTGAACATGTCGCAGAATAATCCGCTTACCGCCATCCTCGAAAAACAGCCATTTGTGGTGCTGGATGGCGCGATGGCAACGGAGTTGGAAGCTCGTGGTTGTAATCTTGCAGACAGCCTCTGGTCTGCCAAAGTGCTGGTCGAAAACCCGGATCTTATCCGTGAAGTTCACCTCGACTACTACCGGGCAGGCGCGCAGGTGGCGATCACCGCCAGCTATCAGGCCACGCCTGCGGGCTTTGCAGCGCGAGGTCTGGACGAGGCGCAATCTCGGGCGTTAATTGGCAAAAGCGTGGAACTGGCGCGTAAGGCGCGTGAAGCGTATCTGGCTGAAAACCCACATGCGGGTACGCTGCTGGTGGCCGGTTCCGTTGGGCCGTATGGTGCGTATCTGGCGGACGGCTCTGAGTATCGTGGCGACTATGTACGCAGCGAAGAAGAGTTCACCACCTTCCACCGTCCACGCGTAGAAGCGCTACTGGATGCGGGAGCGGATCTGTTGGCCTGCGAAACGCTGCCGTCTTTTGGGGAAATCAAAGCGCTGGCGGCACTCCTGGCCGAGTATCCCCGCGCCCGGGCGTGGTTCTCCTTTACCCTGCGGGACAGCGAACACCTGAGCGACGGTACGCCGCTGCGGGAAGTGATTGCGGAGTTGGGGTATTATCCGCAGATTGTCGCGTTGGGCATCAACTGCATCGCCCTGGAAAACACCACCGCGGCGCTGAAACACCTGCAGAGTCTGACCTCGCTGCCGTTGGTGGTTTACCCGAACTCGGGCGAGCATTATGACGCGGTAACCAAAACCTGGCACCACCACGGTGAAGCGTGCGAGACGCTGGCAGGGTATTTGCCGCAGTGGCTGGACGCAGGGGCCAAATTAATCGGTGGATGCTGTCGGACCACGCCGAAAGATATTGCTGAGCTGAACGCGCAGCGCTGATGCCCTCACCCTGACCCTCTCCCACAGGGAGAGGGAAAAAGCAACACCGCACAAAATCAACTATCCTTTCCCGCTTTTTATCTAAAAACGAATCGTTATGAGCGATTCATTTTTATTCCTTTATCAAAATTCCCGCGCCGGAAATACTGCCCTCATAACAACAAGGGGAGCAGGCACTATGGCAATTTCATCGCGAATCACACTTCTCGGCGCACTGGCGCTGTGGGCATTTCAGGCGCAGGCGGTAGACGTCACCGTCGCGTATCAAACCTCTGCGGAACCGGCGAAAGTCGCGCAGGCGGACAACACCTTTGCCAAAGAGAGCGGCGCGAAGGTTGACTGGCGCAAGTTCGACAGCGGGGCGTCCGTCGTGCGCGCGTTAGCCTCCGGCGATGTGCAGATCGGCAATATCGGATCCAGCCCACTGGCGGTTGCGGCCAGCCAGCAGGTGCCGATCGAGGTTTTCCTGCTCGCCTCGCAGCTCGGTAACTCTGAAGCGCTGGTGGTGAAGAAGAACATCACCAAACCGGAAGATCTGATTGGCAAGCGTATTGCCGTACCATTCATTTCAACCACCCACTACAGCCTGCTGGCGGCGCTCAAGCACTGGGGCATCAAACCGGGTCAGGTACAAATTATCAACCTGCAGCCGCCGGCAATTATCGCGGCCTGGCAGCGAGGCGATATTGACGGCGCGTATGTCTGGGCACCGGCTGTCAACGAACTGGAAAAAGACGGTACCGTGCTGACCGACTCTGAAAAAGTGGGCCAGTGGGGCGCACCAACACTCGACGTGTGGGTCGTGCGCAAAGACTTCGCCGAGAAACACCCTGAGGTGGTGAAAGCCTTCGCCAAAAGCGCGATTGACGCCCAGCAACCCTATATCAGCAACCCGGATGAATGGCTGAAGCAGCCCGCCAACCTGGAAAAACTCTCCCGCCTGAGCGGCGTGCCGCAAGCGGACGTACCGGGGCTGGTGAAAGGCAATACCTATCTGACCCCCGCGCAGCAGGTGCAGCAGCTGACCGGTCCGGTAAACAAAGCGATTGTTGATACTGCCACCTTCCTGAAAGAGCAGGGCAAAGTGCCCGCGGTAGCGACGGATTACAGCCAGTACGTGACCGATCGTTTTGTGAAATAAGGAGTCCGCCATGCTGAATATTACAAATCTGTATGCCGATTACGCTGGTAAGCCCGCGCTGGAGGACATCAACCTGACGCTGGACAGCAGAGAACTGCTGGTGGTGCTGGGCCCGTCCGGGTGCGGAAAAACCACGCTGCTGAATCTGATCGCCGGGTTTGTCCCTTATCAGCATGGCACCATTCAACTGGAAGGCAAAAAGGTGGAAGGCCCGGGCGCCGAGCGCGGCGTGGTCTTCCAGAACGAAGGATTACTTCCCTGGCGCAACGTGCAGGAAAACGTGGCGTTTGGGCTACAGCTTGCGGGCATCAGTCGCGAACAGCGGCTGGAAACGGCACGGACGATGCTGAAAAAAGTGGGGCTGGAAGGGGCGGAAAAACGCTTTATCTGGCAGCTTTCCGGCGGTCAGCGGCAGCGCGTAGGTATTGCCCGCGCGCTGGCAGCGAATCCACAGCTATTGCTGCTGGACGAGCCGTTCGGGGCGCTCGACGCCTTCACCCGCGAGCAGATGCAAACCCTGCTGCTGCGCCTGTGGTATGAAACCGGCAAACAGGTGCTGCTGATCACGCATGATATTGAAGAGGCGGTATTTATGGCCACCGAACTGGTGTTGTTATCGCCAGGGCCTGGGCGCGTACTGGAACGCCTGCCGCTTGAGTTTGCCCGCCGCTACGTCACAGGAGAACCCGTGCGCAGCATCAAATCCGATCCGCTGTTTATCGAACAGCGTGAATACGTCTTAAGCCGCGTGTTTGAACAACGGGAGGCGTTCTCATGAGCATCGTCTTCAGTGAAAAAACGCGCCGCACGCGTATGGTGCTGCGCTGGCCTTTCTCGCACCAAATCACACTGAGCGTCGGCACGCTGCTGGCATTACTGGCGGTGTGGTGGCTGGTGGCTGCCCAGCAGTGGATTAGCCCACTGTTTCTGCCACCGCCGGGACAGGTTCTGGCCAAACTTATTTCCATCGCCGGGCCGCAGGGCTTTATGGATGCCACGCTGTGGCAGCACTTAGGCGCAAGCCTGGCCCGTATTCTGGTGGCGCTGCTGGCGGCGGTCATCATTGGTATTCCGGTGGGAATTGCGATGGGGTTGAGCCCGACTGTTCGCGGCATTCTCGACCCGTTGATTGAGCTTTACCGCCCGGTGCCGCCGCTGGCGTACCTGCCGCTGATGGTGATCTGGTTTGGTATTGGTGAAACGTCAAAAATTCTGCTGATTTATCTGGCGATTTTTGCCCCGGTCGCCATGTCGGCGCTGGCGGGAGTGAAGAGCGCCCAGCAGGTGCGGATCCGCGCGGCGCAGTCGCTGGGAGCAAGCCGCACGCAGGTGCTGTTGTTCGTGATTTTACCCGGCGCGCTGCCGGAGATTTTAACCGGACTGCGCATCGGCCTCGGCGTGGGCTGGTCCACGCTGGTGGCGGCAGAGCTGATTGCAGCCACGCGCGGTCTTGGATTTATGGTGCAGTCTGCCGGAGAGTTTCTGGCGACTGACGTGGTACTGGCAGGAATTGCGGTGATCGCCGTGATTGCCTTTGGATTAGAACTGGGGCTGCGCGCGTTACAGCGCCGCCTGACGCCCTGGCATGGAGAAATACAATGAGTGAACGTCTGACCATTACCCCGCTGGGGCCGTACATTGGCGCGCAGGTGTCGGGGCTGGATGTGACCCGCCCGCTGAGCGATAACCAGTTCGAGCAGTTGTACCACGCAGTACTGCGCCATCAGGTGGTGTTCCTGCGCGAACAGGCGATAACCCCGCAGCAGCAGCGCGCCCTGGCGCTGCGTTTTGGTGACCTGCATATCCACCCCGTCTATCCGCATGCGGAAGGCGTGGAGGAGATTATCGTTCTGGATACCCACAACGATAATCCACCGGATAACGACAACTGGCACACTGATGTGACCTTTATCGAGACGCCGCCTGCCGGGGCGATCCTGGCGGCGAAGCTGTTACCGGAAACCGGCGGCGATACGCTGTGGGCTAGCGGCATAGCGGCCTTTGAAGCGTTGTCCGCGCCGTTCCGGACGCTGCTGAGCGGCTTGCGGGCGGAGCATGACTTCAAAAAATCGTTCCAGGAGTACAAGTACCGTAAGAGCGAAGAAGAACATCAGCGCTGGCAGGAAGCGGTTGCAAAGCATCCACCGTTGCTACATCCGGTCGTGCGTACTCACCCGGTAACGGGCAAGCAGGCGCTGTTCGTCAACGAAGGGTTCACCACGCGCATTGTGGACGTGACGGAAAAAGAGAGCGAGGCGTTGTTGAGTTTCCTGTTTGCGCATATCACTAAACCGGAATTTCAGGTGCGCTGGCGCTGGCAGGAGAACGATCTGGCGATCTGGGATAACCGCGTGACTCAGCATTACGCCAATGCGGATTACCTGCCGCAGCGCCGGATTATGCAGCGGGCAACGATTTTGGGCGATAAGCCGTTTTACCGTCCTTAACCCGTCGCTCCCGTAGGCCGGGCAAGCGCAGCGCCACCCGGCGAAAACGGTGCACAATTGCCGGGTGGCGGCTACGCCTTACCCGGCCTACAAAATACCGCACATTTAAAGGTGCGCCTCAATATACCGCTGATAGCGGTTCGCCTTCAGGTAACACAAATCCACCAGCACCAGTCCGTCGACGCAGTCGTTAAATGCCGGGTCGCTGCCAAAATCAATAAACTGCACGCCGCCGGGTTCGCAAAGCTCGGAATACTGTTTGTAGAGCGGGGGAATGCCGCAACCGAGGTTTCCGAGCAGCGATTTAAGCTTCGTCAGGTCATCCACATAATCCACGCCGCTAAACTGTGCCAGAACATCCGGCAGCGATGCCGGATACGGCTGACGTGAGGCGGCTAATGGATGTGTCGCCGGGAACCAGAGACGGTAAAATGCCACCAGCAAATCCCGTGCGGCAGGCGGTAAGCCGCCGGAAATGGAGACCGGGCCAAACAGGTAGCGATAGTGCGGATAACGTGCAAGGTACGCCCCAATGCCGGACCACAAATAATCCAGACCACGACGTCCCCAGTAGCGTGGCTGAATGAAGCTGCGCCCCAGTTCAATACTGTGCTCCAGCACATCCTGCATTTTGTCGTCGTAGTGGAACAAGCTATAGCTGTACAACCCTTCCAGACCGCGACGCTCAACCTGTCTGGCGGTAGGCATAAAGCGATACGCGCCGACGATCTCCAGATCCTCATCATCCCACAGGATCAGATGCAGATAATCATCATCATAACGGTCGGTGTCCCGGCGTTTGCCGCTCCCTTCTTCCACCGCGCGAAAGGCAATTTCGCGCAGGCGGCCCAGCTCGCGCAACAGCGGGGCATCTTCCTGACCGTTACGTTGCCAAAGATAGATGGTTTTACCGTCGCTGGTATTGCCCAGACATTCGGCCTGCGCCAGCGCGCGTTTCAGGGTGGCCCGGTCTTCCGGGCGGGCGATAGCGCACTGGGTTTTAAAGACGCCAGGCACTCCCTTGCCAAGACGCATCACGTGCTGACGACATTGCTCGGCCATCTCACGTGACGAAAGGGTGGCGCTATGCCAGTGATGCCAGGCGATCTGCTGGCCGATTTTAATCGGCAGCTGGCTATGGCGGCGGCGGAACATCTGCTGCATCAGCAACAGCATCGACAGCGTCGGGGAGACCAGCGTGCTGGCATAAAAGAGCAGGCTGTTATGTGCCTGAATATGCACCGGCAGCAGCGGGGCGCGCAGCTTGCTGGCGAGTTTGATGAAGCCAGAGTGCCATTTTTTATCGCGAATGCCTTTGCGCGTGGGCCGCGAAACTTCTCCCGCCGGGAAGAAAATCAGCACGCCAGCGTTTTGCAGATGCTGTTCCATCTGGACCAGGGACGTTTTCGCCGTCCTGCCACCCATATTGTCCACTGGAATAAACAGCGAACTGAGGGGCTCAAGGTGGGTCAGCATCCGGTTGGTCACGACTTTGACATCGCGTCGTACCCTGGAGACGGCGTACAACAGCGCCAGCCCGTCAAGCGTACCCGTCGGGTGGTTGGCAATAATGACCAGCGGGCCATGTTCGGGGATTTGTTCGAGATCGCGGGCGGAAACGGTGCAGAGAATATCAAGGTGCTCCAGAACTTGCTCCACCATATCCAGACCTTTCAGGTGGCGGTGTGCTGCGGCAAATTGCTGGAATTCGTCTTCGTAAAACAGTCTTTTTAACAGACTTTTTTGCCAGGGGGCTGGCCTCGCCTGAGGCCAAAGATCGTCGAGAACGCTATCGAGGCTAAACATGATTACTCCTCCTGCCGTCTTGCGAAGACAGTAGAAGGAGCAGATGTCGGTTGTATTGCAGTTTGGTGAAGATTAGCGGAGGATTTTTTTCTCGGCCAGATCCAGCGCGAAGTAGCTGAAGATCAGATCCGCGCCTGCGCGTTTGATCGCGCCGAGGCTTTCGAGAACCACTTTCTCTTCATCAATCGCACCTGCCAGGGCGGCGAATTTGATCATCGCGTACTCACCGCTTACCTGATAAGCGCCCAGTGGCAGCTCGGTACGCTCGCGAATGTCGCGCAGGATATCGAGATAAGCACCGGCCGGTTTCACCATCAGGCAATCTGCGCCCTGGGCTTCATCAAGCAGGGATTCACGAATCGCTTCCCGGCGGTTCAGCGGGTTCATCTGATAGGTTTTACGGTCGCCTTTCAGCGCCGTACCCGCTGCTTCACGGAACGGGCCGTAGAACGAGGAGGCAAATTTGGTGGAGTAGGACATGATGGCAGTGTCAGTAAAACCTGCAGCATCCAGGGCCTGACGAATCGCCTGAACCTGTCCGTCCATCGCGGCGGATGGCGCGATGAAATCCGCACCGGCAGCGGCAGCGACGACCGCTTGTTTGCCGAGATTAAGCAGGGTGGCATCGTTGTCCACGCCGTGATCGCACAGCACACCGCAGTGGCCATGAGAGGTGTATTCGCAGAAACACGTGTCAGACATCACCACCATTTCCGGCACTGTCTCTTTGCAGATGCGGGACATACGAGCGACCAGGCCATCTTCTTTCCACGCGTCGCTGCCGGTGGCATCGGTATGGTGGGAGATGCCAAAGGTCATTACCGAGCGGATCCCGGCGTTGGCGATGCGTTCGATCTCACGCGCCAGATATTTTTCCGGAATGCGCATCACGCCAGGCATGGCTTCGATGGCCTTATAGTCATCAATCTCTTCTTCGACAAAAATCGGCAACACCAGATCGTTTAAGGTCAGTGTTGTCTCTTCAAACATAGCGCGCAGTGCAGGTGACTTGCGCAGGCGGCGGGGGCGTGCAATTAAATCGGTCATGGTATGCCTGATGTTTGTGGAACAAAGAGGGCTAGTGTACCCGAAAGCGTCGTGAGGTGTTTATTAAAGTGGGCGGTTTACCGTCAGGTCATGCAAGACGGCGGGAGGGGAGCGTTCGGGGCAAACGGTTTAACATCAACCGTTTGCCCACGGAATATTAATATCAGTTGGACGCGGTAAGCACCTGAGCTTTATTGGCGCTCAGTTCAGCCACTAAATTATTAAGGCCGTCACTCATATTGACGAAACGCGTATGCGGAGAGCGGGTAACCACCACAAATGCGCCTACGTTTGACTGCGGGATCATCGCCATATACGTAATAAATCCACCGCCGCCGCCGGTTTTCTGAATAATACCCGGACGGCCATTTTTCGGTGCCAGATAGACCCAGCCCAGGCCGAGCGCATCGGCTTTACCCGGCACGTCCATCCCAATAACGCGGTGCAGTTGGGTACGCTGATAAATCAGGGTCTGCATACGATCGGCCTGGCTGCTGCGCGAGTAGAAATCCGATGAAAGGAACTGCTGCATCCAGCGCATCATATCGCCAGGCGTGGAGTAAACCCCGCCGCTGCCCACGGCCGCCAGCGTGTTATTACAGGGGCTAGCGCCTTTCTCTGCCACCATCAGGCGACGGCACTGGTCCGGGGACGGGGTAAAGGTGGTGTCTTTCATGCCCAGCGGGCGGGTTATCTGTTCTTCAAACAGCTGCGTGTAGGGTTTACCAGACGCCGTAGAAAGGGCGTCCGCCAGCAGGTCAAACGCCAGGTTTGAATACGAGGCCTGCGAACCCGGAGCCGCCTTCAGCGTGGCAGTGCTCAGATAGTTCCAGCGCTGGTCGCGCGTTGGCCAGACAAATACGTCACGATGCGCTGCTCCACCAGGCTGCTCACGCGGCAGGGCGCTGGTATGGGTGGCAAGGTTCACAAGCCGGATTGGCGTGCCCTGGTAGGTCGGAACGCGCGCGCCAGGCGGCGCGTATTTGCTGAGCGGGTCGTCGAGCTTAACCACGCCCTGGTCGAGCAGTTTCACCAGCATTTCACTCGTCATCAGCTTGGTTAAGGATGCGATGCGGATAACGGAATCCAGCTGCGGGTGAACGTTATTTCCTGGGCGCGTCTCGCCAAAGCTGCGGAACACGCGCTGGTTGCCGTCGATCACGACCATCGCCATCCCGGTCGCACCGCTGCCGTAATAGATAAGGTTCGCGTAGCGATCGGCAATATCTGAAGCTAAAACGGGCGCCGTCAGCGGTTGGGCTGCCTGGGCGGTAGAAAAGCTCACCGCACACAGCGCGGCAAAAGAGAGCAGACAACGTTTCAACGAAAAGCATCCATGAAGTGAATGAGGAAAGTAATGGGTATTTATACTACTAATCGGAACCGCGCAATGCCCCGAATTGCATAACGATAGCGAGAAAAACGTAACCATGGGTAAATATGAACAATTTACTTACGAGCCATCTCCCATTTTGTGACATCGGGCTTATGATAGGCACCAGTGTCACTCAATCTTACGGAGAACGGTATGTCTGAAAAGCGTGTGGTTATGGTTGTCGATATGCAGAACGGCGTATTTGAAACGCCTCGTCATCAGCGTGAAAAGTGTGTCTCTCTGATCAACCAGCTTACGCAGGCAGCCGACAAGGTGATTTTTATCCAGCATACCGAGGCAGGGGGGCTGGAAGAGGGAAGTGATGGGTTTGCATTGCTGCCTGAACTGCACCAGCCTGCTGATGCGCTCTATGTTACCAAGACGGCATGCGATGCGTTTTATAACACGCCGCTTGAGGCGCTATTACGCGAGCAGGGTATTCAAGAGTTTGTCATCTGTGGTTGTGCCACGGATTACTGTGTCGATGCGACGATCAAGAACGGTGTGAGCCGGGGTTATCACATCACCGTGGCGGAAGATGCCCATACTACCGCCAATCGCCCGGCGGCAGATGCGCAGATCCTGATTAACCACCACAACGACGTCTGGCGTAACTTCATCGCGCCGGCGAATCCTCTCGCAGTGAAACGCACCGAAACAATTCTCGAAAACTGGAAAGCGAACTAATAATTAACCCTCGGGTCTGACCTTTTTGCCTGAGCCTTGAGACGGGCTCAGGCATGATTTTCGTGTGGTGATGTGTTGAACACAGCAAAAGCCATAACAACAAGAAGGAAGCATTATGTTTAAGTCTTTTTTCCCAAAGCCGGGGCCTTTTTTCCTGTCGGCATTTATTTGGGCACTGATCGCCGTTATTTTCTGGCAGGCGGGCGGCGGTACCTGGCTGACGCGCATCACGGGGGCGACGGGCGATGTACCGATTAGCGCGGCGCGCTTCTGGTCGCTGAGCTATCTGCTGTTTTATGCCTATTACACGCTGTGCGTGGGGATGTTTGCGCTGTTCTGGTTTGTGTACTCTCCGCACCGCTGGCAATACTGGTCAATCCTCGGCACATCACTGATTATTTTTGTGACCTGGTTCCTTGTGGAAGTGGGTGTGGCGGTCAACGCCTGGTATGCACCGTTCTATGATCTGATCCAGACGGCGCTGAGTTCACCGCATAAAGTGACCATTAATCAGTTCTACCACGAGGTAGGCATTTTCCTTGGCATCGCTCTTATTGCTGTAGTCATCGGTGTGATGAACAACTTCTTCGTCAGCCACTATGTTTTCCGCTGGCGTACCGCGATGAACGAACACTATATGGCGCACTGGCAGCACCTGCGCCATATCGAAGGTGCGGCGCAGCGTGTGCAGGAAGACACCATGCGTTTTGCCTCCACCCTTGAAGACATGGGCGTAAGCTTTATCAATGCCATTATGACGCTTATTGCCTTCCTGCCCGTGTTGGTTACACTCTCGGCGCATGTGCCGGATCTGCCTATTGTCGGCCATCTACCGTACGGCCTGGTGATTGCAGCAATCGTCTGGTCTCTGATGGGGACAGGGCTGCTGGCGGTGGTTGGGATTAAACTGCCAGGGCTGCAGTTTAAAAATCAGCGTGTCGAAGCGGCTTATCGTAAAGAGCTGGTATACGGTGAAGATGATGCTAATCGTGCATCGCCACCGACCGTACGTGAGCTGTTCAGCGCTGTGCGTCGTAACTATTTCCGTCTCTACTTCCACTATATGTATTTCAACATTGCGCGCATTTTGTATCTGCAGGTGGATAACGTTTTCGGTTTGTTCTTGCTGTTCCCGTCCATTGTTGCGGGTACGATTACGCTCGGTCTGATGACGCAGATCACTAACGTTTTCGGTCAGGTCCGTGGGGCGTTCCAGTACTTAATCAACTCCTGGACCACGCTGGTGGAGCTGATGTCTATTTACAAACGTCTGCGCAGCTTTGAACGTGAGCTGGACGATCGTGACCTGCAGGAAGTGACCAATACTTTTAGCTAATACAGGGAGTTGCTATGTCTTTTGCCGTACCGCGTGCGTTACCGTTGTCCTTACTGACTGCTCTCGTCCTGGTCGGATGCGCCGAAAAAGGGGCTGCTCCGCTCAAGAAGGGCGAAAAGCCGGTTGATGTGGCAAGCGTTGTGCGGCAGAAAATGCCCGCCAGCGTGAAGGATCGCAATGCCTGGGCAGAGGCGCTGGCAAAAACCTTTGAAAGCCAAAAGATCGCGCCAACCGAGGAGAATATCTGCTCGGTGCTGGCGGTGGCGCAGCAGGAGTCGATGTACCAGTCAGACCCGGTGGTGCCGGGTCTGAACAAAATTGCCTGGAAAGAGATCGACCGCCGCGCGGAATCCATGCATATCCCGGTCTTTCTTGTTCATACCGCGCTTAAAATCACCTCGCCAAACGGCAAAAGCTACAGCGAACGGCTGGATACGGTGAAAACTGAAAAACAGCTCAGCGCCATCTTTGATGATTTCATCAGTATGGTCCCAATGGGGCAGAAACTGTTTGGCTCACTTAACCCGGTACATACCGGTGGGCCGATGCAGGTGAGCATTGCGTTTGCCGAAAAGCACACCGACGGCTATCCGTGGAAAATCGACGGTACGGTACGCCAGGAGGTCTTCTCCCTGCGCGGCGGTCTGTGGTTTGGCACGTACCATCTGCTGAACTATCCGGCGAACTATAATGAACCGCTGTACCGCTTTGCCGACTTCAACGCGGGCTGGTATGCCAGCCGTAATGCGGCATTCCAGAGTGCGGTCAGCCGCGCAAGCGGCGTCAAGCTGGCGCTGGACGGCGATCTCATCGCTTACGGCAGCAGCGAGGCGGGAAGCACCGAGCTGGCAGTACGGAAATTATCGACAGCGCTTGGCCTGAGCAACAGCGATATTCGCCGTCAGCTTGAGAAGGGTGACAGCCTGGCCTTTGAGAAAACGGATCTGTACAAGAAAGTCTTTGCTCTTGCCGAGCAGAAGAGCGGAAAAACGTTACCGAGAGCTATTCTGCCGGGTATTCAACTGGAAAGCCCGAAGATCACGCGTAACCTGACAACCGCATGGTTCGCAAAGCGGGTGGACGATCGTCGGGCGCGTTGTATGGGGCTTTAACGGCGGCGGCGAACACGCAAAACTAACGCCACGACGCCTAAAATCATACAACCGGCGAGGAAGGGAACAAGGCCAAACAGGGTACTGACACCAAACCCAATCTCAACTCGCGGGCGTCCGTTATCCTGTACCTGCATCAGGTGTTCATATACCCCTGGCGCATGAACCAGCATATTGAGCAGCTGTGAGCCTGCCCAGAAGCAGAACAGAACAAACAGAGCATAAGCAATATTACCTGCCGTGGAGGTTTTTGGTTTGCCGCCAAAAATCGGTTTCGACAATGTAAAATCAGCCATGATGACCTCCCGAAATATCACTCTGTTTAATACGCTTCTTACAGGGGGAGTTTGACAGGTCATCGCATTTGTCAATATCAGAATCGTGGTAATTTACCCTCAGGAATTCTCCTGGATTGTCGATTTCTGCAGCACATCACAATTTCATTACTTAAGTGAAATTACGTCGCGTTTCAGAATTTCCGTATCTGCCACAGACCTGGCCGTAAAACTGTGAGAGGATGTCTTTTTTTTCCTGCCGGAGTTGTTATGAAGCTCACGTCCAAACTACGCCGTGACTGGCACTACTACGCCTTTGCTATCGGGCTGATCTTTATTCTTAACGGCGTCGTGGGGCTGCTGGGATTTGAAGCAAAAGGATGGCAAACCTATGCTGTCGGGCTGGTGACCTGGGTGATCAGCTTCTGGCTGGCTGGATTGATTATCCGCCGTCGTCCTGAAGAAACGACAGCGGATGAGACGGAGACGGCGAAGAGTGCCGATTAACCGTTTACGGAGCTTTTAAGGGCGTTGTCGGCGGCATGACGCTCCAGCGCCAGCTCGATCAGGCGAGTGATAAGTTCAGAGTAGCTCAGTCCGCTCGCCTGCCACAGTTTCGGATACATGCTGATATTCGTGAAACCCGGCAGCGTGTTGATTTCATTGATGACCACCTCGTTTTCCGGCGTCAGGAATACATCCACACGCGCCATACCGCTGCAGCCGAGTGTCTGATAGGCGTTAATGGCGATCGCCCGGATCTTATCGTTGATTGCGGGATCGATATTGGCAGGCACGACAACCTGAGCACCTTTGTCATCAATGTATTTGGTGTCGTAGGAGTAGAAGTCGCTGTTTAAGACCACTTCACCGCAGGTGCTCGCCTGTGGGAAATCGTTGCCCAGCACGGCGCACTCAATTTCACGACCTTTAATGCCCTGCTCAACCACCACTTTATGGTCGAATTCAAACGCCAGACGGACAGCCTGTGTGAACTCTTCTTCGCTGGTGACTTTGCTGACGCCTACGGAGGAGCCCTGATTTGCCGGTTTCACAAACAGCGGCAGACCCAGCTCTCCGCTAATTTGCGCGAAGCTGTGTTTGTCGCGATTGGCGCGAGTGAGCGTCACGAAAGGCGCTATATTCAGCCCGGCATCACGCAGCAGGCGTTTGGTGACGTCTTTATCCATGCACGCGGCAGAGCCGAGGACGTCCGAGCCGACGAACGGCAGGTTGGCCATGCGCAACATTCCCTGCAGGGAACCATCTTCACCCAGAGTACCGTGAACGATGGGGAACACGACATCAATCTGAGCGAGAGACTGTGCATTGCCAGCGTCGATGAGTTGCCCCTTCACGACGCCGGGCACAGTGGCGACGCTAATTTCCGAAGGATTAAGGGCGATATGTGCTGGGTCGTTGGCATTAAGCAGATACTGGCTAGCATCGTTAACATGCCACTGGCCCTGTTTATCAATACCCAGCAGCACCACCTCGAAACGGCTTTTATCAATCGCATCAACGATATTTTTGGCCGATTGCAATGAAACCTCGTGCTCTGCTGATTTTCCCCCAAAGACAATACCTACGCGCTGCTTTGCCATCTCACTCTCTTCCAGTATGACGAAAAGCCAATAACATACCACGATGCCCTGCGGGTTTCGCGGCCTTCCGCCATAATGTTTTGGGGAATGTTGATGGGGAAGTGGGAGAGGGAAAACTCTTCTGAAGCATAAAATCCCGCCTGGAAATGGATGATTTGTGACTTATTTCACAAATATGATGACTGGGAAGATAAAACACCAAAGTCATCAAGGCCGCATCTCTGGTGCGACGTCACTATGCGTAACTTGCTAATCTGTAGGCGAATTCGCCTAAAAATGAAGACTGTTTCTTTATGGAATCATGGAAAGTTAATCTTATCTCGGTCTGGTTCGGTTGCTTCTTTACCGGGCTCGCCATCAGCCAGATCCTGCCGTTCCTGCCGCTGTATGTGTCACAGTTGGGTGTGACCTCGCACGAGGCGCTCTCCATGTGGTCTGGTCTGACGTTCAGCGTCACGTTTCTGGTCTCCGCGATTGTGTCACCAATGTGGGGCAGCCTGGCGGATCGGAAAGGCCGAAAGCTGATGCTGCTGCGCGCCTCGCTCGGGATGGCGATTGCCATTCTGCTGCAGGCCTTCGCCACCAACGTCTGGCAACTGTTTTTCCTGCGGGCGGTGATGGGGCTGACTTCCGGGTATATTCCGAATGCCATGGCGCTGGTCGCCTCGCAGGTGCCGCGAGAACGTAGCGGCTGGGCGCTGAGTACGCTTTCCACCGCACAGATTAGTGGCGTAATTGGCGGCCCGCTGCTGGGGGGCTTTCTGGCGGACCACGTCGGGCTGCGCGCCGTATTTATCATTACCGCGATCCTGCTGGTGGTCAGTTTTCTGGTCACGCTTTTTCTTATCAAAGAGGGCGGTCGCCCCGTTATCAGCAAATCTGAACGTCTGAGTGGCAAAGCTGTCTTCGCCTCTCTGCCTTACCCTGGGCTCATGATCAGCCTGTTTGTTACTACTATGGTGATCCAGCTCTGTAACGGTTCGGTCGGGCCGATTCTGGCGCTGTTTATCAAGTCGATGGAGCCAGACAGCAATAATATCGCCTTTCTCAGCGGCATGATCGCCGCCGTGCCAGGCGTATCGGCACTGATTTCTGCACCACGGTTGGGAAAACTGGGTGATAGGATCGGTACGGCGCGAATTCTGATGGCTACGCTGATTTTTGCCGTGGTGCTCTTTTTCGCGATGTCGTTTGTGACCTCTCCGCTTCAGCTTGGCGTGCTGCGATTTTTGCTCGGCTTTGCCGATGGCGCAATGCTGCCTGCGGTACAGACCTTGCTGGTCAAATATTCCAGCGACCAGGTGACAGGGCGTATTTTTGGATATAACCAGTCGTTTATGTATTTGGGTAATGTTGCCGGTCCGCTTATTGGCGCCTCTGTTTCCGCGATGGCCGGTTTTCGTTGGGTATTTGCCGCGACGGCGATTGTTGTTTTGATCAACATTATCCAGCTGGCTATTGCTCTGCGGCGCCGCAGGCACATGGCGGAGGTAAAATCGGCAAGATAATGCTTCTGTCGATGTATTGTATATTCTTATGATTGCCGCATTTTTCTATCACCCAATGCGGCATTTTTTATAGAAAAACGTTTCGCTGATAATTCCGAAACCCTATTTTTTTCGATGTCGTCACTTTTGCATAAGATAATACCTTTCTCCGCTTTGCATATTTCCCTCTTGATGTTAGTTTCAGGGGAAATCACATAAGGAAATAACACGATGAAAAATCTCATTGCTGAGTTGCTGGTCAAGCTTGCACAAAAGGAAGAGGAGTCAAAAGAACTGGTCGCCCAGGTCGAAGCTCTGGAAATTGTTGTCACCGCACTATTACGACAGATGGCTAAATCTGACCAACAGGCATTAATAGAGAGCGTCGAAGGTGCGCTGGATAAGGCAAAACCCGATACTCAGGTTCCGGTTGAGGATGCAGAGTTGCTCCAGCAATACGTAAAGAAGCTCTTGAGGCATCCTCGCAGCTAAACCGTCGCCGGACATAACGACGTGTCATAGAATTGTCATGCAGGATGCCTATAGTCGCTCTGTTTTTATTTTTATGTATTTGTACATGGAGAAAATAAATTGAAACAGAGCGCACTTTTCATCGCATTACTTCCCCTGTTTATTACCCCTGCTATTTATGCTGATACGTCCAATACTCACGTGCTGGATAATCGCGCAGCAAAAGGGGATATCACTCAGCCAGGCGGCGCACGCCGTTTATCTGAAGATCAAACAGCCGCTATTCGCGCTTCGCTGAATGAGAAACCGGCGAAAAATATCATTCTGCTTATTGGCGATGGAATGGGTGATTCCGAAATAACAGCGGCGCGAAATTATGCCGAGGGGGCAGGCGGATTTTTTAAAGGTATCGACGCATTGCCGCTGACCGGACAATATACCCATTACTCACTGGATAAAAAAACCGGTAAACCGGATTACGTAACGGATTCGGCTGCCTCTGCTACGGCGTGGTCTACGGGGGTAAAAACCTATAATGGCGCGCTGGGTGTCGATATTCACGAAAAAGATCATCAAACCATTCTGGAAATGGCAAAAGCGGCGGGGCTGGCCACCGGCAACGTTTCTACCGCTGAACTTCAGGACGCGACGCCGGCGGCGCTGGTATCGCATGTGACTTCACGTAAGTGCTATGGCCCGTCGGTGACCAGTGAAAAATGCCCAACCAACGCCCTGGAAAAAGGGGGCAAAGGCTCGATTACTGAACAACTGCTGAATGCACGTGCTGACGTCACGCTGGGCGGTGGGGCGAAAACCTTTGCAGAAACCGCGACGGCGGGCGAATGGCAGGGTAAAACGCTGCGTGAGCAGGCACAGGCTCGTGGCTATCAACTGGTGAGCGATGCAAGCGCTCTGGCAGCAATCACTGAGGCGAATCAAGACAAACCGCTGCTGGGACTGTTCTCTGATGGCAATATGCCTGTGCGCTGGGAAGGTCCAAAAGCCTCTTATCACGGCAATATTGATAAGCCTGCCGTGACCTGTACTCCTAACCCGAAACGCACTGACAGCGTGCCGACGCTGGCGGCAATGACCGATAAAGCGATCTCTCTGCTGAGCAAGAGCGAAAAAGGGTTCTTCCTGCAGGTGGAAGGCGCGTCGATCGACAAGCAAGATCATGCGGCGAATCCGTGTGGCCAGATTGGCGAAACCGTCGACCTGGACGAAGCGGTGCAGAAGGCACTCGAATTCGCGAAGAAAGACGGAAACACTCTTGTGGTGGTCACCGCGGACCATGCGCACGCCAGCCAGATCATCCCGGCAGATACCAAAGCGCCAGGCCTGACGCAGGCGCTGAACACGAAAGATGGTGCTGTAATGGTGCTGAGCTATGGCAACTCTGAAGAAGAGTCCATGGAGCACACGGGCACTCAGCTGCGTATTGCCGCCTACGGACCGCATGCGGCAAATGTGGTAGGACTGACCGATCAAACCGATCTGTTCTACACCATGAAAGCGGCACTAGGCCTTAAATGATAAAAGCCCGGCGGAATTTGTCTCTGCCGGGTGACTTTTTTCCTGTCACGGACCAGACTTACAGGGAATGTTTACAAAAGGATGGTGCAATGAAAACAACATTACTGGTTACTCTGCTCTCTGGCCTGTTCCTGATTTCATCGGCGAACGCGGAAGAGAAAACATTAACGCCTCAGCAACAACGCATGACCACCTGTAACCAACAGGCCACGTCCCAGAGTCTGAAGGGGGATGCCCGTAAGACCTATATGAGCGATTGCCTTAAAAATGGCGCATCTAAACCTGCTGAAAAAAGCCTGACGCCACAGCAGCAGAAAATGCGCGACTGTAATGCGAAGGCCACTGAGCAGTCTCTGAAAGGTGACGATCGCAGTAAATTTATGAGCACCTGCCTGAAGAAAAAAGCGTAGTTCTAACGGGTGAGTGGCTCTGGCGACTCACCCGAAATTTCATACTTTCCTCGCACCCCCCCTCTCTATAATTTGGGAAAATGTTTCAGAATATTCCCAAAAATGATGAATGATGAATCCTATTACGACAAAAAATGCATTCGCGAAGAGTTGGATTTAACCCTTTCTCTGGATGCCCCTCACCGTGCTGGCATTCAGTTTGCCCGGCGAGTTCGGCTGGCGCGCGCTGTCGGGCTGGCGGCGATGTTTTTCCCTGTCGCGGGGATACTGGTCACCCATTTTTTAGCTGGTGGCTGGTGGCTTTTACTGGTGGGATGGGCGTTCATCTGGCCTCATCTCGCCTGGCAGTTATCTTGTCGTGCTTCATCACCTCATCAGCAGGAAATTTTCAATCTCAAAATGGATGCCATTATCGCCGGGCTCTGGATTGGCGTGATGGGGATAAATGCGTTACCCACAACCGCGCTGGTGATGATGGTGGGGATGAATATGATGGGCTCCGGCGGCTGTCGACTCTTCATTCCGGGGATCATATTGACCCTGCTTTCCGCACTGTTGACGCTGCCCCCGGTCGGGAGAGTGGTGGTCTTTAATCCTGATCCGGTGGAATGGGGCTTAACGCTTCCTGTGTTTGTGCTTTATCCCATGCTGTTTGCCTGGCTAAGCCATCGCACTGCCGTCAGGCTGGCTGAACATAAGCGGCGGCTGGAAATGATGAGTACACGCGATGGAATGACAGGAGTCTTTAATCGTCGACACTGGGAAATGCTGTTGCGAAACGAATTTGAGCAGTGCCGACGTCATAATGGTACGGCAACAATATTGCTGATTGATATCGACCACTTTAAAAACATCAACGATACCTGGGGGCATGATGTGGGCGATGAGGCGATCATTGCGATTACGCGTCAGCTGCAGATTTCGGTACGTTCAGGCGATGCAATAGGCCGTTTTGGTGGAGATGAATTTGCGGTGATTATGTCGCGGACAGCCGCTGACAGCGCAATCGCCGTTATGTCCCGGGTTCATGAACGGCTGGAAAAACTGTCGTTACCTTGCGCACCTGAAGAAACCCTGCGCATAAGCGTAGGTATCGCCACCTGGGGGCCACAGTTTGGGCACTATCGGGAGTGGCTCAAGGCGGCTGATGTGGCGCTGTACAAGGCAAAAAATGCCGGGCGTGGCCGCACTGAAGTGGCTGCCTGACACCCGGCTGAGACGATCAGGATTTACTCAGTTTCTCTGATTTTTCCATGCATTTTGCCATCGCTTCGATGACGGCAGCACGGAATCCGCGTTCTTCCAGTACCCGCACCGCTTCGATGGTGGTACCACCAGGGGAGCAAACCATATCTTTCAGCTCACCAGGATGTTTACCGGTTTCCAGCACCATTTTGGCAGAACCCATAACTGCCTGTGCTGCGAATTTATACGCCTGCGCACGCGGCATACCGCCCAGTACTGCGGCGTCGGCCATCGCTTCTAAGAACATGAAGACATACGCAGGGGCTGAACCGCTCACGCCGACAACCGGATGGATCATGGATTCGGCAATCACTTCCGCTTCACCGAAGCAGCGGAAAATGTTCAGGACATCAGCCACGTCTTCTGTGGTCACCAGTGCGTTTGGCGTGACGGAAGTCATGCCAGCGTTAACCAGTGAGGGGGTATTAGGCATCGCCCGGACGATTTTACGGTCATGACCCAGCGCGCGCGCCAGTTGATCCAGCGTGACGCCCGCAGCAATGGAGACGACCAGCGTCTCTTTATTCAGGCTGGAGGTGATGTCGCTCAGCACTTTGATCATGATGTTCGGCTTGACGGCGCCAAAGACGATATCGGCGACCTGGGCGACTTCCTGAGCGCTTTCGGCGGCGTTGATCCCGTATTGATCGCGCAACGCGGCGACTTTATCAGGTGACGGGGTATAAACCCAAATCTGACCCGGCAGAACCTGCCCGCTGGCGATCAGGCCGCCCAGGATGGCTTTGCCCATGTTACCGCAGCCGATAAACCCGATTTTCTTATCCATCACGACTCTCCGTCATTATGCGTTGTTTTCTCTGATTGATAGCTTAACAACGAAATGCAGGCGACAATAGTCGGCAGAGTCATTAAGGGGAGACAATATGGCGATTTGGGTTGATGCGGACGCGTGTCCGAATGTGATTAAAGAGATTTTGTTCCGCGCCGCCGAGCGTGTTCAGATGCCGCTAACGCTGGTGGCGAACCAGAATATTCGCGTCCCTCCTTCCAGATTCATTCGCGCGTTGCGGGTTCCGGCCGGGTTTGACGTGGCGGATAACGAAATTGTCCGTCTGTGTAGCGCGGAAGATCTGGTGATCACGGCGGATATCCCTCTGGCTGCTGAAGTGCTGGAGAAAGGGGCTGCGGCGCTGAACCCTCGGGGGGAGCGTTATTCACCTGCGACCATTCGGGAAAAACTCACTATGCGTGACTTTATGGATACGCTCCGCGCCAGCGGTGTGCAGACGGGTGGGCCAGACAGCTTATCCCAGCGCGATCGTCAGCAGTTTGCCGCAGAGCTGGATAAATGGTTGCTGGAAGTGAAGCGTCGCACCGCGTAATGATAACCATTGTCAATTTGTGGTACAGTATGGCCTCCTCAGGGTTGTCATCCCGTACCGCTTTGCAGTAAAGTAATCGAAACATCTTCTGCAATTATTTCTTTACACTCTTCGGCCATCCGGCATCAAGGGGAACACCTGGTTATGACCCAACCCATCTTTTTAGTTGGCCCCCGCGGCTGTGGGAAAACCACCGTTGGCCTGGAACTGGCACGCGCGTGCGATCGTCAGTTTGTGGATACTGACCACTGGTTGCAAACAGAGGCCGGAAGAACGATCGCGGACATTGTCGAACAGGAAGGATGGGACAGCTTCCGCGCACGTGAAACGGCAGCGCTGAAAGCGGTAACCACACCTTCTGCGGTTATCGCGACAGGAGGGGGCATTGTTCTGGCTGAATGTAATCGCCACTTTATGCGCGAAAAAGGGATTGTGATCTATCTCAGTGCACCTGTTTCGGCTCTGGTAGGGCGTCTGGAAGCCTTTCCGGAAGAGGGGCAACGTCCTGCACTGACCTCCAGACCGCTTAGCGAAGAGGTGAGAGAAGTGCTGGCTGAACGTGATGCGCTATACCGTGAAGCAGCACACCACGTGGTAGATGCTTCTGCGGCTCCTGAAGATGTGGTTACCCAGATTATTACTGCTCTACGTTTGGCTTGTGCCAGCTAACCGGCGTCTATACTTATAGCTCAGACATATAAAAAAGGATGAGCTATGCCGACCAGACCTCCCTATCCGCGTGAAGCGCGCATTATTACCGTTGAAAAAGGCCATACGGGTCATACTGTTACCTGGTATCAACTGCGTGCCGATCACCCTAAACCAGACTCGCTGATCAGTGAACACGAGACTGAACAGGAAGCGCTGGATGCGAAACGGCGCTACGAAGATCCTGATATAACCTGACCGTTTTCCTAAACGCTCCAGGATCGTGCCTGAATCACACTTTTTACTCATCGAGAAAGTTAAGCAGGAGTTAATATTTAGTTATTACAAGTAACTCCGATATTGACGGTCGATCTTTACATTTCGATGTGAAGATCACCTGCTACGCTTGGTGCTGTTTTGTTGAAAAAATGAACTGTGCAGCGTAGTGAGCCTGTACCTGTGTGCACGATGTTGTAGTAATGGAAGGCGATAAAGATGAAGGCGACGTTGGCGATCCTCACCATTGGTGTGGTCCCTGTAAGCGAAGTGTTACCGCTCTTAACCGAGCATGTCTCTGAACAACAGATAACGCATCTTAGCCTGCTGGGGAAGATGAGTCGGGAAGAGGTCATGGAGGACTACGCTGTCGAGGCGGGGGAGGATCCCCTGGCGACGTTATTAAGTGACGGTAAACTGGCGCATGTTTCGCGTCAGAAAATCGAGCGCTCGCTGCAAGGGGTGATAGAAGTGCTCGATAATCAAGGTTATGACGTTATTTTGCTGATGAGTACCGCACCCATTAAAGGTCTCACGGCGCGTAATGCGATTCTGCTGGAGCCGATGCGCATCATCCCGCCGCTGGTGGCCTCAATTGTTGATGGTCATCAGGTGGGGGTCATCGTCCCGATTGAAGAGTTGATGGACAACCAGGAGGCAAAGTGGCACGTGCTTGAAAAAGTGCCCTTATATGCGCTGGCAAATCCTTTCTGGGATAGCGATGCCGCACTGATTGAGGCCGGACGTGAGTTGCTGGAGAGAGGGGCGGATGTGTTGATCCTGGACTGTCTTGGCTTCCACCAGCATCATCGCGATTTACTGCAGAAGGCGCTGGATGTGCCGGTGCTGTTATCCAATGTTCTGATGGCTCGCCTGGCTTCAGAGCTTCTGACGTAATGATTTTGCGTGACAGGTGATGAGCATGGCCCCTATAGTGAATTTTTATCTAAAAATATAAGGGCCAGTTCATGCTTCAAAGTAACGAATACTTTTCCGGTAAAGTGAAATCCATTGGTTTTACCAGCAGCAGCACTGGCCGCGCCAGTGTCGGTGTCATGGCCGAAGGGGAATACACTTTTGGTACGGCCGAAGCGGAAGAGATGACGGTCGTTAGCGGTGCGCTCAACGTCTTACTGCCGGGTGAAACGGAATGGAAAGTTTACGCAGCCGGGCAGGTTTTCAACGTTCCTGGCCACAGCGAGTTCCATCTGCAGGTTGCTGAACCGACCTCTTATCTGTGCCGCTATCTGAAATAAAAAATAAGCCGGGTGGCGCTAACGCATACCCGGCCTACGCTTTGCCTGTTATCTTTGCGCTTCGCCGCCGAGACCTTCCACCAGATTCTGAATCAACGCGGCCAGTTCCCCGGTCATCAGGATGAAGTCCGCGTCAAAGCGCTGGGCGTAATCTTCCCGGTCGATGTCTTCATTCTGATCGCGCAGTTCATCGCAGAACTTCAGACGTTTCACTGAACCGTCATCGCACATCATAAACTGAATCCGCTGCTGCCAGTCGAGCGCCAGTTTGGTCACCACTTTGCCCGCTTCGATGTGTACGGCAATCTCGTCGCTCACCAGATCCTGTTTCTTCGCGCGGATCACGCCGCCATCTTCCAGCAGGGCTTTCAGCTCGGCCTCATCGAGGATCTGGAAACCTTGCGCGGCAGCACCGCTGCGTACCCACTCGGTCAGGGTCAGCTCGATTGGCGTTTCCAGCGCCAACGGTACGACCGGCAGAGAGCCGATGCTTTTGCGCAGCAGAGCCAGCGTATCTTCTGCTTTTTTGGCGCTGGCGCAGTCCACCATAATCAGCCCGTTAACGGTATCGATCCACATCATGGTCTGGCTGAAGCGGCTAAAGGCGCGCGGCAGCAGAGAGTGCAGAACTTCGTCTTTCAGCGAATCTTTTTCGGTTTTCTTCAGCTTGCGACCCTGTTCGGCTTCCAGTTTGAAGATCTTCGCTTCGAGCGCCTGTTTAACCACCGGCGTTGGCAGAATTTTCTCTTCTTTACGGGCGCAGACGATGATTTGACCCGTGCTGCTGGCGTGGGTCAGTGCATCGCTTTGTGAACCCATTGGCGGAACCCAACCGGTTTTTGCCATATCCTGGCTACCGCAAGGGGAAAAGGTGTAAGCGGCTAACTGTTTTTCCATCTCTTCTGCACGCAGCGAAACGTCGCGGCTGAGACGGTAAACCATCAAATTTTTGAACCACAGCATGATAATTTCCACGGCCTTGTCGTTAAATCAGCGGGCATGATAACGAATTGTCGCATCGCTTGCATTGCTAATCGGGAAGCGTGCTTCTACTCTGTTGATAATCAAAATAATGAGGAGAGTCTTGTGCGTATTGGGATTGATTTGGGCGGCACCAAAACAGAAGTCATCGCACTGAGCGAGCAGGGGGAACAGCTGTTCCGCCACCGTCTGCCTACGCCGCGCGATGATTATCACCAGACTATCGAGACGATCGCGAGACTGGTTGAAATGGCAGAGCAGGCGACAGGACAAACCGGCTCCGTCGGAATGGGGATCCCCGGGTCGATCTCGCCTTATACCGGGGTGGTTAAAAATGCCAACTCGACGTGGCTAAACGGTCAGCCTTTTGATAAAGATTTGAGCGCGCGTCTGAAGCGCGAAGTGCGTCTGGCCAACGACGCCAACTGTCTGGCGGTTTCAGAAGCGATTGACGGCGCGGCTGCCGGTGCCCATACCGTTTTTGCCGTCATCATCGGTACCGGCTGCGGAGCAGGCGTGGCCTTAGGCGGGCGTGCCCATATCGGGGGTAACGGTACGGCGGGCGAGTGGGGACACAACCCACTGCCGTGGATGGATGAAGATGAGCTTAAATACCGCGCTGAAGTACCGTGCTATTGCGGCAAGCAAGGTTGTATTGAGACGTTTATCTCCGGTACCGGTTTTGCGACCGATTACCACCGTCTGAGTGGTCAGCCGCTCAAAGGGAGCGAGATCATGCGTCTGGTCGAAGAACAGGATTCGGTAGCTGAACTGGCGCTCCGCCGCTACGAAATGCGCCTGGCGAAATCGCTGGCGCACGTGGTGAATATTCTCGATCCGGACGTGATTGTGCTCGGCGGCGGCATGAGCAACGTCGACCGCCTGTACAGCACGGTCCCGAATCTGGTGAAACAGTGGGTGTTTGGCGGCGAGTGTGAGACCCCGATCCGCAAAGCGCTGCACGGTGATTCCAGCGGCGTGCGCGGTGCGGCATGGTTGTGGCCGGAATAAAAGCAAAGAGTGTTTATTCCCTCTCCCACAGGGAGAGGGCCAGGGTGAGGGCACCAGACTGCACCGCCCCCCATTCACTCCACCGCATACTCTTTATCCAGCCTGCTGTATCCCAGCCCGTTGATCTTTTTCACTTTAATCTGCACCGGAATACGCTCTTTCATCGCCTCAACGTGGCTGATCACACCGATGGTTTTTCCGGTGGCGTTCAGCGCGTCGAGCGCATCCAGCGCGGTATCCAGCGTTTCGCTGTCGAGCGTGCCGAACCCTTCATCCAGGAACAGCGAGTCGATCCGCGTTTTGTGACTCACCAGATCGGAAAGTGCCAGCGCCAGCGCCAGGCTGACCAGGAAACTTTCGCCACCAGAGAGCGTACGGGTGTCGCGCACGGCATCCGCCTGCCAGGTATCGACCACTTCCAGCTCCAGAGCATCGCTGGCTTTGCGCTGGAGCAAATAACGCCCGTGCAGGCGGTTAAGTTGCTGGTTAGCAAGCCAGACAAGATTATCCAGCGTCAGCCCCTGGGCGAACTTGCGGAACTTGTCGCCGGTACTGGAGCCGATAAGCGCATTCAGGTACCCCCAGTCGTCTGCCAGACGGCTGGCCTCTTCAATTTGCTGCATTAAAGCCAGTTGGTGCAGGCGGTTATCGCTATCCTGCTTAAGCTGCTGGCGGATCTCTCCCTGCCGCGTGGTGTTCTCACGAAGCTGCTGCGTCAGTTGCTGGAGCCGGATCTGCAGGCCTGGTGCATCGGCGTCGAGCCCTTCTGGCCGCAGCACCAGGTGCGCCTGCAACTGTTGGTTTGCCTGTCCGGACAAGGCGGCTGCCTGCTGTATCTGGTTTTCCAGCGATTGCTTCAGATGATTGAGGTGTTGGAGCATGTTCTCATCCAGCAGAGCGGCAAGGAACGCATCTTGATCGGCAAAACAGCTGGCTGACAGGGCCTGGGTGAATTGCACCTGCGATTGCTGCAGGCGCTCACGCTCCAGCGTTTCCTGCTGCCGGTGTGCCGCCAGTTGGCTCTGCAGAGACACGCATTCGTCGTGGATTGCGCGCCAGTTGTCAGGAATGGCGGGTTCGGTCTCTTCACTGTTGGTGACCGGAAGTGCGTCAAGCAGTGGCTTCAGGGCGTTTATACGTTCCTGAATCGCACCCTGCTGTGTCTGTTTTTCCTGCCACTGTGCGAACTCCGTTTCACGGGTGTTCAGCCAGGCGGCCTCTGTACCTTCTTCAGGTACGCTGAGTGAAAGTGCGGCCAGGGCGCTTTCCAGCCCCTGACGCGTTGTCGCCAGTTGCTGCTGGTACTGGCGTTCCTGCTCTTCCATTTCGTTGAGCTGGTTTTGCAGCGTCTGACGCTGGCTGAGCTGATAAAGCTGGCGTTCATAGTGCTCCTGTTCGCTCATCCAGATGGCAATATCTTCCTGAATATTCAGCGAAATATTTAATGCCGCGCAAACCTCCTGCCACTCTTTAGTGAGCGCTTGCTCTTCCTGAGAGAGTGTCTGCGCTTCGCCTGTCTCGCGCTGGATCTGTTGAGTCAGGGCATTAACCTGGCCCAGAACCAGCAGCCCTTCCTCTTTTAGCGAGGCGACCTCTTTTTCCAGGGCATCACGGCGGCGCTGATTATCAGTCAGTTCAAGTGCTTGATATTTCTCCACGGCGGGATGTTCGCTGGAGCCGCACAGTGGACAGGGTTTACCTGCCTCAAGCTGAGAACGATAGCTTTCCAGATCTTTAATCGTCGCTTCGCGTTCACACAGGGACTTCAGGTCCAGGTAGTGCTGGTTTTTCTCTTTGTATTGCTGGCGACGTAGCGTCAGTGTTTCATTGAGTTTTACCTGCTCAGCCTGTGCTTTCTGCACGCTTTCACCGTTCTGATGCAGGCGTTTTTGTAGCGGCTGATAGCGGGCATGGAGCGAGGTCAGACGTTGACGCATCGTTCGTGACTGCGCCTGTTGTTCCATCGCTACTGCAACCTCATCCGCCGTCAGCGTCAGGGTTGTTTCCGGCAGGGCGGCCCGTTTATGGCGTAATTCAGTGAGGCGGACGGTCAGGGCAGTAAGCTGATTTTTATCACGGCCAAGCTGAGCGAAGTGCGCTCGCCAGCCTGCCATTTCCTGTCCCCATAAGCGGAATCGATCATGTTCTGCCTGCCACTGCGTCAGAACCGTTAATTCGGTCTGAAGCTGCTCATGGGTACGAATGGCGGTATTACGGATACGCGAGCGCAGCGCGGTTTTATCTTGTAAGCGAGTATTTACTTCGATAATTCGCTGCTGGGTTTGAGCCAGACGCGAGGCTTGCTCTTGCTGGTGCTCCCAAAGCGGTCGAAGCTGAGCGGCGGGTTGAGCAAGCTGGAGCTTTGCCAGGTCAGGCGCGGCGTCGGTCAGCGCCTGCTGTGCCTGCTGTTGTAACACGCTTACGCGCTGTTGCTCGCGAAGAAGCTCATCATGGCGCGTAAGCCACTGATAATCTTTCTGCTGGCGCTGTTGCTGTGCCAGCAGTGTTTTCTCTTCGTCAGTAAGTGCCTGCAAACTTTGCTGTAACTGCTGCTGTTGCTCTTCGCTCAACAGCACCACACCCGCTGCCTGTGCCTCGCGCATTTCAAGTACGTTTCGGGCGGCTTTGTGTTTCTCAAATATCCTGGCGGAAATCTGGCCATAGATCTCGGTTCCGGTCAGTTCTTCCAGCAGCTCTGCGCGATCGCTCGGTTTGGCATTGAGGAAAGCGGCAAACTGCCCCTGAGAAAGCAGCATTGAACGGGTAAATCGGCCATAGTCCAGCCCGGTGAGCGCGGCGGTTTGCTCCAGTTTATCTGTCACTTTGTCGGCGAGAATCTTGCCATCTTCGCAGCGAGCCAGTTCCACACGCGGTGCCTGCAGGTTCCCGTCTGGCTGATTACGCGCCCGGTTCTGGCTCCAGAAGGCGCGGTAGGCGGTACCTTTTACTTCAAACTCAACCTCGGCCAGACACTCGGCGGTATCACGCGTCATCAGATCGTTTTGCGCCTGAGACACTTTTTGCAGACGCGGCGTTTCGTGATAGAGCGCCAGACAGATGGCGTCGAGCAGGGTGGTCTTGCCTGCACCGGTCGCACCGGTAATGGCAAACAGCCCGTTGCTGGCAAAGGGCTCAGCGGTAAAGTCAATTTTCCACTCGCCCTTGAGTGAGTTGAGGTTTTTCAGACGCAGGCTCAGGATTTTCATGCGTTCTCTTCCTCGTTATTCAGCGCGTGGAGCGTATGGGCGAACAGCTCGTTCAGCCGGGCGCGTTTTGCATCGTCCATCTCTTCCTGGGCCAGTCGGCGTTCAAAAACCTCTTCGACTTTAAGTTCACTCAGCGTTTCGCGCTGAGCACTCAGCAGGATTTTTTCGCGCTGCTCGCGACTACGGCGTACCAGTAAAACCTCGACAGGAAGATCTTCCGTCAGCGCCTGAATTTTTCGCTGCATATCATGCAGATAGTCGTCTGTCGTGATTTCGATATCCAGCCAGACGGGGGGATTAAGCGCAGTGCCACGCCACTGTTCAAGCTGGGAGGTGATGGCATCAAGGTCACCCTTCAGCACCGCCAGCGGCTGGGTAACAGGGACTTCCAGCGTTTCGACGGCGCTGAGTTTACCTCCGTTAAAACTCACCAGATGCACAGATTTGGCTTTACCTGTCTCATCAAAACTCAGCGAAATGGGCGAGCCACAATAGCGAATGTGTTCGCAGCCACCGATGATCTGCGCGCGGTGGATATGCCCTAGCGCAATGTAGTCGGCAGGCGGGAAATTTTGCGCCGGGAACGCATCCAGCGTACCAATATAGATGTCACGTACGGCGTCACTTTTACTGGCTCCGACGGTGGTGAGATGCCCGGTCGCAATCACCGGAATGAGCTGTTCGCCGCGCAAGGTACAGGCATCGGTATATTGTTGGTGATAATAGTCAGTGATGCTCTGCAACAGATGCTGCTGTTTTTCCCCGCCGGACATCCCTGCCTGGCTCTGCACGATATCGCGTGGGCGCAGGAAGGGAACCGGGCACAGCACCGCCCCCGGTGTACCGTCACGTTTTTTCAGGATCTGCGGCGCATGCCCGGCACTGGCCACCACGGTAGTGTTCAGGAAGGCCAGGATGTCGCGGGATTCATTCAGCGTGGCGACGGAGTCGTGATTACCGGCGACAATCACCAGATGGCAGCCTGTTTGCTGCAGATTTACCACGAAGCGGTTGTACAGCTCACGCGCATAGCTTGGCGGCGAGCCGGTGTCGAAAATGTCACCCGCGACAATAATCGCATCCACTTCGCGCGATCGGGCCGTATCCAGCAGCCAGTTCAGGAACGCTTCATGCTCAGCTGCCCTGCTTTTGCTGTAAAAGTTTTGACCCAGATGCCAGTCCGAAGTGTGAAGTATGCGCATAGGAGATCCGTGGCGAAAAAAGATGTTGGCGATTATAAACATTCAGGGGCAGAAAATAACCGCTGTAATAAAACAACAGTTTGCCATTTATAGTGGTAAGGTTTTTCATAAATCTGTCATAAATCTGACGCATAATGACGCCGCATTACAAACTTGTAACTTAAATAAGATAAGACAGGGCAAAGTATGGCGAGACGTATTCTGGTCGTAGAAGATGAAGCTCCAATTCGTGAAATGGTGTGCTTCGTGCTCGAACAAAATGGCTTCCAGCCGGTTGAAGCGGAAGATTATGACAGCGCGGTGAACCAGTTGAATGAGCCCTGGCCCGATCTGATTCTGCTCGACTGGATGTTGCCTGGCGGCTCTGGACTGCAGTTTATCAAACACATTAAACGTGAAGCGATGACCCGCGATATCCCCGTTGTCATGCTCACGGCACGTGGTGAAGAAGAGGATCGCGTGCGTGGGCTTGAAACGGGTGCCGATGATTACATTACCAAGCCGTTCTCCCCGAAAGAGCTGGTTGCTCGTATCAAAGCCGTAATGCGCCGCATTTCACCGATGGCAGTGGAAGAGGTGATTGAGATGCAAGGTCTGAGCCTTGACCCGACCTCACACCGCGTCATGACGGGCGAAAACCCACTCGACATGGGGCCTACCGAATTTAAACTCCTGCACTTCTTTATGACTCACCCGGAACGCGTTTACAGCCGCGAACAGTTGCTGAATAACGTCTGGGGAACTAACGTGTATGTCGAAGACCGGACGGTTGACGTCCATATCCGCCGCCTGCGAAAAGCGCTAGAACTGAGCGGCCACGATCGCATGGTGCAGACGGTCCGCGGCACGGGTTATCGTTTTTCTACCCGTTTCTGAACAATGACAGGAGTGTGACGCGTGCTGGAACGTCTGTCATGGAAAAGGCTCGTCTTTGAACTGATCTTATGTTGTATTCCGGCCTTCATTCTGGGGGCCTTTCTTGGACATCTGCCGTGGTTTCTGCTGGCCTCGGTCACCGGGCTGCTGATCTGGCATTTCTGGAACCTGTTACGCCTCTCCTGGTGGCTATGGGTTGACCGAAGTATGACGCCTCCACCGGGAAGCGGCAGTTGGGAACCGCTGCTTTACGGTTTGCATCAGATGCAGATGCGTAATAAAAAGCGCCGCCGCGAACTGGGAAGCCTGATCAAGCGTTTTCGCAGCGGGGCGGAGTCGCTACCGGATGCGGTCATTCTGACGACCGAAGAAGGGACAATCTTCTGGTGTAATGGTCTTGCGCAACAGTTGCTGGGGTTGCGCTGGCCGGATGATAATGGCCAGAATATCCTCAACCTTCTGCGTTATCCTGAGTTTGCGCAGTATCTAAAAAAGCGTGATTTTACCGGTCCGCATAATCTGAAACTCAATAATGGTCGCCATCTGGAAATCCGCGTGATGCCCTACAGCGATCGGCAGTGGCTGATGGTGGCGCGCGATGTCACCCAGATGCACCAGCTGGAAGGCGCGCGACGCAACTTCTTCGCGAACGTGAGCCACGAATTACGCACCCCGTTGACCGTACTTCAGGGTTACCTGGAGATGATGCAGGAGCAAACGCTTGAAGGTGCGCCACGTGAAAAAGCGCTGCACACCATGCGCGAGCAAACGCACCGTATGGAAGGTCTGGTGAAACAGCTGTTGACGCTCTCAAAGATCGAAGCGGCGCCAACGCTTGCGCTGAATGACACTATTGATGTCCCCATGATGCTGCGGGTGGTGGAGCGTGAAGCACAAACGTTAAGCCATAAGAAGCACCACCTGATCTTTGAGGTCGACAATACGCTGAAGGTTTTGGGCAGTGAAGATGAGTTGCGCAGCGCCATTTCCAACCTGGTGTATAACGCGGTGAATCATACGCCGGAAGGGACGGAGATCGTGGTGCGCTGGCAGCATACCCCTACGGGCGCTGAATTTAGCGTCGAGGATAATGGTCCGGGGATTGCTCCGGAGCACATCCCGCGTCTGACCGAACGCTTCTATCGCGTGGATAAGGCGCGATCGCGACAGACAGGGGGAAGCGGTCTGGGGCTGGCGATTGTAAAACATGCCGTCAATCACCATGAAAGCCGCCTCGATATTCAGAGTACCCTGGGTAAGGGAACCCGCTTTAGTTTCGTGATCCCGGAACGATTAATTGCCAAAAAGATCGCCTGATAACGGGTGTGTCATTTTACCTTTCCACGGGTCAGCGTTTGCTGGCCCGTTTGCTTTGCAGTCAAACGAAACGCGAATGAATTTTATACGGCTGACTGTTTTTTGTTCGCATGATTAGCCATGGGTTTTTCTGATAATTAGCGTATTGTGCTGGTGTGTTTTTTCATGGTGGCATATTGTTCTGGTTTTGCGATCCCACCTTGCCTTTAAACGTTATAAGCGTTTAAATTGCGCCCCAGATACTGTCAGACCGACTGTATTTGCGTGGTAAATCGAAAAACTATTCTTCTCCACGCCAGGACGGGAGCATTTCCCGCTGAAATTGAGCAATTTTTCGGCTGTATCTTCCCACCAGGGAAATCGAAAAGCTCAATGTTTTCAACACCACATCCACAGGCAGTAAGGTTTTATGACCCATCACTTAAAATCGCGTGACATCATCGCGCTGGGCTTTATGACATTTGCGCTGTTCGTTGGCGCAGGCAACATCATTTTCCCTCCAATGGTTGGTTTACAGGCGGGTGAACACGTCTGGACTGCCGCATTTGGTTTCCTGATTACTGCTGTGGGTTTACCGGTACTGACCGTTATCGCCCTGGCGAAAGTGGGTGGCGGTGTTGATAGCCTCAGCACCCCGATCGGCAAAGTGGCGGGTGTTCTGCTGGCAACCGTCTGCTATCTGGCAGTGGGCCCACTGTTTGCGACCCCGCGCACGGCGACCGTTTCCTTCGAAGTGGGCATTGCTCCTCTGACCGGTGACGGCGCGATGCCGCTGTTTATCTACAGCCTGATCTACTTCGCGATTGTGATTCTGGTTTCTCTCTATCCGGGCAAGCTGCTGGATACCGTAGGTAACTTCCTGGCTCCGCTGAAAATTGTGGCGTTGATTGTGCTGGCGGTTGCGGCGATTGTCTGGCCGGCAGGTCCGATTAGCGACGCCATGGATGCCTACAAAAATGCCGCATTCTCCAACGGCTTTGTGAACGGCTACCTGACGATGGATACGCTGGGCGCAATGGTGTTTGGTATCGTCATCGTTAACGCCGCGCGTTCCCGTGGTGTGACCGAAGCACGTCTGCTGACCCGCTACACCATCTGGGCTGGCCTGATGGCCGGCGTGGGCCTGACGCTGCTCTATCTGGCGCTGTTCCGTCTGGGTTCCGATAGCGCCATGCTGGTTGATCAAAACGCGAATGGCGCGGCTATTCTGCATGCTTATGTTCAGCACACCTTCGGCGGTGCGGGCAGTATGCTGCTGGCTGCGCTCATCTTCCTGGCATGTCTGGTGACCGCCGTTGGCCTGACCTGCGCCTGTGCTGAGTTCTTTGCGCAGTATCTGCCGCTCTCTTACCGCACTCTGGTGTTTATTCTCGGCATTTTCTCCATGGCGGTGTCCAACCTCGGTCTGAGCCACCTGATTCAGGTCTCTATTCCGGTGCTGACGGCTATCTACCCGCCGTGTATCGTGCTGGTGGTACTGAGCTTTACTCGCCCGTGGTGGAATAACTCCTCACGAATTATTGCGCCAGCCATGTTTATCAGCCTGATTTTTGGTATCCTTGACGGGATTAAAGCATCAGCTTTCGCAGAAATTTTGCCAGCCTGGACACAGCGTCTGCCGCTGTCCGAACAAGGCCTGGCCTGGCTGATGCCTACCGTTGTTGCATTGGTTCTGGCGGTTATCTGGGATCGTGCTGCAGGGCGTCAGGTCGCATCGAACGCCCATTAATCAACGGCAACAAACTGTTTAACCACGGGGCTTAAGGCCCCGTGGTTTTTTGTTTTTTTCGTGTTGAATGGCAAGATTTAAATGGAAAGCACTAACAAACTTAAACGTGGACTCAGCACGCGCCACATCCGCTTTATGGCGCTGGGCTCCGCTATCGGTACCGGTCTTTTTTATGGCTCGGCAGATGCCATTAAAATGGCCGGTCCAAGCGTTCTGTTGGCCTACATCATCGGCGGTGTGGCGGCCTATATCATCATGCGTGCCCTCGGGGAGATGTCGGTTCACAATCCGTCAGCCAGTTCGTTCTCCCGTTACGCGCAGGAAAACTTAGGTCCGCTGGCCGGGTTTATTACCGGCTGGACCTATTGCTTTGAAATCCTGATTGTGGCGATTGCCGATGTGACCGCGTTTGGTATCTATATGGGGGTCTGGTTCCCGGCGGTACCGCACTGGATTTGGGTGCTGAGCGTGGTGCTGATCATCTGCGCGGTTAACCTGATGAGCGTGAAAGTCTTCGGTGAACTGGAGTTCTGGTTCTCTTTCTTTAAGGTCGCCACCATTATCATCATGATTGTCGCTGGTTTTGGGATCATCATCTGGGGGATTGGTAACGGCGGTCAGCCCACCGGTATCCATAACCTCTGGAGCAACGGCGGCTTCTTCAGTAATGGCTGGCTCGGCATGGTGATGTCGCTCCAGATGGTGATGTTTGCCTACGGCGGTATTGAGATTATCGGTATCACCGCCGGGGAAGCGAAAGACCCGGAGAAGTCGATTCCGCGCGCCATCAACTCGGTGCCGATGCGTATTCTGGTGTTCTATGTGGGTACGCTGTTCGTGATCATGTCCATCTACCCGTGGAACCAGGTGGGCACTAACGGTAGCCCGTTTGTACTGACTTTCCAGCATATGGGCATTGCGTTTGCTGCCAGTATTCTGAACTTTGTCGTGCTGACAGCGTCGCTTTCCGCGATCAACAGTGACGTCTTTGGCGTGGGGCGTATGCTGCACGGCATGGCGGAGCAGGGCAGTGCGCCAAAGGTATTTGCCAAAACCTCACGCCGCGGTACGCCGTGGGTCACCGTGGTGGTGATGACCGTGGCGCTGCTGTTCTCGGTTTACCTGAATTACATCATGCCGGAGAACGTCTTCCTGGTGATTGCATCGCTGGCGACCTTCGCGACGGTGTGGGTGTGGATTATGATCCTGCTGTCACAGATTGCATTCCGCCGTCGTCTGTCTCCGGATGAGGTGAAAGCGCTGAAGTTCAAAGTGCCGGGCGGTGTGGCAACGACCGTGGTTGGCCTGCTCTTCCTGGTCTTTATCATCGCCCTGATTGGCTACCACCCGGATACCCGTATTTCCTTATACGTCGGCTTCGCGTGGATCGTCCTGCTACTGGTTGGCTGGATGTTTAAATGCCGCCGTGACCGTCAGCTGGCAGAAGCACAGTAATGTTAATGCCCGACGATGTCGGGCATTTTTTCTCCTCCCCCATCCTCCTCCCCCAATAAACCGCATCATGATGAGCTAACCTTAACCACCCTGTGGCAAGGTGACGTCAATTTCATCAAAGGGGATTCGTGATGTTAAACGCCTGGCACCTTCCGGTTGCCCCATTTGTTAAGCAAAACAAAGACAACCTTGTGATTACGCTCTGGCTGACGGGGGAAAATCAGCCTGAACGCGTGACGCTCCGCGCCGAAATTGATAACGAAGAGACCGCGCTGAAAATGCACAAACAGCGTAGCCAGCCGCAGCCGGGTATCACAGCCTGGCGGGCAAATATCGACTTGCGCAGCGGGCAGCCACGCCGGCGCTACAGTTTCAAACTGCTGTGGAACAACCGTCAGCTGTGGTTTACCCCGCAGGGGTTTAGCCGTTTCCCTCCGGCCCGTCTTGAGCAGTTTGCCGTTGATTACCCGGATAACGGACCGCAATGGGTTAACGATCAGGTCTTTTACCAGATTTTCCCGGACCGCTTTGCCCGCAGTGAAAAACGCACTGCTGACCAGGATAAGATCTATCACCACCATGCCGCGGGCCATGACATTATCCTGAAAGCGTGGGATGAACCACTAACCGCGCAGGCGGGCGGTTCGACGTTCTACGGCGGCGATCTCGACGGTATCAGCGAAAAGTTGCCGTACCTGAAAAAGCTCGGCGTGACGGCGCTGTATCTCAACCCGGTGTTTAAAGCTCCGAGCGTACACAAATACGATACCGAAGATTATCGCCACGTTGACGCGCAGTTTGGCGGCGATGAGGCGTTATTGCGCCTGCGGCAGAACACCAGAAATGAAGGCATGCGCCTGATTCTGGACGGCGTGTTTAACCACAGCGGAGATTCACACGCGTGGTTTGACCGTCATAATCAGTCGATGAGCGGAGCATGCCATAACCCGGATTCACCGCAGAGAAGCTGGTATAGCTTTAATGAGGAGGGACGAGCGCTGGACTGGCTGGGTTATCCGAGCCTGCCAAAGCTGGATTTCCAGTCTCCTTCTCTGATCGATGAAATCTACGGCGGTGAAGACAGCATTGTGCGCCACTGGCTGAAAGCACCGTGGAATATGGATGGCTGGCGCCTGGATGTGGTGCACATGCTGGGCGAAGCGGGCGGGGCGCGGAACAATATTCAACACGTCACGGGTATTACCCGCTCGGCAAAAGTGGCTCAGCCAGAGGCATTTGTATTTGGCGAACATTTTGGCGATGCGCGCCAGTGGCTGCAGGCCGATGCGGAAGATGCGGCGATGAACTATCGTGGCTTTACCTTCCCGCTGTGGGGATTCCTCGCGAATACCGATATCTCCTACGATCCGAATCACATTGATGCCGAAACCTGTATGGCGTGGATGGATAATTACCGCGCTGGTCTGTCGCATCAGCAGCAACTGAGAATGTTTAATCAGCTGGATAGCCACGATACGGCGCGCTTTAAATCCCTGCTTGGCAAGGATGTGGCGCGTCTGCCGCTGGCGGTCACCTGGCTCTTCACATGGCCAGGCGTACCCTGTATTTACTACGGTGATGAAGTAGGGTTGGACGGTAACAATGATCCCTTCTGCCGCAAAACCTTCCCGTGGCAGCCAGCGAAACAGGACAAGGTGCTGTTCAGCCTTTATCAGCGGTTGGCGAAGTTACGTAAACAGCACCAGGCATTACGCTATGGCGGATGCCAGGTGCTGTACGCCCACGACAACGTGGTGGTGTTTGTCCGTGTTTATAACCAGCAGCGCGTGCTGGTGGCGATTAACCGGGGTGAGGCCTGTGAAGTGGTGCTGGATGACTCCCCATTGCTGCACGTGAAGGCGTGGCAATGTAAGGAGGGTAAAGGGACTCTTCAGGAAGGCATACTCTCATTACCTGCAATTTCTGCTTCCATCTGGTTCGGTAATTAATCTCTGTCTGCAACCGGTACGGTGTACGGGTTGCAGAATATTTCCCTGTGTTGTTCGGTTTTATTCAACAGAGGGGACAAATATCTTTACTATTCGCTCAGTCAATTCTCGCTATACTCAATTTGCTTTATCAGTCAGGGCCCTTTCTCATATAGCACACCGAATGTTTACTTTTAACCCATTGTTTAAAAGGTACTTTTATGTCTATTCGTGAACTGATTGACCCATCCAATTCCGCACTGATTTTTATCGATCACCAACCGCAAATGTCCTTTGGTGTCGCTAATATTGACCGTCAATTGCTGAAGAATAATACGGTAGCACTGGCGAAAGCCGGCAAAATTTTTGATGTTCCTGTTATCTACACGTCGGTCGAAACGAAAAGCTTCAGCGGCTATATCTGGCCAGAATTGCTGGCGGTTCATCCGGATGTCAAACCCATTGAACGTACCTCGATGAACTCCTGGGAAGACGATGCGTTTGTTGCGGCAGTTAAAGCAACGGGCCGTAAGAAACTTATCATCTCAGCCCTGTGGACCGAGGTTTGCCTGACTTTCCCGGCGCTGATGGCGCTCGACGAAGGCTTCGAAGTGTACGTGGTAACCGATACGTCCGGCGGTACATCCGTTGATGCGCACGAACGAGCGATTGACCGTATGGTTCAGGCCGGGGCCGTACCGGTGACCTGGCAGCAGGTGCTGCTTGAGTACCAGCGCGACTGGTCACGCAAAGGCACTTACGACGCGGTAATGGACCTGGTTCGCGAGCACAGCGGGGCTTATGGCATGGGCGTTGATTATGCCTACACCCTCGTTCATGGCGCGCCAGAACGTAAAGCGTAAACCTTTCAGGGCGGGGTTCTCCCGCCCATCAATGACCAGGGAGCTTTTATGGCGCAAACATCACATGTGACGCTGGTGATTACTCACACGTTACTTCCGGGACAGGCTGAGCACTACGAACAGTGGCTTGGCAGGATCATGCCCATCGCGGCGGAATTTCCCGGCCATCTGGGCGCGAACGTGATCCGCCCGTCCGAAGGGCAAAACCTGTGGACGGTGATTATCCGCTTCGACACCCTCGAACACCTCTATGAGTGGACTCAGTCTGATACCCGCAATGCGCTGGTGAAAGAGATTGAACCGCTGCTGGCGGAAGGCGACAAAACCGAAGTGCGTACGGAACCTGCGTTCTGGTTTACGCCACCGGAGACACACGTACGTAAGCCAAAACAGTGGAAACAGTTTCTGATCACGCTCCTGGTGATCTTTCCCAGCACCAATCTGGTACCACAAGTGACTGGCGCGCTGCTTCCTGGCCTGAAAGGCTCATTGCTGCTGCATTTGATTAACGATGCCTGTGTGGTCGCGCTGGTGGTCTGGCTGTGGATGCCCATCGTGACCCGTCTGTTTGCCGGATGGCTAAAAAAAGCCTGATTCGGCCGAAAGGAGTACGTTATGTCTCAAACTGCCACACTGATCTTAACTAAAGGTAAGATCCATACATTCGATCGTGAAAATCCGCTTACCGAGGCGGTGGCGATCGCCAACGGCAAGATCCTTGCTACGGGTAATCACGATCGCATCATGAGTTATGCGACGCAGGGAACGCAGATCGTCGATTTACAGGGAAGCACGGTAATCCCTGGCCTGAACGATTCTCACCTGCACCTTATTCGCGGCGGGCTCAATTACAACCTGGAGCTGCGCTGGGAAGGTGTTCCTTCACTGGCGGATGCGTTGCGCATGCTTAAAGTTCAGGCCGACCGCACGCCGTCACCACAGTGGGTGCGTGTTGTCGGCGGCTGGAGCGAGTTTCAGTTTGCTGAACGTCGAATGCCGACCATCGAAGAACTCAATGAGGCGGCACCGGACACCCCGGTATTTGTGCTGCATCTCTACGATCGCGCGTTGCTCAACCGTGCAGCCTTGAAAGCTGTCGGGTATACCAAAGAGACCCCGAACCCGCCGGGCGGCGAGATTGTGCGCGACAACAACGGTAACCCGACCGGGATGCTGATCGCCAAACCTAATGCAATGATCCTCTACGCCACACTGGCGAAAGGGCCGAAACTGCCGATTGAGCAGCAGGTGAACTCTACGCGCCAGTTTATGCGCGAGCTGAACCACCTGGGATTGACCAGCGCAATTGATGCAGGGGGTGGTTTCCAGAACTACCCGGAAGATTACGAGGTAATTGCTGAGCTGCACGCCAAAGCGCAGATGACTGTGCGCATTGCTTACAACCTCTTTACCCAGCGCCCAAAACAGGAACTGGACGATTTTGAGCGCTGGACAGATATGCTCAAGCCGGGTCAGGGAACGGATTTCTATCGCGCGAACGGGGCCGGTGAGATGCTGGTCTTCTCGGCGGCGGATTTCGAGGATTTCCTTCAGCCGCGTCCGGATCTGCCGGAAGGAATGGAAGACGAACTGGAGCGTGTGGTGCGTCATCTGGTGGAAAACCGCTGGCCGTTCCGCCTGCACGCGACTTACGACGAATCCATCAGTCGGATGCTGGATGTGTTCGAGAAAGTAAACCGCGATATCCCGTTCAACGGGCTGCACTGGTTCTTCGACCATGCAGAAACCATTACCGAGCGCAATATTGAACGCGTTAAGGCGTTGGGCGGTGGGATTGCGGTCCAGCACCGCATGGCATTCCAGGGCGAGTACTTTGTCGACCGCTATGGCAAAGAGGCGGTGAAGCATACGCCGCCGGTAGCGAAAATGCTGGAACTGGAGGTGCCGGTTGGGTTAGGTACGGACGCGACCCGCGTGGCGAGCTATAACCCGTGGACGGCGCTCTACTGGCTGGTATCCGGGCGTACCGTGGGTGGGCTTGCGATGTATGAAGACAATAACCGTCTGCCGCGTGACGTAGCTCTTGAGCTGTGGACGGCAGGCAGTGCGTGGTTTTCCAGCGAGCAGGGTAAAAAAGGTCGCCTGGTAGAAGGGCAACTGGCGGACCTGGTGGTGCTGTCGAAAGACTACTTCAGCGTGCCGGAAGAGGAGATCAAAGGTATTGAATCGGTACTGACCGTGGTGGATGGCAAGGTGGTGTATGCCGCCGGACATTTCAGCCCACTGTCGCCACCGCCAATTCCGGTTGTGCCAGAGTGGTCGCCAGTGGTGAAGGTACCCGGACATTATCGCTCCGCACCGCCAGCCGCCAGTAAAGTGGGCGCGGTGGTACAGATGCACCAGTGCATCGGGAGTTGTGGCGTGCATGGGCATGCGCACGGTATCGCGCGCCAGTCGGATATTCCTGTCTCCGATGAACAGGCATTCTGGGGCGTGTTAGGGTGTTCGTGCTTCGCGTTCTAAAACAAAAGGCCCGCATAAGCGGGCCTTTTTCGTAAACCGTGCCGATTACAGGCTGGATACGTTCTCAGACAGGTATTTCGCTACGCCGTCTGGAGAGGCAGCCATACCTTCTTTACCTTTTTCCCACTGAGCCGGGCATACTTCACCGTGCTCTTCGTGGAACTGCAGCGCGTCAACCATACGCAGCATTTCGTCGATGTTACGACCCAGCGGCAGATCGTTCACAACCTGGTGACGCACGATGCCGTTTGCGTCGATCAGGAAAGAACCACGCAGTGCAACGCCAGCGTCCGGATGTTCGATACCGTAAGCCTGCTGGATTTCGCGTTTGATGTCCGCAACCATTGCGTATTTCACCGCACCGATGCCGCCTTTGTCGACAGGGGTGTTACGCCATGCGTTGTGTACAAATTCAGAGTCGAAGGAGACGCCAACAACTTCTACGCCACGCTTCTGGAATTCTTCGTAACGTTTGTCGAACGCGATCAGCTCAGATGGGCAAACGAAAGTGAAGTCCATTGGCCAGAAGAACAGAACGGTCGCTTTACCGTTGGTGTGCTGTTTGAAGTTGAAGTTTTCAACGATTTCACCGTTGCCCAGAACTGCTGCAGCTGTAAAATCCGGAGCCGGACGAGTTACCAGAACCATATGATTCTCCTGTAGATACTAAGGTTATTTGGAACGCAACGCGAGCCAGTATAGAGAGTGTTCCAGGATAAGACAAAGAGGTGGTGACAATCGTTCCGCCAGCTTTTACCTATCAATGCGAATTCTGTCAGAGCTGTTTGCTTTTCGCCTGCGCCATCATGCGCGGATAGAATTGCCAGAATCGGGTCTCCAGCGCATCGTAATGTTCATCCAGGTCATACCAGGAGTCGCGCAGCGCATCCAGGCGCGGTCGGCGACTGGCCATCCCATTTAACACATTCTGAATGAAATCCATCTCGCGATAGCGCTCCAGCCAGCGTTCTGACCACAGGTAGTTATTCAGATTCACAAAGCGCGGCGGCGAGTCGGGCAAAATGATTGACACCTGCTGGTGGGCATAGCGCACAAAATCCGGTAATGGCAACTCCGGCGAGAGTTGTGCCCAGTGGCGCGACAGGAAATGATCCCACATCACATCAAGCGTGATCGGCGCTACCCGGCGCGTTTCGGGGCGAAACCACGCTTTGGCTTCCGTCACTTCCGGCAAGTTATCTGTCAGCACGTCGATACGACGATGCATAAAAATACCGTCAACGATCTCAGGGGAATAGTTTTCAGCGGGGTTACCGCGTACGAAATCGGCCAGCAAATTACCGGAAAGGGAGCTGTCAGCGAGGTGGGCGAGATGCAGGTGAGCGAGAAAATTCATGCGTTTTATTTGTCCGGGGGTGGCTAGTTGTTGCAGCAAAAGGGTGTGAGCACTAGACTATGCCGCCTGTTTTTAAGTCACGAGTATACGTCATGCGCGTCGCCGATTTCTCCTTTGAACTACCTGAATCCCTGATTGCTCACTATCCAATGCCTGAGCGCAGTAGCTGTCGTTTGCTGTCACTGGATGGGCCAACGGGCGATCTGACGCACGGTACTTTCACCGATTTGCTCGACAAGCTCAACCCTGGCGATCTGCTGGTCTTTAACAATACCCGCGTGATCCCGGCGCGCCTGTTCGGGCGTAAAGCCAGCGGCGGCAAGATTGAAGTGCTGGTCGAACGTATGCTCGATGATAAACGTATTCTGGCACATATTCGCGCCTCTAAAGCACCCAAGCCGGGTGCAGAACTGCTGCTCGGTGATGACGAGAGCATCAAAGCGACCATGACCGCGCGCCACGACGCGCTGTTCGAGGTGGAATTCGATGACGAGCGTACTGTGCTCGACATTCTGAATGCTATCGGCCACATGCCGTTGCCGCCGTACATTGAGCGTCCGGACGAAGAGGCCGACCGCGAGCTGTACCAGACTGTCTATAGCCAGAAACCTGGCGCAGTCGCCGCGCCGACCGCGGGTCTGCACTTTGATGAACCGCTGCTGGAAAAACTGCGAGCAAAAGGCGTTGAGATGGCGTTCGTGACGCTGCACGTTGGCGCGGGTACCTTCCAGCCGGTGCGCGTGGACAGCATCGAAGATCACATCATGCACTCCGAGTATGCCGAAGTACCGCAGGACGTGGTGGATGCTGTTCTGGCGGCGAAAGGCAGAGGGAGCCGCGTGATTGCCGTCGGCACTACCTCTGTGCGTTCGCTTGAGAGCGCCGCACAGGCCGCGAAGAACGATCTTATCGAACCGTTCTTTGGCGATACGCAGATCTTCATCTACCCAGGTTATCAGTACAAAGTCATTGATGCGCTGGTGACCAACTTCCATCTGCCTGAATCCACGCTGATTATGCTGGTGTCCGCGTTTGCGGGTTATCAGCATACGATGAATGCCTACAAGTCTGCGGTAGAACAAAAATATCGCTTTTTTAGCTACGGGGACGCGATGTTTATCACGTACAATCCGCAGGCTTTGAATGAGCGTGTCGGGGAATAAGTCCGCGGCACCGTTTTACAACGTTGGACTGTTTTTCTGACGTCGGAGAAAAAATGAAATTTGAACTCGATACCACCGATGGCCGCGCGCGTCGCGGTCGCCTGGTGTTTGATCGCGGTGTGGTGGAAACCCCCGCGTTTATGCCTGTGGGCACCTACGGCACCGTAAAAGGGATGACGCCGGAAGAAGTGGAAGCCACTGGCGCACAGATTATCCTCGGCAACACCTTCCACCTGTGGCTGCGTCCGGGTCAGGAGATCATGAAGCTCCACGGTGACCTGCACGACTTCATGCAGTGGAAAGGCCCTATCCTGACCGACTCCGGCGGTTTCCAGGTCTTCAGCCTGGGTGATATTCGCAAGATCACCGAGCAGGGCGTACACTTCCGTAACCCGATCAACGGCGATCCTATTTTCCTCGATCCAGAAAAATCGATGGAGATTCAGTACGATCTCGGTTCTGACATCGTCATGATCTTCGACGAATGTACACCGTATCCGGCCGACTGGGATTACGCTAAACGTTCTATGGAGATGTCTTTGCGTTGGGCGAAGCGTAGCCGCGACCGTTTTGACTCCCTGGAGAACAAAAATGCGCTGTTCGGCATTATTCAGGGCAGTGTTTACGAAGATTTACGTGATATCTCCGTTAAAGGTCTGGTAGAGATAGGTTTTGATGGCTACGCTGTCGGCGGTTTGGCTGTGGGTGAGCCGAAGGAAGACATGCATCGCATTCTGGAACATGTCTGCCCGCAAATCCCGGCAGATAAACCCCGTTACCTGATGGGTGTGGGTAAACCAGAGGATCTGGTTGAAGGTGTACGTCGCGGCATTGATATGTTCGACTGCGTGATGCCAACCCGTAACGCGCGTAATGGTCATCTGTTTGTTACCGATGGCGTGGTGAAAATCCGTAACGCGAAGCATAAGAGTGACACCAGTCCGCTCGATGCCGAGTGCGATTGCTATACCTGTCGCAATTATTCTCGCGCGTATCTGCATCATCTCGATCGTTGCAATGAGATTTTGGGTGCGCGTCTCAATACCATTCATAACCTTCGCTATTATCAGCGCTTAATGGCTGGTTTACGCAAGGCTATCGAAGAGGGTAAATTAGAGAGCTTCGTGACCGATTTCTACCAACGTCAGGGTCGAACCGTTCCACCTTTGAACGTTGATTAATTTTAATAATGAGGGAATTTGAATGAGCTTTTTTATTTCTGATGCGGTAGCGGCAACAGGTGCTCCGGCGCAGGGCAGCCCGATGTCTCTGATTCTGATGCTGGTTGTGTTCGGTCTGATCTTCTACTTCATGATCCTGCGCCCACAGCAAAAGCGTACCAAAGAGCACAAAAAGCTGATGGACTCCATCGCGAAAGGCGATGAAGTGCTGACCAACGGTGGTCTGGTTGGTCGCGTAACCAAAGTGGCTGAAAGCGGCTACATTGCTATCGCGCTGAACGACACCACTGAAGTGGTTATCAAACGTGACTTCGTAGCTGCCGTTCTGCCGAAAGGCACTATGAAGGCGCTGTAATCCCAACTTTTCCCAAAGGGAACTGCCGTGTTAAACCGTTATCCTTTGTGGAAGTACATCATGCTGGTCGTCGTGATTCTCGTCGGCCTGCTGTACGCGCTTCCCAACCTGTATGGTGAGGATCCGGCTGTTCAAATCACTGGCGCGCGCGGTGTCGCCGCCAGTGAGCAAACGCTGATCCAGGTCCAGAAAACGTTACAAGAAGAAAAAATTACCGCTAAGTCTGTGGCTCTGGAAGAGGGTGCAATTCTTGCTCGCTTCGACACCACCGACACGCAGCTCCGCGCCCGTGAAGCGCTGATGGGCGTGCTGGGTGATAAATATGTCGTGGCGCTTAACCTTGCTCCTGCAACCCCTCGTTGGCTGGCTGCACTGAACGCAGAGCCAATGAAACTCGGTCTTGACCTGCGTGGTGGCGTTCACTTCCTGATGGAAGTGGATATGGATACCGCGCTGGGCAAACTGCAGGAACAGAATATCGACAGCCTGCGTAGCGATCTGCGTGAAAAAGGCATCGCGTACACTACCGTACGTAAAGAAGATAACTACGGTATGAGCATCACGTTCCGCGACAGCGCGGCGCGCGATCAGGCTGTAACTTATCTGTCTCAGCGTCACCGCGATCTGGTGATCACCTCTTCAGGCAGCAACCAGCTGCGCGCGGTGATGACCGATGCGCGTCTGAGTGAAGCGCGTGAATACGCCGTTCAGCAGAACATCAACATTCTGCGTAACCGTGTAAACCAACTGGGTGTGGCTGAGCCTCTGGTACAGCGCCAGGGTGCTGACCGTATCGTGGTCGAACTGCCAGGTATCCAGGATACCGCACGTGCGAAAGAGATTCTGGGTGCGACCGCAACGCTGGAATTCCGTCTGGTTAACTCCAACGTTGATCAGTCCGCTGCCGCCGCAGGCCGTATTCCGGGTGACTCCGAAGTGAAACAGACCCGCGAAGGTCAGCCTGTTGTGCTGTACAAACGCGTGATCCTGACCGGTGACCACATCACTGACTCCACTTCCAGCCAGGACGAATACAACCAGCCGCAGGTTAACATCTCGCTGGATAGCGCGGGTGGTAACATCATGTCTAACTTCACCAAGGACAACATCGGTAAACCGATGGCGACCCTGTTCGTGGAGTACAAAGACAGCGGTAAGAAAGATGCCAATGGCCGTGCAGTGCTGGTGAAAGAGGAAGAGGTGATTAACATCGCCAATATCCAGTCTCGTCTGGGTAACAGCTTCCGCATCACAGGTATCAGCAACCCGAACGAAGCGCGTCAGCTCTCTCTGCTGCTGCGTGCCGGTGCGCTGATTGCACCAATTCAGATTGTTGAAGAACGTACCATTGGTCCTACTCTGGGTATGCAAAACATCCAGCAGGGTCTGGAAGCGTGTCTGGCCGGTCTGGTGGTCTCTATCCTGTTCATGATCTTCTTCTATAAGAAGTTTGGTCTTATTGCGACGTCCGCGCTGCTGGCTAACCTGGTGCTGATCATCGGCATCATGTCCCTGCTGCCGGGTGCGACGCTGACCATGCCGGGTATTGCGGGTATCGTTCTGACCCTTGCGGTGGCGGTCGACGCCAACGTACTGATCAACGAACGTATCAAAGAAGAGTTGAGCAACGGTCGCTCTGTGCAGCAGGCGATTGAAGAAGGCTATAAAGGCGCGTTCAGCTCCATCTTCGATGCGAACGTAACAACACTGATTAAGGTTCTTATCCTGTATGCAGTGGGTACTGGCGCGATCAAAGGCTTTGCGATTACTACCGGTATCGGTGTTGCAACGTCGATGTTTACCGCTATTGTCGGCACCCGTGCCATCGTGAACCTGCTGTACGGCGGCAAGCGCGTCAAAAAGCTGTCTATCTGAGGAGTGCGTTGTGGCACAGGAATATACTGTTGAACAATTAAACCACGGCCGTAAAGTCTGGGACTTTATGCGCTGGGACTACTGGGCCTTCGGCATTTCAGGTTTTCTGCTGATTCTGTCCATCGTTATTATGGGTGTGAAAGGCTTTAACTGGGGTCTCGATTTTACCGGCGGTACGGTAATTGAAATTTCCCTGGAAAAACCGATTGATATGGACCAGATGCGCGAATCGCTGCAGAAAGCGGGCTTTGAAGAGCCGCTGCTGCAAAACTTCGGCAGCAGCCGCGATATCATGGTGCGTATGCCTCCGGTACACGATGCCAACGGCAGCCAGGAGCTGGGCAGCAAGGTTGTTAGCGTGATTAACGAAACAACCAGCCAGAATGCGACGGTTAAGCGTATTGAGTTTGTCGGCCCAAGCGTGGGTGCAGACCTTGCCCAAACCGGTGCAATGGCGCTGATGGTGGCGCTGATCTCCATCCTGATTTACGTTGGTTTCCGCTTCGAGTGGCGACTGGCGGCAGGTGTGGTTATCGCGCTGGCGCACGACGTGGTGATCACCATGGGCGTACTGTCTTTGTTCCACATTGAGATTGACCTGACGATCGTGGCATCGCTGATGTCCGTTATCGGTTACTCACTGAACGACAGTATCGTGGTATCTGACCGTATTCGTGAAAACTTCCGTAAGATCCGTCGCGGTACGCCGTACGAAATCTTTAACGTGTCGTTGACCCAGACGCTGCACCGTACCTTGATCACATCCGGTACAACCTTGATGGTTATCCTGATGCTGTATCTCTTCGGTGGTCCGGTGCTGGAAGGCTTCTCGCTGACCATGCTTATCGGTGTGACTATCGGTACGGCGTCTTCTATTTACGTCGCATCCGCACTGGCACTGAAACTCGGCATGAAGCGCGAGCACTTGCTCCAGCAGAAAGTCGAGAAAGAAGGGGCGGATCAGCCGTCAATTCTGCCGTAAGACGTTTATCGCGTTATCGAAATCCCGGTCTGATGACCGGGATTTTTTTTATCTGCTCCTGACAAACACTCCTGACAGTATGCTGTCAGGAGCCCTGTCGTAGACTCTTTTCGAACCCAAACAAACAGTCAGGAGGATGTATGAAAAGTGTAATTAACTGGTTTGAAATCCCGGTCACGGATATGGATCGCGCGATTACTTTTTATGAGCCAGTGATGCAGGTTTCGTTAAAACGCGAGAAAATGGACTGCGCTGAGCTGGCCGTTTTCCCGCATGAGGATCCGGGTACCGGCGGAGCGCTGGCAAAATTTGAGGGCATTGTGCCGTCTCACGAAGGCGCTATTATCTACCTGCATACTGACAATCTGCCTGCCACGCTCGATCGTATCGTTACCGCAGGCGGTGAGTGTGTATTCGGCCCACTGGAATTACCTCGTGGCATTGGCACTATCGCATTGTTTACCGACAGTGAAGGTAATCGCGTCGGTCTCCATCAACCTGCCTGAGAGTTAACGAAAATATGACCCGACGCGCTGACCGTTTGTTTCAGATTGTGCAGATCCTGCGGGGCAGGCGTCTGACAACGGCAGCGCATCTGGCGGACAGGCTTGGCGTGTCTGAGCGGACGGTCTACCGCGATATCCGCGACTTGTCACTTTCCGGCGTGCCGGTGGAGGGCGAGGCGGGAAGCGGCTATCGGCTGATGTCGGGTTTTGATTTACCGCCGCTGATGCTGACAAACAAGGAGTCAGAGGCGCTGATGGTGGCGATTCGCCTGCTCAAAACCTGGGGAGGAGAATCGCTGTCGCGCGAACTGGAGTCGGCTCAGGAGAAGGTGTTAGCGATTCTGCCTGAGGAGAGTCGTCGAAAGGCGGAGCAGACGCGGATCTACGCCCCGGATTTTTGCATGCAAAGCCACTCCCGCAGCGATTTTGACATGATTCATCAGGCAATTTCCGCCCAGCGCGTGCTGGCGCTGCATTACCGTGATGAAGCCGGGCAGCTCTCACAGCGTGAGGTTCAGCCGTTGGGATTGTTCTTCTGGGGGGAGCGCTGGCTGCTGGCGGCCTGGTGTGAACGGCGCGATGACTACCGCTGTTTCCGGCTCGACAGGTGTCTTAACATTGTGCAGACGGAGCGGCGGTTTAGCGAGAGTGCAGACAGGTCTCTGGCGGATTTTTTGCGGAAGGTTAAGCAGTAAAAAGCCAGCTCGTGAGCTGGCTTTTTGTCCGGCGGCTACCACAAGATTAGAAGTTGTAACCCACGACCAGGTAACCACCCCAACCGGTAGAACGAACGCTGAAGTCACCCTTACCGAAGTTCAGGCTGGCATCGTCGTTCCACTGGCCACCGTTGTGCCAGTAACGAGCAACAACGGAGTAGTGCCAGTGATCGTAGTTCAGAGCCAGGATGTGGCTGGAAGCGATAGAGTTGCTGGTACGAGCATGCTTCCCGTTGTTGTCATAGAAGTTATCGTCACCCAGATCTGAACCCCAGTCAAAGTTAGTGAAACCGATGTAGCTCAGATTACCGCCCCACAGCTGCGTCAGCGGTACAAAGTATTTCACTTTGAAACGGTATCCATCCCACTCGTTTTCGTTGGACGCACCGTAGTTCTGCCACTGGTATTTCGCGTAAATGTTCATGGACAGGCTCATCGGCAGACCCGTGTCGATGTCGGTACCCAGACCCATATACCAGGTGCTTTGTTCCTGAGAATCGTTGCGACCCATGTCATAGATGTAGTTGTTCGCGATGTACCACTCTTTGAACGGACCGAAGCTCAGATCGGTGCCGGTCAGTTTGTCGATGGAGAAGCGCGGTTCGATTTCCATGAACAGTGGGGAACCGTTGTTCCAGATACCTTTCGCATCGGTATTACCACCGAAGAACACCGGCAGATCCACGTAACCGTAGAAATCAAACCAGTCTTTCTTGGCGAATGCTTCGTACTCCAGGTAGGTATCGTTGCGGATCTGTGGTCCGAAACGGGTGTGGTAGCTGCCGACGACGTTAACGCTCTGGTGCCACCAGTCGGAGAGATATTGTGGTTTATCGTTTTCCGCTGCGTTAACAGTGAAAGAGGAGGAAAGTGCCAGCACGGTGCCGGCTGCAAGTAATGTTTTTTTCATAATCATGCCACTGATTGAAATTCCCTTCCGGGAGTGAAAAATGCGCGAATTGCGTTTCTAAATATTTCGTGTTTCTGCGGTGCCTATTATAGGAATCCCTGCTCACAAAAATATGTGTTGTTTCACATATCTCTCACACACGTAATCGATTGCGTTCACGTTTGCGTACTTTAAACGGCCGGGATTGTAGCGACAATCATTAATGTTGCCAATCCATACGAAATGTAAATGTTAGCGGAGTGACATTGCACTCCGCTGAAGGAGGGGTTACTGCGCGGCGGGCTGGATATCGTGGATGCGGATAAAACCTAACTGATCTGGCGTGAGTCCACTCAGCTGAAGCGGGATATCAACATCGCTGGGCGCCAGTATACTCGCGGGGGCGGTGAATAGTTGGTTCTTCACATTCACTTCCTGGTAGCTTTCGGTAGTGCCCTGGATCTGGCCCCACTCGACGGTGCCAGTGAAGGCCGGAAGGGGATCGTTGGATTCACCCTGGATGCGTAATGTTGCGCGAGTACCATCTGCATTCGCCGCAACGTTCACCAGTGACATTTTCAGCGTGCCAATCTGGCTGTTGAGCCGCGCAGGCGTATTGGCACCAGGCAGCAGATACACCCCGCTGCTGGATTTTGCGTTCAGCGCGTTTTGTTGGGTGATCTTCACCGTTTCTTTATTCAGCTTATCCATTGCCGTATTGAGCGTATTGACGCTTTGTTTCATCTGGCGAACTTCGGTTTGCTGTGCACAGGCGCTAAGGGTGAAGAGGCTCCCCACCAGCAAAATCTTCAGGTAACGTCTTGTCATTGCGTTTATTTCCTTGAAATAACGGATCCTTATTATGGTAGCCAGCATCCACCTGTCAGACATAGATCCTTTGTCTCAAAAAGCTCTTCCTTTGTTGTCAGGCCAGATCAGGGTAAAATGAAAATCAGTTAACCGGATAACAGGGATACCGTATGCATTGCCCATTCTGCTCCGCTGTGGATACCAAAGTCATCGACTCTCGTCTTGTGGGCGAAGGGTCATCCGTACGCCGTCGTCGGCAATGTCTGGTGTGCAACGAGCGTTTCACGACCTTTGAGGTTGCTGAGCTGGTAATGCCGCGCGTGGTAAAAAGCAACGACGTGCGCGAGCCGTTTAACGAAGAGAAACTGCGCAGCGGAATGCTGAAGGCCCTGGAAAAACGTCCCGTCAGCGCGGATGACGTTGAAATGGCGTTAAACCACATTAAATCTTATCTTCGTGGTCTGGGTGAGCGTGAAGTGCCAAGCAAGATGATTGGCAACCTGGTGATGGAGCAGTTGAAAAAGCTCGATAAGGTCGCCTATATCCGCTTCGCTTCGGTCTACCGCAGTTTCGAAGATATCAAAGAGTTTGGCGAAGAGATCGCCCGCTTACAGGATTAAGCTCATGCAGGATGAGATTTACATGGCGCGAGCCATGAAGCTGGCGCAGCGCGGGCGTTTTACCACCCATCCCAACCCGAATGTCGGGTGCGTTATCGTCAAAGATGGCGAGATTGTGGGCGAAGGTTTTCACTATCGCGCGGGCGAGCCGCATGCTGAGGTGTACGCGTTGCGCATGGCCGGTGAGAAGGCGTGCGGTGCTACGGCCTACGTTACGCTGGAGCCCTGCAGCCATCACGGCCGTACGCCACCGTGCTGTGAAGCACTGATTGCGGCGGGTGTTTCACGCGTCGTCGCGTCAATGCAGGACCCGAACCCGCAGGTCGCCGGCCGCGGTTTGTATCGTCTGCAGCAGGAAGGGATTGACGTCAGCCATGGGCTGATGATGCAAGACGCGGAAGCGATCAATAAAGGCTTCCTCAAGCGCATGCGCACCGGGTTCCCGTATATCCAACTTAAGCTGGGCGCCTCTCTGGACGGTCGCACGGCAATGGCGAACGGTGAGAGCCAGTGGATCACCTCGCCGCAGGCAAGGCGCGATGTGCAACGTCTGCGTGCGCAAAGCCATGCTATCCTCACCAGCAGTGAAACCGTTCTGGCTGACGATCCCGCCATGACCGTGCGCTGGAACGAACTGAATGCCGATACCCAGGCGCTTTACCCGCAGGAGAACCTGCGTCAGCCGCTGCGTATTGTCATAGATAGCCAGAACCGCGTCACACCTGAACACCGCATTGTGCAGCAGCCCGGTGAAACCTGGATTGCGCGCACTAAAGAAGATTCACGTGACTGGCCGGAAGGCGTGCGCAGCATCATGGTGCCGGAGCATAACGGGCATCTGGATCTCGTGGTGTTAATGATGTTACTTGGCAAACAACAGGTAAACAGCATCTGGGTAGAAGCGGGGCCAACGCTCGCCGGTGCGCTCTTACAGGCCGGGCTGGTGGATGAGCTGATTGTTTACGTTGCGCCTAAACTGTTGGGTAGCGACGCGCGTGGCCTGTTTGTGCTGCCCGGCCTTGAAAAACTGGCCGATGCACCACAACTCAAATTTAGCGAGATTCGTCCGGTGGGTCCGGATGTCTGCCTCCATTTAACGACAGCGTAATTGCTCCTGAAATAGGGAAGCAGTACGCAAAGTATTATGATAAAATCCGCCCCCCTGCGGGGCCAAATGAACCCGTAAAGGAAGAGTATGAACATTATTGAAGCTGCTGTAGCTACCCCGGACGCTCGCGTCGCCATCACCATTGCGCGTTTCAACAACTTCATCAACGACAGCCTGCTGGAAGGTGCCATTGACGCCCTGAAACGTATCGGCCAGGTTAAAGATGACAACATTACCGTTGTTTGGGTTCCAGGTGCTTACGAACTGCCACTGGCAGCAGGCGCGCTGGCAAAAACCGGTAAATACGACGCGGTGATTGCTCTGGGTACCGTTATTCGTGGCGGCACTGCGCACTTCGAATACGTTGCGGGCGGTGCAAGCAATGGTCTGGCTCACGTTGCGCAGGATGCTGAAATTCCTGTCGCGTTCGGCGTGCTGACCACCGAAAGTATTGAACAAGCCATCGAACGTGCTGGCACTAAAGCCGGTAACAAAGGCGCAGAAGCTGCACTGACCGCGCTTGAAATGATCAATGTATTGAAAGCCATCAAGGCCTGATTTTTTTGTAAGGGGAATTCCGTGAAACCTGCTGCTCGTCGCCGCGCCCGTGAATGTGCCGTCCAGGCACTTTACTCCTGGCAGTTGTCCCAGAACGACATCGCTGATGTTGAATACCAGTTCCTGTCAGAACAGGACGTAAAAGACGTCGATGTTCTGTACTTCCGTGAACTGCTGTCGGGAGTGGCGACTAATAGCGCGTATCTCGATGGTCTGATGAAGCCCTACCTGTCCCGTCTGCTCGAAGAGCTGGGTCAGGTTGAAAAAGCAGTGTTGCGCATTGCGCTGTTTGAGCTGTCTAAACGTGATGATGTGCCGTATAAAGTGGCCATCAACGAAGCGATCGAACTGGCGAAAACCTTCGGCGCTGAAGACAGCCACAAGTTTGTAAACGGCGTACTTGATAAAGCAGCACCTGCGATCCGTCCCCACAAAAAGTGATCCGCAAACCGGAGTTCTGCATTGCCTGATGGGCAGTGCGGCTCCGGTTTTTTCTTTTATTTGCTGAGGCATAACGTATGGCATGCGGCGAATTCTCCCTGATTGCCCGTTATTTCGACCGTGTCAGAACTTCTCGTCTTGATGTTGAAACCGGCATTGGCGATGACTGCGCACTTCTCAATATTCCCGAAAAACAGACGCTGGCAATCAGCACCGACACCTTAGTGTGCGGACGTCATTTTTTACCGGATATCGATCCTGCCGATCTGGCGTATAAAGCGCTGGCCGTCAACGTGAGCGATCTGGCGGCAATGGGCGCCGATCCCGCGTGGCTGACGCTGGCTCTGACGCTGCCAGAGGTAGATGAAGCCTGGCTTGAAGCCTTTAGCGATGCGTTGTTTGAGCAGCTCAACTATTACGATATGCAGTTGATTGGCGGTGATACCACTGCCGGGCCGCTGTCGATGACGCTGGCAATCCACGGCTATGTGCCGCTCGGTCGCGCGCTGAAACGATCGGGTGCAAAACCCGGTGACTGGATCTACGTGACCGGTACGCCAGGAGACAGTGCCGCAGGGCTGGCGATCCTCCAGGACCGCTTAACCGTGAAGGATGCTGACGACGCGGCATATCTGGTGAAACGCCATTTGCGGCCAACACCGCGTATTCTGCACGGCCAGGCGCTGCGCGAGCGGGCAAGTTCGGCTATCGATCTCTCTGACGGGCTGATCTCAGATCTCGGTCATATTCTGAAGGCCAGCGGCGTGGGTGCGCGTGTTGACCTGGATCTCTTCCCGCTGTCAGAGCCACTGCTTCGCCATGTGGATCCTGAGCAGGCGCTGCGCTGGGCGCTCTCCGGTGGAGAAGATTACGAGCTGTGCTTCACGGTGCCTGAGCTCAACCGTGGAACGCTGGACGTGGCGTTAGCGCATCTCGGCGCGAAATTTACCTGCATCGGGCAGATCATGCCGGAGAGCGAAGGGCTGAAGTTTGTGAGAGACGGTACGCCCATTACGCTGGACTGGAAAGGATACGATCACTTCGCGTAAGTTTGCTTTTTTCCCTCTCCCTCAGGGAGAGGGTCAGGGTGAGGGCTTACTTAAACCCCACCACCGGATGCTGTTGATATGGCGTCTCCAGCTCGGCAATCTGCTCCGGCGTCAGCGTGATGTCCACCGCATTCAGCAGTTCATCAAGCTGTTCTTCCCGCGATGTTCCAATAATCGGTGCCGCAACCCCGCGTTTACCCAGCAGCCACGCCAGCGCCACCTGGGCCCGGGTTGCACCGGTTTCGTCAGCAATCCCGGCTAAACGTTCTGCAATCAACGCATCGCTGGCCTCTGTTCCTTCATACAGATTTTTTCCCACTTCATCCGATACCAGGCGGGCCGTGGATTCCCCCCACGGACGGGTCAGACGACCGCGCGCCAGCGGGCTCCACGGGATCACCGCCACGCCCTCCTGATGGCACAGCGGCAGCATCTCACGTTCTTCTTCGCGATAGATCAGATTGTAGTGATCCTGCATGGTGACGAAGCGCGCCCAGCCATGCAGTGCCTGGAGATCGAGCGCCTGTGCAAACTGCGATGCGTGCATTGATGAGGCGCCGATGTAGCGTGCTTTACCCGCTTTCACCACGTCGTTGAGCGCTTCAAGCGTCTCCTCGATCGGCGTGTTGTAATCCCAGCGGTGAATTTGCAGCAGATCGACATAATCCATGTTCAGGCGTCTGAGACTGTCATCAATAGAACGCAGGATCTGCGTGCGAGAAAGGCCCTGAGCCAGATCGCCAACCGGATAATACACCTTGGTGGCGACCACAATTTCTTCCCGACGGGCAAAATCGCGCAGGGCACGGCCGACAATCTCCTCGCTGCTGCCGTCGGAGTAGCTGTTGGCGGTGTCAAAGAAGTTAATGCCCCCTTCGATGGCGCGTTTGATGATAGGGCGGCTACTCTCTTCCGGCAGCGTCCAGGCATGATTACCCCGGTCAGGCTCGCCAAAGGTCATGCACCCCAGGCAAAGTCGGGAAACCTTAAGGTCTGTTTTTCCTAATGTTGTGTATTGCATGGTTCCACTCCTGCTGTTTTAAACAATACGTTTAAGCATAGCAGGAGCAGAACAGGGGGAGGGATCAGCCCAGCCAGGAGCGGATTTTTGCTTCGATACCTGCGGCATCCAGGCCAATCGCCGTGCGGGCTTCGTCCTGAGTACCTTGCGGAATGAAGTGATCCGGCAGACCGAGGTTCAGCACCGGAACGGCTTTACGATTCGCCATCAGCACCTCGTTCACGCCGCTGCCCGCGCCGCCCATGATGGCATTTTCTTCCAGCGTCACCAGCACGTCATGGGTTTCTGCCATGTTCAGGATCAGGGATTCATCGAGCGGTTTCACAAAGCGCATATCCACCAGAGTGGCATTCAGCGTTTCAGCCACTTTCGCTGCCTCTGGCATCAATGTGCCGAAGTTCAGGATCGCCACTTTCTCACCGCGACGCTTCACCAGACCTTTACCTATCGCCAGCTTCTCCAGCGGTTGCAGCTCAACGCCTACCGCATTACCGCGCGGGTAGCGAACCGCGCTTGGGCCGTCCTGATAGTGGTAGCCGGTAAACAGCATCTGACGACATTCGTTCTCGTCAGATGGCGTCATGATGACCATTTCCGGGATACAGCGCAGGAACGACAGGTCAAAAGCCCCCTGGTGTGTCTGTCCGTCCGCACCGACGATGCCCGCACGATCGATAGCAAACAGCACAGGCAGCTTCTGAATGGCAACGTCATGGATCACCTGATCGTAAGCGCGCTGCAGGAAGGTGGAGTAGATCGCGACAACCGGTTTGTAGCCGCCAATCGCCAGGCCCGCTGCAAACGTCACCGCGTGCTGCTCGGCAATGGCAACGTCAAAATACTGGTCAGGGTATTTTCTGGAGAACTCCACCATGCCGGAGCCTTCACGCATGGCCGGGGTGATCGCCATCAGCTTGTTGTCTTTTGCCGCGGTTTCGCACAGCCAGTCGCCGAAGATTTTTGAATAGCTCGGCATGCCGCCGCTGCTTTTTGGCAGACAGCCGCTGGACGGGTCGAATTTCGGTACCGCGTGGAAGGTGATCGGATCTTTTTCCGCTGGCTCGTAGCCACGCCCTTTTTTGGTCATGATGTGCAGGAACTGCGGGCCTTTAAGATCCCGCATGTTCTTGAGCGTTGACACCAGCCCCAGCACGTCGTGTCCGTCAACCGGGCCAATATAGTTAAAGCCCAGCTCTTCAAACAGGGTACCCGGTACAACCATGCCTTTGATGTGTTCTTCGGTACGCTTGAGCAGTTCTTTGATCGGCGGTACGCCGGAGAAGACTTTTTTCCCGCCTTCACGCAGCGAGGAGTAAAGCTTACCCGAGAGCAACTGCGCCAGATGGTTGTTCAGCGCGCCGACGTTCTCAGAAATCGACATTTCGTTATCGTTAAGAATAACCAGCATGTCTGGCTTGATATCACCCGCGTGGTTCATGGCCTCAAAGGCCATACCGGCAGTGATGGCCCCGTCGCCAATTACGCAGACGGTGCGGCGCTGCTTGTTCTCTTTTTCGGCAGCGACGGCAATCCCGATACCCGCGGAAATTGAAGTGGAGGAGTGGCCGACGCTCAGCACGTCATACTCGCTTTCACCGCGCCACGGGAACGGATGCAGGCCGCCTTTCTGACGAATGGTGCCAATTTTATCGCGACGCCCGGTCAGAATTTTGTGCGGATAGGCCTGGTGACCCACGTCCCAGATGAGCTGATCGAACGGCGTGTTATAGACATAGTGTAGCGCCACGGTCAGCTCAACCGTGCCAAGCCCGGAGGCGAAATGGCCGCTGGAGCGGCTTACGCTGTCGAGCAGGTAACGACGCAGCTCGTCGCACAGCTTCGGCAGGCTCTCTTTCGGCAACAGACGTAACTCCTGGGTGGAGTCAACTAACGCCAGTGTCGGGTATTTGGCAATATCAAAACTCATCAAAGGCTCATCGAGATAGTGTGTTTATTTATCACGCTGGATTATATAGTCCGCTAGCGCTTCCAGTGCCGAAGTATCCAGTGATTGCGCGGCCAGTTGATTCAGCGACTGGCGGGCATCCTCTATCAGATCCCGGGCTTTACGTTGGGCTTGCTCAAGACCCAGCAGGGCGGGGTAGGTACTTTTGCCAAGCTGCTGGTCCGCACCCTGACGTTTACCCAATGTTGCAGTATCGCCCACCACATCCAGAATGTCATCCTGAACCTGGAATGCCAGACCGATACTTTCTGCGTATCTGTCCAGAATCGGCAGGGCTTTGCGCCCTTGCTCACCCGCGCTCAGCGCGCCCAGGCGAACGGCGGAACGAATCAATGCCCCGGTTTTATGGCGATGAATACGCTCCAGCTGTTCCAGATTAACCTGACGTCCTTCGGCGTCCAGATCCAGTGCCTGCCCCCCGCACATACCGGCCACGCCGCTGGCCATGGCCAGTTCGGAGATCATTGCCAGGCGGTCGCGATCGGCCACTTCAGCCATCGGTGCATCGCTCAGAATCGAAAATGCCAGCGTTTGCAGGGCATCTCCCGCCAGAATGGCATTTGCTTCGCCAAACTTGATATGGCAGGTAGGCTGACCCCGACGTAAGTCGTCATCGTCCATTGCCGGTAAATCATCGTGGATCAGTGAGTAGGCATGGATACACTCAACGGCAGCTGCCGGGGCGTCCAGCGTGTTTTCGCTGATACCAAACATATTGCCTGTAGCATAGACCAGGAATGGGCGCAGGCGCTTTCCTCCCAAGAGTGCGCCATAGTGCATGGCTTCAACCAGTGGAGTGTTCTGAAAAGGCTGTGGCTCGATAAAACGGCGCAGCGCATCGTTGGCACGCGCGACGCATGCCTGAAGCTCGTTGGCAAAATCCATTTACTCGGCGTCCGGTGTAAAAGGCGTGGTTTTAGCATCTTCGCTATCGGACAGCAGGATCTGCACACGCTGTTCGGCCTGCTGCAGTTTGACCTGCCCCTGACGTGCCAGTTGCACGCCACGCTCGAATTCGTTGAGTGCCTCTTCCAGCGGGAGATCGCCGCTCTCAAGACGGGTAACGATTTGCTCCAGTTCACTCAGCGCAGTTTCGAAACTGGCCGGTGCGTCGTTCTTCTTCGGCATAGTGAATTGACTCTTATATTCTCAGCCCCGACATGGTAACGGACTCAGGGCAATTATCAAATAACGCGCAATGTGCACAGGAGCGGCGCGATGGTGGTATACTTGCGCGCCTGGAAGCAGCCTTCGGTTATAGGGGCTGCTGTATTTTTCCATTACAAGCCTTATAAGCTTGCCTAAGAAACATTGCCGCCATGAAGTTTATCATTAAATTGTTCCCTGAAATCACCATCAAAAGCCAATCTGTGCGTTTGCGCTTTATTAAAATTCTCACCGGGAACATTCGTAACGTATTAAAGCACTACGACGAAACCCTCGCCGTGGTGCGCCACTGGGACCACGTTGAAGTCCGCGCGAAAGACGAAAACAAGCGTCAGGATATCCGCGACGCGCTGACCCGTATTCCGGGCATCCACCATATTCTGGAAGTGGAAGATGTTCCTTTCACCTCTCTGCATGACATCTTCGAAAAAGCGCTGGTGCAGTACCGCGACCAGATCGAAGGCAAAACCTTTTGCGTGCGCGTGAAGCGTCGCGGCAAGCACGAATTCAGCTCCATTGAAGTGGAACGTTACGTTGGCGGCGGTCTGAATCAGCACGTCGAGTCTGCGCGCGTGCGTCTGACCAACCCGGACGTAACCGTTAACCTGGAGATCGAAAACGATCGTCTGCTGCTGGTGAAAGGTCGTTACGAAGGTATCGGCGGTTTCCCAATTGGTACTCAGGAAGATGTGCTGTCTCTGATCTCGGGTGGCTTCGATTCCGGCGTCTCCAGCTATATGCTGATGCGTCGCGGCTGCCGCGTGCACTACTGCTTCTTCAACCTGGGCGGCGCGGCGCATGAAATCGGCGTTCGTCAGGTTGCGCATTATCTGTGGAACCGCTTTGGCAGCTCTCACCGGGTGCGTTTCGTCGCGATTAACTTCGAACCTGTGGTCGGCGAAATCCTTGAGAAAGTCGACGACGGTCAGATGGGCGTGGTGCTGAAGCGTATGATGGTGCGTGCAGCATCCAAAGTGGCTGAGCGCTACGGCGTGCAGGCGCTGGTTACCGGTGAGGCGCTTGGCCAGGTCTCCAGCCAGACGCTGACCAACTTGCGTCTGATCGACAACGTGTCAGATACGCTGATCCTGCGTCCGCTGATTTCCCACGATAAAGAGCACATCATCGATCTGGCGCGCGAAATCGGTACTGAAGATTTTGCCCGTACCATGCCGGAATACTGCGGCGTGATCTCAAAAAGCCCAACGGTGAAAGCGGTTAAGGCGAAGATCGAAGCGGAAGAAGAGAACTTCGATTTTAGCATCCTGGAAAAAGTGGTGGCGGAAGCGTCCAACATTGATATCCGCGAGATTGCCCAGCAGACCGAACAGGAAGTCGTAGAAGTTGAAACCGTGAGCGGTTTCGGCGCTAACGATGCAATTCTGGATATTCGCTCCATTGATGAGCAGGATGACAAGCCGCTGCAGGTTGAAGGCGTCGAAGTGGTGTCTCTGCCGTTCTACAAGCTGAGCACCAAATTTGGCGACCTCGACCAGAGCAAAACCTACCTGCTGTGGTGTGAGCGTGGGGTGATGAGCCGTCTGCAGGCGCTGTATCTGCTCGAGCAGGGCTTTGGGAATGTGAAGGTGTATCGCCCGTAGTTTCTCGCCCGGTGGCGCTTCGCTTACCGGGCCTACGGTACCGTGCATTTGTAGGCCGGGTAAGGCGTAGCCGCCACCCGGCTTTTTTATGCACTACTCTTCATAGTAGTTATAAATCCCCGCCGGTATCACCAGCGATGACGCTACTTCGTACGCCTTCTCACGCCCGACCAGCAGGTCAATAATCTTTAAGCCAAAATCAATTGCGGTACCGGGCCCCTGGCTGGTCAGCAGGTTGACGCGCGGGTCCCAGACGACGCGTTTATCCACCCAGTGCTCTTCCGGGATCGTATCCTTAAGCCCCGGGAAGCCGGTCATATTGCCGATGGGGAAAATATCGTGCGGAATCAGAACCGTTCCGGCGGCGGCGCAGATGGCCGCGACGATGCGACCGGATAAATGAAACTGGCGCACGGTTTCGACCAGCAGCGGGCTGTCGCGAAAACACTCTGCGCCCTTCAGGCCACCAGGCAGGACGATGATGTCGTATTCCCCATCGGCCACCTGCACCAGCGGGGCATCCGCGAGGATTTTTACCCCGCGTGAGCAGGTGATTGCCAGATTACCGTCGCTGGCGACGCTGGCGGTTGTCACCTTAATACCGCCGCGCACCATCAAATCAATGGTGGTGACCGCTTCTGTCTCTTCGCTACCAGGAGCGAGGCAGACCAGTGCCGACGCGCTCATATTCACTCTCCTTACGTTTAACCAGGTCATACAGACGGGCGTTTTCCGGCACCGCAATACCGTGTGCGCGGGCGCGTTTTAGCAGATAGCCGGTAATGTAGTCGATTTCAGTGTGGCGTAATGCCCGAACATCCTGCAACATCGAGGAGATATTTTCTGCAGTACTATCAATAACCTGTTCGACATAATAGCGTAAATCCTCTGCCGAGGTATGCAAGCCTTCCCTCTCAATGACCTCCGCGACTTCCGCACATAAGACGGCGACGTCTTGCGGATGGTTTTTTAGCTCGCCGTTAGGGCAATCCCACAGCGCCGTGAGCGGGTTAATCACGCAGTTTACGGCCAGCTTGCGCCACAGCTGAGGACGGATATTGTTATGCCAGGCCACGTCTGGCAATACCTTCTGCAGTACGTCTGCCAGATAACTGAAGTCGCCATCCTGTGCCCTGGCAGGGCCGATATGCGTCACCCCACTGGCGACATGTACGATGATATTGCCGTCGCGACGTGCAGCGTGCGTGGTCGTCGCCATCAGCAGCGGCTGCGGGATGCTTTTGAGCTCATCAAGCGTCCCCATGCCGTTATGCAGCAGCAGAACAGGGGATGTGGGGGGGAGCTGAGCGGCCAGTGCTTTTACGGCGTCTGAAACCTGCCATGCCTTGAGCGTCACCAGTAAAAGGTCACTTTGCGCCAGGAAGTCAGGATCGTTCGCAGTAAGAGATTCGTTAAAGATGCTTCCGTCTTCACTAATCAGGTTTACACTGCAATAGGGCTGGGGCACGCGCAGCCAGCCCTGAACCTCATGTCCGTGCTTGCACAGCGCGGTCAGCCACAGCTGACCAAGCGCTCCGCATCCGAGCACTGTAATTTTCATTGTTCCTCCTCACCTGCAACTGCGCCAGGTGTTACAGCTTAATTATACAGCTAAGCTTCTGTTGAGTTATGCCTCGTAGCGGGTATTATGCAACGCAACAAAAGTGAAGGGAGAAGAAAAGATGCCATCTTTCGATATTGTTTCCGAAGTTGATATCCAGGAAGTTCGCAACGGCGTAGAGAACGCAACCCGCGAAGTTGAGTCACGTTTCGATTTTCGTGGCGTTGAGGCAACGTTTGAGCTGAACGATGCAAATAAGACCATTAAGGTGCTGAGCGAGTCTGATTTCCAGGTAAATCAGCTGCTCGACATTCTGCGTGCCAAGCTGTTAAAGCGCGGCATTGAAGGAACATCTCTGGATGTGCCGGAAGAGTTTGTGCACAGCGGTAAAAACTGGTTTGTCGAAGCCAAACTGAAGCAGGGTATTGAGAGCGCGGTGCAGAAGAAGATCGTTAAGCTCATCAAAGACAGCAAGCTGAAAGTGCAGGCGCAGATCCAGGGCGAAGAAATTCGTGTAACGGGCAAATCCCGTGATGATTTGCAGTCCGTAATGGCGCTGGTGCGTGGCGGCGATCTGGGGCAACCGTTCCAGTTTAAAAACTTCCGCGATTAAGACGAAAATGCCCGGTCAGACCGGGCATTTTTTCAGGCTTTAAGCGCCTGCTCGACTTCAAAGCGGTTGGTCACCTTACTGTCTATTTTGACATAGGCACTGCGCTCTTCCGGGGCGATCAGCACTTCACTTACCCCCTCCGTGGTTTCAAGACGCTGTTTGAGTGCGTCGTTGATCTCAACATCATCCGGAATTTCTACTCGCAGACTGCTGACGTAGCGCGGTTCTTTCATGGTGCTGGCAACCAACAGCCAGACAGTGGCCAGCAGCGCGCCCGCAAGGAACACGGTTTGTGAGTCAAACAGACCATCCACCCAGCCGCCAAGCGAACCGCCAATTGCCACGCCGATAAACTGGCTGGTGGAGTAAATACCCATCGCCGTGCCTTTGTAACCCGCAGGAGATTCTTTACTGATAAGCGACGGCAGCAACGCTTCCATCAGGTTAAACGCCAGGAAGAAGAGTTGCACACCCGCTACCAGTTCCCAGAAGTGTGGGCCGGAGCCCCAGAGTACAATCTCGGCAATCAGCAGTACCGCCACGCAGCCCACGAAAACGCGCTTCATCTTGCGCTTCACTTCGGCGTAGATGATGAACGGTACGACGGAGACAAACGAAATCAGCATCGTGACCAGATAGATTTTCCAGTGCTCAGCGGCCGGGAAGCCCGCCGCGGCAAGCTGGCCTGGCAGGGCGACAAAGGTCGACATCAGCAGGATATGCAGGCACATAATGCCAAAATTGAGCTTGAGCAGGCGAGGCTCGACAATCACTTTGCTGAAGCAGCCTTTTACCATTCCAGATTCACGGTTGAGAACGTGGTTTTTGCTGTCTGGCACCACCCATAGTGTTAAGGCGATACCGATTGTCGCCAGCACGGCAATCATCCAGAACAGGGCGTGCAGGCCGAGTGCATGGGTAATAATGGGGCCGAGCACCATCGCAATCGCAAAGGTGACGCCAAAGCTTACGCCGATAAACGCCATGGCTTTGGTGCGGTTTTGCTCGCGGGTTAAATCTGACAGCAGTGCCATCACCGCAGCAGCTATCGCACCGGAACCCTGCAAGGCCCGGCCAAGAATAATGCCCCATATGGAGTGGGAGAGGGCGGCAATGACGCTCCCGAGAACAAAAATAAGCAGACCACCGACAATCAGCGGTTTTCGTCCAACCCGGTCAGAGAGCAGCCCAAACGGGATCTGGAATACCGCCTGCGCCAGTCCGTAGATACCGATTGCGAGTCCAATCAGCGCCTCGCTGGCTCCCTGCAGCGCCATACCGTACGTGGTCAGAACAGGCAGGACCATAAACATGCCAAGCATCCGTAGCGAGAAGACAGTCCCTAAGCCCCAGGTCGCGCGTAGCTCGCCTGGCGTCATTTTATAATCGTTCATTACCACCTCAGTTCAAAAGCAGGCCATAGTGTAGTGCGGGGAAGGGGCGGGGTAAATAAAGGGTTATTTAACAAATATTACATGCGTTATTAATAGATTCAGTGAATAAAAAAAGGGTGCCGAAGCACCCCTTTATTCACCTGTTGTGGCTTACCAGACGTAAGTCAGCAGGTTGTGTGATTCAGGCACCATGAAGTCTACGGACATCATCACGGACAGCGAGGTGATGGCCACAATCGAGAACACAAACAGTTTGCGCGCCCAGACTTTGTCATCTTCCACTTTGTAACCGCGCAGCGCCATACCGAGCCACCAGACGCTCACTGCGGCCGCTACTGCCAGATATTTGTATCCAGCGTATCCGCCCAGAGAGAGCATCAGCGTCGCCACGGCAAAAGCGATGATGTACAGCGTGATGTGGTTCTTGGCAACGGAGATGCCTTTCACGACCGGCAGAACCGGGATGTTCGCTGCCTGATAATCCTTAAAGCGGAAAATCGCGATGGCATAGGAGTGCGGCATCTGCCACAGGCTAAAGATAGCCAGCAGGATAGCTGCACCGCTGTCGAACTCGTTCGTGACCGCGCAGTAGCCAATCACCGGCGGCGCAGCGCCGGAGAGAGAACCAATCAGCGTGCCGTAGACGGAGTGGCGTTTCATATACAGGCTGTAGACGCCCACATATACCACGAACCCCATCACCCCCAGCCAGCAGGCCAGTGGGTTAGCACCAAACCACAGCAGCATAAAGCCAGCAATACCCAGCAAGGTGGCGTACACCAGCGAGACGGAAGGGGCGATCAGGCCTTTCACCAGCACCCGATTTTTGGTCCTTTCCATCTTCTTGTCGATATCCATGTCGATGTAGTTGTTAAATACACAACCGGACGCAACAACCAGTGACACACCGACCAGCGTGTAGATAAAGAGGGTGTAATCAATGCTGCCTTTAGAGGCTAGCAGGAACCCTCCGATCACGGAGATCAGGTTGCCAAAGATGATGCCTGGTTTCGTTACTTGCAGGTATTGCTTAAACATACTCGCCGCTCTTAGTGAACCATCATGTTGTAGTTGAGGTTCCACATAATCCAGATGGAACCGACTACCAGGATAGCGATGATAATCACGGTAAAGACGAAGGCCGTCATGTTCCAGCCTTCATCGGACTTGGTGTTCATGTGCAGGAAGCAAACCAGATGCACCAGAATCTGAACCACTGCGGTGACCAGGACGGTGCCCAGAATCGCCGCGTGAGAAGCAGAACCGCTCATCACCATCCAGAACGGGATCACCGTCAGGATGATCGACAGGATAAAACCTGTCATGTAGGTTTTTACGCTACCGTGGGAAGCGCCATGATCGGTTGAATGACTCATTACATCGCCCCCATCAGATAGACAACAGAGAACACACAGATCCATACCACGTCCAGGAAGTGCCAGAACAGGCTCAGGCACATGATACGGGTACGGTTAGTGCTGGTCAGGCCGCGACGGGATACCTGGAACATCAGTACCGCCATCCAGATCAGGCCTGAGGTTACGTGCAGACCGTGAGTACCGACCAGCGCGAAGAACGCGGACAGGAAGCCACTACGATCAGGCCCGAAGCCTTCCATAATCAGGTGATGGAATTCATAGATTTCCATCCCGATAAATCCAGCACCAAACAACCAGGTCAACGCCAGCCAGGAGACAACCTGGCTCTTGTTGTTTTTATACATGGCGATAGCCGCCATGCCGTAGGTAATAGAGCTGAATAACAGCAGTGCGGTTTCAACCAGAACGAACGGCAGTTCAAAGATGTCCTTGCCAGTCGGGCCGCCCGCTGTGCCGTTCACGAGAACGGCATAGGTCGCGAACAGACAGCAGAACAGAATGCAGTCGCTCATCAGGTAGATCCAGAAACCGAAGACTTTGGTCGGTCCTGTATCGTGGTGCGCATGTTCATGCGCGTGGGCAGTTGAGTGCGCCAGAGTATCAGTTGCCATTTTTCAGCCCCGCTTTAGAAATCTCGTCGAAATGCTGGTTTTCCAGTTTTTCGACTTCACGGACTGGTACGTAGTAGTCCACGTCCTCGTCAAAGCTCTTCACAATCCAGCTAATGATGACGCCAGCGAAGCTCGCAATCGCCAACCACCAGATGTGCCAGATCATTGCGAAACCAAACACCGTTGCGAAAGCGGCAATCACAATGCCCGCGCCGCTGTTTTTCGGCATATGGATCTCTTCGTAATGAGCAGGTTGCTTGTACGCTTCACCTTTTTCTTTCATTTCCCAGAATGCGTCACGTTCGTGAACGTGTGGCACGATGGCAAAGTTATAGAACGGAGGTGGAGAAGAGGTCGCCCACTCCAGCGTACGGCCACCCCATGGGTCACCGGTCAGGTCACGGTTCTGATCGCGGTCGCGAATAGAAACGTAGAACTGAATCAGCTGGCATGCGATACCCAGTGCAATCAGCGCCGCACCACAGGCTGCAACAACCAGCATTGGGTGGAACTGAGGGTCAATCTGCTGGCTCAGGCGACGGGTCATACCCATGAAGCCCAGCACATACAGCGGCATGAACGCTACGAAGAAGCCGATGATCCACAGCCAGAACGCACGTTTGCCCCAGGTCTCGTTCAGCGTGAAGCCGAACGCTTTTGGCCACCAGTAAGTGACGCCAGCGAAGCAACCGAAGACCACACCACCGATAATAACGTTATGGAAGTGCGCAATCAGGAACAGGCTGTTGTGCAGTACGAAGTCAGCACCCGGTACCGCCAGCAGTACGCCGGTCATCCCACCCACGGAGAAGGTCACGATGAAGCCGATGGTCCACAGCATTGCTGAGTGGAACACGATGCGGCCCTGATACATGGTGAACAGCCAGTTGAAGATCTTCACCCCGGTCGGGATGGCGATAATCATGGTGGTGATACCGAAGAAGGCGTTTACGTTCGCGCCTGCACCCATGGTGAAGAAGTGGTGCAGCCAAACGATGAACGACAGCACGGTAATACACACGGTTGCCCACACCAGAGAGGTGTAACCAAACAGGCGCTTACGTGAGAAGGTCGCTGCGATTTCGGAGAACACACCGAAGACAGGCAGAACCAGAATGTACACTTCCGGGTGACCCCAGGCCCAAATCAGGTTGATGTACATCATCATGTTGCCACCCATATCGTTGGTAAAGAAATGGGTGCCCAGGTAGCGGTCCAGGGTCAGCAGCGCGACGGTGACGGTCAGAATTGGGAAGGAGGCAATAATCAGGATGTTGGCGCACAGAGATGCCCAGGTAAATACTGGCATCTTGAACATCGTCATGCCAGGGGCACGCATCTTGATAATGGTCACGAAGAAGTTAATACCGGTCAGGGTTGTACCGATACCGGAGAGCTGAATCGCCCAAATCCAGTAGTCGACACCTACGCCAGGACTGTATTCAATTCCCGAAAGCGGTGGATAAGCCAGCCAGCCGGTCTGAGCAAACTCGCCCACACCCAGTGACAGGTTAACCAGGATTACGCCAACAACCGTGAACCAGAAGCTCAGGTTGTTCAGGAACGGGAATGCAACGTCGCGCGCGCCGATTTGCAGCGGAACGACAACGTTCATCAGACCGATAACCAGCGGCATCGCCACGAAGAAGATCATGATAACGCCGTGGGCGGTAAAGATCTGATCGTAGTGGTGAGGCGGCAGGAAGCCCGCTTCACCCGCAGAGGCAAGCACCTGCTGGCTACGCATCATGATCGCATCCGCAAAGCCACGAATTAACATGACGATACCGACGATGCAGTACATGATACCGAGTTTTTTGTGGTCAACCGAAGTCAGCCACTCATTCCACAGGTAGCTCCACTTACCGAAGTAAGTGATTAAGGCCAGTAAAGCCGCACCACCAATGATAATTGCAGCCACCGTAACCACGATAATGGGTTCATGGTATGGCACTGCATCCAGTGTCAATTTTCCGAACATTTTCTTCCTCGGCCCCTTAGTGAGCGGTTTCCGCGTGGCTCATGTCCATGCCTTCCATACCTTCATGCGCGCTGTGCTCGCCTTCTGGCTGGGACATGTTCATGCTCTTACCGTGATCCATAAATTTGCCAATAACGTCTTTGAACAAATCAGGTTTCACGTTAGAGAAGTACTCCACCTTGTTGTATTCGCTAGGTGCAGCCACTTTATCGAACGCCGCCATGTCAGACATGGTGTTTTGAGACTGTTTCGCTTTTTCAACCCACTGGTCGAAAGCGGCACGGTCTGGCGTCGCAATAGCTTTGAACTTCATACCTGAGAAGCCCGGACCGCTATAGCTGGCGGAGATACCATCATAGGTGCCTGCTTCATTGGCAATCAGGTGCAGGTTAGTCTGCATACCGGCCATCGCGTAAATCTGGCTACCCAGACGCGGGATGAAGAAGGAGTTCATTACGGAGTTGGAGGTCACTTTGAACTGAACCGGAGTGTTCGCCGGGAAGGCGATTTCATTCACGGTAGCAATGCCCTGTTCCGGATAGATGAAGAACCATTTCCAGTCCATGGAGACCACTTCGATGGTAATCGGTTTTTCATCATGAACCAGCGGTTTGCTAGGTTCGAGGGAGTGAGTGGTTTTCCAGGTCAGCACGGCAAGGAACAGGATGATCAGAATAGGCACTGTCCAGACCACAGCTTCCACTTTATTGGAGTGTGACCAGTTAGGACTATACTTCGCATCTTTATTGCTCGCACGATACTTCCAGGCGAAACCAACAGCCATCAAAACGGCAGGAATAACCACAATCAACATCAGGCCAAAAGCCGTCAATATCAGTGAACGTTGTTCCAGTCCAATCTGCCCTTTGGGGTCTAGTAGTGCAGAATCGCAGCCACTGAGTAATACAGTGCCCGCGAATAATGACAACCATCCCAAACTTTTATTGTATTTCCCGAGTCTCATTTAACGACCTCAATTCCACGGAGTCTGGTGGCGTTTAAAGTGTGCGGGCATTTTACGGGAAGGTTACATTACTGTAAACATCATTAGGACTGTGTCAGGAAGGTGTTACCGGGTTCTGCCGCACGTGTCACAAGTGTTGCAAATTATGTCGGTTTTTATGACCGAAGCCGCATGGCAAGGGCTTTATAACGAAAGGACCCCCAAGCATACCCTAAAAGGGGCAATTGGTATAACCATTGTTGAAAATAAACAAAAAATTAACAATTAATTATCAATAAAGAGACATATAAAAAACGAAAAATCAAACTATCTGATGCTGAATCGGTTAATGAAAAATAGTGTTTTGGAGCAGGCTCCAATAATTTCCAAATTTTATCCCGCACAAAACAACAATTATTTTTTTCAGCGGTTGGCGGCTATTTCACCGTTATAATTTCGTTTGGTGATTACAACGGGAAATAACCTTTCGCATTTCTCTTCAGGTCATCTGCGTTTTACGCAGAGCCATGAAATCGAGCAGACCACCGATCAGGATCCCGGCGACAGCCAGTAGGGCTCCGGCATCCAGCAGAAGGGTTACAAGGGGAAGTGCCATAGAGGTGCTGGCATTAATAATGAGCACCACAAGCCAGAGCACCAGCGCGAAGCAACCCGCCATTAACAGACGTAACGCGAAACGGTAAGCGCGGTGATATTCAGTGCGCGGCATAAAGTGTTCCGTCCGTTGGGTGTATTCCAGCGTCTGGCGACAGACCAGCAACAATAAAATACCCGGCACGGCAGCCACCACGGAGAAGAGATAAAACGTTGGCCAACCGTGGGCTTCTACAAACCAGCCGGCAATTGGCCCAACGTACACGCGGCCAACGGCAGAGAGCGCCGAGAGCAGTGCGAACTGCGTGGCGGAAAATGACTTGTTGCACAGGGTCATCAGCAGGGCGACAAATGCCGCGGTCCCCATACCGCCGCAGAGATTTTCAAAGAACACCGCTGCGGCCATGCTGATCATATGTTTGTCGGTAATTGACAACAGCCAGTAGCCTGCGTTGGATGCGCCTTGCAGGATGCCAAAGATCAGTAGCGCGCGGAACAGCGTCAGGCGCTGCATCAACACGCCGCCATAAAGTGCCCCGACAATGGTCGCAAACAGCCCCAGCGTTTTATTCACCACGCCCACTTCACCCGCATCAAAACCCACACCACGAATGAGGAAGGTGGTGGTCAGGCTCATCGCAAAGGCATCGCCCAGTTTATAGAGGACGATAAGCAACAGGATCAGCCAGGCGTTGTTGCGGCCAAAGAAATCGCGTAATGGTTCGGCGACGGCCTGTTCCAGAGAGCGGGGAACCGGGATGACATCACTCGGTTCGGGGGCGAACAGGGTGGCAATAATACACGGGATCAGCAGGGCGGCCATCAGCCAGTACATGCCTTGCCAACCAAGGTAGCGGTCGGCCAGCCACAATGCCAGCCCACCGGAAACCAGCATGCCAAGGCGATAGCCCAGCACGCTGATGGCCGCACCAGCTCCACGTTCTTCAGCAGGCAACACGTCCGTCTTCCAGGCATCAAACACAATATCCTGGGACGCGGAACAGAAGGCGATCACCACCGCAAGGGCGGCCATCCAGCGAAGTTGAGTTGACGGTTCCAGGAAGCCCATGGCGGCAATGGCCAGCAGCAACAGCACCTGCGTCATAACCAGCCAGCCGCGACGGCGGCCGAGAAACGGTGGGGTGTAGCGATCCATCACCGGCGACCACAGGAACTTAAAGACATAAGCCTGGCCGACGAGTGAGAAGAAGCCAATAGTTTTGAGATCGATATTCTCGACGGTCATCCATGCCTGCAAGGTGCCTGAAGTGAGCGCGAGAGGTAAACCGGAGGCAAAGCCAAGGATCAGCAGAATCGCTGATTTCGGTTGCTGGAAAATGCGTAAGTAATGACTGGACATGTTCTTAAAAACTGACCCGGCTAAAAACCGGGTCAGTCAGCAGGATTAACGCGCGTTCTGCTTGATGAAGTCGTGAATGCTGGTGTCCTGCGCCATGTCGGAAATGGTATCCGTCAGCACGCTGTTAACCGCATCAGCAATATTTTTATTCGATGCCTGGAACGCGCCTTCTACAGAGTAGCTCGCGCGATAGTTCTTGGTCATCTTGTTGCCATTCTTCGCGGTGGCAATGATGGCGATATCCGCTTTGGTGGCGATGTTGTAGCGAACGTTACCCTGAGAAACATCAGCATAAAGGTTGTTCACGATGATCTGCAGATCTACCGCACCGCTTGGGCCAACCATATAGCCACGAGAAGTCATCTGTTTTTCCAGCACTTCCTGCAGCAGGAAGCGCAGGTCGCGGGATGCAGTCAGCGTTACCTGCTGGTTATCGCGGGTCACTTTTGCCAGCGCTTGATCCTGACGCTGATCGGCACCGTTAATACTCACGGTAACACCCATCAGGCTTGGGTCCTGCTGAGGCAGGGTAATTTTTGGTGAGACATCAATGGTGGTAGGCGGAGTCGCACAGCCTGCCAGCATAAAAAGGGCTACCAACGGAAAGAAGAGTTTTTTTAACATTTTCAGGTTCTCAACGAATCGTAAGCATATAGAGAGAAAAATTGCCGCCATCATAACATCGCCAACGGTCAGGGGAAGTGGTCAACGCATGTAAATTCATCGCCTTGTCTGAAAACTGACCTTTGCACCCTTTTTCACCTCGTGTGAATGACAAAAGGTATGAGCCACACAGTTAACTTCATTCGTTTGAATGAGAAAATCAGACGAAAGCTAAATATTTGTTGTCAAGGTGTAATGGAAACGGTAAAAGCGGCTAACATTTAAAGGGATGGGTGACATCCTGGCGTTGTCGGAGGAGTAATTTCATGATGATACGTGAGCAGATAGAAGATAAATTAAGGGCAGCGTTCAACCCTGTGTTCCTCGAAGTCGTCGACGAAAGCTATCGTCATAACGTGCCGGCAGGTTCTGAAAGCCACTTTAAAGTGGTTCTGGTTAGCGATCGCTTCACGGGAGAACGTTTCCTGAACCGACACCGCTTGATCTACAGCACCTTGACGGAAGAACTCTCCACAACCGTACATGCGCTGGCATTGCATACCTACACCATTAAGGAATGGGAAGGTTTGCAGGATACGGTTTTCGCATCGCCGCCTTGCCGCGGTGCTGGCACCATCGCCTGATAAATCGGATTTGCAACGGCTGGAGTTTTTCCAGTATGTTGCTTAAAGATTTCCTCAAAACGGCCTCCGGGCCGTTTTGTTTTGTCTGAGTTTTGAGCGGATGGTGCGATTTTAAGGCTAAAAATAGCCTTAAAGTGTGAAAAAAGCCGCAGCAACATGCCCCAACCGTTCTCGACTCACCTAAGTGATGCCGCTATAATGCCGCGTCTTATTGAATGTCTTCGGGATGATTCTGGCGACAGGGAATGTGAATCTGCACTAAGAGAGCATCCCGGTATAACAGACAGATTCAGAGTTGACCGAGCACTGTGATTTTTTTGAGGTAACAAGATGCAAGTTTCAGTTGAAACCACTCAAGGCCTTGGCCGCCGTGTAACGATTACTATCGCTGCTGACAGCATCGAAACTGCTGTGAAAAGCGAGCTGGTCAACGTAGCAAAAAAAGTACGTATTGACGGCTTCCGTAAGGGCAAAGTACCAATGAATGTTGTTGCTCAGCGTTATGGCGCTTCCGTGCGTCAGGATGTGCTGGGTGAACTGATGAGCCGTAACTTTATTGATGCGATCATCAAAGAAAAAATCAATCCGGCCGGCGCGCCAAACTACGTTCCAGGCGAATACAAACTGGGCGAAGACTTCACCTACTCCGTAGAGTTCGAAGTGTATCCGGAAGTTGAGCTGAAAGGTCTGGAATCAATCGAAGTTGAAAAACCGATTGTGTCCGTGACTGACGAAGATGTTGACGGCATGCTGGACACCCTGCGTAAGCAGCAGGCGAACTGGAAAGAGAAAGAAGGCGCTGTTGACGCGGAAGACCGTGTGACCATCGACTTCACCGGTTCTGTAGACGGCGAAGAGTTCGAAGGCGGTAAAGCGTCTGATTTCGTACTGGCAATGGGTCAGGGTCGTATGATCCCAGGCTTCGAAGACGGTATCAAAGGCCACAAAGCTGGCGAAGAGTTCACTATTGATGTGACCTTCCCTGAAGAGTACCACGCTGAAAACCTGAAAGGTAAAGCGGCCAAGTTCGTTATCAATCTGAAGAAAGTTGAAGAGCGCGAACTGCCAGAACTGACTGAAGAATTCATCAAACGTTTCGGCGTGGAAGATGGTTCTGTAGCGGGTCTGCGTACAGAAGTGCGTAAAAACATGGAGCGCGAGCTGAACGGCGCTGTGCGTAACCGTGTGAAATCTCAGGCGATCGAAGGTCTGGTGAAAGCGAACGACATCGACGTTCCAGCTGCCCTGATCGACAGCGAAATCGACGTGCTGCGCCGTCAGGCTGCACAGCGTTTCGGTGGCAACCAACAGCAAGCGATGGAACTGCCGCGTGAGCTGTTCGAAGAGCAAGCTAAACGCCGCGTTGTTGTTGGCCTGCTGTTGGGCGAAGTGATTCGTACCCACGAGCTGAAAGCTGACGAAGAGCGTGTGAAAGGCCTGATCGAAGAGATGGCGTCTGCATACGAAGATCCATCAGAAGTTATCGAGTTCTACGGTAAAAACAAAGAGCTGATGGACAACATGCGCAATGTCGCACTGGAAGAGCAGGCTGTTGAAGCGGTACTGGCGAAAGCTAAAGTGTCCGAAAAAGCGACCTCTTTCAACGAACTGATGAACCAGCAGGCGTAATTTCGCCCCAAAGGTTTAAAGTTTGAACAGAAAACCCGTTGCCTTGTGGCAGCGGGTTTTTTTTATCACACCAATAGCCCAGGAAGAGTGCTAAAACGCCCTTTCAGTGTTAGCGTAACAACAAAAGGTTGTTATGCTTGAAATAGGGCACAGTGAACCCCATAAGTGTGTAATCACGATGAATGAGACTGGCTGATAATCCGTCCGTAAGGTTACAATCAGTACAGCAGGTGTTTTCAATTTTGATCCAGGAGACGGAAATGTCATACAGTGGCGAACGAGATAACTTTGCACCCCATATGGCGCTGGTGCCAATGGTTATTGAACAGACCTCACGTGGTGAGCGTTCTTTTGATATCTATTCCCGTCTGCTCAAGGAACGCGTTATCTTTCTGACCGGTCAGGTGGAAGACCACATGGCTAACCTGATCGTGGCGCAGATGCTGTTTCTGGAAGCGGAAAACCCGGAAAAAGACATTTACCTGTACATTAACTCCCCGGGTGGCGTGATTACGGCAGGTATGTCCATTTATGACACCATGCAATTCATCAAGCCGGATGTAAGCACTATCTGTATGGGTCAGGCTGCATCTATGGGCGCGTTCCTGTTAACAGCAGGGGCTAAAGGCAAGCGTTTCTGCTTACCTAATTCCCGCGTGATGATTCACCAGCCGCTGGGTGGTTACCAGGGGCAGGCGACGGATATTGAAATCCACGCCCGTGAAATTCTGAAAGTAAAAGCGCGCATGAATGAACTCATGGCGCAGCATACAGGTCAATCGCTTGAGCAGATCGAGCGCGATACCGAGCGCGATCGCTTCCTCTCTGCTTCAGAGGCAGTTGAGTACGGCTTAGTCGACTCCGTATTGACCCATCGTAATTGATGCCCGCGACGCAAGTGTGCCGCTATACTAAAGTAGGGCGGCACTCTGCCTGAGAGCAGCTTGCGTCTTAGAATGGCATTTGCGTCGTCATGTGCGGCACAAAGAACTTAAAAAGAGGTTTGGACTCATGACAGATAAACGCAAAGATGGTTCGGGCAAACTGCTGTACTGCTCTTTTTGCGGCAAAAGCCAGCATGAAGTGCGTAAACTGATTGCCGGGCCGTCCGTGTATATCTGCGACGAATGTGTCGATTTATGTAACGACATCATTCGCGAAGAGATTAAAGAAGTTGCGCCACACCGTGAGCGTAGCGCGCTGCCAACTCCGCATGAAATTCGTCATCACCTTGACGATTATGTCATCGGTCAGGAGCAGGCTAAGAAAGTGCTGGCGGTAGCGGTATATAACCACTACAAACGTCTGCGTAATGGTGATACCAGCAATGGCGTAGAACTGGGTAAAAGTAACATTTTGCTGATCGGCCCAACCGGTTCCGGTAAAACGCTGCTGGCTGAAACTCTGGCGCGTTTGCTGGATGTTCCGTTCACCATGGCGGACGCTACCACTCTGACCGAAGCGGGTTATGTGGGTGAAGATGTAGAAAACATCATCCAGAAACTGCTGCAGAAGTGCGATTACGACGTACAGAAAGCCCAGCGCGGGATTGTTTACATCGATGAGATCGACAAGATCTCTCGTAAATCTGATAACCCGTCCATTACCCGTGATGTGTCAGGCGAGGGCGTACAGCAGGCACTGCTGAAGCTGATCGAAGGAACTGTTGCGGCCGTTCCACCACAGGGTGGTCGTAAACATCCGCAGCAGGAGTTCCTGCAGGTTGATACCTCCAAGATCCTGTTCATCTGTGGTGGTGCGTTTGCGGGTCTGGATAAAGTTATCTCCCACCGTGTTGAAACCGGCTCCGGCATTGGTTTTGGCGCGACGGTGAAATCGACGTCAGAAAAACCGAACGAAGGCGAACTGCTATCTCAGGTTGAACCAGAAGATCTGATCAAATTCGGTCTGATTCCTGAATTCATTGGTCGTCTGCCGGTTGTGGCCACACTCAATGAGCTGAGTGAAGAGGCGCTGATCCAGATCCTGAAAGAGCCGAAAAATGCGCTGACTAAACAGTATCAGGCGCTTTTCAATCTGGAAGGTGTTGATCTGGAGTTCCGTGACGAAGCGCTGGATGCGATTGCTAAAAAAGCGATGATTCGTAAAACCGGTGCGCGTGGTCTGCGTTCTATCGTAGAAGCGGCGCTGCTGGATACCATGTACGATCTGCCATCGATGGAAGATGTCGAAAAAGTGGTTATCGACGAGTCTGTCATTAGCGGTCAAACCAAACCGTTACTGATTTACGGCAAACCGGAAGCGCAGCAGGCGTCTGGCGAATAATTCACCAAAACATACAAGCAGTTAATCAAAAAGGGGGGATTTTATCTCCCCTTTACTTTTTCCGTAATCATGGCGTTGAATGTGTGGGAAACATCCCCATATACTGGATACATGTTAATGGTTGTGTGAAGTACTGTTACATGACCAGCTTACCTGGCGGACACTAAACTAAGAGAGAGCTCTATGAATCCTGAGCGTTCTGAACGCATTGAAATCCCCGTATTGCCGTTGCGCGATGTGGTGGTTTATCCGCACATGGTCATACCCTTATTTGTAGGGCGGGAAAAATCTATCCGTTGCCTTGAAGCTGCCATGGATCATGATAAAAAAATCATGCTGGTGGCGCAGAAGGAAGCATCAACGGATGAGCCGGGTGTAAACGATCTTTTCACCGTCGGGACCGTGGCCTCTATTTTGCAGATGCTGAAGCTGCCTGACGGCACCGTCAAGGTGCTGGTAGAAGGCCTGCAGCGTGCGCGTATTACCACTCTGTCTGACAATGGCGAACATTTCTCTGCGAAGGCAGAGTACCTTGATTCGCCTCAGCTTGATGAACGCGAGCAGGAAGTGCTTGTACGCACCGCGATCAGCCAGTTTGAAGGCTATATCAAGCTGAACAAGAAAATCCCACCAGAAGTGCTGACGTCGCTGAACAGCATCGACGATCCTGCCCGTCTGGCGGACACCATCGCTGCACATATGCCGCTGAAGCTGGCTGACAAACAGTCCGTTCTGGAAATGTCCGACGTTAACGAGCGTCTGGAATATCTAATGGCGATGATGGAGTCTGAAATCGATCTGCTGCAGGTTGAGAAGCGTATTCGCAACCGCGTGAAAAAGCAGATGGAGAAATCTCAGCGTGAGTACTATCTGAATGAGCAAATGAAAGCTATTCAGAAAGAACTGGGCGAGATGGACGATGCGCCGGACGAAAACGAAGCGTTGAAGCGCAAGATCGACGCGGCGAAGATGCCAAAAGAGGCAAAAGAGAAAGCGGAAGCGGAATTGCAGAAGCTGAAAATGATGTCTCCAATGTCGGCTGAAGCGACCGTTGTACGCGGCTACATTGAGTGGATGGTGCAGGTTCCGTGGAACGCCCGCAGCAAGGTCAAAAAAGACCTGCGTCAGGCCCAGGAAATCCTCGATACCGACCACTACGGCCTGGAACGCGTGAAAGATCGTATTCTTGAGTACCTTGCGGTACAAAGCCGTGTAAACAAAATCAAAGGCCCAATTCTGTGCCTGGTAGGACCTCCTGGTGTGGGTAAAACCTCTCTGGGTCAGTCCATCGCCAAGGCGACCGGGCGTAAGTACATCCGTATGGCGCTGGGTGGTGTACGCGATGAAGCGGAAATCCGCGGTCACCGTCGTACCTACATTGGTTCTATGCCGGGTAAACTGATCCAGAAGATGGCGAAAGTGGGCGTTAAAAACCCGCTGTTCCTGCTCGATGAGATCGACAAAATGTCATCGGACATGCGCGGCGATCCTGCGTCTGCGCTGCTGGAAGTGCTTGATCCAGAACAGAACGTGGCGTTCAGCGATCACTACCTGGAAGTGGACTACGACCTGAGCGATGTGATGTTCGTGGCGACCTCCAACTCCATGAACATTCCGGCCCCGCTGCTGGACCGTATGGAAGTGATCCGTCTCTCCGGCTATACCGAAGATGAGAAGCTGAACATCGCTAAGCAGCACCTGCTGCCGAAACAGATTGAGCGTAACGCGCTGAAAGCCAACGAGCTGACCGTAGAGGACAGCGCGATTATTGGCATCATCCGCTACTACACCCGTGAAGCGGGCGTGCGTAGTCTTGAGCGTGAAATCTCTAAACTGTGTCGTAAAGCGGTCAAACAGCTGCTGCTGGATAAGAGCCTGAAACACATTGTGATTAACGGCGACAATCTGCATGCCTATCTCGGCGTTCAGCGTTTCGACTATGGTCGCGCGGACAACGAAAACCGCGTGGGTCAGGTGACGGGTCTGGCATGGACGGAAGTGGGTGGCGATCTGCTGACCATCGAAACCGCCTGTGTACCGGGTAAAGGCAAGCTGACCTACACCGGCTCTCTGGGCGAAGTGATGCAGGAATCCATTCAGGCTGCATTGACCGTGGTACGTGCGCGCGCGGAAAAACTGGGTATTAACCCGGATTTCTACGAAAAACGCGACATCCACGTTCACGTTCCTGAAGGCGCGACGCCGAAAGATGGCCCAAGCGCGGGTATTGCCATGTGTACCGCTCTGGTTTCCTGCCTGACGGGGAACCCGGTGCGTGCCGATGTGGCGATGACGGGGGAAATTACCCTGCGTGGACAGGTACTGCCAATCGGTGGATTAAAAGAAAAACTGCTGGCTGCACATCGTGGTGGGATCAAAACGGTATTGATTCCTTACGAGAATAAACGCGATCTGGAAGAGATTCCGGACAACGTAATTGCCGATCTGCAGATCCATCCGGTTAAACGCATTGAGGAAGTTCTTAGTCTCGCACTGCAGAATGAACCCTCCGGAATGCAGGTTGTAACCGCAAAATAGTGACCTCGCGCAAAGAGCGTCAATAAAAACAAGGCTGGTAAGTCATTTCGCACTTGCCAGCCTTTTTTTGTATAGCTAATTTAGATTGCTGATTAGGTCAGCCATCAACAACGGGTGTTGTAAGGTCATGGCAGGCCTGATATAACTGCTGCGCGGTCGCGTTGTGAAGGATTCAGGCGCGATATAAATTATAAAGAGAGGAAGAGAACAGTGAATAAATCTCAACTGATTGACAAAATTGCTGCTGGTGCTGATATTTCTAAGGCTGCAGCTGGACGTGCGTTAGATGCATTAATTGCTTCTGTTACTGAATCTCTGCAGGCTGGGGACGACGTTGCACTGGTAGGCTTCGGTACTTTTGCTGTTAAAGAGCGTGCTGCCCGTACTGGCCGCAACCCTCAGACCGGTAAAGAGATCACCATTGCTGCTGCTAAAGTGCCGGGTTTCCGTGCAGGTAAAGCGCTGAAAGACGCAGTAAACTGATTGCTTTCCCGATTCAGGGAAGCTGAATAGTACAAGGGCGCATCATTTGATGTGCCTTTTTTGTTTGTCCAGACCTGATTTGTGCGAGTTTATGCGAGTTGTGGGCTGACAATCGCCCCGTTTTCTTGTCACAATACGCCTTCACGCGCGACGGGCAGGATTTTCCGTCAGCGTCAGGTAACCAGTCACCTACAGCGGAGTGTTGTTACACCATGATGGACAGCTTACGCACGGCTGCTAACAGTCTCGTGCTCAAGATTATTTTCGGTATCATTATCGTGTCGTTCATATTGACCGGCGTGAGCAGTTACCTTATTGGCGGTGGCGCGAACTATGCCGCAAAAGTGAATGGCCAGGAAATCAGCCGTGGTCAGTTCGAGAATGCTTTTGCCGGTGAACGTAACCGTATGCAGCAACAGCTGGGCGACCAATTCTCTGAACTGGCGGCGAACGAAGGGTATATGAAGACCCTGCGCCAACAGACACTGAACCGTCTTATCGACGAAGCGCTGCTGGATCAGTATGCAAAAAAACTGGGTCTGGGCATCAGTGATGAGCAGGTGAAAAAAGCCATCTTCTCTACACAAGCCTTCCAGTCTAACGGCAAATTCGACAACGCACGTTACAACAGCATCGTCAACCAGATGGGGATGACGGCCGATCAGTACGCTCAGGCGCTGCGTAACCAGCTAACCACCCAGCAGCTCATCAATGCCGTCGTGGGTACCGATTTCATGCTCAAAGGTGAAACGGATGAACTGGCAGCATTAGTGTCGCAGCAGCGCGTTGTACGTGAAGCGACCATTGATGTGAATGCCCTGGCCGCGAAACAGCAGGTGAGCGACGCTGACGTTAATGCCTGGTACGAGCAGAATAAGAATTCCTTTATTTCTCCGGAGCAGTTCCGTGTGAGCTACATCAAGCTGGATGCTGCAGCGTTGCAGGAAACTGCGTCAGATGCGGAAATCCAGTCTTACTACGATCAACATCAGGATCAGTTCACTCAGCCGCAGCGTAACCGCTACAGCGTGATCCAGACCAAAACGGAAGCAGATGCTAAGGCTGTTCTGGACGAACTGAGCAAAGGTGCTGATTTCGCCACCGTCGCGAAAGCGAAATCCACCGATATTATCTCCGCGAAAAACGGCGGTGATATGGGCTGGCTGGAAGATGCAACGACCCCTGATGAGTTGAAAAATGCCGGTCTGAAAGACAAAGGCCAGCTTTCTGGCGTAATCAAGTCTTCCGTTGGTTTCCTGGTCGTGCGTCTGGACGATATTATCCCTGCGAAAACCAAACCACTGACTGAGGTTCGCGATGATATCGCGGCGAAAGTGAAGCAAGAGAAAGCGCTGGATGCCTACTACGCGCTGCAGCAGAAAGTGAGCGATGCCGCCAGCAACGACAACGAGTCTCTGGCTGGTGCAGAGCAGGCGGCTGGTGTGAAAGCGGTTGAGACGGGCTGGTTTGGACGTGACAACCTGCCGGAAGAGCTGAACTTCAAACCGGTTTCTGATGCCATCTTCAACGGTGGTCTGGTGGGCGAGAATGGCACCCCTGGCAGTAACTCTGACATCATTACCGTTGACGGCGATCGTGCATTTGTTCTGCGTGTCAGCGAGCACAAACCAGAAGCGATTAAACCGCTGACGGAAGTGAAGGATCAGATTGTCGCCCAGGTTAAGCACAACAAAGCTGAACAACAGGCGAAACTGGATGCGGAGAAGATTCTGGTTGATCTGAAAGCGGGCAAACAGGACGCGCTGAAAGCCGCTGGCCTGAGCTTCGGTGAGGCGAAAACGTTGAGCCGTACCGGTCAGGATCCAATCAGCCAGGCTGCGTTTGGTCTCTCCCTGCCAGCAAAAGACAAACCGAGCTTCGGTACCACAACGGATATGCAGGGCAATGTGGTTCTGCTGGCGCTGGATGAAGTGAAAGCCGGCACGATGCCAGAAGCGCAGAAGAAAGCGATGGTTCAGGGGATTACCCAGAACAACGCCCAGATTGCTTTCGAGGCGATGATGAGCAACCTGCGTAAAGAAGCCAAGATTAAGCTGGGCGATGTGATGACTCAGCAGCAATAATTACGTAACTGCTCGCAGATTTTCGTAACGCTCTGCAAAAACTAAAGGCCGCTTTCGCGGCCTTTTCCATTTCTGTTATCTGTCGTTTGTGCCTGTTTTCCGGGGCGGCTATCGTGGTGTGGCTGTCAACAAACAAGGAGATAACAGCATGAAATGTGGAATCAAAGTACTGCTCATTACACTGGCTATTGCCACCACCGGGATGAGCGCTGGCGCGCTGGCTGCAAAAGCACAGGTCGTACAAAGTCAGGCAGAGACACCAGCACAAACGAATGCTCCCGCCAAAACAACAGGGAGTAACAAAGCGGCTGACAATGATGGCTCGCGAGTCAGCATCAATTCAGCATCAGCAGAGGATATCGCTCGCGTGATGAATGGGGTAGGGCTGAAAAAGGCGCAGGCCATTGTCAGCTACCGCGAAGAGTATGGCCCCTTTAAAACGGTCGACGACCTGAAGCAGGTCCCGGGGATGGGTAGCTCACTGGTTGAGCGCAATCTCTCACACCTGACGTTGTAAATAAGCAATTTCTTGCACTGCTGCAAAAATTTGCCAGGATAATGAGGTCATACCAGTTGTGACCTCTAATCCTATAACAACACTAAAGGCTATTGCGCTATGCAGACAAAAATCAAAGTTCGCGGTTTCCATCTTGATGTATACCAGCATGTCAATAACGCCCGCTATCTTGAGTTTCTTGAGGAGGCTCGCTGGGACGGTCTGGAAAACAGCGAAAGTTTTCAATGGCTGACTGCGCATAACATCGCGTTCGTGGTCGTCAATATTAATATTAACTACCGCCGTCCTGCCGTACTGGGGGATGTGCTGACTGTCACCAGCCAGGTACAGCAGCTAAATGGGAAGAGTGGCGTGTTAAGTCAGGTAGTGACGCTGGATCCCGAAGGACAGGTGGTGGCTGATGCTCTCATTACCTTTGTCTGTATTGATCTTAAAACCCAGAAAGCGCTGCCGCTGGAAGGAGAGTTGCGTGAAAAGCTGGAGCAGATGATCGTGTAGGGTTTTTTTCCAGTTCACCTGTGCTGTCGACGCTCATTCGTCGACAGCACGGTGAAGTAACTCTATTTCAGACCGGTTTTTTTCTGCATCGCGGCCATTACGCTGGCCTTATCGGCCAGGTAGTGATTAAGCCCGTTGGCACGCAGGTTACAAGCGGCGCACTGACCGCAACCGTCGCCTTTGATACCGTTATAGCAGGTGAGGGTTTCACTGCGAACCAGGTCCAGTTTGCCCCAGTAGTCCGCCAGTGCCCAGGTCTCTGCTTTATTCAGCCACATCAGTGGTGTTTCAAAGCGCGTCTCTTTCGCCATCCCAAGATTGACCGCGTGGTTTAGTGCCTTCACGAACTCGTCGCGGCAGTCCGGGTAGCCAGAGAAGTCGGTCTCACATACGCCGGTGATCACCGCTTCGGCTTGCACCTGGTAAGCATAAATCGCCGTCAGGGTCAGAAAAAGAATATTACGGCCAGGAACAAAGGTATTTGGGATACCGCTGGCGTCAGATACATAGTCAGGTACAGGAATACTGTCGCGTGTGAGGCTACTGACGGCGAGTTCATTTAACAGCGTAACGTCCAGCACCTTGTGCGCGCGTGCGCCCAGTTTCAGAGCCAGTTCACGCGCAACGTCGATTTCAGCGCGATGGCGTTGACCGTAATCGAAAGTGACACAGTGAACTTCATCATACTGATGAAGGGCCTGAACCAGGCAGGTAGTAGAATCTTGTCCTCCGCTGAACACGACGACGGCACGTTTCATAAATCATCTCGATAGTTACGATAAAACGTTATGTTACCGCCTGACCACGACGGCGACCAGCTTCTTCACGATTTGGGGGCGGGCAGCCAGGCTTCGGTAAAATCAAACCAGCCGCGAGTGTTGAGCCGAATACCGTTGACCCCTGGCGGGGCGCTGATCTGGTATTGATAGTTGAACAGTGGCGTTAGTACAGCTTTTTCCATGAGCTGTGAGAAAATGGTTTTGAGCCCGGCATGTCTGGCCTGTTCGTCGGTCTGGGTTTGTACGGCGTCCAGAGTGGCCTGCAGATGGGCAAATTGCGGCGCGTTCAGCAGGTGTGCCCATAAGACGTCACAGCGCAGCCATTGCTCAAGCGTATATTCCGGCGCTTCGCCAATCAGTCTGTCCCCCATCATGATGTCAGCATCAGCAAGATTTTGGCATCCGTCCCAGGTTTTCGCATCGTAAAAGATGACCGTAAGCTCACAGCCCTGTTGCGCAAGATACAGTTTAAGTTGGCTTGCCATCGTATGTAACTCGACGGGCAAATGGTAAGCCAGTGTTAATTTTTCCGGCAGAGGTACATTCGTTAATTCAGGCCACTTTGGGATCGTCCAGCCGGGAAGTAACTCCTCTGTCGGGGTAATCAACCCTTCATCCAGTGGAAGCGTATGCAGAAGCGTTGAGAGATGGATGATATTGATGAGCCGCCGCGCCTGCATTTCACTCAGGCGCGGGCTTTGCTTCAGGGTGAGATAACAAAAACCCAGACTGGTGCTGTTAGTGACCAGACGCAGGCGCTCCAGTTCATCCGGCTCGCCAATGGCGATCTGCACCGGATGGCGACAGCTGGTACCTAACCCATAGTCAAACAGCGACGGTGTTATCCAGTATTCGATAGCTTTAAGCAATGGATGGCTGAGATGGTACTGTTCGTGGCTTTCAAGACGCACCAGGTCGGGGTCGTACACGCTGAGTCTGAAGGGGCCGCTACCCGTCATCGGCTGGTCGGGATGCGCAAGCCGGCTACAGTAGGTTGCCAACCGGTGCGCCAGCCAGAAGTCCGGTTGATGCAGGATAAAGGTCAGGCACTGGGGATGGGTGACTTCAATATGTAAGACGCTCTGGAACAACTTACGCAAGGAAGGCAGGGCAAGCAGTGCCATCAGGCTTTGTTGAAGCTGCATGGTTTCGACCTTATCACCGTTATGCCAGTGTAGCGTTGAGCGAATATAAAAATGCCAGCGCAAACCGTCCTCTGACACTTCCCAGTGATGGGCAAGATCGCCAGCTGGTTCACTGCTGTTGCCGTGAAAGCGTGTTAACCCGGAAAAAACCTGTCCTGCCAGGTGCTGTTCTGCCCGGCCGGGTAAAAAACCCGGATGAAGGGGATCCAGTGAGCGGTAATAGGGAATGCGCAGCGTCGGCGTATCGTTTTGCCACTGTCCGCCTAAGAACGGATGCAGCAATGAACGTAACTCTTGTGGCGCAAGCTGGGCCAGCTCAAGCGCATTGTGCTGCTGTCCATGCTTCAGAGCCTCTTCCATCATCGCATTGCGCAGTGACTCCGGGGTGACATGGAACGTCAGTTCACCGCGCTTTCCGCGACCAGACTGCGCACGCCAGGTAAGCCATCCCGCGTCATGAGCCTGACGCAGCAGCGTTCGAACATGTCTTTCACTACAGAAACAGCGGGTGGCCAGTTCGCTGATGGTGACGTGTTGTGTCGCGCCAGCGGAAGGCTGCCACAAACGGTGATACTGGTTGAGTCGGTTGAGCTGGCGCATGAGAAACCCGGAACAATATTTATCATCTATTCACTATTACTTCCGTATATCTCACGTAATACTGAAGCACAAGTTAACCGCATCACACTTCAGGAGTAATCATGGCTCGGCTCGCTGCATTTGATATGGACGGTACGCTGTTAATGCCGGATCACCGTTTAGGGGAGAAAACCCTGAATACGCTGAAGCGCCTGCACGAGCGTGATGTCACTTTGACGTTTGCCACCGGTCGCCATGTGCTGGAGATGCGCCATTTACTGGGGGCGTTTTCCCTGGACGCTTTTCTGATCACGGGCAACGGGACGCGCATTCATTCCGTGGAAGGGGACGTTCTGCACCGTCAGGATCTTAACCCGGAAGTGGCGGATATCGTGCTACACAGTACCTGGGATACGCAGGCCAGCCTCCATGTTTTTAACGATAACGGCTGGTTTACCGGGCGTGAAATACCGGAGCTGTTGCATGCACATGTCTACAGCGGTTTTAAATATCAGCTTATCGATCTGCGTCGGATCCCTGCCCATGCGGTGACCAAAATCTGTTTTTGTGGCGATCATGACGATCTCTGTCGCTTGCGCATTCAGTTAAATGAGGCTCTGGGTGACAAGGCGCACCTGACCTTCTCGGCGGTGGATTGCCTGGAAGTGCTCCCCGTGGGCTGTAACAAAGGTTCTGCCCTGGCGGTACTGAGTGACCACCTGGGCTTCACACTGCAGGATTGTATGGCGTTTGGCGATGCCATGAATGACCGCGAGATGCTGGGCAGCGTGGGTCGCGGTTTGATAATGGGGAATGCGATGCCGCAGCTAATTGCAGAACTTCCTCATCTGCCTGTTATCGGGCATTGCGGTAACGAAGCGGTGTCCCATTTTTTGACGCATTGGCTGGACAACAACAACCTCCCATATTCCCCCGAATAGTGAGACCCTTCCAGCAAGCCAGACTTCGGTCTGGCTTTTTTTATTTCACCAGCTGTGCAATTTGCGCTTTCCAGGGCTCAATATCGCCGATATTTGCCTGCACCCATTGCGCATTGTAATAGGTCTCAAGGTAGCGCTCGCCGCTGTCGCAGAGCAGGGTGACGATGGATCCTGTCCGACCCTCTTCACGCATGCGTACCGCTAGCTGCAGGGCTCCCCACATATTGGTCCCGGTAGAAGCGCCGACTTTGCGGCCAAGCTGGGTCTCCAGCCAGTGCGCGGTGGCGACACTTGCGGCATCCGGCACGCGCAACATCTCATCCACCACATCCGGGATGAACGACGGTTCCACGCGTGGGCGGCCAATCCCTTCAATTTTACTGCCCACCGGGCTGCGCAGGCCGATATCGCGGTTCTGCCAGTAGTCGAGGAACACGGAGTTTTGCGGGTCAACCACCATTAGTTGGGTGTCGTAGCCCTGGCAGCGGATATAACGCCCGATGGTGGCGGAGGTGCCGCCCGTCCCGGCGCTCATCACAATGTATGAGGGAACGGGATGCGGCTCGTGGGACATCTGACGGAAAATACTGTCGGCGATATTGTTATTACCGCGCCAGTCGGTGGCTCGTTCCGCAAAGGTGAACTGATCCATGTAGTGGCCGTTCAGCTCGCGAGCCAGCATTTCAGATGCCGCGTAGATTTCACAGGCGCTTTCCACAAAGTGGCAGCGTCCGCCGTAGAATTCGATCTGTTCAATTTTACGTTTCGCCGTGCAGGAAGGCATCACGGCGATGAAGGGTAAACCCAGCAGGCGGGCAAAATAGGCTTCAGACACCGCCGTTGAACCGGATGAGGATTCAATGATGGTGGTACCTTCTTTAATCCAGCCGTTACATAAACCGTATAAAAACAGTGAACGCGCCAGGCGATGCTTCAGGCTACCGGTAGGATGGGTGCTTTCATCTTTCAGATAGAGCTGAATACCGTCAAATCCCGGCAGGGAAAGTCGAATCAGGTGTGTATCCGCCGAGCGCTGATAGTCGGCATTGATTTCGCTGATGGCATGTTTAACCCAGGAGCTATTCATCGTAGTTATCCGTTTGTCATTTTGTGCCCAGCATAGCGAAAAGCACAGAAAAAATTGTTGCTATCTGGCCTTTAAAATAGAATGAAGGGAGAAAAATTTTCTCTGTGAGGTGGGTATGCTAGATAAAATTGACCGTAAGCTCCTTTCATTGCTGCAAAGTGACTGTACCCTCTCTTTGCAGGCGCTGGCAGATGCCGTTAATCTGACCACCACACCGTGCTGGAAGCGCCTCAAGAAGCTTGAAGATGACGGCATTCTTCTGGGACGCGTCGCGTTATTAGATCCCGAAAAACTGGGGCTTGGGTTAACGGCATTTGTGCTGATTAAAACCCAGCATCACAGCAGCGAGTGGTATTGCCGTTTTGTCACTCAGGTTTCTGACATGCCTGAGGTGCTCGGTTTCTGGCGTATGGCCGGAGAGTACGATTACCTGATGCGCGTTCAGGTAGCTGACATGAAGCGCTATGACGATTTTTACAAACGACTGGTGAACAGCGTGCCGGGCTTGTCGGACGTCACCTCGAGCTTCGCCATGGAACAGATTAAATACACCACAGCACTACCTATTGAATAACTTCGTAAAATACCTTCAGGAACAAACCGCGTGCGATTATTTGCCCAATTAAGCTGGTACTTTCGTCGGGAGTGGCAACGCTACCTCGGTGCAGTAGCCCTGCTTATTATCATTGCCATTCTGCAGCTGATCCCGCCGAAGGTGGTGGGCTACGTCGTGGATGGCGTCACCGAACAGCATTACACCACCGCACGGGTGTTGATGTGGGTTGGCACGCTTGTGCTGACGGCCGTCATTGTCTATCTGCTGCGCTACGTCTGGCGCGTGCTCCTTTTTGGCGCTTCCTATCAGCTGGCCGTTGAGCTGCGTGAAGATTTTTACCGCCAGCTGAGCCGACAACACCCAGAGTTTTATCTGCGACATCGCACCGGGGATCTCATCGCACGCGCGACAAACGACGTCGATCGCGTGGTGTTCGCCGCAGGAGAAGGGGTGTTAACGCTGGTGGATTCTCTGGTCATGGGGTGCGCGGTCCTGATTGTGATGTCGACCCAGATCAGCTGGCAGCTCACCCTGCTGGCATTGTTGCCGATGCCGCTGATGGCACTGGCGATCAACCGTTTTGGTGAGCAACTGCATGAGCGCTTTAAGCTGGCGCAGGCGGCGTTCTCTTCACTGAACGACCGTACGCAGGAGAGTATGACCAGCATCCGTATGATTAAAGCCTTTGGTCTGGAGGACCGGCAATCAGCATTGTTTGCAGCCGATGCCGCAGACACGGGGGCGAAGAACATGCGCGTCGCGCGAATTGATGCGCGTTTTGACCCGACAATCTATGTCGCGATCGGTATGGCAAACCTGCTGGCTATTGGTGGGGGGAGCTGGATGGTGGTACAGGGCTCGTTAACCCTGGGACAATTGACCAGCTTTGCGATGTACCTGGGGCTGATGATTTGGCCGATGCTGGCATTGGCCTGGATGTTTAACATCGTGGAGCGCGGCAGCGCCGCCTACAGCCGTATTCGTGCCATGCTGGCCGAAGCACCGGTGGTGAATGACGGCAACCAAGCCGTACCGGAAGGGCGCGGTGTCATAAATGTTGACGTCCGTAAGTTTGTTTATCCGCAAACGGAACATCCGGTACTGGAGAACGTTAGTTTTACGCTCAAGCCTGGTCAGATGTTGGGCATTTGTGGCCCAACAGGTTCTGGCAAAAGTACCGTGCTCTCACTGATTCAGCGCCACTTTGACGTCACGCAGGGCGATATTCGCTTCCATGATATTCCCCTGACGCAACTGCTGCTGGACGACTGGCGAGGTCGTCTGGCGGTCGTCAGCCAGACGCCGTTTTTATTTTCGGACACGGTAGCAAACAATATCGCCCTCGGACGCCCGTCGGCGACGCAGGAAGAGATTGAACATGTGGCGCGTTTAGCCAGCGTACATGATGATATTTTGCGTCTGCCGCAGGGCTACGAAACGGAGGTCGGGGAACGTGGCGTCATGTTGTCCGGAGGACAAAAGCAGCGAATCTCAATTGCCCGCGCGCTGCTTCTCAATGCCGAAATCCTGATTCTGGATGATGCGCTTTCCGCTGTGGATGGGCGTACCGAGCACCAGATCCTGCATAACCTGCGCCAGTGGGGCGACGGACGTACGGTGATTATCAGTGCCCACCGTTTGTCGGCGTTGGCGGAAGCCAGCGAAATTTTAGTGTTGCAGCATGGGCACATTGCCCAGCGCGGGCAGCATGAAAAACTGGCTGAGCAATCGGGCTGGTATCGCGACATGTATCGTTATCAACAGCTTGAAGCGGCGCTGGATGATGCCCCGGAGCAGGATACGGAGGCCGCTAATGCGTAAATTTGGCTCGATGTGGCCGACGCTAAAACGTCTGCTGGCCTACGGTTCACCGTGGCGAAAACCGCTGTCTGTTGCCGTGCTGTTGCTCTGGATTGCGGCGATTGCTGAAGTCAGCGGTCCACTGCTTATTAGCTATTTCATCGACAATATGGTTGCCAAAAGCTACCTGCCTCTGGGGCTGGTGGCGGGCCTGGGTGTGGCTTACGTTGGCTTACAGCTGATGGCGGCGGGGCTTCATTATGCCCAGTCGTTGCTGTTTAACCGTGCAGCCGTGGGGGTCGTGCAGCAGTTGCGTACTGATGTCATGGACGCTGCGCTGCGCCAGCCGCTCAGTGAGTTTGATACCCAGCCGGTCGGGCAGGTGATATCGCGCGTGACCAACGATACGGAGGTGATCCGCGATCTGTACGTCACCGTGGTGGCAACCGTCCTGCGCAGCGCGGCGCTGATTGGCGCGATGCTGGTGGCGATGTTCAGCCTCGACTGGCGTATGGCATTGGTGGCGATCACCATCTTCCCGGCGGTGTTGATTGTGATGATTATCTATCAACGTTACAGCACTCCCATTGTGCGTCGGGTGCGAGCCTATCTGGCCGATATTAATGATGGCTTCAATGAAGTGATCAACGGCATGAGCGTCATCCAGCAGTTCCGCCAGCAGGCACGTTTTGGCGAGCGGATGGGCGAAGCCAGTCGTTCACACTATATGGCGCGTATGCAGACGCTGCGGCTGGACGGTTTCCTGTTGCGCCCGCTGTTGAGCCTCTTCTCCGCGCTGGTGCTCTGTGGTCTGCTCATGCTGTTTGGCCTGACCACTCACGGAACTATTGAGGTTGGGGTCCTGTATGCTTTTATCAGCTACCTTGGCCGCCTTAACGAACCGTTGATTGAGCTTACGACACAGCAGTCGATGCTCCAGCAGGCCGTCGTGGCAGGGGAGCGAGTGTTCGAGTTGATGGACAGACCACGTCAGACCTACGGCAACGATGACCGCGCGCTGCAAAGCGGGGCCATTGCCTTTGATAACGTCTCGTTTGCTTATCGCGAAGACCGGCTGGTATTGCAGGACATCACGCTGGATGTCCCGTCGCGGGGCTTTGTTGCGCTGGTGGGGCATACCGGCAGCGGTAAGAGTACGCTCGCAAGCCTGTTGATGGGTTACTACCCGCTAAGCCAAGGTGAAATTCGCCTCGACGGACGCCCGCTCGCGTCTCTCAACCATAATGTGTTACGTAAAGGCGTTGCAATGGTGCAGCAGGATCCGGTCGTGATGGCGGATACCTTCTACGCCAACGTGACGCTGGGTCGGGACTATACCCATGAACAGGTCTGGGATGTGCTGGAGAAAGTGCAGCTGGCAGAGCTGGCTCGTGGGTTCAGCGACGGGATCAATACGAAGCTGGGTGAGCAGGGGAACAATCTCTCTGTTGGGCAAAAACAGCTTCTGGCGCTGGCGCGGGTACTGATTGAAACGCCGCAAATTTTGATTCTGGACGAAGCAACGGCCAGTATTGATTCCGGTACCGAACAAGCTATCCAGCAGGCACTTGCCGCCGTGCGTGACCATACGACGCTGGTGGTAATTGCCCACCGCCTTTCCACGATTGTTGAGGCGGATACTATTCTGGTGCTGCACCGTGGACAAGCCGTTGAGCGCGGTACACACCGGGAGTTGCTGGAAGCAAAAGGGCGCTACTGGCAGATGTACCAGTTGCAACTGGCAGGCGAAGAGCTGGCTGCCAGCGTGCGCGAGGAAGAGTCACTGAGCGCCTGACGCACCAAAATGAGGCGGCGCACTAACAGTCATTCCTGTTGGTGCAAAACTGAAACGCACCGTGCACCGGCATGGTGCGTTTTTTTTCACCCGTTTGTTGATCAAGGCCGCGTAACGCTCCTTGCACCGCGATTCACCCTGTTTTTCATTTCTGGCACACCCCTTGCAATATCCTCTGCGTTAGCTGCGGCCATTACCGAATTCTGACTGGAGGGGATCTATGAAGCTGGTTACGGTTGTAATCAAACCATTCAAACTCGAAGACGTGCGTGAAGCGTTGTCTTCAATGGGTATTCAGGGACTGACTGTCACCGAAGTGAAAGGCTTTGGTCGTCAGAAAGGTCATGCCGAGCTTTATCGCGGGGCGGAATACAGCGTTAACTTCCTGCCAAAAGTAAAAATTGATGTCGCGATTGCTGATGACCAGCTTGATGAAGTCATCGATGTGATCAGCAAAGCGGCCTACACCGGCAAAATTGGCGACGGCAAAATTTTCGTTGCCGAACTGCAGCGCGTCATTCGCATCCGTACCGGCGAATCTGACGAAGCGGCACTGTAAGTAACTCCTGGCACACAGTGATAGGGATCGAGAAAATGAAGATAGCAACACTTAAAACGGGTCTGGGTTCGCTGGCACTGCTGCCGGGCCTGGCGCTGGCTGCTGCTCCTGCGGTGGCAGACAAAGCCGATAACGCCTTTATGATGATCAGCACCGCGCTGGTGCTGTTCATGTCTATTCCGGGCATCGCGCTGTTTTACGGCGGCCTGATCCGTGGCAAAAACGTTCTCTCCATGCTGACGCAGGTTGCCGTGACGTTTGCACTGGTCTGCGTGCTATGGGTGGTTTACGGTTACTCGCTGGCCTTCGGCACGGGCAACGCCTTCTTTGGCAACTTCGACTGGGTGATGCTGAAAAATATTGAGCTGACCGCGCTGATGGGCAGCTTCTACCAGTACATCCATGTTGCTTTCCAGGGCTCGTTCGCCTGTATTACTGTCGGGCTGATTGTGGGCGCGCTGGCTGAACGTATTCGCTTCTCTGCTGTGCTGATTTTTGTCGTGGTCTGGCTGACGCTCTCCTATGTGCCAATTGCACACATGGTCTGGGGCGGTGGTCTGCTGGCAACGCACGGTGCGCTGGACTTCGCGGGCGGTACCGTTGTACACATCAACGCCGCGGTAGCGGGTCTGGTAGGGGCCTACCTGATTGGCAAACGTGTTGGCTTCGGTAAAGAGGCGTTCAAACCGCACAACCTGCCGATGGTCTTTACGGGTACTGCGATCCTCTACTTTGGCTGGTTCGGCTTCAACGCCGGTTCGGCAAGTGCCGCGAACGAAATTGCTGCACTGGCTTTCGTGAACACTGTAGTGGCTACGGCGGGTGCAATCCTCTCCTGGGTATTTGGTGAGTGGGCGGTGCGCGGTAAACCTTCCCTGCTGGGTGCCTGTTCAGGGGCGATTGCCGGTCTGGTTGGCATCACGCCAGCGTGTGGTTATGTAGGTGTAGGCGGTGCGCTGCTGGTCGGCCTGGTGTCCGGTCTGGCGGGTCTGTGGGGCGTGACTGCACTGAAACGTATTCTGCGCGTTGATGACCCTTGCGATGTGTTTGGTGTACACGGCGTGTGCGGCATCATCGGTTGTATCATGACAGGTATCTTCGCCGCGAAATCTCTCGGTGGCGTGGGTTACGCAGAAGGCGTCACCATGGCTCATCAGCTGCTGGTACAGCTGGAAAGTATTGCTATCACCGTTGTGTGGTCTGCTGTAGTGGCCTTCATTGGCTATAAACTGGCGGACATGACGGTCGGTCTGCGCGTACCGGAAGAGCAGGAACGCGAAGGTCTGGACGTCAACAGTCACGGCGAGAATGCGTATAACGCATAATAAACAGCAAAACGGCAACTTCGGTTGCCGTTTTTAATGGTTGTTCCCTCAGCCTCTATTACGCATCACCCCTTCCTGTACCGTCGAGGCCACCAGCACGCCATCCTGGGTATAAAACTCCCCACGTACAAACCCGCGTGCGCTTGATGCCGACGTACTTTCCACACTGTAGAGCAACCACTCATTCATGTTGAAAGGACGGTGGAACCACATGGAGTGATCAATCGTCGCAACCTGCATCCCTTTTTCCAGGAACCCGACGCCGTGCGGCTGCAGCGCCACCGGCAGGAAGTTGAAATCAGACGCATAACCCAGCAAATACTGATGAACGCGGAAGTCTTCTGGCACATTACCGTTAGCCCGGATCCAGACCTGGCGCGTCGGCTCGGCGGTGTGACCTTTCATCGGGTTATGGAACTCGACGGGACGGATCTCAAGCGGCTTGTCACAGAGGAACTTCTCTTTGACCTGCGGTGGAAGCAGATGCGCCAGCGCGCGGGCGATGTCGGTTTCAGATTTCAGCTCGTCGGGTACCGGGGCCGGAGGCATCGCCTTCTGGTGCTCATATCCGGTTTCAGGTGCCTGGAAAGAGGCGGTCATGTAAAAGATTGGCTTACCGTTCTGAATGGCTGCTACGCGGCGCGCGCTGAAACTGTTGCCATCTCGCAAGACTTCGACGTCATAAACAATCGGTTTTGCGCTATCGCCGGGGCGTAAGAAGTAGCTGTGGAATGAATGCACCAGACGGTCTGCCGGGACAGTCTCCTTTGCAGCGTACAGCGCTTGTCCAACGACTTGCCCGCCGAAGACCTGGCGTAAGCCCAAATCTTCGCTCTGTCCGCGAAAGAGTCCTTCCTCAATTTTTTCCAGATTCAGTAATGTCAGCAGATTGTTCAGTGCCTGACTCATAGTTGTCCTCAATAAACGCCGTAGCGAAAGATAGGCAGAGTATAACGCAGAAATGAAAGTGGTCCGATGGGTAGAATAATCTGAATAACGGGACGATCTCAGGCATTAATCAGTGATCTGTGCCACACTTGAATACGTTATGTGATTGAAACGACATCGGATGGGATCGATCCCGCTGGTGCATTGATGATAAGGAGACTTCAATGAAACTCGTGCCCATGCTAAGTGGTGTAGCTATTGCGGTGGCGTTGTCCGCCTGTGCCGGTAAGAGCGCCCAGGTGCCAGTGCCAGCAGCAGACCCAAACGGGATTAATACCCTTTCTCAGCAATCCATTCAGCAGCCTAACGTTTCCGGTACCATCTGGATTAAACAGAAAGTGGCCTTACCGCCGGATGCGGTATTAACGGTAACCCTGTCTGATGCTTCTCTGGCAGACGCGCCGTCGAAAGTGCTGGCGCAGCGTGCCGTCCGTACTGAAGGTAAGCAAGCACCGTTTAGCTTCGTGTTGCCGTACAACCCATCAGACGTGCAGCCTAATGCCCGTATCCTGCTGAGCGCAGCGGTAACCATTAACGGTAAGCTGGTCTTTATCACCGATACGGTCCAGGAAGCGATTAACAACGGTGGGACCAAAGTTGACCTGAACCTGGTGCCGGTGCAGCAGACCGAAGTCCCGGTTGCTCCGCAGACCAATCAGCCTTCCCTGCCAACCCCACCGACGCAGATGTAATTTCTGCATTGCCCCTCTCCTTCGGGAGAGGGGTCAATATACCCAGCGATACTTCTGTAAATCGATCTGCCCGGACCCCGACACCTGCACACCTTCTGAGAGTAATGCCTGACGTTGACGCTGGAGATCCGGACCCGTCAGCGAGATGACACCATGACGGTTCACCACCCGGTGCCAGGGCAGGGTACTCCCTTCCGGTAGTCTTTTCAGGACACCGCCCACCTGCCGCGCTGCACGCGGGGAACCCGCCAGACGCGCGACATCACCATAGGTGGTAACATAGCCTTCCGGAACAGAGGCCACGATTTGCCATACACGCTGCGGAAATGAGTCGTGTTCGTCCATACGTTCACCTGCGGGATTTACTGGACAGCCATGTTAAACGAAGATCGTCAGGATTGCTGCGCCAGTTTGCGCAAGAAACCAGCATCCGGTTCCTGGCAGCTTGCAATTGGGCGTTAGCACAGGGATAATGCGCCAGCGCGTTGGTTATCAACGCTCTCAATGGGGGCTCTGTTGGTTCTCCCGCAACGCTACTCTGTTCACCAGGTCAGGTCCGGAAGGAAGCAGCCAGGGCAGACGATGTGTGTGCCGGGATGTAGCTGGCAGGGCCCCCACCCATTTGTGGCTCCGCAAGATTTTCCCTGCTTCTCCTTCCCCTTAAACGGTTAGTCCACAATATTAGTACGCCTATATCGTGTAATATATATTTCATCGCATTGAAATATTATTGTCATAAACCTGTAATAATAGACTGTCATTTTATCATTGGATGTCTATTTTCTTCCATAACTCAAAAAAATATATATCTGGATAACATTGTTAACTTCGTGTATTAAATAAAAGACTTATTCCGAAGGGAAGTGACAAACATGGCTACTGCGGTATTAAACGTTAAAATTGATGGCGCGCTAAAAGAAAGACTTCGTCACTATGCGGAAGTGAATAACGAGAATTTAAGCGTGACGACAGAGAAACTGCTGCTGCTGGCATTTGAAGCAGTAGAAGAGGCGGGAGTATCGGAAGAGGATATTGATAATCAGCATACGGAAGAAGAGAGTGTTTCTCCTTTTACTCCTAAAGAAATCAAAGCGCTACGTAAACTTCTGAAGAAGAGAAAATGAAACAACAACTGTCTACTGCCAGTGACTACAAAGAGGCCTGCGATTTGTTGCGTTCAGGCTACGTGAAGCATGTACGTCTTGGCTGGAATGTCGGTAGTGATGAGTTCTTTCGTATTGCGTCTGACTGGTGCGATACCGGCGCAAAAATAAAGAAAGACGGTGAAAACTTCGTTATTTCACTGAAAGGCTTTCCTATTCCTCCTCAGCACTAAATCCTGACAGGTGAAAACTGCTGACTGCATGTATTACAGTCAGCAGTTTTTATTTTATGATCAACTTCAAGTTTTTATATTACACCAGACTGCGTTTTACTGATGGCGCGTTTTTATTCAGGGAGAGCCAGAGTGGCTTAATCCTCAGTAAAGCCTGTTCAAGCTCTGTCGGTTCGAGCGAAAAAGGCATACGTAAATAGCGGTCGAACGCCCCCGATAAGCCAAACCGTGTACCGGTCCCCAGGTTGATCCCCAGTATTTCCGCTCGTGCGGCTAGCTGTGTAGCCTGCATACCAGGCAGTTCGATCCAGTATGAGAGTCCACCTTCCGCTTCATGAAATTTCCATTCCGGGAAATGTTCGCGTAGCAATTCACCACATCGATCTCGTCGTTCTGCCAACATTTTTCGTCGAGCAGGGAGAAACGTCTCGCTATTGTTAATCAGCCACAGCGTCGCCAGTTGCTCCAGCAGCGGAGATCCCAGATCCAGGGTATCTCGGGTCTGAGCGAGTGTCGCGATGGTGCGTGAAGAGGCGCGGATCCAGCCGAGACGCAGCCCTCCCCAGAAACTTTTTCCGGCAGAACCTAACGTGATTACGTTGGCTTGCGGGTTAAACGAGGCTAGCGGTGGCGGTGGTGGTGAGTCAAACCAGAGATCGACCATCGTCTCATCCACCACCAGCGCCGTACGGGTCTGTGCGGCGATATCGGTTAGTGCCTGGCGGGTCGCTATATCCATACATCGCCCGGTTGGGTTATGAAAGTCTGGCATCAGATACGCCAGACGAGGCGCCGTCTGGGCAAGCGTTGCCGCAAAGCCATTCGTATCCCAGCCGGTTTCCGGCAGTGAGACCCCCACGGGCCGACACTGTGCCCCCTGAATGGCGGCAATCGCCAGCGGATAGGTGGGATGATCGACCACGACACGATCCCCCGGCCCGGTCATCATCCGCAGTACCAGCGCAAAACCACTGACGGCACCATTAACCACCATCACCTCGTCCGCCCTGGTCGGAAGACCACGGGTGGTATAGCGTGCAGCGATGGCTTCCCGCAGTGACGGCAGCCCAAGCTGATCGTAACCCGTCAGCGAGAGATGCTGGGTAATGGCCGTGAGCGCATGGGTATAAGCCTGGTGGATCTCTGGCCCGGCATTGAGCGCGGCAGTGGAGAGATCCAGCGCGGCGCTTGCCGCTGAAAGCGTTGGAACGGCGCGCGTATCCGGGAGGATCACGCGCGATCCGCTTCCGTGGCGGCTTTCGAGGTATCCCTCCTCGCGCAGATGGGCGAGGGCGCTGCTGATGGTGGTCCGGCTCACATCCAGCGCAGAGGCCAGTTCCCGTTCGCCTGGTAGCCGCGTATTCAGTGCCAGCCTGCCATCAAGGATCAACAGACGCAGCGCGTCGGCAAGCTGACGCCAGAGTGGGGTGCGGGATGAGGTTTGCTGCCAGTGGCCTAAAAGACGTACCAGAGACTGACTTCCGAAGCGACGCGATGACATATGCAGTCCACTATTTGAAAACTGGACATTAATCATAGTGCCATTTTAGGTCAGGATGAAAGCCTGGTTCACTGGAGAAGATAAAAAATGGTACGTCGCCTGCTACAACTCTATGTCGGTTTAGGACTGTATGGCCTTTCCACCGCAATGTTTATTCGTTCCGATTTGGGTGTCGATCCCTGGGATGTTTTTCACCTTGGGGTGGGGATACAGCTGGGAATGACTATCGGGACGGTGATCATTGTGACCGGCGCTGCGGTGCTGCTGCTGTGGATCCCACTACGTCAGATGCCGGGCCTTGGCACAATCAGTAACGTGATTTGTATCGGTCTGGCGGCGGACGCCAGCATGGCGCTTATTCCGGAACTTGATTCCTTATCCGTTCGAATCGCTTTCCTGGTGTCGGGCATCGTGATGAACGCGATTGCGACCAGCATGTACATCGGTGCCGGTTTCGGGCCTGGACCGCGCGACGGTCTGATGACCGGTATTCATGCCCGGCTGGGGTGGTCCATTCGCAGCGTGCGTACGTCAATTGAAGTGTCCGTCCTGCTGATTGGGTGCGTGCTTGGCGGCACGTTTGGTGTGGGAACCGTCTTGTATGCCCTGACCATTGGCCCGCTTATCCAGCTCTGTCTGCCCTGTTTCCGCCAGAAGCCGCGCATTAAGGAAGTATCTCAGCCGGAACGGGTTGTTTAATTTTGCGAAGCGCTCACATGCTTTAACGGCATCGCTGTGCCAGAATAGAAGCTTCTAAAATTGCGATGCCAGAATGCATGAAAGCAATCACACTCTATGATGTTGCCCTCCTTGCGGGGGTTTCTTATCAGACCGTGTCCCGCGTTATTAACGATGCGGAACACGTCTCTGCCCGTACGCGGGAAAAGGTGCAGCAGGCGATGGCGGAGCTGCACTATGTCCCTAACCTTCGGGCACAGCAGCTGGCGGGTAAACGCACCCGTACGTTGGGTCTCATCACTACCGACCTGGCCCTGCACGCGCCTTCACAAATTGTGTCGGCGGTAAAATTGCGTGCGTCGGAACAGGGGGCGAGCGTCCTTATTTCCATGGTTGAGCAACCGCAGCAGTGTCAGATCGCACTTCAGGCGTTGCTGGCGCAGCGCGTGGAAGCGCTACTGGTGAATGTTCCGCTTGACGATCGTCTCGCTGAACAGCTCAGGGCGCTGGCGTCACCCGTCCCGGTGCTGTTCATTGATGTATCCCCTGCAGCGCAGGTGAACAGCCTGGTGTTTAATGCCGCGCAGGGGGCACGTCTGGGCGTTGAGCATTTACTTTCATTAGGGCATCAACGCATTGCCCTGCTGAGCGGACCGGAAAGCTCGGTTTCTGCGCGGGCGCGTCTGGCGGGTTGGAAAGCTACGCTGGCAGAGGCTGGCCTTGAACCCATCGCGTTGGCATACGGTGACTGGAGTGCGGCTTGTGGATATGAGAAAGGACATCTGCTGTTATCGGCGGTGGAATTACCTGATGCCATTCTGGTAGCGAACGATCAAATGGCGCTCGGAGTAATGCGTACCTGCGCAGAAAAGGGGATATCCATTCCCGGCCAGATATCCGTGGTTGGATTTGACGATACCGCAGACAGCGCCTGGTTTTCCCCGCCGCTGACAACCGTTCGCCAGGCGTTTCGTGAGGCGGGAGAGCAAAGTGTGGAGTGGCTGCTGGCGCCCACTCAGGGAGAAGAGTGCTGGCAGGTTCAGTTGCCTGTTACGCTGGTGACCCGTCATTCCAGCGCGCGCCGTGTGCCGCAGCAGGCAGAATATGAGGATCTCGCGCAGCAGCTCAGAAGCCTGGCGCTACGGGCTGAACAACTTGCCCGTAAATAAGACTTTTGTGATCTGACTCGCTACCCCACGATCGAACACTTTACCGTAACCCAGTGGCAGGGCATGTTAAGCAAAATTGTGAGCGCTTCGCAAAAGAGGTTGATATGCCCAACACACTATCGCTGACTCTCAGCGCAATTCTGGCCCGTCGGGACTGGGAAAACCCAGGGGTAACCCAGTGGAACCGCCTGGCCGCACACGCGCCGTTACACAGTTGGCATCATGAACAACCTGCCCGGGATGATGCCGCATCTCTCAGCAAACGCTCCCTTAACGGGGAATGGCAATTTAGCTACTTTCCAGCGCCGGAGCAGGTTCCCCAGAAATGGGTGACAGAAGATTGCGCGGATGCTGTCACGATGCCCGTACCGTCTAACTGGCAGATGCAGGGTTTTGACACCCCCATCTACACCAACGTTACTTATCCAATACCTGTTAACCCACCTTTCGTTCCGCAGGAAAACCCGACCGGTTGTTATTCGCTCACATTTGAAGTGGATGACGCCTGGCTGCAGAGCGGGCAAACCCGGATTATCTTTGACGGCGTGAACTCGGCGTTTCATCTGTGGTGCAACGGGCAGTGGATGGGGTATTCACAGGACAGCCGACTCCCCGCCGAGTTTGATCTCTCGGCGGCATTACGCCCCGGACAAAACCGCCTGGCAGTTATGGTCTTACGCTGGTGTGATGGGAGTTATCTGGAAGATCAGGATATGTGGCGCATGAGCGGCATTTTCCGTGATGTGTCATTGCTGCATAAACCTGAGACGCAGATTGCCGATTATCAGGTGGCGACAGACCTGAATGCAGAGCTGGACCGTGCAGTGATGAAGGTCGACGTCCAGCTTGCAGGCGCTGGTTTTACGGACTGCGAGGTGGTCTTTACCCTGTGGCGTAAGGGGGAAAAATGCGCCAGCGCAACCCAATGCCCTGGGTCTGTTATTGTGGACGAGCGCGGCTGTTGGGCCGAGCGTTTAACGGTAGCCATTCCCGTTGATGCCCCAGCGTTATGGAGTGCTGAAACGCCGGAGCTGTATCGCCTGACGATCGCGCTTCGGGATGCGCAGGGCAACGTGCTGGAGATTGAAGCCTGCGATGTTGGCTTCCGTCGCGTTGAAATCAGTAACGGTCTGCTGAAACTCAACGGTAAAGCGCTGCTGATCCGCGGGGTTAACCGGCACGAACATCATCCGGAAAATGGCCAGGTGATGGACGAAGCGACGATGCGGCGCGATATCGAAATCATGAAGCAGCACAACTTCAACGCTGTACGCTGCTCGCACTACCCAAACCATCCGCTGTGGTACACGTTATGCGACCGCTACGGGCTATATGTCATTGACGAAGCTAATATCGAAACCCATGGCATGGTGCCGATGAGTCGCCTCGCAGACGATCCGCGCTGGTTGTCTGCTATGAGCGAGCGTGTGACCCGCATGGTGCAGCGCGATCGTAATCATCCCTCAATTATCATTTGGTCGCTGGGCAATGAGTCCGGGCACGGTGCAAACCACGACGCACTGTATCGCTGGGTGAAATCCACGGATCCAACGCGCCCGGTACAGTATGAAGGTGGCGGCGCGAACACAGCCGCGACCGATATTGTTTGCCCGATGTACGCCCGGGTCGATCAGGACCAGCCTTTCCCTGCTGTACCCAAATGGTCAATAAAAAAATGGATCGGCATGCCGGATGAAACGCGTCCGCTGATCCTCTGCGAATACGCCCACGCGATGGGTAACAGCTTCGGTGGGTTCGCAAAATACTGGCAGGCGTTTCGCAGCCATCCTCGCCTGCAGGGTGGGTTTGTCTGGGATTGGGTCGATCAGGCCCTGGTGAAGCAAGACGAAAATGGCAACACGTTCTGGGCGTACGGCGGGGACTTTGGCGATAATCCGAATGACCGTCAGTTCTGCCTCAATGGCCTGGTGTTCCCCGATCGCACGCCACATCCGGCGCTGTATGAGGCGCAGCGTGCGCAGCAGTTTTTCACTTTTACGTGGGTGAATACGTCTCCGCGGGTAATCGCGGTAAAAAGCGACTATCTGTTCCGCCATACCGATAACGAGGTGCTGAGATGGACGATTACCCGGGATGGGAACGTACTGGACGCGGGCGAGGTCACACTCGCTATTGCTCCCGGAGGAACTCAGCATGTGGAAATCGATCTTCCGGAGATCAAACCCGAACCGGGTGAAGTCTGGCTGAATGTTGAAGTATCTCAATCGCTGGCAACACCGTGGTCGCCGGCAAACCATCGCTGCGCATGGGAACAGTGGCCGCTTCCGGCTCCGCTGTTTATCTCTCCGCCAGCTCCCGCGGGTGTGGCTCCTGTTTTGACGCAAAACGATCGTATGCTTGAAATCACGCATCAGCAACAACGCTGGCAGTTCGACCGCCAGTCTGGGAACCTGACGCAATGGTGGCGTAATGGTGTTGAAACGCTGATTTCACCTGTGACGGATAACTTCAGCCGTGCACCGCTGGACAATGACATTGGTGTGAGTGAGGCGACGCGGATCGATCCGAATGCCTGGGTTGAGCGCTGGAAAGCGGCGGGTATGTACGATCTTACTTCGCGCGTTCTGCAGTGTGGCTCAGAGCAGCACGCAGGTGAGGTGGTAGTGACCACCCTGCATGCTCTGGAGTTTCGCGGCAAAGCGCTGTTCCTGAGTCGTAAAATCTGGCGGGTGGACGATCAGGGCGTGCTGCATGGTGACATTCAGGTCGATATTGCGTCTGATATTCCGCAGCCCGCGCGCGTTGGACTGAGCGTTCATCTCCTCGAAACGCCGGAAAACGTCCACTGGCTTGGACTGGGACCACACGAAAACTACCCGGACAGAAAGCTGGCAGCACAGCAGGGGCGCTGGACACTACCACTGGAGGCGATGCACACACCGTATATTTTCCCTACGGAGAATGGTTTGCGCTGCGATACACGTGAAGTTGTGCTGGGAAGGCACCAGTTAAAGGGTAGGTTCCATTTCTCCGTGAGCCGCTACAGCCAACAACAGTTGCGTGAGACAACTCACCATCATTTGTTGTGTGAGGAGCCGGGTTGCTGGCTCAATCTCGATGCGTTCCATATGGGCGTGGGCGGCGACGACTCCTGGAGCCCCAGCGTCTCGCCGGAGTTCATCCTGCAGACACGCCAGCTTCGCTATACCTTCAGCTGGCAGCAGAACTCTTAACTGACCATGAAGATGCGGCCACAGAGCGTGGCCGCAGTCTTACGCCAGAATGCCGCTCAGGCCATGCAGGCTCATGTAAATCCCTACTATGGTAATCAGCGCAGCGGAGATCCATGGCGCTTTACGGGAGAATTCGCTAAACCCGGGCCAGCGTTTGGTCGCGTGCTTGAGGCTTAAGGCGGCAATTGCGCCGGAAGCCACCAGCGTGATCGCCAGGCCAATGCTGAAACTGAACACCAGCGTTGCGCCGAGGGCAAAATGCTTCAGCTGCAGGCAGATCAGCAGGACAGTTATTGATGCTGGGCAGGGGATAAGCCCCCCGGTCAGGCCAAACATCGCGATCTGCCCGGTGGTGACGTTTTGACCGTTGAAACGTCGGTTAATATCCTGTGCGTGCGCCCGTTGATGGGCGTCCTGCCACTCCTCCTCAACCAGTTGATGTCCATGGTGGTGATGCTCATGATGGTGGTCATGGTCATGGTCATGGTGGTGATCGTGATGATGATCGTGCGGCTGACTCTCTTTCCAGGTTCGCCAGGCCATCCACAAGGCGATTGCTATGATCAATACCCCGGAGATCAGCTGGAACCAGGGTTCGGACGTGTGTGCATCCCATCCCTGACCAAACCATAAACCAGCCATGGCAATGATCCAGACCACCGCCGTGTGGGAAAGTGTTGCCGACAGACCGAGCATCACAGCCTGTTTCATCGTACCGCGGATTGCCACGATAAAGGCGGCCATCATCGTTTTTGAGTGGCCCGGCTCGAGGCCATGCAGCGCGCCGAGCAGGATAGCGCTGGGGACAAACAGCCAGGCGTTGCCCTGTTGCAGGAGTGAAGCAAAATCGTTCATCGAAGATTCCGGAATGGAAAGCGAGATCAAATACTACTCCCCCCCAGTAGATTAATACTACCCCCCAGTAGAAAAATACTCAGGGGGAGTAGAGCGTGATATGCTTTAAACGTCAAAAAAGAGAAGGGATCACCAGATGTCACATACCGTTCGCGACAAGAAAATGTTATTGACTCGCCTGAAGAAAATTCAGGGGCAGAGTAACGCCCTGGAGAAAATGCTGGACAGTGATCACGAATGCGCCGAGGTGCTACAACAGCTGGCGGCGATCCGTGGAGCGGTTAACGGCATGATGATGCAGGTGATCGAAGGGCATTTAACCGATCACGTGGTGAAAGAGCCCGAAGAAGCAAAGCGTGAAGCCGATCTTGGCGTGGTGTTACAGGTGATCAAATCCTACCTTAAGTAGAATGCAACCTGAGGTTATTTTCTGCCCAAAAAATAAATTCCGCTTTTGGTAGCGCCTTACTGTAGTACCACCCCTGTCCATACTGCACCCCGTGGCGGTGCAACCACTCGAGCTGTCCTGCGGTCTCAATCCCTTCCGCAACCATCGCCAGTTTCAGCGATTTCGCTATTTCAATAATGTGCGGGGTGACGTTTTTGTACTCCAGTGCATCCACAAACGATTTATCAATTTTTAGCGTATCGACATCAAGATCCTGCAGATAGCTCAGGCTGGAATAGCCAGTGCCAAAATCATCAATATAGACAGAGTGCCCTGAACGACGGAAGGCGGCGATGGCTGGCGCGCTGATTTTAGGATCGGCAAAGCCACGTTCGGTTAACTCAAGGGCGATTTGTTTCGGATGGACTGCCCACTTATTCAGTAATTGACCCAGCAGAGGTGGCAGATCGCCGGAGGTCAAATCCGCAGGCGCGAGGTTGATGGAGATATGCTGTTCCTCGTGAAGGTGCAGCCAGTTGCCCATATCTTCGAATACTTTTTCGATAACTAACTGGGTCAGCTGCGAGATGAGCCCGGTTTGCTCAGCAAGTGGAACAAAAATATCTGGCGCGAGAATGCTCCCGTCTGGCTGAGGCCAGCGTGCCAGCGCCTCAGCACCCACAATTTTTCCGCTACAGAGTGCCACAATGGGTTGATAGTGAATCACAATGTCGCGGCTGTTAATGGCGTCAAGCAGGCGATTGCGCGGCGACTGGATACGGCGCAATACGCGCAAGACGAAGAACGCGGCAAGCAGGCTTATCAGTATGCCGAAAGGTAGCCAGAAAATAAGCTGCTGGTGCCAGGTTTCAGCCAGTGGCTTGAGTGCAGCCCAGGCCACGATCGTAAACCCTAACTCAGGCACCGGCTTCATGATGTACATTGACCCGTTGTACTGAATGCTGGAGACCTTCTGCCCCATAACCATGTTACGGATATGCGGATCAAGTTTGTTACTGCTGGCAAAAATGAGATGTGTTTTATGCCCCACCAGGGAGGCATTGATCGTGAGTTGACTGAAAGGGATTACATCGACAAGCGAGGCGGGATCAATCAGTACAAGGTAATGGCCTTTCCCCATGACAGCCATATAGCGGTTAAAGCCGAGATCGTTTTGTGTGGTTAGCCATGTGCTGTAACCATCTTCTGTAATACGCATTGGAGGGGGAAAAGAGACCGCTTTGCTGGTTTGCTCCAGGGAGGAGCAGAGGGGCTTAAGATTGTCTACATAGATAACTTCCTGGACATAACGCCACGAGAAAGCGGACCGGCGCATTTCCATTAAATGCGTAGGGCTACAGGGGACTCCCTTAAAGGCCTGCAAATGATTTAGCGCCTCTTTTGCCTGCGCCATAACCATGTCAGTACGTACCAGTACACGTGAGGCATACCTGTCCAGCGCATCGACAAATTTTTCTTCCGCCTGGCGGTGCGCCAGCCAGATGCTAAGGCAAATGGGGATCAACACAGAAAAGATAAGTACACCAGTCACCAGACTGACCATATGCCGGGTTTTCATGCTGTCGTTTCCTTCCTCATATGCCCGTTCCTGGGTACAGAGTTCCCTGCCTGAAGAGAAAGATTTTACCGCGAAATGATGTAGTTATAGCACGTGTGTAGCCTGGTTTTCATTTTATCTAAGGCAAATCAGAAAATAGCATCAGGATAGAGGGGGGTTGTTATTTCATCAGAGCTTCGATATCATTTTGTTATGTTATAACAAAACAAAAAGAGCTTACGATGAAACCAGATATCCATCCCGCCTATCGCACCGTGGTTTTCCACGATACCAGTGCCAATGAGTACTTTAAAGTTGGCTCGACCATAAAGACCGACCGCGAAATTGAACTCGACGGTGAAACCTATCCCTACATCACTATTGAGGTCTCTTCAAAATCGCATCCGTTCTATACCGGCAAGCAGAAAACGTTCTCTACGGATGGCAGTGCGGCACGCTTCCGCAAGCGTTTTGGTGGTTTTCTTAATGCGAAGCGGGGCTAACTATGCAGGTACTTAACTCATTACGTAGTGCGAAACAGCGTCACCCGGATTGCCAGATAGTCAAACGCAAGGGACGCTTATATGTGATTTGCAAATCTAACCCGCGCTTTAAGGCGGTTCAGGGACGTAAAAAAAGACGCTAGATGCGTGTTTCTCGCCAACTTTCCAGGGATCTTTTCTGTTTGCCATCGGCAGTAAAATTGTCGATGGCAAGCCACCCTTCAAAGGCCTTCGCCAGCGCCGGCCACTCTTTGTCGAGTATCGAAAACCAGTCGGTATCCCGGTTATGACCTTTTGTGACCAGCGCCTGGCGAAAACGCCCCTCAAACTGAAAACCAAGACGCAGTGCCGCTTTGCGCGAAGGTTCGTTCAGACTGTTACATTTCCACTCATAACGGCGGTAGCCAAGAGTATCGAACACGTACTGCATCAGCAGATATTGCGCTTCTGTTGACTCTGGCGTGCGGCTTAACAGTGGGGAGAAATGAACGTGTCCCACTTCCACTACACCGTTTTTAGGATCGATCCGCATCAGGGCCAGTGTTCCGACAGGAGACTCTGTGTGGTTATTAATTACGGTAAAGTGAATGGGATCGGATAATTCACACACGCTCGCCACCCACCCGGCAAACTCACCAGCCGAGGCATCTGGCTCCCGTAGCAGCCATGTCCAGCTGCGGGTATCTTCGGCCCGGGAATAAGCGTTGAACAGTGCGTCGGCATGCTCCACTCGCAGAGGCTCAAGCCGACAATAGCGCCCCTGAAGGACGACCCGAGACGGGTGCTGACGAGGTTGCCAGTCGATAAGAGGTTCACCCACTGGCTGACCAAACTGATTGAATGTCTTCATCTTAATGTCCGTGACGTTGAAAAGAGTTCCAGACTAGTGAGTTACTGGTTCCATAAAAAGAACCACTCGGCTATGTTTTGGTGGTACCAGGCGGAGGTGAGATGAATATACCCGGTGATGAATTTTATACGTTGCTCAATGCTGCTCTGAAAGCGCGTGGTGAGGAGACGCTTCAACGTACGCTCTATCTAACATTGCGGGAGGCCATACTGTGCGGCAGGTTACAGTCTGGCTGCCAGCTTGCGGGTTCGCGGACGCTGGCTCGTCAACTTTCTCTTTCGCGGAACACCGTGAATGCAGCGCTGGATCAGCTCACGCTCGAAGGATATTTACTGCGTAACCGACAGGGAACGCGTGTGGCACAGTTAGCTCACCGTTCTGTCGCCCGGGCATTGCCGGATTCTGCCATCACGCTCGCAAAGCGGGTCTCCTTGTTACCTGCGCCAGTGGCCCGGGATACACCGGTTATGGCATTCACCCCCGGGACGCCTGCCATCAACTATTTTCCTCTACCGCTGTGGCGAAGATTGTTCGATCGCGTGTTGCGGGAGGAGGGGAGTAGCCTGTTGGGATATGGTTCACCTGCCGGGGAACCGTCGCTGCGGGCGGCCATTGCCCGTCATCTTGCCCTGTCTCGCGGAATTGACTGTGACGCCAGCCAGATTGTAATAACGGAAGGCGCGCTTGAAGGCGTCAATCTTTGCACGATGCTGTTGAGCGAGCAGGGAGATGTCGCGTGGGTGGAAAATCCCGGATATAGCGGGGCAAAAAGTGCTTTTGTAAAAAACGGTCTGAAGATGACGGCAATACCTGTTGATGACGAGGGAATGTGCTGGGAAGGGCTGGATGTTCCTTCCCCCTCGCTTATTTTCACCTCGCCTTCACATCAATTCCCTTACGGAAGCGTACTCAGTGCGCGGCGGCGTCTGGCATTGCTGGAACTTGCCCGGCAACATAACGCCTGGATTATTGAGGACGATTACGACAGTGAGTTCCGTTACACCGGTGAGCCCGTGCCGGCAATGTTGGGAATGGTAGCGAATGCCCCCGTTGTCTATCTGGGGACATTCAGCAAAACGCTGTTTCCGTCGCTCAGAATGGGGTTCATGGTGTTACCCCCGGCGCTGGGAAATGCGGCTCATCCGGCTATTGGTGCACTGTTACGCGGTGGACACCGTGCTGAACAGCGTACTCTGGCGCTGTTTATTGAAGAAGGCCATTATGCCCGTCATCTTGCCGCCATGCGTCGGCTCTATCGTAAACGTTACCGCCAGTTACGGGAGGTGCTGAGCGGGGAGCTTCATACTCCGCATCGCATTCTTGCTGGCGAGGGCGGAATGCACCTGACGCTGGCGATAGAAGGGATTGATGACCAGAAGCTGGTGGAGCAGGCGAGGGCGTTTCAGCTGGCCCCCGCTGCATTGAGCGGATATTACCTGGAGAAGAAGCAGGGGCAAACCGGTCTGGTATTAGGTTACGGCAATACCTCTGCTTCTCAGTTTGTGCCGGGGATCCGACGCCTGCAGGCCTTAATTACGCAGCAACAGGGCGAGAAAGGGTAAAGACATCGTAGAAAGAAAGCTGACCTTTGGTAGAGATCATTTTCTGTAGCTTCTCTTTTTGCACGTTTTCGACAGCCGGAGAGTGCATGATGCTGTCGATTAGCTCTGTTGGTACGTAACGGGTGTTGTACCATTCGCCGTTGTAGCAGACCCGAAAATCGAGTACGTCGATATCTTCGTAGCGGTAGCGGGGATTCACGTCGAAAAAGAAAAAGGCGTTAAATACAACAAACAGCACAACGAGTAGCCAGACGGAGTCCACCAGCGTTTCGGATTTCAGCATCACAATAAGCGTCGCCAGCCAGGCGGCATACATTGCAACAAAGAGTCCGGGATGTTTGCGGATAAAGCTAATGCTAAAGCGCGGGCGATTGTCGCGCTTTTCGCGGAGGTTGAGTTCGTCGATGGTGGCAGTGAGCAGGCGCTGTATCTCGGTCATTTTTTGCCTTCATGAGAGTTGACAATACAGGGGATCTGCCAATTTTAGGGGAGCCATTTGGTTGAAAAAAGTAACAGTATGGCGCTAAAAGACCATAACAGTTGACTCCCCGCAGCCTTACAGTTTTTTGATGATTTTTGCCGGGTTACCGCCAACGACGACATTGGTCGGGACGTCTTTCGTCACGACAGCGCCGGAGGCCACCACTACATTATCGCCAATGGTTACGCCGGGATTAATGACCGCACGTCCGCCAATCCAGACATTGTTACCGATTCTCACGGGTTTGCCAAACTCCACGCCGCTATTACGTTCTTCGGCGTCCAGTGGATGGGTTGCCGTATAAATATGAACTCCCGGCGCGAGCATGCAGTTATCACCAATGTGAATTGGGCACACATCGAGCATCACGCAGTCGAAGTTAGCGTAAAAGTCTTTACCCAGATAAATGTTATATCCGTAGTCGCATCGGAAGCTCGGTTCAATATAAGCCCCTTCGCTTTTTCCCAGAAGTTCCGCCAGAATGTTCTGGCGTTCTGTTTTTTCATCAGGTGCGGTGTGGTTATAACGATGAACCAGATGGCGGGCCCGCAGGCGGTCAGTCCGTAATGTCTCATCACCAGGGCGATAAGGTTCACCTGCAATCATCTTCTGTTTTTCAATGCTCATCCTGGAAACCTCTGTGAACGTATTTACCGCAGGGTAATATTAACCGCTCGACATGGGAACGTTCCCTAATAACCGATGTGACTATTGTCACAACATTGTTGTTGATGCGCATGTTTTACATGGAGACCTGGCTTTTGCACAGGGAGCATAGCTGGATAGGTGAATACAGTTCAGAACGTGGCGTAGAACTCTACAGGCACACTTCAAAGATTAACGAACAAATTTCCATACAGAAGTAGGAATTTTGTCATACAACTTATTCATCGTCAGCTCAGCAAGACGATGGTCTGCAGCTGAATAAAATACCGCCAGTTCATTATCAGAAAGCTCGTATTTATTCTTTTCAATGACACGTTCGAGCGTGTCAATTGACTGACAGCGTCGTAAGCGCATCAAATAATCGATCTTTGTGAGTGGTTTATCAGACATAAATTCACCTTAGTAATTGTAATAATTTTAACAGGAAAGACTAACCGGGTTAGCTCTGCTCACGTTGACGAAACAGCGGAATAGCCGGTTTCCCGATTTACGCCATTTTTGCAAATCCTGGGCGTTAATGCCGTAACTGCTGAACAACATAAAGGTGTCATCCAGGTATTCATCAATTTGCTCAATGAGCTTATTATCTTCATTGTACTTAATTTTATAATTAAGTGCGAAGGTTGCAATATGCTCTATAAGCTCATTCAACTGTAAATTGATGGCAGACGTTGGGTCGTTCACCCAGCCATGGTTGCTTTCATCAAGATTGGCAAGGCAGTCATGGTACAAGGATTCGCAGAGAAATTTCAACTGCGCGATATCATGCCTTTTTGGCGAGTACTCGTCCATAGCGCATCCCCTTCTGAGTGATTTCTTACTCACCGAACATCATTGTCGGGATGGATACAACATACTTAGCCACACGGGTGCTGTGTTCCTGATATCTCTAACTATAAGCCACTCCATTCAAGATTTCACCGCGCTATTACGAAAAATTACAAATAAAACCGCAGACTGCGAGCGTTTACGCAAATGTTTGTCCGGAAGTGAACATTTTGATCTAAATTAACAAAGAATTTTTTTTCGCTTCCTTACGTTTCATTGGTTTAGCTTAAACGATGGGAAGACGTCCTGGTCCGGAGTTCTGTTTGTCCGAACTTGTTGTTAGGAATATTCCTAATAGCTTAAGCGTGGAAATGAAATTAAAAAAATCCCGAATTCACCGATTAAGCGATCGGTTAATTATGATATGCCTAATAAACATGGCAGGAAATAAATGGAAAAACAATAAGCGTATTTTATGATTTTTTCAGGAAATGAAAAAGGCCGCTAATGCGGCCTTTTTATCATGTGAAACCGGTATCAGTGATGCTCTACTGAATGACTGTGTTCAACATCTTCATTCTTGCGGCTGAAGCGGCGGCGAACCACCACGAAGAACACCGGTACGAAGAAGATGGCCAGAACGGTCGCGGTGACCATACCACCCATTACACCTGTACCTACTGCGTTCTGCGCACCGGAGCCAGCACCAGAGCTGATAACCAGTGGCATAACGCCGAGGATAAACGCCAGAGACGTCATCAGGATTGGGCGCAGACGCATACGTACCGCCTCCAGCGTCGCCTCAATCAGGCCTTTACCTTCTTTCTCCATCAGATCTTTGGCGAATTCCACGATAAGTATCGCGTTCTTCGCCGACAAGCCAATGGTTGTCAGCAGGCCTACCTGGAAGTACACGTCGTTGGTCAGGCCACGGAAGGTTGCGGCAAGCAGTGCACCGATAACCCCCAGCGGAACCACCAGCATGACGGAGAACGGAATCGACCAGCTCTCGTACAGTGCTGCCAGACACAGGAAGACCACAATCAGTGAAATGGCGTACAGGGCAGGGGCCTGGTTACCGGACAGACGTTCCTGATAGGACATACCGGTCCAGTCGTAGCCAATTCCCGACGGCAGTTTGCTCGCCAGTTGCTCCATCATCGCCATCGCTTCACCGGTGCTTCGACCCGGAGCAGCCTGACCCAGAATTTCCATGGAAGGCAGACCGTTATAGCGCTCCAGACGCGGCGAACCGTATTCCCAGCGTGACGTAGAGAACGCGGAGAAAGGTACCATCTGGCCGTTACTGCCGCGTACGAACCAGTTGTTGATATCGTTCGGCAACATACGGTATTGGGCTTCTGACATCACGTACACTTTCTTCACACGACCACGGTCGATGAAGTCGTTGACGTAGCTACCGCCCCAGGCTGCACCCAGAGTGGTATTGATGTCACTGATGGAAACGCCCAGGGCCTGAGCTTTCTCCTGATCAATGTCGATTTTGAATTGCGGCGTATCTTCCAGGCCGTTAGGGCGTACGCCAACCAGCAGGTCAGGGTGTTTTGCCACTTCGCCAAACAGCTGGTTACGTGCCTGCGTTAGTTTCTCGTGACCCAGACCACCCTGGTCAATCAGCTGGAAGTCGAAACCGGTCGCCGTACCCAGTTCAACAATCGCAGGCAGGTTGAAGGCAAAGACCATCGCATCTTTGATCTTCGAGAACGTGCCCATGGCACGGCCAGTAATCGCCTCAACCTTGTTTTCCTTACCTGGACGTTCAGACCAGTCTTTCAGAGAAACGAAGGCAATACCTGTGTTCTGACCACGACCCGCAAAACCAAAGCCGTTAACCGCAAATACGGATTCAACGTTGTCCTTCTCTTTGGTGAGGTAGTAGTCGGTCATCTCATCCAGTACTTTCTGGGTACGTTCTTGTGTCGCACCCGCCGGAAGCTGAGCCATACTCAGGAACACGCCCTGATCTTCGTCTGGCAGGAACGAGCTTGGCAGACGAACGAACAGATAGGCCATGCCCACCACGATGATGATATAGAGCAGCAGGTAACGACCGGTACTGCGCAGGATGTTGCCCACGCTGTCGGTGTAGTGGTGCGTACTCTTATCAAACATGCGGTTAAACCAGCCGAAGAACCCTTTATGCTCGCCGTGACCACCTTTCTGAATTGGCTTCAGCATGGTGGCACACAGAGCAGGTGTCAGGATCAACGCAACCAGTACCGACAGCGCCATTGCAGAAACAATGGTAATCGAGAACTGACGATAAATCGCACCGGTAGACCCCCCGAAGAACGCCATCGGGATAAATACCGCCGACAGTACCATCGCGATACCGACCAACGCGCCCTGGATCTGGCCCATTGATTTACGGGTGGCTTCCTTCGGCGGCAGACCTTCCTCCGCCATTACACGCTCAACGTTCTCTACTACCACGATGGCGTCATCCACCAGCAGGCCGATGGCGAGCACCATCCCGAACATCGTCAGGGTGTTTATCGAATAACCGAATATCGACAGGATGGCAAAGGTACCGAGCAATACAACCGGAACGGCGATGGTTGGAATCAACGTCGCGCGGAAGTTTTGCAGGAACAGATACATTACCAGGAATACCAGGATGATCGCTTCTACCAGGGTTTTAACCACTTCGTGAATCGAGATTTTAACGAACGGCGTGGTGTCATACGGGTAGACGATCTTCAGGCCTGACGGGAAGTACGGTTCCATCTTCTTCAGTTCTGCGCGGATCGCTGTAGCGGTGTCCAGGGCGTTAGCGCCTGTCGCCAGCTTAATACCCAGACCGGAAGCCGGTTTGCCGTTGTACTTCGCGATGATGTCGTAGTTCTCACCACCCAGTTCCACTTTTGCCACGTCGCGCAGGCGAACCTGTGAACCGTCCTGATTCACTTTCAGCAGGATCTTACTGAACTCATCGGCAGAGGTCAGACGCGTTTGCGCGATGATCGAGGCGTTAAGCTGCTGGCCTTTCACCGGTGGCGTACCACCTAACTGACCGGCAGCAACCTGGGCGTTCTGGGCTTTGATGGCGCTGATGACGTCAACCGGCGTCAGCTGGAAGTTGTTCAGTTTGTTCGGGTCCATCCAGATACGCATTGCATACTGGGAACCGAACAGCTGAACGTCACCCACACCAGAAGTACGGCTAATGGCGTCCTTCATGTTGGCGCCCACGTAGTCGGAAATATCCTCCTGCGTCATGGTGCCGTTGGTGTTGATAACGCCGACAACCATCAGGAAGCTACTGGACGATTTCTCGACGCTCACGCCCTGCTGTTGTACTTCCTGCGGCAGCAGTGGCATCGCCAGCTGCAGTTTGTTCTGCACCTGAACCTGCGCGATGTCAGCATCAGTACCTGACTGGAAGGTCAGGGTGATCTGTACCGTACCGGTGGAGTCACTGTTTGAGGACATGTACATCAGGTTATCAATACCGTTCATGTTCTGTTCGATAACCTGAGTAACGGTATCCTGCACCGTTTTCGCATCAGCCCCTGGGTAGGTTGCGGAAATTGTCACCGCCGGTGGCGCAATGGTCGGATATTGCGCAACAGGCAGCTTCAGGATCGCAAGTCCCCCAGCCAGCATGATGATTATGGCGATCACCCACGCAAATATGGGGCGATCGATAAAGAAATTAGGCATGTCTTAACGGCTCCTGTTTAAGTTAAGACTTGGTTTGTTCTGACTGGCCAGCGGCCGAAGCTTGTTGTTTATCGTCAGATTTCACTTCCTGTGCTTTGACCTGCGCGCCAGGACGAACTTTTTGCAAACCAGTAATAATCACGCGATCGCCATCTTTCAGACCTTCCGTCACCAGCCATTTATCGCCAATCGCCTGTGTAGCAGTGATATTACGTGTTTCGACTTTGTCATCAGCCCCGACAACCAGTGCGCTCGCATCGCCGCGAGGTGTACGGGTTACACCCTGCTGTGGAACCAGAATGGCGGTTGGGTTGGTCCCTTCTTCCAGACGTGCGCGAACAAACATACCTGGCAGCAGATTCTTGTCAGGGTTCGGGAAAATCGCACGTAAGGTGATGGAGCCGGTGGTCTGGTCGACCGTCACGTCAGAGAATTCCAGCGTACCTTCCTGCGGGAACTTGATACCGTCGTTCGTCACCAGTTCCACTTTGGCTTTGCCGTTTTCCTGCTTCAGGGTGCCGTTAGCCAGCTCCTGTTTCAGACGCAGGAAATCGTTGCTCGACTGGGTCACGTCGACGTAGATTGGATCAAGCTGCTGCACAGTCGCCAGCGCAGTGGCCTGACCGTTCTGCACCAGTGCCCCTTCCGTCACGGAAGACTTGCCAATACGACCGCTAATCGGAGAGGTCACTTTGGTATAGGCCAGGTTAATGCGGGCGGTTTCGACAGCTGCTTTCGCTGCCACTACGGCCGCGTTAGCCTGCTGGGCATCTGCCAGGGCGGTATCGTAATCCTGTTGGCTGATGTACTTGGTACCGAGCAGTTTTTGGTAGCGGTTCAGCGTCAACTGGGCGATTTTGGCTGCGGCTTGTGCTTTCGCCAGGTCGCCTTTGGCGCTTTCATAAGATGCCTGATAGGTTGCCGGATCAATCTGATACAGAGACTCACCCGCTTTAACATCCCCGCCTTCGGTAAAGTTACGTTTCAGGATAATGCCACTCACCTGAGGACGAACTTCCGCAATGCGATATGCATTTGTACGGCCGGGTAATTCTGTAGTGATTTGAAGAGGTTCGGATTTGAGCGTCACAACGCCAACTTCTGGCATCTGCTGAGCTCCTTGTTGAGCCTGTTTATTGTCACATCCTGTAAGCGCTAAGCTGCCTGAGAGCATCAGAACGACCGCCAGAGGCGTTAACCCTCTGTTTTTGTTCATATGTAAACCTCTAGTGTCCGATTTCAAATTGATCAATGGTCCTGAGTCCAAAAACCCATTGCTGCGTTTATATTATCGTCATGCTATGGTACATACATTCACAAATGTATGTAAATCTGACTCCTGTAAATTCACCCACCTATGGCACGAAAAACTAAACAACAAGCGCTGGAAACCCGACAACACATTCTGGATGTGGCGATGCGTTTGTTCTCTCAGCAGGGTGTTTCATCAACCTCGCTGGCACAGATTGCTCAGGCCGCTGGTGTCACACGGGGAGCGATTTACTGGCATTTTAAAGACAAGTCAGATCTGTTCAGTGAAATCTGGGAGCTTTCAGAGTCCAGCATTAGCGATCTAGAGAGTGAGTATCGGGCAAAATTCCCTGACGATCCACTCTCAGTATTAAGAGAAATATTAGTATATATCCTTGAAGCGACAGTCGTTGAGGAACGTCGCAGGTTAATGATGGAAATTATTTTCCATAAATGCGAGTTCGTGGGTGAGATGGCGGTGGTGCAGCAGGCGCAGCGCAGTCTCAGCCTGGAGAGCTATGACCGCATCGAACAGAACCTGAGCGTGTGTATGCAGGCAAAGCTGTTACCGGCCAATCTGATGACCCGACGGGCGGCTATTCTGATGCGCAGCTACATTTCGGGCCTGATGGAAAACTGGCTTTTTGCGCCGGAATCCTTTGACCTCAGAGAGGAAGCTCGCAGTTATGTGGCGATTTTACTGGAAATGCTACAGCTCTGCCCCACGCTGCGCAGCGACACGCCTTCGTTAACGGCCTGACCCCTTTCCAGGATTTATCTCAGAGGATAACGTTCGCGCTATTCTGCTTCAGGCGAGCGTGATATTCTTCACGCCGGACTATTTTCGGTCATCTTCTGACATCATTCACGACTATGCTGCCCATCAATCGCTCGCAACATCCTGTTTTTGCATTGCTCCTTGCGATGCTGTTTTTCTTCGCCACGGCACCGCTTTCCTGGGCCCGTGCCGACAACAGCAATGATATTCCCTCGCGCGCTGATGTTCAGTCGCAACTCGACACCCTGAACAAACAGAAAGATCTCTCTCCTCAGGAGAAGCTTATCCAGCAGGATCTGACGGAAACGCTGGAAACGTACGATAAAATTGAGCGTGTCAAAGCTGAAACCGCGCAACTGCGTCAGAAGGTGGCTCAGGCTCCTGACAACATGCGCAAGGCAACGGATGCGCTGAATGCCCTGAGTGACGTCGATAATGACGATGAAACACGTAAAACACTCGCGACCCTTTCTTTACGTCAGCTGGAGTCGCGCGTCTCGCAATCACTTGACGATCTGCAAACCGCACAGTCCGATCTCGCAACGTATAATAGCCAACTTGTCTCACTGCAGACTCAGCCCGAGCGCGTGCAAAACGCAATGTACGCCGCGTCCCAACAGCTGCAGCAGATCCGTAACCGCCTGAATGGCACGACGGTGGGTGAGGGCACTTTACGCCCGACGCAGCAAACCCTGCTGCTGGTTCAGCAAACATTACTCAACGCGCAAATCGAACAGCAGCGTAAGAGCCTGGAAGGGAATACGGTGCTGCAGGACACGCTTCAGAAACAGCGTGATTACGTCACCGCGAATATTAATCGCCTGGAACACCAGCTGCAGCTGTTGCAGGAGGCGGTTAACAGTAAACGCCTGACGCTGACAGAAAAAACCGCCCAGGAGGCAGTATCACCTGACGAAACCGCTCGTATTCAGGCGAACCCACTGGTGAAACAGGAGCTCGAGGCTAACCATCAGCTCAGCCAGCGTCTGATACAGGCGACGGAAAGCGGTAACTCGCTGGTTCAGCAAAATATCAAAGTAAAAAACTGGCTGGACCGCGCGCTGCAGGCTGAACGCAACATTAAAGAGCAGATTGCGGTTCTGAAAGGCAGCCTCCTCCTGTCGCGTATTCTCTACCAGCAGCAGCAGACGCTCCCGTCTGCCGATGAACTGGAGGATATGACCAACCGCATCGCGGATTTGCGTCTGGAGCAGTTTGATGTCAACCAGCAGCGAGATGCCCTTTTCCAGAGCGATACCTTCGTCGCCAAAATTGAAGAAGGCCATTCCAGTGACGTGAACCCGGAAGTGCACGATGCGCTACTTCAGGTAGTGGATATGCGTCGCGAACTGCTGGACCAGCTCAACAAACAGCTGGGCAACCAGTTGATGATGGCCATTAACCTGCAGATCAACCAGCAACAGTTGGTGAGCGTCTCGAAAAGTCTGCAGGAAATTTTGACGCAGCAGATTTTCTGGGTAAACAGCAACAAGCCAATGGACTGGGACTGGATTAAATCCTTCCCTGAGACGCTGAAAACGCAGATCAAGAGCATGAAAATTACCGTGAACTGGGAGAAAGCCTGGCCTGCGGTGATGATTGCCTTCCTGGCGGGATTACCGCTGCTGCTGATTGCCGGTCTGATCCGCTGGCGTCTGGGCTGGCTGAAGAAGTATCAGGCGAAACTGGCGTCCGAAGTGGGACAACTGCGAAACGATAGCCAGCTTCATACGCCGAAAGCGATTCTGATCGACCTCATCCGCGCCCTGCCGGTGTGCCTGATTATCCTGGCGGTAGGTCTGATTCTGCTCACGATGCAGCTTAACGTCAGCGATCTGCTGTGGGCATTCAGTAAGAAACTGGCGCTGTTCTGGCTGGTGTTTGGTCTGTGCTGGAAGGTACTGGAAAAAGACGGCGTGGCAGTACGCCATTTCAACATGCCTGCGCAGTTGACCAGCCACTGGCGCCGTCAGATTGTGCGTATCAGCCTGGCCCTTCTGCCGCTGCACTTCTGGTCGGTTGTCTCTGAACTTTCCCCGCTGCATCTGATGGATGATGTACTGGGGCAGCTGGTTATTTTGTTGAACCTGCTCCTGATTGCCATTCTGATGTGGCCGATGTGCCGCGATAGCTGGCGTGATAAAGAGTCCCACAATATTCGTCTGGCTACCGTGACGGTACTGGCAATCATTCCGCTGGCGCTGATGGTGCTCACGGCAACGGGCTACTTCTACACCACGCTGCGTCTGTCTGGTCGCTGGATTGAAACGGTTTATCTGGTGATCATCTGGAACCTGCTCTATCAGACCGTTCTGCGAGGTTTGAGTGTTGCGGCCCGTCGTATCGCCTATCGCCGTGCCATTGCGCGTCGTCAACATCAGGTAAAAGAGGGCGCGGAAGGGGCGGAGCCACAGGAGGAGCCGACCATCGCCCTGGAGCAGGTCAACCAGCAGACGCTGCGTATCACCATGCTGGTGATGGTCGCTCTGTTTGCGGTGATGTTCTGGGCTATCTGGTCTGATTTAATTACCGTCTTCGCCTATCTGGACAGTATCACCCTCTGGCAATACAACGGTACCGAAGCCGGTGCTGCGGTCATGAAGAGCGTCACCATGGGCAGCCTGCTCTTTGCGCTGGTCTCGTCGATGGTGGCCTGGGCGCTGATTCGCAACCTGCCGGGCCTGCTGGAAGTGCTGGTACTGTCGCGCCTGAACCTGCGTCAGGGGGCGTCCTATGCCATTACCACGATCCTCAACTACGTTATCATTATTGTCGGAGCGATGACGGTCTTTGGCTCGCTGGGCGTGTCGTGGGACAAACTGCAGTGGCTGGCTGCCGCGCTCTCGGTAGGTCTTGGTTTTGGCCTGCAGGAGATATTCGGTAACTTTGTATCCGGCCTGATCATCCTGTTCGAACGTCCAGTTCGTATCGGCGATACCGTCACCATCGGCACGTTCTCCGGTACGGTCAGCAAGATCCGTATTCGAGCCACCACCATTACCGACTTTGATCGCAAAGAGGTGATCATCCCGAACAAAGCGTTCGTGACCGAGCGCCTGATCAACTGGTCGCTTTCAGACACCGTGACGCGCGTAGTTATCCGCCTGGGCGTGGCCTACGGTTCGGATCTGGATAAGGTAAAAGAGGTACTGCTGCAGGCGGCGTCTGAACATCCGAAAGTGATGCACGATCCTGCGCCATCGGTCTTCTTCACGACCTTTGGGCCGAGCACCCTGGATCACGAGCTGCGGTTATACGTACGTGAACTGCGTGACCGCAGTTATACCGTGGATGAGCTGAACCGCTCTATCGATCGCCTGTGTCGTGAGAACGATATTAATATCGCCTTCAACCAGCTTGAAGTTCACCTGCGTAACGAGAAAGGTGACGAGCATACGGAAGTGAAGCGCGACATTAAGGGTGATGATCCTACTCCTGCCTAATCTATTTTCCCTCTCCCGGTGAGAGGGAGTTAGGGTGAGGGCTGAATTGCCCTTACCTTACCTTCAAAGTCTCGCCGTACAATCTCCAGCGCCTTAAGCACCGTCTCTGCGGGGATTTCATGATTCTCCAGTAACATAATCAAATCAACGGCCAGCTTGACCTCATCGGGTGCATTTTCCAGTGACATTTGTATGGCTCCTGTTAACGGGTCAAACGTGCAATCACGCGTTCAATCTCATCCAGCGCCTGACGGCAGCGGACAAGGCGTCCTTCCAGCGCGCTAATCTCACGCATCAATAATTGCTGCTCTTCCAGCGTTTCACTGTTGCTCAGGCGCGCTTCCCGCTCGCGCTTCATCTCAAACAACCGGCGTTCAAACTCCTGGTTCTCCAGCCGCTTACGCTGCCATTTGCCGAGCCCCGGAGATGCACCGTCCCAGGCGCGCAGCGTCCAGGTGGCAATTTCCCGGCGTAGGGCGGTGATTTGCCCGGCAAGATGCTCTGCAAGCCAGGCCACCTGCTGTGTTTGCTTGTGCTCAACCGCGTGGCGAAGCTCATCAAGATGGGCCTGGGCTTCAGCAATATAATCCTGAATGAGCGTGCTTCGGGTGCGAAAAAGTTGCCGGTCAAAGCGCGGCTTCAGCGTGGCGTGCCCCATCAGAGGGGTAGCCTCTGCTCGCAGGGTGGTCAGCTGTTTTTGCAGCGTCTCCAGAAGCAAGGCTGTTTTCAAGGCGCTCTCCAGTGGTAAAGTAGCCGTTCAGTTTGATAACGATTCGCATTATGCAGCGTACTATTTTAATCATCATTGGCTGGCTCGCGGTAGTGCTTGGCACATTAGGTGTGGTTTTACCCTTGCTGCCGACCACGCCGTTTATCCTGCTGGCGGCCTGGTGCTTCGCCCGATCATCGCCGCGTTTTCACCACTGGCTGCTGTATCGCTCATGGTTTGGCGGTTATCTGCGCCACTGGCAAAAACACCGGGCCATGCCGCCCGGTGCTAAACCGCGCGCGATCGCGGTGATCCTCATCACCTTCGCTATTTCATTATGGCTGGTGAAAATGATGTGGGTACGGATCCTGTTGCTGGCGATCCTGACATGCCTGCTCATCTTTATGTGGCGAATCCCGGTGGTTGATGAAAAGCAACAAAAGCACTGACGCCTTATAATGTCTGTTGCAATTATCTCGCACAGACAGTAAATTCGACCGTTTTCGAGCACAGGTGCGCCTGGTTAAAGGTTAAACAATTGTTATCTTTAATCGACTCGTTGCGCGCTGTGAGTAACACTGTTTCATTTAGGCACAAACCGATGACCGCAACTGCACAGCAGCTTGAATATCTGAAAAACAGCATCAAAAGTATCCAGGACTATCCAAAACCTGGCATTCTTTTCCGTGATGTCACCAGCTTGCTGGAAGACCCGAAAGCGTACGCGCTCAGCATTGAACTGCTGGTTGAGCGTTATAAAAACGCCGGGATCACCAAAGTAGTAGGTACCGAAGCCCGTGGCTTCCTGTTTGGCGCACCGGTTGCGCTGGCGTTGGGTGTGGGTTTTGTTCCGGTACGTAAACCGCGCAAACTGCCACGTGAAACCATCGCTGAAAGCTACGAGCTGGAATACGGCACCGATCAGCTGGAGATCCACGTTGATGCGATCGTCCCTGGCGACAAAGTGCTGGTGGTTGACGATCTGCTGGCAACCGGCGGCACCATCGAAGCGACCGTGAAGCTGATCCGTCGTCTGGGCGGTGAAGTGACCGATGCGGCATTCATCATCAACCTGTTCGATCTGGGCGGTGAACAGCGCCTGGAAAAACAGGGTATTACCAGCTACAGCCTGGTGCCATTCCCGGGTCACTGATCCCGATTTTCACAACCTCGCTCAATGGGTGAGGTTGTGATAGCATTCCCCTCCATAAATTCACCTTCCAGCGTTGCAGAGCCTGCCCATGAGTTATCAGGTGTTAGCCCGTAAGTGGCGACCACAAACCTTTGCTGACGTTGTCGGTCAGGAACATGTGCTGACGGCCCTGGCGAACGGCTTGTCGCTAGGTCGCATCCATCACGCCTATCTTTTCTCCGGCACCCGCGGCGTCGGCAAGACCTCTATTGCCCGTTTGCTGGCAAAAGGTCTGAACTGCGAAACCGGGATCACCGCCACGCCGTGTGGCGTATGCGATAACTGCCGGGAGATTGAGCAGGGGCGTTTTGTCGATCTGATCGAGATCGACGCTGCTTCACGCACGAAAGTTGAAGATACCCGCGATCTGCTCGACAACGTGCAGTATGCCCCGGCGCGTGGGCGCTTCAAGGTCTACCTGATCGATGAAGTGCATATGCTGTCGCGTCACAGCTTCAACGCCCTGCTGAAAACGCTGGAAGAACCGCCCGCGCATGTGAAATTCCTGCTGGCGACCACCGATCCGCAAAAGCTGCCGGTCACCATTTTGTCGCGCTGCCTGCAGTTCCATCTGAAGGCGCTGGACGTTGAACAGATCCGTGCTCAGCTTGAACATATTCTCGACGAAGAGAAAATTGTCCACGAACCGCGTGCTCTGCAGCTGTTGGCTCGTGCAGCGGACGGCAGCCTGCGTGATGCGTTAAGTCTTACCGATCAGGCGATAGCCAGCGGTGACGGCAAGCTCTCGACCGAGGCGGTCAGCACCATGCTCGGCACGCTGGATGACGATCAGGCGCTCTCCCTTATCGAAGCGATGATTGCCGCCAACGGCGAGCGTGTTATGTCGCAGGTCGATGCGGCCGCTGCCCGGGGTATTGAATGGGAAGGGCTGCTGGTCGAGATGCTCAGCCTGCTGCACCGCGTGGCGATGCTGCAGCTTTCTCCGTCTGCCATTGGTGCGGATATGGCGGCTATCGAACAGCGGATGCGTGAACTTGCCCGCACCGTACCGCCTGCTGATGTTCAACTTTACTACCAGACGCTGCTGATTGGCCGCAAAGAGTTACCGTTCGCGCCGGATCCGCGTATGGGTGTTGAAATGACGCTGTTGCGCGCGCTGGCGTTCCACCCGCGTATGCCGTTGCCGGAACCGGACGTGCCGCGACAATCCTTTGCTCCGGTCGCACCGACGGCGGTGATGTCACCGCAGCAGGTACCACTGCAGCCGACACCGCCGCCGCAGCAAAATGTGCCGCTGTCGGACGCCACCAGTTCGGTGCTTGCCGCGCGCAGCCAGTTGCAGCGTGCGCAGGGAGCAACCAAACCAAAAAAGAGTGAACCGGCAGCGCCTGCAAGAGCGCGGCCGGTTAACAACGCCGCGCTTGAACGACTGGCCTCGGTAACGGAGCGCGTACAGTCGCGTCCTGCCCCCTCCGCGCTCGAGCAGAAAGCCCCGGTGAAAGAAGAGGCTTACCGCTGGAAGGCGACCACTATCATCGAAGAGGTGAAGGAAGAGGTCGCCACCCCGAAAGCGCTAAAAAAGGCGCTGGAGCATGAGAAAACGCCGGAGCTTTCTGCGAAGCTCGCCGAAGAGTCAATTGCGCGTGATGCCTGGGCCGCCGAGGTCAGTAAGCTTCAGTTGCCCAAGCTGGTGGAGCAGGTCGCGCTGAATGCCTGGAAAGAGCAGGACGGCAATCAGGTGCGTTTACACCTGCGTCCTGGTCAACGACACCTGAATTCGCCAGGCGCGCAAAAGGCGCTGGCCGAGGCGCTCACCGCATTACAGGGGGCGCCGGTTGAATTGACTATCATTGAAGATGATAATCCGGCAGTGAAAACGCCGCTGGAGTGGCGTCAGGCCATTTATGAAGAGAAGCTCGCGCAGGCGCGCGAGGCAATTATCGCGGATAACAACATTCAGACCCTGCGCCGGTTCTTCGACGCCGATCTGGATGAAGAGAGTATTCGCCCCATTTGATCGTGAGTCTGACTTACGGTTGTAATCCTTAAACGTGAAAAAAGAGAGAAGCCTATGTTTGGTGGAAAAGGCGGTCTGGGTGGCCTGATGAAGCAGGCTCAGCAGATGCAGGAAAAAATGCAGAAGATGCAGGAAGAGATCGCTCAGCTGGAAGTCACGGGTGAATCCGGTGCCGGCCTGGTCAAAGTGACCATCAACGGTGCGCACAACTGCCGCCGCGTTGAGATCGACCCAAGCCTGCTCGAAGACGACAAAGAGATGCTGGAAGATCTGGTTGCAGCCGCGTTTAACGATGCCGCTCGCCGTATCGACGAAACTCAGAAAGAGAAAATGGCCTCTGTTTCCAGCGGCATGCAACTGCCACCTGGCTTCAAGATGCCATTCTGATGCAAACCAGTCCGCTGCTCACGCAGTTAATGGAAGCACTGCGCTGCCTGCCGGGCGTTGGCCCGAAGTCGGCGCAGCGCATGGCGTTTACGCTATTGCAGCGCGACCGCAGCGGCGGGATGCGCCTGGCGCAGGCTCTGACCCGCGCCATGTCAGAAATTGGTCACTGTGCGGATTGCCGTACCTTTACCGAGCAGGACGTGTGTAACATCTGTTCGAACCCGCGTCGCCAGGAAAACGGTCAGATTTGCGTGGTGGAGAGTCCGGCGGACATCTACGCCATTGAGCAGACCGGGCAGTTTTCCGGCCGCTATTTCGTGCTGATGGGGCATCTCTCCCCGCTGGACGGTATTGGCCCGGACGATATCGGTCTTGACCGCCTTGAACAGCGTCTTGAGTCCGAAACGATCAACGAAGTGATCCTCGCCACCAATCCTACGGTGGAAGGGGAGGCAACGGCCAACTACATCGCCGAGCTTTGCTCGCAGTACGGCGTTGACGCCAGCCGTATCGCCCACGGCGTGCCGGTGGGCGGCGAGCTGGAGATGGTCGATGGCACCACGCTGTCGCACTCTCTTGCGGGACGCCACAAGATTATTTTCTGACCAAACGGAGGCTGCGTCCGTGGCCTCCGCTTGAAATTTCCCCCCCTTATCCCCATCTCTCCCTCAACGTTTTAAAACCCCATTAAATGGCATTGTTGAGGTCGACTTAGATGAAAGGACAAGAAACCCGTGGTTTCCAGTCAGAAGTAAAACAGCTTCTGCACCTGATGATCCATTCCCTGTATTCCAACAAAGAAATCTTCCTGCGTGAGCTGATTTCCAACGCCTCGGACGCGGCGGACAAGCTGCGCTTCCGCGCACTGTCTAACCCGGATCTGTACGAAGGCGACGGTGAGCTGCGCGTGCGCGTCTCTTTCAATAAAGAGAACCGTACCCTGACCATCGCCGATAACGGCATCGGGATGAATCGCGATGAGGTCATCGACCATCTCGGGACCATCGCCAAATCCGGCACCAAAGCGTTCCTGGAGTCCATGGGCTCTGACCAGGCGAAAGACAGCCAGCTGATCGGTCAGTTCGGCGTTGGTTTCTACTCGGCGTTCATCGTCGCGGACAAAGTTACCGTGCGTACCCGTGCAGCAGGTGACAGCGCGGAAAATGGTGTGTTCTGGGAGTCCAAAGGTGAAGGCGAATACACCGTTGATGACATCACCAAGACGGATCGCGGCACCGAAATCACCCTGCACCTGCGTGAAGGTGAAGATGATTTCCTGAACGACTGGCGCGTGCGCTCCATCATCAGTAAATATTCCGATCACATCGCCCTGCCGGTTGAGATTGAAAAACAGGAAGAGAAAGACAGCGAAACCGTGGTCTCCTGGGAGAAGATCAACAAGGCGCAGGCACTGTGGACGCGCAACAAGTCTGAAATCAAAGACGACGAGTACAACGAGTTCTACAAACACATCGCCCACGATTTTACCGACCCGCTGACCTGGAGCCACAACCGTGTGGAAGGTAAGCAGGAGTACACCAGCCTGCTGTACATTCCGGCACAGGCACCGTGGGACATGTGGAACCGCGATCACAAGCACGGCCTGAAGCTGTACGTACAGCGTGTGTTCATCATGGACGACGCCGAGCAGTTCATGCCGAACTACCTGCGTTTTGTGCGTGGTCTGATAGATTCCAACGATCTGCCGCTGAACGTCTCCCGCGAAATTCTGCAGGACAGCACCGTCACCCGTAACTTGCGCAACGCCCTGACCAAACGTGCGCTGCAGATGCTGGAAAAACTGGCGAAAGACGATGCGGAAAAATACCAGACCTTCTGGAAACAGTTCGGCCTGGTGCTGAAAGAGGGCCCGGCGGAAGATACCGCGAACGTGGAGGCCATCGCCAAACTGCTGCGCTTCGCGTCTACGCACACCGACTCTTCCGCGCAGACCGTGTCGCTGGAAGAGTACGTCTCGCGCATGAAAGAAGGGCAGGAGAAGATTTACTACATCACCGCCGACAGCTACGCGGCGGCGAAGAGCAGCCCGCACCTCGAGCTGTTGCGCAAGAAAGGCATCGAAGTGCTGCTGCTTTCTGACCGCATCGACGAGTGGATGATGAACTACCTGACCGAGTTTAACGGTAAGGCGTTCCAGTCCGTTGCCAAAGCCGATGAGTCCATCGACAAGCTGGCGGATGAAGTGGATGAAAGCGCGAAAGAAGCCGAGAAGGCGCTGGAGCCATTCGTTGAGCGCGTGAAAACCCTGCTGGGCGAACGTGTGAAAGAGGTGCGTTTCACTCATCGTCTGACTGATACCCCGGCGATCGTTACCACCGACGCTGACGAAATGGGCACCCAGATGGCGAAACTGTTCGCAGCAGCGGGCCAGGCGATGCCGGAAGTGAAATATATCTTTGAGCTTAATCCGGATCATCCTCTGGTGAAACGCGCGGCGGATACCCAGGACGACGCCCGCTTTGCCGAGTGGGTTGAACTGCTGCTGGATCAGTCCCTGCTGGCCGAGCGCGGCACGCTGGAAGATCCTAACCTGTTCATTAAACGTGTGAATGCGCTGCTGCTGGCGTAATTGACCACGCCTCCCCTGGTCTTCTCCCTCTCCCGTGGGAGAGGGCCGGGGTGAGGGCACCAGACCCTACCCTCCCAAATAATCTCCCCCCGTTAACCGTTTCAGCCTTCCCGCCTTCCTTGAGCGATGCCCGTTCTGGTGGTATTGTTTAGCGCTTTTGAAAAATTGAAACGACTTTTGAGGGGATTTTCGCAATGCGTATTATTCTGCTTGGCGCTCCGGGCGCGGGTAAAGGAACTCAGGCTCAGTTCATCATGGAGAAATACGGTATTCCGCAAATCTCCACCGGTGACATGCTGCGCGCCGCTGTTAAATCTGGCTCCGAGCTGGGTAAACAAGCGAAAGACATCATGGACGCAGGCAAGCTGGTGACCGACGAGCTGGTTATCGCTCTGGTCAAAGAGCGCATTGCTCAGGAAGACTGCCGTAACGGTTTCCTGCTGGACGGCTTCCCACGCACCATTCCTCAGGCTGACGCCATGAAAGAAGCGGGCATCAACGTGGACTACGTTCTGGAGTTCGACGTGCCGGACGAGCTGATCGTTGACCGTATCGTGGGTCGTCGCGTTCACGCTGCTTCTGGCCGCGTTTACCACATCAAATTCAACCCACCTAAGGTTGAAGGCAAAGACGACGTGACCGGCGAAGAGCTGACCACCCGTAAAGACGATCAGGAAGAGACCGTGCGTAAGCGCCTGGTGGAATACCACCAGATGACTGCACCGCTGATTGGCTACTACACCAAAGAAGCGCAGGCGGGTAACACCAAATACGCGAAAGTTGACGGTACCAAAGCCGTTGCTGACGTACGTGCAGAGCTGGAAAAAATCCTCGGCTAATCGCACCTTTCTCACCCGGATCTCCGGGTGAGAAATATTCCCATCTTTCCTATCGCAGCAATGGGTTTCGTTTAAACGCATTTCCGCTACAATTGACAACCATTCAAATGGTTAAGAGGCGTGAATGAGTCAGGCGAAAACCGGCATCCTGCTTGCCAATCTGGGCACCCCAGAAGCACCTACATCAGACGCGGTAAAACGCTACCTGCGACAATTTTTAAGCGACACGCGCGTCGTGGATACCCCAAGACTGCTGTGGTGGCCGTTGCTCCGTGGCGTGATTCTGCCGATTCGTTCTCCGCGCGTCGCCAGGCTCTATCAGTCCGTCTGGATGGAAGAGGGTTCTCCGCTGATGGTCTACAGCCGTCGCCAGGAAAAGGCGCTGGCCGCACGCCTGCCGGATATGCCTGTTGCTCTTGGTATGAGCTACGGTAAACCTTCGCTGGAAAGCGCGGTCGAATCACTGCTGGCGCAGGGGGTTGACCACATTGTGGTGCTGGCGCTCTATCCGCAGTACTCCTGTTCGACGGTTGCTGCGGTATGGGATGAACTGGCGCGTATTCTGGCGACTCGCCGTCGCATACCTGGCGTGACTTTTATTCGCGACTACGCGGATAACGATCTCTATATCAAGGCGCTTGCCAACAGCGCGCGTGCGTCGTTCGAAAAACACGGCGAGCCGGATCTGCTGCTGCTGTCTTATCACGGCATCCCGCAGCGTTTCGCTGACGAGGGGGATGATTACCCGCAGCGTTGTCGTGATACCACGCGCGAACTGGTTTCTGCCCTCGGCCTGCCGCCGGAGAAGGTGATGATGACCTTCCAGTCACGCTTCGGTCGCGAGCCGTGGCTCACCCCATATACCGATGAAACGCTTAAGATGCTTGGTGAGAAAGGGGTGAAGCATATTCAGGTGATGTCGCCAGGCTTCTCGGCGGATTGCCTGGAAACGCTCGAAGAAATTGCTGTGCAAAACAGAGAGTTCTTCCTGGAAGCAGGGGGCACGAAGTACGAATACATTCCGGCACTTAACGACTCGCCAGAGCATATCGACATGATGGTCTCTCTGGTGACAAACAGTCGCTGATCGCACTCCGGGCCGGGTTTGTGCTACCATTCCCGGCCCATATTCTTTGTACAGTTCAGACCATGAAATTTCCCGGTAAACGCAAATCCAAACACTACTTTCCCGTTGATGCCCGCGATCCGCTCCTGCAGCAAATCCAGCCTGAAAATGAAACCAGTGCCGCATGGGTCGTTGGTATCGACCAGACGCTGGTGGACATTGAAGCGAAAGTGGATGATGCGTTTGTCGCCCGTTACGGTCTGAGCGCGGGTCACTCGCTGGTGATTGAGGACGACGTTGCCGAAGCGCTTTACCAGGAACTGGTGCGCGAAAACCTGATCACCCATCAGTTTGCCGGCGGTACCATCGGTAACACCATGCACAACTACTCCGTACTGGCTGATGACCGCTCGGTACTGCTGGGCGTAATGTGCAGCAATATCGAAATCGGAGGCTATGCCTACCGTTATCTGTGCAATACCTCCAGCCGTACCGATCTGAACTACCTTCAGGGCGTCGACGGGCCGATTGGCCGCTGCTTTACGCTGATCGGTGAGTCCGGCGAGCGCACCTTTGCCATCAGCCCGGGTCACATGAACAAACTGCGTGCCGAGAGCATCCCGGAAGAGGTGATTGCAGGCGCCTCGGCGCTGGTGCTGACCTCCTATCTGGTGCGCTGCAAACCGGGTGAGCCGATGCCGGACGCGACCATGAAAGCGATTGAGTACGCGAAGAAATACAATGTGCCCGTCGTTCTCACGCTAGGCACCAAATTCGTGATTGCCGACAATCCGGAGTGGTGGCAGGCGTTCCTGAAAGAGCACGTCTCGATTCTGGCGATGAACGAAGAAGAGGCGGAAGCGCTGACGGGCGAAAGCGATCCGCTGCTGGCGTCTGATAAAGCGCTGGAGTGGGTGGATCTGGTTCTCTGTACCGCAGGGCCGGTTGGGTTATACATGGCGGGCTTCACTGAAGAAGAGAGCAAGCGCAAAACCCAGCATCCATTGCTGCCTGGCGCGATCGCCGAGTTCAACCAGTACGAGTTCAGCCGTGGTATGCGTTTTAAAGACTGTGTTAATCCGCTGCGTATCTACTCGCACATCGCCCCGTATATGGGCGGGCCAGAGAAGATCATGAACACCAACGGTGCAGGTGATGGCGCGCTGGCCGCATTGCTCCATGACATCACCGCGAATGCTTACCATAAAACTAACGTCCCGAATTCCAGCAAGCACAAGTTCAACTGGCTGACCTATTCGTCGCTGGCGCAGGTGTGCAAATACGCTAACCGCGTGAGTTATCAGGTGCTTAACCAGCATTCCCCGCGCTTAACGCGTGGGCTGCCGGAACGGGAAGACAGCCTGGAAGAGGCTTATTGGGATCGTTGATTGCTAAAAGAAAACCCCGGTGGCGCTACGCTTACCGGGGCTACTTGTAGGCCTGCTAAGCGTAGCGCCAGCAGGCTTTTTTAACCCGTCACCCCTTCTTCAACCGGCGGTTTCTCCAGTAGCGTCAGCATCGTATTAGCAATCTCGCGCTCGCCCATCACGACCTTATCCGCACCGCGCTCGGTAATGTACTCCACCTCATCGTCATAATGTGCCCGGGCGATAATCTCAATCGTCGGGCACTTCTCGCGCGCGGAAGCCACAATTTCACCCGCTTCATAGCCGTTTGGGATGGTCAGCAGCAGCCAGCGCGCGCAGTCCAGATGCGCCAGATTCATGATCTCTTCGTTTGCCGCATTGCCCAGCACCGCTCGGATACCGCGCTCACGCAGCTCGTCGACGCGGGTGCGTGACGTTTCAATCACTACCAGCGGGATCCCTTGCGCCATCAGTTTCTCACCGAGCAGACTGCCTACGCGACCAAAACCAACCAGCAGGGCGTGATTACAAATATCTACCGGGATCTGCTTCTCTTCTTCGATAGCTTCTTCCAGCGTCTGTTCTTCCAGCGTTTCGGTTTTATCGAGGTATTTTTCCTGCAGTGCGAACAGGACTGGGTTCAGCATAATCGACAGGATTGCACCTGCCAGCACCAGGTTCTGCCCGGCTTGCGGTAGCAGGTTCAGCGCCATGCCCAGACCCGCCAGAATAAAGGCAAACTCACCAATTTGCGCCAGACTGGCGGCGATGGTCAGCGCCGTACGCGGGGAGTGGCCAAACATCCTTACCAGGAAGAAAGCCGCGAGCGACTTACCAAAGATAATAATCGCCAGCGTGCCCAGCACAGCCAGCGGCTGATGAATAAGGACCATCGGGTCAAACAGCATCCCGACGGAAACGAAGAACAGTACGGCGAAAGCATCACGCAGCGGCAGAGTGTCATGCGCCGCACGGTGGCTCAGCTCGGATTCGTTCAACACCATCCCGGCGAAGAATGCACCCAGCGCGAAGGAGACATCAAACAGCTCAACGGCACCAAAGGCGATACCCAGTGCCAGCGCCAGTACGGAGAGGGTAAACAATTCGCGTGAACCCGTCGCTGCGCTGCGGGACATGATCCACGGCACCAGACGGCGGCCTACCAGCATCATGATGGCGATAAACGCCACAACTTTACCGATGGTAATGCCCATATCCAGCGCCAGCGAGGCAAAGCCGACGTTGTCTTTTTCCATCATACCGGCGACAGCGGGCAGCAGTACCAGCGTCAACACCATCACCAGGTCTTCAACAATCAGCCAGCCTATCGCAATTTGTCCGCGCTGGCTGTCAATCAGCTGTCTCTCTTCAAGTGCGCGCAGCAACACCACGGTACTGGCGGTGGAAAGACACAGCCCAAAAACGATGCCGGTCATCAGCGACCAGCCAAGAATTGCTGAAAGCGCCATCCCCAGCAGCGTCGCTACCCCTATCTGGGCGATCGCTCCCGGTATGGCGATCGACTTTACCGCCATCAGGTCCTTCAGTGAAAAATGCAAACCGACGCCAAACATCAGCAGAATCACGCCTAATTCCGCCAGTTCAGGAGCCAGTTTGGTATCCGCAACGAAACCCGGCGTAAACGGTCCCGCCAGGACACCCGCTAACAAATAGCCGACAAGGGGAGAAATACGCAGTTTATTGGCAATCATGCCAAGGATAAAAGCGAGCACAAGGCCACCAACAATGGTGGTGATAAGCGGTGTGGCGTGATGCATTCCGTCTCCTTTCGTTGTGGGTGTTCCTTTTTGGCGCAAACCAAAAAACCGAGTAATAGTTTATGACAATTTTTACTCTTATGTTTATGAATAATTGTTGAAATTTGAATAAAACAGCAATAAGCACGAAAAAAAGCGCATTTTGATAAATTCAGCAGGGGGAGGCAGAAGAAACCCTTATGGCATCAGGGTATCAGGTAGCCAAAGTAAAACTTTGGCTACCTGTAATTTACGCTTTGTGACGGTTATCAGGCAGGAATATGGTCAACATCCCAAGAAGTGGCAGGAAAGCGCAGATTTTATAAACCAGGAAGATGCTGGTGTGATCCGCAACCATCCCTAACACCGCAGCACCAAGCCCACCCATGCCAAAGGCGAACCCGAAAAAGAGTCCGGAAACCATACCGATACGACCAGGTAACAGCTCTTGCGCATAGACAAGAATGGCGGAAAACGCGGAAGCGAGGATAAAACCAATAATCACGGTTAAAATTCCCGTCCATTCAAGGCTGGCGTACGGCAAAATAAGGGTAAACGGTGCCACGCCGAGAATAGAGCCCCAAATTACATATTTACGCCCAATCTTATCCCCCACAGGCCCGCCAATCACTGTCCCGGCAGCGACCGCAAACAGGAAGGCAAACAGGTGGATCTGCGCATTTTGTACCGATAATCCGAATTTTTGCATCAGATAAAAGGTGTAATAGCTGCTGATGCTCGCCATATAGAAATATTTCGAGAAAATCAGCACCAGCAGGACGGAAACCGCCAGGATAATCTTGTTACGCGGTAGAGGATTAATCACCTTCGCTTTAGGTTTACCCTTGTTCACCCGATGTTGAGCGGCATACCAGCGGCTGATCTGCGCCAGTACGATAATCGCCAGCAGTGCGGCTAGCACAAACCACGCCACGTTGCCTTTACCGTAAGGGGCAATAATCACCGCGGCCAATAGCGGGCCGAGAGAGCTACCAAAGTTACCGCCCACCTGGAAGAGTGACTGCGCCAGGCCGTGACGACCACCGGAGGCCATACGCGCCACGCGGGAGGATTCCGGGTGGAAGACCGACGAGCCGGTGCCCACCAGTGCGGCGGCGATCAGCACCGCTTCAAAACTCCCAGCCATGGCCAGCAGTACCAGCCCGCTTAAGGTGAAACACATGCCAATCGGCAGCGACCATGGCATCGGGTATTTGTCCGTCCAGTAGCCCACTATTGGCTGCAGTAGCGAGGACGCGAGCTGGAAGGTCAGGGTGATCATCCCGATCTGCACGAAGGTTAAAGAGAACTCTGATTGCAGCAGCGGATAAATTGCCAGAATCAACGACTGGATCATATCGTTGAGCAGATGAGAAAGACTGATTGCACCTAAGACTTTAAAAGAGGTGCGCGATTTCGGCGGTGACGCCGGCACGCCCGGCACGGGCTGGGTTGATTCACTGATTGCCATAGAGAGAATTACCACGTCTTTAGTTATTAGGAATGCAGGATGTAATTATTATCCAACTAACATACCTGTCAGGGGCATTTGAAGAAAGTCGCAATTCTGAAAACTTATTTGTCTATTATTGTGAGTCATTGTAATTTTTGCCTTTGTCTATTGGTCAGGGAGAGAAAAGATGAAGTTAATGAAGCGGGGCGTCGCGCTGGCGCTTATCGCCGCATGGGGCCTGGTAAGCCTGCCCGCGCAGGCATACGAAAAAGATAAAACCTACAAAATCACCATTCTGCATACCAACGATCACCACGGGCATTTCTGGCGCAGTGAATACGGCGAATATGGTCTGGCGGCGCAAAAAACGCTGGTGGATGGTATTCGTAAAGAGGTGGCGGCTCAGGGCGGCAGCGTGCTGTTGCTGTCCGGGGGAGATATCAACACCGGGGTACCGGAATCCGATTTACAGGATGCCGAGCCCGATTTTCGCGGTATGAATCTGATTGGTTACGATGCGATGGCCGTCGGCAACCACGAGTTTGATAATCCACTAACGGTACTGCGCCAGCAGGAAAAACTGGCAAAATTCCCGTTCCTCTCAGCCAATATTTACCAGAAAAGTACCGGCGAACGCCTGTTTAAACCCTGGGCGTTGTTTAAGCGCCAGGACCTGAAAATCGCGGTGATTGGCCTAACCACTGACGATACGGCGAAAATTGGCAACCCGGAGTTCTTTACCGATATCGAATTCCGTAAACCGGCAGACGAAGCAAAGCTGGTTATTCAGGAATTACAGCAGAACGAAAAACCGGATGTGATTATTGCCACCACCCACATGGGGCACTATGACAATGGCGAGCACGGCTCTAATGCGCCAGGTGACGTGGAGATGGCGCGCAGCCTGCCGGCTGGCTCGCTGGCAATGATTGTGGGCGGTCACTCACAGGATCCGGTCTGCATGGCCTCCGAGAATAAAAAGCAGGTTGATTACGTGCCAGGCACGCCGTGTGCCCCAGACCGTCAGAACGGCATCTGGATTGTGCAGGCGCATGAGTGGGGCAAATACGTGGGCCGGGCGGATTTTGAGTTCCGTAACGGCGAGATGAAACTGGTGCATTACCAGCTCATCCCGGTCAACCTGAAGAAGAAAGTCACTTATCCTGACGGGAAAAGTGAGCGCGTACTTTACACCCCGGAGATTGCTGAAAACCAGCAGATGCTCTCCCTGCTGACGCCGTTCCAGAATAAAGGTAAGGCACAGCTGGATGTGAAGATTGGCACGCTCAATGGTCGTCTGGAAGGGGATCGTAGCAAAGTTCGCTTCGTGCAGACCAATATGGGGCATCTGGTGCTGGCAGCGCAAATGACGCGTACCGGCGCTGATTTTGGCGTAATGAGCGGCGGCGGTATTCGTGATTCCATCGAAGGTGGAAACATTACCTATAAAGACGTTCTGAAGGTGCAGCCGTTCGGTAACGTGGTGGTCTATGCGGACATGAGCGGGAAAGAGGTCATTGACTACCTGACCGCCGTGGCGCAGATGAAGCCGGATTCCGGTGCCTATCCGCAGTTTGCCAACGTGAGCTTTGTGGCGAAAGACGGCAAGCTTAACGATCTGAAGATCAAAGGCGAACCGGTTGATCCGGCTAAAACGTACCGTCTGGCGACGTTAAGCTTTAACGCCACCGGCGGTGACGGCTATCCGCATATTGATAACAAACCAGGCTATGTGAACACCGGTTTTATCGACGCGGAAGTGCTGAAGCAGTTCATCGAGCAAAACTCGCCGATTGATGTGAATGCATACGAGCCGAAGGGTGAGGTGAGCTGGCAGTAGTGCGGTTGTTTTGCCGGGTAGCGGCTGCGCCTTACCCGGCTTTTCTCTTACTCCCGGCGTGCAATATCCGCAAATTTCGCGTCCAGCATTTTCGCCAGATCGCCCGCCGCGAGTTCAATATCCAGCCCGCGTTTGCCGCCGGATATAAAGATGGTTTCAAACTCCTGTGAAGGCGCATCTATCAGCGTCGGCAGCCGTTTTTTCTGCCCGAGTGGGCTGATCCCGCCGACCAGGTAGCCCGTGGTGCGTTGCGCAACCATTGGGTCTGCCATATCCACTTTTTTCGCGCCCAGCGCTTTCGCCACTTTCTTCAAGTCAAGCTGCCCGGCGACGGGCGTAACCGCGACGGCGAGGTGCTTCATGTCGCCATTCACGGCGACCAGCAGCGTTTTATAGACCTGGTCAGCGTTCAGCCCCAGTTTGCGCACCACTTCATCACCAAAATTGGTTTCATTCGGATCGTGATCGTAGGTATGGATCCGGAAAGGAATTTTGTTTTTTTCGAGTAATTTAACGGCGGGAGTCATAGCTATCCTTCTTACGACAGACAATTCATGCTCACAGCATACGCCTGACGTTTGTCTAAAAAATAGCACCATCTTGCGCAATAGTATTGGCAGTGATGGTCACTTTGAGCGACAATCGGCTCAACCGAAGGTCTCCTTCGGCATAATAAAAACGATGAAATTCCTCTTTGACGGGCCAATAGAAATATTGGCCATTTTTTTATTTCAACAGTGACGGCAAATTCCCTTCTCCGTACAAATGTAATGCACCTACTGCGACAACGTAATGCCCGGCAGGTAAGGCATGCAGCGTCTGCCGCCAGGCTTTATTACGCGCATTCATCAGCACATCATACAGCGATTCGCTGAATGTAGACGGTAACGCCAGCTTACTGTCTGCGGGGGGAGCATCCAGCCACCAGCCGATCATGGTCTGCAGCAGACGCGCGTTGGTGTGCCAGTGGGTCAGGGTATCATCCAGCAGCATCAGACCGTCGTCAGGCAGTTGTCGCAACAGCGCAATCTGGCTGTCCGTCCCTTCCAGTTCGATGATCGGCATCCTGCGTGCCCTTGCCATATTCAGTAACTGGTAATCAATGCCGTAATCACCGCGCAGACCCAGACGTTGCGCCTGCGTGGCCTGAAGCACCATGGCAATTTGCCAGAGCGGAAGAGCGTCGATCATCGAGAGCGACACGCCCGTCTCATCCGCGACGCGCGTCAGTTCCGCGAGCAGAGCATCATCCAGACGTTCTGCCAGGCTGAGAGTGCTCTCCAGACCGGCAAACGGTGATTCATGGCCCGAAATGTCCGCCTCAACAACCAGCGCATCGGCGCGCTTGAGAAGTTTTATCAGACCAGGAGGCAGGGGAGACATATCCTGCGTGCCCATATGGATGCTGCCCACCAGGTGCAGGTGTTGCCCGCCGGGAAGAGAGATATCAAGACCGGGCCAGGCATAACGGCGGGGAAATAGGGCGCGAAACGATGTTTTTATACGATTAAACAGACTCATACGCGCTCCATGAACGGAAAGGTTCATGCTAGCGCGTACGAGTACAAGGTTCAATCTTTCGGTTTAAACCGCAACAGTCGGTTGGCGTTGCTCACCACGGTGATGGAGGAGAGCGCCATGGCTGCACCTGCGACCACGGGGTTAAGCAGCGTGCCAGTCAGTGGCCACAAAATCCCGGCGGCAATCGGAATGCCGAAACTGTTGTAGATAAATGCCCCCAGCAGGTTCTGCTTCATGTTGCGCAACGTGGCTTTTGAAATGGCCAGCGCATCAGCAACGCCCATCAGGCTATGGCGCATCAGCGTGATCGCTGCCGTCTCAATAGCGACATCGCTCCCGCCTCCCATGGCGATACCGACATCCGCCTGAGCCAGCGCAGGGGCATCGTTGATGCCGTCGCCGACCATTGCCACCTGACGCCCCTGGCTTTGCAGTTTCTTGATTGCGTCAGCTTTACCGTCCGGCAGTACGCCAGCAATGACCTCATCAATACCGGCTTCTTTCGCAATGGCGTTGGCGGTGGTCGGGTTATCCCCGGTCAGCATGACCAGGCGATAACCCGCGCGATGCAGGCGTTTTAAGGCATCCACACTGTCCTGGCGAAGCGGATCGCGCACGGCCAGCAGCGCGGCGGCTTTGCCATCCACCGCCAGCAGAACCGGCGTGGCGCCCTGGGACGCCTGCGCCTTCAACTCGCTTTCCAGCTCGGCAGTATCAATACCGTTTTCATTGAGCAATGCCTGGTTGCCCAGCAGCAGCGCGTGGCCTTCTGCTTCACCACTGACGCCGAGTCCGCGCAGGGTGCGGAAATTGCTCACCTGCGGCAGGCTGGCATTCCCGGCTTTCTCAATAATCGCGCGAGCCAGAGGATGGCTGGAGCCTTGCTCAAGCGCGGCAGCAAGACGCAGTGCGTCATTTTCTGCCATACCTGTCGTATTCACGGCCACAACTTGCGGTTTGCCTTCGGTCAGCGTGCCGGTTTTATCAAACACCAGCGTGTCGAGCGTACTGGCGCGTTGCAGGGCATCGGCATCACGCACCAGCACGCCAAACTCGGCGGCGCGACCGACACCGGAGATAATCGACATTGGTGTGGCAAGACCGAGTGCGCAAGGGCAGGCGATGATCAGCACCGTGGTGGCAATCACCAGGGTATAAACAATCTGCGGCGCGGGACCGAAAAAGTACCAGATAGCTGCACTCAGCAGGGCAATACCGACCACGACCGGAACAAAAATGGCTGAGATTTTATCAGCAAGCTGGCCAATCTCCGGCTTGCTGCTCTGCGCCTGGCGCACCATGCGAATAATACGCGACAGCGTCGTGTGGCTGCCGACGGCGCTGGCGGTGAACAGCACGCTGCCGTCCTGCACCACCGTACCGGCATGAACGGCGTCACCGTGGGATTTCTGCTGTGGAATGGGTTCCCCGGTGAGCATCGCTTCGTCCAGCCAGGCATCACCCTGTGTGATAATACCGTCAACGGGAACGCGGTCACCCGTGGTCAGGCGCAGAGTCATACCGGGTTGAACCTCGGCCAGCGGGACGTTCTTTTCACCGTCCTCTGTGACTACCCGCGCGGTTGGCGGCGTTAAATCAAGTAATCTTTCCAGCGCTTTTGAGGAACGCTGACGCGCGCGCGCTTCGAGCATATGGCCTAAGTTGATCAGGCCGATAATCATCGCACTCGCTTCATAATAAAGATGTCGCGCTTCCATCGGGAACCACTGAGGCCAGACGTTAACGCTCATCGAATACAGCCATGCTGCCCCCGTACCAAGGGCAACCAGCGTATCCATCGTCGCAGTGCGATTCTTCAGGCTTTTCCAGGCGCTGGTATAAAAATGTCCGCCTGCAACGATCATCACCCCAAGGGTGATCAAACCGATCGCCAGCCACAGCGTGCGGTTATCGTCGGTGACCATCATGTTGTCGCCGAACATGCCCCACACCATCACCGGAACCCCGACCAGCAGGGCCACTATTGCCTGCCAGCGGAAGCGTTTCATGGTGGCAACCGCCGTTTCCTGCTGACGTTCACGACGTTTTGCATCATCTTCGATAGCTTCAGCGCCGTAGCCTGCTTTCTCAACGGCCTGCACTAAATCTGCGGCGGAGGCACTGCCCATCACCAGCGCGGTGCGCTCCGCAAGATTGACCCGTGCCTGCGCGACGCCCGGTACGGCCTGCAAGGCGTTTTGTACCCGGGAGACGCAGCTGGCGCAGCTCATGCCGTTGATCAGCAGCTGTTGGCTGTCATCAATATCATCAGCTACCGGAAGCTCAGGAGTGGCCGCTGTCAGTGCTTCCGACGGGGATGATGACTCTGCCAGCGGTTTAGCCTTTGGGTGGCTCAGCTCCGCCCCGTAACCGGCCTGCTTGATGGTATCAATCAGCGCATCCGCGCTGGCGCTACCGGTTACGGCGGCATGATCGATGGTAACTTCAGCGCTTTCAACGTCAGGACGCTGTTCCAGACTTTCTTTAACGCGTTTGACACAGTGGCCGCAGGAGAGGCCGTCCAATGTCAGGTCAATAGTGTGAGACATAACAAAACTCCCGTATAATGATCTGGTCAGTTGTTGACCAACATAACGCTTTTGGCTAACTGTTATGAAGGTTAAACCTTCCATCAAGGGGAAGGTCAAGGGGGAAATGTGAATATCAGTGATGTTGCGAAAAAAACCGGCTTAACCAGCAAAGCGATTCGCTTTTATGAAGAGAAAGGGCTGGTGACACCGCCGCTGCGCAGCGAAAACGGCTACCGCAGTTACACGCAACTGCATCTTGACGAACTGACGCTGCTGCGTCAGGCAAGACAGGTCGGTTTTAATCTGGAAGAGTGTGGCGAGCTGGTGAATCTGTTTAACGATCCGAAGCGTCACAGCGCTGATGTGAAAAATCGCACGCTGGAAAAGGTGGCTGAGATTGAACGCCACATCACCGAGTTACAGGCGATGCGCAAACAGCTGCTGGCGCTGGCGGAATCATGTCCGGGAGATGACAGCGCCGATTGCCCGATCATAGATAATCTTGCTGGCTGCTGCCATCGTAAGGCATCTGTTTAACAGGCTTTAACCCGCAGAGTTATTCCTTCTACCGCAACGACCTCAACCCGCGTTCCGGCGCTGAGGTCATCGTCGGCCACGACAGGCCACGAACTGTCGCCCACGCGCATATGTCCACGCCCGTTCACCAGCGCGGTGTCGAGCGTAAAACGCTGGCCGACAATCTGCTGCCCGCGCTGATTAAGGTGCGCATCTAACGGTTTCTGCTCGTTAACCCGTCGGTTAAGCCAGCGCCACCACAGCCATGCAGCCACCAGTGTCAGTACGGCAAACAACGCACCTTGCCACGCCCAGTCGAGCGGCAGAAGCCACACGAGCAGCCCGGTAATGACGGCGGCGACACCGCTCCAGAGCAGGTAGCCGTTGCCGCCCAGCATCTCAGCGGCCAGCAATAACCCCCCGAGGCTTAGCCAGAAAGCGTGAGGATGTGCGGCGATGAGCTCAATCATTTTTTACGCTCGTTTCCGCTGTCTTTGATCAGTTCAGCGATCCCGGCAATAGAGCCCATGAGACTGCTGGCATCCAGCGGCATCATGACCACTTTGCTGTTGTTTGCTGAGCCGATCTGTTTCAGCGCGTCGGTATATTTTTGCGCGACAAAGTAGTTCACGGCCTGGATATCACCAGCGGCAATCGCCTCTGACACCATCTGGGTGGCTCGAGCTTCCGCTTCGGCCGAACGTTCACGCGCTTCCGCCTGGAGGAACGCAGACTGGCGATCGCCCTCGGCTTTGAGGATCTGCGACTGTTTTTCCCCTTCCGCTTTGAGGATCTCGGCCTGACGTACCCCTTCGGCTTCAAGAATATAGGCACGTTTGGTTCGCTCGGCCTTCATCTGGGCGTTCATGGAGGCGATCAGTTCAGCCGGCGGGCGAACGTCGCGGATCTCAATACGGGTGACTTTGATCCCCCACGGATTCGTCGCTTCATCGACAATGTGCAGCAGTCGGGTATTGATGCTGTCTCGCTGTGAGAGCATCTCATCCAGCTCCATCGAACCCAGTACGGTACGGATATTGGTCATCGTCAGGTTAACGATAGCCAGCTCCAGATTGCTCACCTCATAGGCCGCTTTTGGCGCATCAATTACCTGAATAAAACAGACGGCATCAATGGTGACATTGGCGTTATCCTTAGAGATCACTTCCTGAGAAGGAATATCCAGCACCTGTTCCATCATGTTGATCTTACGACCAATTCTGTCCATGAAAGGGACAATCAGGCTTAAACCAGGTTGTAATGTGTTGGTGTAACGTCCGAAACGCTCGACTGTCCACTGGTAACCCTGCGGGACAATTTTGACGCCAGCGCCGACAATAACCAGCGCAACGAAAATAAGGACAGGAACAACGATGAGCATAAAAACCTCCTGTTTTGCATGCTGTGGCGGAAACCATATGGCTGTTTGTTGACCCTAAGTATACGAGGAAAGTCGCCATACAATCACTAATCGCCGTAGACTACTGCTAATTATTGGGATGAAGGCAGGAAATAACATGAAGGATAACAGCGCGATTTTAACAATCGCGGATGTAGGCTACCGTGTGGGTGAAACCACTATTCTGAATAATGTCAGCTTTACCGTTTCGCCGGGGGAGTTTCGTTTGATCACCGGGCCATCGGGCTGCGGGAAAAGTACGCTGCTAAAAATCATTGCCTCGCTGCTCAGCCCGACCTCAGGCAAGATTTTTTTTGAGGGGAAGGATATTGCAACGCTCTCTCCTGAGGCGTATCGCCAGCAGGTCTCATACTCGGTACAAACGCCCACGCTCTTCGGCGATACGGTGTATGACAACCTGATTTTTCCCTGGAAAATTCGCAATAAGACGCCCGATCCTGAGCGGTTATCGGCCGATCTGGAACGTTTTGGCTTGCCGCAGGAGACGCTGACCAAAGCCGTGAGTGAGTTGTCGGGTGGAGAAAAGCAACGCGTCTCGCTGATCCGTAATCTGCAATTTTTACCCAGGGTGCTGTTGCTGGACGAAATCACCAGCGCGCTGGATGAGGCCAATAAGCGCAACGTTAACGACATCATTCATCATTACGCCAGCAAGCAGAATGTTGCCGTGCTGTGGGTGACGCACGACGCTAACGAAATAACCCATGCGGATGACGTGATTACGCTCCAGCCGCACGGTGGGAAAATGCAGGAGGCTAACCGTGGGTGAGCATAATATTACCAATGAATCCCTGGCGTTTTCGATGGTGCTGGTGCTGATTGCGATTGTGGTCAGCTACCGGGAAAAGCTGGGGCTGGAAAAAGATATTCTGTGGAGTATCTGCCGGGCGGTTATTCAGCTGATTATTGTCGGCTATGTGCTGAAGTATATTTTCAACGTCAACCACGCCGTGCTGACGCTGCTGATGGTGCTTTTTATCTGCTTTAACGCAGCGTGGAATGCGCAAAAACGCAGTAAGTACATTGATAAGGCCTTTATCTCGTCGTTTATTGCCATTACGACCGGGACGGCGCTCACGCTGGCAGTGCTGGTGCTCTCTGGTTCAATTGTGTTTACGCCAATGCAGGTCATCCCCATTACCGGAATGATCGCCGGAAACGCGATGGTTGCCGTGGGGCTGTGTTACAACAATCTGGGCCAGCGGTTCAGCAGTGAACAGCAGCAGTTGCAGGAGAAGTTAAGCCTGGGGGCAACGCCTAAAATGGCCTCGGCGCGGCTGATCCGTGAGAGCATCCGTTCATCGCTGATCCCGACGGTGGATTCTGCCAAAACGGTGGGACTGGTGAGCCTGCCGGGTATGATGTCGGGTCTGATTTTTGCGGGTATCGATCCGGTAAAAGCGATTAAGTATCAGATTATGGTAACGTTTATGCTGCTCTCAACGGCGAGCCTGTCAACCATCATTGCCTGTTACCTGACCTACCGGAAGTTCTATAACGCGCGCCACCAGCTGGTGGTGACGCAGTTGAAAAAGACGGGGTAATATCGGCTTTTGTCGGCCCGGTAAGGCGAAGCCGCCCCCGGGCAAAGTGCATCAATACAGCAGCGCGTACAGCTGACGACGATACTTCGACGCCAGCGCGTCGCCGGTGCCCAACGCGGCCAGAATTTCCTGGAACATCTTACGCGCCTGGCCGTCTGCGGCAGCCAGATCTTTTTGCAGATGGCTAAACAGCAGCTCCAGTGCTTCTTCGTTACGCCCTACCTGATGCAGCTGCAGCGCCAGCTGGCTTGCCAGCGCGGCATCGGCCGGGTTGTCAGCTACCTGCTGTTGCAGCTGCTGAATTTCCGGGGTGTCTGCCGCCTGCTTCAGCAGCTCAATTTGCGCGACCAGCCCCTGGTAACGGGTGTCCTGATCCTGAAGTGGAACCGTCTTCAGCACGGCTTCTGCGTCTTCTGAGCGGTGTAGTGCAATCTGCGTTTCCGCCAGCAGTAGACCAATCTGGCTGTTTTGCTTCGACAACTGCCATGCCTCTTTGAGCAGCGGCAGCGCCTCGTCATATTTGCCTTCCTGCATTAGCGCCATGCCTTCCTGCGCTTTCAGCTCTTCTTCACGCGGCAGGACTTTATCCAGCAGAGCGCGAATAGCCTCTTCCGGCTGCGGCCCCTGGAAACCATCAACAGGCTGACCGTTCTGGAAAAGATAGACGGTTGGAATCGCGCGCAGACCAAACTGAGATGCCACCATTGGCTCGGCGTCACAATCCAGTTTGGCGAGAATGAACTGACCGTTGTACTGTGCGGCAAGGCTTTCCAGTACCGGCGTCAGCTGCAGGCAGTGCTGGCTTCGCTCAGACCAGAAGTAGAACAGCACCGGTTTGGTCATTGACTGTTCGAGGGTCTGTTGCAGGTTTGCTTCAGTAATATTGACGATATTCTGTACGGACATGCGGCTTTCTCTTTTGTCGGTTTGTTCTTTACATGGGGGTGAGCGTCGTTGCTTCAACTCAACCGTGTAAAATTTTGTCCATCATCCGGCCCGGCAGCAGGCGTTTTAACCAGCCTACGGCATGGGTGACCAGCGTCACCGGATAGCGCATTTTTGGATTTTCACTCTCAAAAGCATGGCGCACTTTCGCGACAACCGCTTCCGGCCCGAGGGTAAAACGTGCGGCGATGCCAGGGTTTTCGACCGGTTTGTCCGCCTGCGTCTGGTTGACGTTTTCGGTAAAGCGGGTGCGGATGGGGCCGGGTTCAATCAGGCTGACCTTAATGCCGCTGTGACGCAACTCCATGCGCAGGGCGTCAGACCAGGCCTCCAGCGCATATTTGCTGGCGGCGTAGGCGCCTCGGCCTGGGGTGGAGATCAGGCCCATCACCGAGGAGGTCATCACGATACGTCCTTCACCGTGCGGCAGCATGGCGGGGAGCAGGCGCATAGTCAGTTGATGCACGCCGAAGAAGTTGGTCGAAAACTGTTTTTCCAGCGTTTCGCGGGAGAGCGTATCCAGCGGGCCATACACGCCGTAGCCGGCATTGTTAAAGAGCCCGTACAGACGATTATCGGTCAGCGCGATCACTTCATCGGCGGCGCGTTCAACGCTCTCCGGCGAGTCCATATCCAGCAGCACGCCGGTAAAGCCCAGCCCGTTCATGCGTTCGACATCGTCGGGTTTGCGGCAGGCCGCCAGGACCCGAAACCCCTGGCGCTTCAGTTCGAGCGCGCTTTCCAGGCCGATTCCACTGGAACATCCTGTAATTAAGACCGATTTTTGCATAACTTTACCTGTCAGGATCTCCGCTTAATCAGGAGTCATGTTTAACTAAAGGGGCCAGCCGCGTTGCCATCCAGTCGGCAATAAACGGCTGAGCATCGCGATTGGGATGGATCCCATCGTCTTGCATCCATTGGGGTTTGAGATAGACCTCTTCCATGAAAAATGGCAGCAGCGGAATATCAAACTCTTTGGCAAGCTTTGGGTAGATCGCGCTAAAGGCCTCATTATACCGACGACCGTAGTTAGCGGGCAGGCGAATTTGCATCAGCAGCGGCTGGGCGTTTGCCGCCTTGATGTCCTGCAGAATGGTGCGCAGCGTCTGTTCTGTTTGCTGAGGCTGAAAACCGCGCAGGCCATCATTACCGCCAAGCTCAACCAGCACCCATCGCGGCTGATGCTGTTTGAGTAAGGCAGGCAGCCGCGACAAGCCCTGCTGCGAGGTATCGCCGCTGATGCTGGCATTGATCACCGGCGTTGTGCTCTGCCATTTATCATTGAGCAAAGCAGGCCAGGCCGCGCTGGCGGCCATGCGATAGCCTGCACTCAGGCTGTCGCCGAGAACCAGTAACGTGTCCGCTGCCGCCGCGCGGAAGGTCATCAGAATCAAAAACAGGAAGGGCAAATGCCAGCGGAAAACAGTGTTGAAGTTCATCGTCTTAAGAAATCCGTCGGTCAGGGGGAACACGAGCTTTCCATCCTTACTGGAGTTGAACTCGTTGTCAAACGCGCTGAAACCATCGCGCTGATTGGCGAATCCGGTTCCGGTAAGTCTACGCTGCTGGCGATTTTGGCGGGTCTGGACGACGGAAGCAGCGGAGAGGTCCACCTTGTCGGGCAACCGCTGCATCAGCTTGATGAAGAGGCGCGCGCTGCACTGCGTGCGCGACACATCGGTTTTGTTTTTCAGTCCTTTATGCTTATCCCGACGCTGAACGCGCTGGAAAACGTCGAACTCCCGGCGCTTCTGCGCGGCGAAAATAGCCGTGAAAGCCGCGCGCATGCAAAGGCCTTACTGGAGCAGCTGGGGTTGGGCAAACGCCTCGACCATCTTCCGGCACAGCTTTCCGGCGGGGAGCAACAGCGCGTGGCGCTGGCGCGCGCGTTTAACGGTCGTCCGGAGGTACTGTTCGCTGATGAGCCTACCGGTAACCTTGACCGTAAAACCGGGGACAAGATTGCTGACCTGCTGTTTTCGCTCAACCGTGAACATGGCACTACGCTGATCCTCGTGACCCACGACCCGCAACTTGCCGCCCGCTGTGACCGTCGTCTGCGGCTGGTCAACGGTGTTCTTCAGGAGGAAGCATGATTGCCCGCTGGTTCTGGCGCGAGTGGCGCTCGCCCTCGCTGCTGATAGTCTGGCTGGCCTTAAGCCTGGCGGTAGCGTGCGTGCTGGCGCTCGGCAGCGTCAGCGACCGCATGGAGAAAGGGCTCAGTCAGCAAAGCCGGGAGTTTATGGCGGGAGACAGGGCGCTACAAAGTTCACGCGCGGTTCCGCCGGGCTGGATTGATGAAGCGCGCAAGCGGGGGCTCAAGGTCGGGGAGCAGATAAGCTTCCAGACCATGACCTTCGCGGGCGAAACGCCGCAGCTGGCAAGCGTCAAAGCCGTCGATGACATCTACCCGATGTATGGCGAACTGCAAACCAGCCCACCAGGGTTGAAACCCAAACCCGGCACGGTGCTGCTGGCGCCGCGCCTGATGGCGCTGTTGAACCTGAAAACGGGCGACAGCATTGATGTCGGTGATGCTACGCTGAAAATTGCCGGGGAAGTGGTTCAGGAACCTGACTCCGGGTTTAATCCGTTCCAGCTCGCGCCGCGATTACTGATGAACACCGCCGATGTGGCGAAAACCAATGCCGTACAGCCGGGTAGCCGCGTCACCTGGCGCTATAAGTTTGGCGGCACGCCTGCCCAGCTTGACGCGTATGAAAAATGGCTTCTGCCGCAGTTAAAACCGGAACACCGCTGGTACGGGCTGGAGCAGGACGAGGGAGCGCTCGGTAAGTCCCTCGAGCGTTCTCAGCAGTTCCTGCTGCTTTCGGCCCTGTTAACGCTATTGCTGGCAGTGGCGGCAGTTGCCGTCGCAATGGGGCACTACTGCCGCAGCCGTTACGATCTGGTGGCGGTTCTCAAAACGCTGGGTGCGGGCAGGGTGCAGTTGCGTAAGCTGATTGTCGGCCAGTGGCTGATGCTGCTGCTTTTCTCGGCCTTCACCGGCGGGGTAATGGGGCTACTGTTCGAAAAACTGCTGATGGTGATGCTGAAACCGGTGCTCCCGGCAGCATTGCCGCCGGCCAGCCTCTGGCCGTGGCTGTGGGCGATGGGCGCGATGACGGTAATCTCGGTGCTGGTGGGGCTCCGTCCGTACCGGCTGTTGATTGCGACGCAGCCGCTGCGTGTTTTACGCCGTGACGTCGTGGCAAACGTCTGGCCGCTGAAGTTCTACCTTCCTGTGATAATCGCGGTGGCGGTTGGGCTGCTGGCCTGGCTGATGGGGGGCAGCACCCTGTTATGGGCAGTACTGTCCGGGGCGGTTGTGCTGGCGCTGCTGTGCGGCGTACTGGGCTGGATACTGCTCAATATTCTGAAAAAAATCACGGTAAAATCGCTTCCCGTGCGGCTGGCAGTGAACCGTCTGCTGCATCAGCCCTGGTCCACGCTCAGCCAGCTTTCGGCGTTTTCGCTGTCGTTTATGCTGTTGGCACTTCTGCTGGTGCTGCGAGGCGATCTGCTGGATCGCTGGCAGCACCAGCTTCCGCCGGAAAGCCCAAACTATTTCCTGATCAATATCGCGCCTGAGCAGGTCACGCCGCTGAAGGGATTTCTGTCGGAGCATCACATTATCCCCGAGTCGTTCTACCCCATCGTTCGCGCACGGCTGACGCAGATCAACGGTCAGTCAACGGAGGGGAACAAGGACGAGTCGCTTAACCGCGAGCTGAACCTTACCTGGCAGGAGAAACGCCCTGACCACAACCCGATAACCGCCGGCACCTGGCCGCCGAAAGCGGGAGAGGTGTCGATGGAGGAGGGGCTGGCGAAGCGCCTGAGCGTTAAGCTGGGAGACAGCGTCACGTTTACCGGGGATACGCAGGATTTTACCGCGAAAGTCACCAGCCTGCGTAAAGTGGACTGGGAAAGCCTGCGGCCCAACTTCTTCTTCATCTTCCCGCCGGGGGCGCTGGACGGACAACCGCAGAGCTGGCTGACCAGCTTCCGCTGGGAAAACGGCAACGGCATGCTGACGCAGCTTAACCGGGAATTCCCGACGGTCAGCCTGCTGGATATCGGGGCGATCCTGAAGCAGGTGGGACAGGTGCTGGAGCAGGTGAGCCGCGCGCTGGAGGTGATGGTGGTGTTGGTGACGATCTGTGGCGTGCTGTTGCTGCTGGCCCAGGTACAGGTGGGGATGCGCCAGCGTCATCAGGAACTGGTGGTTTACCGCACGCTGGGGGCCGGTAAGCGGCTGCTGCGGGCGACACTCTGGAGTGAATTCGCACTGCTGGGGCTGGTGGCGGGTCTGGTCGCGGCCATTGGTGCAGAGACGGCGCTGGCTGTCCTGCAGACAAAGGTCTTCGACTTCCCATGGGAGCCTGACTGGCGTCTTTGGCTGACATTGCCTCTCTTTGGTGCGGTACTGCTTTCCCTCTGTGGAGGCTGGCTCGGTACACGCTTGTTAAAGGGCAAAGCCCTGTTCCGCCAGTTTGAGAGTTGATTCAATGTGGTGATAATTACGCACCGGTTTTTATATCGGTGCGTAGTAATTTAATGGCACAAAAAGATAATACCCACTCATTTAGTAGCACAAAACATTAAAAAACCGTCCACACAGACTGATTATTTCCAGTTAATATTCACCCGCTAAATATTTAGCAGCGTGTCTATTAAGGAAAAATAATGACTATAAAAAAATCAGCGCTGGCGGTTACGATCGGCGCGGCAGTGGCATTGACTACCTTCGCTTCTCAGGCAGAAATCACCGTTCTTAAACAGGATCCTCAGGCGGGCGATCCACTGAGCCGTCTGAACTTCACCGTGGGCGGCAGTATCCGTCCTCAGTTCAACATGATGACGGGCGATGGCGACAAAGGTTCCTACAAACGTAATGGCTTCGACGGCGGTACCCGTTTCCGTTTCGCAGCCGATTACTACCTGTTTGATGACATCAGTTGGGTAAGCTACTACGAGCTGGGCGTGAACATTCCTGCGCTGTTCGACTGGGACAACCACTACAAAGAAGGCGCGAACAACACTACTCGCCGTATGTTGTACACCGGTCTGAAGAGCGATACCTGGGGTACGCTGACCTTCGGTCAACAGAACAGCGTTTACTATGATGTGGTTGGCGTGAAAACCGATATCTGGGACTACGACATGATCGGTCAGGCACCAGGTAACGGTATCAACGGTGACTACGACGGTTCTTATCGTTCACGCAACATGCTGAAATATAAGAAAACCGTTGGCGATGCTGACATTTATGCGTCCTACCTGTTTGAAGACAGCGAATACCTGCCGGGCAACGGCCTGCGCTACAAGCGTAAAGGCGGCGGTTCACTGGGTCTGGATTATCACCTGACTAAAGATCTGACCTGGGGTACGGCGTGGAACTACACCCGCGCCGACATGCGTAACCCGGACAACGGCGACAGCAAAACCTACGATCAGAACATCCTCGGTACTGCGCTGAGCTGGAAACCTGACAACTGGACCTTCTCCTTTGGCGGCGGCTGGTACCAGAACTTCCTGACCACCAAAAAAGTGTCTGTTAACGACTACTTTGCGGGCGACGCGTGGGGTATTGAATACTTCGCAGGGTATAAATTCCCAATCAATCAGTATGCGGTTAAATCCATCCAGCCTTACTTCATGGGCGATCGCATCGAGTACGTGAACGGCCGTAACTACCAGCGCATCGACAACGGTGTGGGTATCAGCTTCCAGCTGGATTATGGTTTCCGCGTGGACTACGAGCACGTGTTCACCTCCAGCACCGACGATCTGGGCGATATGAACCTGGTCCGTCTGCGTTACGACTTCTAAGTCGTTTTGTAGGGTGCGGCCTGATGCCCTCACCCTGACCCTCTCCCACGGGGAGAGGGAACAAACATTAAAAACGGCAACCCTGGTTGCCGTTTTGCTTTTACCTCGCCACCCGGCTTTATTTTTCAGCGATCAAGCCACTCAGCAATTTCTTCGAACGTTCCGCGATAGACAATCTTTTCCGCTTTCTTTCCAAGCTGATAGCTGTACATCGGGTCGTAATAATCATTCAGCAACGGGGCAAGCCAGCGGAAGTGCGCGTCAGTGCTGCCAGAGCGTTGTTGTTCCAGCAGCGCGGAATCTAACAGCGCGGTGAATTCTGCATACCGCTGCAGCCCCAGACGGCGGCGAATGGCGAACAGGCCGTGGTGCAGATACTCGCTGTACTCTTTCCAGCCTGCTTCATCACCGTAAGCCGCAGAAAAATCTGCCCACATATGGTCGAAATACTCTTCTCGCAGGCGCTCAAGACGGATATCAAACGGGTCGTCGACGACAACGATAGGGGCTTCAACCATACGGTCGCGCAGGCACTCTGGCAGGTGGTTGGAACCAATCATCCGACCTTCATCTTCCAGCACCCAGCGTGCAGCGTCTTTTTTTAATAGCTCAACCGCAAGGTGATTTTCAAAGCTGGCCTGGGAAAGCTGCGGCGTGAGCGTGCGGCCAAACGATGAACCGCGATGGCGCGCCAGCCCTTCCAGATCAATGCCCTGGACATGTTGCTTAACCAGCAGGGTTTTACCGCTGCCGGTACAGCCACCGATAAGTACCATCGGTTTTTGTGACTGCTCGGTTGTGACCTGAATCGCCGTCTGACGCAGGGCTTTATAGCCGCCGCGGATCAGCGGGTAGTCGACACCCGCCTCTTTCAGCCATGCCTGTGAGATGTGCGAACGCTGGCCGCCGCGTGCGCAGCAGAGATAGCCCTCAGGATGGGCAAGGCTGGCCTCCCGCCAGGCGTTGATCCGTGCCTCACGCGTGGCGCCGTTCACCAGACTATGGCCGAGCGCCAGCGCGGCCTCGGGGCCCTGCCGCTTATAGCAGGTGCCGACGGCGGCGCGCTCGTCGTCGTTCATTAAGGGCAGGTTGAGCGCGGCGGGCATCGCGCCCTGTGCAAATTCGATCGGCGCGCGAACGTCGATTAAAGGGGTATCGGACGCGAGGATCGCGCGATAGTCCGTTCCATCGTTCATGGTTATTCCAGAAGAAAACTCAGCAGCAATGGGCGGGGATTGTACGCCGGGGAAGGGGAAGGTCAACTCCCCGGCGCAGGTGTGTTACTTGATCTTAGACTGTGCCCAGACAATTCCGCTCGCGTATTCCGGCGGCAGAAGAGGGATGATGGCTTCGAGGGTGGCGCTCAGACGGCCCGTGTCGCTGTCGTTCAGGTTCAGGTGACCGACCTTACGACCCGGGCGAACCTCTTTGTCATACCAGTGCAGGTGTACCAGCGGCAGCTTCAGCCAGTCGTAGTTCAGATCGGTGCCGATCAGGTTGATCATCACTGACGGGCTATTCACCACCGGCTGCGGCAGAGGCAGCTCAGTGATGGCGCGCAGGTGTAGTTCGAACTGGCTGATGGACGCGCCGTTTTGCGTCCAGTGGCCGCTGTTGTGCACGCGCGGCGCAAGCTCGTTGATCAGCAGACCTGACGGGGTGACAAAGCACTCCATCGCCATTACGCCGACGTAGCCCAGTTCGTGCATGATGGCAGACAGCATGTCTTCCGCCTGTGCCTGTTGTTCCGCACTGGCCTGCGGAAACGCCACGCTAGTGCGCAGAATGCCGTCCTGATGCAGGTTATGCGTTAGCGGATAAAACACAGTGTGGCCATCATGCCCGCGCGCGCCGACCAGCGACACTTCGCCGCTAAAGTTGATACCTTGCTCAACGATACACTCGCCGTAGCAATCATCCGGCAGTTCTGCCGTTTCATCTGCACGCAGGCGCCACTGACCGCGGCCATCGTAACCGCCCACGCGGCGCTTCACGATGGCCAGTTCGCCCAGCATCGCGAAAACATCATTCCACTCGCTTTTATCCGACAGGAGCTGCCACGGTGCAGTCGGCAGACCGAGCTTGTCGAACAGCTGCTTTTGCGTCAGACGGTCGGCAATAATCGGGAAAACATCGCGGTTAACAAAGGCGTTATGACGCGCCAGCTCGCGAGTCAGCGCCGTTTCCGGCCAGCGTTCGATCTCGGCGGTGATCACGCTCTGGTGGAACGGTACCGCTTCAGGTTCAGCATCCAGCCCGACGGGCCAGACGGAAATACCCAGCGGTTCACCCGCCTGGCGCAGCATACGGCCCAACTGACCGTTACCGAGGACGCAAACCTGCTTCATGCCGCACCCCGTGGGTCCGGATTGTCCAGCACCTCGTCGGTCTGTGCTTTACGCCAGTCAGCCAGACGCTGATGTAAGTCTTTATCATGCGTCGCCAGGATCTGTGCAGCCAGCAGGGCAGCATTTGCAGCACCCGCTTTACCAATCGCCAGCGTGCCGACCGGAATACCCCGCGGCATCTGCACGATGGAATAGAGGCTATCGACACCGCTCAACGCAGCGCTTTGTACCGGTACGCCCAGAACGGGGACCAGCGTTTTAGCGGCAATCATGCCTGGCAGATGTGCTGCGCCGCCCGCACCGGCAATGATCACCTCATAACCGTTCTCTTCAGCGCCTTCGGCGAAGCTGAACAGTTTGTCCGGTGTACGGTGTGCGGAAACCACTTCAACGTGGTGCGGAACATTCAGGATTTCAAAGATTTCGGCGGCGAACTGCATGGTAGCCCAGTCGCTTTTGGACCCCATCACGATGGCGACACGCGCCGGATTATTGCGGGAAGACATGCGTCTTAAAACTCCTGTGGTGCGAAACACACTGCTTTCGAGGGCACAGAGAATAGCATGTAATACGGGGAAGGAAAACGGTTGCGCGGTTAAAACTTGAGCCGTTGTGACCGCCAGGACATAACAAAACAGACCGCTATCTGGCGGTCTGTTTTCATCAATCAGGTGTCTTTATTTGGTCAGTTCTGCGGTCATGTATACGCGGTTGTTAACCTGTGCGCTGGTGATTTTGTAAGACGCACCTTGTTCAGCAGCCTGAGCGGCGATTTTCGCTTCTGCGCGGTCGAGGGTAGAAGCACTCGCGCTGACGCTCTGAGCGAAAGAACCAAAAGAGATCATAGAAAGAGCGGCAACTGCAACGAAAGTTTTGATAGATTTCATGGTCGTATTCCTGAAGTAATTTATCTGGGATAGGGCGTGTTGCCCTGATGTGATAAATATTAGGCTAACCATGGGCTGATTAAAATCGGAACAATTTGCCAATGTTATTCAAAAAAATAGAATGATATTTGAGGAGTTAAAACGGAAAAGCGATCAGCTCTACACTCTCTGGTGTGACTTTGACCATGGACCCTTCACTGTGCCAGGCACCCAGTACGACGCGGTGGGCCGGTTCGCCGTTGGCGATAAGGGAATGTACATCGGGGCGATGAGTATGACCGTGGATCAGCCACTGGACGCGATGCTTTTCCATCACGTTGACCACTGTCTGCGGGTTGACGTCCATGATGGTCATGGATTTACTGCTGTTGGCGGCTTTACTGCCCGCGCGCATTCTGGCTGCGATACGGTTGCGGATAAACAGCGGCAGGGCCAGGAACACTTTTTGGATCCACGGGGTGTGGACTTTGGCGCGAAACGCCAGGTAGCCGGTATCGTCGGTGCAGAGCGTGTCGCCGTGCATGATCAGGACCCTGCGGCCATAGAGGTCGAGCACCTGCTCTTCCGGCAGCAGCTTCATGCCGCTTTCGCGGGCGTAGCGCTTGCCGAGCAGGAAATCACGGTTGCCATGGATGAAGTAGCAGGGAACGCCGGAATCCACCAGCGCTTTAATGGCAGCAGCCATTTCCCGGTGCAGCGGGTTAGGGTCGTCGTCGCCAATCCAGGCTTCGAACAGGTCGCCCAGAATGTACAGCGCGTCGGCGCTTTTTGCTTCACCGCGTAAAAAACGCAGAAAACCGGCGGTGATCGCCGGTTCTTCTGTTTGCAGATGCAAATCCGCAATAAAGAGTGTCGCCACCAATTACTCGCTGACGGTCACGCTGGTAATCACTACGTCTTCTTTAGGAACGTCCTGGTGCATGCCGCTGCGGCCAGTAGAGACGGCTTTGATCTTATCAACCACGTCCATACCTTCAACCACTTCTGCGAATACGCAGTAGCCCCAACCCTGCAGGCTTTCGCCAGAGAAGTTCAGGAAGTCGTTGTCGGCCACGTTGATGAAGAACTGGGCAGTAGCAGAGTGAGGCGCCTGAGTACGGGCCATCGCCAGCGTGCCACGGGTGTTTTTCAGACCGTTGTTCGCTTCGTTTTTGATCGCTTCTTTGGTCTCTTTCTGGTGCATGCCAGGTTCAAAACCGCCGCCCTGGATCATAAAGCCGTTGATCACGCGGTGGAAAATGGTGTTGTTGTAGAAACCTTCGCGGCAGTAGTCCAGGAAGTTTTTAACTGTTTCAGGCGCTTTGTCATCAAAGGTTTTGATTACGATATCGCCATGATTAGTGTGGAAAGTAACCATTTTTGCATCCTGTTCCGTTATTGTGGTGCGTCAACCCGTGTTCGGGTCACATATAGGGGCTTGTTATAGCATAACCACAGGACGCGATCACCTTGCATTGTGTGCTGATCCTATTCCGAATTATGGGTATTATAGGGAACAAACAACCCACACACGTGTTTACATGGAATCTTCGATGTTAAAAATCTTTAATACAATGACGCGCCAAAAAGAGGAATTTAAACCTATCCATGCCGGGGAAGTCGGCATGTACGTGTGTGGTATTACGGTTTACGATCTCTGTCATATTGGCCATGGCCGTACCTTTGTCGCCTTCGATGTTGTTTCGCGCTACCTGCGTTTTCTGGGGTACAACCTGAAGTACGTGCGCAACATCACCGACATTGACGACAAAATCATTAAACGCGCTAATGAAAATGGCGAGAGCTTTGTGGCGCTGGTGGATCGCATGATCGTTGAAATGCACAAAGACTTTGATGCATTAAATATTCAGCGCCCGGACAGTGAGCCACGTGCGACCCACCATATTCACGAAATTATTGAAATCACCGAAAAGCTGATCGCACGCGGTCATGCCTACGTTGCGGATAACGGCGACGTGATGTTCTCCGTGCCGACGGACCCAACCTACGGCGCGCTCTCCCGTCAGGATCTGGATCAGCTTCAGGCCGGTGCCCGCGTTGACGTCGTTGACGTGAAGCGCAACCCGATGGACTTCGTGCTGTGGAAGATGTCCAAAGAGGGTGAACCGAGCTGGCCATCTCCGTGGGGCGAAGGGCGTCCTGGCTGGCACATTGAATGTTCAGCGATGAACTGCAAACAGCTGGGCAAGCACTTCGACATTCACGGCGGCGGCTCGGATCTGATGTTCCCGCACCACGAAAACGAAATCGCGCAGTCCACCTGCGCGCATGGCGGTGAGTACGTTAATTACTGGATGCACTCCGGGATGGTGATGGTTGACCGCGAGAAGATGTCTAAATCGCTGGGTAACTTCTTCACCGTGCGTGACGTGCTGAAGTATTACGATGCGGAAACCGTGCGTTACTTCCTGATGTCCGGTCACTATCGCAGCCAGCTGAACTACAGCGAAGAGAACCTGAAGCAGGCGCGCTCGGCGCTGGAGCGTCTGTACACCGCGCTGCGCGGTACCGACAGGTCTGTTCCTGCTGCGGGCGGCGAAGCGTTCGAAGCGCGCTTCGTTGAGGTGATGAACGACGACTTCAATACGCCAGAAGCGTACTCCGTGCTGTTCGACATGGCGCGCGAAGTGAACCGCCTGAAGTCAGAGGATATGGCGGCAGCGAATGCGCTGGCGTCCCATCTGCGTAAGCTCTCTTCCGTTCTCGGCCTGCTGGAGCAGGAGCCGGACGTGTTCCTGCAAAGCGGTGCGCAGGCGGACGACGGTGAAGTGGCGGAAATTGAAGCGTTGATCAACGCGCGTCTGGAAGCGCGTCAGGCGAAAGACTGGGCGGCGGCAGATGCGGCGCGTAACCGTCTGACCGAGATGGGCATCATTCTGGAAGATGGCCCGCAGGGAACCACCTGGCGCCGTAAGTAAGTCTGTAACGCCCGGTGGCGCTTACGCTTACCGGGCCTACAAAATCACGACCGTAGGCCGGGTAAGGCGTAGCCGCCACCCGGCTTTCTTTTACCGCCGTTTCCACCACAACATCCCCATCAGCACGACTCCCGGCAGCCACACCCACAGCAGTTCGGAAATGATCACCTGATGCCCGTACGGCGTGGTATAGCGTGACAGCGCAAACGGCGCGACTTTAATCACCTGCCACGGCGCAAAGAAGCGTTCGTCTGACCACGGCCACAGCCAGCCAACCCCTTTTCCACCCGTGGTAATGGAATCCAGCAGGCTGTGCGACAGTAATGACACGGTTAAAAACAGCCAGCACCGGGTCAGGCTGGCTCTGAACCATCGTCGACCGATCAGCAAGCAGAGTATCGGCACCACAAAGGCAAACAGCAGGGAGTGAGTAAAGCCGCGATGGCCGAAAACATTGCCATAGGCAACGCCGAACTTAAACGCCAGCACGTCGGCGTCCGGCAACATCGCGAGGACAATTCCGCTGAACAGCAGACGAGGCGGAATAACTCTGGTTCCCAGGCCTAAGCCCAGGCAAAGCGGAACAGCAGCGTGCGTAATAACGGTAGGCATTGACATTATCCATGGCAAATCATGGAAATATAGCAGTAATCTCGCGCTAACAGACCTGTGCTAAATTCTGATTTTACGCCGATTCGCGCGCGATAAGCTGCCCGGAAAGCGTAATCCGCTGCGTTTGCAAGTCCGGCTCTTTCAGCTTGCGAATAATCAACCCGGCAGCCTGACGCCCCGTCTCTTCACTGGCGGAGGAGACGTAGGTCAATGACGGTGACGTGAGGTTTACGTGCAGCATATCTTCGAAACCGACCAGCGCGACCTGCTGCGTCAGAAACACGTCTTTACCCACCGTACGTCCTACCTGATGAATCGCTGATATAGAGCCGATCATGGCATCAGGCGAGTGGCAGAGCAGGGCGGTGATGGTGTTGTTTTTTTCCAGCAGTTGGCGGGTGGCGAAACCCGCGGCCAGCGTGTCATCACTGCAGGCCGGAGAGTATTCATCGCGCCAGACCAGCCCGTTTTGCGTCATCGCGCTGCGAAAACCGAGCAGACGCTGCTCGCGGATAAGGCAGCCCTCACGCCCGCCAATGTAGGCGATATTGCGATGGCCGCGCTCGATAAGATAACGTACCGCCAGATTTGCCGCCTGACGGTTATCACGCATCACCAGGTTGCATTTTTCATCCAGCAACGACTGAGAGACCGCAACCAACGGCAGTGGGCAATGACGAATGTGTTCCGGCAGGGTGGATGTCCGGGTGTCAGAAGCCAGGTAAATCACACCGGCGACACCCTGCTGTTTAAACGACAGCAGGCAGCGCTCAAGATGGTCATAGTCATTCTGCGGCTGGCCGAGAAACACCATATACCCCTGTTTTTCCAGCTCCTGGACGATGCTCGCCATCACCTTGATGGAGAAGCTGTCGCTGAAGTCACGGAGGATAAGACCAATAAGATTGGAGGTGTTGGCGCGAAGGTTGGCGGCGGCGACGTTATGAACATAGCCCAGGGTATTGATGGCAGCGTTGACCTTCTCGATCGTTGCCTCTGAGATTTTCCCTTTCTGGCGCAACACCAGCGAGACGGTTGAGACCGAAACGCCCGCGTGCTTTGCGACATCAATAATGCTGACTTTCTTCAAAACCGCTCCCTGAAATTTGCCGATTATCAGCCAGATAAAACACGTCTCCCAGCGTACAGGAGACGTGTCGTTCAGGCATCTTATTATTTGCCGATCATGGTGGACATGGTCTGGGCGATAAACTGTGCTCTGGCACCGAAAATCACCTGAATACCGTTGTCGCCGACGAAGACCACGCCGCGCGCGCCAAGTCCGTTCAGGCCGTCTTTATCAACTGCCTCGCTTTTTGCCACTTCCAGACGCAGGCGGGTGATACAGGCGCCGACGGAGTCGATGTTATGCGCTCCGCCCAGCAGGGTGATGATCTCGGTCGCGAGTTCGGAATCTGACTTCTCATCCGCATTGGCTGTCACTTCAGTGCGGCCCGGCGTTTTCACGTCGAAACGACGGATCACAAAGCGGAACGTGAAGTAATAAATCAGGCCCATTGGAATGCCGATGATAATGGCGTTCAGGAAATTGGTTTTGTAACCGTTAAACGACGGCAGGATCCCGAATGACAGATAGTCGATAAAGCCCGCGGAGAACGACTTGGCGATATGCGCATGCAGCAGATACATGGTCATATAAGCCAGGCCCGCCATGATGGCGTTAAAGACGTACAGAATCGGCGCCACGAAGATAAAGGTAAACTCAACCGGTTCGGTGATCCCCGTCAGGAAGCAGGTCAACGCCGCAGAGAACAGAATACCGGCCGCGATTTTCTTATTCTTCGTATGGGCTTCGTGATACATCGCCAGGCACGCCGCAGGCAGCGCGAACAGCATCAGCGGGAATTCACCCTGCATGAACTTACCGGCGTTCTGGTAGGTGTCGCTGCTGAAGGATTTGACCCCTTCTTCCAGCATCTTGAACCAGATGGTTTGGTCGCCGTGGATCACCTGGCCTGCCTGGGTGGTGTAATCCCCAAACGAATACCAGAAAGACGGGTACCAGATATGGTGCAGTCCGAGCGGGATCAGCGCGCGTTCCACCAGACCGAAGATAAAGGTCGACGCCGCCTGATTATCGCCGTTAACCACTACGGAGAGCGCGTCGATACCGGCCTGGATATGTTGCCAGATGTAGGGCAGCAGCAGCCCCATCAGGAACGAGAGGAACGCCGTTGCAATTGCCACGAAGCGCTTACCGGAGAAGAAGCCCAGGAACTCCGGGAGCTGCATGGTGTGGAAGCGGTTATAGCACCAGGCCGCGAGAATACCGCAGATCAGGCCGCCGAAGACGCCCATTTGCAGCGTCGGGATGCCGACCACCATGGCGTATTTCCCGCCCTGAGAGGCCATTTCCGGCGTGATGCTCAGCACGGTGCTAATGGTGATATTCGTGACAAATACCGATACCGCCGCAGACAGCGCAGCGATACCGGATTCTGACGCCAGACCCACGGCAGAGCCAATGGCGAACAGCATCGGCAGGTTATCAAAAATAACCCCGCCTGCGTTCATCATCAGCGGCAGGTGGAACTTATCGCCGAAGGCCAGCAGCAGGCCCGCAGCGGGAAGCAGTGAAATTGGCAGCATCAAGGCGCGACCAATCATAGACAACTTAGACAGCGATTTAACAAACCCTGATATCAGACTCATGCTGATTTCCCCCGAGTAGCGCTTTTTTTGGCGCTGTTATTGTAAGTAGAACGTTTTAGTAGAACGTTCTACTTATCGTGGGCAAAGTGTGAAAAACGCGCAACTGAATTTTCACTATTCAACAGAGGAAATAGTGATTATTTGAAGTTGATCGATAAATAACCGTGATGGATGTGAGGGGATTTTTAACCCTCTCCTGCTGGGAGAGGGTTGGGGTGAGGGCGTCAAATGGCTCAGGCCGTAACGGTCACGCTCTGTCCTTCAAAGCTCACGGTCTGTCCCGCGACAATCTTGCAGCGCTTACGCGTTTCCACCACGCCGTCGACTTTTACTCGCCCGTCGGCGATCACGATTTTCGCCTGCGCGCCGCTTTCGCTCCAGCCTTCCAGCTTCAGCAGATCGCACAGCTCAACGTGTGGGTGTTTTCCTAATGAAAATGTCGCCATCTTACGCGTCCTCTACATCATGGTACTCTTCGCATGCCTGCAAAGTATTCTGAATCAATGTGGCAACCGTCATCGGGCCTACGCCGCCCGGTACTGGGGTGATGTAAGAGGCACGTGCCGCAGCATCTTCATACACTACGTCACCGACGACTTTGCCGTTTTCCAGACGGTTAATTCCGACGTCCACGACAATCGCACCCTCTTTAATCCATTCACCTGGAATAAAGCCCGGTTTCCCGACGGCAACGATCAGCAGATCGGCGTTCTCTACGTGGTGACGCAGATTTTTGGTGAAACGGTGGGTGACGGTAGTGGTGCAGCCGGCCAGCAGCAGTTCCATGCTCATCGGGCGGCCCACAATGTTGGAGGCACCAATGACCACGGCGTTCAGACCGTAGGTGTCAATGTTATAACGCTCCAGCAGCGTCACGATACCGCGTGGCGTACATGGACGCAGACGCGGTGCACGCTGGCACAGGCGGCCAACGTTGTACGGATGGAAACCGTCAACGTCTTTATCCGGTGCGATACGCTCCAGCACCTTCACGTTGTCGATGCCTGCGGGCAGCGGCAACTGAACCAGAATACCGTCGATCTCTTTATCGGCATTCAGAGTGTCAATAAGTTCCAGCAGTTCTGCTTCGCTGGTGGTTTCTGGCAAATCGTAAGAGCGGGAGACGAAGCCCACCTCTTCACACGCTTTGCGTTTGCTGCCGACATAAATCTGTGATGCCGGGTTGCTGCCAACCAGCACAACGGCCAGCCCAGGGGCGCGTTTTCCGGCAGCTTTACGCGCCTTCACTTTTTCCGCAACCTCAGAGCGCACCTGCTGCGCAATCGTTTTACCGTCAATAATCTTTGCTGCCATCAGAGAGAAGATTCCGTCTGTAACGTTTGAAAGGGGGGATTGCCTGTATTTTGTCAGAAGCGAGCGCCGCTGTCAGTCACCCTTTGCGAGTTTTCATCAGTAGGGCATAAAAACCCTTCCGGATGGATGGTCAATTTCTTAGGCGGGATTAGGATGTGACCTGGAGAAATGGCAGCGTTTTGACATATTTAAAAAATGATTCCTGAGCTACTTTGTCTCCTCCGAAATAAGCTTTCAATTCAACAATTGAACGTATTTCTTATTCCCGATTATTCGCGGGAAGGGTTATTTACATTTTAAAGGAATAGACATGAAACTCAGCAACATTGCTTCTTCTGTTATTGCAACTCTGGCCCTGGTCGCGGGTGCCGCTCATGCAGATCCGGTTTCCGTAAATGGCGGTACTGTGCATTTTAAAGGTGAACTGGTAAATGCTGCATGTTCAGTAAATACCGATTCTTCCGAGCAGACTGTTAATCTCGGTCAGTACCGTACCGCGAAATTCACTAAAGTGGGCGACACTACCTCTAATATCCCATTCAACATTGAACTGAACGATTGCGATCCACTGGTAGCAAAAACCGCTGCTGTTGCGTTCACCGGTCAGATTGATGCAACTGACAAAACCCTGCTGGCAGTGACTTCCGGTAACAATGACAACACCGCGAAAGGCGTGGGTATCGAGATCCTCGACAGCAAATCCAGCGTTCTGACCCCAGACGGTGCAACCTTCTCTGCTGCGCAGAACCTGATCGAAGGAACGAACACCCTGCAATTCACCGCGCGTTATAAATCAACGGCTGCGACCACCGAGCCAGGCCAGGCAAACGCTGACGCCACCTTCGTTATGAAATACGAATAATTCGTACAGGGATGTCCAGGCCTCAGGGACGAGGCCGTCATACGCTAATGCCAGGAACGAAGGATGACAAAAACAGGAGCACTACTGCTTTTAACCCTTGCGATGGCTAACCAGGCATCGGCACATACTGTGGTGATCGAAGGCGGGAAAGTTCACCTCAGAGGTGAGCTGGTGAACGGCGGCTGCGCCGTGGCGCCCGACAGCCAGAATATGCGCATCGACATGGGACAGTATCGAACCAATTCATTTGCCGGGGTGGGCAGTTTTTCCACGGTGAATGTCCCCTTCACCGTGCGGCTACTGGATTGCAGCGTTGATGTCTCGCGCACCGTGGGGATCCAGTTTCAGGGCGTAACACCCGCAGAAGATCCGCAGGTTTTTCTGGCGACATCGCGACCAGGTGAAACACCTGTCAGCAGCGGTGTGGGGCTGGCGCTCTTTGACGAACAGCAACGTCAGATTATCCCAAATGCGACGGCCGTCAGCTGGTTGCCGGTAAATACCAGTGAACTTGCGTTTCATTTTAGCGCCCGCTATCGGGCTATTTCCGAACATCTCATGCCAGGCAATATTCAGTCGGATGTCTGGTTTACGTTGATTTATCCATAACACCTGCGAACACATTATTAAAGGTACGGTTGTGATGAATACCCGAATTAAACCAGGACTTTTTTTATCGTTTATTTTGATGATGGTTTCTGCTTGCGCGAATGCTTCCGGCGGTATTGCGCTGGGGGCCACGCGCGTTATTTATCCGGCAGATGCGAAGCAAACGTCGCTGGCGATCACTAACAGCAACAAACAAGAACGCTATTTAATCAACGCGTGGATCGAAAATGCGAACGGGCAAAAAGAAAAAACCTTTGCCGTCACACCGCCCCTGTTTGTGAGTGAGCCAAACAGCGAAAACACGCTGCGTATTATTTACGCCGGACCGACGCTGCCCGCCGACCGCGAATCGCTCTTTTACATGAACGTGAAAGCGATCCCGTCAGTGAACAAGGATAAAACGGAAAACAATAACGTGCTGCAGCTGGCGATCCTTTCGCGTATCAAACTGTTTGTACGCCCGAACAATCTGGCGATGCAGCCGGAAGAGGCGCTCTCCCAGCTGCGTTTTGAGCGTACTGGCAACCACCTCAAAGTCAGCAACGCGTCTCCGTATTACATCACCCTGGTCAACATGAAGCTGGGTGGCAAGACGCTGGATAACCTGATGGTTGCGCCTAAAAACTCGGCACAGCAGGTACTGCCAGCCGGTGCGAGCGGCACGCTCTCTTGGCAGAGCGTGAATGACTACGGTGCCATTACACCGGCGCGTAGCGTCAACCTGTGAGCAGAGTCAGGGCGATGAAAAATCATCTGGGACGTTACTGCCCGGTTGCACTGGCGCTGATGGCCGCGCTCTGGCCGCAGTCTGGCTGGAGCGAAAGCTACTTCAACCCGGCCTTCTTGTCCGACGATACCGCCAGCGTGGCGGATTTGTCGCGTTTTGAACAAGGTCACCAGCAGGCACCCGGCGTTTATCGTGTGGATATCTGGCGTAACGATGAGTTTATCGGCACCCAGGACGTGCGTTTTGAGCAAGCCGAAAACACCCCGCCAGTGGCGGGCGGTTTATCGCCGTGCATCACGCGCGCGATGCTCGATCGCTTTGGTGTCAATGTTGCGGCATTTCCTGAACTGGCAAATGTACAGGGCGATACCTGCGTTCCGCTGACCACGGCCATTCCTGGTAGTGAGACGGCATTTAACTTTGCCTCTCAGCGTCTGAACGTCAGCCTGCCGCAGGTGGCGTTGCAGAACAGCGCCCGTGGCTACATTCCGCCTGAACAATGGGATGAAGGCATTCCCGCCGCACTGTTGAACTACAGTTTCACCGGTAACCGGGGCAGCGAAGACGACAGTTATTATCTGAACCTGCAGAGCGGGTTGAACTATGGCGCCTGGCGTTTACGTAACAATGGTGCATGGCGTTACACGCAGAATAACGGGCAGCGACACAGCGAGTGGCAGAATATCGGTACCTGGGCGCAACGCACCGTTATTCCGCTTAAAAGTGAACTGGTGCTGGGTGACAGTAATACCGGCAATGATGTCTTCGACAGCGTCGGTTTTCGCGGTGGGCGGCTCTTTTCATCTGACAGCATGTACCCTGACAGCCTGCAGGGCTATGCCCCAACCGTACGCGGAATTGCCAGGACGCCCGCCAAAGTCGTGGTTCGTCAGAACGGCTATGTTATCTATCAAAGCTATGTCCAGCCCGGCGCGTTCGCCATTACCGATCTCAACCCGACCTCCTCAAGCGGTGACCTGGAAGTGACGGTCGAAGAGAAAGACGGTACCCAGCAGCGCTATACCGTGCCGTACTCCACCGTACCGCTCCTGCAGCGTGAAGGGCGCTGGAAATACGATCTTGTTGCCGGGGATTACCGCAGCGGTAACAGCGATCAGGATACGCCATTCTTTACTCAGGGAACCCTGATTACCGGTCTTGCCAATGGTTACACGCTGTACGGTGGTACCCAACTGGCATCTCGTTATACCGCGGTGGCTATCGGGGCCGGAAAAAACCTCGGTGACTGGGGCGCGGTCTCGCTCGATATTACCCACGCCCGCAGCCAGCTCGCGGACGACAGCAAACATGAAGGACAGTCTCTGCGCTTCCTCTATGCGAAATCACTCAACGGCTTCGGCACCAACTTCCAGCTGCTGGGTTACCGCTACTCCACAAAAGGGTTTTACACCCTGGACGATGTGGCCTGGCGCTCAATGGAAGGTTATCAGTATGCGGATAACCAGGATGATAACAGCGTCCCGGACGTGCAGAGTTATCACAACCTGACGTGGAATAAAAAAGGGCGTTTCCAGCTCAATGTGTCTCAGTCGCTGGGGGATTATGGATCGGTATATATCTCCGGCAGCGAGCAGAGCTACTGGGGAACCGACGAGACAAACCTCTGGTATCAGCTGGGGTATGCGGGGGGCGTGAAGGGGATCAACTACTCCGTTTCCTGGTCGTGGAACAAATCCGTCGGGATAGAAGGTACTGACCGGATCGCGTCGTTTAACGTCTCCGTGCCGTTTAGCCTCTTTACCCGTCAGGGATATCGCCGTGACAGCGCGATAGACCGCGCCTATGCCACGGCATCCGCCAGCCGAAACAGCGATGGCGATACAAGCTGGCAAACCGGCGTCAGCGGTACGCTGCTGGAGGATCGCAACCTGAACTACAGCGTGACCCAGGGACACACCAGCAATAATGGCTCAAGCGGTAGCGCCAGTGCCAACTGGCAGGCGACTTACGGCACGTTGGCCGCGGGTTATAACTACTCACGCGATCAGCACGATCTCAACTGGCAGCTCTCCGGGGGCGTGGTCGGTCATGCCGACGGGGTGACCTTCAGTCAGCCGCTGGGCGACACCAACGTGCTGATCAAAGCGCCGGGAGCATCGGGCGTCAGTGTGGAAAACCAGACCGGCGTGAAAACCGACTGGCGAGGCTACGCGGTTATGCCGTATGCCACCGTCTATCGCTACAACCGCGTGGCGCTGGATACCAACACCATGAGCAACAACACCGATATCGAAAACAACGTGAGCAGCGTGGTGCCAACCAAAGGCGCGCTGGTTCGCGCCAGCTTTGATACACGTATTGGTGTGCGAGCCCTGCTGACGGTGACACGCGGTAACCAGCCCGTGCCGTTCGGTGCCGTGGTGCGCGAAACCCAGAGTGGCGTCACAAGCATGGTGGGGGATGACGGGCAGATCTACCTGAGTGGGCTGCCGCTGGAAGGGGAACTGCTTATCCAGTGGGGCAACGGGGCGCAGTCCCAGTGCCGTGCACCTTACAGCTTGCCTGAACAGAGCCTGCAACAAGCGATCACACTTAAGGGGATCAGCTGTGATTAAAACCCAAATCTTTGCCCTGTCGCTTCTGGCGTTACTGCCCGCGACAAACGCATTAGCGACCGTGTGCGTCAATGAAAAAGGTGTACCGACGGAAGTGCATTACGACCTGACGGATAAATTTAATAGTTCGAATAACCAGATCGGGCAGGTCGTGACGCTCAGCGAGAAATCGCAGTGGGTAGGGGTGAATGCCGTCTGCCCAAAGGGCACAACCGGTAATACCACCAAACGCAGCTATGTGACAGATTACCCGATCACCGGGACCAGCGATGGTTACCAGTATCTGAAGCTTAATGACTATCTTGACGGGGCGATGAAAATCACGGACAGCTTTGCTGGCGCGTTTTATCCACCCAAAAACTATATCCAGATGGGGAGTCATCCGAACGTTTCAAAAAACAAACCGTTTGGTGTTCAGGATTCCAGCCTTATTTTCCGCCTTAAAGTGACGCGACGCTTTATCAATATGGTGGTGATCCCACGTGCCACCATGTTCCGTGTTTACGTCACCACCACGTCCTCCGATCCGTTAACCACGCCGGTCTACACCATCAGCTACAGCGGAACTATTCAGGTGCCGCAGAGCTGCGCCATCAATGCCGGTAATGTGGTTGAGTTTGATTTCGGCGACATTGGCGCCTCTTTGTTCAGCAAAGCGGGCGTGGGTAACAAGCCGGAGGGCGTCTCATCGCAAAGCAAAACCATCGCGATTAAATGCACCAACGTGGAGGCGAACGCCATGCTGACGATGCGTGTCGAGGCTGAAAAGGTCTCCGATAATGTACTGGTGTCCGATAACCCGGATGTAGGATTCATCATTGCCAACGAGAGCGGTGCGCCGCTCACGCCCAACAACCTGACGAGTAAAATTCCGTTCCGTCTCGACGACAGTGCGCAGGCGCAGGTGGGGATCCGGGTCTGGCCGGTGAGCGTGACGGGCAACAAGCCAGCGGAAGGGCGCTTTACCTCGCGCGGATATTTGCGTGTGGATTACGACTAAGGAGCCGATATGCGAAACGGGATCCGTTTTATCACCGTGGCGCTCTTTGCGCTTTGCACACAAGCTCAGGCGGAAACCGCGTTGGGCGAAATTAACATTCGACTCTACGGCAATATTGTCGATTTCACCTGTGTAGCAGAGGGGAGCGATAGCGACAAAACCGTCACGTTGGGCACCTGGCCGACTAAACAGCTGAGCTCCACCGGGAGCCGCACGCAGCCCATGCCGTTTACGCTGAAGCTGACTGGCTGTCCGCCGGGCGCTGCGTCGATCACGTTTTCAGGCAAAGCTGACGGAAGTAATAACGGGTTGCTGGCGTTGAATGACGCCAGTACAGCAAGTCATGTCGCCGTTGAGATCAGGGATGCGGATAAAACGCGCCTGCCGCTTCAACAGGCCAGCCAGCCGGTCACGGTTGATGCGCAGGGGAATGCAATTCTGTCGTTTTATGCCAATTATATTGCCACTGCCGATAACCCTCAGCCCGGACAGGCTGACGCTGATGCCACTTTCATGATTAACTATAATTAGCACTGACCGCACTCCCTGCAGCTCAGATAAGCTGCAGGGAGTGAATTCAGGTTATAGCAGTTCGTGCGCTTTGGCGTAATCAATTAATTCCACGATACTTTGCACGCCCAGCTTGGAATAAATGTTGGATTTGTGCGCACTAATGGTTTTGTTACTCAATAGTAGCTGTTCAGCTATTTCCTTATTGGATAATCCATTCGCCAGATAACGTAATACCGTGACTTCACGATTCGATAATGGCATATCCACTGCGATCCCTTTCCCTGAACCCTGGTGATTTATAAAATTCAGCGTTTCCGACGGGAAAAAAGAATAGCCCATCAGGATCATATCTACGGCATTGTAGATCTCACCCAGGTCTTTTCGTTTACTGACAAAGCCATTTGCCCCGGCTCGAATGGCACGGCCTGAGTAAAACAACTCTGATTTCGACGAGAGGAACAGAATCTTAATGTTTTTATTTAAGTTTCTGATTCTCTTTAGTAAAGCGAAAGCATCTGTACTGGTGAGTTCGATGTCAAGGATCACCATATCAATAGGGTGATTACGGATACAGTCAAGGACTTCATGGCTGTCGCCAGACTTGAGCTTGACGGTGATGTTTTTATTTTTCTGTAGCAGGACTTCTATCGACATTCTGACAATAGGGTGTTCGTCCATAATGATAACGGATGCCGGTTTCATTTTTAATGCCTCAGATTGTTAAAAGCGTTATGTAGAGTTTTGTAAAACTCACGAAATGCCGGAAGGATATAATGTGCAGATCCCTATACCGAAGTATTTCCCTGGAAAGAGCGAAAGCATCCTTGTTTACGTAATGAAAAGAACTATGCCTCAGCGCGGTCATCTCATTTGGCTGGTGTTGGCAAAAAGGTTTTTCTTATTCAGATTTGGTACGCATCTTATTATACAGGGTAAGTTTTTTCCGAAAACCCTGTAAATTAATATCCGCGTGTTGGTTTGTATTATCTTCTGGATCTGAATAGCTAATTTTTTAAAATTAGCGGAAATGTCCTGGTATCTCATTTACCGCATATTTTCGTCTTTATGTAATAACAAAAAATAACAGATATCTCTGTATGTTGATTAATTGTTAATAGAATTACGCCTTTTTTAAAGGGGCGAACCCGCTATGGAGAGGTTAAAAATTACCCTCACAGGCCGTCAGACCTTCATCTGAAAGTTCTTACGTTGACCTGGATAACGGTGTCTGCTGTACAGGAGAACATGCTGACCGCTTCGCTTTTTACTCCTGGAAGGTGTCACCAAGCTGCTTGTTTTTACATCATTATCATCTTATTAACGCCTTCTGCATTCACTTAACGGATGGAGGAAAGTTCTGCTGTTTCGTCAATTTGTGGTATTTCACAAGGTTCACGCCCATAAATTAGGAATAGTTATAATTTCGATTTTATTGTTAAGAATTAACATTTTTGCAACGTAAGTGGTAAGTAAATTCCTAAACCGCTTTAGGAAATAAGGGGTTAGGATGTGAGTGAAAACGTGCAGTCTGAGAGGTTATTAAGAAGATGCAGCAATTCCTGGCGATGGCTTAGCCCGAGTTTCAGCAGGATGCAGCTAAGACGATAGATAATGCGGCTATAGGGACGATTCTGCATATGGGCAATCTGACGTAATGTCTTGCCCCGGGAAAGCTCCTGCAGGATGGGCCATTCATTACGCGAGAACCAGTCTTTCCCGGTACCCTGCGGGGGGCGGGTATCCAGCAGGCTGTGCTGGAGCGCAGTGGCGTTCAGCTGACGTTCGAGCACATGAAAGGGACCTGCCGCTTTGCAGAAGAGGCGGGTGTCGTAATTATCGGCCCGGACCAACAGCCAGGGCGTAAGGAAAGGAGGAAACAGGCTATGCCGTCTCAACTGATCCAGTTTCTCCAGAAGCCCCGTGGAGCGGCTTTCAATATCCACGACCAGACGGGCTGATGGCCACTGCGTCTGAGCGACAAGGGCGTCGTCCAGCGTGGCGTAGTCGCAGCAACTGCTCAGGGGAAACTGCCCGTTGAGAAAACCGGTGCGCAGGAAGTGATCCTCCGTCACCAGAAGGATAAACGGGGCGTCTGTTTTGCGGGGCTGGCTGATGGACTGGCTCAAAAATTCGAGTCGGTCGAAAAAGGGGGGAGCAAAAGGCGAGTGCGTAAATCCCAATGCATCACTTCCTGTACGCCGCCGCCTGTAACGGCGCACTGTCATTCGCATGGTCTCCCTCCTGGAAATGGCTTTTTAATCCTCCGGCCATGTCCAGGACGGCCAGTAATACCCCTGGCCGAGATCTGCGCCCGCCTGCAGTGCCCAGGTGTGATCGCGCTCAGTTTCAATCCCTTCGATAAGAACTTTCCCGGCAAGCTGAAAGCAAAGTGAAACCAGTTGCCTCAGCGCAGGGGTGGCGCGTAAGCGCCAGAAAGCTTCTTTATCAATCTTGATGCCGCTTAACGGTAGGCGACAGGATATAAACGACGATATTAATACTTCATCAATATCATCCAGCCAGATGCTGTGCCCCTGCCTTCTGAGTTGCTGCAGGTTCTGAATGACGCTCTGTTTCTGTGCAACAGACAGCGCTAAAAAAGCCGCGAGATCGACGATCTCAATATTCAGCGGAGCCCCACTCAGCCGGATAAGTCGCTGAAAAGATTCTGACTCTGTCAGGACGGTTATCGGCAGATTAATAAAAAGGTTATGACAGTGCGGTGTATTTTTTAACGTGACAAGCTGCGCTTCAAGCAGGGTTATCGACTCTTCTGCGGACTGACGGTGGAAAAACGCCTCACTGTGCCGCGTTTCGGACATGATGCTAAGCACCTCAGCGCCAATCTGACGCAAAGAGGTGAGGGCGACAATGGGCTCAAGTTTAATGCCGACGATGTCCTGAGAAAGGGTCTGTAGCTGGGGGGGCGTATAGATCAGGTTTTGCGCTGTCACTCCATTGTCCTGTTGTCTGTCAGCCTCCGGGCGGCCGGGATACCTCTTACTAGTGTGACGAGGTGACGTTCAGGAAAACAGCAGGCGTTACTTAAATGCCACTAAGCCTTTTCGCAGCGCATAATTTTACGGTGAATTTGATGATAATGTTGAAAAAACAGCCGTATTTACAACCGACTAGTCGTTATTGGGCCTGAAAACGGAAAAGGCATTGACTCACCTGACATTGACCGTATAATTCTTCGCGTTTCACCACCGCGAAGTTCACTCTTCTCAGTGCGCCCTTAGCTCAGTTGGATAGAGCAACGGCCTTCTAAGCCGTAGGTCGTAGGTTCGAATCCTACAGGGCGTGCCATTTAGAAACAGGAACTTACGCCAGTTTCAAACCAGCCTGATTTTCTCCTTGTGTCGTATTTGTGTCATGGTTGCCAAAAATGGCATCTATTTTCCGCGCGTGTTCACTTAAATGGTTCGGCGCCAGGTGAGCATAACGACGGACCATTTCGATCGACTCCCAGCCGCCCATTTCCTGCAGCACGGACAGCGGTACGCCGGACTGAATTAACCAGCTCGCCCAAGTATGCCTGAGGTCGTGAAAACGGAAGTCCTCTATACCTGCTTTTGCCAGACCAATGCGCCAGGCACTGTTATCGTCCACTCGCATTTTACGGACAGCCGGAGTGACGGTTTTGTCCGGGCGCGTTGATGGTTTCGTGTGAACGAATACCCACCTGGAACTTTTCCCGATCTGATCCCTTAACACCCTGCATGCGGTATCATTCAGAGCCACGCCGATAGCCTTGCCCGCCTTCGCGTTCTCCGGATTTACCCATGCAACCTTTCTCTGCATATCGACCTGCTGCCACTCCAGATCAATGATGTTGGAGCGGCGCAGGCCGGTTGCCAGCGCAAATATCACCACCGGCTTGATCGACTCCGGCATGCAGGCGATAAGCCGTTCTGCCTCTTCCCGGGTCAGCCAGCGGATGCGTTTGCTGATTGGCTTTTTGGTCTTAATGACGGGGGGCGACTTTATCCATCCCCAGTCATTAGCTGCAGTTTTCAGCAGCGATCGCATAAAAGACAGGTGCTGGCTCTTTGTTGCCTGGCTTACTGGCTTTTCAGTGTACGGCGGCGGCTCCTTTCCCCGACGTATAGCAGCGTCCCGGCGTGACTCCCACACCTGGATGTGCTTGCGGTTGACCATCTTCGAAACTGCTTCGTTTACCTGGTCCGCCGTGATGGTCGAAATATCCCGGCCGGAGAAATGCCGAAGGAAGTATTCGATTTTGGTCTTATCGTCATCGAGGGATCGCTTATGCTCTTTCTCACGGATCCACCTGATGCAACATTCCTCAAACGTCCTCGTCGGCAGTTCCCCGATTTTATCTACCCGCCACGCTTCAGCCTTCAGCTTGTCGTGCAGCTCCTGCGCTTGTTTCTTGTCCCCCGTGCCAAGAGATTGTCTAATTCTTTTCCCTGACGGCGTAACGAAATGACAGTGCCAGACGCCGCCTCTGAGGGTGATTGACATAAAATTTCTCCTTTATGTTCACCCGCGCTCGCGGAAACAGGATCGCGCGGGTCATGTAAATACGCAATACAGGCGACGTCGGTCGTGCGGTATTTGTTCCCGATCTTCTTCCCGGCGAGTTGGCCGGAGTCGATGAGGCGGTAGACAGTCCTCGGGGAGACCTTCAGGAGTTTTGCCGCTTTCTGCGCAGTGAGTGGCTCAGCTGTAACCATCTCCCCTCCTATGACATCGTTTTATAAAACTGCGGCTGGTCTGGCGTGGCCGCGCGCAGTTCGTATTCGTAATGGATCTGATAAGTGCCGCCATCCCAAGCGACATAAACCCGGGCCTTATCGTTTTCCGGCTCCAGCAGGCTTTCTATTCTTCCTCTGATCCCGCCGGTCTTCTTCTGGACTAATGCACCCACAATAAAAGCAGCCATTGCACACCTTCCGGTTCGTGAAGAAATGAGATGAGAGCGCCCAGCGCCATAAGTGCGGCGATGAGCCAGGTCATGGGGTTTGAATGCATAGGGCGATCCTGCTGTTAAGCGGTTAGCGGATGTCGATGTCAGGGATGATTACGGAAGGTTTGAAGGTGACGCGATATTGGTTCACGCTGGCGTTCGTGCCGCTAAGATCTTCCATGAACCAGGTCACGTTATCCGACAGGCCGAGCATGTGCTTTTTGTAGACGCCTGGTCCGGTCTTGCAGATGACGCCAAGGGTACGATCGGTGCTGGTATTGTCTTTGGAGCAAAGCCCGGTGATCTCCAGCATGAATTCGCCGGTGATGCCGTTATAAAAAACAAAGCGACGCTGAGCTTCGAAATTGTCAGCGGCTTTGCTGACGTTACGGCTGGCAACATCCGCATCATTCACATCACACGCTGAAAGCGCCAGGACAGCCAGTAGCAGTAAACCATTTTTCATTTTGTCACCTGTAAAAAGAAGCCCGGCGCGGGGCCGGGCAAAAGGGATAGCGTGGCAGTGCTTTCGCACCCAATAGCCAGCTCATAACTGGCTATCAGTTGCGTCATAATTGACTGCGGATTTTTTCCAGATATTCAGGGTCAGGGGCGATCTCGTCACATACTTCAGGCTCTTCGAGAGCATCACGAAAAGCAGCCGCTACAATCTTCCCACCCAAATACTCCATACCAGCGCTAACCGGCGGCTCTTTACCATCCTCAAACTCAAATACGAACGTCATCTTTCCCATAATTTCTCCTCATGCCGCACGCTGGGCACGCAGCTTCTTCAGGTGGTTTGCTGTTTCGATTTCTTCGGCAATCCGCTCGGCCTGTGCTTTGGTCAGCGGTTCGAATTCGTGTTGAAAGCGGCCCATGCTGGAGATGCAGGTGCGGCCGTTGCGGATGTAGTGGATGACTTCGTGGGTAGCGCGGAGGATTTTGCAGGGCGCGCCGTGGGGATCGGCGTACCAGGTATTAGGCTGGATTATCCTGAACATTGGGCACCACCTTAAATTCGATTACCCAGACCCAGGGGTTGGCCTGCCAGTTTTCTTCGCCGTAGATGGACTTCCACAGCTCTTCCCACACCTGAAAGCCATAAGTGGCAGGGCGAAAGTCGTAAAGACTACAGCCGATTTCTTTACAGATATCCCCAAGGGTAATGGCCTGCAATCGCTCAACTCGCACACCGGTAATTTCCAGTATTAGGCGACTGGCCCAGCGCGGCATGTGAATTGATGGACGCCATCTTCCTTCTTCCGGCCAGTCTGCAGGTGGCGTAGCTCGGTAAGCCATATCGTGGCTATCCTGGTCGATGTTGTAGCGTGCCCAAGTCTCCCGCACCCAGATACGATCACCTGGTTTACCGTGTGGGCTGTTTCTGTAATTTCCAGCCGATAACTCACCAGCCAATTCATTGCCAGATAATTCGCACATTGCATCTCTATCAATGTGTGGGACCTTCACTGGCCGCCGCGTCTGCGTCTTGCCGCCATCGAGGATGGCGCGCACCATCTCTCCGTTAAAAATCATTCCTCGCTCTTTCACTGGATCCCCCTCTGTTTATTCCTCAACTCGATGACGACCTGGCACTCAGCGCAGGTCTGGCAGCCGGGAACGGCAGAGCGCCGCGGCGCCGGGATATCCTCGCCGCACTCCGCGCAATGCTCAGCTGATACGGCATTGCGGTTGATGCGGTGAGCGGAAAGGGCAGCGTTACGCTGAAGCTCTTCAATCTCTGCTGCGGTATCAATGATGTCAGCCATTTCGTGCTCTCCTGCGTTTCTTGGCGGCTCTGCGTGCCGCGGCAATGCCAGTCTTTCCACCACTAACCGGGTAGCTATTTCCGGTATATAGGGAAGGGGGAATTTCTGCGATGTTCCACGACTTCACCGACGCCAAGGTCCCGGCCATGACAGCTAATGCGATGGATGTTCGTTTCATATATGCTCCCGGAACTGTCGGTTAATTCGGTTGAAGGTGAACGCCAGCAATAAAAAGGGAGCCATAAGCTCCCGAGTTTTAAATATCACCATTACGGCTTCGCCCTTAGCCAGATGCAGACCGCGCCATCTTCCGTGTCGTGAATTGAACCCACAAACCAACCATCGCCGGCAGGTGTTTCTGGCTGCCAAGCTGAAATGTCATAACCGTCAACATCTGGATCAGCGTTGTCCTCATCGCGGTAAATCACTTTCCACTCGAGGCCGTTCTTCTCCAGCCATGCGTTGAACTCAATGGGCGAAATGGATTCTCGGCCATCACAAAACTCATCGTAAAGCGGGTGAGTCCAGTAACCGTACTGGTCGCGTTCGACGGGTAGGGCTTTAAATTCTGTTGTCATTGTTCTACTCCGAATCGGCGATTAAGCCGACCTGTGTATACGACGAACTCCAGAAGGCTAACTCCCAGAGCTTCAATTTTCTTGTGATGCTTGTTGATGATGGGAGGAACCGTTTCGTTCCAGTTAGGCTTTGGTTTCTTGCGCATGGCCTGCTGGATTTCTTCGGTGCAGCGGCGGCAGGCGGCGCGGATGGCGTTGTCTGTTTCTGGCGTCATGCGGCCTCCGTTTTCATAACATCGATGGCGCAGCCGGGAAGCAGTTCTACCGCGGCGGTAGCGCACTGATTTCCCCAGTGATGCCAGCCTGGAGCCGCGCTGCGGCTGAAAAGCTCAATCCGCGGCACATCTCCGTAAAGCAGCTCCAGCCGGTGGCGAACTTCCCACGGCTTTTCGCTATGCGCGCCGAGCGGGCTGTAGACTACCTGCTTAATCCCGGCGTGCTTTCGCTCCAGCCCGGCGCCGCGAGTGGCAATCAGCAGATCTTCGGTATTGGCCCGGGTGTGGTTGCCACCGTTCATGCGCGTCTCGGCATTAAGCAAATCGAGGAAGTCGTAAAAGTCGGTGATGTCACACTCGGCCAGCGCCTTGTTGATGCGCAGCTCGGCGTTCTGATTCAGCTTCACCCAGGTAAAGCCCTTCATCGTGCGAACGGTAAAGCCCCAGGCTTCGGCCAGCTCTATCGCCTCCTGGTTATGCGTGCCGGTGTACCACATCGCCAGCACCGAGTTTTCGGCGGCAAGTTCCCAGACTGGTAGGCGCTTGATGTCGATTAGCTTCATGGTGAAATAGTGGTCGGCAGCGGCACCATTGCTGATGGTGTTGCCGTAAGACCAGGGAGGATCTGCATAGATAAGAGAGTATTTTCCGATCATTGAATTACACCTCGAAAGCAAGTTGCGGCGTGAACCGATCACGTTCTGCGTCGTAATTCAGCGAACTTGCAGAGTTGAAGGATTCAATGCGTTCGACCAGCACCGCAGCGCGTGTTTCTTTGCTAGCCGGCGCGTAGGCTGATTTATCCCACGACTTGTTAATGCCGATATTCCTGGCAACGTTAGTGCTGTCAGCCGACGATAATGGAACCTGCATAAAGAGGTCCTTATTCAGCATGCGGAGGCCGTGCAACTTGGTAATTGGGTAACCGGAACAGGGGTTACCTGGCGCTCTGCAGATCAACAGATGGCCTTCCGTAACCCGGACGACTATCTCACCCCAGAGTTTCTCCAGCGAGTTGCCGGTGTACCGCTTATCTGGCTGCACCCGGAGAAAAACAAGCTCGATAGCGATGAATTTGCGAAGCGTGTTATCGGGACCCTTACGAACAGTTGGGTTGCTGATAATGGCGAGGTCTGGACTATTGGCCGGGTGTACGACGCTGAAGCCGCCGAAATTATGGCGACACGTCAGCTGAGTACCTCGCCAACCGTCACGTATAGCGAAGCGCAGGACTCAATCATCAAAATCGACGGTCAGCCTCTATTGGTGGAAGGTTCCCCGGTATTGCTCGACCACGTTGCAATTTGTGAACAGGGCGTATGGGACAAGCTCCTTGCCCCTACTGGTGTTAAATCTGATTCCATTCCAAACGAGGCTGAAAAGATGGACGAGGAAAAAATCGTAGCGCTAATCAATAAGGCGATTGACGCACGCATGGCTAAGGCTGACTCAGAAGCAGCAGACCTGAAAGCCAAGGCCGATGCCGAAGAAGCAGCCAAGAAAGAAAAGGCTGATGCTGAGGCGAAAGAGGCCGAAGAGGCGAAAGCCAAAGCTGACGCGGAAGAGAAAGCCGCGAAGGAAAAAGCAGACGCTGAAGCCAAAGAGAAGGCCGACGCGGAAGAGGCAGAACGTATGGCGAAAGAAAAAGCTGATTCTGAACTGCGTCAGCAGATCGCCGACCTGCGCTCCCGCATCCCAACCGAGTTGAGCGATGAAGAGCGTAACGAAGTCGCCGACGCACAGGTGAAGGCTGATAGCGTGTTCTCCTGCTTCGGCAAGCGCGCTCCGGTGCCACTGTCTGGTGAAAAGCCGCTGGCATATCGCCGCCGCCTGATGATCCAGCTGCAAGAGCATTCGCCTGACTTCAAAACCGTCGACCTGTCCTCTATCGCTGACTCAGCCCTGCTGAGCGTGGCCGAGAAGACGATCTACGCCGACGCGCAGAAATCGGCAAGCCTGTCTGTTGGCCCCGGCATGCTGCGCGAAATTAAACGCGCTGATGCGACCGGTCGCCAGATCAGCACCTTCGAAGGCGATCCTGCTGCTACCTGGGCTCCGTTCCAGTCCGGCAAGCGTCAGGTCACCAGTTTCAACAACCAGGCTTAACGGGAGCTCTCAAGCATGGCTAACTTATCTCTTAACCCGATGGCAACCACGAACGCGCTGGGCTCCTTCGGTGTGCAGTCCGACGGTTATATTCAGGGCGTGGCGCTCGATGACCCGGCCAACCGCTTCAATCTGGCAGCGGGCACCGTGGCTGCAACCGAAACCAAACCTCTGTGGGGCGGCCTGCCGGTTGCTGAGCTTCTTCCTGGTACCAGTTCAAGCCCTCGCGGTTCGTTTATCCGCCGCGCGGTGTCTGTTGCCGAACTGGAAGGCTTCACTGTATTCAATCAGGCTCACAACGGCCTGACCACTCCTCAGTCACCGGTTCCGCTCTACGCATCCGGCATGAGCGTTTCGTACTACCGCCTGGGCTCTAACATGCGTGTTCCGCTGAAGGCATCTGCGCAGGTTGTAGCGCTGGGCACCACTGGCGCCTCAGTGAAAACTCCGCTGGCCTGGGATTTTGTGAACAACCAGATCACCACCGCGGCGGCGGCCGGTTTCGCCGGTTCTGATATTGCGACAACTGCTGTGACCTATGCCAATGGCGTGGCGACAGCGGTAACCGATTCAGATCATGGCCTGACTGCTGGTCAGTACGTGAAAATCAGCGGCGTCGCTCCTGCGGCGTACAACGGCACAGTGGTCGTGCTTTCAGTCGTGAACGCAACTACCTTCACCTATGCCCCGGCAACTGCACCAGGCGGCGCTGCAACCACGCAGGGCACTATCGGCGCAGTTACGCTTTCCGACATCACGCTGCCGGTAAAAGTGCTCGCCATCGAATCAGGCAACTCCAAGACTGTCAGCTATGACAGCGCGACTGGTTTCCTGACCTGGAATAACACCGACAGCTGCGCGCTGGTCTTACTTTAATCGGGAGCTGAATTAAATGGCTGCAATTACCCCCAGCTACACCATCGTCAATCCGTCGTACATCGCGCCGGAGATGATCATTGGTTACCAGCAGGCGTCAGGTGCGTTTGAAACCATCGCCAGCGGTAACCCGCAAGTCCGTCTCGGCGTAGGCGACCAGTACGTCTATATGCGCCGCCTGGACATCCGCACCCAGACCACTTCCAGCCAGTCCGGTAATGGTAACCAGCTGCCGAGCGTGGCGCTGGATGCGAAGATGATTTCCACCCCAACCTACCTGTTCCGCTGCCGTGGGATCTACGATCACCATGACATGGCCGCTGCCGGTAACTGGAACTTTGCACTGCCGGAAGCTCAGCGCCTGGGCATGCGTCAGGGTATTTTCCAGCAGCTTCGCTCTGCTCTGCTGTACGGCATGAACCCTGCTGGCGGTGAAGGCCTGCTGAACACCGCTGGCGCGACTACTGAGTCTCTGCCTCCGGACAGCAACGGCAACACCACCGTGCTGACCTATGACCATGGCCAGATGGCGGTATATCTGCTGGGCCACGTCCAGGCCGCACTGACCCGCACCATGCAGCTGGGTCGCCAGCAGCGCGTCGTTATCCTGGGGCCGCAGCGCGTCCTCGGCGCCATGGAAATTCAGCAGATCGTCCAGTTGACTTCTTACCAGCGTCCTGGTGGTGGTACTGACACCGTCGGCGGCACGGTGAAAGAAGTGCTGAAAGGCGCAAACGTCCAGGTTGACTGGGTGTATGACGATACCCTGATCGGTGCTGGCGCTGGCGGTACCGACGCGGTGGTGATCACCATCCCTGAGGTCGAAGTGCCGATGGTCAACTCGACTGTGAACACCAACGAATTCGCCAAGCTGACTCCGTCTCTTGCCGCGAACGCGCTGATGTTTACAGACATGGCCGCTCCGCGCGAAATCCCGACGCCGATCGCTGGTGGCGCCATCGATGTTCTGTCCGAAATGCGTTCTACCGCAGGCTGGGCAGTTCGTCCTGAAGCAATCACCATCCTGTCCATGGCGTACAGCGCCTAATCCATTCTTTGAAGTGGTTAAGCCTCTGCCGGGGAAACTCAGCAGGGGCTTTTTTACGAGGGTAACCAATGAAACTCTATATCGCTAACACCACCAAGCAGCGCCAGATTTTCGCCTATCGCAAGCTGGAGACCGGCCGCCTTATTCAGATCCCGATTAACCATGGCGAACAAATGATGGTGCTGGATGGCTTAACTGATGAAGTTGATGCAGTGGTGCAGCATCACCAGGTTTATGGTCTGGTTGACTCGACAAGAATCGACCAGAGCCAGGCGTTTGTCGGCCTGTGCTACAGCCTGAACAAGCCTGTATCAGCGTCGGTGATCGAAAAAGCAATCCGCGATAACGATATTCACCTGACCCGTGGCGCTCACGACCGCCGCCAGGCATCCGTAGCGGCTCTGGATAGCTCTCTACGCGAAAGCGGTACCGGATATTCCGGCGAGATGGAAGTCAGCGCTGAGCAGGCGAAAGGTCGCGAAGACAGCGAAGACGCCCAAACGGTTAACGAAACAATCGTGACTGAAAAATCCGGGAGCAAGAAAAAATGACAACGAGCCTGTCGGGATTCATCGAATTCGTTCGAACTGACATGGGCGTGACCGCCGCGCAGGTTCCCGACGACTCGCCGTCTTTCACCCTGGCGTATGGCGGCGCGGTTGAGTGGGTAAACCCTGATATCGCGTGCGTCACGCCGAACCTGTACACCGTTGCCGTGTACAACCTGGGCGCGTCTTTCCTGGTCAACTACGGCACGGAATCGGTATTCGCCGGGTTCAGGAAAGAGTATGGACTGAATAATTTCAAGGCTGGCGTGATTACTGGCGCCGGGGATAACTCAACCAGCGCCCAGCGCCTGGTGCCGGACTTCTTCAAAGACCTGTCGCTGGCTGACCTGCAGATGCTGCAGGACCCGTGGGGGCGCCGGTACCTGATGATTGCCCAGCAGTTCGGCAGCCTGTGGGGGTTGTCATGATCACTTTCCACCTGGGGGTGATTGATGTCCCGTACGAGGACGAGAACACCACAACCGGAGATGTCGCTGAGTATCTGGAGGAAAAGTACCAGATCATGCAGACGTTTTTCGACAGGTACAGCAACGACATCGCTGACCTGATGGCGAAGGACATGGCCGCGTCGCTTGAGAATATGATGGCCGGCGCTCCGCCAGCCAAAGACCCTCTGGCAGAGTCGATGTCCCGGATCCATGACCTGTTTGTCGCCTTCCTCGACAACACCGAAATGAACGGATTGCCGGGCGTGCCTACGCGCCGCGCGCTGGAGGGGATATCCCGGCGATTCAAAAACAAAAAAGGGCCACCGCGCCCGTCATTCATCGATACTGGAACCTATCAGGCCGCAATGCGCGCCTGGGTGAGCGGGGTGCTAAATGCCTTCCCTGGATGAGTTGCAGCAAACTGCAAAAACAGAGCTTAACGCCACGCTGACGCAGGGTCTTGATGACCTGAGCCGCTTTCAGGTGGTCACGTTCACGAAGTATATCCGCAAGGTGCTGCCCCTCGATGGTTTCGTGTTCTGGGTGAAGGCCTCTGTTCTGTCGGACGACCCCAGCAGCGAGCCCGATACGGTCGATGTCAAAGGTTATCTGCACCTGACGACGGAAACCATTCAGGACGATGAGCAGCTCTATGACCGGAACGTCGTGACGTTTACCGCGCAGGCGGACATCGATCCGTTCAACGATATCGGATCTGATGTCCTGTATATCGGCGAGTTCTTTGGCCTCCAGTTTTCCTTCTCCCGGCGCACCGGGCTGAACGAACCGGCCAACCTCTATCACTACACAGGGGAGGCAATATTCCCCTACATGCGCTCGCAGATCATCAACTCTGCAGATGATATCGACCTGTCTGACGTGGTGGTTTCGAGCTCATTGCCGGTATGGCTGACGCTGAGCCAGTACATGCCGATGTTCCCGGCCATGCTGTCGACGCAGAACCTGTCACCGCCGTATGCAACGGTGAAGTGCAGCAATACTGCGCCGATCGCCGGTAGTTTTTACCTCGATGAGCAGCAGAACCAGTATCAGCTGGTTTCTGAGGATGTGACGATTTCCATCACTGGGCTGCGCAATGCCGGAGTGGAAGATTTCCTGAAGTATGTGCAGCAGTACACGCTCGGCGATGACGCAGAAATGGGCGTGATGAATATCCCTGTCGTTCAGGACGAGCGCGTCACGCAGAACGAACTGAACATCATCGCCATGAGAAAAACCATCAAGTTCAAAGTCAATTATTACCAGCAGCGCATGCGGAACGTAGCGCGCAGGCTGATCACGTCAGCGATTCCGTCCATTTACCCGGAGAAATAAATAAATGGCAATTGTTAACATTAACGTATCGGTGACCAATCCACCGAAGCCCTCTCAGCTGCTTAAATCCGGCGCGATGATCTCCATGGGCGGAACGACCCTGGCGGCAGGAGAATATCAACTCCTCACTACCAAGGACGATCTCAAAGCAATAACATCCCCGGGGAAAACTATCGCATCAATCTCGTGGGCCACCGGCGTTGTGACAGTTACGCTGTCAGAGGCGCATGGCTGGTCCATCGGAGACGAAATCCCACTGGTTGTTTCAGGCGTTACCCCAGCTGGATATAACCGCGCCGTGACAGGCACCGTTACAACGACTACAGCATTTACTTATCCGCTGGCGACAGATCCAGGCACAGCAACGGTCATGGGTACAGTAAAAACCGTTGCAGCAAACGAAATCATCCAGATGAATACTACATTCTGGGCTCAAGGTACCACCCGCGCGGTATATGTTCTTGAGCTGGGGGATGTGTCTGTTTCTGCTGCTGTGGCTGCGCTGGCTGACTTCATCGATGAGGATATTTCGCTGGGCAACACCTACCAGAAATTCTTCTCGTATCTGGTGCCGCGCGAGTGGGACGGTGAGCCGACGTTTAAAACCCTGACAGGTCTGTATACCAGCCCGGCATCACTGGTTTATTTCTTCATCACCACTACGACCGCCACTTACGCGGCCTGGATCGCCACCAAGAACAAATCTGTGTGTGCAGGCGTGGAATCGCCAAACATCCCTGTTGGCGAGTTTTCCATGGCGTTCCCGTTCCAGTCCTCTCTGGCAAACGACCCTGGATCGTCAAACATGGTGCCTCCGATGGCGTACCGGTTCGGCTACGGCGTTACTGAATACCCGGTCGAAGGCAATGGCACGCTGCTGAAGCAGCTCCAGGACAACAGCATTAACTATGTGGGCACAGCCGCGGAAGGTGGTCTGAGCAACAAAATGCTGGTGGCCGGTCACATGCTGGACGGCAATCCGTTCAACTACTGGTATTCAGTGGCGTGGACTGCAATCAACCTCGAGCTCGATCTGGCTAACGAGGTTATCAATGGCTCCAACACCACCGTTAACCCGCTGTACTACGAGCAGAACGGTATCGACCGCCTGCAGCGCCGAGCGCTGAAAACCATGCGCAACGGCGTCAGCTACGGTCTGATCCTGGGGCGCGTGATTGGTACCGGCCTGACTCAGCAGGACTTCAACACCGAATACGAGAAAGGCACGTATGCCGGGAACGCGGTGATCAACGCCGTGCCGTTCGCGAACTACACCAGCCTTAATCCGTCCGATTACGCCGATGGCAAATATAACGGTCTGAGCGCCGTAATGACGCCGCGCCGCGGCTTCGAATCCATCACGTTTAACGTGAACGTAACCAACTTTGTAGGGGCGTAAAAAATGGCAAACCCATTAGTACCGCAGGGATTCCTCAATCGCGTACGCGGCGCAGTATCGGTAACTGACGTTCCTGCGCTGAACATCACCGCCTCTTATCTTGGCAAGGACGGGATCAGCATGCGCCCTGATGGCGCTGCGACGGACATCATTCCGACGATGACCGGAACCGTTGGCAGCCAGGCGCCATATCAGCAGGTGACTGTCACCGTCCATCTGCTGCGTACCCAGGGCCTGAGTGACAGCTACAAAAACCGCTTCGCCACCGATACGGCACTGGGCGAGGTGGTGATCACCCCAGATGCGAACACGCTCAGTAATTTCACCGTGCTTAACGCTTATCTGGTGAACTTCAACGAGCTGCCATTTACCGGTATGGATGCCGGGTACGTGGTGACCATCAGCGGATACATCCTGGCTAACGACAACATGTGGGTCTGATTGTGAAAATTGACAAAAAGCTCAACCTGGTAACAAACATCACCCGGGAAGACGGGTCAATCGTGTACCTGCATGTGACCCCGTTCCCATATGAGGTGGTGGAAGAGCACTGTCTGCTGCTGGGCAACCTTTTCACCAACTTCATCTCACAGGTCGGAGGCCTGGGTGCGGCTCGCGTTGCAGCAATGATGCTTCGCAAAAAGCTCAAACGCGAGCAGGATCTGAACGCTGATCAGGGTCAACATGGGCCTACCATCGTTGACGAGATCCAGCGCCTTACATCCGTCATCTGGAATGATGGCGGGGCATGGAAAACAACCTCTTTTGATGCGGCCATGAAGCAGGGGATCATTTCTCCTGATGAATACCGAGAAGTCGAAGGCGAGGTGGTTTTTTTTATGGTTTCCTCTGCCATTCAGAAGGCTCAACTGATTGCGCCGACGGTGGGGTCAGTGATCGGCATGTACGGTGGGCGACTCGAATCATTGAGCGCTACGGCGTTTCGCGATTCGTTGCAGACGTCGAATCCTCATGGCGATACCCAGACCCAGAATGCCCAGCAGGAAACGTCATATATACCCTCCTAGACTGGGCGTCGAATGAGGGATTCTGGCGGGTAATCAGGGAAATAACCGGCGAAGAGTTCGCCAGCCCGGCGCAGTACCGCCAGCGATACATCATTTCCGCGCTAAAAGACAGGGGTTCCTTCAATGGTGGCTAAGTCTATTGTCGATATTGACGTAAATGACGACAAGTTTGTCTCATTTATGGAGAAGTTTAAAGAATATCAGGCCGCACTTGAGGAACTACCTGAGGCATGGAGAGGGCTGGCGCATGGCGCGACAGATGCCACTAAAGAGACAGCCAAAGCGAAAGCAGAAGGCGACCTTCTGGCTAAGGCATTCTCTGAGGGGGCCAGCGCCATTCTGTCGATAAACAGCGGCCTCGATCGTCTCACCGACAGCCTGAACAGGGCAAACAAAAGTCAGGAAGACTTCAACAAGAAAGCCCGCTCTTCAAAGGGTTTTTTGAGTGATGCCACGAAGGACGCGAAATCGCTGGCTGGGCACATCAGGGATGCCACCACAAGCCTGCTGTCATGGGGTGGTATCGTTGGCCTGTTCACTGGCGTGCTGGGAGTGGGCGGTCTTTTCGGGCTTAACCGGCTGGCGGCCACGACCGGGTCTCAGCGATTCACCTCCCTCGGGATCGGGACGAGCATCGGCGCGCTGGACTCCACAGCCATTAACTATCAGAAAGCGCTCGGCAATCCGACGGGAACGCTGGGCGCTATCCGCGACAGTCAGATGGATCTGTCAAAGCGCTGGCAGTTCCAGGCTATGGGAATCAACAACCCTGACCAGGATCCGGCGAAACTCCTGCCACAGATGATTCGCAACGCACGAGACATCTTTGTCAAAAATGGCAGCACCCTACAGGGGGCCAACGCCTACGGTCTGACGAACTTTTTCAGCCTGGATGACCTGAATCGTTTTAAAAACATGAGCGATGAAGAAATTGATGCGATGGAACGCCGGGCGCAGAAGGATGCGAAATTACTGCAGATCACCGACCAGCAGGCGAGGCAGTGGCAGGATTTCAACGTCCAGCTGGATTACAGCGGGCAGAGCATACGCAACACGTTTGTGCGTGGTCTTGGCCCGCTTACCCCGCAACTGAGCAAGCTTTCTGATGCGCTGGCCGGTGCCATTGATACGGTGCTGCAGTCTCCGGAATTGGGTAAGTGGATTGACGGGCTGGCCGGCGGTATAGAGCGTTTCGGAAAATATCTCGCATCGCCAGAGTTTACCAAGGACGTTGACAGCTTTATGGCTGGCATCGAAAAGCTTGGTGCGCTTATCGGGAAGGTCTATGACTGGGTTGTTGGTAAAACCAGCATTTCAGTCGCTGATGTGAAAGAAGGATCTTCAATTCTTAGCGATAAGAAAGTTACTGATCCCGAAACAGGGAAGACCTATACACCAGGCTCTGAAGATGACCCGAGAGTGTGGGGTTGGCTGAAAGGTGTTAAGCGATTCTTTTCCAGTGGTGACGTTAAACCGGTAGACCCAACGCCAGCAGACGTCACTGCCAAGGGGAGAACGATTGCCGATCGATTCAATAACCCGACCAATCTTCGCTGGGCTGAAGGGTATGGTACCCACAACACCAAAAGCGGTGATTTCGCGGTATTCCCGACACTGGATGAAGGTGTTCTGGCGTCTGCAAAACAACTCCAGATTTACGGCACGCGCGGCATCAATACCATCAGCGATATAGCCAAAAAATGGGCGCCATCGAACGAGAACGATACCGAAGCATATATTCGCCATCTGGTGAAGATCACCGGCATTGGTGCGCGAGAAGCGCTAAATCTCAACGACCCGTCCATCCTTGCGAAGCTAATCTCGGGCATGTCATCAAAAGAAGGTGCCGGAAACCGCGTAAGTGAAGATGCGGTAATGCAGGTATTCAGCAACACCAGCGGAACACTGCGGGAGCAGTATGCAGCGATGCAGGGCTCGAAAGCTGCTCCTGCTGTTGCTGGTGGCGGTGATAACTCTGAGGTAGCCAAAAACACGAATAAGACCAATCAACTGCTGCAGCAACTTGTTGATAGAGGGCTTCAGGGTAATGGCTCTGGAATGGTCGTTTACAACAACACAGGCGGGAATGCCGTTGTTTCCAGTTCGCAACTCGGAGTTCGATGATTATGGCGTTTACTCGTGAGCTTTATCGGCTTGGTTTTGAAATATCCCCGGTTATCCTCTGCAATGGAGTTGCGGAGGCTATCCCGGGTGGCATGCTGCCAATAGTGGCGCTCACCCAGAGCGCGAGCTTCGTGACCGGGCTTATCGGCGGGGCAATAAACCTTACCGATCTGGACAAATATTTTTGCCACTGGCGCCCCGTTCAGGGTTCGACAATGGTCGATTACGATATTGCACGCTATCCGTTCGCAAACCAGACTGTCGCAGCCAATGCACTTCTGGCTCAGCCATTGCGGGTTAGCCTGATGATGGACGCGCCTGTTAACGAGAACACAGGCGCAATGACAAAACTGGTAACGCTTAGCGCGCTGCAGGCGGTGCTTCAGGCGCATGCAAACCTCGGCGGCACTTACATAGTGGCCACGCCGTCAATCATCTATAACAACTGCATTCTGAAGACTGTTAAGGATAACTCAACTGGTAGTGACCCACTCCCGCAGAGATCATGGTTATGGGATTTCGAACAGCCTCTTATCACGGAGACTGCTGCGGATCAGGCTGTAAACAGTTTTCTAAGCAAGATTGATGGTGGCGACCAGAACAACAGCAGCGCATGGACAAATACCGTCAGCGCGCTCGGCAATACATCACTCGGCGGTTCAGTAACCGAGGCCGTAACCGGCGTTATTGGCAAGCTGCAGGGGGTATTCGGAATATGAGTACAGTCAACTATCCGTTCACCGGGCTTGAGAGAAAAAGCATGACGTTCTCGCCGGTTCTGGACGGGGCTGTCTATACCTGCCAGATAAAGTGGAACATCGCCGCGCAGCGCTGGTACTTACTGGTTACGAATAGTGCCGGAAACCCTGTATTGAATACCGCCATTGTTGGTTCGTCCTCTTCCGGAGGAATAAACCTGATCGCCGGGGTGTTCACCACAACAACCATGATCTGGCGTGAGAAAAACGGTCAGATTGAGGTAACAAGCTGATGCGCTATTACGAAATCAACATCTTTGATGGTGATACCTTAATACGACAGTATTCAAGCCTTAAGAACGGGGTATACAACCCCGGCGCGCTGATGGTTGAGTTCGACATTATGCGTTTCGGGGAGTCCACTCCTGCCGGTGAAACCCATCTTACTGTCTGGGGGATTGGACCAAAGGAAATGCAGCAGGCCCGCCAGGACCTTTACGGGAAGAGAATACAGATCTTTGCCGGTATGTCTAAAGGGCTGCCACTGGCAGGGGTATGGGATAAAAAGCTTGCCATAGATGGCACGATATTTCAGGTCTTCGGAAACTGGCAAGGCACCGAATTAAGGCTGGATTTCATTATTGTTGCCGGGCCGGTTAACTCCACTACCCGCGGGCAAATTGTTCCTCTCCAGGTGACTATGCCGTGGTCTATGGGGCAAAAGCTCTCCGTTGCGTTGACCCAGTGCTTTATGACGATGGGGGGATTTACGCCAAACATCAGCATCAGCGACAGGCTGACGCTGAACTACGACCGCCCGATGTTTTGCGGATCACTTTCTGAGCTCGCCAAAAACCTCAAAGCATTTTCACTGTCGCGTATCAAGGACCCTGGCTACACGGGGGTAGAAATAGCCGTGGTGAATGGCACCGAGATCAGAGTGTGGGATAACGATTACGCTAACCAGCCAGACCAGAACTCAAAGACCAGCGCCTCGGTGAGAAGCAAAAACCCTGTCCAGATAAATTTCAATGACCTGATCGGACAGCCAACATGGATCAGTTTCGGGGTCGTCAGTGTGGTTTGCGTAATGCGTGCTGACATTGAAACTGGCGACCATATTTTGATGCCCGAGAAAGCCAGACCGATGATCCAGGCATCCTCATACTCACAATTTCGCGATGACTCAGCCTTTAATGGGGAATTTGTCGTACAGTCTGTGAGATTGCTGGGGAACAGCAGGCAGCCAACAGCTGAAGCATGGATAACTGTGATCGAGGCATACCCGGCGGAGGCGGTTAAGACAAAATGAGCGTTGACCAGAAGCTAAACTTCGGCCGGAACATGAACAGGTTCGCAGAGCAGAAGTTTGAAGAGGCTTTCCAGGCGGCGGGGAAGATACTTCCTGCGAGCATTGTCGAGCAGAAAGGCAATATGGTCACGGTGGCTTTCGAGCTGCACGACACGCCATACGTTTTCCCTAATGTCACGATCCCACTCTTCGGCCCACAGTACATTCGATATCCGATGCAGCCCGGCGACAAGGGCATTGTTATTCCCGCTGATACCTATCTTGGCGGGGTCAGCGGGCAGGGAGGTGGTATTGCCGACCTCACGCCTCCAGCCAACCTGAGTGCCCTTGTATACCTTCCGATTAGTAATACGGAATGGGAAGCCGTGGACGGTAACGTTGTCTCCATCTATGGGCCTGAGGGTGTGACCATTCGTGATCAGGGTAGCAACACGACGTTTCTGCTAACGCCGGACAGCGTGACGATTGCGGCCGTAAATTTGTTTAAGGTCACCGTCGGTAGCACGGTTCTCACCCTTACACAGGGCATGTGGAGCATCACGGGAACTTCCGGGAAGTTGCAGGACTCAACCGCCAGTACCAGCCCGGAGATTATGCATACCGGGTGGGCTGCTCTTGTGACATGGTTGAATGATCATCGGCATACAAACGGAAATGGCGGTGCTAACACCGGAGCCCCAACCTCTACTTTCAACGGGAATATCACGCAATGAGAACCTACGGAAGAAATGCTGATGGAAAATGGGTGGAGGTTGTACCTGATGAAAATGGCTTCAACGACTCTATCTATCTGACAACGCTGATCCAGAACCTTAAGCTGGCACCGCAGGAGTCTCCATTTTACGCAAACAACGGCATACCCTCCTACGGTTCCGTCATCCAGCAGGTATTGCCAACCTATTACGTTGACAGGTTACAGCGGCAATTCAGCCAGTATTTTTCCTCTCTTCAAATTGCCCTGGTCAATGAAGATCCCCCTGTCTACAACATTTCGGCGATAACTAACGCCGGCTCAAAAATTATTGCAACGGTGAACGTATGAGTGATTTGTCCGTAAGCTATGACGCATCAGGACCGGTTCCGCAAACCGCTGAAGAGCTGCGCAGCCAGCTTGTCGCCAGAGCCACAGAATTATCACCTGGAATCACCACTGATCTGCCAGGCTCGTTGATTGAGGACATCGTCGGAACAGACGTTGGCGCGCTGTTAATCTGCGACCAAATTCGTGTAGACCTGATTAACTCCGTTGGCCCACTTAAAGCCAATATGTACATGCTGAACCTACTGGCTCAGCAATCAGGTATAAGTGCACAAAAAACACAGGGTTCCACGACAGTTCCTGTGACGTTCACGGGGCCTGCTGGCTTCGTTGTCCCTCAGGGTTTTTTGGTTAGTGATGGGACGTACACATACCAGGTAGCGGATGCGACGATCATTCAGTCTTCAGGAACGAGCGCTCAGGTAACCTGCGTGGCCACAAATACGGGGACGTGGGCTGTGCCTGTAGGGTCGGTAAACCAGATTGTTACAAGCCTTCCATCTGATATCACTCTAACCTGCACAAACCCTGTCGCTGGCACTCCGGGCGCAGCCCCTGAGACAGATTACGAATTTCGCGAACGTGTATGGCAGGCCCAGATGTCTACCGTACAGGGATATCCTGGGTTCATCCGACAGAAATTAACCGATGTTGCTAATGTCCAGGCTCGCCTTGTTTCGGTAGTCCAGAGCGGCTCATCTTGGATCGTTATGTGCGGCGGTGGCGATATCTATGATATGGCTGGAGCCATTTACAAGTCTGCTGGTGACATCAGCAGGTTGAAGGGAACTGATCTAAAAGTTACCGGGATTACAAACGCCAATCCAGGAGTCGTTACGACTGATATCACGCACGGGTTTACAACCGGACAGATTATTCAGATGTCTGGCGTAACAGGCATGTCTGGAGTTAACAACGTTAACCTGACCGTTACAGTTCTTTCTGCCCATACCTTCTCTATCGGGATCAACACCACTTCTTCTGGGGTGTGGTCAGGCGGTGGTGTCGTTACACCTAACTTGCGAAATAATGTAGTGACAATTAACGACTGGCCTGACAATTATCTGATCCCTTTCGTTATTCCATTGCAGCAACTTGTGACAATAAAATTCCAGTGGGCAACGGAAGGCGTGAATTACCTTACAGATGCCACTATTTCCTCACTGGTTTCAACGCCTGTTATTAATTATGTTAATGGGATATTTGCCGGGAAGCCGATGAATATTAACAACATCAAGGATGTGTTCCTTCAGTCTGTTAATTCAACGCTTGATATGAGCCTGGTTTCTACGCTTAACGTGATTGTTACTGTCAACGGAGTTATTACGGCGGTAGATCCTGGCACAAATATCATTAGCGGGGATCCTTACAGTTATTGGTTTATAGCATCAAATGGTGTGACTGTTGAGGGGATTTGAAATGCTTGAGGACATCATTAAATCATATCTTTATACGCAGTATAACGACGATGATGATCTGCAGGCGTTCGTCACAGCTTACAACGAAATGGCCCAGCAGACATACGAATGGATGAGGCAGGCAAACCTTCCGGTATTCGTTGGCGGCTATAACGCTGGTGATCAGTTAAAGTGGATAGCCAAGGGCATTTACGGTGTTAAACCCCCAGTTCTGGTAAGTGGTAAAAGAAGCGCTTATGGCCCATTCAATGCTATGTTGTTTAACCAACTACCGTTCAATGGCAGGAAGGTTGTAAATCAGTCAGATCAGGTGGTTGTTTCTGATGATCTGTTCAAACGCATCATGACGTGGAATTTTTATAAAGGTGATGGTTTTTACTTCACCATACCATGGCTGAAGAGAAGGGTGATGAGGTTCTTGACTGGCATTGATGGGGTCGATGTTGTTAATGATCAGAGATGGAGTATATCGGTGTTGTTTTCAGATTCCGGTGCCAGCATCTCAATAATAAAAGGATTCAGGAAGCTTACCGATTCATCAATTTTTAACGCTTCCTCTTTTAACGCCAGGGCATTCAACCAGAAATCGAGCATACTTATAAAAAGCAATGATTATGAGTATGCTGATTTGTTTAAGCAAGCTTTTGATAGCGGCCTGCTGCACATTCCATTTTACCAACCGGTAACTGTAACTATTATCGGATAGTCTTATTTCGAGTATCTATTGCCATGTCAACAAGGTATTTAAAACACTGACATATAATCAGTAGCATTACTGTAACAATGAATAATGCAATGCTGAATTTAATATTCTCAAGTGGTGGAATTCCTTCCTGAGCCCACATGTCACATACGAGAATAATTAAAAAAATTGAAAAGGCAATAGTAATAACACTGAGCGCGGAAAGAAGGGCTTTGAAAATAAATACTGATAAGTTTGACATCCTTAACACCTCATATCTCTAAAACATAACCGACAAACCGCGATGAGCGGTTTTTTTACGCCCTGATCCCGGAGGATAAATGGCTCTCACACTTTTAGCGGCCAACAACGCACAAACTGTGCTGGCTGCAGGAATTAGCTCATCTGCGACCTCTCTTACTGTAAACACCGGAACCGGGTCATTATTCCCCTCTCCAGCAAGTGGAACCAGCTTTTTTAAATTGACTCTGGTCGACGCGGCAACAGGACTCATCACCGAGATCGTACATGTAACCGCCAGAAGCGGCGACGTGATGACAATTGAGCGAGCCCAGGAGGGTACGGTGGCCCGCGCCTGGTCTGCAAATGACATTGCCGCAAATATGATGACTGCAGGCACATTAAGCTATGTCCTTGGCAACTTCCTTTCCAGAAGTAACCCGTTCGGAGACATCAAAGCCGACGGCACTGTGACAACAGCCAAGACCAACCTCGGACTTCAGTCGTTCAATAATGATGGTTCGGTTACCACTGTTTCTGCTCCATCCGGTGGAGTCTTCTTATATGTGACTCCAAGTGGAAACTGGGGTGTTCAGGATTCCGCAGGTAATGCACTTCCATTGCCACTGGCTGGCGGTGGTACTGGTGCTAACACGCTTTCCGGAGCCAGAATCAATCTTGGCGTCCAAAGTTTCGCTACCTCTGGAACTATTAGCACTGTTTCCGCTCCGACGTCCGGCGTTTTCTTCTATGTTTCAAATTCCGGTAACTGGGGGGTGCAAGATTCATTAGGAAACGCTCTGCCTTTGACCATTCAAGGGGGAGGGACCGGGGCAAACACGCTTACCGGGGCGCGAGTAAATCTTGGTATAGCGCAATTTGGTATTTCCGGATCAGTCACAGCAATGTCTTCGCCTGATTCTTCCAGGTCTGTAATTATTGATAACGCCGGAACCTGGGGAGCGCAAACCAGCACAGGGACGGTTATACCTCTTTCAATAGCGAGAGGCGGAACGGGGGCAACAGACGCTGCCACTGCGAGAACAAATCTTGGGTTAGGCACTGCAGCCACTAAATCTGTAGGGACTGCCGCAGGCCAGATCCCTGACATGAGCGCGTTTCCTTACTCAGCTGTCACCAAAGGATATGCGAAGTTGCCGAATGGTCTTATTTTCCAGTGGGGAAGGATCAGCATGGCTGCGGCTAATGCCTCTGGTGATGTGGCTGTTGACAGCTTCGCTATATCATTCCCGAATGGAGTTCTTCATACATATGCAACTGGTGGACAGACTCTGACAAATACCCCTTGTTTTGCGACTTCAGAAGCAATAGACACTAATCAGATTCGGTTAAAAGCAATCGCCGTTAACCTCACCGATAAAACAATTACCCAGGGCATGTCTGTGACTGTCGAATGGTTTGCTATAGGATCTTAAAATGAGCAATTATGTATACAGTGCAAGCACGAACGCTTTTTATCCGATCTCACTAAAACCTGACTATGAAGCCGCAGGCTCATGGCCCAAAGATGGCAAGGAGGTGGATGAAGATTGCTTCCTTGAATTCACATCGGTCGGGCATGCTGATAAATATCGTGTTGCTGGTGAAGACGGACTTCCAGCATGGGAGCCGGTACCAGCCCCGACCAAAGAGCAACTCATTGCCATCGCGGATGCTGAAAAGATGCGACTTGTCGGCTTGGCTAATGCAAATATTAATGTTAAGCAATGGCCTGGGAAGGCGGCTATCGGTCGCCTCAAAGGTGATGATCTGGCGCAGTATAATCTCTGGCTTGATTATCTTGATGCGCTTGACGCTGTTGATACCAGTAGTGCTCCAAATATTAACTGGCCGGAGTCACCGACAAAGAGTTAATGAAGCGATACCATAATTAATATTGGTAATATAGACTTATTTAACAATAAACACCCCGCCAAAATTTGTGGCGGGGCTTTAAATTACATTAATAACTTGCCGGCTATTTTCTTGGAATAAATAACGCTATATTTATCAACTGGTGTTAACAGTTTTGATAAAGCTATGCACATCACCAAGCTAGATGATAAAATCAAGAACATTGAAGTGAATCCAGTAACGCTGTTTTCTATGAAGTAAATCCTAAGGAATGAACTCCATGAGCATATGACAATTATCTGGACAAGATATAGAGGGAATGATATCTCACCCAAAAATAAAGAAATTTTGTTTTCGAAAAATCTTTTTAGAGTGTTTGAGTAAGATACGCAAAAAATTATCACAATAGCCTCAAGTGCCTGCAAATTCTCTTCTACAGGCCTGTGATATGTATCTATATATATCACAAAAATAAAAGAGAGCAAAAGAATGAAATCAAAACCTCTTATGTTGATATCTGAAATTCTTATTTTAATGACAGCCAAAAGATAACCCACCATAAAGCAAAACATGTACGGTGAGTTGAAATACAAGAATATTGTAAAGATTATAGCGGGTAAGTGCAGTGCTTTAATTTGAGGCTTAAACATACCAATGAATGCATAAATCAGCATAGAACCAACTAACTCAATTGGCATAGTCCATGCAGATGAATTGTACGTAATGTTAGGGTCGTAATTAAAGAAAACATCATATACGGAAAACTTTAACGCGTTATATAGTGAAGGCTCAAAGACATAAAACCCTCCAAGCCATGCATTTTCAATGGACGCTTTTACATTAAAGAAAAGGCCAAGGCTCATGAAAATATAGGCGATAATCGCGAAGAAAAGTATTGGAATTGCTAATCTAAAGTAGCGTGACACAACAGCTAGAGGTAAGTTTCCCTTGGTTGATTGAATTTGGCTTATGCTTAAAACATATCCTGACAATACAAAAAAAATCAGAACTGATAAATGACCATTTGTGAGGAAGTGGAAGTAAGGTAGAGATACAAATTCCGGATTCTCTAGAGCGAGAACTCCCCCCATTAAATGACTAAAAACAACAACCAACGCCGCCCAACCACGTATTCCGTCTAAAAATGCAACTCTCACTTTGCCTTTTGCGCGAACATTGTCCGCTTCAGTTATGGTATTAATGTATTCCATGAAATTATTTCATTAAGTTGTGAATCGATGTTTTGTGGCATCGATCTTAGCATGGGAGGAAGGTATTGAGAACGAATACCACTATTCATCGTTGATAACTTGATCTGCATAACTAAAAATACTACTGTATCTTTATACAGTATTTTTAGGAGGTGCTTTATGGGGTTCCCGTCACCAGCAGCAGACTACGTTGAAGAGCGCATATCACTCGACAAGAGGCTTATCGCGCATCCTTCAGCCACGTACATGATGATAGCCGGCACTACATACCTGCGTGCTGGGATTATGAAAGGGGCCATGCTCATCGTCGATTCATCGCTGACACCGAAAGACGGTTCTCTGCTCGTCTGCGCTGTTGATGGTGAGTTCAGGATCATGCGCTACAGGACACATCCGCATCCTTACCTGGAAAACCCTGAAAATGGGAGGAGGGAGCCGTTACCATCGAAGGATGAGGCATCGGATACATCGCGGCCGGTATTTGGGGTGATCACGTACAGCATCAACGATGCGCGCTCTGGCTAGTTCGACGACTGCCCGGTGATGTGATGGGGAAAGGGCATAGCTATGCCAGGCGGCATGGCTGTGCACTCTCTGTGTCACAGATGTGTCATGCATGGATGCCACATAATGAAACGCAGAAGCATACAACGACACGTAATGACACAAATCCGGCGCGAGCGCGGAAAAACTAATTACATTACAGTGTGTTAAATAGTACTCTACGTTCTTCTAAGCCGTAGGTCGTAGGTTCGAATCCTACAGGGCGTGCCATTTGATCCCCGTAATCCCCCAGACTCCATCGCCATACTTGAACTGAAACATATCCCTGCTTAACTCAATGGTGATTAATCCTGTGATGAGGGCTCACCCATGGCATATGTCGACAAAGCGCTTCGGTTTAATCCTGCCTCTCCTGTCTTTCAGGAGAATCTTCACGACGTCTATCACCATATGCGAAACCATCAGCCGGTGACGCGAATCGGGAAAACATGGGTGCTTACCCGCTATCAGGACGTGTATCAGGCAATGAAGGAGCGTGCATTCGTCTCTTCAGGTATCCCTGAAGACGTGCATGCTGTGCTGGAAAAAGAGTGTTTTAACCTTCCGCCCCGGCTGCGGGATCTTCTCTACGGCATTGTCCTTTTTGAGGAGGGAAGTGTTCATCGCGCTCACCGTCAGGCTCTGCAGGCTCTGTTTACCGGCGAATCCTGGAGGGCATTAACCCATCTCATCTCACACGAATCACATTCAGTGGTAGCCGCTTTACCCACAGCTCGCCCGTTTGACGGAGTTCGGCAGATTGCAGCGCCGCTATGGGGGAAGCTTTTCACCGTATGGCTTAACCTGCCGCAGGCGCAACAGGAGGTGGTGGAGCAAGAGAAAAGTGCCATCAGGCTATTGCTGGATCCCAGCGCCATTGACCGTGAGGGGCTTCAGAGGCTGATAAAAGCGCTCTCCCGTCTGGATGATAGCTTTCTCCAGCTCGCACAGGCGCACAGAGAAGGTTACGATTCGCTGTTTTATCGCAGCCTGCTGAAAGGATATGGCGGAGATGGGAATGCGCTTTATGAGCGGTTTAGCACGGACTGCATCACGATGCTTATTGGCGGCAGTGAAACCAGCGAAGCGCTAACCGGAAATCTGCTCTATATGCTGGCATTGCATCCGGAATTGCAGGATGGGGTCAGAAATAACACGCTGCGGATGAAAGAGATAGTAAGCGAAACGATGCGCTTTGAATCCCCGCTTCAGATGGGAAGGCGGAAGGTTGCGGCTCCTGTGCATTTTCTGGGGCGTGAACTGAAGGCTGGCGATAACGTGTTGCTGTGCCTTGGCTCCGCTAACCGGGATGAACGCGTTTTTGAAGAGGCGTCGCGCTTTATTCCGGGCAGAAAGAATGCACAGCGACAGCTAGGGTTTGGAGCAGGTGTGCACCAGTGCATCGGGCAGTTGCTGGCGCAGTTTCAGGCTGAAAATCTGGCGACGGCCCTGAGCAAGCGAGGGATTACTGCTTTGGACGGTGAGGCGAAATGGTCGAATCGAAGTCTGATCCTGAGAACACTGGAGACACTTCCGCTTAAGATCGACTAATACGATAACAGGACAATGACATGAAGGGAGTCATTTTTTTCTAATGCCCTGTGGTCTAATTTTTATTCTTTTCTTTTCGGTTAAATAACGGCTTAATAAATAGAATGCTAATTATCTTTTATTAGGGCTGCCCTTAAGGATTTCTTAATCTTTATTTTTCTCCATTCTTAAATCTGGATTTTTATCACTTTAAACACCTCTATAATGAAATTTTACACTTTTACGCTAAAACTGGATTGATACTAATTATCATTAGCGTTTTTGTATGCTTTAATCCTGTCCCACAAAGCTATGCGTTGTTAATCACGTTGGTCAATTAAGGATATGTTCATGAATTCTCGTCTGCTGTCATGTTTCTCCCTTGCCTTGTTGTCTTCATCACTTTTACTTTCTACACAATCAGTTGCGGCCGATAACAACGAGGGTATCGTTGTCTACAACGCGCAGCACGAAAACCTGGTTAAGTCGTGGGTTGACGGTTTTACTAAAGAAACCGGTATTAAAGTGACTCTGCGTAACGGTGATGACAGCGAGCTGGGTAACCAGCTGGTTCAGGAAGGCAGCGCATCGCCAGCAGACGTATTCCTGACGGAAAACTCGCCGTCCATGGTTCTGGTGGATAATGCCAACCTGTTCGCGCCGCTGAATGCAGATACCCTGAAACAGGTACCAGCAGAATATCGTCCGGCACACGGTCGCTGGATCGGGATTGCTGCCCGCAGCACGGTGTTCGTGTATAACCCGGAAAAACTGACCGAACAGCAGCTGCCAAAATCGCTGATGGATCTGGCGAAACCTGAGTGGAAAGGCCGTTGGGCGGCATCACCGTCAGGCGCAGATTTCCAGGCCATCGTGAGCGCAATGCTGGCCCTGAAAGGCGAGAAGGCGACTCTGGAATGGCTTAAAGCGATGAAAACCAATTTTGTTGCCTACAAAGGTAACAGCACCGTCATGAAGGCCGTCAATGCCGGTCAGATTGATGGCGGCGTGATTTATCACTACTACCGTTTTGTCGACCAGTCCAAAACGGGTGAAAACAGCAAAAACACCCAGCTCTACTACTTCAAACACCAGGATCCGGGCGCGTTTGTGAGCCTCTCCGGCGGTGGTGTACTGGCATCCAGCAAACACAAAGAGCAAGCACAGGCGTTCATCAAATACATCACGGGTAAAGAAGGCCAGGAAAGCCTGCGTACCAACAATGCCTTTGAATATGCTGTGGGTGTAAATGCTGCCTCTAACCCGAAACTCGTTCCGCTGAAAGATCTCGATGCGCCGAAAGTTGAACCTTCAACGCTCAACAGTAAAAAAGTTATCGAGCTGATGACACAAGCCGGTCTGCTGTGATCCTGAGAGTAAAGTGAACGTCTTATGTCTGGTCTAAGTCTCGACATCGGCAAAAACAGAGTGCAGGAGCCTGCTCGCAGGCGTCCTGCACTGCCGATGGTTGCGTTAGCTGTCCTGTTTTCATTAATGGCGCTTCTGCCTTTAGGTTTTATCATTGCCATTGGCATTGAGACGGGCTGGGAGACGATTAAGGCGCTGGTGTTCCGCCCGCGTGTTGCTGAGTTGCTCAGCAACACGCTGTGGCTGACGGCGTTAGCGGTTCCGCTTTGTATTGTGACAGGCGTAGCAATCGCCTGGCTCACAGAGCGCACGCAGCTTGCCGGGCGGGGGATTTGGTCTGCGCTGGCGGTGGCACCGCTGGCTATCCCCGCGTTTGTACAAAGTTATGCGTGGGTAAGTGTTGTCCCGTCGATGCATGGACTTTCTGCAGGCGTGTTCCTCTCCGTGCTTGCCTACTATCCCTTTATCTATATGCCGGTAGCGGCGGTGCTGCGCCGCCTTGACCCGACGCTGGAAGATGTGGCCGCTTCGCTCGGCACGCCGCCGTGGCGGGTCTTTTTCCGCGTGGTGCTGCCACAACTCAAGCTGGCTATCTGCGGCGGCGCGCTGCTGGTGGCGCTGCACCTGCTGGCGGAATATGGCCTGTACGTGATGATCCGTTTTGATACCTTCACCACGGCGATTTATGACCAGTTTCAGTCTACCTTCAGCGGTCCTGCCGCAAACATGCTGGCGGGTGTACTGGCCTTGTGCTGTCTGGCTATCTTAGTGCTGGAAGGCGTGACGCGCGGAAAAGCACGCTACGCGCGCATTGGTGCTGGTGCCGCACGTGAACAGAAGCGCTGGCCGCTGAAACCCGCTGCGGCTGCGCTGGGTCAGCTGTTTTTCATCGTGCTGATTGTTCTGGCACTGGGCGTGCCATTAATTGTTCTGTGTCGCTGGATTTGGCTCGGCGGTGTGCAAAACTGGATGAGCGCCGATCTCTGGCACTCACTGCGCCAGACGCTGATGCTTGGTGTGGGTGGTGCTCTGTTGACGACAGCGTGTGTGATCCCCATCGCCTGGCTCGGAATTCGCTACCCCCACCGCGTTTTTCGTATGCTGGAAGGCTGCATCTACATCACCAGTTCGCTGCCGGGGATTGTCACCGCGCTTGCGCTGGTCACTGTCACCATTCATTACGCCCGTCCCATTTACCAGACGGAAATTACCCTGTTCCTTGCCTATCTGCTGATGTTTATGCCCCGCGCACTCATTAACCTGCGTGCCGGGATAGCACAGGCACCGGTGGAACTGGAAAACGTGGCGCGCAGTCTTGGCAGTACGCCGGCGAAGGCGCTATGGAGCGTCACAATGCGGCTGGCAGCGCCGGGTGCGGCAGCGGGGGCGGCACTTGTTTTCCTCGGTGTCAGCAACGAGCTGACTGCGACTCTGCTGCTCTCTCCGCTGGGCACACGCACGCTCTCCACCGGGTTCTGGGCGCTGACCAGCGAGATCGATTATGTGGCTGCTGCCCCTTACGCAATGCTGATGATCCTGATTTCACTCCCGCTGACCGCCATTCTCTATATGCAGTCGAAAAAAATTGCAGGGCTTTGACATGCTTGAATTAACCTCCATTTCTAAAACATTCTCTGATGTGCAGGTGCTCGACAGCTTAAACCTGAGCGTTGCCCCCGGGAGCCGGACGGCAATTGTCGGGCCATCCGGGTCAGGTAAAACCACGCTGCTGCGAATTCTTGCCGGGTTTGAAACACCGGACACCGGGCGTATTGTCATGCAGGGGCGAACGCTGTTCGATGAGAACAGTTTTGTCCCTGCCCACCTGCGCGGGATCGGTTTTGTTCCTCAGGAGGGCGCATTGTTCCCGCATCTTAATGTGGCAGATAACATAGCCTGGGGGCTGGACGGTACACGTCATGAGAAGCGTCAGCGTATTGAAGCGCTGATGGATATGGTTTCGCTGGACAGGCAGCTAGCGACGCACTGGCCGCATGAGATTTCCGGTGGGCAGCAGCAGCGTGTGGCGCTGGCCCGTGCGCTGGCCCAACGTCCTTCATTGATGCTGCTGGATGAACCTTTCTCGGCTCTGGATACGGGCCTGCGCGCGATGACGCGCAAAGCAACGGCCGATCTGCTGGCTGAAGCGGGCGTTGCCTCCATTCTGGTCACCCACGATCAGAACGAAGCGTTGTCGTTTGCCACCCAGGTTGCCGTCATGCGTGCCGGACGTTTTACCCAGGTTGGTACGCCTTATGAAGTCTACACGCAGCCTGTTGACGAAGAAACGGCGCTGTTTCTTGGGGATGCGGTGATCCTGCCAGCTCTGCTCAATGCCGGGATTGCCCTGTGCGCGCTGGGTGAGGTGCCGACGGACAACGCGCATGCGAAAGGAGAGGGCAGGGTAATGATGCGCCCCGAACAACTGCGCGTAACGGCATGTGCAGCGCATGAAAGCCCGATCTCGATTCTTGATGTGGATTTCACCGGTCAGCTGTCGACGCTCACCCTGGGATTAGCCGGGCAACAGCAGCCTGTGATTCTGAAGACGGTAAGCCAGCCTGGGTGGAACCCTGGGACGTCTGTATGCATTGATATTGCTGGCACGGCGCGTGTTTTTGAATATTCTTAATAGTCGTTAGTAATTTCATGCAACGGGTTGTTATAAAAGAATTTTCTAGGACGTATGGCATTTCCTGAGATTCTCTACCATGCTCATAAAACCTCACCATAATGTGTGAGGTTTTTCGTAGTTGCTGATTAATCTCAAGGAAAAAGGTTATGAAAAAGACAACGGCTATTTTGTTGGGAACTGCGTTACTGTTTACGACCAATGCGTTTGCTGCCCAGCTGCTGACAAAAAATGAGTTCAAGAAAGTTGCGTCTCAGTATCAAAAAATCGGTACGGTAAGCACCTCGAATGAAGTATCGGTGGATGACGCAAAAAAAGAGCTGATTGAAAAAGCGGATAAGAAAGGCGCGGATGTGCTGGTGCTCACTTCAGGTAACACCAACAATAAAATTCACGGTACGGCTAATATTTACAAGAAAAAATAATGACACCACAGCCACTCCGGTATCGGGGTGGCTGCCCGAGGTTCCACCCAATCCCTTGCTACCTCCAGCATGAAGTGTTAAAACGTGCCCCTTCTAAAAAAGAGACAGGGGTAGGACGTGAAAGACGCGTCATCCGCTTCAGGCAACGGTAGCACTGAAGCTTCGTCGGAACAGAATCCGACGCTGCAACGTGGTTTGCAAAATCGACATATTCAGTTAATTGCCCTCGGCGGCGCAATTGGTACCGGGTTGTTTCTCGGTATCGGCCCTGCGATTCAGATGGCTGGCCCGGCGGTTCTGCTGGGCTACGGTATCGCCGGGGTTATCGCCTTCCTGATCATGCGCCAGCTCGGTGAGATGGTCGTTGAAGAGCCGGTTTCAGGCTCCTTCGCACACTTTGCTTATAAATACTGGGGCCCTTTTGCAGGCTTCCTGTCCGGCTGGAACTACTGGGTGATGTTCGTGCTGGTGGGGATGGCTGAGCTCACGGCGGCTGGCATCTATATGCAGTACTGGCTGCCGGACGTTCCGACGTGGATTTGGGCGGCGGCCTTCTTCATTATCATTAACGCCGTTAACCTCGTGAATGTGCGCCTGTATGGTGAAACCGAGTTCTGGTTCGCGCTGATTAAAGTGCTGGCGATTATCGGTATGATCGGCTTTGGCCTCTGGCTGCTGTTCTCAGGTCACGGTGGCGAGCGTGCCACTATCGACAACCTGTGGCAACACGGCGGTTTCCTGGCAACGGGCTGGAAGGGGCTTATTCTCTCTCTTGCCGTGATTATGTTCTCCTTTGGCGGCCTGGAGTTGATTGGCATCACCGCTGCTGAAGCGCGCGATCCGCATAAAAGCATTCCTAAAGCGGTCAACCAGGTGGTGTACCGTATTCTGCTGTTCTATATCGGTTCGCTGGTGGTGCTGCTTGCGCTCTACCCGTGGGTTGAGGTGAAGTCAGACAGCAGTCCATTTGTGATGATTTTCCACGATCTGAACAGCAACGTGGTAGCCTCTGCGCTGAACTTCGTCATTCTGGTGGCATCACTCTCGGTCTATAACAGCGGTGTCTACTCCAACAGCCGCATGCTGTTTGGCCTCTCTGTGCAGGGCAACGCGCCGAGGTTTCTAACCCGCGTCAGCCGTCGTGGCGTGCCGGTGAATTCGCTGTTGCTTTCTGGCGCTATCACGTCGCTGGTGGTGTTGATTAACTATCTGTTACCGAAAGAGGCCTTTGGCCTGCTGATGGCGCTGGTGGTTGCCACGTTGCTCCTGAACTGGATCATGATCTGCCTGGCGCACCTGCGTTTTCGCGCGGCAATGCGTCGCAAGGGGCGTGAAACACAGTTTAAGGCGCTGCTCTATCCGGCAGGTAACTATCTCTGTATCGCTTTCCTGGGGCTGATTCTGGTGCTGATGTGCACGATGGATGAGATGCGCCTGTCGGCGATGCTGCTGCCGGTGTGGGTGATTTTCCTGTTTGCAGCGTTTAAGCTTTCCCGCAAGAAATAGTGCGGTTTTCGCCCGGTAGCGTTGCGCTTACCGGGCTTAAATGCTTATTTCGCGATAACACCTGCCAGAGATCGAATGTCGTTTCCGGTGGGGGACTGGTGAATACGCAGCCCAAATTCATCCACCACCGCGAAAATATGGTCGAAGATGTCGGCCTGAATCTCCTCATATTCTGCCCAGATCACCGTGTTGGTGAAGGCATATATTTCAATCGGCAGACCATTCGCGTCAGGCGCTAACTGGCGCACCATCAGCGTCATATCTTTGCGAATACGCGGGTGATTGCGCAGATATTCATTCAGGTAGGCGCGGAAGGTGCCAATATTGGTCATCTTACGCAGGTTTAATACCGACTCCCCTTCACCGTTCTCCTGATTCCAGAGTGAAATTTCCTCGTGCCGCGCGGCCATATAGGGCTTAAGCAGCTTCGCCTGAATCAGCTGCTGCTGTTCCTGCTCGTTGAGAAAATGAATGCTGGTGGTATCAATATTCAGACTGCGCTTAATACGTCGCCCACCTGAAGCCGACATTCCGCTCCAGTTGATAAAGGCATCGGACACCAGCGCCCATGTTGGGATCGTTGTGATGGTGTTATCGAAGTTTCTCACTTTCACGGTGGTCAGGCCAATATCCGTCACCGTGCCGTTCGCGCCGAATTTAGGCATTTCCAGCCAGTCGCCCAGCTTGAGCATATCGTTGGCGGACAGCTGTATTCCGGCGACCAGCCCCAGAATCGGATCTTTAAATACCAGCATGAGGACTGCGGCCATCGCACCCAGCCCGCTAATCAGAATGGCGGGGGATTGTCCAATCAGCAGGGAGATAATTAAGATCCCAACCAGAATCGCACTCACCAGCTTGATTCCCTGGAATATCCCCTTCAGCGGCAGCTGTGACGCGGTGGCCATTTTCTGCGACAGATTGAATATCACATCCAGCAGGGAGAAGAAGGAGAGAAGCGCATAGACCATTACCCACAGCTTCGCGCAGGTGGTGAGTATTTCAGCCGCTTCGCTGCCTTTTTGCAGCCACAAAACCGCCTGAACGTTAACGATTATCCCCTGAAGGGTAAAGGCCAGACGGTGAAATAACTTATTCTGGGTAATGATCTGTAACCACAAATGGCTACTGGCCTGCGCGCGTTTCTCAAAAACGCGCAGTACCCCTTTGTGCAGAATAAAATGAACGATAAGGGCAGTAAGAAAAATAATACCAAAGATAATCACTAAAGAAGTGGTGTGATTAATTTCAATGCCTAACTCTTCAACCTGAGCAATTAATTCCTGCATAACGTCTCCTGTATTGATGCAGCCCCATAATGGCGGCTGCAAACCTGTTATGCAAATCTGCCTGGCTTATTTAGTGACGTGGCAGGTCTTCACCACGGGCAGACACAGACGATGACGCATACGTAACGTCGCCAGCGCAAGGATAAGCATCAAACCTGTTTCGACGGCCAGGAAGAGGTTTATCGCCTGAGTATAATCCCCGTGATGATTCCTCAGCCCGTGCAGCAAAATTGCGCCGAAAATGGCCGGACCAAGACCGAGTGCCGCCTGCTGAAGCGTACTCAGGATCGCACTCGCGGCACCGGCATCATCAGGCTGGATGTCGCGCATCCCGATGCGGTAGAAGCTGTTGACGATCAGCGCCTGTCCATATCCAACCAGGCCGGTCGCCGGAACCAGGGTCAGCGTTGTGTTGTTCATGCCCCAGAGGCGGAATGTGGCGATCAACGCCAGCAGGCCGATAATCTGGATCGCCAGCCCGGTCAGCAGGATCGTGCTGGTGCTGTAGCGGGCGATCATACGCGGGGCAAACCATGCTGAAATAAAGTAGGTCACACCCAGGGCGATAAAACTGTTCCCCGACTGCCACGGCGCCATCCCGAGACCGGTTTGCATGGTCAGCGCCATACAGAACATAAACCCGGACCAGACGCTGAAAAAGAGCATCGCAATCAGCACGCCAAAGCGAATGCTGCGAAGCTGTATCAGACGCGTTGGGATCAGCGGATGGGCATCCTCACGCTCTTTTTTACGGGCATTCAATACCATCAGATATCCCAGCGGGATAATCGCAATCAGCGCGGCCTTCAGCGGCCATGACCAGTGCCACTGCGGGCCGAGGGCCATCGGGAACAGCAGACAGCAGAGGATCACTGCCAGCAACACGGTTCCCGCCCAGTCAATGCGCGACGGCGTTTCGCGACGGGTTTCCGGCACATAGCGACAGCTCAACGCCAGAACCACCAGACAGATTGGCACGTTGATAAAGAACGCGTTACGCCAGCCCAGCCCGGCGATATCCGCCGATACCAGCCAGCCGCCACCCATCTGCCCGACGATAAACGCGATCCCGCCGATCCCGCCAAACAGGCTTATCGCTTTGGCGTGGGCCGTACCTTTCAATGTGACATGCAGCGTGGCGAGAATTTGCGGCATGATCAACGCCGCGCCAGCACCCTGCACAATGCGCGCAGCAAGCAGTTGTTCAATATTCCCCGAAATCCCGCACAGCAGCGAGGCCAGGCCAAAGATTGCCACTCCCCACATAAACAGACGACGACGGCCAAGGTTATCCCCCAGCTTGCTGCCGAGCGCGAGACAGACGGCGAAGGCCACGCCGTATAGGGCGACAATCAGCTCCAGCTCGGTGGCGGTGGCATGCAGAGAATGGGTGATGGCGTCCAGCGCCACGTTGGTGATTGAGGTATCAATCATGGGCAGCATCTGGCCGGTTAACAGCAATATCAGGCCTGCGCGACCCGGTGAAACAACTGACGTATTCATGGTAACTCCATTGCGTCATTCATCAGATGGTCGTAGCATCAACTATCTGATAAACGGGTACCAGTTCTTACTTATACTGGTACTGGCACTACCATGCAGGGGGATTTATGGCGCTGATGTCTGAACCTGTCGTCTCACTTCAGGATGACACCCGAAAACAGCTGGGCGCGTTTCTGCGTGCCCGTCGCGAAAGCCTTGATCCACAGCGTCTCGGCCTTCCGCGTAGTGGTCGTCGACGCACGCCAGGGTTGCGCCGGGAAGAGGTCGCTCTGTTGGCTGACGTGGGTGTGACCTGGTACACCTGGCTTGAGCAGGGCCGGGATGTTAATCCCTCCAGCGCGGTCATGGCCGCCGTCGCAAAAGCACTGCAATGTACCCCGACTGAAGCACGGCACCTGTTTGTGTTGGCAGGATTACCGCCGGGTGAAGCACCGCAGGCGACCTGCTGCGAGGGGATCAGCGAAGGTACGCGCCGTCTGCTGGATACGCTGATGCCAAAACCGGCCAGTATTCAGAAACCGAATTTCGACATCGTGGCGTGGAACGACAGCTTTGGTCATCTGATGGGGGTCGATTTCAATGCTATCCCACCGGAAGATCGCAACTGTATTTATCTGTTCCTCACGCATCCTGCGTGGCGTGCTCGTCTTGGCCGGCGCGACGATGTACTGCCGATATTTGTCTCCTATTTCCGGGCGGCGATGGCCGAGCACCGGGGTGACCCGCTCTGGGAAGCTAAACTGGCACGCTTCTTCGCGGTATCTGACGAGTTTAAAACCCTGTGGCACCAGCGCAACGAGGTGCGCGGCGTGGAAAACCAGCTCAAGCTATTCACCCATCCTGAACTTGGGGAGTTTACCCTGCAACAAATGTACTGGTACTCTGCTCCTCGCAACGGTTCGCGACTGCTGGTTTATCTGCCAGTGGATGACGCGGGGGAGAAAGCAATGGAATGGCTGGCGGAGCAGGCTAAATGAAGGTGACCCGAAAACAGGAGCGGCTTTTACGTCGCGCACTCGATGAGTGGCAACAGGACGGTGTGTTAACCCACGACGAACACCAACGGCTGACCGGGACCCTGAAACGCGTCTCCATGGACTGGCAGCGCCTTAGCCGCTACGCCTTCTGGACGGCGCTCGCCTGTGTGATCATCGCCATTGGCAGCCTGTTCTCCGACAGTGAGTTGATGGCGCGTATTATCGAATTCTTCGCTTTCTCTTCTTTCGCCCGCATCGGGTTACCGGCGGTGATTGCGGTGCTGTTTTACCTGTGGGGATTCAGCCGACAGCGGCGGGAAACCCAGTGGCACTACAGTACTGAGGCGATCCTGTTCCTTGGGGTCTTCTTTACCGCCATCGCGCTCTGGCAGCTTGGCGAACGGCTCGATAACGGCAGCGGCCACGTGGCACCGTTGTTCCTGGCAGGTTGCGTGATTTACGGGCTGGTGGGCTTTTTTGGTCGCTCGGGGCTGGTGTGGCTGTTTTTCCTGCTCTCACTTGGCAACTGGTTTGGTGCTGAGACGGGCTATGTATCTGGCTGGGGCGCGTACTGGCTGGGGATGAACTACCCGGTACGGTTTATCTTCTTCGGTGGCGGACTGCTGGCGTTGTGCTGGGTTCTGCGGGCGTTATTGCAGGCGCGACAGCTCTACACGACCAGCAAAGCAATGGGGTTAACGTACCTGTTTGTCGCCCTGTGGATCATGTCGATATTTGGCAATTACGATATTGATAACTGGTACAGCGTGACGCAGGCATCGCTTCTGCCGTGGGCGCTGCTGTTTGCGGTGGCTGCGGTAATCTGTATTTATATCAGCCTGAAAACCGACGACGGTATGCTGCGCGGCTTTGGTCTGACGTTTCTTGCCATCAACCTTTATACCCGCTATTTCGAGTACTTCTGGGACGGCATGAATAAGGTGGTGTTCTTCCTGATTCTGGCGGCGTCGCTGGCGGTGATAGGGCGGTATGCGGAGCGGATTTGGCATGCTGGCGGCCGGTAAAACGTAACGGGCCGCACTGAGCGGCCCGTTTTGTTTAGCACTCGGTCACAACCGTGCTCAGCGGCAGGCGAGATTTCGGCAGCGTGGCATTGAAATCTTCCACGCTGTGGTGGCCAACTGGCACCACCACCAGGCTGGTAAAGCCTTTCTCTTTCAGACCAAATTCTTCGTCGAGGATCGCGGCGTCGAAACCTTCAATCGGTACCGCATCCAGACCCATCGCCCCCACACCCAGCAGGAAGTTACCGACGTTCAGATAAACCTGTTTCGCCATCCACTGGTCGTCATCTTTCAGATCCACGCGGTGCATGTCAGCAAAATAGGTGCGGCCTTTGTGGTTCGCGGCTTTCGCTTCAGATGTCGCAAAGCGGCCATCAGCTTCTTCCTGATCCACAACGCGTTCCAGCCAGGCATCATCCATCGCCGTTTTCGCGCAGAACACTACCACGTGAGAAGCATCCAGCATTTTGCGTTCGTTGAAGACATAGGTGCCCGCAGCAGACTTCGCCACGCGTGCTTTACCTTCCTCGGTGCTGGCAACAATAAAGTGCCACGGCTGGGAGTTGGTGCTGGACGGGCTGTACTGCAGCAGGGTTTTGATTTTTTCCGCTTCTTCAGCGGTCAGTTTTTTGCTTGCGTCGAACGCCTTGGTGGAGTGGCGTTTCAGGGCGACAGAAATGATATCCATAACAACTCCTGGTGATGAAATTCGCCCGAGCGCGGGCGCGAAAGGTGAGCAGATTACAGCGCGACGCGGAAAAAGATAAGTGCAATTCGAGCGCTTATTCTGTTCGTCTCAGACGAACAATCAAGCTGGACGGATCCACTTCTGGTCTTTTTTCGGTAGCTTATCCACCACCAGATGCCAGGAATCATTGATGAGGTCGGTAACCAGTTCCGGTGTCACATCGTCAGTGCCGTAAAGGGAAATCCAGTGCTTTTTACTCAGATGGTAGCCCGGCTCTATCCCGCGATAGATCTGCTGATTAAGCAGGGATTTCTCCGGGTCTGATTTCAGGCTAACGTGCGGGCGCCTGTGGGCAACCGCCACAATCATGAAAATTTTTCCGCCTACTTTAAACACGTCAAACTCCGGCCCAAACGGCCAGCAGTGTTCGGTGAACGGCAGCTCCAGCGCCACGCGTTTTGCGTGCTCCTGCAAGGCCTTACTCTCCATCGCTCTCCTCCTGGGCAAGCCCGCGCCACATCACCTCAAAGCCGAGCGCTTTAAAATCAACGGCGCGGGAAGGATCGCGGGTGGCAAATTCCATCGTCGCTTCGGCCAGCGATAAAAACAGCGCATCGCCGAACGTTTTAAATTCATCAGACATAAATACATGACGCACCGAGCGGCGGCAGAGTTCATGCAGCTCGGGGAACATCTCTTTCACAGCCTGCTCAGTTTCAGCGTTGATCTTTTCACTCACGCCAAGCTGGCGAATCGCGGCGTGAGCGAGAGGGTTTTTGATCCCCCAGTCAACGTAGCTATTCCAGATGTTTCGCGTGTGCTCTTTTGGCGTGGTAAGGCTGCGATCCAGGTTGGACAGCATAGCCTGACAGAGATCCTGCTTCAGGTGCAGATAGAGGGCATTCAGCAGATCGTCTTTGGTAGCAAAGTAGCGAAACAGAGTCCCTTCGGCGACGCCCGCGTTTCGGGCGATGAGTGCCGTTGAGGCGGCAATACCTGACTGTGCAAACGCCACCGTTGCGGCTTCCAGCAAGGCCTGTTTTTTATCTTCACTCTTCGGACGTGCCACTAAATTTTTCCCCCTGTCAATTATAAAAACCCTGATTGAAACACGTGCTTTGACACGCTGCAACGCGGAATGTCAAAGATCGAAAACGTCTTGACGACTTTATCATCACATCTATAATGAGTGCTTACTCACTCATAATCAAGTTTACCCCGCGCAAACCATCGGATGGGGCGCGTTTTCGGGTCAGGATATGAAAAAGCCTCAATTCATCTGCGTGGTGTTTGTCATGATTATTGCTTCAGCTGCAAGTTTACCATTTGTCCTGAATGCCGGATTTGGCCAGTCCCCGCAGGGGGCTCAGCTCACGGAAGTCGAGGCTTCCCCACAGCATCGTGACGGGAAATTCCATAATACGTTGCCGACACCGGGTTATAACGGTGACAAAAATATGCTGGTGGCGATGTGGGAGTTTCTGACCCAAAAAACGGAAAACGCACGCCCGGCTCAGCCGCTGCCGATGGTGAAAACCGATCTTGCGAGCCTGCCGCTGGAGCAGGACACCCTGGTGTGGCTTGGTCACTCTTCCTGGTATCTCCAGCTGGCGGGCAAACGCATTCTGATCGATCCGGTGCTGGGTAACTACGCCGCGCCGTTCTCGTTCCTGAATAAAGCATTTGCCGGCGAGTACCCGTGGCGCGCTGAGAGCATGCCGGAAATCGACCTGCTGATTATCTCGCACGATCACTACGATCATCTGGATTACGCCACCATCAGGGCATTACTGCCGAAAGTGAAGCGTGTGGTGACACCGCTGGGTGTCGGATCTCACCTGCGTTACTGGGGGATGAAACCAGAGATTATCGACGAGCGAGACTGGAACCAGTCGGTGCACATCAGTGATGAATTGACGGTGCATGTACTGCCGGCGCGTCACTTCTCCGGACGCGGTATCAAACGCGATCAAACCTTGTGGGGCAGTTTTATGTTCGTTACGCCAGAGCAGAAGGTTTACTACAGCGGTGACTCCGGGTACGGCCCACACTTCAGGGCTATCGGCGAACAGTTTGGCGAGGTGGATTTAGCCATTATGGAAAACGGCCAGTACGACCAGGACTGGAAGTACATCCACATGCTGCCGGATGAAACGGCGCAGGCTTCAGCCGATCTTAATGCAAAAGCCGTCGTGCCCGGGCATAACGGGCGCTTCGTACTGGCGAAACACACATGGAACGACCCGCTGATCCAGCTGGCAAAAGCCAGCAAGGACAAAAACTATCGGCTGCTGACACCGGAGCTGGGTGAGCCTGTTCGGGTGAGCGATACCACGCAAACATTTCGTGAATGGTGGGAATAATGTTTAAACGAGAAGCAGAAGGGGAGAGCTGTATGACCATTTCCGCTCAAGTCATTGATACCATCGTCGAGTGGATCGACGACAACCTGCATCAGCCATTACGTATTGACGAGATTGCTCGCCACGCGGGTTACTCGAAATGGCACCTGCAGAGACTCTTTATGCAGTACAAAGGGGAGAGTCTGGGACGTTATATCCGTGAACGCAAGCTGTTGCTGGCGGCGCGCGATTTGCGCGAATCAGACGAGCGCGTCTATGAAATCTGCCTGCGCTACGGGTATGACTCGCAGCAGACGTTTACGCGCATCTTTACCCGCACGTTCAACCAGCCGCCCGGAGCATACCGCAAAGAGAATCATAGCCGGGCGCATTGAACATATCGAAATTCAGGCCGGGTAAGGCGTAGCCATTACCCGGCTTTTTTATGGCTTACGACGCCAGTGAAAACCAGCGACGCCAGACGAAACGCAACACGAAGAATTCGATAACCCCAAGCAGTAAAAACCACAGGCAGAACAAAATGGTGTAAAGCTGGTTAAGATCGACCATATGGAAGGTGGTAACCAGTTTCTCCGCCAGCACCAGCCCAGGCGAGGGCGCAGGAAGCAGCAGGCACGAAAGCAGGGCCAGCAATAAAATGCCTCCCGCGGTGAGCAGTGATTCTAACGGGTGTTTCATCTTAATGTTAATCGTCAGTTAAAAATGTCATTGTCCGGCATCCCGGAACGTAAAGCAATATAAACCCGCCTACTCGATTTCAAGAAAATAATCGCCGTAATCTGTGTGTCAATCACAGGAATAAAATATTATCCGGCAGACAATTAAATTAATATCGCGTTATGTCAATAAATGTCTGCGTTACGAAAATAATTTTACAAATGTATAGGTGCTATAACCAATTAACGTGGCAATAACAATGGCTGCGATAATGTATAACGCCAGGCGGCGCCCGCGATAAATACCAAACATGGTTCCTCCTCGTTTAGATTTGGTTTAGAAACATTTTGTAAAAATTAGCTCATCGAAATAGTTTTAAGCAGTTTTGAATAACCGAGACGCAATTATATTGCGGTAGATCAATTTTACCCGCAAGACTTTAAAATGAATTTATTTAAGCCAGAAAGGAATTCAGGCTTCTCTTCACCGGATATTGAAGGAAAAATACGATGACTGAAAAAAAATTGTCCCCAAACGTGCCGCCTTCCGGCGGGCTGGCATATCAGCAGAGCGTCGAGCAGGTGCTTACCCACACGCAGAGCCAGGCCAGCGGTCTGAACCGTGCAGAGGCGCAGGCGCGTCTGCAAAAATCTGGTCCGAACGCGCTGCCGGAGAAAAAAGGTAAACCCGCCTGGCTGCGTTTTTTGGCCCATTTTAATGATGTTTTGATATACGTTCTGCTGGCCGCCGCCGTATTAACGGCAGTAATGGGCCACTGGGTTGATACGCTGGTTATTTTGGGTGTCGCAGTCATTAATGCGTTAATTGGCCATGTTCAGGAAAGTAATGCGGAAAAATCCCTGAAGAGTATTCGCAATATGCTCTCCAGTGAGGCGCGCGTTATTCGCAACGGCAATCATGAAACTATACCGACAACTGAAATAGTCCCGGGCGATATTATCGTATTACGTGCGGGAGATCGTATTCCGGCGGATATGCGTCTCATCGAAGCGCATAATTTACGGGTAGAAGAAGCGATTTTGACCGGTGAATCCACGGTTGTGGATAAACACATTTATCCGCTGAACGGTGAATTACCGTTGGGCGATCGTACCAACATGGTCTTCTCCGGAACGACCGTAAGTGCGGGCGGCGGCGTTGGCGTGGTCACCGCGACCGGTAAGGATACGGAACTCGGCCACATCAACCAGATGATGGCGGGCATCGAAAAGCACCGCACGCCGCTGCTGGTACAAATGGACAAGCTGGGTAAAGCGATCTTCGTCATTATTCTGGCAATGATGGCTGCGCTGTTTGTTTTCAGCCTGGTATTTCGTGAGATCCCGATGGGCGAGTTACTGCTCTCCCTGATTAGCCTGGCGGTAGCATCCGTACCGGAAGGCCTGCCGGCGATTATCTCCATCATCCTTTCTCTGGGCGTGCAGGCGATGGCGCGTAAGCGGGCCATTATCCGCAAACTGCCGACGGTGGAAACTCTGGGAGCAATGACCGTGGTCTGCTCGGACAAAACCGGCACCCTGACCATGAACGAGATGACGGTAAAAGCCATCATCACCGCTGACAGCTGCTATCGTGTAGATGGTAACAGCTACGAGCCGGTGGGCAATATTTACCTGGAGGGGAGCGACGAGCCCATACAAATCCAGCCTGGCACCGTGCTGGAGCAGTACCTGCGTACCATTGACCTGTGTAATGACAGCCAGCTGATTCAGGACGAGCGCGGTCTGTGGGGGATTACCGGCGGGCCGACCGAAGGCGCGCTAAAGGTACTGGCAGCGAAAGCTCATCTTGAGCCGGTCATGACCACGCTGGTTAACAAGATCCCGTTTGACTCGCAGTATAAGTACATGAGTACTCACTACCAGGTCGGCAGTGAGGAGCAGATTTTAATTACCGGCGCGCCAGATGTGATTTTCGCCCTGTGCGCGCAGCAGCAGAGCCGTAACGGTACACAAGATTTCGACCGCGCGTACTGGGAAACCGAGATGGAGCGCTATGCGCGCCAGGGGCTGCGTATGGTGGCAGCAGCGTTCAAACCGACGAGCGGCGAGCAGGCGTTAACCCACGATGCGCTGAAGCACGGTCTAATCTTCCTCGGTATTGCCGGGATGATGGACCCACCGCGTCCGGAAGCCATTGCGGCGATAAACGCCTGTCAGCAGGCGGGGATCCGCGTGAAGATGATCACCGGCGATCACCCGCAGACGGCAATGAGCATCGGCCAGATGTTGGGGATCAGTAACAGCGAGCAGGCCGTAACGGGTTATCAGCTGGAGAAAATGGACGACGCCGGGCTGGCTGAAGCCGCGGTGAAGTATGACATCTTCGCCCGTACCAGCCCGGAGCATAAGCTGCGCCTGGTGAAAGCGTTGCAGGATAAAGGTGAAATCGTCGGCATGACCGGTGACGGTGTTAATGATGCCCCGGCGCTGCGTCAGGCGGATGTGGGCATCGCGATGGGCATCAAAGGCACGGAAGTGACCAAAGAGGCTGCGGACATGGTCCTGACGGACGATAACTTCGCCACCATCGCCAGCGCGGTGAAAGAGGGGCGTCGCGTTTACGACAACCTGAAGAAGACCATCCTCTTCATTATGCCGACCAACCTCGCGCAGGGGCTGCTGATTGTCATTGCGCTGCTGGCAGGAAATATCATTCCGCTGACCCCGGTGCTGATTTTGTGGATGAACATGGCCACTTCCGCCACGCTCTCCTTCGGGCTGGCCTTTGAGGCCGCCGAACGCAACATCATGCGTCGTCCACCACGTAAGACCGGACAGCACGTGATGGATGCCTACGCCGTGTGGCGCGTGGCCTTCGTCGGCACCATGATTGCCATTGCGGCCTTTGCACTTGAAGCCTGGCTGGCCCCGCGCGGCCACAGCGCGGAGTTCATCCGCACCGTGCTGCTACAGATGCTGGTCTGTGCCCAGTGGGTTTACATGATTAACTGCCGCAACACGGAATCATTCTCCCTGAACCGCGGCCTGCTGGCGAACAAAGGGATCTGGCTGGTGACGGGTGTGCTGTTCCTGCTTCAGGCGGCGATTATCTACCTGCCATTTATGCAGATGCTGTTTGGTACGGAAGCCTTACCGCTGCGTTACTGGTTCGTGACCCTGGCGGTCGCTGGTGTGATGTTCTTTGTCGTCGAAATCGAGAAGCGACTGACCCGCAGGTTCCGTAAGGCTGTATAACGTAAACACCTCTCCCCAGGTGGGGAGAGGGTTACGGAGCGGTTGCCCATAGTTCGCAATGTTTTTGCACCAGGGAGATAAGTGAGCCACCGTCTGCAATAAAGTCCCGCATGCGTTGCGCTTCGCTTTTGCCCTGCTTTAACAGCAGGGCAATTTCCGTTATCGCACTTGTCGCGCCGAGTTTCTCGGCCGACGGTGCAACCTGCTCCAGCAGCCAGTCGATCTCTTCTGCAACAGTCTTCTGCTCGCCGGTGTAAACGTCCGTCAGAATGCCCTCTAATCCGTAACGGCATGCCTGAAAACGGTTAAAACGATACAGCAGAAAATCCCGCTCCTGATGCTTATAGGGCCGCGCGGTCAATAGCCAGTGTGACGTAGCCTGAATTAACCCGGCAATATTGATCGCGTGGCCGAGCGTCAGCGGGGTATCCATCACCCGCACCTCCACGGTGCCAAAATGTGGGCTGGGACGAATATCCCAGTGCAGATCTTTAATGCTGTCGACCATGCTGGTGGCACTCAAACGGCGGAACAGCCCTTCAAACTCCTGCCAGTTGTTAACCCACGGCATTTGGCCGTTATCCGGGAATCCGGAAAAGATATTAAGCCGCGACGAGGCAAACTTCGTGTCTGTGCCCTGCATGTACGGCGATGCCGCCGCCAGGGCAATGAAGTGCGGCACAAAACGTGACAGGCCGTGCAGCAGATAAATGGCGTCATCCCCGGTCCGGCAACCGATATGCACATGCTGGCCGAACACCGTCGCCTGCAAAATCAGGTAGCCAAAGCGCTCCAGCGTGATGTTATAGCGCTCGTCGTCGCACACTTCCTGACGCTGCCATTTCTGGAACGGATGCGTTCCGCCGCCGCAAATCTGAATATGCTGATCCGCTGCCGCTCGCAGGATGCTTTGCTGAATCACAGAGAGCTGTGCTGCCGCCTGGTCGATGTTCTGACACACCCCAGTAGCGATTTCGAGCATGCTTTCGGTGATGTCGTGTTTGACTTCACCGCCTTTGATGTCGTTTTTAACGGCGGCGATAAGGGCTGAGGAGTCCTGGCTGAGATCGTATCCTGGCGGGTTCACCACCTGCAGTTCGAGTTCGATGCCAAGAGTGAAAGGTTCGGAGGAATGGAAATCGGGTAAAGGCATGGCGCACTCCGTTGTCTGTTATGTGTTGAGTATAGACAACGAGGGTGGCGCGCTCGTCTCAGGGTGGTATAACTGTTAGCAGGCTTAGCAAAAGGGGAGTGACTCATGTCTGACTATCCAACCATTGCGCTGATTGGACCCGGTGCTATTGGGACCACCATTGCCGCAGTGCTGCATGACGCTGGCCGCACGCCGCTGTTGTGCGGACGCACCGCGCACCCGGAATTACGTTTGCGTCACGATGAGGGGGAAACGGTGGTGCCCGGTCCGGTATTAACGGATCCGAGTATCATTACACTCCCCGTTGATCTCGTTTTTGTGGCGGTAAAAACGACGCAAAATGCCGACAGCGCCGGATGGCTGCGCGTGCTGTGTGACGAAAACACCGTGGTCTGCGCCCTGCAAAATGGCGTTGAGCAAAAAGCTCAGCTTGAGCCGTGGGTCAACGGCGCAACGGTACTGCCGTCGGTGGTCTGGTTCCCGGCGCAGCGTGAGCCGGATGCCTCAGTATGGCTGCGCGCCAAACCGCGTCTGACATTGCGGGATGTCCCGCAGGCACAACGAGTGGTCGATGCCCTGCGTGGCACACGCTGTGCGGTTGAACTGTCGGCAGATTTCTCCAGTGTGGCATGGCGCAAACTGCTGCAAAATGCGGTGGCTGGCCTGATGGTGCTGGCCAATCGTCGCGCCGGGATGTTCTCTCGCGAGGATATTAGCGAGCTGGCGCTTGCGTATTTGCGTGAAGGGCTGGCCGTCGCTCGTGCCGAGGGGGCAAACCTGGACGATGAGGTGGCACAAGAGATCCTGACAAACTTCCAGCATGCACCTGCCGATTTAGGCACATCGATCCTCGCAGATCGTCAGGCCAACCGGCCGCTGGAGTGGGATATTCGTAACGGTGTTATTCAACGTTATGGTCGCGCGCACGGTATCCCGGTTCCCATTAGCGACGTGGTAGTGCCACTGCTGGCGGCAGGGAGTGAAGGTCCGGGATAAAGGAGAAAGCGGTCTTAGAGAGAGGGGAGCGCTGGCATCCATTGCGGGACATTCAGAATCGATCGTTGATGTCTGATTAATATACCCCCTATTTCCTTCTATTGATGTGGCAAGTCATTACAGAGTTCTTGTAATTCATTGAACAGTCTTGCCACATGGAAACCGTCGCACACGGAATGGTGTACCTGAACGGCGAGAGGTAACAGTACTTTCCCATCTTGTTCGTAATATTTTGCGAGAGTGAACATCGGAGCAAAAAAGTTCTGCATATTAGCAACGTTGACATTAAAACTGGTAAAACTCACCCAGGGAATAGCCGATACGAAAAATATATTTTCCCGAGACTCTTCCTTAGGCCAATATGCAAGGTTATTACCATAGCGTGCAACGTCTTCTGAATAAGTATTCTGGAAGTGTTGAATATTGCCATCGTAATGGCTCCACATTGATGAAAAGGTCTCTGTTTCATTATGGAAAATAGTATAGTTGGGATGAATTTCATTCCAAATGACAAGCTCATTGTGCTTTATGGCCATACGAAACTCCGTATGCCTGTTGACAATTTTAGCAAGGAGGAAAATCATCGTAGGGTAGAATTTCCAGCCAACCTCTTTTATATGTTTCAGCAGCGCGGTAATGTCTATCAGAACCGTTTGGTTAAATGTACTTTGAGCAAACCCCTGAAATACCTCAAAATGCTCTTTTCTTGCCCAACGCGATAAATCAACGGGTGTATATTCTGGAATTATTTTTTTCATTTTTTATCCTTTTGCTGGCAAGCCGACAGGTTCCGAACCGTGCTGGTCGAGAACGCACTGGTGAGAGTAGCGCATCCTTATACGGGAAGAAAGGAGATGTCAGAGCATATCCGCTCTGCTGCCCGGCGAAACTGGCGCCTGATATGCACTGGCATCCGGCACGTTTTCCAAACCGAAATCTGCCCGCCAGAATTGTCCTCTTAAGCCATAGCAGAGCTCTGATGCCGAGCTTTTCAACAGGATAAAACTGTGCAAGCCAAAATCACCGGCTGCCTGAGCCTGCTGATTGCGCAGGATTTTTAGTGGAATTTTCCTTAATGCCATTAAGCGCCGAATAACGGCATCTTGCTGGATATCAAAACTGGCAATTAACGGCAGAATAGCGTCAGGGCGGGTAACGAATCCTGGATTCAGCATCTCTTTTCCTTGTCATCCCGTGAGCACAGCCAGAGTAACAGATGGCTTACCACAGGCAATTACCAGGAAAATAGAGTTGTATTTGGCCGAAATTCTGCTCTTTCACAACTCCGCCCGCCGCCAGGCCATGTGATGCAGTATTGCGAGGCGGCTTCCGGAAAGAGCATGCCGGGGTGTTTTCCCGGCCTGCAACACGATGAATAACAGGTTTGCGAAATTACCCTGCGGCCTGCTGCTTATACATCTCCACGAGTTTCTTTTTTTGCTCCTGTGTGAGCATTTTACTGACGTTGGTGTAGTACGTAATTCGACAATGTGCCGCCTGTTCATGCAGTCCATTCTGGATCGCTATTTGTTGCTTAAATACTTTCTCATCCACGTTACCCGTTTTAACCATTTTTAAAAACGCCTGCGGATTAAATTGGCTTGCATCGATATTGTTCATGCACTCCTGTGCATCAGCATGCAGGTTAATGAGCTGCGTTTTTTGCGATTTATCTAGCTGTAACACGCTGCCAAACGTTTCTGGTTGAGGTGCCAGTGGCTCCGCAGCCAGCGTCATGCCTGAGAAGATGAAAGTCGATAAGCCTAATATGATAGTAGGAAATTTCATGGGATATTTCTCCATTTTAATAAGTGGTATTCACTGTAGCTGATATAGCTTCCTTAAAAAGTCTCATTTGGAACTTTCACCGAAATTATGGGGCGAAAAAACTCTGCCACCAATATGCCGTGGCAGAGAAACCGGACTTTCAAGGATGGAACGTATCTGACGATACGCAATAAACAGTAAGGTGAAATGATTATTCAGGTCAATTTTTACAAAGTACCAAATGACACTCCCGTTATTTATTCGGGCCGATATAGTTCGTGGCGATATTAAAAAAACAAACTTCGGACTGAAAGGCTAAAGAGATGAAAAACAATTATTCCCGTTTACTCGGAGGGCTGGTCATATCCTGCTCTCTGCTACTCACCGCGTGCGACCGCAACGCCCCGGTGCCCGGCGCACAGGCTCCCCATCCGGTGGGCGTGGTTACACTGCGCAGCCAGTCACTGCCTGTACAAACCGAACTTCCAGGCAGGGTATCGGCATTTCGGGTGGCTGATGTGCGTCCGCAGGTCAGCGGCATCATCCTGAAACGAAATTTCGTGGAGGGAAGCCATGTGCATGAGGGCGAGTCCCTGTATCAGATAGATCCTGCGTCCTATCAGGCCGCGCTGAACAGTGCCAAAGGCGACCTCGCAAAAGCCACCGCCGCGGCCACTCAGGCGCATCTCACGGCGAACCGCTACCGCGCGCTGATAAAAACCCATTATGTCAGCCAGCAGGACTATGACACGGCGATGGCTAACGCCCAGCAGGCTGATGCCCAGGTTGTAGCCCAGAAAGCGGTGGTCGAACAGGCGCAAATCAACCTCAACTACACCAAAGTGACCTCACCAATTTCAGGCGTGATTGGTAAATCTTCCGTGACCGAAGGGGCGCTGGTCACCGACAGTCAGTCTTCAGCGCTTGCGACGGTGCAACAGCTGGATCCGGTTTATATCGATGTGACGCAGTCCAGCGATGATTTTCTGGCGCTGAAAAGCGAGATGGCAAAAGGCCAGATCACACAGCAGAACGGGCAGGCAGACGTCATGCTGCAGCTGGATAATGGTCGTCTGTATCCCAGTAAGTGCCAGCTTGAGTTTTCTGATGTCACTGTTGACCAAACAACAGGGTCGATTACGGTGCGCGCGGTGTGTCCAAACCCTGACAGCACGTTGCTGCCGGGAATGTTTGTCCGTGCGCATCTCACTGAAGGGATGCGTACCGATGCCTTGCTGGTGCCGCAGCAGGCCATTACCCGTACACCGCGCGGTGATGCAACGGCGATGGTGGTGGACAGCCACAACCGGGCGCAGATGCGTCGCGTTCAGGCTGCGCAGGCCACGGGTAATCAATGGCGTGTCACGGCGGGGTTATCGGCAGGTGACCGGGTGATCGTTACAGGTCAGCTGATGCTGCGACCGGGGATGACCGTTTTGCCAACCGAAGATGACAGCATGGCAGCATGGGCGCCTGGCAATCGTGCGGGGGGCAAATAATGTCGAACTTCTTTATTAGCCGTCCGATTTTTGCCTGGGTGATCGCCATTGTGCTGATGCTTGCCGGTGGCCTGTCGATTCTGAAGTTGCCCGTGTCGCAGTATCCGACCATCGCACCACCCGCTGTGCAGATCACCGCCAGCTATCCGGGAGCTGATGCCAAAACCGTGGAAGACACGGTGACGCAGGTTATCGAACAGAAGATGAACGGCCTCGACGGCCTGATGTATATGTCTTCCAACAGCGACGCGATGGGCAATGCCACTGTGACGCTGACATTCAAAAACGGAACCGATCCTGATATCGCCCAGGTTCAGGTGCAAAATAAGCTGCAGCTGGCGATGCCGCTTCTGCCTGCCACGGTGCAGAGTATGGGCATTAATGTTCAGAAAGCCAGCAGCAGCTTTTTGATGGTTGTCGGGTTCACCGGTGAGAAGGGCAGTGCCTTAACACAGGCCGATCTGGCCGATTATGTGGCATCGACCGTGCAGGATCCGATCAGCCGGACGCAGGGCGTTGGGCAGGTGCAGCTGTTTGGTGCGCAGTATGCCATGCGCGTGTGGCTTGATCCGAACAAGCTGAACAACTACCAGCTCACCACGGAAGAGGTTGTAAAAGCGATCAAATCGCAGAATAACCAGATTGCGGGTGGACAGCTTGGGGCGTTACCGGCTCCGGCATCCCAGCGTCTGAATGCTTCTATCATCGCTCAGACCCGCTTAAGCACGCCGGAGCAGTTCGGTAACATTATTCTGCGCGTCAATGAAGATGGCTCAGAGGTTCGCCTGCGTGATGTGGCGCGCGTTGAGCTGGGCAGTGAAAACTACAGCTCCAGCGCAGAATACAACGGCGAGGCAGCGGCTGGGCTGGGGATCAAACTGGCCACTGGCGCGAACGCGCTCGACACAGCGAAAGCCATAAAAGCCGAAATTAACACGCTGAAACCGTTTTTCCCGGCGGGAATGAAGGTGGTATATCCGTACGACACCACACCGTTTGTGAAAATATCTATCCACGATGTGGTGAAAACGCTGCTTGAAGCGATAGTGCTGGTGTTCCTGGTCATGTACCTGTTTATGCAGAACATCCGTGCCACCCTGATCCCGACCATTGCTGTACCTGTGGTGTTGCTGGGCACGTTCGGGGTGCTGGCCGCTTGTGGGTTCTCCATCAACACACTGACCATGTTCGGGATGGTCCTGGCGATAGGCCTGCTGGTCGACGATGCCATTGTAGTGGTCGAAAACGTCGAGCGCGTGATGACCGAGGAGGGGCTTTCCCCCGTCGAAGCGACCCGCAAATCAATGGGGCAGATCCAGGGGGCGCTGGTCGGTATTACGATGGTTCTCTCCGCGGTATTTGTACCGATGGCCTTCTTTGGCGGCTCGACAGGGGCGATTTATCGCCAGTTCTCCGTCACCATCGTGTCGGCGATGGTACTGTCCGTGACGGTGGCCATGATCCTGACGCCTGCGCTGTGTGCCACTCTTCTGAAGCCGGGCAACCATGCGCCGCAGCGGGGCTTTTTTGCCTGGTTTAACCGGATGTTCGACACCAATGCCGATCGCTATCAGAACGGTGTGGCGCGCATCGTCAACAAGACCGGGCGCATGATGGCAATTTACCTGCTGATTGTCGCCGGCATGGCCGCGATGTTTGTTTTCCTGCCTACCTCGTTCCTGCCAGATGAGGACCAGGGGGTATTTATGAACATGGTGCAGTTGCCTGCCGGGGCGACGCAGTCACGGACTCAGGCGAGTCTGGATAAGGTGACGCGCTACTATCTGCATAATGAAGCAGCGAATGTGAATTCGGTGTTCACCGTGGCGGGCTTTGGTTTTAACGGCAACGGTCAGAACAACGGTATTGCTTTTGTCAGCCTCAAAGACTGGTCTCAGCGTCACGGTGCCGCAAACCGCGTGGAGGCGATAATTCAACGTGCCAATCATACGTTTGCCCGCACGATTCATGACGGCGTCGCTTTCGCCTTTAATCTGCCTGCCATTACGGATTTGGGCACCGCCACTGGCTTCGACTTTGAGCTGATCGACAAAGCCAACCGTGGCCATGCCGCGCTGACGCAGGCGCGAAATCAGCTGCTGATGATGACGCGTAAGTTCCCCAATGTGGTGACCAAAGTCCGGCCAAACGGGCTGGAAGATGCCCCGCAGTTGAAACTGGATATCGATCAGCAAAAAGCGGAAGCACTGGGCGTGAGCAATGACGCAATCAATAACACCATCTCTACTGCGCTGGGTGGCACCTACGTGAACGATTTCCTCGACAGGGGGAGAGTGAAAAAAGTCTACGTGCAGTCCGATCAGGCGTATCGCATGCTACCGGATGACATCAACAGCTGGTACGTCAAGGGGAACCACAACCAGATGGTACCGTTCTCGGCATTTGCCCGCGCCCGCTGGGAATATGGTTCACCACGCCTGGAGCGTTACAACGGCCAGTCATCCATGGAGATCCTGGGTGAGCCTGCACCCGGGCGCAGTTCAGGGCAGGCAATGATGCTGATGGAAAAACTGGCCGCCAAACTGCCAACCGGGTTTGGCTATCAGTGGACCGGCATGTCCTGGCAACAGCAGCAGTCGGGCAATCAGGCTCCCGCGCTGTACGCCATCTCACTGGTGGTTGTGTTCCTCTGCCTTGCTGCCCTGTATGAGAGCTGGTCCGTTCCGTTCGCCGTGATGCTGGTGGTGCCGCTGGGTATCATTGGCGCACTGGCAGGGGCCATGCTGCGTGGCCTGAACAATGATGTTTACTTCCAGGTCGGGCTGCTGACCACCATCGGTTTGTCAGCGAAGAACGCTATCCTGATCGTCGAGTTTGCCCGGGATCTGATGTTAAAAGAGGGGAGCCCTCTGCTGGAGGCCACGTTGCAGGCGGTACGCATGCGACTGAGACCGATCCTGATGACCTCGCTGGCCTTCATTCTGGGTGTCCTGCCGCTGGTGATCAGCGATGGTGCAGGAAGCGGTGCCCAGAATGCCGTCGGTACTGGGGTGATGGGCGGGATGATCAGTGCCACGTTACTCGCCATCTTCTTCGTCCCGGTGTTTTACGTGGTGGTGATGAGGCTGGTGGCCCGTAAAAAATAGCACTTAATAGCGCAGCGGAAGGTGAACAATACGGATCAGTTTCCCTCGCTGCGCTTCCACGTAGCCGCCTTCGGTCAGGTCTTTGAGGATCCGCAGGACTGTGCTGCGGGACAGCTTAGTGGTGGACTGAATATAACTGAGGATGGAGCGTGCCTGACGAAAGTCATCGTCTTTTAACTCCAGTTCCAGCAGCTTTCCACGGACAGTATCGTAAGCATTGTCGTTAAGCAGATGCAGGTCTCGCCAGGTGGAGAAGTGCAGATGAAACGCCAGTACGGTCGCGGCATCCTGCCATAGCAAGGGTTGCTCACTGAATACCTGCTGCGCTTTTTGGCCAGACAGCACATAAACCTCGCTCTCAGGTGCAAAGCGAACGTAGGTTGTGTCGCCCAGAGGCATCAGTATCTCAGCAAGCCCGAAGATATGTGGTGCGGTGGCCATACTGAGTTCCAGGTCATCCTGCTTGCGGTGAAGCCAGAAATGACCTTCGGTCAGCAGATAGATCTCCGGACCATTTTTATAAAAACTCCGTGGACGGCGGACCAGCATCTTTTCAGCCTGCGGAAGCAGGGCATCCAGCAGGCGTTGAATGTTCTCCTGCGGTTTGAGCGCCAGTATTTTTTTCAGTGTGAGCTGGAGTGTATCGGCGGTCGGTGTGGTCATGGCGATGTTTTTTTATGCTTGCGGGTGAGTAAATCAGTATCGCAGAACGCAAAATTATCGTCCATATTCCTCATATCAGCCTCACCAGAAACCTTGCGATATCGGTACAGAGAACTGGAGCACTCCTGCATGGTCGGTGGGCAATAATCTGGGGATAGTCAGCCTTAAACACATATGCGAAACTTACCGCTTCTGAAAAAATGTGGTGGGACCCGCTCAATGTCAGAACCATCTTCGCAGTGCCTTTTCAGTGAAGGACTGATCAACTTTCCTGATGGCTATCAGGATCGTACCGTAAACGTATTCGCGCCGCCCGCGGCGGATGCACCAGCGTTTAATATCTCCCGCGATGCCCTCAACCCCGGCGAAACGCTTGCCGCGTATATCGATCGCCAGCTCTCCCTGATGGAAAAACACATCAAAGGCTGGAAGCAGGGTGAGCGCAGCGACGCGACGCTTGGCGACAGCCTTTTACAGGGTGAAATTGTCCATGCCAGCTACCTGCGCGACGGGAAACGCGTCTGGCAGCAGCAGGCGGTGTTTACTGTCGACAGCCATAAAATTCTGGTGTTCACCATGACCTGCACGCGCGCGCTCGGCGATGCCGACAACGCGCTGTTTGGCGAACTTCTCAGGAGCTTCCGCTTCCACCAGTAACTTCAGGGACCGTTGTTATGTTTGAAGCTGCACGCGTTGGTGATGATATCGGCCACTCTGGTGCGCTGGCCGGGATGATTGCCGGAACGATTGTCGGTGGTCTGATTGCCGCCGCCGGGGGGATTCTGGCGGGGGCCATGTTTATTGCCGGCCTTGGCGCATCCTGTCTTGGTGTGGGCGTCCTGCTCGTCGGTGCCAGCCTGGCCGTGGGGTATTACACCGGGGAGCTGGCGACCGCCGCCCGGGACAGCATCGCAGACGCCGGGGCATCCAGTATGACGAAGAAAGGCGTCATCACCTCCGGCTCGCCCAATGTGTTTATCAACGGTAAACCTGCCGCCATGGCCACGGACAGCGCGGTGAAGTGCTCTGACGACGGCTCGCAGCAGATGGCCGAAGGCTCCTCGCGGGTCTCTATTAACGGTCTGCCTGCGGCCCGTATCGGGGATCGAACCACCTGCGACGCGAAGGTGATGACCGGTTCGGACAACGTCATCATCGGCGGCGATCCGCAGCAAACCCTGCCCATTCAGTCTGAAGTCCCGGAGTGGCTCTACAAAGTCTCCGATCTTACCCTGCTGTTCGCCGGGCTTATCGGCGGCTGGGGCGGTGCGGCCGGCAAAGTCGGGGCGCTGTCTAAGCTGCTGGGCAAAATCCCTGGCATTAATAAGCTGGCCCGTATCGCCTGCCGCGCCGGCACGCTGATGACCGGCGTGGCGGCGGCGGGGATCATTGCCCGCCCGGTGGATATTGTCAGCGGACAGAAGTTTCTCAGCGGGGATGATGAGCTGGATTTCGTCCTGCCTTCCCGTCTGCCGGTGCGCTGGCAGCGCTACTGGCGCAGCGGCAACCCCGGCGACAGCGTACTGGGCCGCGGCTGGAGCCTGTTCTGGGAAAGCCGCCTTGAACCTTATCAGGACGGCCTGGTGTGGCGCGCACCGTCTGGCGATTACGTCGCCTTCCCGAAGGTACCGAAAGGGCTGCGCACCTATTGCGAAAGCGAAAAAAGCTGGCTTGAACATCACTCTGACGACAGCTGGTCGGTGTATGACGTCAGCGGCGAGCGCTGGCATTATGCGCCGCTGCAGGATGATGCTCCGTCGCTGCTCCAGCGCCTCTCTGAGCCCTGCGGCAACGATATTCTCTTCGAGTGGAATGCGGATCATACCCTGCATGCCCTGACCGACAGCGCGGGCCAGCGCGTGGTCTGCCGCTACGACCGTGACAGACTCGCCAGCGCCTGGCTGGATGACGAGATCTGCCTGGTCAGTTACGCTTATGATGAACAGCGCCGGCTGGTCTGTGTGACCGGCCGGGGCGGTAGCGTGCGCCGACGCTTCAGCTGGCAGGACGGGCTAATGAGCGCCCACGAGGACGCCAATGGCCTGCTGAGTGAATACCGCTGGCGCGAGATTGACGGCCTGCCTCGCGTGGTCGGCTTCCGCCATAGCGGTGGCGAACAGCTGACGTTCGAATATGATTTTGATAACGGCATCCGTCGGGCCATCCGCGATGACGGTTCGCAGACGCACTGGCTGGTGGATGACGACGACAACGTTGCGCGCTTCACGGATTACGACGGTCGCCAGACGACGTTTGTCTACCGCGACGGCGAGCTCTGCGATGTCATTCTGCCCGGCGGTGCGATGCGCCGCAGCACGTGGGACAAATATGGCCGTATGACCAGCGAGACGGACCCGGCGGGTCGCCGCACGGAGTATCACTGGCATCGTCTGACCGACCGCATCACCCACACGGTGTACCCGGACGGCACCTCATCGCAGTCAATGTACGACCTTCGCGGTCGCCTGCTGTCGGAAACGGATCCGGCCGGTAGCACCACCGCGTATCGCTATCCCGACGATGAAGAAAACCTGCCGGAGAGCATCACCGACGCCATCGGCGGCGTGGTGCGCCTTGTCTGGAATCACCAGGGGCTGCTGACGCAGCGCACCGACTGCTCCGGCAGCGTGACCCGCTTCACCTACGACCGCTTCGGGCAGCTGATTGCCAGCGAGGATGCAGAAGGGAATACCACGCGCCGGGAGTGGAGCCGTGCCGGGTTGCTGAGCGCCGTGATCCATCCGGACGGCAGCCGCGAGTCGCTGGTGTGGAACGAACGCGGCCAGCTCACGGGCTGGCGCGACCCGCTGGAAAGCGAGGTGAGCTGGGCCTATAACGCGCTCGGCCTCCCGGTCAGCCTTACCGACCGTATTGGCCGCGTGCGCCAGTGGCGCTATGACCCGCGCGGTAACCTGCTGCGACTCGAGAACGGCAACGGGGGGGAATACCGCTTCACCTACGACGCCGTGGGCCGACCGCTCAGCGAAACGCGCCCGGACGAGACCGTGCGCCATATGGAATGGGACGCGCGAGGGTTCCTCTGCGCGCTCGAAGAAAACGGACGGCCTGCCACCGATGGCGGTATCGCTCGTCGCGTCCAGCAGTTCAGCTATGACGACAGCGGGCTGCTGATCGGACGCACTCAGCGCCACGCGGAGTACCGCTACTTCCGCGACCTGAGCGGTCAAATCACCCGCATCCGCCGTACGCCGACAGCTGAGGGCGTTGCCCTGGGTATCGAAAGCGATGAAATCGTTTACCGCCACGATACCGCCGGACGCGTGTTGAGCGAATCCGGCATTAACGGCGCGGTCGGTTACGAATGGGATGCCCTGAGCAATCTGACCAGCCTGACGCTGCCCGGCGAGCAAAAGCTGGCCTGGCTGCACTACGGCTCCGGCCACGTCAGCGCTATCCGCTTCGGACAGCAGCTGGTGACCGAGTTCACCCGCGACCGCCTGCACCGTGAAGTTCGCCGCACTCAGGGCGCGCGCGAGCAGCTCCGCCAGTATGACAGCCTCGGCAGACGCACCCTGCAGCGCAGCGAACTGAGCACGAACGTGACCCTGCCGGAGCAGGCGCTACTGGAACGCCTGTATCGCTACACCGCGCGCGGCGAGCTTTCCGGCGTCAGCGACACCCTGCGCGGAGAGGTGGATTACGGTTACGATGCCGAAGGGCGTCTGCTGAAGCACTACGAGGCCCGCCAGGGGCACAGCCGCGCGCAGTTCAGCTATGACGCCGCGGATAACCTCGCTGCCAATGACGACGCGGTACCGGTGACGGATAACCGCCTGCAGCACTGGCAGGCGCTGTTTATGAAATACGACCACTGGGGCAACCTGGTCAGCCGCCGCAACGGGCTGTATGAACAGCATTATGTCTATGACGCCGAGAACCGTCTGGTGTCCGCCCGGGGAACCGGGCCGGAAGGGCGGTTTGAGGTGCGCTATCACTATGACGCGCTGGGTCGCCGCACGCGCAAAATCGTCACCACGACGCACGGCACCACCGATACCCGCTTCCTGTGGCAGGGCTACCGTCTGCTGCAGGAGCAGCAGAACGCCGGGCTGTGCATCACCTATATTTACGACCCGAATGAAGCCTGGAGCCCGCTGGCGCGGGTGGATCACCTTCGTGACCAGAGCAGCGGTGAGATTTACTGGTTCAACACCGACCTGAACGGCGCGCCGCTGGAAGTGACCGACGAGCATGGCACGGTGCGCTGGAGCGGCCAGTACGGCAGCTTTGGCGAGGTACGCCATCAGAGCGAAGGGTTCTCACGGGTTGTGAATCGCACGGCGATGGCTCACCAGCCGCTTCGCTATGCCGGGCAGTACGCTGATGGTGAGACGGGGCTGCACTATAACCTGTTCCGCTACTACGACCCGCAGCTCGGGCGGTTTATTGTGCAGGATCCGATTGGGTTGAATGGCGGATGGAACCTTTATCAGTATGCGCCGAATCCGTTGGGGTGGATTGATCCGCTGGGTCTTGCCGTTGACCCAATCGCAAAGCTTAGTGAGCGTGGATACAGTGGTGTTGTTCAAACCCCTACTGGCGGGCTGGATTATTCTGGAAGTAATGCCTTGTATAATAAAGCCGGCATTAATCCTGTTGTTTCTATTGAATATACCGGAGATTATTTGCAAGATTTCCATGCTGCAAATATAGAGGCTGGATTGAATCAAAAAACGACGCCAAGTGGTTATGTCTGGCACCATCTTGATGATTATAATCCTGAAACTAACAAAGGGACTATGCAATTGGTTAAACAAAGTGCTCATCAGGGAATTTCGCATACTGGTGGCGTTAGTCAGTACAAGGCTGCCACTGGAAATGCCTATACTCATCCAGCTAGAAACCGTGCCCGCAGAACCGTTGGAGGAAAATGCTAATGTATCTTACTGATTCAGAAAATAAACTGACTGTAGACGAAATAAACGCGTTCAATGCGTACTTTGATCATCATCTTCCCGCATCATTTCTTGATTTTTATCTTAAAAATAATGGTGGGTATCCTAATGATAATGAAGATGGTAATCCTTTTATGCTTGGCGGTTTTAACCCTATAAAATATGGTGACCTGCCAATTGAGCAACTCTATCGTGACCTTATCGAGTCGTTTGGCGAGTTAAGGAATATGGTTCCTTTTGCTTATGATGACGGGGGGAACACTTTTCTACTATCTCTCAAATCTGATGATTCATTAGGGAAGGTATTTATTTTTCTGATGGATGATAAAGAGGTTGAGTTGGTCGCTGATTCGTTCTCAGAATTTATAGAAGAACTGTTTTCTTAAAATAATAAAGACAGTTTATAAAATTCACAGGCTGCGAGGTCGTTGTTATCGAAAAATCAAAGTCAGAAACCGTCTAGCCTATTGAATTTTAGTTATTAGTTAAGTATTTTATAGATTTATAACCCGGCTTATGTCGGGTTTTTTAATATTGAACGTTAGCTATTGATTTTTTTTCAGAACTGATATGGGCTTTGCCTCCATGAACTGATGGAAAACAATATATCTTTATAGTTTTGTGAGGTCTGCGTCAAATGTACAGGAAAGAAAATCGCTCCTTGGTTTGGGGAGCTGGGTATGGGTACTCAATATAAGCTCCAACAATCTGTACAGAGTGATATTGATTCCGGACATTTGAAATTAATTAAGCAAACAGAAGGCAAAACGTGTGGATAGAGTAGAGTTACAAAGTGAGTTAAATAAATTAAACATACCCAGAAATAGCTACTCTATTGATGGTGTTAAGGATGAGACATTATGTTTGATCCTCGATGGAGGGCTATGGTGTGTTTTTTATAGTGAACATGGAAAACGCACAGAGGTTGATTTTTTTGCAACTGAAAGCGATGCCTGTCAATCCTTCCTTGCCAGAATCACAAAATGGTTCTAGTTTCAAAATTTTTCCGCAACTACGACCCGCAGATCGGTCGGTTTATTGTGTTGGATTCGATTGGGCTGAACGATGGAGGGGATCTTTATCAGTATGCGCCCAATCCGTTGGGGTGGATTGATCCGCTGGGTGTTGCTAGTTGTAGTTCAAAATTTAAGTCGAGAAATACAACCATTGGGGCAGCGAAAAGAGATGCCGAAATACCAACGAGTCAGCAACCATCAAAAGTTGAGCTAGCACCTTTAAAAGATCGAAACTGGAAATCTATTTTAGGAGACGAACATTTACCTTTAAAGACACGAGAATATACTTTCTCGTGTCCAGATGGTGAATCCATTGTAATTCAGGACCATTCACCAGGGCATATCTATGGACCTCCAGGAACACCTGGCAACCAAGGGCCACATTTAAATGTTCGACCGATCAGTGATACCCGAAATGGTACTATACCTGGAACGCTAGAACATTATCCATTTAAAGGAGGGAAAATGAACTCATGGGTTGATTTATTAATTGATAAAAGAAGCATTTCTTCTATCTTCACCGATGAAGAGCCTTCATTACGCAATGTTGAACTTCACGATGTGATTTTCCATAGGGATGGGCCAAAAATCACACTAAGGTTCAACATTACAAATTATCCTTCGCAACCACCGAAAAAATGGATCGTTCAGAAATGTAATGTTGTGCAATTGCAATTGACTGCTATTGATATAGCGGAAGTTAGCTTATTTGGATGGAATAAGACTAATTTTTCTGTAGATATTAACATATCTAAGGAAGATGGTTTTATCATCGTTTCAGCTCAGGATGATACATTCTCTCTCTCAATAAAAGCAAAATTCATTGATGTTTCTTCAATAACAGCTTATACAATTTCAAAGTAATAAAGCATGGGAGGGTAATAAATCCTCCCTCAGCAACATGCGCAAGTACCTCGAATTTCGCGAGGTGGTGAAAATATTAGTCTGGATGATTTAAATGTAACCAGTCGTGGTGAAAATTGGGGAGGAATGAAAGCCAATGGTGTGCAATCACTAGGTAGGCGTAATCCTAATGGGAAAAATCATTGGTTTGAGCATCCCGACGGCCACCCGGACGCTGGTCAAACTGGTATTCCTGAGCATCATTCTAGTGGTCATGTGCATGTGATTGACCCTAAAGGCAATGAGATGATTTTTACATGGTAAATAATATGCCTGAGAAATTAATTAAATTTTCTATTTCCGAATGGATTATTCAATCAGGTCATTTCAAAACTGATTTACCATCGGAGGCTTATTGTATTTGCTATCAATACAATATAGATAGTAATGGATACGGTCCTTATGGTTTTTTAACTGAAAAATCGGAAGGACTATTGTCCTTTTTATTTAATAATCTTATGTGTTTTAATCAAGAGGATAAAACTCTTGATGTTTGCTCAACCCTAAGCAGAAATGGGGTTTATTTTTATGGCAACAATAACGAACAAGTGCATAAGCAACTAGCAGATTATCGCAGGATGCTTCTGAAAAATAAATTAAGAGCTAATAAAGGATTGCCTGAAGATGTTTTTCCTGAGAAACCTGACCTACTTAATCTATATGATGATTATGGTGGCGTTGAAGTAAGTGTAATAAATTGTTTAATAGAAAAATGCTATCAATTACTTTTTTACCGGTTTTTTACACCTGTCGCTGGGGGCGATGTAATTCTTTTTGATTGTAATGTATGGGATAGGGCTATTGAATATAGTAATAGTAATAGTAATAGTAATAGTAATGGAATTGGTTTTCAAGAAGTTGACTCAGTTGATAATCTGAAAGAATGGTAAGGTTGTTTTTTTGTAAGTTAGCTAACTGATTAATAAAGAAAACCGGAAAGATACTCTTATCTTTCCGGTTTTCTTTATTCTAATTTGGCAAAACCAGCTAAGCAGGCATACCCTTAATCCCTTTAACTATACTGTCCTCCATCAGAAAAATATAGCCGTTCGAAATATTTACGGTGACACTGTGCTTGGTCTCAACCCCCTTCCTGCGAGTCAGTTGCTCATGAGGGGGAAAGTTGGGTTTGCGTGTATGTCCGGCAGAGATTTTGGTTTACGGTTGGAATAGGAAATGCCGAAAAAGTCGACCATAAAACAGCAGGAAACTTTGAGTAAGTTTTTTCTATTTAACCTGCTGTTTAAAAAGTAACATAAGTATCGTGCAGATAGCTTAATTTATCAGGGTGTGGCGGTAGCATGATTGTCTTATATAAACCGCTACTTCCGCGCTCTGAGCGGTCAAATCACCCGCATCCGCCGTACGCCGACAGCTGAGGGCGTTGCCCTGGGTATCGAAAGCGATGAGATCGTTTACCGCCACGATACCGCCGGACGCGTGTTGAGCGAATCCGGCATTAACGCCGCGGTCGGTTACGAATGGGATGCCCTGAGCAATCTGACCAGCCTGACGCTGCCCGGCGAGCAAAAGCTGGCCTGGCTGCACTACGGCTCCGGCCACGTCAGCGCCATCCGCTTTGGGCAGCAACTGGTGACCGAGTTCACCCGCGACCGCCTGCACCGTGAGGTTCGCCGCACCCAGGGCGCGCGCGAGCAGCTCCGCCAGTATGACAGCCTCGGCAGACGCACCCTGCAGCGCAGCGAACTGAGCACGAACGTGACCCTGCCGGAGCAGACGCTACTGGAACGCCTGTACCGCGCGCGGTGAGCTTTCCGGCGTCAGCGACACGCTGCGCGGTGAAGTGGATTACGGCTACGACGCCGAAGGGCGTCTGCTGAAGCACTACGAGGCCCGCCAGGGGCACAGCCGCGCGCAGTTCAGCTATGACGCCGCGGATAACCTCGCTGCCAATGACGACGCGGTACCGGTGACGGATAACCGCCTGCAGCACTGGCAGGCGCTGTTTATGAAATACGACCACTGGGGCAACCTGGTCAGCCGCCGCAACGGGCTGTATGAACAGCATTATGTCTATGACGCCGAGAACCGTCTGGTGTCCGCCCGGGGAACCGGGCCGGAAGGGCGGTTTGAGGTGCGCTATCACTATGACGCGCTGGGTCGCCGCACGCGCAAAATCGTCACCACGACGCACGGCACCACCGATACCCGCTTCCTGTGGCAGGGCTACCGTCTGCTGCAGGAGCAGCAGAACGCCGGGCTGTGCATCACCTATATTTACGACCCGAATGAAGCCTGGAGCCCGCTGGCGCGGGTGGATCACCTTCGTGACCAGAGCAGCGGTGAGATTTACTGGTTCAACACCGACCTGAACGGCGCGCCGCTGGAAGTGACCGACGAGCATGGCACGGTGCGCTGGAGCGGCCAGTACGGCAGCTTTGGCGAGGTACGCCATCAGAGCGAAGGGTTCTCACGGCTTGTGAATCGCACGGCGATGGCTCACCAGCCGCTTCGCTATGCCGGACAGTACGCTGACGGTGAGACGGGACTGCACTATAACCTGTTCCGCTACTACGACCCGCAGGTCGGGCGGTTTATTGTGCAGGATCCGATTGGGTTGAATGGTGGGTGGAACCTTTATCAGTATGCGCCGAATCCGTTATCTTGGATCGATCCGTGGGGTTTAAGCGGAGAAGATGTATTTATCCATTATACGGATAAGGCTGGCTTAGATCGCATCATGAATTCCGGAGTTATTGAACCTAACTCAAAAGGTAAGGTTTATGTTACTGATATCTTAATGTCACCTCAGGATGCAATGAGAGATATTTTCATTAACGATCCATTACATACAGGACGTGGTGACTATTCAATTATATTCAAAGCTGATAATTTCCAAATGGGTAACATTATCCAGAGTTCCGAATTAGAATACATTCATTCAGGTCGGTTAAAATTAGGTGAGGTACTTCATGCTGGCAAAAACCCTTATGATATTGTATCCCATTTACCTTATGAGCAACGACTGAAGATGAATCAGGAGCAAATAAAGTCTAGAGGAGGTAGGTGTGGCTGATAACCAAGAAAAATATTTGACTTTAAATCAAAGTGAAGTAGTCGCCTTGAAAAAAGCGATAATGTATTTAAAATTTTCTTGTGAGGAAACCGAATCTGTAATGTACGCAGGTAGTCCTCTGATTAACTCTATTTTTTCTAAACTAATAGAGATTGATGATTTAGGGCAGCAATCTATTGATTTTTATGATAAAGCTCATGCTGAGAACGAAAGGTTTGTTTTGGCTAAATTAGATAAATTAGAACTTGAAAATGGTCGAGAATTTCAAAGTGAAGTGAAGGAAAGTTCTTTTAGGGAATGCCTTTTTCCGTTCTCAAGAAAGTAACTTCTGTATTGTAAATGGTCGGTTGGGAAATAATCCTTACCGACTCTTTTTTTATTCTCTGATGGTTAATGCTCCATTAGAGTCAAAAGTTACTGCACTTCGTTATGTCTTTCCCGCATTGAGGTTCTATAAATCAATTCGAAAAATATCACGGGGTTAAGTAGGAGTCTCTTGAAACTAAGAAAACAGCCAACTCATTTAATCCAAAATGAAATAGGGGTGGTAATGTCACTTGAACTGGATTTTTATGTAGATGATGAAGGTGTTTCAGTCGATTTAGTATTATCGGTATTTGGTCCTTCTCTCGTCCAATGCATAAACCTTGAATCTGATTCGGTCGATGAAAAAATGAAAAAAGACATCGATTTTCTTATTAAGAAACAGAAAGATTTTTTCGAGAAAATCGCAACTGAAACCCAGGTATATAGCAAGCGTATATATGCTGCGGATGCAAAAGACTTGATTTTGCTGAAAGTTTACCTTTCCCCAGATGAGGACAATGAATTTGGGTTCATGTTCTCGACCGATTTGGATCAGGAACATGGGATTGGCATCAAATTTAAAGGGCTTGAAGTGAAGAAAATTGGTAGTGGCGAAACAGCATTTTTATAAAATTAATTATGTCTATCCGATCGGGTAGACCCATTCCTGTGGCAGGACTACCGCCTGCTGCAGGATGCCGGGCTCTGCTGTACTTATATTTACAACCGAATGAAACCTGGATCTCCCTGACACGAGGTAACATCTTCGTGACTAGAGCAGTGGGGACATTTACTGGTTCTAACAACCTTTTTATCTTGATGATCTTCTCGCTCAGGATATGCATTTAATCGATGCCAGCGGTAAATCAATGACCACCATTTTTCCCGGATTTCATCCGATCCAGGCTGGGAAAGCGCTTTCGCATGTCGTCTGGTGATGGATAATGTTCCTTTTTTAGTACCCGGTAAAGATCGTCCAGAGCGGGTGCTTGATTAGGAAATTGTCTGGTGGCTGTGTCGAAAGGCGCTCTCGAGACTACGTGCATCCTTGCCCCTTGTTTTCAGACAGGAAACATTATAGGTGATGGTTGGTGGGTTGATAATGTAGAAACATTGATGGAGTGCAGTGTTCATATGCTCGTGATGAAGGCGCTCATTTAATGTTTGCGAACACTTTATGAGGTGACTGTGAAAGAAATGTCCGCTTTGTGCCAAGAGCGGACGTTGTCGTTGAAGGCTATTATGATAAATGAACCTAAGGGATGGGTAACTGGCGGTAGGCCAGCTGTATAAGGCAAGAATAATAGTTGCTCAGTAGGCAGTTACTAGCGCTTCAATCAATTTAGTTTGATTCGTTATCTGATTTTTAACCTCGTTCATACTCTCGTACACACCTCTAGCCTTTTCGTCTCTGGCATTTTCTATTCTCTCATCATATCCATGATAGCTTGAAGCATGTTCAATCGCTTTGTCGTATTCACGCTCTAACACGTGCAAATCATCAATCAGTTTAGCCAGTCTTTCTTTGGCAGCATTCAGTTCAACATTTTTACTATTCATTTGAATTCCTACATGAAGTTAAATTATGGCAACTAAGGAAAAAAGGTCTTGTAGCAAAAATTTGGTGGTTAATTTATCACAGCCTCATGTGGTGGGGCTACTTAGCCATCATGAATGTAACGTCTGCAGTTCGCTCAAGGCAGACCCTCCATGCCACGTCGCCATTCGTTCCGTGACAGAATATTATTCCCGGAAGCTAATCGACCCTCATCACAGGCATATCCCATAAGCAACCAAGTCGTAAGTCCCATTCTGCAGGACTGAACTTCAGTTGACCACTTTCAGGAGTCAGCGTGATTTCACTGAAGTAGACCCTTTCGTTCTCAACCATAAGATCGACCCTGCAGTAATCAAGGTCAGTGGCTAGTTTCGCTGCAACATCAAGAATCTCGTCTAACGATCCGGGACGACCAATGTTGTAAGGGGTGTTACCATATCCAAGCGTAAACGGCTGTAGCACCCAATTTGGGTCATAAACATTGACATATTCTTTGCCGTTTACGCAGGTAAAATCTGCTTCGATATACATGGGTTTTTTGTGAAAACAATGTACCCGGAACATTTCGGGTGTGACATCCTGGATTTTTCCATCAAAAACATTAAGCTTTCGCTCAACTAATATCTTAGGTTTTATGTTTTTATATTGCCACTCCCGATTAGTATAATAAGGATTCATACGTAACCGTCGATTGAAATGATCAACCACTCTCTTTTTGTTAAGTTGTCTCTTATCATGACAGATGATAGAACTTCCGCTGTCATGGTTACATTTGATGACAAAAGAATCCGGAAGGCCTTCAAAGTCGTGCGGTCTTATTTTATCAAAAACGGCAAGCAATGGAACCAGATGCTTATCACCAACCATCATTTCCACATAGTCCCGAACAGCGATTTTATCAGCAATAATGGTCAAGAAAAAATCGCGATTGAAAACCATGCGATAGTTTATTTTCTCGTTCAGAGTTAATGGTTGTGATAAATCCAGGTCCTGATTGAATATCTTCCTGAATTTCATCCTCCGATATTTTTCATCGGATACAAAAAAGGTCCGCAATGCTCTGAGCTTATACTCAATTAACTTATATCTTTGCTTTAACATTATCATGCCCTATTGTGTTAAAGCAGTGAGCATACAGGTTCAGTATCAATGAACAATCAAGTTTATATGAAGGTTATGTCGGTATGTTATTTTACAACGCCTTCATTTTATGTGGCATGACTCATAGTAAAGTACAAATAAAAAACCCACCATTAAATGGCAGGTTTTTTTTGGCTTTCTGCTTTGACGATCAGAATGTATAGAACGCACCAATAGTGAAAGCCAGGTAGTCATCTTTTTCAACAATGGGACTATGACTTACGCGGTTTGCCAGTGTTGTATAGCGCAGGTCTGCATAGCCAGACCAGTTATCATCAAATGTGTGTTGCCAGTTGATACCGTAATCGACACTGGTTAACCCCGAATCGGAATTAAACTGTTTAAATCCTGAATTTGCGCTTTGCTTTTCGTTCACACCAAACCAGGTATTATTGTACCGTGCATCGCCATAATTACGAATGGTACTGACGGTAAGTGTGTCGCTGTCATTATTAAACAAAACAACATTGAGACCGATGTTATACAGAACCCCCTGGCTTTCAGTCAGGGGGGCAATAATATTACCCTCAAATCCAATCCACGGAGCCATCCACCAACCCAGCGTTGTCGTCGAGTTCAGCGCTGTTTTTATTTTACCCATTCCTTTGAGATGTCTGGAACCATCCTGTAGCCAGGAACCGTCATCATCAGTCCGACCCCATGTATATCCCAGAGCCTGTCCCAGGTAAATACCATTATCAAAGGAATATGTAAGTCCCGCCCCTTTTTCTGAATTCAAAAACCAGGTTCCGTCAGTCCATTCAAAATAAGGCGCGACTGTTGAGTCATATTTATCGGACCCCATATATTGAGGAGCATATTGAGCTCCTATACCAACGGTTACCTCAGATTTATGTACATCAGACGAGGCGTAGGTTGCAAACGGCAGTAAAAATATTGCCGACAGGATCGTATTTAATTCCTTCATAAAACTCCCGGAATGAATTATGCTTCTTAACAGGTGCGGAAGTATGCCGACAAATAATCAAGAACTCTGCAAGGGTTTATCAAGGTTTAATCAAGGTGCTTATGTGAAACGTGTCTTAATCATTGAAGACGATCTGGATGCTGCGAATGTACTTGAGGCATATCTTAAAAGGGATCAGTTCCATACCTCGATTGCCAGTGACGGGCAACGTGGTATGGATCTGGTCTTCAGCTGGAAGCCCGATATCATTCTCCTTGATGTTATGCTGCCATCTATAAGTGGTACTGATGTCCTGCTTGCAGTACGACGCCGCAGCGATATCCCGGTAATCATGATCACCGCCATCAGCGACGGGGCGGATAAAATCAGTGCGCTTCGTTACGGCGCCGATGACTATGTGGTTAAACCTTATAATCCCGGAGAAGTCGTCGCACGCGTTCATGCTGTCCTGCGTCGTTATGCCGGGCAACGTAGCGGAGATATCCTCCAGTTCAGAAATATAAAAGCTGATATGGACTCCATGATAGTTGTCGTGGAAAAAGAAGGCGGCACCCCGCAGCCGCTTGAGTTGACCCCAACAGAACTGGCACTTCTGATGACGTTCCTGAAGTCGCCATCTAAGGCCTTCACGCGCCAGGCATTACTGGAGGCCTGCCTCCCGGAAAGCGATGCCCTTGAGAGGGTGGTTGATACGCATATTTATAATTTGCGTAAAAAGCTCGAAGCTGCGGGTCAACCTGATCTTCTGATTAATGTCAGGGGCATTGGTTACAGGTTTGCTAACTCATGAACAGAAAATTGCGTATTCAGAAAAGTGAAAACAGCTCTCTGTGGAACTGGATATGCCGTAAGGTTATTTCGCTGGCAGTAGGCAGCATAATCCTGATTTCTTTCTGCATGTGGCTGCGCTTTTACATTGATAACAAGTGGCACGAGTACAGAATGCCTGTTGAGGTCAGGGCCGAGCTCGCTGAGTTAATTAAAAACCCTTGGCTAAATATTAACCGCTATCACGCGATTATTGATCAATGGTATGGCGTGGACTACTGGAAGCCAGAATTAGGGATCACTGACTGGCTAATTCTGGCTGTACTCGTCCTTATCGTAATGCCCATCATTTTCACACTGACGCTGAGAACAGCACGCCCTCTGTCAAAGCAGATAAGTGCCCTTGCTAATGCAGCTAAATCTGTTGCTCAGGGTAGCTTCGGCGCAAAAGTAAAAATCCCGGATAATCTTCCTCTGGAATTACGTAGTCTCAGCGAAAATTTTAATGGGATGTCGATGCAGCTTGAGCGTTATGAAAAGGATCTAAAAAAATCACATGTTGCCATGGCCCATGAACTTCGTTCTCCGTTGACCGCAGCCACAGGAAGACTCCAGGGCATGATTGATGGTGTATTTGAGCCCAGCGAAACCCAGCTGAAAATGGTCATGCAGCAACTTAACGAACTGAATCGGCTGGTTGAAGATCTGCATTTGCTGAAGCTTGCTGATGCCGGCCAGTTAAATCTGAGCATGATACCCGCCGGTCTTAATGAGATTGTCAGGGAAAAAATTGCATGGATTACACCTTCTGCAGAGAAAGCGGGCGTATCCATCAGACACAACCAGAATATGATGCTGAGCGGAGTAGCAGACCCCTATCGTTTAGGACAGGTTTTCCTGATACTGATGGATAATGCATTACGCTATGCAGCTGATGGTGGCGTGCTTGATATCAGTTACGACGCCACTCCAGATACCGTTTCGGTTATTTTCAGGGACAAAGGTCCTGCCGTTCCGGATGAGCTGCTTGAAGATATTTTCACCCCATTTGTTCGCGAAGAGGTTTCACGATCCAGGCATTCCGGGGGCTCTGGCCTGGGGCTTTCTATTGCCCGGGCGATATGTGAAGCGCATGGAGGGCAGTTGGAGGTAGAGAAAAATAAAAAAGGTGGACTTGCTTTCAGGGTATCGTTGAGGAAGTCTTAAATTTTTGACCGTTGATGATCCCTTTACGCCAGGCCAACAGAATCTTGATAATCCACTGATTAAATACATGGTAAACGGGAGTTTACCATGTGGGCTTTTCTTGAATGCGTCAGTTCTGCTTTTCATAAAATTAATGAGATAAACGCCTGCATAATAGCAGGCGCGATTTTTGGCTTTTTTATTCAGTTAGTTATTATTGCTTTATGGGAGGCAAATTCTAACCGAGTCAAAAGAAAGTAAACCGGTAGAGGAGTTATTAACATTTAAAAGCAGATAACTTTTCCTGTTTTCGCTGTGTCGGCCCACCTTAATTTATATTCCCAGTCTTTCTCATAAAGCCCTATTGAAAATACCATTTCTTTATCCTGCGTAGTGCATAAGTTACGCGCATCTGAAATATTGGCCCACATCAGCATACTGCCCGGGCTGAATGCTGAATATTTAGGGTCAACACCACCATTTGGCACGTCAAAATACACCATGTTGTCACTGTTCGCACTGAGTACCAGATCAATAGCGCAAGGCGTATCAGCATAAAACAACACGTTACCGAAAATCAGGTGCGGCACGGCGGATAGCAGCTCTTCAATCTTTTCTTCCTCATAGCAGCGGACAGAATCAGCAAACCGCAACTTGAACAGACGGACATATAGACTGGCTATCTCTTTGGGTGACATATCTGACAGGCGGTAACATTTTCCCCCCATGCCTATGAACTTCCTTAATTCTCCGTTTCGCTTCTTGATGGTTTTACCTGAAAAAGAAGTTTTAACCCGGCATATACTGCGCTTCGTTCTGTAGAAAAATGCAGAATTCAGGATGTTATCACGGTGGCGTGATGACAAACGGTTTGTTTTATCAGGGAGCCATATTTTTTGATCTGCCGATACCGGTAGCATGACTTCATCGAAGGATACTGGATACTCCCGCCATACATTCAAGCCCACTTCATTATTATCAACAATGAAATAGGCAGCGACAACATCACCATTTTTATAATATTTCCAGAATGAAAATCCTCGCTGACCTTTCCTCATAAAGAACTCAACAATATCAGGATGCATATTAACGCTGCCACCAAATCTCTGGTATGTTTCAGCATAAACGTCATAACTACAGGGCTTCCATCCTGATATTGAATGTTTCAGACTCATGGTAATAACCTGATATAAATATTAATTATTAAATCGAATCATCCCCACCCAGGATGGTAAATACTTTCACCCCCTGAATAAGGTATTTGAGACGAGCATTAGCATTTTGCTTACGAACAGCAAGCAGCTCATTGTTTTTTTCCAGTAGAGTTGCGTTGCTTATCTGACCAGCGTTCCGCGTTGCTTCAGCCATTCGGTATTGTTCTTTGACAGTATCAAAGATACCGGATGTCTGGATGGTTTGCTTTTTCAGGGATGCCTGTCCTGCAAGAGCATCAGATGCATCCCTGAACGCCTGTTGTATTGCTTTCTGATAATTGACGATCTCAATTTTCTTATTCAGCTCGGCCAGACTGAGGTTGGCCTGGTTCTTACCCCCATCGAAAATGGGAAGATTGAGCGTAGGAATAAAGCTCCAGTTAGCAGTGCCACCCGCAAGTAATTTACCCATATCAGCCGTGGATGATCCGCCTTCAGCGGTGATAGAGATCGACGGGAAAAATGCCGCTCTTGCCGCGCCTATACTGGCATTGGCAGCTTTCAGCTGGTACTCAGCGGCAATAATATCGGGACGTTTGAGCAGAACCTCTGATGGCGTTCCTGCTTTAATTAACGGAAAAGCCCAATCATGCTCAGGTGACACATTCAGCAGAGAGTCAGGTAGCTGGGTGCCGACAAGAAACTGAAGCGAGTTTAAATCCTGTTGCGCCTGCGCCTCTGTCTGGTTCAGTTCTGACTGTGCGTCGTTTACCGCACTATCAGCGTCCATAACCGCATTTTTAGTCATGTCTCCGGCATTAAAGGCTTGCTGTTGCATGTATCGGAGCTGCTGGACATTGTCCAGCTTCTGACGGGCAATACTGATGTTTTCCTGGTCGGTGATATAGATCAGATAGGCACTGACCACCTGCTCAATGAGGCTGATCTTAAGGGCTCTTGATGAGGCTCCCGCTGCAAGATATTCATTGAGGGATGCTTCCCTGAGGCTTCGCAAACGCCCCCAGAAGTCCACTTCCCAGGAAGCTGAGACCAGTTTAACGTCGTATTGATGATACGTTACCGAACCGGTATCAACAGTATCAAAGATCCCTGCAGGCTCATGAGCTGCGGTTTTTTCTGCGGTCAGGCTAACTGCTGGCAACCAGGATAGTCTTTCTACCCCGTACTGCACACCTGATTTTTTCAGGTTCAGTGCAGAAAGTTCGAGGTCCTTATTATTGTCGATGGTCAGTTTTATCAGTTGCTGCAGCTTACTGTCTTTGAAAAAAGGCCCGTTTGCTGCCGTTGTATGCATACCTTCAACAGAAGTGTCTTTATGTGACCAGGCTAATGGCACGGGGGCTTCCGGTCTCTGATATGCCGGTGCCATTGTGCAGCCTGAAAGTAGTAAAGAGGTCATCACCGTAATGGCTGACACACGAAGTTTGATTGATACCGGAAACACCATTTTTACTCCTGTTGCCTGTTAAGTTTTCTGCAGACCTCCAGGTGTGCCCGCCAGGATAATTATCCCGAACTCTGTCAATGAACAATCAAGGGCAATACAAGGGGGATGCAATACACCCCTGTTTTTTCGGGAAATGAGCGAGGATTGACCATTTCTTGATAATCCCTGAAATGTTCCTTGTTCTTTATGCGGTTAGATGCGGATATTAAATTTACTGAGATCCCGCGTAATGGCATACCCAAAACACTCCTCAAAACGTCTTCACCCGTTTTTAAGTCGATCACCGGCAGTATTGTTAGTTTGCATGGCAATGACCCTCGCCGGATGCGATGAAGCCGTGCATGAAACGTCTCAACCACGTCAGGTCCGCACCTGGGTGGCATCGCAACAACCTCTGCCAGCCTCTTCATGGACAGGTATTATTGAACCTGCGGCTGAAGTGAGTTTGCAGTTCCGTCTGGATGGCAGGCTCGCCACCCGCCCCGTTGATGTGGGTAGCAGAGTAAAAATGGGACAGGTTGTTGCCACACTTTCCGGTTCGCAAAGTAAAGAGGATATGGCGGCTACACTTGCGGAGTATCAGGAAGCGCTGGCGGCTGAGCATAAAGGCAGACTGGAGCTGGAGAGGATACAAAAACTCTATACCATTGGCACTGCGTCGCGCGCGCAGCTCGAGGATGCCAGGGCAACCATGGCAACGCTGACAGCCCGAAGAGTCCGGGCTCAGGCACAAAAATCTGGTGCACTAAATGAATCTGGTTTCAGTTCTCTGACGTCTCCTTTTAATGGTGTGATCACCCTGTATACACCCTCTGTAGGACAAAATGTCACGGCAGGCCAGGACGTCATTAAAATTGCCTCTGATACTGCGGAGGTTCAGTTTAGCGTTCCCGTTCAAACAAGTTCACGTCTGCATACTGGCGATACTGTGTTGGTTAATACAGACCAGGGGGACGTTAAAGCACATGTGCGCTATATCTCCCCCACACTGGATGACATCACACGTACCAGCCTGGTGCGGGCGACCCTGGAAACCACAGACGCTAAAAATGTATTCGGTCGGGCTGTAACTGTCGGGCTGAAGACCTCAGACCAGTTATATTTCCCGGTACCGGCGTCATCCCTCACTCGTTCAGGCAACCATCCTGCCGTTTTTGTTGTTAAACCAGGAACCAGTAATCTTGAATTACGGTCAGTTGTGATCGAACGCTATACCTCAGATAAAGCATGGGTGTCCAGTGGGCTGACGCAGGGAGAACGCGTAGTGTCTGCGGGTACCAATACGCTGGAAAATGGTGAAAAAGTGGCGTTTGTATCCGGAGAGACGAAATGAATACCGGTAAATTTAATCTCTCTTCATGGGCAATCGCACACCAACAGCTAGTCAGCTTCCTGCTGCTTATCATTATGGTCGGTGGCTATCTCTCTTTCACCTCGTTATCACGCGATGAAGATCCCGCGTTCACTATTAAGACCGCCGTCATCAGCGCACAATGGCCCGGAGCAACACCGGAAGAGATGGTCAGTCTGGTGACTGATCCTATTGAGAAATCCGTGCAGGAATTGCCGTGGTTTGACAGCGTAGAAAGCCAAACCAGAAATGGTTCAACCGAAGTGACGCTAAATCTCCGGGATGATACGCCGCCTGAGCAAGTTAAACCTGTCTGGCAGCAGTTGAGGAAGAAAATGCAGGACATAACTGCGCTGCTTCCTGAGCAGGTCACCCCTCCTGTTGTTAATGATGAATACGATGCTACTTACGGCACGATTTTTGGGATCACAGCTGACGGTTTCACTCTCACCGAAACGCGGGAGATGGTCGATAACATCCAGCGTCAGCTCCGGACCGTTAAAGATATTGGAAAAACAATACAGGTAGGCATTCAGACGGAACAGATCGTGCTGAGTTTCTCAGCGCGCCAGATAGCATCAATGGGCATTTCACCTGATGACATCATTGCTGCGATCAGACATAACAATGCCGTAACCCCGTCAGGTACGTTACGGACAAAGAACGATCGTGTAAGTGTTGATGTTACCGGGGCTCAAATGACCGAGGAAGCCCTGAAGCATATCCGTCTGACTGCAGGCGGTCGCACGGTTGCCCTGACCGATATTGTCAGCATAGAGAGAACGCGGGATGGAACACCTTCTCCATTGTTCCATGTGAATGGACAGCCCGCGATGGGAATTGCCGTCGCTATGCTACCGGGCGGGAATATGCTGCAGTTCGGTCACGATCTCGACCTGCAACTGGAAAAAATCAAATCCGCTCTTCCCCACGGCATAAGCATAACAAAGATTGCAAACCAACCTGCCATTGTGGATGAGGCCGTTGATGGCTTTCTTCATGTACTTATGGAAGCGATTGTCATCGTTCTGGCTGTTTCCTTTGTATCACTTGGTTTGCGCGCAGGGCTGGTCGTTGCTGTTGCAATTCCAATTGTGCTGGCACTTACATTTACAGGCATGGATCTGGCCGGAATAGGTCTGCAGCGTATATCTCTGGGAGCTTTGATCATCGCGCTAGGATTACTGGTAGATGATGCCATGATCACGATAGAGTCCATGATATCCCATCTTGAGAAAGGGGAGCCTCTGCGGAAGGCAGCATCAAGTGCCTTCGTCAAAACGGCATTTCCAATGCTTACCGGAACACTGGTGATGATTGCCGGTTTTATCCCGGTAGGGTTCGCAAAGTCGATGGCAGGAGAATACTGCTACTCCCTGTTCGCGGTGATCTTTATCTCGCTGATCAGCTCATGGGTTGTGGCAGTCCTTTTCTCACCGCTGAGTGGTGTCTGGCTTCTTTCCGGTGCAAAGATTCGCCCTCATGATGAAAGTAAGGGACGTTTATCACGCGCCTACGAGTCCCTCATCGAACTCACTCTTAAACACCGGATGGCCGTCACACTCTCGTCAATTGCATTACTGGGATTATCTGTCTGGAGTAGCCAATGGCTGAAAAGCGAATTCTTCCCGGTATCTGACCGTCCGGAACTTCTGATTAGTCTGACATTACCCGAGAACAGCACACAGCAGCTAACGGAAAGGGAAACTCATCGTCTTGAAGAAATCCTCAACAAAGAAGAAGGCGTGAAACAATATTCCAGCTATATAGGTACTGGAGCTGTCCGTTTTTATCTTCCTATGGATCTTATGTCAGATGCCGAGAATATTGCCCAGTTAGTTGTCGTGGCAAAAGACCTGGAATCCCGTAACGCCCTGCAGACAAAATTATCGGCGATCCTGCGTGACAGGTTCAGCGATATAGTGACGCGCATCTCGCCTCTGGAACTGGGGCCGCCGGTAGGATGGCCGTTGAAGTACAGGGTCAGCGGCCCTGACTTCAACCAGACTCGTCTTTATGCACGCCAGCTATCAGCAATGATGGCCAAGGATCCGCGTGTAACCGGGCTGAATCTGACTGCGGGAGATCCCCAGCGTTCGGTTGCAGTGAATGTCAATCAGGCTTCTGCAAGTATGGCCGGCCTGACGACAGAGCAAATATCTAATGTTCTGAATATGTTTTATAGCGGATTACCGGTGACCGAACTGCGAGAACAGAATCACCGTACGGATGTTGTGCTACAGGGAAGTGAGGTGGATCGTAAGAATTTATCCGGCCTGGAAGGGACTCTGATTACAACCCCAGACGGGGCGAAGATACCGCTTTCGCAGGTAGCCTCTTTCAGCTGGTATCTTAAAAATCCCATGATCCAACGACGTGATCGCGAAACTTCTGTTACCGTGCAGGGGGATGTGAATAGCGGGCAGAATGTCGATAGTGTGGTCAGCGACCTGGCACCTGCCATAGAGCAATTCAGACAAAAACTTCCTGTCGGTTATACCGTTGCAGTCAGCGGTGCGTCTGAAGAGTCAGACAAAGGGAATGATTCACTGATGTCGGTTCTGCCTGTCACTGTAATTATTATGCTTGGTGTGATGATGGTACAGCTGCAGAGTTACTCACGCGTCGTTCTCGCCACACTCATGGCTCCGTTCGGTTTTATCGGTGTCGTAGGTGCTCTTTTGCCAACAGGAACGCCATTAGGATTTGTGGCTTTACTGGGTGTCATTGCGCTGAGCGGCATGATCATCCGTAATGCCATTATCCTGATTGCAGAAGTAGATGAAAATCTTAAGGCAGGACTTAGCAATACCGATTCCATTCGTAATGCCGCCCTGCATCGGGCAAGGCCGATTATGCTTACAGCCTGCGCGGCAATTTTTGGCATGATCCCTATCGCGAGACAGGTTTTCTGGGGGCCCATGGCGTTCGCCATCATCGGCGGACTGGTTGCTGCAACGTTCTTCACACTTACTCTGCTTCCTGCATTGCTGAGTTACCTGCTTGAACATGAGCGCAGAGGACAACAGGAAGGACAGTAAGACAACTCTGGCTCCGGAACGTGCCATGGCCTCGAGGCCGTCCGGAGCCAAATCAAGATGACGAAAAGATTACGAGCGATGCATTTCAGGGTGAGAGGTTGTCGTTTAAAGGAGGGTAACGTCTGATTTTTAAGTCATAGCACTATCACCAAACTTTGAATGATGCCAGCTTAACTGGTAGTGCTAGGCTGTTAGATATAACTTACGTAATTATAACAAATTAATTTTATTGTGAATTTATTTCTTTTTCTATCTGACTTAGAACCCCATTCAATGCCGTAATGCCTTGAATGTTTTTATCATTATAATATGTCTCATTAACCATTCCTGCCTGCTCAAGATTTGTCAGCGCTACATATGCCTGATGGACCTGGCTATGCTCATCAAAAATGTCTTTTGAGTTACTGTCATTAACGTAGCTGCTTTTTAAAAGGGTGGTCAGGTTATTAATATAAGACATGTTTTTAGAGTGGAAATAATTCAATAACATCTGATTGTTATCTCTGGAGTTATTTTCCCTCTGAACTACAGGAATTTGTAGGGATTTAACCTTTGATATTACTCTAGGCTCTTTGCTGCTGCATGACATTAAGAAGACAGAAATAAATAACGCCATAGGAATATTGATAAATTTCACTTTTGCACCTATCATGACCATCACAAATTAAAATACCTTTTTAAAAAACAACGCTACATCTATAAAGAGGTCGTTTCCACACTATCCAGGCGCAAATGATGCAGTTTCCTTATCAAGATCGAATCAAGAGTTTATCAACATAAAATCAATTAGCATTATATGACCTGCTAACCGAGAAAAAATTGATTTTTTTATTTTGTGTTTTTTAATGTTGTACTTATTTTGGTTGGCATCAAACATAAGATGCTTCCAGAATTTAGACATTTTTTTTAATTAAAATATCACTACCCGCCTAGCTCTGAGTTTTATCAGGAATGCCATCCTTCTTCCATGGCTTCACGTCACTACTAGTGATCGCTTCGGCCAGCAGATAGCACGATTCTTGCAGAGGGGATTCGGCCTGTTGACCCTGCAAAAAACGCAGTACGTCACACTTGACCTCAAACAGGTGCGGTAGATAGAACTTTATAAGCCAGAACAGCTAAAGTTGGCAATAGCGTCCGCTGTTCGCTCACTGCGGACCTTCATCTCAACAAGTTCGTCTGCCCTGTGCCAGAAGTAGAAGTTGCTAACAATACCGCATCTTCATCAACATAGGGCTGACTGGTCATTGCCAGCCCAAACCAGTGCCATTCCTTCACTTGCTGTGACGAACGTTTTAAAACCGAATGTTGCTGTAAATCAATCTAAATCGGCAGATAATATTTGTATCAAGACAATGAGTTTACGGGCCTCTTCTGGCGTAATTAACCAGTAATCCGTCATTGGAAATCCAAACAGGCTTAAATTTAACTGAATCATCAGGAGAGGACTGTTCTCATACTCCTCATACCCAAGAGTTTTTGGTGGCTTGCTAATATACCGAAACTGTTTTGTAGCAGAAGCACTGGTTGCAACTTGTCTCTTCGATTTATCGCTATTATTAAACTTAACCTCTTCACTTTGCATCTGAGGTTGGTCGAGTGCTGACCATGCAATAAAGTCACTGAAAAGGCTGATAATTTCCGGTGTGTTTTGCTTTGTCACCTCAAATACGTTCATATAGCCTGAGTCTGCTGACAAAGAACTGAATGACAATGTGTAACTTTTATTATTGTATGTCGTTGAATATATTGTGTCTGCAAGGAATACGCAGGTGCCATTTCTCGATTTGTACACAATATTATCTTGATTGTAATAGCATAAATTGTGGCTCAAGCCTTTGTAATGGTCTTTATTTAAAGAACACCCGGACAGTAATATTACTGATAAGAATGTAACGGTAATTTTAAGATGTCGCATCATTCATCCAATGAAGTTAAAAAAGTGACAAATACTATTTGGAAATATCTTTGTTCCTGTTCAGATGTATGACTGAACAGAAGTTGTCAGTATTAACGGCAGGTTGAAGTAAACCTTTAATGTGGGAATCCGAATGACATGAAATACGCTGTTTTCGCCGGAGTTCTGCTCAAGCCGCACCGCTCCGTCGTGCCGGGATTTAACCCGCTATCGCACAACATCCAGTTTTTTTACCAAGCAGAACCCCGGCCTCCCATTACCCACCTCAGCGCGCCGTTATATAAGGCTCCTTCACAAACTCCGCCAACAGCCAGACCATATCATGCAGTAGCCCGATGAGTTCTTTCACCACGCTCGCAGGCAGTGTCCCGCCTATCACCGCCAGCGTTAACGCCACAGCATAATCCACCTGCAACGCCGTCTCCTGCCAGCAGTCCGGCACGCAGGAAACGATCTTCTCCCCCGCGATGAGCCGTTCAACCAGATGTGGGGGAAGTTCCGTATCGCAACGTTCACGCAGGCGTTTAAGCAGCGCCAGCAAACGCTCGCAAAGAATGGAAAAGGTCACGGGATCGTCAGTTTCAACCAGCACGCTCACACAGGCGGCGCAGGTGTCAGCCAGTTCGAAGAGATCTGAGGAATCGCAAAGCTGAAGATTGATGAGGTGGTGAACAGCGCTTTCTTCAGAGAGCGCATAAGAAAAGTTAGGTGTAGTAGCCATTTAGCATCCTCGTTGTGCAAAAAAATGTCATGTTATGCTAACGGGTTCCTACGCCCGGTTACGGATGTGCCGCAACGCAGGCACTTTACGACCGTGAAGAAGGGATGAAAAGGGATGCCTAAGAATTACATAAGGTTGCTTGCAGGTTTGCGAGGCGGCTTCCAGAAGGGCATTGCCGGGTGGCGGTTACGCCTTACCTGGCCTACAAAACCAAACACCAAACCTCCCCGCGACACGAACCGTAGGCCCGCGCAAGCGCAGCGCCGCCGGGCACAATTTGCACCGCCGTAACTCCTTACGCAGACCTTTTCATTTTGAGCAACACTTCCAATAACGTCTGAGTTGCTCGGGAGGATTTGCTCGCCGCCGAACAAACCACCCCAAACTCACGGTACAGCGAAGGCGTCACGGGCACGACGCACAAACCGCGTAATTCATCCGGCAGAGCGGATTCAGGTATCAGCGCAACGCCCATGCCTTCGCGCACCAGCAGGCAGGCGCTGATCCAGTCCCGGACGGTCACCCGCACGTCAGACAGCTGCAAGCCAGCCTGTTCCATCAGGCTTTTTCCATTGACGGCGCAACCGCCGGTTGCGAGCACGAAGGGCTGGTCTGCCAGTTCCTCAAGGGTGATGCCCCGCGAACGCGCATAACGAGCCTGACGGTGACTGGCTGGCAGCACCGCGACCCACGCATCTTGTCCCAGGAGCGCTTCAGCACGCCCGGGAACAGGGTTCATTACCACGCCCAGATCAACCGTATCTGCCGCCAGCCACTCTTCGACTTCCTGGTCCGTCCCTTCCAGTACAACCACCTCGATTTCAGGATGCAGGCGCTTAAAATCGCGCAGTAGTCCGGGCAAAAATGTGGATGTCACCGAAGGAAAACTGGCAAGACGAATGCGCCCGCCGCTCAGCCCCCGGCTCTCATCCGCCAGTGCACGGATGGCATCCAGCCGCGCCAGCATACTCCTTGCTTCTTTGACAACCTGCTCGCCCAGGGCAGTCACGCCGATGTGGCGTCGCTCTCGCGTGAATATCGCAAATCCTAATGAGGCCTCTAACTGAGCGATCGCCTGGCTGGCACCCGACTGCGTCATGCCAACCTCTTCAGCGGCACGAGAAATATTACTGGCATCGGCCACTGCAACCAGTAAGCGCCAGTGTAAAAGATTCATCATGGGTATCAGTAGCTCAGCTAATGGCTAATTTATGAATCATTAATTTTACAGCGAGATCGGTTTTAAGCACAGTGATGCAAACCGAATCTTCATCACACAGCCGCTTTAACGGAGAGATTATGAAACTCTATTACGCCCCGGATACCTGCTCACTCTCACCCCATATCGTGCTTTGCGAACTGGCGATTGAGTTTGAACTGATTAAAGTGGACAACAGGAGCAAGCTTACCGCTGACGGGCGCGACTTCCTGACCATTAACCCTAAAGGGTATGTCGCAGCGCTTGAGCTGGATGACGGGAAAATCCTGACCGAGGGGCCAGCCATTTTGCAGTACCTGGCAGACCTCAAGCCAGAAAGTGGGCTGGCACCGCGAGCAGACAGCTGGGAGCGAGTGCGGCTTCAGGAATGGCTAAACTTTATCACCAGCGAAATACACGCTGGTTTGGCACCTCTCTTCAACAATATGTTGCCGGAAGAGGCCAAATCGATTTTTCGTGAGAAGCTGTTCAGGCGGTTCAGTTTTCTTCAGGAAACGCTCTCCACTAGCGCTTATCTGACGGGATCGGCATTCAGCGTGGCAGATGCCTATCTTTTCACCGTGCTGGGATGGTGCACATTCTTCTCAATTGAACTCAACGACTGGCCCGCGCTACTGGCGTACAGGGAAAAAATCAGTGCCCGGCCCGCTGTGCAGGCCGCATTGCGTGCGGAGGAGAAAGTCTAGGTCTGCTTATTCCGCCGCAGGTATTAATGCCTGAAGCAGGAGGCAAGTGAGGATGTGGAGTCAGGATGGGTTAGCATACTGTCACTCTGCATCTGATTGCATGGCGCTTTTCACGGCATCCTGCTTCCCGGGATTGCATTGCTGTTTTGTTCCTGGAAGATAAAATTTTCCCGACGCGTCCGGATCTGTTCCGCCCGGACAACCCGCACGGCCCGGAGCTGAGACGGTGCCATCCGAACCGTTTCCTCCATCCGAACCATTTCCTCCATCCCCACCATCCCCACCATTACCGCCACCAGCTGCATTTACAGCAAATGCGCCGAGTATGAGCAAAAATGTAATAACTCGTATAGTCATCAAAACCTCCAGTGCTCAGGGCATTTCACAGGAATCCCTCACTTCTGATTTTCAACATGCAACCTGACAGCCTCCAGCGTCCTTCTACGGATCCAGCCGCTCCCTGCCCGTATTGCCAGCCAGTAGGCCGCCATTTTGAGTTGAGTACGTTTGTCCGGACAATAGACGAAGGTCTCAGTACAGAGTTCATGTTGACCTGGCGCCAGTTCCGCTACCTGGTAGCGCAGCAACAGTTTTGCGCTGCCCGGCCCGGCGGGTGCCTGAAAAGCAATCGCATCGGGCGCGTTTTCCAGACCGAAATCTGTCCGCCAGAATTGCCCTCTTAAGCCAAAGCAGAGCTCGGATGCTGAGCTGTGCAACAGCGTAAAACTGTGCAGCCCAAAGTTGCCCGTCGAGTTAGTCTGCTGATTGTGCAGAAATTTCTGCGGTAATTGCCGCAAAGACATCAGCCGCCGAATGACGGGGTCTTGCTGGACGTCAAAGCTTGCAATCAACGGCAGAATATTTTCAGGGTTGGAAGTATGAATGACCGCTCGATGTTTCTCATGGAACTGAAACTGGGGTAAAAAAGCAGGGACATCCCGCCAGAGAGCAAGCGCTTTGCGGGTAACGAATCCGGGGTTCAGCATTTCACGTCCTTGTCATCCTTTGCACTCTGTCAGAGTAACAGATGGCATGCGGCAAACAATTACCAGGAAAACGTAGTTCCGGAGCGTATATCAATAAAACAGCAAAGTCCTGGATCCGACCCCGCGTTGCCTGCAACAACTTTCCAAACTGCACCCGATGCGTTTATGGTGTTGTTTCACCCTCACAGGGCATCAGGTGTCATATATGTCGAATGCAAAAGCTAACAAAGACTGGGTCAGACTGGCGCAACAACCCGGAAAAATAGAGCGCATAGAGGCGTATTTCAGCGGGCATGGCTATGAGCCGCATCGTCACGACACTTATGCCATAGGCCGGACCTTATCCGGGGTGCAGAGTTTTCACTATCGGGGAAGTAAACAACATAGCCTGCCGGGCGGGACAATGGTCCTGCACCCTGACGAAATACATGACGGAGAGGCGGGAACGAACGACGGATTCCAGTATCGGATGTTGTATATCGATCCGGCGTTAATTCAAAAAATCCTGGGCGGAAAGCCTTTGCCGTTTATTCCCGGCGGAATTTCATCCGATCCCCGGCTTTTTGCAGCGACCGAACCGCTGTTAAAAGCGCCGGAAGAATCTTTCGATACGCTGGAAGAAGACGATGCGCTCTACGATCTCGCCCACACGCTCGCCGTCGTGGGAGGACAACGTTTTCGCCGGAATCGGGTGGATTATCAATCCGCAGAACGCGCGCGCGAATATATACACACTGAATTCATTCACAATATTACGCTGGATACTTTATCCGCCGTCAGTGGCAGAGATCGCTGGAGCCTCAGCCGGGATTTTCGTGCGCTTTATGGAACGAGTCCTTATCGCTATGTGACCATGCGTCGACTTGTATACTGTCGACGCCTGATTCAGGCGGGCCTGTCGCTTGCTGAGGCTGCCGCTGCAGCGGGGTTTTCAGATCAAAGTCACATGACTCGTCAGTTCATCAAAACGTTGGGTATGTCGCCGGGGCGCTGGCAAAAATTCATTAAAGGTCATCCTGCCTGATTTGCACGATCGTTCAAGACCGGCACGCCGGCCTTATTCTATCCTGGATGCTTCTCAACCATAGGAAGTGTCGCAATGTATAGTCCTGTTAATTTAGACAATAAATTCTCTCTCTTCGACGCGCACTGGCAGCCGAAAGTCATCGCTCAGATGAATGACTATCAGTTTAAAATCGTCAAAATATCGGGTGATTTTATATGGCACGCGCACCCTGAAACCGATGAGGCATTCATCGTGGTCGAGGGCGTGTTACGTATTGATTTTCTTGACGGACATGTGCTCGTCAATCCAGGGGAAATGTACGTTGTGCCAAAAGGCGTTGAACATAAAACGTCTGCTGAAACGACGGTAAAAATGATGATGATAGAACCGTGTGGGGTCCTGAATACCGGACACGAAGGTGGGGAGCGCACCGCAGAGAACGACGTCTGGATTTGACGACGGAGGCTATGTTGCCGGGTGGCGGCTGCGCCTTACCCGGCCTACAAAAGCCACCAACCAAACCGGCTGCTACCCCTCACTCATCATCGCCAGAAACCGCTTCACCGTCCGCGAGCGTTCAAAACGCCGCCAGCAGAGTGCGATATCGGTGTAAAGCGCCGGTGAGCTCAGTGCATGGTAGGTAACATTCGGCGGAGAAATGGCCGCCATGGATTTCGGTACCAGCGCGAAGCCGCCGCCGGCGGAAACCATGCTCAGAGAGGACGAAAGCTGTGATGACTGCAGCGCGTGCTGCACGTCGATCCCGGCCCGTTCGCAGCAGCCGTAAACCCGGTCATACAGGCCGGGCGCGACCTCCTGCGGGAACAGCACCACTGGCGTATCCCGGAGTTGATCCAGCGCCAGATCGCCGCACGCCGCCAGCGAATGGTCGCGATGCAGCGCCACCACCATCGGCTCCCGGTCGAGGATTTTTAACTCGAATGCCTTGCTGCTCTCGCACGGCAGACGCACGAAGGCGATATCCAGCTCACCCTCAGCCAGCATCGTCGTCAGCGAAGACATATTAGCTTCCACCTGGTGAACCTGTACCGCCATGTTCTGCACCTGATACTGGCGAATCAGCGCGAAAATTTTGGGATGAAAAGCGTCGGAGCTGGTGATGCCAATCGACAGATTACCGTTCAGCCCGCGCGCGATTCCGCGGGCCTTTTCCAGCGCGGCGTCACTCAGCGCCAGGATCTTGCAGGCATCCTCATAGAACGCTTCCCCCGCTTCGGTCAGCTCCACGCCCCTCGTCAGGCGTCTGAACAGCGGCGTGCCCACTTCCTCTTCGAGCCGTTTGATCTGCTGACTCAGAGGAGGCTGAGAAATACCCAGCGCTTTGGCCGCTTTGGTGAAGTGTCGCTCGCGAGCAACCGCGACGAAATACCGCAGATAACGAAGTTCCATATCTAAAACGTCTCAAACCAGCATGGATTCTATATTGGAACTCTCTGCTGAATCGGGTCAACATTTATTTAACCTTTCTAAATAAAGTTGAAGAGGACGAGCATGATGATGCATTCATCTGCCTGCGACTGTGAGGCCAGCTTGTGCGAGACCCTGCGAGGGTTCTCCGCTCAGCATCCTGACAGTGTGATCTATCAGACATCGCTAATGAGCGCCCTGCTAAGCGGCGTGTACGAGGGGAACACCACCATCGCCGATCTATTGGCACACGGTGATTTTGGTCTGGGCACTTTCAACGAGCTGGACGGCGAAATGATTGCCTTCAGTAGCCAGGTGTACCAGCTGCGCGCCGACGGCAGCGCCCGCGCCGCGAAGCCAGAGCAGAAAACGCCGTTTGCAGTGATGACCTGGTTCCAGCCGCAGTATCGTAAAACCTTTGATGGGCCGGTCAGTCGCCAGCAGATCCACGACGTGATCGACCAGCAAATCCCCTCCGATAACCTGTTCTGCGCGCTGCGTATCGACGGTAACTTCCGCCATGCCCATACCCGCACGGTACCACGTCAGAAGCCGCCGTACCGGGCGATGACAGACGTGCTGGACGACCAGCCAGTGTTCCGCTTCAACCAGCGGAAAGGTGTACTGGTCGGGTTCCGCACGCCACAGCATATGCAGGGTATTAACGTGGCGGGCTACCACGAACATTTCATCACCGACGACCGTCAGGGCGGGGGCCATCTGCTCGACTACCAGCTGGAGAGCGGCGTACTGACCTTCGGTGAAATTCACAAGCTGATGATTGACCTGCCCGCCGACAGTGCGTTTTTGCAGGCCAACCTGCACCCCAGCGATCTTGATGCAGCGATCCGTTCCGTCGAAAACTAACAGGAGAACTACCGTGAACAGTGAGAAACAGTCACGTCAGTGGGCGCATGGCGCCGATATGGTCGTCGGCCAGCTGGAAGCGCAGGGCGTGAAGCAGGTGTTCGGTATTCCGGGGGCGAAAATCGACAAAGTCTTTGATTCCCTGCTGGACTCCTCCATTGAGATCATTCCCGTGCGCCACGAAGCGAATGCGGCGTTTATGGCGGCGGCGGTAGGGCGCCTGACCGGCAAGGCCGGGGTGGCGCTGGTCACCTCCGGGCCGGGTTGTTCCAACCTGATCACCGGCATTGCCACCGCCAACAGCGAAGGCGACCCGGTGGTAGCGCTGGGCGGGGCGGTCAAGCGAGCGGATAAAGCCAAACTGGTGCACCAGAGCATGGACACGGTCGCCATGTTCAGCCCTGTCACCAAATACGCGGTGGAAGTCAGCTCTCCGGATGCGATTGCCGAAGTGGTATCGAATGCATTCCGTGCCGCCGAGCACGGCAGACCGGGGGGCGCGTTCGTCAGCCTGCCGCAGGATATTGTCGACCAGCCCGCGACAGGCGCGATTTTGCCTGCCAGTGGCGCAGCACGAATGGGCCCGGCACCGGAGTCAGCGGTTAACGACGTGGCAAAGCTAATTGAAAAAGCCAAAAACCCGGTCATCCTGCTTGGCCTGATGGCCAGCCAGCCTGCTAACAGTGACGCGCTACGTAAGCTGCTGGAGAAAAGCCGCATTCCGGTCACCAGTACCTATCAGGCTGCCGGGGCGGTGAACCAGGAGCACTTCACCCGCTTTGCCGGACGCGTCGGTCTGTTCAATAACCAGGCGGGCGACAGGCTGCTCCATCTGGCGGATCTGATTATCTGCATCGGCTACAGCCCGGTGGAGTACGAACCGTCTATGTGGAACAGCGGGGATGCCACGCTGGTGCACATTGATGTGCTGCCTGCCTATGAAGAACGTAACTATGTGCCGGATCTTGAGCTGGTGGGAGACATCGCCGAAACACTCAATCTGCTCTCCAGCCGGATCGATCATAAGCTGGAGCTGAGTCCACGCGCCTCTGAAATCCTGGTCGATCGTCAGCATCAGCGCGATCTGCTCGATCGTCGTGGCGCATCGCTTAACCAGTTTGCCCTGCATCCGCTGCGCATCGTGCGTGCCATGCAGGACATCGTAAACAGCGACGTCACGCTCACCGTGGATATGGGCAGCTTCCACATCTGGATCGCCCGTTATCTCTACAGTTTCCGGGCACGTCAGGTGATGATTTCCAACGGTCAGCAGACCATGGGCGTCGCGCTGCCGTGGGCCATTGGCGCATGGCTGGTGAACCCGGGTCGCAAGGTGGTTTCGGTCTCCGGTGACGGCGGTTTCCTGCAGTCGAGCATGGAGCTGGAAACCGCTGTACGTCTCAACGCCAACGTGCTGCACATCATCTGGGTGGATAACGGCTACAACATGGTCGCCATTCAGGAAGAGAAAAAATACCAGCGTCTTTCCGGCGTGGAGTTTGGCCCGGTCGATTTCAAAGTGTATGCCGACGCCTTTGGTGCGAAAGGTTTTGCCGTGGAGAGCGCCGATGCGCTTGAACCGACGCTGCGTGCAGCAATGGATGTCGATGGCCCCGCCGTGGTGGCCATTCCCGTCGACTATAGCGATAACCCGCTGCTGATGGGCCAGCTCCATCTCAGCCAGATTTTGTGACTCAATATAAGGACAGAGAAATGCAAAAAGTTGCTCTCGTAACAGGCTCAGGCCAGGGGATTGGTAAAGCGATTGCGCTGCGCCTGGTGAAAGATGGCTTCGCCGTCGCCATTGCGGATTACAACGAGGAAACGGCGAAAGCGGTTGCCGATGAAATTACCCGTAACGGCGGTCGTGCTGTCGCCGTGAAGGTGGATGTTTCGAACCGCGATCAGGTATTTGCGGCGGTGGAGAAAGCGCGTACCGCACTGGGCGGTTTCAATGTGATCGTGAATAACGCCGGGATCGCGCCTTCCACGCCAATCGAGTCGATTACACCGGAGATTGTCGACAAGGTTTACAACATTAACGTGAAAGGGGTGATCTGGGGCATCCAGGCCGCGATCGATGCTTTCCGTAAAGAGGGGCACGGCGGCAAGATCATCAACGCCTGCTCTCAGGCGGGCCATACCGGCAACCCGGAACTGGCGGTGTACAGTTCCAGCAAGTTCGCGGTGCGCGGCTTAACCCAGACGGCAGCACGGGATCTTGCTCCTCTGGGGATCACCGTTAACGCCTACTGCCCGGGGATCGTTAAAACGCCAATGTGGGCGGAGATCGACCGTCAGGTGTCTGAGGCGGCAGGTAAACCGCTCGGCTACGGGACTGAAACCTTTGCCAAACGCATTACGCTTGGCCGTTTGTCTGAACCAGAAGACGTCGCTGCCTGCGTTTCATACCTCGCCGGGCCAGATTCCGACTATATGACCGGCCAGTCGCTCTTAATTGATGGTGGGATGGTGTTTAACTAAATACTAATAAGCTCTGACATGAGTTTTCCCCTGCACCCGTGCAGGGGCTTTTTTTTGTCTCCTCAGCCATTGTGCATTACACTGCGCGCTGCAAAACTTTAGTCATTACGATCTGACAGGCGGTAACAGCGATGAACGGTACAATCACAACGTGGTTTAAAGATAAAGGCTTTGGATTTATCAAAGATGAAAACGGCGACAACCGCTATTTTCATGTGATTAAGGTCGCGAACCCTGATCTGATTAAGAAAGATGCGGCGGTGACCTTCGAGCCAACCACCAACAACAAAGGCCTTTCCGCCTATGCGGTGAAGGTGATCCCGGAAAGTAAACACCTCTATATTGCCGGCGAGCGCGTGAAGCTCACCTCGATCAAATCCTTCGTGGTGTTTAACGAAGAAGAACCGGTTGATACTAAAATCGACAAAGAGAACGCGGTGCTGTCGGTGGGGCTGCTGATGAACAGCATTAAGCCGAAGTCCGAGAAAAAGCCGGGCGAAATGCGCACGGTGAAGAAGCTGGCGATCACCACCTTCCAGAACACGACGCTGATCTTCACCGAAGATGAGATCGACATTGATGCTACGGTGAAGCTGCTGAAGTGATTTTTTTGCCGGGTGGCGGTTCCGCTCTACCCGGCCTACAAAAAAACCTCAACGCGGCACGAAACGTAGGCCCGGTAAGCGCAGCGCCACCGGGCACCGCCGCGCGCACTTACCCCATCCGGTGCTCGCCCCGCAACATCGCCTCGCGGTCAAACACCCTCTGGATCTCCCCGTGCGCCATAAACGCCGCCCGGTCGGACATATGCGCAATCACGTCCGCATCGTGGCTCACCAGCAGGTAGGTCATGCCGTGCTCGGCTTTCAGGCGGTTCAAAAGATTGAGAATTTCCGCCTGCACGGACATATCCAGCGCCGAGGTCGGCTCGTCCAGCAGCAGAAGCTGCGGGCGCAGCAGCAGCGCGCGGGCAATGACCACGCGCTGGCGCTGGCCGCCGGAAAGCTGATGCGGATAACGCTTGCCCGCGTCGGCGGAAAGCCCCACCTGCTGCAGCGCATCCGCCACCTTTTCGGTAATCTGCGTTTCGCCGTGGATGTTTAACGGCTCCGACAGGGTGCGCGCAACGGTGTGGTTTGGGTGCAGCGACGCCCACGGATCCTGAAACACCATCTGCACGTTGCGGCGAAGCTCGCCTTCAAAACGCCGTCCTGGCCGTAACGCGTCTCCCTGGATCGAAATGCGGCCGTTCCACTCGCGCTGCAGCCCCGCCAGCACGCGCAGAATAGTCGATTTCCCGCAGCCGGATTCACCTATCAGGCTGAAGGTTTCGCCTTTCTCGATGGCAAAGCTGGCGGCGGACACGGCCGATTTCTCCCCGAAGCTCACCTGGAGATCCTTAACGTCAACGAGCGTCATGATCGGTCTCCTTCCACGGCTGAGAACGGTCCAGCGTCGGCAGCATCTGGCCGAAGGTGTTGGCGTTTGGACGGCAGGTCCACAGGGTGCGCGTATACGGATGCGTCGCCTGCGAAAGCCGGTTCGCCGCCATCTCATCGACCTTCTCGCCCTGATACATCACCAGCACGCGGTCGCAGTGTTCCGCCACCAGCGGCAGGTCGTGGCTGATTAACAGCATCGCCATCTGGCGTTCTTCGCTCTGCTGCACCAGCAGCTCGAGGATCTGGTTGCGCAGGCGAGCGTCCAGCGCGGAGGTGGGTTCGTCGGCAATCAGCACCTGCGGGTTGTTGATCAGCGCAATGGCGATCATCACCCGCTGGCCCATGCCGCCGGAGAGCTCGCCGGGGTAGCGCGTGAGGACATGTTCGTTGAGTCCTACGGCGCAGATAATCTCGTGCATGCGTTCACGTCGTTCTGAGCGGGGCAGACGCTGATGCAGGGTGAGCGCCTCATCAAGCTGAGCGGCGACGTTTTTCGCCGGATTCAGCGCGTAGCGCGGGTCCTGCAGGACCATCGCAATCCCGTTACCGCGCAGCGCCTGCCAGCGGCGGGTGCTCAGGGTCAGCAGGTCGTTGCCGAGCACGTTAAGCCGGTTCGCGCTCACGATGCCGGGCTTGCGCACCAGCCCCATCAGGGCGCGGGCGGACATCGATTTGCCCGAGCCTGATTCCCCGACCAGCGCCAGCCGCTCGTTGCCCAGCGTGAAGCTCAGGCTGTTGACCACGCGCGCGGCGGGGTAGTCGATATTCAGCGCATCGACGATGACGCGTTGTTCAGTCATGCTGTGGCTCCAGTACGTCGCGCAGGCCGTCGCCCAGCAGGTTAAAGGCGAGGCTGGCAAACAGAATCGCGCCGCCCGGAATGGCGGCAATCCACCACTGGTCGAAAATGACCTGCATGCCGTCGGCGATCATCGCGCCCCATTCGGCCATCGGCGGACGCGCGCCAAGGCCGAGGAAGCCCAGCCCGGCGGCCGCCAGAATAATCCCCGCCAGATCCAGCGCCAGCCGCACAATCGCGGACGGCAGGCACAGGGGCAGAATATGGCCGACCAACAGGCGCAGCCCGCGAATGCCCATCATTTCGGCGGCGGCGAGATAGTCGCTGTGGCGCAGACGCTGAATTTCACTCCGCGCCTGCCGCGCGTAGGCGGGCCAGGTGGTTAGGGCCAGCGCCAGCGCGCCGTTGACCAGCCCGGGGCCGAGCATCGCCACAAACGCGAAGGCGAGGATCAGGCGCGGCATCGACATCACCACGTCGGTAAAGCGCATCAGGATGCGCTCCATCCAGCCGCCGTAGTAGCCGGACAAAATCCCCACCAGCAGCCCGGCGGGCAGGGTGATAACGGTGACTAACGCCACCAGTCCGAGCGCCGGACGGGTGCCGTAAATCAGACGTGAAAGCAGGTCGCGACCGTAGCTGTCGGTGCCCAGCCAGTGCTGGATATTGGGTGCCTGTAAGCGCGCGGCGGCGTCCTGCCAGTTCGGGTCAAGCGGCGCGAGCCACGGCGCGAACAGGGCGATAGCCACCAGCAGCGCGATGGCAGCCAGCCCGCAAAACGCGGCGGGGGAGCGGCGCAGGCGGCGTAAGAAAAGATAAAACGGCATCAGCGCACCCTGGGATCGGTCGCCCGCACGAGCAGGTCAGTAAGGTTATTGATCAGCACAAAACAGATACCAATCAGCAGCGTGCCGCCCATGATGGCGGTGGTGTCTCCGGCGAACAGGGCGGTGGTGAGGTAGCGCCCGATGCCCGGCCAGGAGAAGACGGTTTCGGTCAGTACCGCGCCTTCCAGCATGCTGGTGTAGGCCAGGGCGATCACCGTCAGAAGGGTGCCGCGAATGTTCGGCAGCACGTGGCGCAGCAGAATGGCCATCTCCCCGGCACCCTTGGCGCGGGCAAGCAGAATGTACTCTTTGTTCATCTCGCTTAGGCAGGCGGATCGCGTCAGGCGGGTGATGCTCGCGAGCGAGTAATAGGCCAGCAGCAGCACCGGCAGCACCAGGTGGCTGACGGCGTTGCGGAACGCCTCGCGGTCGCCGGAAAGCCAGGTATCCATCAGCGCAAAGCCGGTGCGCGGCTCGACGGTGAACTGCCAGATATCGTCCAGCCTGCCGGGACCCGCGCTCCACTGCAGCTTCGCGTAGAACAGGGCCAGCATCAGCAGGCCGAGCCAGAAGATCGGTACCGAGTTGCCGAGCAGGGTGAGGGTTCTGATGGCAAGATCGAGCGGCGAACCGGCGTAGCGGGCGCACAGCACCCCGGCAATCACGCCGAGCACGGCGCCGATGATTAACGCCAGCGTCGCCAGCTCCAGCGTGGCGGGGAACGCGTGCAGCAGGTCCTGCAGCACCGGCTGCCCGGTGGCGCTGGCCGTGCCTAAATCACCGTGGGCAAGATTTTGCAGGTAGTGCCAGAACTGCACGGGCAGGGGGCGATCCAGCCCTAGCTGGTGGCGAACCTGATCGTAGGTGGACTGGCTGGCGTGATCGCCGACGATCTGCAGCACGCGATCGACCGGTGAAAACGCCGAGAGCGCAAACGTGACGAGCAGCAGCCCGAAGAGCGTGAGCAGCAGGGTCAGCAGACCCTGGAGCACGCGGGTGGATAGATGTGGCATGGGAGATCTCTTCATTCCGGGTGGCGGCTTCGCCTTACCCGGCCTACAAAAACCGAGAACGTAGGCCGGGTAAGCGCAGCGCCACCCGGCAACAAGGGCTACTTCGTGACGCGATCGTACCAGACCATATCCGCGTTCAGCCCCTGTTGATACCCCTTCACGTTATCGCGCACCACGATCTGGGTTTTGCCCTGATCGACGAACACGTACGGCGAATTCTGCTGCAGCTGTTCCTGCATCTTCTTGTAGAGATCCAGACGCTTCGCCGGATCCGGCTCGGCTACCGCCGCCAGCGTGGCTTTGTTCAGCTCTGGAATTTTCCAGCCGTTCAGTCCGGCCACGGTGCTGGATTTTCCGTCGTTCCACGCAAAGGCGCTGGCGTTAGAGTGCGCGTCGAAGTAGTCCGGGATCCACAGACGAATCGCCGCCTGGTGCTGCTTTGCGCGCACACGGGCATAGACCTGGCTCCCGGCGGCAGGCAGCAGATCGACTTTCACGCCGCCCTGGGCAAAGCTCGCCTGCATGGATTGCGCGATAGTGATGAACGGCGGCTTGTTCTCCACGTCCAGCGTGAAGTGCGCGTTTTTAATCCCCGCTTTTGCGAGGATCGCTTTCGCTTTTGCCGGGTCAAACTTAAATGGATTGTCTTCCAGCGCGCCCGGCAGCCCGACCGGCAGGAAGCTCTGATGAACAAAGTACTGGCCTTTCAGCAGGTTTTTGGTGATGCCTTCATAGTCCACCAGCCAGCGCGACGCTTCCCAGAAGGCCGGGTTATTCAGCAGCGGGTTGGCGCTGTTGCCGGTGTTAAACACCAGGTAATTTTGCTCGGCGGACGGAATGCTCAGCACCTTCACGCCAGGCTTGCCGTCCAGGGCGCTTATCTGATCTGCACCCAGATCGCGCGCCACGTCCGCATCACCCTGCTGGATCAGCAGGCGGCGTGAAGCCGGGTCGGGGACGTTTTTAATGATGATGCTTTTGAGCTTCGGCGCGCCGCCGGGCGCTGACTCGTTGGCTTCCAGCACGATGGCCTGATGCGGCTGATAGACGCGCATTTTGAACGCGCCGCTGCCCGCCGAGTGCATTTTCAGCCAGGCGTTACCGAAGTCGTTATCCTTCACGTTTGCCGCGACCTGCTTTTCATCGACGATGGAGGCAATCGGCGTGGAGAGAATATTCAGCGCCACCGACGGGCTAACGTCCGCCGTCCAGTGAAGCGTGAGGGTATGGTCGTCCACTTTCTTCAGCTGGCTGGCGATGTTGCTCGCGTCCCAGCCCAGCACGTTGAGAATAAACGCCGGAGATTTGTTCAGCGTTACGGCGCGGGTATAGGAGAAGATCACGTCTTCCGGGCGCAGCGGGTTGCCGGAGGCGAATTTGGCATCGGGCTTAAGTTTAATCGTCAGCGTTTTTGCTGCCGCGTCCGCTTCCCAGCTTTCTGCCAGAATCGGGGTGATTTTTTCAGGGTTATCGCGGTCCGGCTGTACCAGGCGCTGATAGAGGCTCGGCACGGTCTGGATGCTGGAAAGCTCGTTGGCTTCGGCCGGGTCGAGGCTTACGATGTCATCAAGCCCCTGGGCAACAACCAGCGTGTTGGGCGGAGTAGCGGCGTGGGCAGCGCTTGAGAGCGCAGCCAGCACCAGTAACGGCAACAGTTTTTTCGTCATAGCGATCCCTGAGAAGAATATATTGTGATTGTTTTATGCTCCGCTACGTTAGGTCGACTCTTAAATTCCGCAAAGTCGAAATTCAGCTTTGCTTATATCTTCCGGGAATATCGCATGCGCTCGGGCTATTAGAATACGCTGCTTTTCGCCCGCTTTTTAACCTGCTATAACAAACTCCTTACCTTTCAGGGAGTCACCGTCGTGCCCGAAATCAATCAACATGGTCAAACCGTTAACGATATCGTTCCTGGCTGGAAAGGCGCGCGCGTATTAACCCGCACGCCGCTGTTCGGTCAGTATTGCCGTCTTGAGCCGCTGGATGTCGATCGCCATGCAGCCGATCTCTATGACGCCTACGCGCTGGGCGACGACAGCGACTGGACATGGCTTGCCAGCACGCAGCCTGAAAGCGTGGAAGCCACCGCACACTGGGTGCTGGGAAAGGTGCTGGATGACGAGCTGGTGCCGTTTGCCGTCATTGATTTACGCACTGAACGTGCGGTGGGGCTGGTGAGCTATATGGCTAACGAGCGGCTGCTGGGGTCGGTTGAAATCGGTCACGTGACCTGGTCGCGCAAAATGAAAGGCTCCCGCATCGGTACTGAAGCGGTGTGGCTGCTGCTGAAAAATGCGTTTGAGCACGGCTACCGTCGTCTGGAGTGGAAGTGCGATTCAATGAACATTGCCTCACGCAGGGCGGCGGAGCGGCTGGGGTTTGTCTGGGAAGGGCGCCTGCGCCAGAAGCTGGTGCGCAAAGGGCGCAACCGCGACAGCGATATGCTTTCTATTATTGACGGCGAATGGCCGCAAAGAGACGCCGAACTGCGCGCCTGGCTGGCGGCGGAGAATTTTGACGGGGAAGGGCGGCAGATTAAGCGGCTTGAGGCGTTTCGGTTATAAGCTTTTTATGTAGGGTACAGCGTAAACACGCGGCTAATCCGCGGAAATGGCAATTTCAATCAAATTGGTTTTTCCGGACTGTAGTCCGCGGGTTACCGCTTCGGCGATATCTGCAGCCTCGGTCACCCGGCAGCAGTGGACGCCCATGGCAGTGGCCAGCGACTGAAAATCGATATGCGGGTTCACGAGGTCCATCCCGATAAAACGCCCCAGCTGCGTTGAGCTGTAGTCAGCCTGGCTCTTCATAAAGTTTTTCAGGATGTTGTACTCCCTGTTATTCATGACGATAAAGGTGACCGGCAGATTTTCATGTGCCGCCGTCCAGAGCGCCTGCGGCGAGTACAGGGAGGCTCCATCACCTATCAGGCATATCACCGGTTCCCGCCCGCGTCCCAGCGAATGCCCTACTGAGGCGGGCATCCCCCAGCCCAGACCGCCGCCGCGCATAAAGTAGTACCGCTGATGCTGCTGGTCAGAGATGAACCGGCGGACATGTCTGGCGGTCGCTATCGCCTCATCAACGATGGTGGTACCCGCCGGAATGCACCGGATGACCTCATATGCTGCGACCATCGGCGAAAGGGTCGGGCGCAACCGCTCGGCTGCCAGACGTTCTTCCTGCAGTTGCCACTCTTTTTCACGTTCAGCGCGTGCCGCTTTGAGCAGCCGCTGATGCGTCAATTTGCTTGCCACCCGGCGCTGCTCAAGCTTCGGCAACAGATCGTGCAGGGACAGTTTGATATCCCCCATTACCGAAAGGCGAGTGGCATACGTGCGGCCAAGTTCGTTCATATCCGCCGAGAGCTGATACACCGCGCAGGTTTCCGGAATGGCCTCGCCCTCGCTATATAAAATGGTAATCAGGCTTCTGCCGCCGATGATAAATACGGCATCGTAGGCGTTGATGATGCTGGCGATTTCACTGGCGGTGGTGGGCATATTGCCCCGCCAGAGCGCGTGCTGGGTGGGAAAAGGCAAATTCAGCGGCCAGGAGGAGCCGTAGACGTGGGCGCTGAGCGCTTCCGCCAGCTGGACAATCTCCTGCGTCGAGCCACTGGAGTGCACCTCATCGCCCGCCACAATCATTATCCTGCCTGGTGCGATCTCGCTGAGTGCCTCTGCCAGCTCCTCCAGCGAGCCCGCGACGGTGTGATAGTCCACTCTGGACGCCGTCTGTATCCCGGCGTCGCTCAGCTCTTCCATCACGTTCATCGGCAGAGAGAGCAGGACCGGGCCACCCGGAGGGTAGCTGGCCGCGTGAAACGCGCGTCGCACCAGCACCGGGAGCTGGTCGGCGCTGGTAACCTCCTGCGCCCATTTCATGACCGGGGAGCCAATAGAAACAATATCATCATACAGAAGCGGATCGCGGACGTAGTGTCGCGTATCCTGCTGTCCAACGGTGACCACCAGCGGGGTTTTCATGATCCGCGAATTAATGAGATTCCCCATGCCGTGCCCCAGGCCGCTGGCAGTATGCAAATTGATAAAGCCCGTTTTGCCGGAGGCTTTCGCATAGCCGTCGGCAATCGCCACCACGGTGCTCTCCTGAAGCGCCAGAATATAGTGAATATTTTCATGGCGAAGCAGGGCATCAATGAGCGGAAGTTCGGTGGTACCCGGATTACCAAAAATATATTCCACGCCTTCACTCTCCAGCACCTCAAGGAGAATATCGGCGCCTGACCGCATATTTAAATCTGATAAGGACGTTAATGATTTAATCATAATTAAACCTCATTCAGCGTTATTTAATTCATGCTAAAATTCTTCCTGCGTCGGGCGAACAACAATTTCATTAATATCAACGTCGCCTGGCTGTTCGATGGCAAATAAAACGGAGCGGGCAATCGCGTCAGCCGAAATAGCCTGCTTATAAAACTCATGGAGAAATTTTTTACTCTCTTCGTCTGAGCTGCCGAACTGCAGCTCGCTTTCGACCGCGCCGGGAGAGATAAGCGTGGTGCGTATCGTTTTACCTGCTTCCTGACGCAGACCCTCGCTCAGCGCGCGAACGGCGAATTTTGTCGCGCTGTACACCACGCCGCCGGGGGCAAGGACCTTGATGCCCGCCACCGAGGCAACGTTAATAAAGTGACCACTTCCCTGACGCTGAAACACCGGTAATGCGGCCGCGATGCCGTACAGTACCCCTTTCAGATTGGTATCAATCATCTTGTCCCATTCTTCAGTTTTCAGCTCGCTGAGGGGGGCGATAGCCATAAAGCCAGCGTTGTTGATCAGCACGTCCACGCGCTGGTATGCGGCGATGCTGGCCTCAATGGCGCGCTGGACCTCTTCCTGACGGGTAACATCGGCCTTGACGGCGATGGCCTTACCGCCTTGCTGGATTATCCTGTCCACGAGGGCATTAATTTTTTCCTGACGGCGCGCCACCAGTACCAGCGAAAACGCGTTATTCGCTAAATGGAGGGCAATGGCTTCACCAATCCCGCTGCTGGCACCGGTGATAACGACAACCTTGTTTGCACTATTATTCATGATCTTATCTCACTGTAGTGTGATTCAGAAAATAAAAGGCAGGGAAGAATTAAAGAATAACAGAAAATTCTTTAATTCTTGTTTTTGATATATTGTATATCTGACATGGAATAAGGTTCGTTTGAAACTTAATGGAGTACGGAAGAGTATGTCAATAACGTTTTATAATAATAAAATTAATTGCAAGCCTAATATTTAATTCTTATATGTAACTGTCATATGAACAGAATGAAATTGGGTGACCCTCGCGTCCCTGCGATTAAGGTGCGAAGATTATATTTTTCCACTGTAAAGCACGGGGCCCGTGGGGAGGCTGGTGGGTGAGCCACCCTCTGGTTCAAGGCTTATCGCTATCGTGGCGTCAGGAGTAAGAACTGTGTTCCTGAGAGTAACGCGTGTCGGTATGGCGGTATGCAGTAGCCCCAGCGATATCGGCGCCTGACCGTCAGGGATAAGCCAAAGCTGCAGGCTATGTTTCGCCGCAACGGCGTTCGGTCTGAGCGGGGTAATGCTCAGATGCTCGCGTCTGGCGTCCGCACTGACTACCCACTCCCCATGCTGCCGGGCATCGTTGAGCACTATCAGCGGAACAAGTTCCGGCGTGCGGGTGGAATACCAGGTAATGACGGTAACGGCGGCGAGGGAAGCCGCGGCCATCCAGCTGATATAAGGACGGCTTTTACGCAAAGGCGTTGTAGATGGCAGATCGAGGGCGATTCTCTTCCACACCGTTTCTGGCGGAGGGACTGGCACAAGATGGCTATCAAGCGTGCTGAACATGTTCTGCCAGTACGCAGCGCGGGCAGCCAGGCCAGGTTCATCGGCAAGCCGTTTCTGAAACTGAAGCCGCGCCCCTCCCCGAAGGGTGCCGAGGGCATATTCTGCTGCCAGCATGTCGTCGCGTTTTTCAGCGTCATTCATAGGCCCACACACTCCCGAAGATGATCCATTGCGCGGCGGATCCAGCTTTTTACTGAGCCCACAGGCTGCTGAAGCCAGTCAGCAATATCGCTGTGGGACATGCCCTGATAGTAGGCGAGCGTAATGCTCTGACGCTGTTCGTGGCTCAGGTGTTCCAGGCAATGCCTGAGCCGCGCTGCCTGCACGTCGTCGTGCCAGCTATTCGGCTCGTCGCTTTCGCTCAGCAGAGTCTCTTCAGAATACGACTCCTCGCGGGCGGCAGCGCGGGTTTGCCCGCTGCGCAGCCAGTCAATACAGCGGTTGCGAACAATATGCGTAAGCCAGGTCATCGGAGAGCTCAGGGCGGCGTTATAGGTTTCAGCTTTACTCCAGACGGTGACAAAACAGTCGTGAAGGATCTCTTCTGCCCAGGCGCGATGCCGCAGCATGCGCAGCGCTACGGCAAACAGATGCGGTGAAGTGAGTCGGTATAGTTGCTCAAATGCGCGGCGATCGCCGTTTGCGACCGCCTGCATTAATTTCAACTGCTGTTCAGCCAGCGCGTTATCCATGTTTTTCCCGGAAGGCAACGTCACACTTCCGAAGTATAGACAACTACTTAGGCATCAGGACGGTATCAATCACATCGATAACGCCATTTTTCTGATGGACGTCATAGGTGCTGATATTCGCCACGTTACCTTTGCCGTCCTTGAGCTGAATATTGTGCGGGCCGTTGCTCATGATCCACAGCGGTTGCCCGTTTACGGTCTTAAGCTCCGCGTGACCGCCTCCCTGCTTAATTTTCTGCTCCAGCGCTTTCATATCGTAATTACCCGCTACCACGTGATAGGTCAGGATGCTGGTGAGCAGCGCTTTATTTTCTGGCTTCACCAGATTGTCGACCGTACCCGCAGGCAATTTCGCAAACGCCGCATCGGTGGGCGCAAAGACGGTGAAGGGCCCTTTACTCTGAAGCGTATCCACCAGTCCAGCCGCTTTGACGGCGGCCACCAGGGTCGTGTGATCTTTCGAGTTCACAGCGTTCTCAACAATATTTTTGCTCGGGAACATTTCCGCTCCACCCACCATCACGGAGCCTGACGTCATGGCTGCTGAAGCGCCTGCACAGAAGAGTAAAGCGCTGGTTACAAATGCAACACGGGTTAGCTTTTTCATCATCTTTCCTCGGATTCAGGAGCAAAGGAGTTGCTCACATACTCACATACGAGGGCAGGGTGAAAACTGGATGCAGTGAAATGAAAATAAATTTTTGGCGGGGAAGTGAATTCCCTCTCCCCGGTGGGGAGAGGGGAAATGGCTTAGCGTCTTACTGGTGCCTCGTTCGCCACATAATACGCCGCCGTGCTCTTCGCCAGCGGCTCGCGACCGCGAATGGCATCGGCAACCTTCTCGCCAATCATAATGGTGGTGGCGTTCAGGTTGCCGGTGATGATCTGCGGCATAATCGACGCATCTACCACGCGTAACCCTTCCAGGCCGTGAACGCGGCCTTCACCGTCGACCACCGCCATCTCGTCATAGCCCATCTTGCAGGTGCCGCACGGATGGAAGGCAGTTTCGGCGTGGTTGCGCACGAACTCGTCCAGCTGTTCATCGGTCTGGCATTCGATACCCGGGCTGATTTCGCGGCCACGGTATTTGTCCAGCGCCGGCTGGTGCATGATCTCGCGGGTGATGCGGATCGCGTCGCGGAACTCCTGCCAGTCCTGCTCGTGGGACATATAGTTGAACAGGATCGCCGGATGCTGGTGCGGATCACGTGACTTAATCCTCACGTGCCCACGGCTCGGCGAGCGCATGGAGCCCACGTGGCACTGGAAACCGTGCTCTTTCACCGCGTTCGAGCCGTTGTAGTTAATCGCTACCGGCAGGAAGTGGTACTGAATGTTCGGCCACTCAAACTCTTCGCGGCTGCGGATAAACCCGCCCGCCTCGAAGTGGTTGCTCGCGCCCACGCCGGTGCCGCCAAACAGCCACTCGGCGCCTATCTTCGGCTGGTTCCACCACTGCAGGGCTGGGTAGAGGGAGACCGGTTCTTTGCACTCGTACTGGAGGTACATCTCCAGGTGATCCTGCAGGTTTTCACCCACGCCGGGTAAATCATGCACCAGCGGGATATCGAACTGTTTCAGCAGCTCCGCGTTGCCCACGCCGGAGCGCTGGAGGATCTGCGGAGAAGCAATGGCTCCGGCGCACAGCAGCACTTCCCTGTTAGCGGTGGCTTTCGACGGGATGGTGCTTTCGCCCTCCAGCCATTCGACGCCCACCGCGCGCTTGCCGTCAAACAGTATGCGATCGGTCATGGCGTGGGTGCGGATGGTCAGGTTCGGGCGCGGTTTCGCCTGATCCAGATAGCCGCGCGCGGTGCTGGCGCGTCGGCCCTGCGGCGTCACCGTGCGGTCCATCGGGCCGAAGCCTTCCTGCTGATAGCCGTTGAGATCGTCGGTGCGCGGATAGCCCGCCTGCACGCCCGCTTCCACCATCGCTTCAAACAGCGGGTTCACGCCCGGTTTCGAGGTGGTAACGCTCACCGGGCCGTCGCCGCCGTGGTAGTCGTTCGGCCCTACGTCACGCGTCTCGGCTTTGCGGTAGTAGGGCAGGCAGTTGAGGTAGCTCCAGTGCTCCAGGCCCGGCTCTTTTGCCCAGTGGTCGAGGTCCATCGCGTTACCGCGGATGTAGCACATGCCGTTGATCAGCGACGAGCCGCCCAGCCCTTTGCCGCGCCCGCACTCCATGCGGCGGTTGTTCATGAAGGGTTCTGGCTCGGTTTCGTACGCCCAGTTGTAGCGCTTGCCCTGCAGCGGAAACGCCAGCGCGGCGGGCATCTGGGTGCGGAAGTCAAAGCGGTAATCCGGCCCGCCCGCCTCAAGCAGCAGCACGGTGGTGTTTGGATCTTCGGTCAGTCGCGTTGCCAGTACGTTACCGGCAGAGCCGGCCCCGATAATGATGTAGTCAAATTGCAAATAAACCTCCCGGTTAAAATATGGACTGGAATTTACCCATCTCAACCTGGATGGACTTCACCTGGGTGTAGCTCTGCAGCGTCATCACGCCGTTCTCACGGCCAATGCCGGAGTGTTTGTAGCCGCCGACCGGCATCTCTGCGGCGGATTCACCCCAGGTGTTGATCCAGCAGATGCCCGCTTCGAGCTGATGAATGGCACCGTGCGCGCGGTTCAGGTCGGTGGTGACGATACCCGCCGCCAGCCCGTAGTCGGTGTCGTTGGCGCGGCGGATCGCTTCTTCTTCGCTTTCATAGCTGAGGATGGACATCACCGGGCCGAAGATCTCTTCGCGCACGATGGTCATCTCGTCGGTGCAGTCGGTGAACACGGTCGGGGCAACCCACGCGCCGTTATCGAAGCCTTCACCCTTCAGCACGTCGCCGCCGCACAGCACGCGCGCGCCTTCCTCTTTGCCTTTGGCGATGTAGCGCAGCACGCTGTCGCGGTGCGGAAAGCTGACCATCGGGCCAAAGTTGGTGCGTTCATCGAACAGATCGCCCGCGCGGATACGGCCCACGCGTTCAACGATTTTCTGCTCAAACGCGGCTTTAAACTTCGCAGGCACGAACACGCGGGTGCCGTTGGTACATACCTGGCCGGAGCTGAAGAAGTTGGCCATCATGGCGATGTCTGCCGCGAGATCGAGATCCGCGTCGTCAAAAATAATCAGCGGGGATTTGCCGCCCAGCTCCATCGTCACCTCTTTCAGGGACGAGGCCGCCGAGTTGGCCATCACTTTTTTGCCGCTGGCGACGCCCCCGGTAAAGGAGACTTTCGCGATGCCCGGATGCTCGGTCAGGTACTGACCGGTCTCCGCACCCACGCCCGGCAGGACGTTAAACACGCCGTCCGGCAGGCCCGCTTCGGTGTAGATCTCGGCAAGCTTGAGCGCGGTAAGCGGGGTCACTTCGCTCGGCTTGAAGATCATCGCATTGCCTGCCGCCAGAGCCGGAGCAGATTTCCACAGGGCGATCTGGATCGGGTAGTTCCACGCGCCGATGCCCGCCACCACGCCCAGAGGTTCGCGACGGGTGTAGACGAACGAACTGTCACGCAGGGGGATCTGGCTGCCTTCCAGCGCCGGGATCAGCCCCGCGTAGTACTCCAGCACGTCCGCGCCGGTGACGATGTCGACGGTTGAGGTTTCGGAATACGCTTTACCGGTGTCGAGGGTTTCCAGCTTCGCCAGTTCGTCATTACGTTCGCGGAGGATGTCGACAGCTCGGCGCAGAATGCGCGAGCGCGCCATTGCGGTCATCGCTGCCCAGATTTTTTGCCCGCGTTTTGCGCTTTCCACGGCGCGGTCGACATCTTCACGCCCGGCCGCCTGAACGCTTGCCAGGACTTCACCGTTGGCCGGGTTGATGGTCTCGAAGGTGCGACCGCTGGTGGCGGATGTATAACCACCATTGATATAAAGCTGCTGTTCTGCCATTCGGGACATAAATTCTCCTCGGTTATTCGGTCGGTAAATGCTGGCTGATAAAGTGGCTGGTGAGCGATTGCGCCAGTGGCTTATCCAGAGGCTTGCCGCTCAGCGCGGCGCGCAGCCACAGCCCGTCGATCAGCGCCGCTAGGCCATAGCCCGCCTCCTGGGCCTGCTCGCGCGGCAGTTCGCGGCGGAACTCGTACACCAGGTTCGAAAGCAGACGGCGGCTACTCACCTGCTGCAGGCGGTAGAGCATCGGCTGATGCATGCTGCTCGCCCAAAAGGCCAGCCAGGCCTTCATTGCTGCGCTGCTGGTCTGGGTTTCATCAAAATTGCCGCCGACAATTGCCTGCAGACGCTGCTCCGCGCTGCCGTCCGGCAGAGCGTGCAAACGGCTTAAAACCGCGTCGCGAAGCTGGCCGGTGATGTCGCGCATGGTCGCTTCCAGCAGACCATTTTTATCTTTGAAATAGTGACTGATGATCCCCGTGGACACGCCCGCCCGACGGGCGATCTGCGCGATGGTCGCGTCATGCATTCCCACTTCATTTATTGCTTCCAGCGTGGCGTCAATTAGCTGCCTGCGCCGGATCGGCTGCATCCCCACTTTGGGCATTTTTGCCACTCCATTCATCAGCTTTGGTTATACATTAAAGCGGTTTTTGATTGGACGTTCAATATAAAATGTGTCTTAATTGTTGCGGATTTGGATTTTAATAGTTACAAAAACAGTGAGGATACTGGATGACAGACCTTTCACAAGACAGAGAAAAAGACAAAATCAACCCGGTCGTTTTTTATACTTCCGCCGGGCTGATTTTGTTGTTTTCCCTGATGACGATCTTCTTTAGCGGTTTTTCTGCCGAGTGGATTGGACGCACCCTTAACTGGGTGTCGAAGACCTTCGGCTGGTACTACTTACTGGCGGCGACGCTCTATATTGTCTTTGTCGTCTGTATTGCCTGCTCGCGCTTCGGTTCGGTGAAGCTTGGGCCAGAGCAGTCAAAACCCGAGTTCAGCCTGCTGAGTTGGGCCGCGATGCTATTTGCCGCGGGCATTGGCATCGACCTGATGTTCTTCTCCGTGGCGGAACCGGTCACGCAATATATGCAGCCGCCGGAAGGGGCAGGGCAGACGATGGAGGCCGCGCGTCAGGCGATGGTCTGGACGCTGTTCCACTACGGCTTAACCGGCTGGTCGATGTACGCCCTGATGGGGATGGCGCTCGGATACTTTAGCTATCGTTATAATTTACCCCTCACCATCCGCTCTGCGCTGTACCCAATTTTCGGGAAAAAGATAAACGGGCCGATTGGTCACAGCGTCGACATTGCGGCGGTGATCGGTACCATCTTTGGTATCGCGACGACGCTCGGCATCGGTGTGGTGCAACTCAACTACGGCCTGAGCGTGCTGTTTGATATTCCGGATTCGATGGCTGCCAAGGCGGCGTTGATTGCGCTGTCGGTGATTATAGCCACCATTTCGGTGACGTCGGGGGTAGATAAAGGCATTCGCGTGCTCTCCGAGCTGAACGTGGCCCTGGCGCTTGGCCTAATTCTGTTCGTGCTGTTTATGGGGGACACTTCATTCCTGCTCAATGCGTTAGTGCTTAACGTCGGCGACTACGTGAACCGTTTTATGGGGATGACTCTGAACAGTTTCGCCTTTGATCGCCCGGTCGAATGGATGAACAACTGGACGCTGTTCTTCTGGGCGTGGTGGGTGGCGTGGTCGCCGTTTGTTGGCCTGTTCTTGGCACGTATTTCACGTGGCCGCACCATCCGCCAGTTTGTGATGGGCACGCTGATTATCCCGTTCACCTTTACCCTGCTGTGGCTGTCGGTGTTCGGCAACAGCGCGCTCCATGAGATCATCCACGGCAATGCAACCTTCGCGCAGGAAGCGATGGCGCACCCGGAGCGCGGCTTCTACAGCCTGCTGGCGCAGTACCCTGCGTTCACCTTTAGCGCCTCCGTGGCGACCATTACCGGCCTGCTGTTTTACGTCACCTCGGCCGATTCCGGCGCGCTGGTGCTGGGTAACTTCACCTCGAAGCTGAAGGACATCAACAGCGATGCGCCGAACTGGCTGCGCATCTTCTGGTCCGTCGCCATAGGCCTGCTGACGCTGGGCATGCTGATGACCAACGGGATCTCGGCGTTGCAGAACACCACGGTGATCATGGGGCTGCCGTTCAGCTTCGTGATCTTCTTTGTGATGGCCGGGTTGTATAAATCCCTCAAGGTGGAAGATTACCGCCGCGAAAGCGCCAGCCGTGACACCGCGCCGCGCCCGATGGGCGCACAAGACAGGCTGAGCTGGAAGAAACGCCTGTCGCGCCTGATGAACTACCCGGGCACGCGCTACACCAAACAGATGATGGAGACGGTCTGCTTCCCGGCGATGGAAGAGGTGGCGCAGGAACTGAAGCTGCGTGGTGCCTACGTGGAGCTGAAAAACCTGCCGCCGGAGGAGGGAGAGACGTTAGGGCATCTGAATCTGCTGGTGCATATGGGCGACGAGCAGAACTTTGTCTACCAGATCTGGCCGCAGCAGTACTCGGTGCCCGGTTTTACCTACCGGGCGCGCAGCGGGAAGTCGACCTACTACCGGCTGGAAACCTTCTTACTGGAGGGTAGCCAGGGGAATGATTTGATGGATTACAGCAAGGAGCAGGTGATCACGGACATTCTGGACCAGTATGAACGGCACCTGAACTTTATCCATTTGCACCGGGAAGCGCCGGGGAATAGCGTGATGTTCCCGGATGTTTAAGCCTTGATCTGAATAACGTACAAAGACATCGCCGCTGCCCTCATGCCGGGTGGCGGCGATGCCTTACCCGGCCAACAACGCCGCTTTACCGTTGGCCTGATAAGCGTCGCGCCATCAGGCTTTTAGCAGCGTACACACGCTCGTATCATTATTCTGCCAGATGAGAGTAAAGCGTTTACCCTCAGGATATTCTCCAACCGGGTGCGAAAGCGCCAGCGTGATTGTTTTTTCGGTTAACTCTGTGACTCTCGCCCACTCAAAACCCATGTAAGTATTCACCTTCGGGAAGAGAGCCTTAAATAAACTCTCCTTGGCGCTAAAAGCGAGCGTCAGCGCCAACGCAAAAGGGTAGCCCGATCGCGTCAGGCATATCGCTTCCTGTACATCAATGATGCCGTCCTGGATTTCGCGGGCTTCACGGTCTGGAAGAATGGCTTCGCAATCAATACCGATCAGGGCATCTGGATGACGGACAACAACCGCCATCGCCTGCGTGCCGCTGTGGGTGATACTGCCCGACACACCTTCCGGCCAGAGCGGTTCGCCGCTGGGGCCAATGCCAGGAATCGCGCGTTCATTTATCGCACCGAGCGCATACGCGGCGGCGATGCGCCCGGCCAGATGCTCGGCTTTGCGTTTGCGCCCGGCGTTTGAAAGCTCGGCGTGGTGGGGGAGCCAGAGGAGATCGGCGTCGGCGAAGGTGGCTGGGTCGAAGGTGATGTGGTGGACGGTGTGGCCGGCGAGAATGAACGTGCTGTGGGTGGTGTGCATGTTTTTCCTCTATCAGCAAATAGTGCGGCCTGATGTCCTCACCCCGTCCCTCTCCCAACGGGAGAGGGGGGAGTTACTGCCTGTATCAGAATCGCGTATTCACGCTCATATACCAGGTGCGACCCGGTTCATTATACGTATACGCACCCGCACCGTACATATACGCACCGGTGGTGGCGTTGCCCGTGGTCTGGGCATTACCCGCGCGCCACTGGCGTTTGTCGAAGACGTTGTCCACGCCGCCGGTCAGGCTGACGTTTTTGGTCATGTCCCAGGTCGCGCTCAGGCCAACGATGCTATAAGGGCTCACTTCGTCTTTCTCAGACCCGGTCACAGGCTGACCTTTGTAGTTGTACTTCTTCGGCTGCTGCTTGCCGTACCAGGTGAAGGTCGACTGGAGCGATACATCCTGGTGGACCTGCCAGCTCAGAGTGGAGTTCAGCGTGTACTCCGGGATGATCGACAGACGGTCGCCTGTCTCTTTGTTCTTGCTTTGTAGCATGTAAGTGATGTTATTGGTCCAGTTGATCGTGTCGCTAACCGGCACGTTCAGGGAGCCTTCCAGACCTTCAACCACCGCTTTCGGCACGTTTTCCCACTGGTAGATATCCGTCTGCACTTTACCGGAAGAGGTGTGACCCACCGGCGCGTAACCCGCTTCAATCTTGTCGCGATAGTCGTTGCGGAACCAGGTCACGCCAGCCAGCCAGCCGTCGCGTTTCCACTCAAGACCAATCTCTTTGTTGATGCTGGTTTCCGCTTTCAGGTCGTCGTTACCCATCATGTAACACCCGACGCCATCAGAGCTGGCATAGCAGCCCTGGCCTTTGCTGTACAGCAGGTAGTTTGGGTTGGTTTGGTACAGGCTTGGTGCTTTGTAGGCGCGCGCAATCCCCATCTTCAGCGTGAAGTCATTTCCCAGGCCTTGCGACAGGTTCAGGGACGGGCTCCAGTTGTTGCCCACAATCGTGTGGTGATCGAAGCGCAGCGCTGGTGTCAGCATGGTACTGTCGGTCAGCTCCATGTTGTTCTCGGCGAACAGAGAGAAGATCTCCGCTGAAGAGTACGGGCTACGATCGTCGCTCATGCCAGGGATCTTACCGCCTTGCTGAGTCTGCGTATTGGAGGTGGAGTCCTTCATACGCTGCTGGTTCCACTCGGTGCCCAGCGTCAGGTTCTGGTTAACGAGGAAATCAATCGGCAGGTTGATTTCGCTGTGCAGCATCACGTCGGCCAGGTCGGTGTCGGTGAATTTATTGCTGTTGAACAGGCCTTCCAGCCCCCCCGCAAGCCCTTCGCCCAGGCGCGAGTTGCGGGTGTGTTCGTACTGTGCCCAGTTGCTGGTGGTAATGCCGTTATCCCAGCCACCGTTCCATGTCACCGCAAAGTTCTGACGATAAATACGGTTGGTCTCTTTGCCGTAGTTTTTCTTCACCAGGCCGCTGGAACTGTTGTCATTGTTGGTGTTCTGGGTATCGCCTGCGTAGAGGTTGTTCTGGCGGCTGTAGCCTGCTTCAAACTCCAGAGACTGCATCGGCGCGAAGTCCCAGCGTACCACGCCGTTGATATCTTTGTTCTCCACACCTTCACGGCCTGCCGGCAGCGTGTCGGCGTAGGCACCGGTACGGTCAGACTGGTGACCCTGGTTGATGTCCCATGCGTCGGCCTGGGTTTTGTCCAGATTGCCGTACATGCGGAAGCTGAAGTCACCGCCCAGCGGGCCGCTCAGGCTGAAGTTGGTGCGTTTGGTGGACCCTTCATCCTTGTGTTCAGGCGCATTCAGATAGGTGTTCCAGGAGCCGTGCCACTGGTCGTCGAATTTTTTGGTGATGATGTTCACCACACCACCTGCCGCGCCGTTGCCGTAGCGCGCGGCGGCCGGGCCACGGATGACTTCGATGCGTTCGATCATCTCCGGTGGTACCCAGCCGGTATCACCGCGCGTATCACGCTCGCCGCGCCAGCCCAGACGGATGGAGTTACGGCTGGTCACCGGTTTGCCGTCAATCAGGATCAGGGTGTTTTCCGGCCCCATGCCACGGATGTCGATCTGACGATTATTACCGCGCTGGCCGCTGGTGGAGTTCCCGGTCAGGTTAACGCCCGGCATGGTACGGATGATTTCAGCCACGTCGCGTGCGGGTGGATTTTTACGAATTTCATCGGCGGTAATGGTCGATACACCCGGCGCCTGCAGATTCTGCTCGGCGGCGGTGATCACCATCGTGTCTTCGTGCTGCGCGGAGGCGGTATTGTCGTCTGCCAGAGCGGGTAGCGCGACGCCGTAAATCCCTAAATTGGCCAGTAAGGCCAGAGAGTGAATCTTCTTATTCATTGTACGTCCTGCTTTTATGGTTGTTTTATGAGCGCTTCCCACAGCGCGGGCACTACGCTATTGCAAATGCAAATAGTTATCAATAATATTATCAACAAAATTTGCTATGAAACAAAAAAGACTGTTAAACATGAGGTTATAAGGGTGACGGCGTTAACAACGGGAAGTGAAGCGTGGTGGCAGTCGAAAAAGGGGCCTGAATGGAAGCCGGAAAAGGGAAAATATCGCGTCACGTTCTGGTGGCGTGACCCGGCAGGAACGCAAAGAACGTCACCGATCAAACGCGTCTGGCTTTACGTCACTGGCGTAACAGACCACCATCAAAATGCCCGACCGCAGTCCCTCGAACGCATTCCCGATACCGATGTCTGGCAGTGGCAGGGTGAGTTCAGCCCCGAATGGCGGGGGAGCTACTGTTTTATCCCCTCCGATAACGAAAACGATTTTGCCGATACCGTGTTTGAAGGCGAGCAGCCGGAGCGTATGGCGCTGCGCGAAGGCTGGCGCAGGCTGCTGCCGCACGCGGTTTCCGACCCGCTGAATCCGCAGAGCTGGCGCGGCGGTCGCGGTCATGCCGTCTCGGCGCTGGAGATGCCGGACGCGCCCGTTCAGCCCGGCTGGGATCGTCCCGATACGCCGTATCAGCCGCCGGTCTGCATTGAGTGGAACAGCACGCGTCTGAACAACCGCCGCCGCGTGTGGATTTTTACCACCGGAGATGACGACCCCGAGCGCCCGCTGGCGGTGCTGCTCGACGGGCAGTTCTGGGCCGAAAGCATGCCCGTCTGGCCTGCGCTGACGTCGCTCACCACCGAGCGCAAACTGCCGCCTGCGGTCTACGTATTGATCGATGTGATCGACATGGAACATCGCAGCCGCGAACTGCCCTGCAACCCCGATTTCTGGCTGGCGGTGCAGGAAGAGGTTCTCCCTCTTGTAAAAAAACGTGCGCCATTTAGCGATCGCGCCGACCGTACCGTGCTGGCGGGACAGAGCTTTGGCGGACTCTCTTCACTTTATGCCGGACTCAACTGGCCGCAGCGCTTTGGCTGCGTGCTGAGCCAGTCCGGCTCGTACTGGTGGCCGCACCGCGGCGGGCAGCAGGACGGGTGCCTCATTGAACAGCTCAGAGCGGGTGAGCTAACCGCGAGAGGGCTGCGTATCGTCCTTGAGGCCGGGCGCAACGAGCCGCTGATTTTCAATGCCAATCAGGCGATTTACGCCGAACTACACGCGCAGCAGCCGATTTTCTGGCGTCAGGTTGACGGCGGACACGATGCGCTTTGCTGGCGCGGTGGGCTGACGCAGGGGCTGATGACCCTCTGGCAGCCGCTCATTCAATAACGGAGTCTGTATGGAATTCAGCAATCCTTTCGATAATCCGCAGGGACAGTTCGCCATTTTGCGTAACGACCAGGGGCAGTACAGCCTGTGGCCGCAGCAGTGCGAACTGCCGGCGGGGTGGCGCGTGGTATGTGAAGCACAGTCGCAGGAAGCGTGCCAGCAGTGGCTGACCGGGCACTGGCAAACGTTAGAACCGTCTCATTATGCGGGGGAGAGTGCATGAACCGTCTTCCTCTTGTCGCCGCCCAGCCGGGTATTTGGATGGCGGAACAACTGTCCACGTTGCCCAACGCCTGGAGCGTGGCGCACTACACCGAACTGAAAGGCGATATTGACGCGCCGCTGCTGGCCAAAGCCATTCTTGAAGGCATGATGCAGGCCGATACCCTGCGCATGCGTTTCGCAGAAGATAACGGTGAAGTGTGGCAGTGGTTGGATGAGTCCATGATGTTGCCGGAACCCACCGTCATTCGCGTCGGCTCACACGATGACGCTGTGGCGCTGATGACAGCCGATCTCAACCAGAACCTGCGTGTGGACAGCGGCCAGCCGCTGGCGTTTCACCAGCTGATTCAGGTAGCTGAAAGCCACTGGTACTGGTATCAGCGTTATCACCACCTGGTGGTGGATGGCTTCAGCTTCCCGGCGATTACGCGCCATATTGCCGCGATTTATGCTTCATGGAAAAACGGCGAACCCACGCCAGAATCCCCGTTTACGCCTTTCGCTGAGGTGGTGGAAGAGTACCAGCGCTATCGCGACAGCGAGGCGTATCAGCGTGATGGCGCTTTCTGGGCTGAACAGCGGAAAGCGCTTCCTTCCCCCGTTTCGCTCTCTTCCACGCCGCTACCCGGGCGTGCAGCAACCACCGACATTCTGCGTCTGAACATGACCGCTGACAGCCGTGCCTTTACCCAACTGGCACAGGCGGGAGGGCAGGTGCAGCGTACCGATCTGGCGCTTGCGCTGGTGGCGCTGTGGCTCGGGCGCCTCACCGGACGGCTGGACTACGCCGCCGGGTTTATCTTTATGCGCCGCATGGGGTCCGCCGCGCTGACCGCCACCGGACCGGTACTCAACGTCCTGCCGCTGGCGGTAAATATCCATCCGCAGGAGAGCCTTCCAGAGCTGGCATTGCGCCTGGCGAACCAGTTGAAAAAAATGCGCCGCCACCAGCGCTACGACGCCGAGCAGATCGTGCGCGACAGCGGGCGCGCCGCAGGCGACGAAGCCCTGTTTGGCCCGGTGCTGAACATTAAGATGTTCGATTATCAGTTGGATATCGACGGCGTAGAGGCCACCACCCACACGCTGGCAACCGGCCCGGTGAACGATCTGGAGCTGGCATTGTTCCCGGACGAGCAGGGTGGGTTGAGCATTGAGATCCTCGCCAATAAACAGCGCTACGATGAAGCAACGCTCGCCCGCCACGTTTCGCGCCTGAACGCGATGCTCATGCAGTTTGCCGCCAACCCGGACCTGCGCTGCGGCGAAGTGGAAACCGTTTCGGAGCAGGAATATCAGCAACTGGCCCGCATCAACGATACCGGGCTGGCGCTGCCGTCCACCACGCTGCCGGATCTGGTTGCGAATCAGGCAAGCAAAACGCCGGACGCCCCTGCGCTGGCGGACGCGCATATTGAACTGAACTATCGCCAGATGCGCGAGCAGGTTGTCGCCCTGGCAACGTTACTGCGCGAACGCGGCGTGAAGCCGGGCGACAGCGTGGCGGTGGCCTTACCGCGTTCGGTGTTTTTGACGCTGGCTCTGCACGGCATTGTGGAAGCGGGCGCTGCCTGGCTGCCGCTGGATACCGGTTACCCGGACGACCGTCTGCGGATGATGCTGGAGGATGCGAAACCGTCGCTACTCATCACCACCGACGAGCAGCTCCCGCGCTTTAGCGATCTCCCGATCACGGCGTTTAGTTACAACACACTGTTACCGGCTGCGGATGCGGAACCGCTGCGCCTGGCGAAGCCGGAGCAGACTGCGTACATCATTTTTACCTCTGGCTCTACTGGCCGCCCGAAAGGGGTGATGGTTGGACATACTGCCATCGTAAACCGCCTGAAGTGGATGCAGGATCACTACCCGCTGGACGCCAGTGACGTGGTAGCGCAGAAAACGCCGTGCAGCTTTGATGTCTCGGTGTGGGAGTTCTGGTGGCCGTTTATTGCCGGGGCGAAGCTGGTAATGGCCGAGCCGGAAGCTCACCGCGATCCGCAGGCGATGCAGACCTTCTTCGCGCAACACGGTGTGACCACCACTCACTTTGTACCGTCGATGCTGGCGGCATTTGTCGCCTCGCTGACGCCGGAGAACGTCGACTGTTGTCAGTCGCTTAAGCAGGTCTTCTGCAGCGGTGAAGCTCTGCCGACGGCGCTTTGCCGGGAATGGGAGCAACTGACCCATGCGCCGCTACATAACCTCTACGGCCCGACGGAAGCGGCTGTGGACGTCAGCTGGTATCCGGCGTATGGCCCAGAGCTGGCGGCGGTGGAGGGCAACAGCGTGCCAATTGGCTTCCCGGTGTGGAACACGGGGCTGCGCATTCTGGATGCGATGATGCGCCCGGTGCCGTTTGGCGTAGCGGGCGATCTCTATCTTACCGGTATTCAGCTGGCGCAAGGGTATCTGGGACGTCCTGATCTGACCGCCAGCCGATTTATCGCTGACCCGTTCGCGCCGGGTGAACGTATGTACCGCACCGGTGACGTCGCCCGCTGGCTGGATAACGGCGCGGTGGAGTATTTAGGCCGCAGTGACGATCAGCTGAAAATTCGCGGCCAGCGCATCGAACTGGGTGAAATCGACCGGGCGATGCTGTCCCTGCCGGACGTCGCGCAGGCCGTGGCGCATGCCTGCGTGTTCAACCAGGCGGCGGCAACGGGTGGAGATGCCCGTCAGCTGGTGGGGTACGTTGTCTCCGAATCCGGTTTGCCGCTGGATCGTGATACCTTGCTGGAATCGCTTAAAGCGCGGCTTCCGCCGCATATGGTGCCGGTGGTGCTTTTGCAAATCAGTGCGCTGCCGTTAAGCGCGAACGGCAAGCTTGACCGCAAGGCGCTGCCGCTGCCGGAGCTCACCCGTCAAACTTCCGGCCGCGCGCCGGAGACGGGCACCGAAGTTGCCGTCGCGCAGGCGTTTTCTGCGCTACTAGGCTGTGAGGTGAATGATATCGAAGCCGATTTCTTCGCCCTCGGAGGACACTCTCTGCTGGCGATGCGCCTGGCGGCACAGCTCAGCCGCGCGTTTGCCCGCAAGGTCACACCGGGGCAAATTATGGTCGCCTCGACGGTGAGCAAGCTTAGCGCGCTGTTAGATTCACAGATGAGCGACGAGCAGGCGCAGCGTCTGGGGTATGAAGCTCTTCTGCCGCTGCGTGAAAGCGATGGCCCGACGCTGTTTTGCTTCCACCCTGCGTCCGGCTTTGCCTGGCAGTTTAGCGTGCTGGCGCGTTATCTTAGCCCGCGCTGGTCGATTACCGGCATTCAGTCGCCGCGCCCGGACGGGCCAATGCAGCAGTGCGCCGATCTGGATGGTGTGATCGAACATCATCTGGCGACACTGAGAGCCCAGCAGCCGCAGGGGCCGTATTACCTGTTCGGCTATTCCCTCGGCGGTACGCTGGCTCAGGGTATTGCGGCCCGACTGCGCGAGCAGGGTGAAGAGGTGGCATTCCTCGGCCTGCTGGATACCTGGCCGCCGGAAACCCAGAACTGGGCGGAGAAAGAGGCCAACGGCCTCGACCCGGAAGTGTTGGCGGAAATTGAGCGCGAGCGTCAGGCGTTTATCGCCGCGCAGCAGGGACAAGGCTCCAGCGAGCTATTCAGTGCCATTGAAGGCAACTACGCCGATGCGGTGCGGCTACTGACCACGGCGCACAGCGCGCGCTTTGAGGGTAAAGCGACGCTGTTTGTTGCCGAACGCACTCGAACGATGGACCCGCAGCAGGCCTGGTCGCCGTGGGTGGCGGAGCTTGAGGTGTATAGTCAGGATTGCGCCCACGTGGATATCATTTCACCGCAGGCGTTTGAGAAGATAGGACCGGTGTTGAGGGAGATTTTGGGGTAACGTTTAAAGCCCCTCACCCTAACCCTCTCCCCGTGGGAGAGGGCCGGGGTGAGGGCATCAGACCGCACGCTTGCCTAACGGCACTACCAGCGGCGTGCCCGCCACCGGATCGTCAATTATCATGCAGCGCATGCCGTAGATCTGCTCGATCAGCTCCGGTGTCACAATCTCTCCCGGTGCGCCCTGCGCCACAATTTCGCCATCGCGCAGCGCAATCAGGTGCGTGGCGTAGCGGCAGGCCTGATTCAAATCGTGCAGTACCGCCGCCAGGGTATACCCCTGCGTGCGGTTGAGATCGCTCAGCAATTCGAGCAAATCAATCTGATGGCTGATGTCCAGCCATGTCGTCGGCTCGTCCAGCAGCATAATGGACGTCTCCTGCGCCAGCACCATCGCGATCCACGCGCGCTGGCGCTGCCCGCCAGAGAGGGTATCCACGCTTTGCCGGGCGAGATCGGTAATGCCCGTCGCCTGCATCGCGCGGGTCACCGCCTCGTCATCCTCTTTACGCCAGCGGGTAAACAGCGGCTGATGCGGGTAGCGTCCGCGAGAGACCAGCTCCTGCACCGTGATATCGCCCGGCGTAGTGGCGTTTTGCGCCAGCAGCCCAATGCGCCTGGCCACTTCTTTGCTGGCGAAGTGCTGGATGTGCTCGCCGTCGAGGTACACGCTGCCTTCAACTGGCGTCATCAAACGGCTGAGGGTGCGCAGCAGGGTCGATTTTCCGCAGCCGTTCGGGCCGATAATCGCCGTAAAGTGGCCGTCCGGAATAGCAACGGTTAAGTCACGGGCAATGATTTTTTTGCCGTAACCCAGGGTTAAGTTGTCGCCGCGCAAGCGGGAAGCTAAGTCAGTCATTTCTTGCGTGACTCCTGAACTAACAAGACGATGAGGTAAATCCCGCCGAGGCTGACGGTCACGACGCCCACCGGAAGTTGATAAGGCATAAACAGCTGTTGGGCGCAGAGATCGGCGGCCAGCAATAACAATGCGCCACACAGCGCCGCCTGGGTTAAGCCCCAGCGCGCAGTGCCGCTAAGACGCCGGGCAATATGCGGTGCCACCAGGGCGATAAACGAGATTGGCCCGGCAATCGCCGTCGCCGCTGCGGTCAGCAAGACGGCGACCAGCATCAGCATCAGGCGCGAACGTTCAACACTCACACCCAGGGCGCAGGCACTGTCATCACCCATCTCCATCAGACGCATACGGCGCACCAGCAGCAGGGCACCGATAAACATCAGAACAATCAATGGTGCCGCGGGCCAGGTTTTGCCCCATGTCAGGCCATTCAGGGAACCGGCGTACCACAGTCCCGCAGAGAGCGCGGTTTCCAGTGACGCCTGCAACAAAAGCCAGGTATTAAACGCCATCAGCATTGCACGCACGCCGATGCCGATGATGATCAGACGAAAGGTGTCGATACCGTTACGCCAGGCAAGCGCCCAGATAATCAGCGAGGTCAGAATGCCCCCGGCCATTGCGGTAAAGGTAATGGCCGTCAGGTGCTGACCAAACAGCACCATTGCCACTAATACGCCGCTCCAGGCACCGGTATTGAGGCCCATCACGTCCGGGCTGCCGAGCGGGTTGCGCATCAGCGACTGGAAAATCGCGCCGCTCACCCCGAGCGCCGCGCCCACCAGTATCGCCATCGCCACGCGCGGCAGTCGCCACTCCGTCACCACCAGGGTTATATTGCGCGGCGCGCTGCCGAGCAGGGCGTTAAACACCTGGGTGAAATCGAGCGTCACCGCGCCGCTGCGCAGGCTCCACGTTGCCAGCAGCAGAATGGTGATAACCAGCAGGGAGACACAGGCGACTAAACGTCGGGATGGGGCCATCATGCGCCACCTCCGCGTCGGCGGCGTACCAGGAAAATCAGCACCGGCGCACCGATAAAGGCGCTGACCACCGAGACGCGCAGCTCGCCGGGGACCAGCAAACGTCCCAGGATATCGGCAAACAGCAGCAGGGCAGGCGTTGCAAGAAGCGTGACCGGCAGTGACCAGCGGTGATCTGCCCCCACCAGCCAGCGCGCCACGTGCGGCATCATCAGGCCGATAAAGGCGATTGGGCCGACGACCGCCGTTGCACTGCCGCACAGGACGGTAATGGCAAGAAGACCAATGAGTTGGGTACGTGCAACCCGGTTACCAAGCGCAGTGGCGGTATCGCTGCCCAGGCTCAGGCTATTCAGCGCCCGGCTTAAAAACAGCGCGACGGCGGCAGCGATGATCACCGGGAGCACCACTACCTTTAAGGTTTCCAGCGTACGGATATCCAGCGAGCCGGCCTGCCAGAAGCGCAGCCGGTCGTAAACGTCCGGGTTGAGCAGGGCGATGCCGTTGGATAACCCTTCCAGCACCGCCGCGAGCGCGACACCCGCAAGGGTCAGACGTACCGGGCTGAGTTGCCCGCCGCCCTGGCTGCCGGTAAACGCCACCACCAGCGAGGCCACCAGCGCGCCGCAAAAGGCCATCACCAGCTGTTCAGACGCTGACGTTAACCCGAACATGGCCGCGCCGAGCACAATGGCAAAACTGGCACCGCTGTTGACGCCCAGAATACCAGGGTCGGCCAGCGGGTTGCGGGTGAGGGTTTGCATCAGAGCACCCGCAAGGCCCAGCGCGCCACCGGCCAGCAGTCCGGCAAGCGTGCGGGGCAGTCGGGCGTCGAGCACGATGATGCAGTCGGCGCTCTGGCAGGTGCCGGTGAGCGCATCAACGATAACGGACGCGGGCAGCGGCTTAGCGCCGACCAGCAGGCTGAGTGCAATCGCAAGGATCAACAGCAGCAATAAAACGGGCACGGCAATGGCGCGCACCGAAGAAGAGGAAAACGACATAGCAACATCCATGATTTGATAATGATAGTGATTATCGTTATCTATCTTATTTAGCTATGTTAGCATGTGCGCCCATGGAATGGGTAGAATTACACTCAAGGCTTTGTCATGAATCAAAGATCCTGGCTGCTCAACCTCAGCCTGCTTAAAACGCACCCTGCATACCGGGCAGTTTTTATCGCCCGCTTTATCTCCATTTTATCTCTCGGCCTGCTCGGCGTTGCCGTGCCGGTACAGATCCAGACCATAACGGACTCCAGCTGGCTGGTGGGGTTATCGGTTACCTTTACGGGCGGGGCGATGTTTATCGGACTGATGGTCGGCGGCGTGCTGGCGGACCGCTACGAGCGTAAAAAGCTGATCCTGCTGGCGCGCGGCACCTGCGGCGTGGGGTTTATCGGGCTGTGTCTGAACGCCATGCTGCCCGAACCCTCGCTTGTGGCGATTTACGCCCTCGGGTTGTGGGACGGCTTTTTTGCCTCGCTAGGGGTAACGGCACTGCTGGCTGCCACTCCCGCGCTGGTCGGACGCGAGAACCTGATGCAGGCGGGGGCGATTACCATGCTTACCGTGCGTCTGGGCTCGGTGATTTCGCCGATGCTCGGCGGTCTGCTGCTGGCGACCGGTAACGTGGCGTGGAACTATGGACTGGCGGCGGCGGGCACCTTCATCACCACGCTGACGCTGTTGCGCCTGCCGTTGCTGCCGCCACCGCCGCAGCCGCGCGAGCATCCGCTGAAATCTCTGATGGCCGCTATTCGTTTCCTGTTCAGCAACCCGCTGATTGGCGGGATTGCGCTGCTCGGTGGCCTGCTGACGATGGCCAGCGCCGTGCGCGTGCTGTACCCGGCGCTGGCGGGAGAGTGGCAGATGAGCGCCTCGGAGATTGGCATTCTCTACGCCGCCATTCCGCTTGGCGCGGCGTGCGGGGCGCTGACCAGCGGTAATTTGGCGCAGAGTGTACGCCCGGGGCTGATTATGCTGCTTGCCACGCTGGCCTCGTTTATCGCCATTGGTTTCTTCAGCCTGATGCCGGTGTGGGCGCTGGGGGTGATTTGCCTGGTGATCTTCGGCTGGCTGAGTGCTATCAGTTCGCTGCTGCAATATACCCTGATTCAGACCCAGACACCGGAAGGAATGCTGGGGCGAATTAATGGCCTGTGGACGGCACAAAACGTAACGGGCGATGCGATTGGTGCGGCGATCCTCGGTGGGCTGGGGGCAATGATGACTCCGGTGGCGTCGGCGAGCAGCTGCGGGTTTGCGTTAACGATTGTGGGTGTGATTCTGTTAATGGTGCTTGTGGAGTTGCGGCGGTTCAGGCAGGAGGTTGTTCTGAACGACGGTGCGGCGTGATGCCCTCACCCCAGCCCTCTCCCACAGGGAGAGGGAGGGTTAATGCCTACTTAAACATTGTATTCAGTCTGTCTAATACCAACATCGCGCTGTAATAATCCAGGCGGAACGTCTCTGTTCCCAGCGCCCAGACGCGTTTGTTCTCCACCGCAGGCAGATGCGCCAGCAGCGGATTGGCGTAAATCGCGTCGACATCTTTCTGGTCACCGGCAAACACAAACAACCCTTCACCGTTCAGCCCCGTTGCCAGGTTTTCGCCGCCCAACTGGATGATGTCGTGGCGTTTACCCTGGCTTTTTGATGTGTGTAATCCGGCGGGCAATTCCGCCAGCGTAAAGCCTAGCTGGTGCAGCAGCTTGCCCTGAGCTGATTCACTCGTCCATAGGTTGGCGCTGTGCGCGGCGGCGGTGTAGACGATGGCGTTTACCGGTTGCGGCGGCAGCTTCATCTGCTGTTTCACCTGCGCGAGCTGTTTATCGAACGCCGCGATGCGCTCTGCGGCCTGCTTTTCCTGCCCGGTGATGGTGCCCAACTGCGTCAGCAGTTCCTGCCAGCTTTTATCGTCGTAATTGATCACCAGCGTCGGAGCAATGGCGGAGAGCTGGTCGTAGAGCGCCAGTGCAGAATCCCCGCCGGTGGCGCCGATCAAAATCAGATCCGGCATTTGCGCGGCGACCGCTTCGGCGCTGGGTTCCCCAATGTAAAGACGCGCAACGCTGCGCTGTTTCGCAATATCCCCCCACTGACGTAAAAAGCCCTGTGCATCTGCCACGCGGTTGTTGGGCGTGGTGGCGCCGCTGGCAACCACCGGGGCATCAATCGCCAGCAGGGAACCCGTTAACGTCACGCTGGTTGAGACAATACGCGCCGGTTTGCTCTCCAGGGTATGCACGCCACGGCTATCGGTGACCTGGCGCGGCCAGTCTGCGGCGGTGGCTGAGGTTAGTCCTAAAACAAAAAGTCCTGTTAAAAAAAGGGCATTGCGGCAAACGGCAGGGAATTTCACTGAGCGGCATCCTGTTTTTGTTGAAGATAATGCTTCTCATTTTCATGGTTGTAAGAAAGGGATGCAAGCGTTTGTCGCACAAGTATTTACCCGATGGTTGACAGCGGAGCGCTGTGGGATTAGGTTAGCCGACGAAAACATAAATGATAATCATTATTGCTTCTTTTATCATTTCAGGAGGATGATATGGATACGTCCCTGGCTGAGGAAGTTCAGCACACCGCGACCACGCTGCAATCAGACAGCTTTTTCTTTATGTCGCCTTACCGCAGCTTTACCACGTCCGGCTGTTTTGCCCGTTTCTCTGAATCTGCCGTCGGTGGTGATGATCTGACTGGCCACTTCCAGCAAAAATTAGCGCAGGCCTTCCGGGATGCAAAAGCCAGCGGTATCGCGCATCCGGTGATGGTGGGGGCTATTCCGTTCGATACCCGCAAACGGTCGTCACTGTTTATTCCACAACGCTGGCAGACCTTTTCCCGTCCTGCACGTCAGCAATCCGCTCGCTATTTTTCCGGCTCGCAGGCGCTGAAGGTGGAGCAACGCACCGAAATTCCCCCGCAGCCTGTTTTTGAAGAGATGGTCGCCCGCGCCGCCGCACTTACCGCCACACCTCAGGTGAACAAAGTGGTGCTCTCGCGCCTGATTGATATCGCGACCGATAACAACATTGATAGCGGTGCGCTGATGGAGCGTCTTATCGCCCAGAACCCGGCGAGCTTTAACTTCCATGTGCCGCTGGAAGAGGGGGGCGTGCTGCTGGGAGCAAGTCCGGAACTGTTGTTGCGAAAAGAGGGGGCGCATTTTAGCTCGCTCCCGCTGGCAGGCTCTGCGCGTCGTCAGCCCGACGATGTGCTTGACCGCGAGGCGGGCAATAAACTGCTCGCCTCTGAGAAGGATCGCCACGAACACGACCTGGTCACTCAGGCGATGAAAACTACTCTGGCGCCGCGCAGCCACCATCTCAGCATGCCTGATTCTCCGCAGTTGATCACGACACCCACGCTGTGGCATCTGGCGACGCCGGTGGAAGGTAACGCACGAGAAAACGAAAACGCCCTGAGCCTGGCCTGCCTGTTGCACCCGACCCCGGCACTGAGCGGGTTCCCGCATCAGGCGGCAAAAGAACTGATTGCCGAACTGGAGCCGTTCGATCGTGAACTGTTCGGCGGCATCGTCGGTTGGTGCGATAGCGAAGGTAACGGTGAATGGGTAGTGACCATCCGCTGCGCGCGTCTGCATGAGAAATCTGTTCGCCTGTTTGCCGGGGCGGGCATTGTGCCTGCTTCCTCCCCGGTGGGTGAGTGGCGCGAAACCGGTGTGAAGCTCTCCACCATGCTCAACGTTTTTGGTTTGCATTAAGGAATACTCATGATCATCCCCTTTACCCGATGGCCCGAGGAATTTGCCCGGCGCTACCGAGAAAAAGGCTACTGGCAGGATTTGCCCCTGACCCACATCCTGACGGATCGCGCGGATAGCGACGCGGTGGCGATTATCGACGGCGATCGTCGCATTACCTACCGCGTGTTTAATCAGGCGGTGAACAATCTTGCGTCGTCTTTACAGGCGCAGGGACTGCATCGCGGTGAAACGGCACTGGTTCAACTCGGTAACGTGGCCGAATTCTACATCACCTTTTTCGCGCTGCTGCAAATCGGCGTGGCTCCGGTTAACGCGCTCTTTAGCCATCAGCGCAGCGAGTTGAATGCTTATACCACGCAAATTAAACCCGCCGTACTGATCGCCGATCGCGACCATGCGCTTTTTACTGACGATGTGTTTCTCAATACCTTTACTGATGAACATCGCTCGGTCCGCGTCGTGCTGCTGCGTGGCGATAAAGGGGAACATGCGCTGGAAACGGCGATTGCGCGTCCGGCTGACAACTTCATCCCGAACCCGACGCCCGCCGACGAAGTTGCCTTCTTCCAGCTCTCCGGCGGCAGCACCGGCACGCCGAAGCTAATCCCGCGCACGCACAACGATTACGACTACAGCATCCGTCGTAGCAACGAGATCTGCGGCATTACCGCTGAAACCCGTTACCTGAACGCGCTGCCTGCGGCGCATAACTACGCCATGAGCTCGCCGGGATCGCTTGGCGTCTTCACGGCGGGTGGTTGTGTGGTGCTGGCGAACGATCCGAGCACCACGCTGTGCTTCCCGCTGATTGAACAGCATCAGATTACTGTCACCTCGCTGGTGCCACCCGCGGTCAGTCTCTGGCTACAGGCGATTGCCGAAGGAACCGGAAACACTCAACTGAAATCACTCACGCTGTTGCAGGTGGGGGGCGCACGGTTATCCGCTACGCTCGCCGCGCGTATTCCGGCTGAAATCGGTTGCCAGCTTCAGCAGGTGTTTGGCATGGCGGAAGGGCTGGTGAACTACACCGCCCTCGACGACTCCCCGGAACGCATCATCAACACTCAGGGACGTCCGATGTGTCCGGACGACGAAGTGTGGGTGGCTGATGAGCACGGTCATCCGCTGCCGCGCGGCGAAGTCGGGCGTTTGATGACCCGCGGGCCGTACACTTTCCGCGGCTATTTCAACAGCCCGGAACACAACGCCAGTGCCTTCGACGCCGACGGCTTTTACTGCTCCGGCGATCTGATCGCCATTGACGAACAGGGCTACATCACCGTGCAGGGGCGTGAGAAAGATCAGATCAACCGCGGCGGGGAGAAGATCGCCGCCGAAGAGATCGAAAACCTGCTGCTGCGCCACGAGGTGGTGATCCACGCTGCGCTGGTAAGCATGGAGGACAGCCTGCTTGGCGAAAAGAGCTGTGCGTATCTGGTGGTGAAACAGCCGCTGCGCGCGGTCGAAGTGCGCCGCTTCCTGCGTGAGCAGGGCGTCGCCGAATTCAAACTGCCGGACCGCGTGGAGAGCGTTGATGCGCTCCCGCTAACGCCTGTCGGTAAAGTCGATAAGAAACAGTTGCGCCTGTGGCTTGCTGAACGCGCCCGGGGCTAAGGAACAGAGTATGGCTATCCCAAAATTAACCGCCTATGCGCTACCAACCGCCGCAGAGCTGCCGACCAGTAAAGTGAACTGGGCGTTTGAGCCAGATCGTGCCGCGCTGTTGATCCACGATATGCAGGAGTACTTCCTGAACTTCTGGGGCGAAAACAGCACGATGATGCAGCAGGTGGTAGCGAATATCGCGAAACTTCGAGCGTACTGCAAAGAACATAACATCCCGGTGTATTACACCGCGCAGCCAAAAGAGCAGAGCGATGAAGACCGCGCCCTGTTGAACGACATATGGGGACCGGGTCTGACCCGTTCACCTGAGCAGCAGCGTATTGTGGCTGAGCTGGCGCCGGACGAAGCCGACACAGTGCTGGTAAAATGGCGTTACAGCGCCTTTCACCGTTCGCCGCTGGAGCAGATGCTGAAAGAAACGGGCCGCAACCAGCTGCTGATTACCGGCGTGTACGCCCACATCGGCTGCATGACCACCGCTACCGATGCCTTTATGCGCGACATCAAGCCGTTTTTTATTGCCGACGCGCTGGCGGATTTCACCCGCGACGAGCACCTGATGTCGCTCAACTATGTGGCGGGCCGCTCCGGGCGCGTGGTGATGACCAACGAGTTGCTGCCGTCGCTCCCGGTATCGAAAGCCGCGCTGCGTGACGTTATTCTGCCGCTGCTGGACGAATCCGATGAACCGATGGATGACGAAAATCTGATCGACTATGGCCTGGATTCGGTGCGCATGATGGCGCTGGCTGCCCGCTGGCGTAAAGTGCACGGCGACATTGACTTCGTGATGCTGGCAAAAAATCCAACCATCGATGCCTGGTGGACGCTACTTTCCCGCGAGGTGAAGTAATGGCGGGGTTCGATTTTAGCGGTAAAAGCGTCTGGGTGACGGGCGCAGGTAAGGGTATTGGTTATGCAACGGCACTGGCGTTTGTGGATGCCGGGGCTAAGGTCACGGGTTTCGACCTGGCCTTTCCACAGGGCGACTATCCGTTCGCCACTGAAAAGCTGGATGTGGCGGACGCCGAACAGGTGGCTGATGTTTGCGGACGCATGTTTGCAACCCTCGACCGCCTTGACGTGCTGGTGAATGCCGCCGGTATTCTGCGCATGGGGGCAACGGATCGGCTCTCACAGGAGGAGTGGCAGCAGACCTTTGCGGTTAACGTCGGCGGGGCGTTTAACCTGTTTCAGCAGACGATGGGACAGTTCCGTCGCCAGCAGGGCGGGGCAATTGTCACCGTTGCCTCTGATGCGGCGCACACGCCGCGCATCGGGATGAGTGCCTATGGTGCCTCGAAAGCCGCACTGAAAAGCCTGGCTCTGACCGTCGGGCTGGAACTGGCGGGCAGCGGCGTGCGCTGTAACCTGGTGTCGCCGGGCTCAACGGATACCGATATGCAGCGCACGCTGTGGAAAAGCGGCGATGCAGAGCAACAGCGCATTCGCGGCTTCGGCGAGCAATTTAAGCTTGGCATCCCGCTGGGTAAAATCGCCCGTCCGCAGGAGATTGCCAACACCATTCTGTTCCTGGCATCTGACTACGCTAGCCATATTACCTTGCAGGATATTGTGGTGGACGGCGGTTCCACGCTGGGGGCGTAATGATCTGGAAACGTCATTTATCGCTTGAGGCACTGAATGCCACCAGTCTGAACACCCTGGTGGCGCATCTGGGGATCGTTTATACCCGCCTCGGTGACGACACGCTGGAAGCCGAAATGCCGGTGGATGTGCGCACGCATCAGCCATTTGGCCTGCTGCACGGCGGTGCCTCAGCGGCGCTGGCCGAAACGCTGGGATCAATGGCCGGTTTTCTGATGACCCGCGCCGGGCAGAACGTGGTAGGAACCGAGTTGAATGCCACGCATCATCGCGCGGTGTCTCAGGGTAAGGTGCGTGGCGTGTGTCAGCCGCTGCATCTGGGGCGCTCCAGCCAGAGCTGGGAGATTGTAGTGTTCGACGAGCAGGGACGGCGCTGCTGTACCTACCGGTTGAGTACGATGGTATTGGGCTAAGCCATTCAACTGATAGTGATCGGCTTAACATTGTGATGTAAATGTCTGGTTTGACCACACATTATTGCGTTTCAAAGTTGTTAAATTTTTGCCGTTGTTCTAGAAACAAAATGTAACATCTTACTGTTTCACAACAACGGACAACAACTATGAACAACTCAGGGAAATACCTTATATGGGCAGGGCTCTCCGTTGTGGGAGCTTTTGCCCTGGGCTATATCGCCCTCAATCGGGGGGAACAGATCAATGCGCTCTGGATAGTCGTCGCCTCCGTCTGCATTTATCTGATCGCGTATCGTTTTTATGGCCGCTATATTGCTAAGAACGTTTTAGGCGTTGACGCTACGCGCATGACGCCTGCCGTCCGCCATAACGACGGGCTGGACTATGTGCCGACCGACAAAAAAGTGCTGTTCGGACACCATTTTGCGGCGATTGCCGGAGCGGGCCCGCTGGTGGGGCCGGTGCTGGCGGCGCAGATGGGCTATCTGCCGGGGATGATCTGGATCCTTGCCGGCGTGGTGCTGGCAGGGGCGGTGCAGGACTTTATGGTGCTGTTCGTCTCCACCCGTCGCGACGGGCGTTCACTGGGTGAACTGGTGAAAGAGGAGATGGGTGCAACCGCTGGGGTGATTGCGCTGGTGGCGACCTTTATGATCATGGTGATCATTCTGGCGGTGCTGGCGATGATCGTGGTGAAAGCGCTGACCCACAGCCCGTGGGGGACGTACACCGTCGCCTTCACCATTCCGCTGGCCATTTTCATGGGGATCTACATTCGTTACCTGCGTCCGGGACGTATTGGCGAAGTGTCGGTGATTGGTCTGGTGCTGCTGGTGTTCGCCATTATTTCCGGCGGCTGGGTGGCGGAAAGCCCAACCTGGGCACCGTTCTTCGACTTTACTGGCGTACAACTGACCTGGATGCTGGTGGGTTACGGGTTTGTGGCGGCGGTGCTGCCGGTGTGGCTGCTGCTGGCCCCACGAGATTACCTCTCTACATTCCTGAAAATTGGCACCATCGTTGGGCTGGCTATCGGCATTCTGATTATGCGCCCGACGCTGACCATGCCTGCGCTGACCAAATTTATTGACGGTACTGGTCCGGTCTGGACCGGCAATCTGTTCCCGTTCCTGTTTATTACCATCGCCTGTGGTGCGGTGTCTGGCTTCCACGCCCTGATTGCCTCCGGGACCACGCCGAAAATGCTTGCCAATGAAAATCAGGCCTGCCTGATTGGGTACGGCGGGATGCTGATGGAATCCTTCGTGGCGATCATGGCGCTGGTGTCTGCCTGTATTATCGATCCGGGCGTGTACTTTGCGATGAACAGCCCAATGGCGGTACTGGCACCAGCCGGAACCGTTGACGTGGTCGCCTCTGCGGCTCAGGTGGTGAGCGGCTGGGGCTTTGCCATTACGCCGGATACACTGACCAGTATTGCTAATGAAGTCGGCGAACAGTCGATTATTTCGCGTGCGGGCGGTGCACCAACGCTGGCAGTTGGTATGGCCTACATTCTGCACGGCGCACTGGGCGGGTTGATGGACGTGTCGTTCTGGTATCATTTCGCCATTCTGTTTGAAGCGCTGTTTATTCTTACCGCAGTAGATGCCGGTACCCGTGCAGCACGCTTTATGTTGCAGGACCTGCTGGGCGTTATCTCCCCGAACCTGAAACGGACTGATTCGTTACCGGCCAACCTGCTGGCAACGGCGCTGTGCGTGCTGGCGTGGGGCTATTTCCTGCATCAGGGCGTGGTGGATCCGCTGGGCGGGATTAACACCCTGTGGCCGCTGTTCGGTATCGCCAACCAGATGCTGGCAGGCATGGCGCTGATGCTCTGCGCGGTGGTACTGTTCAAGATGAAGCGCCAGCGTTATGCATGGGTGGCGTTGCTGCCAACGGCGTGGCTGCTGATTTGTACCCTGACGGCGGGCTGGCAGAAAGCCTTCAGCCCGGATAACAAAGTGGGCTTCCTGGCCATTGCCAACAAGTTCCAGGCGATGATCGACAGCGGTAAGATCCCGGCGCAGTATACGGAGTCTCAGCTGTCGCAACTGGTGTTTAACAACCGTCTGGATGCCGGGTTGACCATCTTCTTTATGGTGGTGGTCGTGGTGCTGGCGTTGTATTCTCTCAAAACCGCGCTGGCAGCGCTGAAAGAAGACAAGCCGACGGCGAAAGAGACGCCGTATGAGCCAATGCCTGAAAACCTGGAAGAGATTGTTACCCAGGCGAAAGGGGCGCATTAACCTGTGTGCCGGGTGGCGGTTTCGCCTTACCCGGCCTACTTTTCCTGTGAGATCTGAATTATGTTCGACACCCTTTCCAAAGCAGGTAAGTACCTGGGACAAGCCGCCAAAATGATGATTGGCGTGCCGGACTACGACAACTACGTCGAGCATATGCGCGTCACCCATCCCGACCAGACGCCGATGACCTACGAAGAATTTTTCCGCGATCGCCAGGATGCCCGCTACGGCGGCAAGGGCGGCGCGAAGTGCTGTTAACCCTCTTTCGGTAAATAGAGGCTGATTTGCTCCTGCTTGCAGCCATAAATTGCCGCGAGTTTTTCGCGGGTGCGTTTTTGCGGACGGGAGTCCAGCGCTTCCAGCTGTGACACAGCAGACTGGCTGATACCGAGTTTCTCTGCCACTTCCTGCTGGGATAACCCGCGGAGGATACGCCACGCGGCCTGCAGGCTGACGTTCTGCCAGGTCATGATGCTGCACACTTCTCCGGGCAATTCCACGTCATCCAGACTATCGTGTTCGACCTCAATATCCTCTAGATCGTCATCGGTTTCGTCGTCAATTTCTGACATCTGTAAGAGCATACGAAAATATTCGTGATAGGGAATAACGGCGTACTGCGTTTTCCCGTTATCGTCCTTGATTAGCTGTACAGCCATAGGTGGCACTCTCCTCATGCAGGTAAGTCGTTGAAGTTCTGCGCTTGACGGCCAAAACATAACAATGGTTGTCGGGATCGTCCCGAAGCGTATAGATGATGCGGTAATCGCCAACACGTAGTCGGAAATGATCTTCTGTCGCCGATATTTTTTTGATATCGGGCCGGGGAGCTGAACGGTCATCCAGCTCAGTAAGCTTTACCTCAATGCGTCGCTGATACCGCTCGTCAATCTTTGAAAACGCCTTCTTTGCACCATTGGACCAGACAATCTTCATCCGTACCTCCACTGTACGCCCACACAAAATATAAGGAAATAATAAGACTATTAGATAAATTCCGAATTTCTTATGGGGTACTGTAGAGCGGAGAAATAACGGGAGAAAGCGGCAAAACGCGAATCGTCGAAGCTGCTCGAAAAGGCCTCTGCCGGACGACAGAGGCTTGCATCATGTGTGCGATCAGGCGTTCAAACCGCCGTCAACATCCAGCCCTGTGCCGGAGATCTGTCCAGCTGCCGGGCTTGCCAGGAAGGTTACGGCGGCGGCAATGTCCTCAGGTTGACCGTAATGACCAATGGCAATCATCTGGCGCTGGGCTTCAGCCTGTTCACCGTCCTCGGGGTTCATATCGCTGTTTGTCGGGCCTGGATGGACAAGATTAACGGTAATCCCCCGTGGTCCCAGATCGCGGGCCAGTCCTCGGGTGAAAGAGTTGAGGGCGGATTTGGTCATGGCGTAAACGGCGATACCGGGCATCGCCACCCGGTTAGCGAGACAACTGCCGATATTGATAATGCGTCCGCCGTCGGACATATGCACCAGCGCTTCCTGAGTCGTGAGCACCACGCCACGAATATTGACGTTAATCATCGCGTCAATATCCGCAATCGTCAGGGCTTCCAGCGGGCCACCGCGCGCAATCCCGGCGTTGTTCACAAGGATATCCAGGCCTCCGAGGGTACGCGCCGCGTGAGTCACGGCCTCCTGAATGGCCTCGGCGCTGGCGCTGTCGGCCTGAACCGCCTCACAGCGCCGCCCAAGCGCTTGTATCTCACTGGCGACGGCATGGGCTTTATCATAGGATTTTTCATACGTAATAACTACATCGGCACCGGCGCGTGCCAGTGACAGCGCAATCGCACGACCCAATCCACGGCTGGCGCCGGTAACCAGCGCCCTCTTACCTGTTAAATCGATCTGCATGATGACCTCGTTGCGAAAGTGGTGAGAATCATCATTATGTATAGACGGTTCGGGAGATTAACGGCTGAAGGATTCCACCTTCTCAAACGCAGTGCGCAGAACTTCAGGCGTGAGCGTAACCGGCAAATAGTGAATCGACTCCACCGGACGCAGGGTATGAGCAATCACCTTGTCCAGCTCTTCACGGTTGTGGATATCCACTTCCAGCTCACGCAGCGTGGTTGGCAGATTAAAGCGCTGATACGCCGCCACCAGTTGCGCCAGCACATCGTCCTGGCCGAGAAGGGCACTTTGCACCAGAATGCCGTACGCCACTTTGGTGCCATGCAGATATTTTTCGGTTTGCGGTAACACGGTTAACCCGTTATGTACGGCATGCGCAGCCGCTACACGGGTATAGCGCTCGCCCAGACCGCCGACCATCCCACCACCGGCGATAATCGCGTCCACCACGTCCCTGAACGCCTGCGTCTGTTTACCGTGCTGCTGGTCAGCCAGCGCCTCTTCGCTGCGTTCCAGCAGTACGTCACGAATAGCCAGTGCGCCGTTGATCCCAAGACGCACGGTCAGCGGCAGGTTTTCAGGCTGTGGTGCCAGCACGACCGCTTCATACCATTTCGCCAGCGTATCGCCGATGCCCGCCAGCAGGTATTCCGCCGGAGCATTCAGGATGATTTTCGGCTCCACCAGCACCAGGAAATTGGCATCATCGAAGATTTCGAAATGCAGTGCCTGACCCGCATCGTTATACCAGACGGAAAGCGGCGTCCATGCGGCACAGGTGGCCGCGATGGTTGGAATGGCTACAACCGGCACACCCAGACGGCGCGCCACGGCTTTGGCGGTATCGAGCAACGCCCCGCCGCCAACGCCAATCACTACGCTGCGGTCATCGCCTGATTCATTCACCAGATGGTTAACATCCCGCTCGCTACAGTGGCCCTTAAACAACAGATGTTTTGCGCCCGCGGCGTTAAAACTCTCTGGCAGGAAAGGACGGGCTCCCTCAATGGCGCGTTCGCCGTAAATCCACACCGCGCGGGAAAGCTGCTCTGGGGTAAAGAAATCATTCAGATGCGCAAGGCTGCCGGGGTGTGAGAAGTAGTTCGCCGGGCCTGGAACGACGCGGATATCGGTATTGCTCATGGTGTTGTCCTTAATTTTAGGAAGCGCTAACCTGATGTTATGTCTGGACATCCAGATGGCTAATAATATTTTGCTTTATCTTATGCCTTTTCCGTCGTTGTCAGTCAACCGGAGCTGTGAAAAATTCAATAAATCAGAATATTAATGAAGGATTTAACGCGGATGGTTTCCAGTCGCCTTGAGATGCGCGGTATCAGCCTGGCCTTTTCTGGCTTTCAGGCGCTGTCGCGCGTGGATTTCACGCTGATCGGCGGAACCGTACACGCGCTGACCGGTGCTAATGGTGCAGGAAAATCGACGCTGATGGCGGTGTTGTGTGGGACGCACGATCATTATGAAGGCGAGATCTGCATAAACAACCAGCCGGTGACAATCCGCGAGCCGCTTGACGCCAAACGGTTGGGCATTCACCTGGTGCAGCAGGAAGTGGACGTGGCGCTGATCCCGGGCTTAAGCATTGCCGAGAACATCATGCTCGACCAGCTTGCACAGCCGGGACACCGCTACAACTGGCGGGATATCCGCCAGCAGGCAAAACAGGCGCTGGCGCAGTTGGATGTGGTGCTGGATGTACGCCGCTCAATCGATAGCTGCACCCTTGCTGAAAAACAACAAATTTTGCTGGCGCGCGCGCTGTCGCACCACTGCCGTTTTTTGATCCTCGACGAGCCAACCGCCCCGCTGGATACCCATGAAAGCGAGCGTCTGTTCACGGTGGTGAAACGCCTGCAGCAGCAGGGCATCGGCGTGGTGTTTATCTCCCATCGCATTCATGAACTGAAAGCTATCTGCGACACCTTAACGGTGCTGCGGGACGGCAAGCTGATTGAGTCAGGTCCGATGGCGGAGCTCAGCGGCGAAGCGATCGTCGAGAAAATGCTTGGTCACGAGCTGAGCGATATCTACCCGCCTGCGCGGCCTCCACACAGTGAAGAAACGCTGCTGCGGGTTGAGGGGTTGCACGATGAAGCGCTGCTGAAAGATATCTCCCTGCACCTGCGTAAAGGCGAAATTCTCGGCATTGCCGGGCTGGCGGGCGCAGGTAAGACCGAACTCTGCAAGGCGCTGTTTGGCGCCAGCAAAAGCCGCGTGGCGAGCGGTGAGCTGAATCATGAATCCTGGCAGCCGCGAGACCCGGCAGATTCGGTACTGCGCGGTCTGGCGCTGGTGCCGGAAGAACGACGCAAAGAGGGCATCTTTATTGATGAGCCGGTAAGCATGAATCTGTCGGTAACGGCGGATAACTCTTTTTCGCGCTGGAGCCTGTTTGGCCATCGCCAGGCGTGGCGCTGGGCGGAAGAGGTAATTGCCCGCGTAGGTGTACGAGCGCGCGGGCCGGGGCAGATGTTGCGCCGCTTGTCCGGTGGGAACCAGCAGAAGGTCGCCATCGGCAAGTGGCTACGCAATGACGCCAGCGTGCTGATATTCGACGAGCCGACCAAAGGCGTGGATGTGAAAGCCAAAACCGATCTGTTCCAGCTCATTGACGGGCTGGCTCGCGAGGGCAAAGGCGTCATTTATGCCTCCGGTGAATTTGCCGAGCTGGTGGGCTTGTGTGACCGCATCTGCGTGCTGTGGGACGGACGCATCGTGGCGGAAATCGCCGGGGCCGAGGCCCGCGAAGAGACACTACTTTATTATTCAACCGGAGGAACGGCGTCGTGAGCAAGGCCCTTTCAGTTAACGCGGCGGCGTCTGGCCGTCAGCAGATTTTCGATTTTCTCTACAAGTGGGGCATGCTGTTGACCGTTGTCGCGCTGGTGGCCGTCTTTGGCCTGGCGTCGGACAGCTTCCTTGACCCGAACAACATCATCAACATTCTGCGCTCGATTGCCATCGTGACGGTGATTGCCATTGGCGTGTCGATTTCGCTGACCATCGGCGGGTTTGATCTCTCCGTTGGGTCAACTGCGTCGCTGGCGAACGCACTGGTGATTTCGCTTTTCGTCTGGCACGGCTTCGGCACCACCGAGTCGATTCTGATCACCCTTGCGCTCTGTACGCTGGTCGGGCTGTTCAATGCCTTTCTGATCGTCATCCTGCGAATTCCGGACATGCTGGCTACGCTTGCCAGCCTGTTCGTGATTCAGGGTGTGGCGATGACCTACAGCTATGGCGGGTCGATCACTGAAAATATGGTGCTGCCGAGCGGCGACATGGCGGAAGGAACCATTCCGGCGTCGTTCAGCCTGCTGGGGCAGGTGCCAACCATCGTGATCATTATGCTGGTGGTGACCATTGTGGCCCAGCTTGGCCTTTCGCTGACCACCCACGGTCGCCGTATGTATGCCATCGGTGGCAACCCGGAAGCGGCGCGTCTCTCTGGAATTCGCACTACGCGCTACAAGGTGGCAGCCTACGTGATTGCCTCTTTGCTGGCTGGACTCGGCGGCATTTTGCTGGCGTCACGCATTGGCTCGTCGCAGGTAAATGCGGGCGGCGGCTATCTGATGGATGCGGTGGCGGCCGCGTGGATTGGGTTCTCGCTGGCAGGCTCCGGCAAACCGAACGCGCTCGGGACGCTGGTTGGGGCGGTGATCCTCGGCGTGCTGTCGAACGGCCTGGTGATGCTGTCGGTACCGTATTACGCCATGGACATTATAAAAGGGCTGGTGCTCGCCGTGGCGCTGGCGATTACCTACATACAAAAACGCTAACGATTTATAACAACACAACGGGATAACAGAATGAAAAAAATCGCACTCTCTTTGGTGGCATTGGGTTTATTGACTGCACTGCCTGGCTATGCGGCGACGCCGACGCCGGTTCCGGCAGCCATTGCGAACCACGAAGGCCCGATCCGCATTGCCGTGATCCGCAACCTCGGCTCAGACGACAACACTACCCAGTTTGTCGCCGGTGCCATTCAGGAAGGGAAAAAGCTTGGCTTTAAGGTCAGCACCTTTTTAAGTAACGGTGATGACGCCAAATTCCAGGATTTTGTGAACCAGGCGATTAGCCAGAAATATGACGGGATCATTCTTTCTCAGGGCCGCGATCCGTACGCGACGGCGTTAGTGAAGAAAGCGGTGGATGCCGGGATTAAGGTTTCGGTGTTTGATACCGCCGTTAATGGCGAGATCCCGGGCGTGACCGTCACCCAGCAGGATGATGCCTCCCTGACCAATCTCTCCTTCGGCCAACTGGCGAAAGATTTCAACGGCAAGGCCAACATCGTCAAGCTGTGGGTTGCCGGCTTCCCGCCGATGGAGCGCCGTCAGGCCGCTTATAAAGAACTGCAAAAGCAGTACCCGGATATCAAAGAGCTGGAGTCCATCGGCGCAGTGTCTTCTGACGTGCAGGGCGACACGGCCAACAAAGTGGGTGCGATTCTGGCGAAATACCCGAAAGGCAAAATCGACGCCATCTGGGGAACCTGGGATGCGTTCAGCCAGGGCGCATATAAGGCCCTGAAAGAGAATGGCCGCACCGAAATCAAACTCTACAGCATCGACATTTCTAACCAGGATCTCCAACTGATGCGTGAGCCGGGTAGCCCGTGGAAAGTGAGCGTGGCGGTGGATCCGAAGCTGATTGGCGCCACCAACGTGCGTCTGGTGGCGAACAAGATTGCCGGTGAAGCGACGCCAGCAACCTACGACTTCAAAGCTGCGGCGATCCCGCAGGCGCTGCTGACCGCCCAGCCGGGCGCGGTGAACGTGGCGTCTCTGGGGAAAATTATTCCGGGCTGGGGCCAGACCGAAGATTTTATCGCGCCGTGGTTTGCGACGCTGGAAGCGAAACATAAATGAGTGTGCTGCCCGCGCCTGAATACAGCCGCAATATGCGGCTGATTGGCCATAGCGACCAGGGCGGTCGCCCGGACGGCGTGCAGCTGATGGTGCATCGCGGTTTTGCCTATATTGGCCATATGGTGTCGCAAGGATTTTCGATTGTGGACGTGCGTGACCCGAAAAATCCAAAAGCCGCAGGCTACGTGCCTGCGCCGCCGGGCACCTGGAACGTTCATTTGCAGGCACATGACGACCTGCTGCTGGTGATTAACGCCCGCGATCTGTTTGCCGATGCCCGTTTCGCCGACGAGAAGATCTACTACACCCGTCAGGTGGGGGAAACCGTCAGCGATGTTCGGGATAAAGGCTGGAGCGCCGGGCTGCGGATATTTGATATCTCCACGCCGGACACGCCGCGCGAAATCGGTTTTCTGTCACTGAACGGTATCGGTATTCACCGCATCTGGTACGTCGGCGGGCGCTGGGCTTACGTCTCGGCGCTGATCGATGGTTTTACCGATTATATTTTCCTGACCATCGATCTGGCCGATCCGCGCAAGCCTGAGGTGGCGGGGCGCTGGTGGCTGCCGGGGATGAACCAGGCCGAAGGCGAGCAGCCGGAGTGGCCGGAAGGCAAACGCTACGCGTTGCACCACGCGATCATCGCCGGGGACACGGCCTACGGTAGCTGGCGTGATGGCGGGCTGACGTTGTTGGACGTGAAAGACCGCACCCAGCCGAAGCTGATTAGCCACCGTAACTGGAGCCCGCCGTTTGGTGGCGGCACCCACACTGCGCTGCCGTTGCCGGACCGCGATCTGCTGGTGGTGCTCGACGAAGCGGTGTTGGATAACCAGGAAGACGGTGAGAAGCTGATCTGGTTGTTTGATATTCGCGAGCCAGCGAACCCGGTGAGTATTTCGACCTTCCCGCAGCCGGATGAGATTGATTACGTGGCGAAAGGGGCGCACTTCGGCCCGCATAATCTGCATGAGAACCGGCCGGGGAGCTTTGTCAGCTCAACGCTGATTTTTGCCACGTATCAGAATGCGGGTGTGCGCGCGTATGATATTTCCAATCCGTACCGTCCGGTGGAAACCGGGGCTCTGGTGCCAGCGGCACCGGAGAGGATGATGGATACGCGGCCGAATCGCCCGCAGGTGATCCAGTCCTGCGATGTGTTTGTGGACGCGCAGGGAATTATCTACAGCACGGATTATAACGGCGGGTTGTCGGTGATTGAGTATCTGGGATGAGTATTCGCCCGGTGGCGCTTCGCTTACCGGGCCTACACGCGGATCGTAGGCCGGGTCAGGCGAAGCCGCCACCCGGCAAAAGCAATCAACTGTACTGACGTACTCGCGCCACCAGCTCTTCCACAGTGTCGATGCGCTCGGCAATCACAATCAGCGCTCTGCCAAGCGTAATGGCGTGGCGCAGACATTCGTGGCGCATAGCGTCGTCCTGAATGGTGTCGATATCTGCCACGTGCGAAAGCCCGACGCTGCGGCGAATCAGTTCAGTGCCGCAGAAGCCGATGGCATCTTTCCACACTTTTTTCAGGAATTCAGAGGCGTAGCCCGGTGCGCTCAGCGCGGCATCGCGCGTTTTCTCGTTTGCCAGCGCCTGGAAGCGTTCAGCGAAGGTCGTCCACAGCTCCTGAATATCCGTCAGACGCTGCTCCCGGGCGGCAGCGGCATCGCGAATACCCAGATGCCCAGGCAGGCCGCAGAAGTTCAGCAGCAGGTTGCCGATGGCGGTGCCGACATCAAAGCCAATCGGACCGAAGTAACCGAACTCGGCGTCGATGGCCTTCAGGCTACCGTCCGCCACGAAAATCGAGCCGCTGTGAATATCCCCGTGAAGCAGCGCTTCAGCGTGGGAGAAGAAACGGTGCTTGAGTGAGGCCACCGCGATTTTTAGCTGAGCATCGTCACGCAGAGCAGCAACGTCGTTTTCCAGCTCGGCAGGGTAGTTGTTGCGCTCGTGGATCTGGTACGGATCGTTGAAGAACAGATCTTCAGTGATTTCGCACATCTCCGGGTTAATGAACTTTGCCACCTGTGCTTTTTTATCGTGCGGGTGCAGATAGAAATCGCTGGTGTGGAACAGCGTGTGCGCGAGATATTCCCCCAGCTGGCGCGCGGCCTGCGGGTAGTAACGGTTATTAATCAACTCGCCGCGCCAGATGTTATGGCTGGAGAGATCTTCCATCACCATCACCGCCAGTGCCGGGTCGAAGTGGTGGATTTTCACGGTGTGCTGTGGGCTATGCTGGTAATGCTCGACGAGCGTTTGCGCTTCAAGACGGGCGCGATCCAGCGTCAGTGGCCAGGATTCGCCGACGCAGCGCACGTAAGGTAGTGCCTGCTTGACGATAATGCGGCTTACGCCTGCGGTATCAAAAATTTTGAACACCAGATTGAGGTTACCGTCGCCGACTTCCTGCGCTTCCACCAGTGAGGAGGGATCGTCAAGGCCGCCAAACTGCTTTGCATACTCCACGGCGTCCTGGGCGGTAAAGGTACGGTATTGCGACATTGCTGCTCCTCACGGGTTTGCTAATAAAGACATGTAGACGTCTATACTTCTGGATTTCATCCTGACACAATGTGCTACATCAACGCAACAGAGAATTAACGACATGCAGACATTACAGACGACCAGCCTGCGGGTGGCGGAAAATCAGCTATTTATTCTCGATCAGCAGGCGCTTCCGCAGGAGAAACGCTGGCTGGACGCCTCTACGGTAGAGTTGCTGGTGGGGCATATTCACGCCCTGCGGGTGCGCGGCGCGCCGCTGATTGGTCTCTCTGCAAGCCTGCTGCTGGCGCTGCTGGCTGAAAACGGCAAAAGTCGAGACGAACTGGCACTGGCACTGGAGACACTGCGCGCCTCCCGCCCGACTGCAGTCAACTTGATGAACAACCTCGACCGCATGAAGCTGGCGCTATGGCAGGAAGATTTTGTTTCGGCGCTGGTGGCGGAAGCGCTGCGTCTGATCGACGAAGATAAACAGCTTTGCGAGGCCATTGCGAAAGCCGGTAGTGCGTTGGTAAAACCCGGCAGCCGCCTGCTGACCCACTGCAACACCGGCGGGCTGGCAACGGCAGGCGTTGGTACGGCGCTTGGGGTGATTGCTCGTGCTCATCAGGAAGGTAAGATCAGCAACGTCTGGGTGGATGAAACGCGTCCTCTGTTGCAAGGCGGAAGGTTGACCGCATGGGAGCTGGGTGAGCTGGGGGTACCGTATCAGCTGATTACCGATTCCATGGCCGCGAGTCTGATGGCAAAAGGTCTGGTAGACGCCGTATGGGTAGGTGCAGACCGCATTGCCGCTAACGGTGACGTGGCGAACAAAATCGGCACTTACTCGCTGGCGGTGCTGGCGAAATTCCACGGCATTCCGTTCTACGTGGCCGCTCCGCAAACCACGCTCGACCCGGATTGCCCAAACGGCGAAGCTATCCCAATAGAACAGCGAGCCGCCAGCGAAGTGACGGGTGTCGCGGGAAGTTTTGGCGCGGTGCAGTGGGCACCGGAAAACGCACGGGTTTATAACCCGGCGTTTGACGTTACGCCTGCATCGCTTATTAGTGGATGGGTGCTGGATACCGGCGTAGTGATGCCAGAGGACGTGGCAAAGGGGCAATTTGCCTGAGCCTGGCTATCCTTTAAGGGTTTCCCTTTAGAGGACAGAATCGTGAAGCTTGATCCTAACACTGACCTAAAACTGGAACGCGTGGTGGATGCACCACGCGACCTGCTGTGGCTCTGCTGGACCACACCGGAACACATCAAAAATTTCTTTATCCCTGTCCCTCATAAAGTGACCGAATGCGACCTCGACCTGCGCGTGGGCGGACGGTTCAACACGGTCTTTGAGGTGGATGGACAACGGATGGATAACAAGGGCGTCTTTCTGGAGATCGACCCGGGCAGGAAACTGGTCTTCACCGATGGTTACACCGAGGACTGGAAACCGGCTGAAAAACCCTTTATGACAGCAATCCTGCTTCTGGAAGATGCGGGAGAGGGCAAAACCCGTTACACCGCGATTGCCCGCCATCCCACGGCGGAAATCCGTGAACAGCACGAGCAGATGGGCTTCCACCAAGGGTGGGGGATTGTGCTGGATCAGCTGGTGGCGTATGTGAAGGGGCTCAACACATAGTGCGCGCTGATGCCCTCACCCCGGCCCTCTCCCACAGGGAGAGGGAGTAAACTGCTGCGTCATGCGAGTTTCGGATACGCATCCGCAATGGCATCCCCGGTAAACTGTGCAATCCATCCCTCCGGGTTATCGAAAATACGGATCGCAGTAAAGTTCGGCTCTGAACCCATATCAAACCAGTGGGGCGTGCCAGCGGGTACGGAAATCAGGTCGTTTTTCTCGCACAGCACCTGATACACCTCATCGCCAATGTGCAGGCAGAACAGCCCAGCACCTTCCACGAAGAAACGCACTTCATCTTCGCCGTGGGTGTGTTCATTCAGGAACTTCGCGCGCAGCGCCTCTTTCTGCGGGTTGTCGGCGCGCAGGCTGATCACGTCCCAGCTCTGATAGCCTTTCTCCGCCACCAGCTTGTCGATGGCATGCTGATACGCCTCGATCACGGCTTCAGGTGCAGGGTCGCGGCCTAAATCACGATCCGCAGCCCAGCGTTCAAACCGCACGCCTTTGGCGTTGAGCTGTTGGGCGATCTCGTCTGCGTTGGTGCTGTGCCACTGGTGTTGACTGGCGTCTTTATCGGAATAAATGGTTAATGCGCTCATGAAGGGATCTGCTCCGGATTAATCTCGTCGAACTGGTGTACCTGATGGTGATGGCTTGCGCCGTCATCATCACCACGAATCAGTTGCAGGGTGCGAAAGCCTGCCTGTTCAGCGGCGTCCAGCTCCTGATGAATATCCGACAGGAACAGGATCTGCGACGGGGCAATACCCGTTTGCGTCGCAATGTTCTGATAAGACTGCACGTCGCGCTTGGCACCAATGTGGGTATCAAAATATCCGCTGAACAGATGAGTAATATCACCTTCGTCGCTGTAGCCAAATAACAGTTTCTGCGCAGCAACGGAGCCAGAGGAATAAACATAGAGATCAATGCCTTGTGCTTTCCATTTTTCCAGCGCAGGCAGCACGTCCGGGTAGAGATGGCCGGTAAAGTCACCGTTCACATAGCCGTCGTGCCAGATGATGCCCTGCAGGGCCTTCAGCGCAGTGGATTTGCGATCTTCATCCATAAAGGCAAACAGGGCCTCGATAAGCTCGCTGGTACTGGCATGCGGGTTGCTGATTTCATCACGCAGATTGTCCAGAATGGAGTTGACCGGCTCGGCGTACTGCTGGGCAGTCACGAAGGCCGCTAGCCGTTCACGCGCGTAGGGGAACAAAACATCGTGGACAAAACGGATATCGCTGGTGGTGCCTTCAATATCCGTCACAATTGCGCGAATCATACTCTCTCCAGTTGTCGTAAACGCATTTCGCATTCAAATAAGAATTCTAGCCCTTCCAGATGACGGCGGGCTTCTGCCACGTCACGTCCCCAGCAGGTTAAGCCATGGCCGCGCAGAAGAAAACCATAATTAAGCGGGCGTTCCTGAGCGTAATGGGCGATTCGTGAGGCGAGGGCGTCAATATCCTGGTCATTGTCAAATACCGGGATAGCGACGGTATCCAGATGCGAGGTCTGTCCGGTAAGGGATTTTTGCATCTCGAAACCGCTGATTTTCAGCTCGGCTTCTTTGACCAGGCGGGATAACACCGTGGCGTTGACGGTGTGGACATGCAGCACCGCGTTGGCCTCCGGGAACAGGCGGTAAATCAGCGTATGGAGGCCGGTTTCTGCTGACGGCTTACGGCCCGACGGTGCGCGATTGGTGGCAATTTCCACCTGCAAAAAATCGTCTGTGGTGAGGCCGCCTTTATCTTTGCCGGACTCACTGAGCCAGCAAAGCTGCGCATCCTGACGCACCGACATATTACCGCCGGTAGCAGGCGCCCAGCCTTTGGCACCAATCCAGCGGCAGGCATCGACCAGGTGTGTGAGTTGCAGGTTGTGTGTCATTTTCCTTTTGCCCTCCCGGACAGGAATATGGATATGGTTTAGACGTCTAAGCGTCTTGATTGCCAAAGACTAACATCGTGTTATAGTGGCAGCAACATAAGTATTACAAGCAGGCACACTACAATGAGCAACAACGCATTGATTCCGCAGAGTAAACTTCCCAATCTTGGCACCACCATCTTCACGCAGATGAGTGCGCTGGCGCAGCAACATAACGCCATTAATCTTTCGCAAGGGTTCCCGGATTTTGACGGCCCGGCTTTTCTGCAGGAACGTCTGGCGTACCATGTTGCACAGGGGGCGAATCAGTATGCGCCGATGACGGGCGTACAGGCGCTGCGGGACGCCATTGCGGACAAGACGGCCGAGTTATATGGCTATAAGCCCGATGCGGCCAGCGACATTACGGTAACCGCCGGGGCGACCGAAGCGCTGTATGCGGCTATTACTGCGCTGGTGCGTGCGGGCGATGAGGTTATCTGCTTTGACCCGAGCTACGACAGCTATGCGCCTGCGGTTGAACTTTCCGGCGGTGTGGTGAAACGTGTTGCGCTCCAGCCACCGCATTTCCGCCCAGACTGGCAGGCATTTGAGGGGCTGCTGAGCGAAAAAACTCGCCTGGTGATTCTGAATACACCGCATAACCCGTCTGCGACGGTGTGGCAGAAAGCCGACTTCGCGGCGCTGTGGCAGGCCATCGGCGACCGTGAAATTTACGTGCTGAGCGATGAAGTCTACGAGCACATCTGCTTTGCCGAAGAAGGACACGCCAGCGTGCTGGCCCATCCGCAGCTTCGCGAGCGGGCGATCGCTGTCTCGTCGTTCGGTAAAACTTACCATATGACAGGCTGGAAAGTGGGCTACTGCGTGGCACCGGCAGCCATCAGTGCTGAGTTACGTAAAGTGCACCAGTACCTGACGTTTGCGGTGAACACGCCAGCTCAACTGGCACTGGCGGATATGCTGCGAGCAGAACCAAAGCATTATCGGGATCTGCCCGATTTCTATCGTGAACGTCGGGATCTGTTTGTGAATGCGCTGAGTAAAAGCCGTCTGGAAATTTTACCGTCTGAAGGTACGTACTTCCTGCTGGCAGATTACAGTGCTATTTCGAATCTGGATGATGTGAGTTTCTGCCAGTGGTTGACAAAAGAAGTGGGTGTGGCAGCCATTCCTCTGTCGGTTTTCTGCGCCGATCCCTTCCCGCATAAACTTATCCGCCTTTGCTTCGCAAAGCAGGAATCGACGCTACTGGCGGCTGCAGAGCGCCTGAACACACTCTGATTATTTTACCGTCCAGGCTTCTGAGTAACGACGGTCTGCAAACAGTTCCAGCAGACCGTTGATTTGCTTGAGACGCAGGACCTCGTCGCTGTCCATACCGAGCTCTTTGCTAATTTTCTCATCATTCCAGCCAAGCTGTGCCAGTTCACGGACGATGTCTGACATGGCATTGATCTGGTGTCGACCACGCGCCCGGTTGTGACGAATGGTTGCGGCCATGCGGTTATTTTTATCCTGTCGGTCCTGGCGCAGGCAGGTGACGGGTAGGTATCCCTTGAGCTGATGCTTTAGTGCCGCCCGATGGGTGCCGATTTCATGGCGATGAAAACCATCCACGATTTCGTAGTGCTGCGGCTCACTTTCTGTTACCACGATAGGTTGGGTGAATCCATCAAGTTCCAGCGATTGACTGAGCAGCCGCTTTTCAGGAGGTGCAACATTATTGGGGTTGTAATCGTTGGCGGTAATCGCGTCCTGCCTGATCCAGAGGACACAGTCTATAGGTTGCTCGCGAAAAGGGCTGTTTCGATGTATTGCTTCACGAAATGCATTTATGGCATTAATTCGCTCCTCTTCGGGAAGTGACTGAAGATACGTTTCCATCTCGGTAATTATTCTTTGTCGCATAAAATGCCCCACTCCTTGCGTTTAGCCTTCATTCTGTCGCTGTAGCGTTGATAATATTTGGGCTTATTAGGGCTGAATGACAACGCCCTGCACCAGTAATCGTTATTGAGTAAAACCTTGCAGATACGTCGCCATGAAGGGATATCTCTGGAGCCGATATCACCGTCCTGCGTATCGGGAATATCGGCCATACCCCTCTTCTGATACCAGTGCAGGTAAATGGCGATTTTATTGCGGTAATGTTCTGCTGTATTTTGCGGCATGCTGTCGAGGAGCAGCATGGCATATTCGCGCCAGCAAAGGTGTTCGGGTTTGAGGATTTTCCTGTGACCATAAAAATGGTTATCGTGACCGGCATAGATCCCTCCGCTGCGCACGCCGCTCACCCGTTCACACATGGCCGCCCAGCGTTCAGGCTCAACAACATGGTAGAGCCACAACCCCTGGCGTTGCTCCGGGCCAAAGGGTTCACAGATGCGCATATAGCGAAGCGGCACCCCAGCCTGGAACATCAGGTCATAGAGCGGGTTATAACAACATCCCGATTCGGCGAACCAGGTCCAGATATCGGCGGTTTTCCAGTCGTAGAGAGGGTAGATATACCAGGCGTGTCCACCCGGTGCGACGCTCGTCCAGGGTTTATCATCTGCAAACCGCTGCTTACGTGCCGAAGCGATAGCCAGAAAACGGTTGTAAGACTCATCGGCGCGAATACCAATCAGCACGGCGGCCGGGCGATTGCATGAGTACCAGTCGGAGAAACAGCGGACAAAGGTCTCAAACGTCATTCCTGGCTGGTAGAAAGGAAAATAGTTGGGATCGGTTATCGCATCTTCTGGTGGCTGGCGAACCCAACGGGTACCGGGTTCCCAGCATTGCCATTCCGGCTGGAATTGTGACAGCGAATTTTGCGTTGTCAGGGGAAGCGCCACCCACCAGAAATGGTCAATAACATCGCTGTACAGTTCGCGCATATGTTCAACATGGGTGATGGTATGGGAAAATTGTGCTTCCCAGTCGATAAAGAGCACATCTATTTTGGTTTTCATCAGACGTGCCTGCCGGGCAACTAGATGAAGCATGACGGTGGAGTCTTTACCCCCCGAAAAAGAGACGCAGGTCCTGGGTAAATGCTCGAGAGTCCATTTTATTCGCTCCCGTGCGGCAGTGAGAACATCCTGATTCAGAGGGGACTTATAAATTGACATGGTTATTCTCATCCTGAGTAATAATTACCAGACGTTAGTATCAAGACTGGAGAAAGGATTGTATCAGTCAAAAAAATAAATGAATGTAAAAAATAATGCGTTTATTTATATAACGACGGTGTATGTTTTTGAAAGCTTGTGGCTCCGAATTTTGTGCCGAGGCCACGAAAAAACTCATGGTAAGGTTATTTCCTCAATGAAACTTGCGAATGCTGAGCTGTTTAACGCAGAGCGATTATACATCATGTAAATATCAACACCTGGGAATTGGATGTCAGTTTCGATTTTACGTAATTTCAGTGCGGAACCATATTGTTCGAAGGCCGGTGTGGGCGCTAACCCTATGAGGTCGGATGAACTGATCATCGACAGAAGCGATATAAAAGAGTCGCTGCGGTAGACAACATTTCTTTCGGTTAAAATGTTTTCGGCCTTTTCCTGGTAGTCTTTGACGCTGCTCTCATCGCTCAGGTAGGCGGTGAAATTTTCATTCAGAATCTCTTCACGCGTGGGATTTCCGCTCAAGCGGGGATGATCCTCCCGACAAACGAGCACAAAAGGCAGCTTATGGAAAAGGCTGGAGGCAATAGAGCGACTGCTGGAGGAGGCAAAAGAAAATATCAGGTCGGCTCTTCGGTAAGCGAGGAGATCTTCTGCGGAATCAGGCGCAAGAAAAACATCATGTAATTCAACAGAATAGTTGTACTTGTTCATGAGCAGTTTCATTGGCTCAAGCATGGTTTTGGTGCTCATAAACTGCGGGCAGTAAACGACAAAGTTCTTCTTCAACCCGCTGCTGTGCATGATATTGATGGTCTGCTCAAGCTGGTTCAGGTTCTGTTCCAGATGATGATGCAAATTGACGCCGACGGTCGTGGGCGTGATCCCTTTACCGGAACGGATAAACAGAGGATCGTTGAGTTGTCCTCGCAGGCGTTGCAGTGACTGACTCACGGCAGAGGGGGTGATATACAGCGTCTCGGCGGCTTTACTGATACTAAGATGTTGGTAAATGCACTCGAAAATGACTAACAGATTAAGATCGAATTTTTTAAGGTCGTAGAGGTTTGCCATGTTTCGTCCTGAGAATGCTGTGTTTGCTAGGGTTAGCACATCACTGATAACTATAGTTTGAAGTTAACCATTTACAATCCTTGTGGCTAACACTCTTAATTTTAATTTAAACGCATCTTAATATATCACGGTATCAGATTATTGAAATAGTGCTTCAAAGGTGATTAAGGTAATTTTATCTTGGAAGTTCAGGCGGTCGTTTTAAATAACAACTGTCATTTATAAATGACGATATTTTTATCACGAAAATAAATGTATGACGCGCCGGAATGATGTTAGGCGTAACCTATTGCAGCCATAGACAGGAATGTCGCTCTTATGGATTGCCCAATACCTGCACGGGTGGTGTAATCAAACCGCTGTTACTGCCTTGATATAAAGGGTTGTAGAGCGCAACGCAACGCCAGTTTCGGCTGGCACTGAATGTACCCGCGGGGAATTCAGGTATCAGGGCCGCCCGTTGAGGCGGCCTTTTTACTTTTGGCGTTTCCTTTAAAAGGTTCACCTTATTGTCTTGTTGGTGTTGTTAGGTATCGCTGATTGATTTGATAACGCAAACGCATTAGCCCCGATGAGCAAAGTTGGTTACCTTACTTCTCAACGAAAACACGGAGGAAGTACAGATGTCTTTGATTAATACCAAAATTAAACCTTTCAAAAACCAGGCGTTCAAAAACGGTGAATTCATTGAAGTCACTGAGAAAGATACCGAAGGTCGCTGGAGCGTGTTCTTCTTCTATCCGGCTGACTTTACTTTTGTTTGCCCGACCGAACTGGGTGACGTTGCAGACCATTACGACGAACTGCAGAAGCTGGGCGTAGACGTTTACTCTGTGTCCACCGACACTCACTTCACTCATAAAGCATGGCACAGCAGCTCTGAAACCATCGCGAAAATCAAATACGCGATGATCGGCGACCCGACTGGCGCCCTGACCCGTAACTTCGACAACATGCGTGAAGATGAAGGCCTGGCTGATCGTGCGACCTTTGTCGTTGACCCACAGGGCATTATTCAGGCTATCGAAGTTACCGCTGAAGGTATCGGCCGTGATGCTTCTGACCTGCTGCGTAAAGTGAAAGCTGCTCAGTACGTAGCGTCTCACCCAGGCGAAGTGTGCCCGGCAAAATGGAAAGAAGGCGAAGCGACTCTGGCTCCATCCCTGGACCTGGTCGGTAAAATCTAAGTCTTGTCCACCCAATGGGCGCATCCGCGCCCATTTCATTCCAGCACCATGATGCAAGTTGCGTTCAGGCCGCCTGTATAAGGCAGCTTGCATGATGACGTTTTAAGAGAGGGAAGAACAATGCTCGACACTAATATGAAAACCCAGCTCAAGGCCTATCTTGAGAAACTGACCAAACCTGTTGAGCTGATTGCCACGCTGGATGACAGCGCGAAATCGGCAGAGATCAAGGAACTGCTGACAGAGATCGCTGAACTGTCACCGAAAGTGACCTTCAAAGAAGATAATGCGCGTGCCGTCCGCAAGCCGTCTTTCCTGATTACCAACCCGGGTTCTGAGCAGGGGCCGCGCTTTGCCGGTTCTCCACTGGGGCATGAATTTACGTCACTGGTGCTGGCACTGCTGTGGACTGGCGGTCATCCGTCAAAAGAAGCGCAGGCGCTGCTGGAACAGATCCGTGATATCGACGGTGATTTTGAGTTTGAAACTTATTATTCACTCTCCTGCCACAACTGCCCGGATGTGGTGCAGGCGCTGAACCTGATGTCGGTTTTGAACCCGCGCATCAAACACACGGCGATTGACGGTGGTACGTTCCAGAACGAAATCACCGATCGCAACGTGATGGGGGTTCCGGCTGTATACATGAACGGTAAAGAATTTGGCCAGGGCCGCATGACGCTCACCGAAATCGTTGCCAAAGTGGACACTGGCGCTGAAAAACGTGCGGCGGAAGAGCTGAACAAACGCGATGCTTACGACGTGCTGATCGTCGGTTCCGGTCCGGCGGGCGCGGCAGCGGCGGTTTACTCTGCCCGTAAAGGGATTCGTACCGGTCTGATGGGCGAGCGCTTTGGCGGTCAGGTACTGGATACTGTGGACATCGAAAACTACATCTCCGTACCGAAAACCGAAGGCCAGAAGCTGGCCGGTGCTCTGAAGGCGCACGTTAGCGATTATGAGGTTGACGTTATCGACAGCCAGAGCGCCAGCAAACTGGTGCCGTCTGCAATAGAAGGCGGTTTACACCAGATTGAAACGGCCTCCGGCGCGGTATTGAAGGCACGCAGCATCATCATTGCCACCGGTGCAAAATGGCGCAATATGAACGTCCCGGGAGAAGATCAGTATCGCACCAAAGGCGTGACCTATTGTCCTCACTGCGACGGCCCACTGTTCAAAGGTAAACGCGTGGCGGTGATCGGCGGCGGGAACTCGGGTGTGGAAGCGGCTATTGACCTGGCCGGTATTGTTGAACATGTGACTCTGCTTGAGTTCGCGCCAGAAATGAAAGCGGATCAGGTGCTGCAGGACAAAGTGCGCAGCCTGAAAAACGTCGACATCGTACTGAATGCGCAGACCACGGAAGTGAAGGGTGACGGCAGCAAAGTGACCGGACTGGAATACCGTGACCGCGTGAGTGGCGATGTGCATAACGTTCAGCTTTCCGGGATCTTCGTCCAGATTGGTCTGCTGCCGAACACCACCTGGCTGGAAGGTGCAATTGAGCGCAACCGCATGGGTGAAATCATCATTGATGCGAAGTGTGAAACCAGCGTAAAAGGCGTGTTTGCGGCGGGTGACTGTACGACTGTGCCGTACAAACAGATCATCATCGCCACTGGCGAAGGGGCTAAGGCGTCGCTGAGCGCGTTTGACTATCTGATCCGCACCAAAACCGCATAACAAAAGAAAGTAAGACTACACCTGCAAAATCAAGAGGCCACCCAAAGGTGGCCTCTTTTTTTATCTCACCACCATCACCGGAATATGCGTGTGACGGATCACGCTGGAGGCGTTTGATCCCAGCAGATGTGTGGTGATGGAAGGGTTACGCGAACCAATGACCACCACGTCTGCTTTCAGTTCGCTTGCCAGTTCGTTAACGGCATCGCGCACGCTGCCGAACCTGACATGGGTTTTGATGCGTGAAGGATCGATACTGAAGTGGCTGGCCATGGTTTGCAGGCGATTTTCAGCTTCGTGCTGAAGATGCTCTTCGAAGCGACGCACATCAGCAGCAAAGCGGTGCAGGCTCAGGCTGGCGGAACCGGGCAATACGTGCAAAAGATGGATAACACCGTCCTTCTGCGCCAGAAACTCCGCATGGCGAACCGCTTTGTCGCTCAGCTCCATCTCAAAAACATCAACCGGCATAATGATTCTCTGATACATACCCGTTTCTCCTTGTTTATAAACGCTAAAAACATTCAAGCATAAAATGATTCAGGTTTCTGATAGCTGTCTGGCACTTTTTCAAGCCATGGAATATTTTACGTTTGAGAAGCAGGAGAAAAACGCGTTACCAGTAGCGCTCAAGATAGAGCACTGCCGTGACGATGATCGCCACAAAAATCAGAAAAATAAGTGTGATAGCCAGTATCTCACTCATGACCGTCCCCACGGCACCAAAACAGATTAAGCGTGGATTAAGGCCTTTTCGCGCGATATAAGCATTTCGGGTGAATTTGCGGAAAGAGGATGCGGCTGCATCCTCTGTGCAAAGCGGTGGGCGCTTGTTCAGAAGGGGTTAACGCAGGTAATCGCCTGCGGCTTCTGGCTGGTAGATCAGTGCCAGCACTTCCAGGTGGGTAGAGGTACCTCCCGGTAACTCCCAGTGGATGGTATCCCCTGTGCGCAGCCCCAACAGTGCGGCCCCCACCGGTGCCAGAACGGAAAGCTGTGTGCTGCTGTCTGTCATCTGCGCCGGGTAAACCAGCGTGCGGGTCAACTCTTCACCGGTAGTCAGATTGCGGAATTTTACCTGGCTGTTCATGGTGACGACGTCATGCGGCATCGACTCTGGCGTGCACATTTGCGCCCGGTCCAGCTCCTCGTTCAGGGCGTCAGCCACCGGAAGTGAGGCGAATTCTGCTTTTTCCAGCAGTCTGTCGATACGTTCTGCGTCGAGTTCATTGATGATAATTGTAGGTCTGGACATTTTTTACTCCATGTCGTTAATACTGCGTGTAACGCAGAAACCAATCCAAAAGAAAACCCTCGCCGTCTGGCAGCGAGGGTTTAACTCTCCCGATAATACTGGCTGAGCGTGCAAGTTTGAAGTGATGAAAGTCACATTCATGGTCCATATGAATTTTCGCTGAAATTTATTCAGTCTTCATTCCTGGCAGAATACGTTACGCTGAGAGTTCTGAATCCGGGCGTTGCCCTCCAGGGAGAGAAAACTATGTACTTCTACCAACCGTCTCAGGGACACGGCCTGCCGCATGACCCGCTGAACGCCATTATTGGCCCACGTCCGATTGGCTGGATCTCATCCTGCGACCATGCAGGTCAACTGAACCTCGCACCGTATAGCTTCTTTAACTGCTTTAACTATCGCCCGCCGATCATCGGTTTTTCCAGCAATGGCTGGAAGGACAGCGTGCGTAATATTACCGAAACAAAAGAGTTCGTCTGGAACCTGGCGACGCGCGATTTAGCCGAAGCAATGAATGAAACCTCCGCCACACTTCCTCACGGGGAAGATGAATTTACCTTTGCCGGGTTGACGCCTGCGACCGGCCAGTTGGTGCGCGCGCCACGTGTGGCAGAAAGCCCGGTGAACTTTGAGTGTCGCCTGTCGCAGTGCATTCAGTTGACCGGGGCCGATGGTACGCCGGTAGACACCTGGCTGGTATTAGGAGAGGTGGTCGGTATTCATATTGCCGAAACGCTGCTGGAAGAGGGGATATACCAGACGGCGAAAGCGCAGCCCATCCTGCGTGCGGGTGGGCCGACGGCTTACTATGGCATCAGTGATGAAAACCGGTTTGATATGGTACGACCGGTAGTAAGTCAGTAACCCGCCTTATCAATGACGAATTGTGTTCCGCAGTTACCAGGATGTGGCTGCGGTGCAAATGATGTCGCAGAAAGTGGATTATTAATGGTGTCAGCCTTCAGCGAAACCTGCATTTCGGTCAGATAAGCCGGATTACCATTGCAGGTCAGCTTGAACGCTTTGATATTCTCCTTGCTCCAGCTTTTGGCAACGGCATTGTCAAAATCGCTGCGAGTAACGGTTTTACCGTAGTTATCCGCCAGGAATTTACCGACCTCGCTGTTTTTTATTTCCTGATTCATTCGCACCATCGTGCCGAAATAGGCATCGGGATCAAAACCAAAGCAGACGCCATGTTTGGCATATTCGTAACGTTCCAGACAGGAGTTACCACCTGCGCCGGGCATCACGCTATTCAGCTTCGCGGCACCGGAAAGCGACAGTCCGGTTTCGGCGGCAGCGCATTTTCGGCTGGCTTTCGCTTCTGGCATATTTGGAATGGGGCGCGTGGCGCAGCCGAAGCGCATCCAGCGACGTTCATCCACGCCACGTGCGGCAATAGATTTCGGCAAACCAGGCCATAACCCGTGGACAGTCAGAAAATCAGCTTTATTTTCACGCTCTTTTTGCAGTCGGCATTCGTCAGGCTCATTGCGGTTACGTTCGACCATACTCTGACAAAACCCGGTTTGCCAGGAGAGCGCCAGCACATAGCGATCGAAATCGCCATACTGCGTTGCCTTGAGCGGATCGGCCTGTGTGGAGAAGACACAAAGTGCCAGCGCCATTGCGCCAGACGGGATTACGATATCCTTCCTGAACATGTGATTTCCTGATCGAATAAACATGATTAATTTCTGGAAATTATTAAAGCACAAAAAGCGCCCGCAGGCGCTTTCTGGATATCAGTAATTTAACTTAAGCGGCACCGGGAACCAGCACCTCCGTGGCAATAATCACGATAATCAGGCCAACAATAACCGGTACGGAGGTACGTTTTACCACTTCGAATGGCGAAATTTTTGCCATCCCGGCAACGGCGACGACGACGCCGGATACAGGGGAAATGGTACGACCCAGGTTCGACGCCTGCAGCATCGGAATGGAAAGATACGCTGGATTAATCCCGGAAGAGTGAGCCAGTTTCGGGATCATCTCAACGAAGGCGTAGAAAGGCGCATTACCGGAACCCGTGGTCATGGCCGCCAGCATGGTGAGCACGACCAGCACCAGCATCAGGATAATACTGGCGGAGCCGAATGAGGTCGCGATGGAGATCAGGCTCTGAATAAAACCGATAGTGCTCAGCCCCTGGGCAAAGACACCCGCGGCAACCAACAGCATAACAACGCCAGCAAACGCATCTGCCATACCGCGATACGCAACTTCCAGGCCAGAGAAGACTTTTTGTGTATTAAAGCCGCGTACAAATTCCAGCACTGCGGCCAGCAGCATACAGATGACCAGAATGGTAATGATATGTAGCTGAGGGCCCCATTTACCGTCAAAAATCAGCACACCTATAATCGGCGTGAACGGCAGAATGGCGTAAAACGCTGGCGCTGTCGTGGTGATTTCACTTACATCCATCATTTCATGGCTGATGTTTTCTTTCTTATCGAGATAGCGTTGCCAGAAGAAATGCGCGATACCCATTCCCACAATTGAAACTATCGAGATCGGTAGCGTGGTTTTAAAGGCGAAGTCGATAAGCGACATTTCCGCTGCTTTTGCCGCCAGCACTACGTCGCCAGAGGTAGGGGAGAGAATAATAGCTGCCGGAGACGCGCAAATTGCCGCCGCCGCACCACGGCTAATACCGACATTCACCATCACCGGGAACAGCGTGGCCATTAACAGCACGCCAAGTCCGGTTGCTGACGAAACGGCCAGTGACATCAGGCAGGCGAGGAAATAGGCTGCGACCATCAGCAGATACGGAGAGTTAATATATTGCAGGGGTTTAGAGGCAAGCTTAACGACCATGTCGTTGGCGCCGATATGGGTCATGTAGGCCGCAAACCCGCACAGCATCATGATCATCATACCCAGGTCGCCGCCGCGGCTCATGAGTAATATTTTAATGTATTCAACAATATCGGTAGCAGTGTAACCCGTGCTGCTTGCGCTGGCCGGTAACACCTGATGACCCATTATGGCGCTGATAATCAGCAGTGTTAAACCACCGACAAATAATACGCCTGTTGCCGAGTATCCCTTAATGATGTAGCGAGCTACACCGACAATGACGACGACCCCAATAAGGAGTTCGATTAACGTAAGCATGATTTCCCCTGTATCTCTGCTGCCCTTGAGCACAAATAATCAAAAAAAAGAAGGATGAAAATGTGCCGAATTAATGGCCTGTTCTTGCTGATTAAAATCAATAAATAGATGACTAAAGAGCAGTCAGACAGTGTTTTTGCCACGGCTTATACATTTATATCATGAGGGGCTTGACCAGTAGTAACACCGCAAATTGTCTTTACAATGATAATGAAGTGTTAATTTTTTGTAAGTTGCTGAGTGTTTGTATTGCCAGGGAATAAATTCGCTAATGGCACACCCTTAGTGTGATTATTCGCGCTTGCAGGTGGACTATTTTAAGAATATTCCCTCAGGAGTGCGAATAATTAGGAATAATACTGATGCTGTTAAGCGTTGATTAAACTAATTTATGGTAAACTTTGCCTCGAATACTAAGAATGGTAATTGCATTGTGATCGTACGTAATACATTTTTCTCTATTTTGTTGTTTATTTTTGGGCAGTTAACGTTCTCCTCCGTTGCACAGGCAGAGGACAACGCAAAGGATAAAGGCTGGTTCTCTACCTTCACGGATAATGTTTCTCAGACCTGGACCACGCCTGAACATTATGATCTCTATGTTCCGGCAATAACGTGGCATGCACGTTTTGCTTATGACAAAGAGAAGACAGATAAATACAACGAGCGCCCGTGGGGGGCTGGTTTTGGTCAGTCGCGCTGGGATGAAAAGGGCAACTGGCATGGCATCTATCTGATGGCCTTTAAAGATTCGTTTAATAAATGGGAACCGATTGGGGGTTATGGCTGGGAGAAAACCTGGCGTCCGTTAGCGGACGAGAACTTCCACGTCGGTTTAGGTTATACCGCCGGCGTCACTGCACGTGACAACTGGAACTACATCCCGATCCCGGTGCTGCTTCCACTTGCCTCTATTGGCTATGGCCCCGCAACGTTCCAGATGACCTACATCCCGGGGACTTACAACAACGGAAACGTTTACTTCGCCTGGATGCGTTTTCAGTTTTAACTGACAAAACGTTACATGATGGTGAAAAAACGCGCAGACGTTGATTCATAAACGATAAAAATCTGTCAGTGAAAATTAACGCGACTTTAGTCACTTTTTATCAAAGATCCGCTGGACAAAAGGTCTCACAATTGATGTACTGGTAACCGACACAGCATTTGTGTCGTTTTTTAATGTAAAGGTAATTTTGATGTCTAAGATTAAAGGTAACGTTAAGTGGTTTAATGAGTCCAAAGGATTCGGTTTCATTACTCCTGAAGATGGCAGCAAAGACGTGTTCGTACACTTCTCTGCAATCCAGTCTAATGGTTTCAAAACTCTGGCTGAAGGTCAGCGTGTAGAGTTCGAAATCACTAACGGTGCCAAAGGCCCTTCTGCTGCTAACGTAATCGCTCTGTAATTCAGACGCGTCAGCAAGAATTTCAAAACCCGCTCACAGAGCGGGTTTTTTTCGTTTTGAATCAGCCAAGCAGATACATTTTCAGGAAGCTGGCAACGATCAGCACGCTTAACAACACCATTCCTGCGCTCATCAGACTCTGTTTCATTCTGTCACCCTCGTTCAGCACTGGAGCCAGAGTGACAGAGAAAAATTAAGGCAACATTAACGGTTCGACAGTTAATGCGTACTTGCGGAGGAAAATAGCCAGAATGCGATCCCCGTCATCGCAAAGGAGCCGAGCATGTTAATCGCGATATTCGTCAGCGCCCAGCCGATACGGCCTTCCTGAACGAGAAACACCACTTCTGCAGAGAACGTCGAGAAGGTGGTTAACCCGCCGCAGAAACCTGTCGTAATCAGGACTTTCCACATCGGGTCGATGTGTGTCATTCGGTTAAACCAGGCCAGCCCCATACCAATAATGAAAGCACCAATCAGGTTTGCGGCAAGTGTTCCCATGGGTATAGCCTGATGAAGGGGGTTAAACCGCATACTCAGAAACCATCGCGCAACGCTACCCGTTCCCCCACCAATAAAAACGGCTAAAAGTAGTTGTAACACGCTAAATACCTGCTATTTGATGTGTAAGAGTAGCGAGTTTAACGCTGTTTATGATGAGGGGACAAATATGTATGTTGCAGTTGGACAGTTTGCGGTCACGCCAGACTGGCACAAAAATGCGCTCACGTGCGTCAACCTGATGAAGCAGGCCTGGCAGAAAGGCGCGTTGTTGCTGGTTCTCCCTGAGGCGCTGCTGGCCAGGGATGATAATGACCCGGATTTATCCGTGAAGTCCGCGCAGTTGCTGGACGGCGAATTTTTACAGCAATTGCTCGCTCAGAGCGCGGGTAATACGATGACGACGATATTAACGATCCATGTTCCCTCAACGCCGGGTCGAGCAGTCAATACGCTTGTGGCTATCCGTGGCGGGGCCATTGTCGCACGTTACGCCAAACTTCATCTCTATGATGCGTTCAGCATTCAGGAGTCACGGCTTGTTGATCCCGGTGACTGTGTTCCGCCGCTACTGGATATTGACGGCGTTAAGGTTGGGTTGATGACGTGCTACGATTTACGTTTTCCGGAGCTGGCGCTCAATTTGGCGCTACAAGGGGCGGACATTCTGGTATTGCCTGCGGCTTGGGTGAAAGGGCCGTTAAAAGAGCATCATTGGGGAACATTGCTTGCGGCGCGTGCACTTGATACCACTTGTTATGTCGTTGCCGCAGGGGAGTGCGGTAATAAAAACATCGGGCAAAGCAGGGTGGTCGATCCGCTGGGGGTGACGATTGCTGCTGCAGCGGAAACCCCTGTGTTGCTGGTCGCGGAGATTAATTTAGAACGGATTGCGCTTGCACGTCAGCAATTACCTGTTCTTCATAACCGTCGGTTTGCGCCACCGCAATTATTGTGATGTTTTTTTCAACAATGCTTGATTCACCTTGTTACAGATTGCTATTGTGTGCACGCGTCAAATGACCGTTAATACAATCAGGTTTTGGCGCTGAATGCAGCCTGTTTTAAGTAAAGAAGGTATCTATGGGTGAGATTAGTATTACCAAACTGCTGGTGGTTGCCGCACTGGTCGTCCTGCTGTTTGGTACCAAGAAGTTACGCACGCTGGGTGGTGACCTGGGGGCTGCCATCAAAGGCTTTAAGAAAGCAATGAACGACGATGATGCGGCAGCTAAGAAAAGCGCTGAGGATGACGTCCCGGCAGACAAGCTTTCTCACAAAGAGTGATAGCAATGCCTGAGGGCTTGCGAAAAAAAACCGGCTCATGAGGCCGGTTTTTTCGTATTACTGTAAATGAATATTACAGAATTATTTAACTTCTTCGCCTTTCGCCTGCATATCGGCATGGTATGAGGAGCGAACAAATGGGCCGCATGCTGCGTGGGTAAAGCCCATCGCCATCGCTTCGGCTTTCATCTCATCAAACTCGTCCGGGCTTACGTAGCGCTGTACCGGAAGGTGGTGGCGGCTTGGCTGCAGATATTGTCCCAACGTCAGCATAGTGACGCCGTGGCGACGCAGATCGCGCATTACCTCAATGATTTCATCATTGGTTTCACCCAGGCCAACCATCAGGCCAGACTTGGTTGGAATATGCGGATGCGCCTCTTTGAAGCGCTCAAGCAGCTTCAGGGACCAGTTATAATCTGCACCTGGACGTACCTGGCGGTAGATACGTGGTACGTTCTCCAGATTGTGGTTAAACACATCTGGCGGCGTCGCGGTCAGGATGTCCAGCGCACGGTCCATACGGCCGCGGAAGTCAGGAACCAGCGTCTCGATTTTGATGTTCGGGCTTTTCTCACGAATGGCAGTAATACAGTCAGCAAAGTGCTGAGCACCCCCATCACGCAGGTCGTCACGGTCAACAGATGTGATGACGACATAACGCAGCGCCATGTCGGCGATGGTCTGTGCCAGTTTTTGAGGCTCGTTAGCGTCGGGCGCTACCGGACGGCCATGAGCAACATCGCAGAACGGGCAGCGGCGGGTACAGATGGCACCCAGAATCATAAACGTCGCGGTGCCGTGATTGAAACATTCAGCAAGGTTCGGACAAGAGGCTTCTTCACAGACGGAGTGAAGGCCATTCTTGCGCATCGCCGCTTTGATCCCCTGGATACGCGAAGAGTCGGCTGGAAGTTTGATTTTCATCCATTCCGGTTTTCTTAACAGCGCCTCGCGCTCTGTAGCCACGTTTTTAACCGGGATAAGGGCCATTTTATCGGCATCGCGGTATTTAACACCGCGTTCCATCACAATGGGTTTACTCATAGCGTGCGTGTTCCAGTTGCGAATATCGAAGGAAAGCGTTTCAATTCAAGGGAATGTTGTATTTATCAACTATTTTTGAACGAACGACAGGCAGTATATCATTGAAACGGTCGTTAAAGCAGCCTGCCAGGTCGCCAATTTGTAAAATAGTTGTTGTTTTGTGCCTTTTGCCCTGCCTCTGGCAGGGGCTTGTGCTGGCTAAATCTGTCAGAAGGCCTGACGGATAATGCGGATGACGTTTTCCAGTACCGGATCGCGCAAACTCAGTTTGTTGTAATGCAGTGAAATCTCGATAGATTCCGCATTAAGTTGGCTGAGAGGAATACTCTCCAGCGGCCAGCATTTTCGCAGCAGGCTGTACAGGCGTGAAGGCATGATACAGAGCATGTCACTGCTGCCAATCAGGGATGCGGTGGTAAACATATTGTAACTGCTGAAACTGATCTGACGTTCCGGGAAGATTTCATCAATCCGCTGGCGCAGGGCATGATTAGACTGCCCATCGGTCATGAATGATGAATGATCATAGTTGCGCAAGTTTTCGATGGCCAATGGCTCGCTAAGAGCAGGATGATGTTGGCGGCAAACCAGAACCAGGTTATCTGCATAAAGCACATTTTGCCCGAGTGCTCTGGCGCTAAAGCTGCCGCTATCAATAATCAGGTCTGTCTGAAACTGAGCAAGCTGAATATCAGGTTCATTGAGAGGCACATTGCGAAGCAGGAGCTGCGGCACTTGCTCTTTCACGGCCTGGAAGATCGCAGGCATCACCAGTACACCCACAGAAGGGGAGCAGCCGATGGTGATGGTTCTCTGCTTATCGTAGCTCCCGGTTAAATCCAGTGCGCCCAGGATCGACTCCAGCCCCTGGCTGATGTACTCGTGGAGATGTGTGGCGTAAGCCGTTGGCGTCACCCCCTGACCCTTACGGATAAATAACGGGTCGGGAAATATAGCGCGTAGCTTTTGGATTGACTGACTTATTGCTGATGGCGTGAGATTAAGAATTTTCGCAGCATTAACGATACCCTTATGGACATATACTGCCTCAAAAATAGTCAGTAAATTGAGATCAATATTACGTAAAGTCCGAAAAATTTGCGGCTTGTCTTCGCCACCAGGTTCATTCAGGCGTTTAGCTGGTAAATTAGTAGACTCCACGCTTTTACTCCGTATACATTCACATTATGAATGATAGTTGAATTTATTTATTATGCCTGTAGAGATTCGTAAAGTGTTGGTTTTGTTTTACTTGTCTATCAAAAACAAACAGTTGTGTGATTATCACTCAAGTTACTTAGATCCTGCGTATCGCGCTTGCTGGAGGCTAAATAATATGTAACGGTAATATTCGGGCGCTTCGAAAATATAGAATCTGTGGTTTATTGTAAAGCGTAAAAGCGGTAAATAAACACTGGCCCGTCAAATTATCGAGCCATGTTGTATAATATATTAAGCAGGGATATATTCGTGTGGGGGATTGTTAAGTAGCGCTAACATGTGCTTCAAAAGGACAGGACGAATATTTTCTGGCGCAGCCGTGTCGACCCACTGGCACATTTGTGTCATTTCCATGCCGGCGTAGCCACAGGGGTTTATGCGCTGGAAAGGCGTAAGATCCATATTAATATTCAACGCCAGACCGTGAAATGAACAACCTTTTCGAATACGCAGTCCCAGAGAGCAGATCTTCATTTCGCCGACGTAGACACCAGGTGCATCGGCACGCGGGTGAGCGTCAATGCCGTATTCCGCCAGCGTATTGACGACAGTGTGTTCCAGTAAGGTAACCAGTTCACGCACACCCAGTTTTCTGCGCTTCAGATTAAGCAGGACGTACATCACCTGCTGCCCCGGCCCGTGATACGTTACCTGTCCGCCGCGGTCGCTCTGAATAACCGGGATATCACCCGTCATTAATAAGTGTTCCGCTTTTCCCGCCTGGCCCTGTGTAAATACCGGCAGGTGTTCGACCAGCCAGATTTCATCAGGGGTGCTGTCATCGCGTGAATCGGTAAAGTCATGCATAGCCTGGGAGACAGGCTCATAAGGTTGCAGCCCGAGGTGACGGACCAGAATTTTATCCTGATACAAAACTGCGTCTCCGAAGACGAAGGACATAAGATGAGAGGGAGTATATCACAGCGGGAAGAGGGGTTACCCGGCAAAGCGGGTAACCTCTAAGGGACTACAGCACCATACGAACAATTTCGATATTGCCGAGTTCTTCGTACAGCGTCTCAACCTGCTCAATGTGAGTCGCAGTGATGGTAATAGAAACCGAGTGGTAGTTGCCCTTGCTGCTTGGTTTTACTGACGGAGAGTAGTCACCCGGCGCATGGCGCTGTACCACTTCAACCACCTGATCAACCAGCTCAGGTTTCGCCAGACCCATTACTTTGTAGGTAAACGGGGTAGGGAATTCAAGCAGTTCGTTAAGTTTGGTTTTCATGTCAGCTCCGGCGTAACGTCAAAAAGAATAACTCCCACGTCAGGTGGGAGTTATCAGGATACTTAGTATATGGGGATCAAAATCACACTTTCAAGTGTTCGATTTTTAACCAAACCAGTGATGGAACATCAATTTAATGTAATCAATGATTTTGCCGAAGAAATTGCCTTCAGGAATTTCTTGCAGGACAACCAGTGGACGCTGATCGATAGTCTTGCCATCCAGCTGGAAGTTGATCGTGCCCACCACCTGGTTTTTCTGCAGTGGCGCATGCAGTTCGGTGCTGTTCAGTACATAGCTGGCTTTCAGATCTTTCATTCGACCGCGTGGAATGGTCAGGTACAGGTCTTTATCAACGCCGAGGGAGGCACGGTCGTTATCGCCGAACCAGACAGGTTCAGAAGCAAACTCTTTACCTGCTTTCAGTGGGTTTACGGTTTCGAAGAAACGGAAGCCCCAGGTCAGCAGTTTTTTGCTTTCTGTTTCACGGCCTTTAAAGGTGCGACCGCCCATCACGGCGGAGATCAGGCGCATCTGGCCTTCTGTCGCAGAGGCCACCAGGTTGTAACCGGCTTTGTCGGTGTGACCGGTTTTGATGCCGTCAACGTTCAGGCTGTTATCCCACAGCAAGCCGTTACGGTTGGTCTGACGAATACCGTTGAAGGTGAACTCTTTCTCTTTATAGATAGAGTACTCATTAGGTACGTCGCGGATCAGTGCCTGACCAATCAGCGCCATATCACGTGCGGAGCTGTACTGGCCATCGGCGTCCAGGCCATGCACGGTCTGGAAATGGCTGTTTTTCAGACCCAGCGCGGTAACATAGCTGTTCATCAGACCTACGAAGGCATCCTGACTACCGGCGGCGAAATCGGCCATGGCTACGCAGGCATCGTTACCAGACTGCAGGTTGATACCACGGATCAACTGAGAAACAGGAACCTGCATACCTGGTTTCAGGAACATCAGCGAGGAACCTTTGAAAACAGGGTTCCCGGTTGCCCACGCATCATTACCGATGGTGACCAGATCTGATTCTTTGAATTTACCCGCTTTCATCGCCTGGCCGATAACGTAGCTGGTCATCATTTTGGTCAGGCTAGCCGGGTCACGGCGAGCATCGGCGTTCTGTTCCGCCAGCACTTTGCCAGAGTTGTAGTCGATCAGGATGTAGGATTCAGCATCAATTTGCGGAACGCCAGGGATCATGGTCTTGATATTCAGGTCATCGGCGTGAGCTGCAGAGAGTGCAGTAGCGCAAAGGGCCGTGGTCAGCGCCATGCGCTGCACAAAACGAGCGGAAAAAGTGGTCTTCATGGTCAGAACTACGACATCCGTGATGGAATTAAAAAAAGTGCCCTACTATAGCAAATGCTATTCAGGCAGGCATCCGACTTTAAGCATGAGTTTGTGAATGTGTTTTACACAAACTGACAATTCGGATACCGCCGGTTCATTATTTCGCAACAGCGATAAATGACTGAAGTTGAGCTTCATTCTGCAGACGCTGCTGCAAGGACGCTGCCTGCGATTTGCTGGCAAACGGCCCCATTTGAATACGCCAGACCGCGCCATTCTGCTCAACGCGTCCTGGTACGCCAAACTGCTGGCTCAGACGCTGCTGATACTGTTTGGCCCGGGCCTGATCGCTCACTGCGCCTACCTGAACCACATAGCTGCCACTGGCCGCTGCTGGAGCAGCAACTGGCGCACTTTGCGTCACGGCTGGGGCTGTTACAGGAGCTGGCTGGGTAGCCGGAGCGGTAACAGGAGCGGGTGCTGGTGTAGGTTCACTGCCTTCCAGCACGCCTGCGGCTAAGGTCGTTGGTGCGCCAAGGAAGCCGCTACTCTTTACCGGTGCGCCGGTCGAGTCATCGCTTTGCAGGGTATCATTGCTGATGGCGCGGATCTCCCCACCTGGCTGAGCAGGCTCTACCGGTGAAGAGGCGCTCCCCATTCCACCGTCAAGATTTGGGCGGTCAGGAAGGGCATAAGTCTGTTTAGCCACCGTGGTACATGCTGTGCCTGGGCCGGACAGCGAACCATCCTGCGCTACAATAATCGGATCAATACGGACTTTGGTATTGTTTGAGGTGTTCAGGCGGTCAGCGGATGCGCGGGACAGAGATATCACCCGGTCATTACCGTACGGGCCGCGATCGTTAATTTTCACGACGATCATTCGCCCATTCGCCAGGTTCGTTATACGAGCATAGCTTGGGATCGGCAGCGTTGGGTGCGCTGCGGTAAGCTGCATTGGGTCAAAGGCTTCGCCTGATGCAGTCAGGTTACTACCGGGTTCAGCATCATAAATGGCGGCAAAGCCTGCCTGACTGAAACGAGAAGGATCCTGAACAATTTTGTAGCTTTTGCCGTCGCGCTCGTAATCCTGATTCGCGCTGGCATTTAGCGGTTCATAAACGGGATCGGCACCGCTGATTTCAACGATCGGGCCATTACAAACCGCAGGCTGCGGTGGCGCGACGGTTGCCTGTTGCTGACCATCATCACTTGTGCAGGCCGCAAGTAAACTTGCCGCGATGCAGATCCCCAGCCACTGCTTACGCATTCCGATCCCCTTATTTTTATACGCTTTTTGACAACATTTTTCTGTGGGTATGGATCGACATTACGATACCAAACCCGGCCATCAACACGATCAGTGCCGAGCCTCCGTAACTCACCAGCGGCAGCGGTACGCCTACTACAGGCAGAATACCACTCACCATACCAATATTTACGAAGACATAAACGAATAAAATCAACATTAACCCGCCAGCCATGACGCGACCAAAGGTGGTTTGCGCACGAGCGGCAATCCACAATCCGCGCATGATTAGCAGCACGTAGAGCGCCAGCAATATTAAGATGCCAACCAGTCCCAGCTCTTCCGCCAGTACGGCAAAGATAAAGTCAGTGTGGCGTTCCGGTAAAAATTCCAGCTGAGACTGGGTGCCGTGTAGCCAGCCTTTACCGCGTAGCCCACCAGAGCCAATCGCAATCTTGGACTGAATAATATGATAGCCCGCACCAAGCGGATCGGTTTCTGGATCGAGCAACATCATTACGCGCTGGCGCTGGTAATCATGCATCAGGAAGAACCAGAGAATGGGGATGAAAGCCGCAATCAGCACCACCGCGATACCAATCAGACGCCAGCTTAAGCCAGACAGGAAGAGAACAAACAGGCCGGAGAGAGCGATTAAGATTGAGGTGCCAAGGTCAGGCTGCGCGGCAACCAGCAGTGTCGGCAGGAAAATCAGCACCAGCGCGATGGCGGTATTTTTTAGCGACGGCGGGCAGACGTCACGGTTGATAAAGCGCGCGACCATCAATGGAACGGCAATTTTGGCAATTTCAGAAGGCTGGAAGCGAACCACACCCAGATCCAGCCAGCGCTGTGCGCCTTTAGAGATAGCGCCGAAGGCGTCAACCGCAACCAGCAACACAATACAGAATATATACAGATACGGCGCCCAGCCTTCATAGACGCGCGGCGGGATCTGCGCCATGACCACCATAATGACCAGACCCATCGCGATCTGGCCGATTTTGCGCTCCATCATGCCGATGTCCTGGCCACTGGCGCTCCAGATAACCAGGGCGCTGTAAACCAGCAGAGCCAGCAGGATCAGCAGCATGGCTGGGTCGATGTGGATTTTATCCCACAGCGATTTCTTATTTGGATTATCCGTCATGATTATTGGTCCTCCGCCGCAGCGGCGGCCGGGTTTTCAGCCGGCAGTTCGGTGTTGTTATCACCCAGCATAATGTGGTCAAGGATCTGGCGCATGATGGTCCCGACTGCTGGTCCGGCACCGCCGTTCTCCAGAATCATTGCCACCGCCACCTGCGGGTTATCATAAGGGGCAAATGCCGTCATCAGTTTATGGTCACGCAGTCTTTCGGCAATGCGGTGCGCGTTATAGGTTTCATTGGCTTTCAGACCAAACACCTGCGCAGTACCTGATTTCGCGGCCACTTTATACGGCGTACCAGCGAAATACTTATGCGCGGTACCGTTAGGGCGGTTTGCTACGCCGTACATACCGTCTTTAGCGATTTCCCAGAAGCCGGAGTGAATATCCCCCACAGGCGCTTCATGCGGCTGGTTCCAGGGCACTTTTTTACCGTCTTCAACCGTACTTAGTAGCAGGTGTGGAACTTTCACGACACCGTCATTGATGAGGATCATCATGGCTTTGTTCATCTGAAGCGGTGTTGCTGTCCAGTAACCCTGTCCGATACCCACCGGAATGGTATCGCCCTGATACCATGGTTTTTTAAAGCGTTTCAGCTTCCATTCACGCGTTGGCATATTACCGGAACGTTCTTCTGCAAGGTCAACGCCGGTGTAGTGCCCATAACCGAATTTGCTCATCCACTCTGAGAGGCGGTCAATCCCCATGTCATACGCCACCTGATAGAAGAAGGTATCCGCAGACTCCTCCAGCGATTTGGTGACGTTCAGATGACCGTGGCCCCATTTTTTCCAGTCACGGTAGCGTTTTTCAGAACCAGGCAACTGCCACCAGCCCGGGTCAAACAGGCTGGTATTACGGTTGATAACACCGGCACTCAATGCAGAAACCGCTACGTACGGTTTAACCGTTGACGCTGGCGGGTAAACACCCTGTGTCGCGCGGTTCACCAGCGGCGTATTAGGGTCATTCAGCAGACCGGAATAGTCCTTACTGGAGATGCCGTCGACAAACAGGTTCGGGTCATAACTTGGCATTGAAACCATTGCCAGAATGCCACCGGTACGCGGATCGGTGACCACAACGGCTGCACGGCTGCCTGCCAGCAGGGTTTCAATATACTGCTGAAGCTTAAGATCGAGCGTCAGATAGACATCATGTCCCGCCTGAGGCGGCACTTCTTTAAGCTGGCGAATAACGCGGCCACGGTTGTTAACCTCAACCTCTTCATAGCCAGTCTGTCCGTGCAGAACATCTTCGTAATAACGTTCAATCCCCAGCTTACCGATATCGTGCGTCGCGGCGTAGTTCGCCAGTTTGCCGTCTTTATCGAGACGATCGACGTCTTTATCGTTAATTTTGGAAACGTAGCCAATCACATGCGTCAGCGCAGAGCCATAAGGGTAGTAGCGACGTTTGTAACCCTTCACTTCCACGCCGGGGAAACGGTACTGGTTTACCGCAAAGCGGGCAACCTGGACTTCCGTCAGATTGGTTTTTACCGGAATGGAGGTGAAACGGTGAGAGCGGGCCCGTTCTTTTTTGAAAGCGGCGATATCGTCATCGTTAAGATCGACAACGCTTCTCAGCGCTTCCAGCGTATCCTGAACATTATCGACCTTTTCCGGCATCATCTCTATTTGATAGATGGTGCGGTTTAACGCCAGCGGTGTGCCGTTACGGTCGTAAATGATGCCGCGGCTGGGGGCGATTGGCACCAGCTTAATACGGTTTTCGTTTGAACGCGTCTGGTAATCGGTAAAGCGGACAATTTGCAGATTATAAAGGTTGGCGATCAGCACGCCGGTAAGCAGCAAAATCCCCGTAAAGGCGACCAGCGCCCGGCGCACAAACAGCGCGGACTCAGCCGTATAGTCGCGAAAAGAATTCTGTAGTTTCATCCGCTGCTTAATCTACCCTGGTCAAGTCACTATTCGCGGTGATAGGGGTGGTTGGTCGTAATGCTCCACGCGCGATACAGGCTTTCTGCCACCAGTACCCGAACGAGCGGATGGGGAAGCGTCAGCGCGGAGAGAGACCAACTTTGTTCTGCTGCCGCTTTGCAGGCAGGGGATAACCCTTCTGGCCCGCCAATCAACAGACTGACGTCACGGCCATCCTGCTTCCAGCGCTCCAGTTCGTGCGCCAGCTGCGGCGTATCCCAGGGTTTTCCTGGAATATCGAGGGTGACGATGCGGTTTTTGCCTGCGGCAGCCAGCATCAGTTCGCCCTCTTTATCAAGAATACGTTTGATATCGGCGTTCTTGCCGCGCTTTCCGGCGGGGATCTCCACCAGTTCGAACGGCATGTCTTTTGGGAAACGACGCAGATACTCAGTAAAACCGGTTTGTACCCAGTCCGGCATTTTGGTGCCGACGGCGACCAGTTGCAACTTCACGCATTAACCCCAGAGTTTTTCCAGCTCATACAGGCGACGGCTCTCTTCCTGCATGACATGGACAATCACATCGCCGAGGTCGACAACCACCCAGTCAGCCGTCGCTTCACCTTCAACACCAAGCGGCAACAGCCCTGCTGCACGTGATTCCTGAACCACGTGATCGGCAATCGAAACAACATGACGCGTAGAAGTACCGGTGCAGATAATCATGCAGTCGGTAATACTGGATTTACCCTTAACGTCGATAGCGATGATGTCCTGACCTTTCAGGTCATCAATTTTGTCAATAACAAAATCCTGGAGTGCTTTACCCTGCAAGTTTTCCCCCTGGGGTGAACGAGATTGTATAACTATGAATTCGTGGCCAGACAGTATACCTGAACTAGCGCCTGTGTCGGGACAAATGTCTCCGGCCGGGCTTTTGAAGGCGGGTATCATCCCACCCTCCGCCTGAGATTGCATCGCCATTTTTGTAAAACAATTTCTGTAAAGCAATGATCGGCGGGAAAGTCTGGCAGCGGAGGATAACAGTATGGCTTACTCTGTCAAGGCAGGATAATCAATAAGCCACTTTTTATGGTCCCGGGTCAGGCATCTGCACTTTTCTGATACAACCCGTGTGCGTGAATATACGCCAGTACCGATGCGGGCAGCAGATCGTCACACGCTAAGCCCTGTTGCAGGCGCTCACGAATGAGGGTCGCAGAGATATCGAACCACGGTGTTTCTGCCAGATAAATTTTCCCGGCAGGCTGATTGTGGAGATCTTCAACATTATCGGTGAGATGGTCTTCCAGCCATTGCTGATACTGCTCTTCGCGCATCGTCAGCGGATAACCCGGACGGCGGCAGACAAGCAGGTGGCTGTTCTCCAGAATGGTTTCATACTGATGCCATGTGGGGAGATTTAGCAGTGAATCCTGGCCAATAATGAAGGCCAGCGGCTTGTCAGGGCCTTGTTCAGTCCGCCACTCCTGCAGCGTCTGTGACGTCCAGGAGGGAGTATCGCGACGTAGCTCCCGTTCATCAAGTTTGAAAAGCGGTTTATCCGCAATGGCCAGGGCCAGCATCTCTTTGCGTTGCTCGCTGGTCGCCTCAGGCTGGGGACGGTGTGGCGGAACATTATTGGGCATAATGGTGACGCACTGAAGCCCGATCAGATTCGCCAGAATTTCGACTGGCTTCAGATGCCCGTAATGTACCGGGTCGAAGGTGCCACCATACAGGGCCTGTAAAGAATGCATGCTATCCATCAATAAATACGTCTGCGAGCGCCTTGTGGCAGAGCAGCAGAGAAAGGCTTTCCAGCTCTGCCCAGACCGACTGGCCGTAATCTTGTTTTAACGTGAGCTCAGCGCGCATCAGCAGCTGAACAGCCTGTCGCAGCTGTTCATGACTCAGGCGGTTAATGGCCTCTGTCGTCATAGCCCGGCGATTTTGCCATACGCGGTGTTTATCAAACAGCGAACGCAACGGCGTATGGGCAGACTGACGCTTTAGCGTAATCAGCAGCAGTAATTCGCGCTGCAGAGTACGTAGCAGAATAACGGGTTCGCTCCCTTCGAGGCGCAGTTGTTGCAGAATATGCAGGGCGCGTTTGCTTTTCGCCGCCAACAACGCATCCACCCAGTGGAATGGCGTGAAGTGCGCGGCATCGTTAACGGCCTGTTCGACACGCGGTAGGGTGAGTTTACCATCCGGCCAGAGCAGGGAGAGTCTGTCCAGCGCCTGAGCCAGGGCCAGCAGATTTCCTTCATAGCAGTAGCAAAGCAGTTGATTCGCGGCGTCATCCAGTTGAAGGTTGTTTTGCTTCGCTCTCGCCGCCACCCATTTGGGTAGATGCGTTTGCTCAGGCGTCTGACAGGTGACCAGCACTGCGTGAGTCGCGAGCTGGGTAAACCAGGCTGCATTTTCCTGTGCTTTAGTGAGCTTGTTGCCGCGCACGATGAAGAGCAGATCGCTGTGCAACAGGCTCACCAGCGTAGCGAGTTGTTCATTCATGGCCGCGTTAGGACCATTTTCCGGCAGCAGGATCTGGATAGTCTGGCGCGACGCGAAAAGACTCATCGCCTGGCAAAGCGAGAAGAGGGCGTTCCAGTCGGTGTTGTTATCCAGTTGAACGGTGTGATGTTCATCAAATCCCTGTGCCGCCGCCGCATGGCGCACGGCATCCAGGCTTTCCTGAAGTAATAGCGGATCGTTTCCAAGAAGCAAATACGCCGCGCGCAGCCCTTCATTGAGCTGCGCGCGAAGTTGTTCAGGATACAGCCTGATCATCATTTACCCAGAGAGTTAGCAGCGGGAAGCGTGCCAGCAACCGGTTTTTCAACAATGTCAGAACCTTGCTTGGTTGACGCTGCAACACTTGGCAGTTTACGGATCAGCTGTTCCGCTGCCTTGTCGTACATTTCGTTGATAATAATCTGCTGTTCGGCATCTTTTGCCAGCGCCGTCTGCGGGTTATCGAAGAACGAACGGTACACTTTCGTGCTGATCGGATAAATATCTTTACCCGGGATCAGAACTGCCGCATCGACCGTTAACACCATCTGATACTCTGCGGTGCGGCCATCCTGGAAGATAGAGGCTGTATCTCTCGACAGACCGCCTCCTATCACACGCAGAGACGGTACATCCTGGCGAAGCGTTTGTTTCTCAACAATTTCAACACCGTTCAGACGCAGCTGGTTACGAATTGCCCGGCTGAGTGGGCCATTCGGATCCCCGGAATCAAAGATCATCGTTTTCATCTGAGCAGGCACCGCCGTGGTATTGCGCAGGTGCCAGCCACAACCAGCGGTGACAAGCACCGCCAGAGATAAGAGTATTGTTGCCAGTTGTCGCACGTTTCCTCCCGCGCTTAGCCAACGACCAGATTCAGCAATTTACCCGGTACGTAGATCACTTTACGTACGGTAACGCCCTCAAGATATTTTGCGACCAGAGGTTCCTGGCCCGCGCGTTCGCGAACCTGTTCTTCGGTTGCATCGACCGCCACGGTAATTTTACCGCGTACTTTGCCGTTTACCTGAACGACAACCAGCGTAGTGTTTTCCACCATCGCGGCTTCGTCGGCCTGTGGCCATGGAGCATTGTCGATATCGCCTTCGCCTTTCAGCTCCTGCCACAGGGTGAAGCTAACGTGCGGAGTGAACGGGTTCAGCATGCGAACGACGGCCAGCAACGCTTCACGCATTAAGGCACGATCCTGCTCGCCGTCCAGCGGGGCTTTCGCCAGCTTATTCATCAGTTCCATAATAGCTGCAATTGCAGTGTTAAAGGTCTGACGACGACCAATATCATCGGTCACTTTCGCAATCGTTTTATGAACATCACGACGCAGCGCCTGCTGATCTTCAGTCAGTGCCGCGGCGTTCAGTGCCGGAGCATCACCCTGTGCAGTGTGTTCGTAAACCAGTTTCCAGACGCGTTTCAGGAAGCGGTTTGCACCTTCCACACCCGATTCCTGCCACTCCAGGGTCATGTCCGCCGGAGAAGCAAACATCATGAACAGACGCACGGTATCCGCGCCGTAACGTTCAACCATCACCTGTGGGTCGATGCCGTTGTTTTTGGATTTAGACATCTTGCTCATGCCGGTATAGACCAGTTCATGACCTTCGGCGTCTTTCGCCTTCACAATGCGGCCTTTCTCGTCACGCTCAACGATAGCATCAACCGGAGACACCCAGTTACGCTCGCCGTTAGCACCCACGTAGTAGAAGGCATCAGCCAGTACCATCCCCTGACACAGCAGCTGTTTTGCCGGTTCGTCAGAGTTCACCATGCCGGCATCACGCATCAGTTTGTGGAAGAAGCGGAAGTAGAGCAGGTGCATGATGGCATGTTCGATACCACCGATGTAAATGTCTACCGGCAGCCAGTAGTTCGCTGCATCAGAGTCCAGCATACCCTCTTTATACTGCGGGCAGGTGTAACGCGCATAGTACCAGGAGGACTCCATAAAGGTGTCGAAGGTGTCGGTTTCACGCAGCGCAGGCTGGCCGTTGACGGTGGTTTTTGCCCACTCAGGATCGGCTTTGATCGGGCTGGTGATGCCGTCCATGACCACGTCTTCTGGCAGGATCACCGGCAGTTGATCTTCCGGCGTTGGCATCACGGTGCCGTCTTCCAGCGTCACCATTGGGATTGGTGCACCCCAGTAACGCTGACGGGAAACGCCCCAATCGCGCAGACGGAAGTTAACTTTACGCTCGCCCACGCCCAGAGAGGCCAGTTTGTCTGCAATGGCATTAAAACCGTCTTCGAAGCTCAGGCCGCTGAATTCACCCGAGTTAAACAGGGTGCCTTTTTCAGTCAGCGCTTGCGCGGACAGGTCTGGTTCAGAACCATCGGCGGCCAGGATAACGGCTTTAATCGGAAGGCTGTATTTGGTCGCAAACTCGTAGTCGCGCTGATCGTGGCCTGGAACAGCCATGACTGCACCTGTACCGTATTCCATCAGAACGAAGTTCGCGGCCCAGACAGGGATCGCTTCGCCTGTCAGTGGGTGCTTAGCATAGAAGCCTGTCGCTACACCTTTTTTCTCCATCGTCGCCATGTCGGCTTCGGCCACTTTGGTGTTGCGGCATTCGTCGATGAAGGTGGCCAGTTCCGGATTGTTCTCCGCCGCTTTCTGCGCCAGAGGGTGACCCGCAGCCACGGCCAGGTAGGTCGCGCCCATGAAGGTGTCTGGACGGGTGGTGTAGACGGTCAGGGTCTGGTCGTAGTTCTCAACGTTGAAGGTGATCTCCACGCCTTCAGAACGGCCGATCCAGTTGCGCTGCATGGTTTTAACGGTATCTGGCCAGTGATCCAGCGTATCCAGATCGTTCAGCAGTTCGTCAGCATAGGCTGTGATTTTGATAAACCACTGTGGGATCTCTTTACGCTCAACTTTGGTATCACAACGCCAGCAGCAGCCATCAATAACCTGTTCGTTCGCGAGAACAGTCTGGTCATTTGGACACCAGTTAACAGCAGAGGTCTTCTTATACACCAGGCCTTTTTTGTACAGCTCGGTGAAGAATTTCTGTTCCCAGCGATAGTATTCCGGGGTGCAGGTTGCCAGCTCGCGGCTCCAGTCATAGCCAAAGCCCAGCATTTTAAGCTGGTTTTTCATGTACGCGATGTTGTCATACGTCCATGGGGCAGGTGCGGTGTTGTTTTTTACCGCAGCGCCTTCAGCAGGCAGACCGAACGCGTCCCAGCCGATTGGCTGCAGAACGTTTTTGCCCAGCATACGCTGGTAGCGGGCGATCACATCACCAATGGTGTAGTTACGCACGTGGCCCATGTGTAGTCGACCAGAAGGATAGGGAAGCATCGACAGGCAGTAATACTTCTCTTTGCTCTCGTCTTCGGTTACTTCAAAGGTGCGCTTCTCGTCCCAGTGTTGCTGGACTTTTGATTCTATCTCTTCCGGGCGGTATTGCTCTTGCATGGCAGCCAGTGGTCCTGTTTTCAATACAGCTACAAATGTAGCCAATGGATGTGGTATTTCAGATCCGCATAGCATAGCCCAAACGTCCGCGTCAAAACAGCCTTTCGCACAAATGCGCATTGCAGGAATTTACCGGGTCTGTGCTTCACCTGACAAAGCGGCGACGAAATAAGGTCTATTATTAGAAATAGTTACTTACCCGGGAGGCAAAATGATGAACAAGGTTGCTCAATTTTACCGCGAACTGGTGGCGACACTGACGGAACGGCTGCGTAACGGCGAGCGCGATATTGACGCGCTGGTGGAGCAGGCTCGTGCCCGCGTGACGCAAACGGGTGAGTTAACGCGCACCGAAGTTGAAGAGGTCACCCGCGCGGTACGCCGTGACCTGGAAGAATTCGCACGCAGCTACCAGGAGAGCCAGGATGAGGTCACTGACAGCGTATTTATGCGGGTGATTAAAGAGAGCCTGTGGCAGGAACTGGTGGATATCACCGATAAAACGCAGCTGGAGTGGCGCGAGGTGTTTCAGGATCTGAACCATCATGGTGTGTATCACAGCGGTGAAGTGGTTGGCCTGGGGAATCTGGTCTGCGAGAAATGCCATCACCATATTGCAGTGTATACGCCGGAAGTGCTGCCGTTATGTCCGAAATGTGGGCACGATCAGTTTCAGCGTCGACCGTTTGAGCCATAAATAAAAGTAAAACGGCAACTATGTTGCCGTTTTTAGTGTCTGCCCCCTCCCACCTTGGGAGAGGGGTAGGGTGAGGGCATCAGGCCGCAGCGTAGTACTTGAGCCTCTCCGCCAGCAAATCCACAAACGCCTGCCGATCGATATCCACCATCACCGTGGTATTCGGCGCATTTCCCGTCAGTGAGTAGTAATCCACTACTGTCATCCCCTGGGTATATTTCCCCTGCGTCTCCACACCGACCCAGCGTTCCACTGTGGTAAACATCTCCGGCTTCAGTAGCCAGGCAATGGTGCATGGATCATGCAGGGGCGCGCCGTGGAAGCCCCACTTCTCGGCTTTGTGATATTCCATAAAGAAGTCGAGCAGTTCGGCCACAGTTGTCGCAACCGGGTTGCCCACCGAGCGGAAACGCTCAATATCGTCCGCCATAATCTGCGCGCGATGGGTAACGTCCAGTCCCGCCATCACAACCGGCAAGCCGGACTGGAAGACAATCTCAGCGGCTTCCGGGTCGACAAAGATGTTGAACTCCGCCGCAGGCGTCCAGTTACCCAGCCCCATTGCGCCACCCATTATCACGATACGGGAAATTTTACTGTGCAGCTCCGGATGACTGTTAAGCAGCAACGCAACGTTGGTTTGCGGACCGGTTGCCACCAGCGTTACCGGCTCGGCACTTTCACGCAGCACCTTCGCCATCAACTCCACGGCAGTGCAGTGTTGCGGTGCGAAACCCGGCTCCGGCAGTGCCGGGCCGTCCAGCCCGCTCTCACCGTGAACGTTGTCGGCAATGATCAGCTCGCGCATCAGCGGCTTCACGGCACCGCCAGCGACAGGAATATCGGTGCGTTTGAGCAGTGTTAGCATGCGCAGGACGTTACGCAAGGTTTTTTCAGGCGTCTGGTTTCCGGCGGACGAGGTAACGGCTTTGACGTCAAGTTCAGGGGAGGCAAGAGCGAGGACGAGCGCGATCGCGTCATCATGACCCGGATCGCAATCGAGAATAATAGGCTGTGCCATAGCGTTCTCCATACGTAGCGTTATTTTGTGACAAGGTTAACGCTGCAATGTGACGCCGACGAGAGGAAGTGAGTGAAAGCGTGAAGCAGTGCGCAATCCGCAGATTGCGCACTGAGAAGATTAATGCAGAATTTTGGCAAGGAAGTCTTTTGCACGTTCCGATTTCGGGTTAGCGAAGAACTCTTCTTTCGGCGAGTCTTCCACGATCTTCCCTTCGTCCATAAAGATCACGCGGTTTGCTACTTTGCGGGCGAAGCCCATTTCGTGGGTCACCACCATCATGGTCATCCCTTCGTGTGCCAGTTCGACCATGACGTCCAGCACTTCGTTGATCATCTCTGGATCGAGCGCCGACGTTGGCTCATCAAACAGCATTGCCACCGGATCCATGCACAGCGCGCGGGCGATCGCCACACGCTGCTGTTGGCCACCCGAAAGTTGTGCCGGGAATTTATCTGCATGCGCAGAGAGCCCAACGCGTTCCAGGAGTTTCAGCCCTTTCTCGCGCGACGCTTTTTTATCGCGCTTAAGCACTTTTACCTGCGCCAGCGTCAGGTTCTCAATAATGGAGAGGTGAGGGAACAGCTCAAAATGCTGGAACACCATGCCAACGTGAGAGCGAAGCTGGGCGAGATTGGTTTTTTTGTCATTGACTTTAGTGCCGTTGACGACGATCTCACCCTGCTGCACCGGCTCCAGTCCGTTGACGGTTTTGATCAGCGTGGATTTACCGGAACCTGACGGTCCGCACACTACCACCACATCGCCTTTTTTCACTTCGGTGGAGCAGTCGGTCAGCACCTGAAAGTGCCCATACCATTTAGAAACATTTTTCAGGGAAATCATTATACCGTCCTTTTCTTCAGCCAACTGACCAACAGCGACGCGCTTAAACTAATCACAAAATAGACCGCACCCGCAAAGAGCACCATCTCGACCTGCGTACCATCACGCTCACCGATGGTGGAGGCGGTACGGAAGAAGTCTGCCAGGCTGAGTACATATACCAGAGAGGTATCCTGGAACAGCACGATACCCTGAGTCAGCAGGAGTGGAACCATGGCGCGAAACGCCTGCGGCAGAATGATGAGCTGCATGGACTGCCAGTGTGTCATCCCCAGCGCCAGTGCTGCACTGGACTGCCCACGCGAGATACTCTGGATACCCGCACGGATAATCTCAGAGTAATAAGCAGCCTCGAACATGGAGAACGCCACCATCGCCGAGATCAGGCGGATATCGGTTTTCGGTGACAGTCCCAGCACGTTCTGCAGGAAACCGGGAACAATCAGGTAAAACCACAGCAGCACCATCACCAGCGGAATGGAACGGAAAACGTTAACGTAGGCCGTTGCGAACCAGGCGAACGGCTTAAAGCTCGACAGGCGCATGACCGCCAGCAGGGTACCCCAGACAATACCGATGATGATGGCGATAACGGTGATTTTTAAGGTAATCACCAGGCCATCAAGCAGGTAAGGCATGGATGGAACGATAGAACTCCAGTCAAAATCGTACATTATTTACCTCCCAGATTGCCCGGCAGGCGAATTTTGCGTTCAACCAGGTTCATCACCAGCATGATGAAAGCGTTAATCAGAACATAGGCGAGCGTGATTGCGGTGAAGGATTCCCACGCATGAGCGGAGTAATCCAGCAGCTTGCCCGCCTGCGCAGCCATATCCACCAGGCCGATGGTCGAGGCGATGGCCGAGTTTTTCACCAGGTTCATCATCTCAGAGGTCATCGGTGGAACGATAACGCGGTAGGCGTTAGGCAGCAGAACATAACGGTAGGTTTGTGGCAGCGTTAATCCCATCGCCAGACCTGCATTTTTTTGTCCACGTGGCAATGACTGAATGGCGGCTCGCACCTGCTCGCACACGCGCGCAGCGGTAAACAGCCCCAGACAGAGCATCGAGGAGACAAAGAACTGAACGTTAGGATCCAGTTCCGACTTGAACCACATGCCAATATTTTCCGGCAGCAGTTCAGGAATCACCAGATACCAGGTAAAGAACTGCACGATCAGCGGAACGTTACGAAACAGTTCAACGTACAAGGTGCCGAGGGTTGAAAGAAAGCGGTTAGGGACGGTACGCAAAATACCGAACAGCGAGCCGACAAGAAATGCGATGATCCATGCCGTTATGGATAAAGCGACAGTGACCTGAAAGCCGCTCCATAACCAGCCAAGATAGGTGGTGTTGCCGAACGGGGCTTGTTGCAGAAAGATGCCCCAGTTCCAGTCTATTGACATAATAAACTCCAGAAAAAAAAGGGTAGCAGCGCTACCCTCGAAGATTGGTGAGAAGCTCATTTTTCGCGCTGAGTGGGGAACGACCACTCAACGTATAGTCTGTCCATGCTTCCCGACAATCGAGAGGGCAGGAGATCCCGCCCCTGTTGTTCTAATTAGTTAAGAGCCTTGTCATTTGGTGATTTGAACAGCGCTTTCATGTCGTCAGACAGTTCAAAGTTCATGTTCAGGTTTTTTGGTGGAATTGGGTTCTTGAACCACTTGTCGAACCATTTTTCCGCTTCGCCGGAAGTTTGTGCCTGGGCGATGGTGTCATCGATCAGTTTTTTGAACTCAGCGTCGTCTTTACGCAGCATGCAGCCATAAGCTTCTTTTGACTGTGCAGTTCCGACGATTTCCCAGTTGTCCGGTTTCTTCGCTTTCGCGCGTTCGCCCGCCAGCAGGGCGTCATCCATCATAAACGCGACGGCACGGCCACTTTCCAGGGTACGGAAGGAGTCGCCATGGTCTTTCGCGCTGATGATGCGCATATCCATTTTCTTCTCATCATTCAGTTTGTGCAGCAGCACTTCTGAGGTGGTACCGGAGGTGACAACGACCGCTTTGCCTTTCAGGTCAGCAAAATCTTTAATCTCGCCGCCTTTTTTGGTCAGCAGGCGGGTACCTACCACGAAGATGGTGTCAGAGAAAGCAGCCTGTTTCTGACGCTCAAGGTTGTTGGTGGTGGAGCCACACTCAAAATCAAAGGTGCCGTTTTGCAGCAGTGGAATACGGTTTTGTGAAGTGATTGGGATCAGCTTCACCTGCAGGTCAGGTTTGTTCAGCTTTTTCTTCACGGCTTCAACGATGGCGTTGGAGTAATCCTGTGAATAACCCACGACTTTTTGCGTGTTGTCATAGTAAGAGAACGGAACAGAAGATTCACGGTGGCCGACCACGATCACGCCGTTTTTGGCAATCTTGTCGAGAGTGCTTCCGGCAGCCGGAGCGTCTTCAGCGTGAACCACGCCTGCAGACATCCCCATAACCAGCATTGCTGTGGCCAGTTTACGTAATTGCATACCCAACTCCTTTTTTATCAGCGCCAGAGACGCATTGATACCCATTGTGATGTTGTTATATCTCGCGCTATGCGAGTGCAGTGTTATGCAAGCTTGTTAACATTTAGTCTGGCTTAATGTAAAGATTTTGCTGCGTTATTGTTTATTTTTGCGAAGCGCGCCGCACCATTCAGAGGCAAAAATCTCTCGTTGCACCGTTTCGGTGCTACCGATGATCTACGCTGGTGCGACCAGGTTGCGCGTTAAGCCAAACTGCGTTTACCTGAATAAACAAAGCAATAGGCGTGCCAGAATTGGAGTCTGGAGGGAATGGTAGGATGGTAGCAACAGTATGGAAAAGTTGACCGGGTAAGCGTCAACGCCACCCGGCAACATAAGGTAAGGTTATTTACGACGCTGACGAAGACTCATCAACACCGCACCAAAACCAAACAGCGCGGTCAGGATCCACAGCGGCCAGTTGCCGGTGCGGGCGTACGGCGTCAGTCCCGTGGTTGGCGTGACGTTGGTGGTCAGCACCTCACGGGTAAACTGCGGGATCATGGCCTGAATTTCACCCTGTGGGCCAATTACGGCGGTGATGCCGTTGTTGGTGCTACGCAGCAGTGGACGCGCCAGCTCCAGGGAACGCATCCGCGCCATCTGGAAGTGTTGCCATGGGCCAATCGACTTACCAAACCACGCGTCATTGGAGATGGTCAGAAGGAAGTCCGTGTCCGGGCGGAAGTTATCGCGTACCTGCTCGCCGAGGATAATTTCGTAGCAAATGGCTGCGGTCAGGGCAAAACCGTGCGCATGCAGCTGCGGCTGAACGTATGGACCACGGCTGAAAGAGGACATCGGCAGGTCAAAGAACGGTGCCAGCGGGCGCAGAATGGACTCCAGCGGGACAAATTCACCAAACGGAACCAGGTGATTTTTGTTGTACCTGTCAGTGGAGTTGTAGCTGTATTCGCTATCTTTGCCGAGGGTAATGATGGTGTTATAGGTGTCATAACGGTTCTGCTGATTCAGACGCGCATCAACAATACCGGTAATCAGCGTGCTGCCGCGCGCGAGCAGCAGATCGTTCATCATGTTCAGGAACGGCTGCTGGTTTATTTCCAGGTCCGGGATCGCAGATTCCGGCCAGATAATCAGCTGTGATTTGCCCATGACCTCTTCGGTCGCGTTGGCGTAGATCTTCAGCGTATTCAGAAGCTGCTTTTCATCCCACTTCATGGCCTGCGGGATATCACCCTGCACCATGGAAACCTGCGTAGCGCGTTCTGGCTCCAGGGTATACCACTGGATATAGCGCAGCGGGAAGGGCAGTGCGAACAATACCAGTGCCGCAACCAGCGGCTTCCAGCAGCGCTTGGCCAACGCCAGTACCAGCAGGCCGCTGACAACCATCAGCAGGAAGTTAATCGCCTCAACGCCCATCACCGGTGCCAGGCCTTTCAGCGGCCCGTCAATCTGGCTGTAGCCGAACTGCAACCATGGAAAACCGGTCAATACCCAGCCACGCAGGAACTCGGTAATTTGCCAGACAACCGGCGCCGCAATGGCGACGCGCAGCCAGGTGGTTTTTGGCCACAGGCGAGAAAGGATGCCGGCGAACAGACCGGTATAGAGCGAGAGATACGCGGCGAGCAATACCACCAGGAAGACGTTAACCGGGCCAGGCATTCCGCCAAACTGGGCGATGCTAACATAGACCCAGTTGATGCCTGAGCCAAACAGCCCCAGTCCCCAGAAGTAACCGATAGCCGCAGCCTGTACCGGACGACGATTCAGGGTCAGGCCCTGAAGCCCCATCAGGGAGAGAATGGCGGCGGGCCAGATATCGTAAGGAGAAAAAGCCAGCGTACCGCTGGCTCCGAGTAACAGCGCCAGCAGCAAACGGACGCGCTGGCGTTCAAGCAGTGGGGCAAATGCCATTTACATTAATCTTCCAGTTTTGGCACCGGTGAGTCATCCGGCGTTCTGACATGAACCTGTATAATACGTCGGCTGTCGGCCATCGCTACCTTGAACTGGTAACCGTCGATGTCAACGGTTTCACCGCGCGCCGGGAGGTGGCCAAAGGCCTGCATCACCAGACCGCCAATGGTATCAACCTCTTCATCGCTGAAGTGGGTGCCGAAAGCGTCGTTAAAGTCTTCAATCGAGGCCAGCGCACGCACAGTCCAGGTGTGGCGGCTCAGTTGACGGAAGTCGATATCTTCTTCTTCGTCATACTCATCTTCGATTTCTCCCACGATCAGCTCAAGGATATCTTCGATCGTGACAAGACCCGACACACCGCCAAATTCATCAATAACAATCGCCATGTGGTAACGCTGAGAGCGAAACTCTTTCAGCATCCGATCCACACGTTTACTTTCCGGCACAACCACGGCCTGGCGTAACACTTTTTCCATGCTGAAAGCGTCAGAATCGCTGCGCATAAACGGCAGCAGATCTTTCGCCATCAAAATCCCTTCAATGTGATCTTTGTCTTCGCTGATGACCGGGAAACGTGAGTGAGCGGATTCGATAATCACATCGAGGCACTCGTCCAGTGTCTGGTTACGTTTCAGGGTGATCATTTGCGAACGGGGGATCATGATATCGCGAACACGCTGGTCGGCGATGTCCATGACCCCTTCGAGCATTTCGCGCGTATCTTCATCGATAAGGTCGTTTTGCCCGGAATCACGAATCAGCTCCAGCAGTTCATCACGGTTTTTCGGTTCGCCGTGGAAAAGCTGGTTTAGAATGAGGGAGAAAAATCCCTTTTTACCGTTTGTCGTGTCGCTACTGTGTGAATTGTCGTCGCTCATGGCGTTTGTTAAGGGTTCTCTTGTTAGTTCAACGTTTACCGCCACGCGATTTCCTTTCGTGGCGGCATGTTAGTCAGTGGGGAGACTGACTATTCTTTCTCGGCAATGTACGGATCCTCATAGCCCAGAGCAAGCATTATCTCTGTCTCGAGGGACTCCATCTCTTCTGCTTCGTCATCTTCTATATGATCGTAGCCGAGCAGATGCAGGCTGCCATGTACCACCATATGCGCCCAGTGGGCTTCAAGGGTTTTTTGCTGCTCTTTGGCTTCCTGCTCAACCACCTGGCGACAGATGATCAGATCGCCCAGCAGCGGCATCTCGATGCCCGGTGGGGCTTCGAACGGGAAAGAGAGCACGTTGGTAGGCTTATCTTTCCCGCGATAGGTCAGGTTAAGCTCATGGCTTTCGGCTTCATCCACCAGGCGAATCGTGACTTCTGATTCTTCCTGAAATTGGGGGATAACGGCATCCAGCCATTTCTGAAACTGCGCCTCTTCTGGCATACCGGAATTATCTTCACAGGCCAGCTGTAAATCGAGGATCACCTGACTCATTTCTGTTCTTGCTCCTGCGCTTCGCGCTTACGTTCTGCTGCCAGTTCGGCCTTACGCTTCTGATCGGCTTCTTCCCAGGCCTCGTAGGCGTTAACAATACGCGCGACGACCGGGTGGCGTACCACGTCTTCACTGTGGAAGAAGTTAAAACTGATTTCTTCGACCTCGGCCAGCACCTCAATGGCGTGACGCAGGCCAGATTTGGTGCTGCGCGGCAGGTCGATCTGGGTGACGTCACCGGTAATGACCGCTTTCGAGTTAAAGCCGATACGCGTCAGGAACATCTTCATCTGTTCTATGGTGGTGTTCTGACTTTCATCGAGAATGATAAACGCATCGTTCAGCGTACGGCCGCGCATATAAGCGAGCGGAGCAACTTCGATAACGTTACGCTCAATAAGTTTCTCAACTTTTTCAAAACCGAGCATTTCAAACAGCGCGTCGTATAAAGGACGCAGATATGGGTCGACTTTCTGGCTCAGGTCGCCTGGCAGGAAGCCCAGTTTCTCGCCCGCTTCAACCGCAGGGCGAGTCAGCAGAATACGGCGGATCTCCTGACGCTCCAGCGCATCCACTGCTGCTGCTACCGCCAGATAGGTTTTACCGGTACCGGCCGGTCCAACGCCGAAGGTGATGTCATGGTCGAGGATATTCGCGATGTACTGTGCCTGGTTTGGCGTACGCGGTTTAATCACGCCACGTTTGGTTTTGATGTTAATTGCCTTGCCGTAGTCAGGCACACTTTCCGCGCTCTGCTCGAGCACTCGCGCTTCTTTAATGGCGAGGTGGATCTGTTCTGGCTCGATATCCTGAATTTCGCCACGCATTGGGGAGGTATCCACATACAGGCTACGCAGAATATCTGCGGCGGCGTTGACGCAGATAGGGCGTCCGGTCAGTTTGAAATGATTATCGCGACGATTGATTTCGATACCCAGACGTCGCTCCAGTTGCTTGATGTTGTCATCAAACGGCCCGCACAGGCTCAGCAGGCGAGCGTTGTCTGCTGGCTCAAGGCTAATTTCACGCGTGTCTATATTCAAACCGTTCCTCTTTGAGTGTTTAGTAGGGCTGGCATCATAAAACTGTCATTACCGAAATTATTCACGCCACAGAATAAAGGCGCAAGCATTGCGATGGATATTGGGGGCGAAGAGGGGAATTACAAGGCCTGCCAGAAAGGCAGGCCTGGACGCATTACGGCTGATAGATACCCACGCCAGAATCGTTTTCTTTTCGGGTGCGGGAAATGACGGATTCCGGAGATTCTGCAATGCGCAGACCCATTTCATCCTCGGTACGTACCACCTTCGCACGCAGCGAGTTGGTCAGCACTTCCACAATCTCGACGTCCACGAATTTACCGATCATATCCGGGGTGCCTTCGAAGTTCACCACGCGGTTATTTTCGGTACGACCGGAGAGTTCCATAATGCTCTTGCGGGAAGTGCCTTCAACCAGAATACGCTGTACAGTACCAAGCATACGACGGCTCCAGGCATTGGCCTGCTGGTTGATACGCTCCTGCAGAATATACAGACGCTGCTTTTTCTCTTCTTCCGGCACATCGTCAACCATATCTGCCGCAGGGGTTCCAGGACGTGCAGAGAAGATGAAACTGTAGCTAACGTCAAAATTCACGTCGCCGATGAGCTTCATGGTGCGCTCAAAGTCGTCGGCAGTTTCGCCTGGGAAGCCGACGATAAAGTCCGAGCTAATCTGGATATCAGGACGGGCTTCACGCAGTTTACGAATGGTGGATTTGTACTCCAGCACCGTATGCGGGCGCCCCATCAGGTTCAGCACACGGTCAGAACCACACTGAATCGGCAGGTGCAGAAAGCTCACCAGTTCCGGCGTGTCGCGATAAACATCGATGATGTCATCGGTAAATTCCATCGGATGGCTGGTGGTGAAGCGAATGCGGTCGATACCGTCAATGGCTGCGACCAGACGCAGCAGTTCAGCAAAGCTGCCGGTGCTGCCGTCGTAGTTCTCGCCGCGCCAGGCGTTAACGTTCTGGCCCAGCAGGTTCACTTCGCGTACGCCCTGCGCGGCAAGCTGCGCGATTTCAAACAGAATGTCATCCGCCGGACGGCTGACCTCTTCACCGCGCGTGTAAGGCACCACGCAGTAAGTGCAGTATTTGTTGCAGCCTTCCATGATTGAGACAAAAGCGGTCGGGCCATCCGCGCGCGGCTCTGGCAGACGGTCAAATTTTTCAATCTCCGGGAAGCTGACGTCAACAACCGGGCTACGATTACCGCGAACCTGATTGATCATCTCAGGCAGGCGGTGCAGGGTCTGAGGGCCAAAGACAATATCCACATACGGGGCTCTCTGGCGGATCAGTTTCCCTTCCTGCGACGCAACGCAACCGCCAACACCAATGATCAAGTCCGGATTTTTTCGTTTGAGAAGTTTCCAGCGACCTAACACATGAAAGACTTTTTCCTGCGCTTTTTCACGAATAGAACAGGTGTTTAGCAGCAGCACATCGGCTTCTTTCGCATTTTCAGTCAGCTGGTATCCGTGGGTTGTATCCAGCAGATCGGCCATCTTGGATGAATCGTATTCGTTCATCTGACAGCCCCAGGTTTTTATATGGAGTTTTTTAGTCATCGACTTGCTCAGCTCAGGATTGCAAGCCGCGTATTGTAATGCTTTGGTGCGGTTGTGACCAGTATGAAGGTTGTCAACCTCCTGACCCCAAAAATCCGGTAAACTTAAGGGATTCTGCAATAAGGAAAATTGACCATGACACTCCAACAAACCGAAATCGCCGTTGTCGGCGGCGGTATGGTCGGCGGCGCACTGGCGCTGGGGCTGGCGCAGCAGGGATTTGAGGTAACGGTTATCGAGCAGGCTGCTCCTGCTACGTTTGACCCGACGGCAAAGCCGGATGTGCGTATTTCCGCGATCAGTGCCGCCTCAGTTGATCTACTGCGCGGGCTGGGCGTTTGGGACGCGGTGCTGACGATGCGTGCTCACCCTTACAGCCGCCTCGAAACGTGGGAGTGGGAAAATGCCCACGTCGCGTTTGATGCTGCTGAACTCAAGCTGCCCCGTCTGGGCTATATGGTGGAAAACAACGTCCTCCAGCAGGCGCTCTGGCAGGCGCTGGAGGCACACCCGAAGGTGACGCTGCGTGTCCCATCGTCACTCAAAGCCTTGCATCGTCATGACAACGGATATCGCCTGACGCTGGACAATGATGATGAATTAGCCGTGAAGCTGGTGGTGGGCGCTGATGGCGCCAACTCTCAGGTCAGAGAGATGGCGGGGATTGGGGTTCATGCCTGGCAGTATCAACAGTCTTGTATGTTGATTACTGTCCAGTGTGAGAATGCGCCAGGAGAGAGCACCTGGCAGCACTTTACGCCGAATGGTCCGCACGCGTTTTTACCGTTGTTCGATAACTGGGCATCGCTGGTGTGGTACGACAAACCGGCGCGTATTCGTCAGTTACAGGGGCTTTCGATGGCGCAACTGCAAGACGAAATTATGCGCCACTTCCCGAGCCGGCTGGGGTATGTGACGCCGGTTGCGGCAGGAGCATTCCCGCTGACTCGTCGACACGCGTTGCAATACGCCCGCGAAGGGCTGGCTCTGGTAGGAGATGCGGCACACACCATTCACCCGCTGGCAGGGCAGGGGGTAAACCTGGGGTATCGTGATGTTGATGCATTACTGGATGTGCTGGGTAGTGCACGCGGGCATGCGGAGGACTGGTCAAGCCATCAGGTACTGAAGCGTTACCAGACGCGGCGTATGGCGGATAACTTCATCATGCAGTCAGGGATGGATCTGTTCTATGCCGGGTTCAGCAATGACGTAGGGCCGGTGCGTATTCTGCGTAATATTGGATTGATGGCGGCTGAGCGTGCCGGTGGTCTGAAGCGTCAGGCGTTGAAATACGCCCTGGGCCTTTAATCTTCTTTCCCTCTCCCTGTGGGAGAGGGGTAGGGTGAGGGAGCCTGGCCGCACTGACAACAAAAACAAAAAAGCCCGCAGAGCGGGCTTTTTTGTTACTAAGTGGCTGGGGTGCAGGGATTCGAACCCCGGAATGCTGGTATCAGAAACCAGAGCCTTACCGCTTGGCGACACCCCAATTGCGTTAAACAGTGTTTAACGACTTTTTTAAATTGGCTGGGGTACGAGGATTCGAACCTCGGAATGCCGGAATCAGAATCCGGTGCCTTACCGCTTGGCGATACCCCAACAATTTGTCTTGATTACCGAAAAATCGACAATCTAAATATGGTGGCTACGACGGGATTCGAACCTGTGACCCCATCATTATGAGTGATGTGCTCTAACCAACTGAGCTACGTAGCCAGTACTGCAATCTTCGATGGCTGGGGTACCTGGATTCGAACCAGGGAATGCCGGTATCAAAAACCGGTGCCTTACCGCTTGGCGATACCCCAATACCGCGGAGAACCGCAAAATCGAAGAAATATGGCTGGGGTACCTGGATTCGAACCAGGGAATGCCGGTATCAAAAACCGGTGCCTTACCGCTTGGCGATACCCCATCCGTGCAACGCTTACCTGGGAATGGTGCGGGAGGCGAGACTTGAACTCGCACACCTTGCGGCGCCAGAACCTAAATCTGGTGCGTCTACCAATTTCGCCACTCCCGCAAAAAAGATGGTGGCTACGACGGGATTCGAACCTGTGACCCCATCATTATGAGTGATGTGCTCTAACCAACTGAGCTACGTAGCCATCTTTTTTTCGCGTTACCTTATCGGCGTTGCGGGGCGCATTATGCGTATAGACCCTTGCAGCGTCAACACCTTTTTCAACGAAAATGGCCGGAATGTGACTGTTTGGTTAGGTTGCGAACAGCGTGACCGAATATTCGGCAATTATTGGTTATTAATCAGATTTAGGTGGTGAAATGTGAGGCAAAAAAATCAGGCCCCTGAGGGGCCTGATTGCGAACTGAGCGATTATTTGTAGGCTGACTGGTGAACGCCTACCGCGCGTCCTGATGGATCGTTCATGGATTTGAAAGATTCATCCCATTCAATCGCTTTTGCTGAAGAGCAGGCGACGGACGGGCCACCCGGCACACATTCCGCAGCACTTGGAACCGGGAACAGTTCTTCAAAAATTTCACGGTACAGATAGGCTTCTTTGGAACCCGGCGTGTTGTACGGGAAGCGGAAGCTCGCTGTTTCCAGTTGTTGGTCGGAAACCTGTTTTGCCGCCACCTCTTTCAGGGTGTCGATCCAGCTGTAACCTACACCGTCAGAGAACTGCTCTTTCTGACGCCACGCCACGCTTGCCGGCAGGTAGGATTCAAAACATTCGCGCAGGATATGTTTTTCCATTTTGCCGTTGCCGCACATCTTGTCCTGCGGGTTGATACGCATCGCGACATCGAGGAATTTCTTATCCAGGAACGGAACGCGCGCTTCCACACCCCAGGCCGACATCGCTTTGTTGGCACGCGCACAGTCAAACATATGCAGCGCCTGAAGTTTGCGCACTGTCTCTTCATGCAACTCTTTGGCATTCGGCGCTTTGTGGAAATACAGGTAGCCACCGAATACTTCGTCAGAACCTTCGCCAGACAGCACCATCTTAATGCCCATCGCTTTGATCTTACGGGACATCAGATACATAGGCGTAGAGGCGCGGATGGTCGTCACATCATAAGTTTCGATGTGATAGATAACATCGCGGATCGCATCCAGACCTTCCTGCACGGTGAAATGAATTTCGTGGTGCACGGTACCAAGATGGTTTGCCACTTCCTGTGCGGCTTTCAGATCCGGCGCGCCTTCCAGGCCCACGGCAAAGGAGTGCAGCTGTGGCCACCAGGCTTCAGAGCGTTCCTGATCTTCCACGCGACGGGCGGCAAATTTCTTGGTGATCGCGGAGATCACGGAAGAATCCAGGCCGCCGGAGAGCAGCACGCCGTACGGCACGTCTGACATCAGGTGGCTTTTAACGGAGTCTTCCAGCGCCTGACGCAGCTCGGCTTTGTCCGTGACGTTGTCTTTCACCGCGTCGTACTCGAACCAGTCGCGCTGATAATACTGACGGATCTCGCCGTCTTTGCTCCACAGGTAGCTACCTGCAGGGAACTCTTTAATGGTGCGGCAAACCGGTACCAGGGCTTTCATTTCAGAGGCAACATAGAAGTTGCCGTGTTCATCGTGACCCATATACAGCGGGATAATGCCGATGTGGTCACGGCCGATCAGGTAGGCGTCTTTTTCGCTGTCGTACAGTGCGAAGGCAAACATGCCCTGCAGGTCGTCCAGGAACTCCGGGCCTTTCTCCTGATACAGCGCGAGGATCACTTCACAGTCAGAACCGGTCTGGAACGCGTAGCGGTCGCCGTACTCGGCACGCAGTGCCTGATGGTTGTAGATTTCACCGTTGACAGCCAGCGCGTGCGTTTTTTTCTCGTTATACAGCGGCTGAGCACCAGCGTTGACGTCTACGATCGACAGACGTTCGTGAGCCAGAATAGCTTTATCGCTGGCGTAAACGCCGGACCAGTCCGGGCCGCGATGGCGCATCAGGCGGGACAATTCGAGTGCTTTTTTACGCAGTTCGCCCGCGTCAGTTTTAATATCCAGTACGCCAAAAATAGAACACATAACCTTCTCCGTTAACCCTGTTGCATTGTGATGTTGCTTGCTTATGAAAATGCCGCAAAGGGACAGGGTGCGCAAGCGTTTTACGGGCTAAAACGGAAATAGTGCAATGGTAATTGCTGAATAGTGAAAAACGAGTATGTCATGCATGCTTTTATTGATGATTATTCAATAAAACGTGGTTTTTGTTAGATGGGTTTTTATTTGGCTGGGCTGAAAATGAAAAACCACGCCCTGAGGCGTGGTTTGGTATCAGATAATGTCAATTTCATCAACGGAGGGGTAAATCCAGCTCGGCCGGAACGGCATCGAATCAATGTCATCAAGCTGAGAGACGCCAGAGAGCACCAGAATAGTTTCAAGACCCGCCTGGAAACCGGCCAGAATATCGGTGCGGAGGTTGTCGCCGACAATGACGGTTTCTTCAGAGTGAGCCTGCATTTTGTTCAGTGCGGCACGGATGATCCACGGGCTAGGTTTCCCGACCACAAACGGCTGACGACCAGAGATTTTCTCGATACCGGCGCAGAGCGCACCACATGCCGGATAAAAGCCACGGCCGTGCGTATCCGGGTTGGTGGCGATAAAACGCGCGCCGCTGGCGACAAAGTATGCCGCTTTATGCATCATCTCCCAGTTAAAGGAGCGCGTTTCACCCACAATCACAAAGTCCGGGTTCACATCGGTGATGGTAAAACCGGCTTTGTACAGTTCGTGGATCAGCGCGCCTTCACCGACCACGTAGGCTTTTTTTCCTTCCTGACGTTTCAGAAAATCAGCCGTTGCCATCGCCGAGGTATAAAACACGCTGTCCGGCACGTCGACACCGGCTGTGGCAAAGCGGTTCGCCAGATCCTGACCGGTCTGAGAAGGGTAGTTCGTGAGAAGAACCAGAGGCATTCCTTTGTCGATGATGCGGTGAAGAAACTCCGCAGCACCCGGCACAGCAACGTTGTCGTGCATCAGCACGCCGTCGATATCACAAATTACATTCTTAATGGTCATGGACAGTCCGACATCAAAAAAAGAAGGCGTTACTATAAGGTTCGATCAACTTTCCAGCAAATGCTGCAACAGAATACCGTTGAGCATCGCGCGTTTTACCAGCGCGAATGCGCCAATCGCTGAACGATGGTCAAGCTTTGAACGAACAACCGGGAGATTCTGGCGGAATGCTTTCAGCGCCTGGGTATTAATACAGCCTTCAATGGCGGGCAGCAGTACCTTTTCCGCTTCAACAATTTCACCGGCGATCACCACTTTTTGCGGGTTAAACAGGTTAATCGCGATAGCAATGGTTTTACCCAGGTGGCGTCCAACCTGCTCGATCACCTCACAGGCCAGCGCGTCGCCTTTATTGGCGGCTTTACAGATGGTTCCTATCTTGCAATCGTCCAGCGTGACGCGGCTTTGATAACCCTGTTCAAGCAAATGGCGAACACGCTGCTCAATGGCCGTATTGGCGGCAATGGTCTCAAGACAACCAAAGTTTCCGCAGTGGCAACGTTCGCCAAGCGGCTCGACCTGAATATGGCCGATCTCGCCGACATTACCGTTGCGACCAATAAAAATACGCCCGTTAGAGATAATGCCTGCACCTGTACCGCGGTGAACGCGCACCAGAATAGAGTCTTCGCAGTCCTGACTGGCACCAAAATAGTGCTCCGCCAGCGCCAGAGAGCGAATGTCATGGCCTACAAAACAGGTCACTTTAAAGCGCTTTTCCAGCGCATCGACCAGCCCCCAGTTTTCAACCTGGATGTGCGGCATATAGCGGATCACGCCGCTTTCCGGGTCGACCAGACCAGGCAGAATCACGGAGATGGCGATGAGCTCACGGATTTTACGCTGACAGCTTTCAATAAACTGCGCGATGGTATTCAGCAGCGCGTGTTCCAGGGTCTCCTGAGTGCGTTCAGGAAGGGGGTAGTGCTCTTCCGCAATGGCTTTGCTGCTCAGATCGTAGAGCGTAAGCGTGGTGTCATGACGGCCAAGGCGGACGCCAATGGCCTGAAAATTACGGGTTTCGGTAATAATAGAGATAGCGCGGCGGCCTCCGGTGGAGGCCTGTTGATCGACTTCTTTGATCAAACCGCGCTCGATGAGCTGGCGGGTAATTTTTGTCACGCTGGCGGGAGCAAGCTGGCTTTGTTCGGCTATCTGAATTCGCGAGATAGGCCCGTGCTGGTCAATCAGACGATAAACCGCCGCACTGTTAAGTTGTTTAACGAGATCGACATTACCTATTTGAGCTTGTCCGCCTGGTGTCATACTTTTACTTACTCAGTGACGACCTCGTTACCATTAACGATGGTCTTAATAATTTTATAATCGTGTGTGAATGCCGTCAGGTTTGCAACCATACCTGGTGCAATTCCGCCAAGCTGTTTATCGACGCCCATTGCACGCGCCGGATAAAGCGTCGCCATACGCAGCACTTCATCGAGGGCAATACCGCAATGCTCAACTAGGTTGCGTACCCCTTCAATCATGGTCAGGGCAGAACCACTCAGCGTGCCGTTCTCATCCACACACAGTCCATTGCGGTAGTATATTGTTTTACCGGCAAAAATGAACTGCTCAATATTTGCACCTGCTGGCGCGGTGGCATCGGTGACCAGACAAAGCTTGTTACCTTTCAGCCGCTTGGCATTACGAATGTTGGTGTAATCGACATGTAAGCCGTCAGCAATAATACCGCAGTAGACGTCTGGCTCATCCAGAATCGCTCCGACCAGACCCGGTTCACGACCGGTTATATACGGCATTGCGTTGTAGAGGTGCGTGGCGAAGGTAATGCCCGCGCGGAAACCCGCTTTGGCTTCTTTCAGCGTCGCGTTTGAGTGACCCGCTGAAACGATAATCCCGGCGGCAGCCAGTTTGCTGATGACTTCCGTACCTGTCATTTCAGGCGCCAGCGTCACTTTTGTGATCACATCGGCGTTAGCACACATGTAGTCAACCAGCTCCGCATCAGGTTTGCGCACGTAATTCGGGTTATGCGTCCCTTTTTTGACCATATTCAGCCATGGCCCTTCAAGGTGCAGACCCAGCGCCTGATTCGGGTGTTTTGCCAGGTATTCACGCATCACGCGGATGCCCTGTTTCATAAGGTCATCACTGCTGGTGATGAGCGTTGGCAGATAGCTGGTGCAGCCCGATTTCTCGTTGGCTTTTTGCATGATCTCCAGCGTTTCTACCGTCACCGCATCCGCGGTGTCATTGAATTGCACACCGCCACAGCCGTTGAGCTGTACGTCAATGAAACCGGGGGAGATTACTGCTCCATTGAGTGAGCGCTGTTCAATCTCCGGCGGCAGTTCTGCCAGCGGGCAAACACGTTCAATCAGGCCATTAGCGATAACAATCGCATGGTCATCCAGAATATCATGGCCGGTATAAATCCGACCGTGGGTTAAAGCGTACATAACGACCCCCGGTTAAAAAAAGCGGCCGCCTCTTGATGAAGAGGCGGTTATTCAATTACAGACCTTTGATGTTCTCTGCTTCTAATTCGTTGAAGTATTTCAGCGTTTTCACTTTCAGCTCCATCGTGGACGGTTCGTCACAAACGATGACTGATTTCGGATGCAGCTGCAGGCAGCTGATGGTCCACATGTGGTTAACGTTGCCTTCAACGGCAGCCTGGAGCGCCTGCGCTTTCACGCCGCCCAGGACCAGAATCATCACTTCTTCGGCATCCAACAGGGTACCTACACCTACGGTCAGGGCGTATTTTGGAACCTGGTTAACGTCACCGTCAAAGAAGCGGGAGTTTGCCACGCGTGTGTCATGGGTCAGCGTTTTAATACGGGTACGGGAAGCCAGAGAAGACGCCGGTTCGTTAAACGCGATATGACCATCATTACCTACACCACCCATAAACAGGTGGATTTTACCGTAGGAACGGATTTTTTCTTCATACTGACGACATTCTGCGTCAATATCAGGCGCGTTTCCATTCAGCAGGTTAATATTTTCAGATGGAATATCAACGTGATCAAAGAAGTTGCGGTGCATAAAGCTATGGTAGCTTTCCGGGTGATCCTTCGGTAAGCCAACATATTCGTCCATATTGAAGGTCACAACATGTTTAAAGCTAACCTGGCCTGCTTTATGCATCTCAACCAGTGCCTTATACGCGGTTAGGGGTGTGCCGCCTGTTGGAAGACCAAGAACGAAAGGACGATCGGCAGTAGGTTTAAATGCGTTAATACGGTTAACGATATGGCGAGCGGCCCATTTACCAACTTGTTCAGCAGTTGCCAGGGGAATCAGTCTCATTGTTCACCTCAAGAGTTAAAGTAGAAGATTGGGCGGATGGCTATCGGAACCTGAATTAAGCGTAACCTGGAATCTTTCAGGCCGGATCAATCCGTCTTGATTTTTTGAATGATAAAATAAGTTTTCGCAGTTAGCCAGCATAAGGGAGGGTTAATAACGATATTTGGTGACAAAAATCACAAAAAATACGTGTTTAATTTGCGATACGAATTAATTTTTCACACACTCACAATGCCAGTGAATCATCAACTGTATTTATAGTTCGTGACACAATAAAAAACAGAGCTGAGAACATGCCTTAAACGGGGTCTCATAGGGGGAAGAAAGTGAGTATTCTAGGTTATTTACAAAAGGTTGGTCGCGCACTTATGGTGCCGGTCGCCACGCTGCCAGCCGCAGCGATATTAATGGGTGTCGGTTACTGGATTGACCCGGTAAGTTGGGGCGGAGATAACGCTCTGGCGGCACTGTTTATTAAATCGGGCTCCGCCATTATCGATCACATGTCAGTCCTGTTCGCGATTGGTGTGGCTTATGGTATGTCCAAAGATAAAGACGGCGCAGCGGCGCTGACCGGCTTTGTCGGTTTCCTGGTATTAACTACCCTCTGCTCCCCAGCAGCGGTGTCTATGATTCAAAAAATCCCAGCGGATCAAGTTCCTGCCGCATTCGGGAAAATTGAAAACCAGTTCGTTGGTATCCTCGTCGGTATCATCTCTGCTGAACTGTACAACCGCTTCAGCGGCGTAGAGCTGCCAAAAGCGCTGTCCTTCTTCAGCGGTCGTCGTCTGGTGCCTATTCTGACTTCCTTCCTGATGATCGTTGTTGCATTCATCATGATGTACATCTGGCCGGTTATCTTTGACGGTCTGGTGAACTTTGGTGAGCACATTCAGAAGCTGGGTTCCGTCGGTGCGGGCGTATACGCGTTCTTCAACCGTCTGCTGATCCCGGTCGGTCTGCACCACGCGCTGAACTCCGTATTCTGGTTCGATGTTGCCGGTATTAACGATATTCCTAACTTCCTGGGTGGCGCACAGTCCATCGAAGCAGGTAAAGCGGTTGTCGGTATCACCGGTCGTTACCAGGCGGGCTTTTTCCCAATCATGATGTTCGGCCTGCCAGGTGCAGCGCTGGCTATCTACCACTGCGCACGTCCAGAGAACAAAGCGAAAGTCCTGGGTATCATGATGGCGGGTGCATTTGCAGCCTTCTTCACCGGTATCACTGAACCGCTGGAATTCTCCTTCATGTTCGTGGCCCCTGTGCTGTATGTGATCCACGCTGTGCTGACCGGTATCTCTGTGTTCATCGCCGCAAGTATGCAGTGGATTGCCGGTTTCGGCTTCAGTGCGGGTCTGGTGGATATGGTGCTGTCTTCCCGTAACCCGCTGGCAACCCACTGGTGGATGCTGATCCCACAGGGTCTGGTGTTCTTTGCTATCTACTACGTGGTGTTCCGTTTCACTATCACCAAATTCAACCTGATGACCCCAGGTCGTGAACTGGCTGTTGCCGGTAGCGAAGCGGATGGTCAGGACGTGAATGTGAGCGCGGACAAAGACCAGGATGTTGCAGGTCTGGCGCGTCAGTACATCGCCGCTGTCGGCGGTTCTGACAACCTGACCGGTATCGACGCATGTATCACCCGTCTGCGTCTGAACGTAAAAGACTCTTCTCTGGTGAACGAAGCGCTGGCTAAACGCCTGGGTGCATCCGGTGTTATCCGTCTGAACAAAACCAGCGTGCAGATTATCGTTGGGTTCGTGGCGGAAAAAATTGCCAATGCCATGAAAACGACAGGTCCGGTAGCCGCAGCGGAAACGTCTGCAGCTCCAGCCGCTGCGCCAGCTGCCGCAAAACCGCAGGCAGTACCAAATGCTAAAACGATTGCCGCACTGGTTTCCCCAGTGACGGGTGAAGTCGTTGCCATTGAGCAGGTGCCTGACGAAGCCTTCGCCAGCAAAGCGGTCGGTGACGGTGTCGCGGTAAAACCAACGGAAAAAACCGTGGTGTCACCAGCAGCCGGTACCATCGTAAAAATCTTCAATACCAACCATGCGTTCTGCCTCGAAACCGAGAATGGTGCTGAGATCGTTGTCCACATGGGTATTGATACCGTTGCGCTGAACGGCCAGGGCTTTACTCGCCTGGTGGAAGAGGGTGCTGAAGTGGTCGCAGGGCAGCCAATCCTGGAAATGGATCTGGACTTCCTGAACGCCAACGCGCGCTCAATGATTAGTCCGGTCGTTTGCAGCAACATTGATGACTTTAGTGGCCTGGTCATTCAGGCGAAAGGTCAAGTGGTTGCGGGTCAAACGCCACTGTATGAGATTAAAGGCAAGTAATCGCTCCTGAGTAGAGTCATGCCTTAAGCGGCGGGGGATATCCCTCGCCGCTTTTTTTTGCAGCAAAAGCCCCCATTATTTTCTTCAGAGCCGTTTTAAGGGTTGTCACTACGTCCGGCTTATAAGATCATATGCCGTTATACGTTGTTTACGCTTTGAGGAATCCACGATGAGTGAGGCAGAAGCCCGCCCGAGTAACTTTATTCGTCAGATCATCGATGAAGATCTGGCCAGTGGTAAGCACACCACAATTCATACGCGTTTCCCGCCGGAGCCGAATGGTTACCTGCATATTGGTCACGCGAAATCTATCTGCCTGAACTTTGGCATTGCCCAGGACTACCAGGGGCAGTGCAACCTGCGTTTCGATGACACCAACCCAGTAAAAGAAGACATCGAATACGTTGAGTCCATCAAGAACGACGTGCAATGGCTGGGCTTTAACTGGTCTGGCGACATCTGCTACTCCTCTGACTATTTTGATCAGCTGTATGCCTATGCGGTAGAGCTGATTAACAAAGGTCTGGCGTACGTCGACGAGCTGTCTGCCGATGAGATCCGTGAATACCGCGGCTCGCTGACCGCGCCGGGCAAAAACAGCCCGTACCGCGATCGCAGCGTGGAAGAGAACCTGGCGCTGTTTGAAAAAATGCGTGCAGGTGGTTTCGAAGAAGGCAAAGCCTGTCTGCGTGCCAAAATTGACATGGCATCTCCGTTCATCGTGATGCGTGACCCGGTGCTGTACCGCATTAAGTTTGCGGAACACCACCAGACGGGTAACAAGTGGTGCATCTACCCGATGTACGACTTCACCCACTGCATCAGCGATGCGCTGGAAGGCATTACTCACTCTCTGTGTACGCTGGAGTTCCAGGACAACCGTCGTCTGTACGACTGGGTACTGGATAACATCACTATCCCTGTGCATCCACGTCAGTACGAGTTCTCTCGTCTGAATCTGGAATACACCGTGATGTCCAAGCGTAAGCTGAACCTGCTGGTTACCGACAAGCACGTTGAAGGCTGGGACGATCCGCGTATGCCGACCATCTCTGGTCTGCGTCGTCGTGGTTACACCGCCGCTTCTATTCGTGAGTTCTGCAAACGCATCGGTGTGACTAAGCAGGATAACACCATTGAAATGGCGTCTCTGGAATCCTGCATTCGTGAAGATCTCAACGAAAACGCGCCGCGCGCAATGGCAGTCATCGATCCAGTGAAACTGGTTATCGAAAACTACCCGCAGGGTGAAAGCGAGCTGGTGTCCATGCCTAACCATCCGAATAAACCGGAAATGGGTAGCCGCGACGTACCGTTCAGCGCTGAAATCTGGATCGATCGTGCTGACTTCCGCGAAGAAGCGAACAAGCAGTACAAGCGTCTGGTATTGGGTAAAGAGGTGCGCCTGCGTAATGCTTACGTCATCAAGGCTGAGCGCGTAGAGAAAGATGCTGAAGGCAATATCACCACCATCTTCTGTTCTTATGATGCTGAAACCCTGAGCAAAGATCCGGCTGATGGCCGTAAAGTGAAAGGCGTTATCCATTGGGTAAGCGCTGCACACGCGCTGCCTGTTGAAATTCGCCTGTACGATCGTCTGTTCAGTGTCCCTAACCCTGGTGCTGCCGAAGACTTCCTGGCGACGATCAACCCGGAATCTCTGGTAATTAAACAGGGTTATGCCGAGCCGTCTTTAAAAGCGGCCGAAGCGGGTAAAGCGTTCCAGTTCGAACGCGAAGGTTACTTCTGCCTGGATAGCCGTTACAGCACGGCGGAAAAACCGGTGTTTAACCGTACCGTTGGTCTGCGTGACACCTGGGCTAAGATCGGCGAATAATATTGCCATTCTGGTCAATGAGAGACAAACGCCGCGATAAGCGGCGTTTTTTTATTTAACGATCAGACTATTAAGGCACAGCGCAAATAAGATGTTCGTGAAATTGAGGTCAATGAGGTGCTACTTATTTTACTCAAAAAAAGTTTCAATATTTACGAATAGCCTTAAGGACAAAAAATACGCAGAATAAACGGTCGGCACTCCCTCAAAATACGCGTTATTCCCTGTAAATCCTCGCATTGGCGCAGATGTTACAAATCACTACCAATTATGTGCACTTCGTCATAATCCTGACTTTTGCTCGCTGAAAAGCATTGATAATTCGCGTCGCGAAAAATAACCTAAAGGCGGTAGTTAATTCGAGGGTATTTCTAACTACCCCTGACCATTAGGTCTTTTATATTTTTCGCCGTTTAAGGCGTTTTAATTCGTCAAAGAGGAATAATCTATGCGTACGTTCAGTGGCAAACGTAGTGCGCTGGCGCTGGCTATTGCCGGTGTGACAGCAATGTCGGGCCTGGTGATTGCACCAGAGGCGAAGGCAGCAGGTTTTATTGATGATTCAACCCTCACGGGGGGGATTTACTACTGGCAGCGTGAACGTGACCGTAAAGACGTCACTGAAGACAAATACAAAACCAACCTTTCTCACTCCACCTGGAACGCCAATCTGGATTTCCAGTCTGGTTATGCTGCCGATATGTTCGGTCTGGATATTGCTGCATTCACGGCAATTGAAATGGCGGAAAACGGCGACAGCGCCCACCCGAACGAAATCGCATTCTCCTCCAGTAATAAAGCCTATAAAGAAGACTGGTCCGGAGATAAAAGCGGTATCAGCCTGTATAAGGCAGCAGCGAAATTCAAATACGGCCCGGTATGGGCGCGCGGTGGTTATATTCAGCCAACCGGTCAGACATTGTTAGCACCACACTGGAGCTTTATGCCGGGTACTTACCAGGGTGCGGAAGCGGGTGCCAACTTTGATTACGGTGATGCAGGTGCGTTGAGCTTCTCCTATATGTGGACCAACGAGTACAAAGCACCATGGCACATTGAAATGGACAAGTTCTACCAGAACGATAAGAAAACCAAAGTAGATTATCTCCATTCACTGGGTGCTAAATACGACTTTAAAAACGACCTGGTACTTGAGGCGGCATTTGGCCAGGCTCAAGGTTACATCGATCAGTACTTTGCCAAGGCCAGCTATAAATTTGATATCGCGGGTAGCCCGCTGAGCACCAGTTACCAGTTCTACGGTACGCGCGACAAAGTCAGTAATGGTGGCGTCAATGATATCTATGACGGCACCGCGTGGTTGCAGGCTCTCACCTTCGGCTACAAAGTCGGACAGGTTGATTTGCGTCTGGAAGGCACATGGGTGAAAGCGGAAGGGCAGCAGGGGTACTTCCTGCAGCGTATGACCCCAACCTATGCATCGTCTAACGGTCGTCTTGATATCTGGTGGGATAACCGCTCTGACTTCAACGCCGACGGCGAAAAAGCGGTGTTCTTCGGCGCGATGTATGATCTGAAAAACTGGAACCTGCCAGGCTGGGCGGTGGGTGCATCTTACGCTTATGCCTGGGATGCAAAACCTGCAGATATGGCTACACCGGACGCTTACTACGATCCAAACTATCGCCTGAAAGAGTCTTCTTACAGCCTGGATGCTATCTACACCCTGCAGGACGGCCGTGCGAAAGGCACGATGTTCAAACTGCACTTTACCCAGTATGACAACCACTCAGACATTCCGAGCTACGCAGGCGGTTACGGCAACATCTTCCAGGATGAGCGTGACGTGAAATTCATGGTTATCGCTCCATTCACTATCTTCTAATGGAGACAGAACATGATGAAAAACATCGTAATCGTCGCGTTGCTGGCTGCGGGGCTGGCGGGGTGTGCGCAGGAGCAGGCACCGAAAGAGGACTCGCGTCTTAAAGAGGCGTATAGCGCCTGCATTAACACAGCGGAAGGTTCACCGGAGAAGATCGAAGCCTGTCAGAGCGTGCTGAATGTGCTGAAGAAAGAGAAGGCACATGAGCAGTTCGCCACACAGGAAAACGTTCGCGTGATGGATTACCAGGCCTGTATTCAGGCACGTAAAACCGGAAACGATCAGGAAGTGGTGAAGCGTTGCGACCAGATCTGGAAAGAGATTCGCAGTAACAACAGCAAATAATTCTCTGTCATCATGCCCGGTAGCACAGCGCTTCCGGGCTTTTTTGCGTCAAATAACAGGCAAAAAAAAGCCAACCTCGCGGCTGGCTCAGAGTATGAAAGCTTGAGTTATTTAGCGTCGTGCGCGTGATCGTCTTCGCGGCAATCACCTTCAGCACAGTGACCATACAGGTACAGGCTGTGGTTGGTCAGGCGGATGCCATGACGAGCCGCGATTTCACGCTGGCGCGCTTCGATGGAGTCATCGCTAAATTCAATGACCTTGCCACAGTCGAGGCAGATCAGGTGATCGTGGTGCTGTTGCTGGGTCAGTTCGAATACAGATTTACCGCCTTCGAAATTATGACGGGTAACAATGCCCGCGTCATCAAACTGGTTCAGCACGCGATAGACGGTAGCGAGCCCAATTTCTTCGCCCATGTCAATAAGACGTTTATAAAGGTCTTCCGCACTGACATGGTGATTGTCTGGACCCTGAAGCACTTCAAGGATTTTTAACCGAGGAAGCGTAACTTTCAGGCCAGCCTTCTTTAATGCGGTATTGTTGTCAGTCATGCGGAATCTGTCCTGTTGCTAAACGATTCACTTCTGTAGGAAGTGACAGAAAATGCACCTTGGATAATGCGTCTCATTATAGAACTGCCATGTCTAAATGAAAACAGCAAGTCTCAGGCAAAATATGCTTATAAAAATGGGGTATCACCAACAAACTTGCTCAATGGAAACCACATTTTTCAGGGAGACATTGTACAGGTCTGGGCGAAAAAGTTAAAAGATTGTAGCAATTAATTTAATCGGTTTGACCTGGGGCGTGGCGCAACCGCAGTTGCGCCACGATAAAAATCAGGCTTTCAGAATATCATCCAGGTGCAGTTCTTCACGGATCTGCTTAACCCACTTCTCAACACGCTCTGCGGTCAGTTCAGGCTGGCGGTCTTCGTCGATGGCCAGACCCACGAAATGATCGTCATCAGCCAGGCCTTTAGAGGCTTCGAAGTGGTAACCCGCCGTTGGCCAGTGGCCTACGATAACCGCGCCATTTGGCTCAATGATGTCGCGGATGGTACCCAGCGCATCACAGAAATATTCTGCGTAGTCTTCCTGATCGCCACAGCCAAAAAGGGCAACCAGCTTGCCGTTGAAATCAACTTCTTCCAGCGTCGGGAAGAAGTCATCCCAGTCACACTGGGCTTCACCGTAGTACCAGGTTGGAATACCCAGCAGCAGAATGTCATAGCCTTCGAGATCTTCTTTGCTGCTCTTGGCGATGTCATGCACATCAGCAACGTCTTTACCGAGCTGTTTTTGAATGTTTTTTGCGATATTTTCGGTATTGCCGGTATCACTGCCGAAGAAAATGCCGATGATTGCCATGAGTAAAATAACCTCTTGAAACTTAATAGTATGGTGGCGCAATTAGGCCACGGATAAGGGCAATAATAGCAGAACTGGCAACCCTGCGGAAACAGCTATCGCGCAGGACTGCACTCTGTGCTACATGAAAAGGGCGATAAAGGGGATTTTCAGACTTATGCCTGGCTGCGTAACGTCTCAAGCTGGACGAGCAACATCTCTTCAATGAGTTCGCTGCGGCTGATATTTCGCGCGTCAGCCAGCTCGTTAAGCGCATCGACGGCGTCGGCGTTGAGCTTCAGTTCGACACGCTTAAGCCCACGATTTTTATCGCGTTTAAGCTGATTGCGTTTATTGATACGCAGCTGTTCATCGCGCGAAAGCGGATTCGTTTTCGGTCGTCCCGGGCGACGCTCATTCGCGAACAGATCTAGTGTCGTACGGTCCGTTTGTTCTTTGGCCATGATTCTGAGACTTCGGGGGAAACACGCCGCCCTGCTAATGCCCGGGCGATAAGCGCGCCATCATACATCACCAAAAACGGCACGCCAACGACTGGAAGCCTGCAGCCTTCCAGTCGCTCTCTTTTTAATCAATTTGCAGTATCAGCAAGATAGCGGCGAATGGCGCGCAATACGGCGTCAGGTTTTTCCGCGTGAACCCAGTGTCCGGCCCCGGCGATAACATGGGCGCGAGCCTGCGGGAATTGCGCCAGCAATGCGTCGCGGTACGCGTCGGTGACGTAAGGCGAGTTACCGCCACGAATAAAGAGGGTAGGGTGTGGCCAGGCAGGTACCGTTTCCCAGCCTACGATATTGTTGTACTGCTCCCAGAGCACCGGCACGTTAAAACGCCATTGTCCGTCAACAAATGACTTCAGCAGGAACTGCACGACACCTTCTTCATCAAGATGCTCACGCATGACGGCAGCCGCTTGTTGACGCGTTGTGGCACCAGCCTCTGTTACCGCGTTGATCGCCGCGAAAATTTCGTCATGGCGTCGAACGTCGTAATCCACCGGAGCAACATCGATTACCACCAGACCCTGAATTCTCTCAGGTGCGAGCGCCGTCAGGGCCATCACCGCTTTGCCGCCCATTGAATGCCCGATGAGGGTGACCTTTTGCAGGTTGTTGGCATCCAGCGTATCCAGCAGATCCTGCGCCATTGCCGCGTAGGTCATCTCTTCTGAGCGCCCTGAAAGACCGTGATTGCGCATGTCGACTTGCAAAATGTCGTGATCGCTAACCAGATCGCGCGCCAGCACGCCCAGGTTATCCAGGCTGCCAAAAAGTCCGTGAACCAGTACGATGGGAGAATTATTGTTCGGCGATTGTGCAGTTTGCGCTCGGGTATTCAATTTCATGGCAAAGTTCTTTTTTTACGTATGTCAGGTTAGGGTATCATGTTGACCATTCTGCCGCCCGGCTGCAAGGTTCCAGTTTAATCTGACTTTTGCCGCCAACCTGGTTTGACGCTATCCGCTGTTGGGATTTGACCTTATAATCCCAATGACTTGTATTCAGATAAGATATCGCACTGGATTAAGATGAAAACAATCGAAGTTGATGACGAACTCTATCAGTATATTGCCAGCCAGACGCGGCATATCGGGGAGAGTGCGTCCGACATTTTACGGCGCATGCTTAAAATTTCCGCCGCTTCACAGCCTGTCACCCCAGTTACCAAAGATGTCGTGTCTCAGCCGAGCGTTGTTGCACAAGCAAAACCTGCCGTGACACCGGCAAAAGATAAAGTGCGGGCGATGCGCGAGCTGCTGCTGTCCGATGAATATGCGGAGCAAAAAAAGGCGGTTAACCGCTTTATGCTGGTGCTGTCTACACTCTACTCACTGGATAACAAAGCGTTTGCTGAAGCGACCGAGTCGCTGCACGGTCGTACTCGCGTCTATTTCGCGGGTGACGAGCAAACGCTGCTGCAAAATGGCAATCAAACCAAACCCAAACATGTCCCTGGCACTCCGTACTGGGTGATCACCAATACCAATACGGGCCGCAAGTGCAGCATGATTGAACACATCATGCAGTCTATGCAGTTCCCGGCGGAATTGATTGAAAAGGTTTGCGGTACAATTTAACCCTTGCATCAGAAGGACCCGGTAATGGCAAATCACAGCCGTGCAGGCCAACCTGCACAACAAAGCGATTTGATTAATGTCGCTCAGCTGACCGCGCAGTATTACGTTCTGAAGCCGGTTGTGGGCAATGCAGAACACGCCGTGAAGTTTGGTACATCTGGTCACCGCGGTAGCGCGGCGCGCCATAGCTTTAACGAACCGCACATTCTGGCCATTGCTCAGGCCATTGCGGAAGAGCGCGCCAAAAATGGCGTTACCGGTCCATGCTATGTGGGAAAAGATACCCATGCTTTGTCTGAGCCGGCATTCATTTCTGTCCTGGAAGTGCTGGCCGCAAACGGCGTTGATGTGATTATTCAGGAGAATAACGGATTCACGCCAACGCCTGCGGTGTCTAACGCCATTCTTGTGCACAACAAGAAAGGGGGCGCGCTGGCTGACGGGATCGTTATCACGCCATCCCACAACCCGCCGGAAGATGGTGGTATCAAATACAACCCACCTAATGGCGGCCCGGCTGATACTAACGTCACCAAAGTGGTGGAAGATCGTGCTAACGCCCTGTTAGCCGATGGCCTGAAAGGTGTGAAGCGTATTTCTCTGGATGCTGCGATGGCATCTGGTCATGTGAAAGAGCTGGATCTGGTGCAGCCGTTTATTGAAGGGCTGGCGGATATCGTCGACATGGCGGCGATTCAGAAAGCCGGTCTGAAGCTGGGTGTGGATCCGCTCGGTGGCTCCGGTATTGAATACTGGAAACGCATTGCTGAGCATTACAAGCTGGATCTGACCATCGTGAACGATCACGTCGATCAGACCTTCCGCTTCATGCACCTGGATAAAGACGGCGCAATCCGTATGGACTGCTCCTCTGAATGTGCGATGGCGGGCCTGCTGGCGCTGCGCGACAAATTCGATCTGGCATTTGCCAACGACCCGGATTACGACCGTCATGGTATCGTCACCCCGGCAGGGCTGATGAACCCGAACCATTACCTGGCGGTAGCGATTAACTACCTGTTCCAGCACCGTCCGCAGTGGGGCAAAGAGGTTGCTGTGGGCAAAACGCTGGTCTCATCGGCGATGATCGACCGTGTGGTCGACGCGCTGGGCCGCAAGCTGGTGGAAGTGCCGGTGGGCTTCAAATGGTTCGTTGACGGTCTGCACGACGGCAGCTTCGGTTTTGGCGGTGAAGAGAGCGCCGGGGCATCTTTCCTGCGTTTCGACGGTACGCCATGGTCAACCGATAAAGACGGCATCATTATGTGCCTGCTGGCGGCGGAAATTACCGCTGTCACCGGTAAAAACCCGCAGGAACACTACAATGAGCTGGCTGCACGCTTTGGTGCACCAAGCTATAACCGTATTCAGGCATCGGCGACTTCAGCTCAGAAAGCCGCCCTGTCCAAACTCTCTCCGGAGATGGTCAGTGCGAGCACGCTGGCTGGCGACCCGATAACTGCACGCCTGACGGCTGCACCGGGTAATGGAGCCTCTATTGGTGGCCTGAAAGTGATGACTGAAAACGGCTGGTTCGCCGCGCGTCCATCCGGTACCGAAGATGCGTACAAGATCTATTGCGAAAGCTTCCTCGGCGCTGAACATCGTCAGCAGATTGAGAAAGAAGCGGTAGAGATTGTCAGTGAAGTGTTGAAAAACGCGTAAGAATGAAAAAGGGAGCCGAATGGCTCCCTTTTTTTAGCTGTGCTTATTCTTTAACTCGAACCGTGGTGACACCAGACCGTACAGCGTCCAGCCCATAAAGGTGACCATTGCGCCGTAAAGCATCGCTTCCTGGCCGGATGAGTAGAGCGCATAGAAGCTGTAGATTGCCCCAATCAGCGCCACGATATTGGCCGCCCGCGCTTTGCGTGGATCCACCTTCGCCACCTTCTGAATAATCACCAGCGCCGCCATCGACAGAATATACGGAATGATGTTCGTCACGACCGCCAGGTTAACCAGCACGTTGAACTGGCTGTTCAGCGACGGGCTAATGGTCATCAGCGATAATCCACTCTGGAAGATGACAATCGCCAGCATGCCCTGCACCGGTGCATCCGCTTTGGTGACGCGGGAGAAGATTTTCGGGAAGTACCCTTCGTCAGCCGAGGATTTAAAGACCTGAGCGATGGTGAACTGCCAGCCGAGGAGTGAACCGCAGCAGGACATCACCATCAGGCCCATGATCACTTTCCCGACTTCTGGCGTGAACATCTGCGCAAAGGCCAGACCAAACGGCGCCGTAGAGTTAGCCAGATCCATGTTTGGCACAATCCCGGCAATCACGTTAGTCGAGACGATATAGATCACCGCCGCGCCCAGCGTTCCGCCGAGGACTGCAATCGGCACGTTCTTCTCAGGGTTCTCAACCACTTCCGCATTCGCGCAGGCAGATTCCAGACCGAGGAAGGCCCAAAGCGTCATGGCAATGGAAGAACCCACTGCGGTAAAGAACGGTACATGGTGAGGGTTCCAGGAGTTCGCGTACAAGGTCGGGCTGAACCAGAACCAGCCGATGATGCACAGGCCAACAACCGGGATAATCACGCCCCAGACGGTGATGCTGCTGAGCTGTCCGGTGATACGCGCGCCGCCAAAGTTAGCCACGGTGCAGATCCACAGCACACCGATGGTCGCCAGCCCAATTTGTACCGGGCTCAGCGTGGCACCAAACAGCTCCGTACCGTAACCCACGGCGGAAATGGCAATCGCCACGTTGGCGATCAGCAATGACACACCATAGGTATAGTTGGCCATAAAGTTGCCTGACTTACCAAAGGCGTATTCTGCATACCCCCCCATCCCGCCTGACTTGCGGCTGAACATCCCGCATTTGGCAAAGGCCCATGCCAGGGCCATTGACCCTACGGCGGTCACCAGCCAGGAGATAATCGAAATGGTTCCCACTTCTGCAAGCTTGGTCGGCAGCATGATGATCCCTGACCCCATCATGTTAACCATGGTGAGGATGGTCAGCTGCACCACGCCCATTTTGTTGGATTTACTCATAATTTCTCTCCTTTCAGCAGTGCAGGCTGAGCGGTGGGTTGTTTGATGACGTTGCAGCGAACCTCTTTGCGCCCTTCACACTCCTCGACATACACGCCCTGCAGTTCCGGTGCGAAGCCAGGCAGAAGGTTGATGCCTTCTTCCAGTGCGGCAAAGTAGCGCAGTACGGAACCGCCCCAGACTTCCCCTGGGACAACACACAACACTCCTGGTGGATAAGGGAGTGCGCCTTCGGCAGCGATGCGACCTTCCGCGTCGCGCAGGGACACCAGTTCAACTTCACCGCGCAGATAGGCGTAGTTCGCATCTTGTGGATTCATCATCACGCGTGGGAAGTGGGATTTGCGGAACATCTCTTTTTGCAGCTGTTTCACGTTGTGACGGGCATACAGGTCATGCATCTCCTGGCAGATCTGGCGCAGGGTGTAATCTGCGTAACGCTCAGGATGTTGTTTGTAAAGAGAAGGCAGGACGTCTTTCAGCGGAACATCGCTCTCGAGCAGTTTTTCGAAGCGCACCAGCTGTGCCACCAGTTGTTGCAGCTTGCCCATATCCTCTGCTGGGGTGAGCAGGAACAGGATCGAGTTGAGGTCGCATTTCTCCGGCACAATGCCGTTTTCACGCAGGAAGTTGGCAAGGATTGTGGCTGGTACCCCGAAATCCTCATACTCGCCGGTACGCGCGTTAATGCCTGGCGTGGTCAGCAGCAGTTTGCACGGGTCGATAAAATATTGATGTTCGGCGTAGCCCTCAAAAGCATGCCAGTTCTCACCGGGAACAAAATGGAAGAAGCGCAGATCGGTAGCGATTTCCGCCGTCTCCCAGCTTTCCCACGGACGACCATCCACCATATCTGGCACGAATGGACGCAGATACTGGCAATTCTGCAGGATCAGCTTGCGCGCTTCGATACCGGTGACCACGCAGTCCATCCACATGTTGCGGCCACTCTGGCCTTCATGCATGCGGGCGTTGATATCCAGTGCGGCAAACAGCGGATAGAACGGGCTGGTGGAGGCGTGCATCATAAAGGCATTATTCAGACGCTTGTGGGGCACATAGCGCTGTTGGCCTTTAATGTGGCTGTCTTTCTTGTGGATCTGCGAGGTTTGCGAGAAGCCAGCCTGTTGTTTATGCACGGACTGGGTCACCAGAATGCCCGGGTCGTTTTCGTTCAGTTCCAGCAGCAGTGGAGAGCAGTCGGCCATCATCGGAATAAACTGCTCGTAACCTACCCAGGCCGAGTCAAACAGGATGTAGTCACACAGAGGGCCAATCTTATCTACCACCTGACGAGCGTTATAAATGGTGCCATCGTAAGTACCTAGCTGGATTACCGCCAGGCGGAACGGACGTGCATCACGCGCTCTGCCTGGTGCGACTTCTGATACCAGTTCGCGCAGATAACTCTCTTCAAAGCAGTGGGCGTCAATACCCCCGATAAAGCCGTACGGGTTACGGGCTGTTTCCAGATAGACCGGTGTTGCACCTGCCTGGAGGAGGGCACCGTGATGGTTCGATTTATGGTTGTTACGGTCAAACAGGACCAGGTCGCCAGGAGTGAGCAGGGCGTTAAGCACTACTTTGTTGGATGATGACGTTCCATTCAGCACGAAGTAGGTCTTATCGGCATTAAAGACTTTCGCCGCATGTTGCTGCGCAATGCACGGCGCACCTTCATGGATCAGCAGATCGCCCATCGCCACGTCGGCGTTGCACAGGTCGGAACGGAAGAGCGTTTCACCAAAGAAATCGACAAACTGATTACCGGCAGGATGGCGGCGGAAGAACTGGCCGCCCTGATGCCCCGGGCAGTCAAAGGCGCTGTTACCCTGTTTCACGTAGTCGACCAGGGCGCGGAAAAACGGCGGTCGCAACTGGGTTTCATACTTCTGGGCCGCCGCTTCCAGTTGACGTCCATAATAGTCGTTGCTGGTGTCTGAGTGTTCGAAAACGCCGTGAATGCGCGATAAATAGTCTGCCGGGATGATCTCTTCTTTGTGCGTTGCGACAAAAACAGGAATGCCAAACCCGGTGGCTTCTATTTCTTCCAGAATGCCGCTGGAAATATCGCTGACCGCCAGAACAATAGCGGCAACATCAATATAATCAGAGGCTCTGACATCCACGAGTTCACGCTGAGTGGTAAAGCAATCAGGGCATGCACGGCTGGCTGCGATTTTTAAATTTTTCATCTTTATCTCTTTATTTTAGGTAATAGAAGTCCCTCGATTCCTTGTAAAAAAGAAATCGATAATTTCCCGGAAAAAAAGCAAAGGGTGACCGCTGATTAAAATCAGTGAGTTGCTTTTTGATGATTGAAATTCAGTCTGCCCGGTTGCAGATGCGTCTGAATTAAGATGAATAAGCGCACGGGTTCACAGGCAATTGCCTGTAAATAAATGAGTTTCAGGATGACCTGTAAGCGGGTGCGCCAGAAGTCGAAGGACTACCGGGCATTAAAGAGATGAAAGTCAAAGCAGTTTCGGTGGGCAAACATCATGATATGTGTTGTCCGCCTTATATGGGGCATTAAACGATTGTTGTTTTCCATGTTTCATTTTCCTTTCAGTAATTGAAAGCATGGTCATTTTATCCAGGAAAGGGCTATGAACTGTGAAGAAGATCACCATTAACCGATCAAATCAGAAATAAATATTCGTTTTTGATGAATATCGCAGATCAAAATGCTGATTTGTTGGTTATGCGTTAATGGGTTGTGTTATTAATGTTTTGAATGGGCAAAAATAAGACGGAAAAATAACCATCGGGTTATTTTTCGAATATTTAATAAGTGAGCTTAGTTTTATTTATAAATAAAATGAATAGTTATTCAAAGCATAAACCGATAACCGATACCGGTTTCAGTTAATAAATGACGAGGGCGAGCGGGGTCGACTTCGAGTTTCTGACGAAGGTGTCCCATATATATGCGTAAATAGTGACTATGCTCCACGGCATTTGGCCCCCACACCTGGCTCAGTAGCTGGCGTTGGGTGAGCACCTTCCCGTGGTTATTGAGCAACACGGCAAGCAGTCGAAATTCTATTGGGGTGAGATGGATCTCCTCCTCACCACGCACAATGCGCCGGGCGGCAAGGTCAACCTGGATATCACCAAACGTGTATGTGGGATCGGCGGGCGTGGTGGCGCTGTGACGACGCAGCGCCACGCGAAGGCGAGCCTGTAGCTCGCCAATGCCGAAAGGTTTAATCAGATAGTCATCCGCTCCGGCGTCCAGCGCCGCGATTTTATCCGTCTCTTCAGTACGTGCTGAAAGCACGAGAATCGGCATCTGGCTCCACTGGCGGACTTCACGGATAAAATCAATACCGTCACCATCCGGCAGACCAAGGTCGAGGATCACCAGGTCCGGCTTGCGGGTGGCGGCTTCAATTAAACCCCGTTGGAGCGTACCCGCATCATGAACGCGCAGGCCATCTCCTTCCAGCGCAGCGCGCAGAAATCGACTAATGGCGATCTCATCTTCAACAATCAGAACTTTGATCACAAATCCTCTGGTAATTCATTAAGTTCCGGCGGGGTTTCCAGAGGAAGTGTAACACAAAAACGCGCGCCTCCATCCGGACGGTTCTCTGCGGAAATGGTCCCGCCATGGACATCAATAATCGCCTGGCAAATGGCCAGACCCAGCCCAACCCCCGGAATGGCCGACTCCTTATTGCCACGCGCGAATTTTTCGAAAATGGCCAGCTCTTGTCCGGCAGGAATACCTGGCCCGGTATCCCAGACTTCAAGGCGAAGCGTCTGATCTTCCACCGTTGCATCGACCCCAATCTGGGCGCTGGATCCTGCATACTTACCGGCATTTTCCAGCAGGTTGATCAGCACCCGTTCAAACAGCGGACCATCAACGTGAATTAAGGTAAGCGGTTCGGGCATGTTCAATGCAATATGACGCCCGCCAAGGCCTGGCTCCAGCATTTTCAGCGCGCTGCCAACTACCTCTTCGAGCGTGAGCCACTCTTTTTTGAGGTTAAATCCGCCTGACTGAATACGCGCCATATCAAGCAGATTATTCACCAGACGCGTGGTATTCAGTACATGCTGGCGGATCTCGCTGGCCTGAAGAGCATGTTTAGAACCTTCTGCCGCCAAATCCAGGGTCAGGATTTCTGACTGACCAAACAGGACGGTGAGTGGGGTCCGCAGATCGTGAGAGAGCGCCGCAAGCAATGAGTTACGAATACTCTCACGCTCGCTTGCCAGACGAGCCTGTTCTTCGCTGGCAGTCAGCGCCAGCCGTTCCAGTGCGCTGGCAACCAGCAGCGTAAAGGTTTCCAGCAGTCGTTGCTGCTCAGGGATCATCAGTTGACGCAGATTTGACGGCTCAACGATAACCAGCCCCTGGTTTTTATCTGCACTGCGCAGCGGCAAAATTTGATAAGGCACGCCGGGCAGGGTGTCTGTCCCCGCGCCCGCCGGTAACCCCTTGTCAAAGCTCCAGCGCGCGATGGCTTCGTCCCAGGGCGTCATGCCTGTGGCCGACGTCAGTGGGCGCAGCTTGCCGTGTTCGTCCGGGAGTAAAATCAGGTTGCTGGCATGAAACGTCGAGCGGATAAACTGCTCGCTGGTCTGCACGATATCCAGCGGCGTGCGACCCACCGCCAGCGATTTCGACATCTCATAGAGATGACGCGTGCGTTGTTCGCGATAACGGGCAATACGCGCCTGATAGCGCACGCCCGCCGTCAGATTACCGATCACCAGCCCGACGGTGAGCATCACGGCGAAGGTGAGTATGTACTGTACGTCCGAAACGGCAAGCGTTCCGCGGGGGGCAATAAAGAACAGATCGAAGCTGATAACGTTGATAACCGTCGCCAGTACCGACGGCCAGCGTCCGTAAAAGAGTGCCACAACCACCACGCCAAGGAGGTAGACCATCACCAGGTTGGCGGCATCAAACGCAATCAGCCACTGGCTGGCAATCACGGTAATCAGGGCGCAAAGCACGACGGCGACAAAGCAACCGCGAAGCTGAATGCGCCATTTATCGCTAAAGGTGCGGCTGTCTGGCGCGCGAGTCGGTAAGGGGGTGGGTTTGTCATCCAGTGCAACGATCACCAGATCCAAATCAGGCGCGCGGCGAGCCAGTTTGTCGGCAAAAGATTCGCGGCTAAACCAGCGACGGTGCTGGCGACGACCAATCACAATCTTCCCCAGGTTATGTTCGCGCGCGTAGCGCAGAATAGCTTTATCTTCCTGAGGATCGGAAAGGGTCGCCGTTTCCGCGCCCAGCTCCTGAGCCAGACGCAGCGAACTCAGAATTGCCCGGCGTTGGTTTTCTGGTAGCGCGTGTAGCTGCGGCGTTTCGACATACACCGCATGCCAGACGCTGCCAAATTTGGCCGCAAGGCGAGCGGCGGTGCGGACAAGTTTTTCATTGCCGCTGCCGTGACCAATACACAGGAGGATGGCATCCCGCGTATGCCAGACGCGTTCCTGGCCTTGCAGATCACGCCAGGCACGCATCTGATCGTCAACACGGTCAGCGGTTCGGCGTAAAGCCAGTTCGCGCAGGGCAATCAGGTTGCCTTTGCGAAAGAAATGTTCGATGGCGCGCTCGGCCTGGCCAGCGATATAGACTTTGCCTTCGTGCAGGCGCTGGCGCAAATCATCAGGCGGAAGGTCGACCAGCACCACCTCGTCCGCGGAATCGAAGAAGGGGTCAGGCACCGTCTCGCGCACCTGAATGCCGGTCACGCCGCTCACCACGTCGTTCAGGCTTTCGAGATGCTGAACGTTAACCGTCGTGAATACGTCAATACCGGCTTCAAGTAACTCTTCAACGTCCTGCCAGCGTTTTGGATGGCGTGAGCCTGGCGCATTGCTGTGCGCCAGTTCGTCCATCAGGATAAGCGCGGGACGACGGGCGAGGGCGGCATCGAGATCGAATTCGGTGACTAACCGACCACGATGGCTGATGCGTCGGGGCGGCTGCGTGGCCAGCCCCTTCAGCAGTGATGCCGTCTCTTTACGTCCGTGGGTTTCTACCACGCCGATCAGTATATCGAGCCCCTGCGCCCGAAGCCGCTGGGCTTCTGTCAGCATGGCGAAGGTTTTCCCGACGCCCGCGCAGGCGCCGAAGAAGATTTTCAATTTGCCACGATGGGCTTCAGCCGTCTGTTCTAGCAGCCTGTCCGGATCCGGGCGCATGGGCTCGTCGGTCATTTAGTTTTTCCTTAGCGCGTCCAGCGCCAGATTCAGCTCAACAATATTTACCACAGGCATGCCGATGAAGCTGACCAACGGCTTTTGCGTGTGCTCTGCAACCACCTGGCTGACCTGCTCGACGGTCAACTGACGGGCGGCGGCGACGCGCGGGATCTGCCATGCCACTGCTGCTGGCGTCAGGCTGTAGTCCAGCCCGCTGGCAGAGGCCGTCACCAGTTCCACGGGAACCTCGCGGCTGGCCTGAGGATTGGCGCTGCGCAGGGCTGCCACGCGTTCAGCGACGGCTTTGTCCAGCTCCGGATTGCTGCCTGCCAGGTTGCTGCCGCCGGAAGCCATTGGATTATACGGGCTTTCAGCAGTGGCGGAAGGGCGTCCCTGGAAGTAACGGGCATCCGTAAAGTTCTGTCCAATCAGGCGCGAACCGCGGTTTTCACCGTTTTGCATAATCAGCGAGCCATTGGCCTGATCCTTAAACCACCACTGGCCCAGCGCGGTGGTCACCAGCGGATACAGCCCGCCAGTAATCAGAGACAGCAGAATAAACAGAAGTATAGCGGGGCGTAACATCGTCATTTGATTCACCTTTTAAACCAGGCCGAACAGCGTCAACAGCAAGTCGATAACCTTGATGCCGATGAAGGGCACCACAAGTCCACCCAGGCCGTAAATCCACAGGTTGCGGCGCAGCATGGCGGCCGCAGTGAGTGGTTTATAGCTCACGCCTTTCAGCGCCAGCGGGATCAGGAAGACAATAATCAGGGCGTTAAAGATCACTGCGCTCAGAATGGCCGAGGCCGGAGAGTGCAGGTGCATCACATTAAGTGCATTCAGTTGTGGATAGGTCGCGGCAAACGCGGCCGGAATAATGGCGAAATACTTTGCCACGTCATTGGCGATACTGAACGTGGTTAGCGAACCGCGCGTCATTAGCATCTGTTTGCCGATGTGCACCACTTCAATCAGCTTGGTCGGGTTAGAGTCGAGATCAACCATGTTGCCCGCCTCTTTGGCTGCCTGGGTACCGGAGTTCATCGCCACTGCCACGTCGGCCTGCGCCAGGGCAGGGGCATCGTTGGTACCGTCCCCGGTCATCGCCACCAGACGACCTTCCGCCTGATACTGGCGGATCAACGCCAGTTTGGCTTCCGGTGTGGCTTCGGAAAGAAAATCATCGACGCCCGCTTCGGCGGCAATCGCCGCGGCAGTAAGACGGTTGTCCCCGGTGATCATCACCGTTTTGATCCCCATTTTACGCAACTGGGCAAAACGTTCTTTGATGCCGCCTTTGACGATGTCCTTCAGGGCAATCACCCCCAGAACATGAGCCCCCTCAGCCACCACCAGCGGTGTGGCACCCTGACGGGCAACGCTCTCAACCAGGTTGTCTACTTCCGGTGGGAAATGACCGTTGTTGGCTTCAATGTGGCGACGAATCGCATCAACGGAACCTTTACGGATCATGCGATCCTGAATGTTAATCCCACTCATGCGGGTTTGCGCCGTAAAGGGCACGAAAGTGGCATGCAGGCTCTGAACGTCGCGCTGGCGCAGGTTAAAGCGCTGCTTAGCAAGAATCACAATACTGCGGCCTTCCGGCGTTTCATCGGCAAGAGAAGAGAGTTGCGCGGCATCTGCCAGCGTTTTTTCATCCACGCCTGGAGCGGGTAAGAAATCTGACGCCTGGCGGTTGCCGAGGGTGATGGTCCCGGTTTTATCCAGCAGCAACACATCCACGTCGCCGGCGGCTTCAACGGCACGTCCACTGGTAGCGATGACGTTGGCACCGAGCATACGGCTCATCCCGGCCACGCCGATAGCCGACAACAGGCCGCCAATCGTGGTTGGGATCAAGCAGACCAGCAACGCCACCAGAACGGTAATGGTCACCGCAGTGCCACCGTAGGCGGAGAATGGCCACAGCGTCGCGGTTGCCAGCAGGAAGACGATCGTCAAAGCCACGAGCAGAATGGTCAGTGCGATTTCGTTAGGTGTTTTGCGACGCTGCGCGCCTTCCACCATGGCGATCATCCGGTCGAGGAACGTTTCCCCCGGGTTAACGCTACACTGGATCACCAGCCAGTCGGAGAGAATGCGCGTCCCGCCCGTCACGGAGGCGAAATCGCCGCCGGACTCACGGATAACCGGCGCGGATTCACCGGTGATGGCGCTTTCATCCACCGATGCGCCGCCTTCAATCACTTCACCATCACAAGGAATAATGTCGCCGGCTTCCACCAGTACCACATCGCCCTTACGCAGTTCATCCGCCGGAACGTGATCCATCTGCGCACCGTATTTCGGTTCACGCAACTTGCGCGCGAAGGCAGTCTTTTTTACCCCTTTCAGGCTGTTGGCCTGGGCTTTACTCCGGCCTTCTGCCAGTGCTTCTGCAAAGTTGGCAAACAGCACGGTAAACCACAGCCACAGGCTGATGGCGCCGGTAAACATCGTATTTCCCGGCATGTGGCCCGTTCCCATGGCAATCGCCAGGGCGGTGGTCAGAACACTGCCCGCCCAGACAATAAACATCACCGGGTTGTGCCACTGGACGCGCGGACTCAACTTTTTCACCGCATCCATAAGCGCCTGGCGAACTAATGACGGTTCGAGCAGGGCCAGTTGTTTACGACTCATGACAATTTCTCCGCAAAATCAGCGTAAAGAGAGGAATTCCGCGACCGGGCCTAACGCGAGGGCGGGGATAAAGGTCAGGGCGCCGACCAGCAACACGGTGCCTGTCAACAGGCCGATAAACAGCGCGCCGTGGGTCGGTAATGTGCCAGTGGTGGTCGGTTGAATTTTTTTACTCACCAGCGATCCGGCAATGGCCATGACCGGCACAATGACGCCAAAGCGACCAAAGAACATGCAGAACGCCAGCAGGCAGTTCCAGAAAGGCGAGTTGGCGCTTAAGCCGGCAAAGGCGCTACCGTTGTTGTTAGCCGCAGACGAGACGGCATACAGCACTTCACTGAAGCCATGGATACCCGGGTTAAAGATGCCGCTGCGTCCGGCTTCGGTCATCAGCGCCAGCGCGGTGCCGAGCAGCACGAGGGCAGGGGTGACCAGAATAGCCAGCGCGGTTAATTTCATCTCGCGAACGTCGATTTTTTTACCGAGGTATTCCGGGGTGCGGCCAATCATCAGACCAGCAATAAACACCGCCAGCAGCACAAACAGCAGCATGCCGTAAAGACCTGAGCCCACGCCACCAAACACCACTTCGCCAATCTGCATCAGCCACATTGGGATCATGCCACCCAGTGCCGTAAAGGAGTCATGCATAGCATTTACCGCCCCGCAGGATGCCGCCGTGGTGACGACGGCATACAAGCTACTGGCGAGAATGCCAAAGCGGCTCTCTTTACCTTCCATGTTGATCGCGCTATCAGCACCCAGTGAGAGGAAATGCGGATTACCCTGCCATTCTGCCCACATGACCAGCGCAACGCAGACCACGAAGATCAGCGACATAGTCCACAGCAGTGTGCGTCCCTGACGGCGATCGTTGACCACGTCGCCAAAGGCAAAGCAGAGTGCGGCAGGGATCAGGAAGATCGCCAGCATCTGCACGTAATTGGTCAAGGCGGTTGGGTTTTCAAACGGATGAGACGAGTTGGCGTTAAAGAAGCCGCCGCCGTTCGTTCCGAGCATCTTGATGGCTTCCTGTGATGCCACCGGACCCATCGGCAGGAGCTGTTTTGCACCTTCCAGTGAGGTATAAGATGCATAAGGCAGCAGGTTTTGCAGGGTGCCTTGCTGAATAAAGAACAGCGCGATCAGCAGCGCAATGGGCAGCAGGATCCACAGCGTGATGCGCGTCAGATCCACCCAGGCATTTCCCAGCGTACTGATTTTTTGACGTGCAAAAGCGCGCGTCAGCGCGAAGATAACGGCTATACCAGTGGCGGCCGAGAGGAAGTTCTGCACGGTTAAACCGACCATCTGGCTGAAGTAGCTGAGCGTGGTTTCACCGGCATAGGATTGCCAGTTGGTGTTGGTGACAAAGCTGACTGCCGTGTTCAACGCAAGGTGCCAGGACAGACCCGGTAACTGCTGCGGATTGAGCGGCAGAATACCCTGCAACATCAGCATGGCAAAAAGCGTAATAAGGCCAACGATATTCAGCAGCAGAATGGCTGTCAGATATTGACGCCAGTTCATTTCCTGATCACGTACTCCCAGTACACGCCAGATCCCTTTTTCAACGCTTCCCGTGCCCGGCAAAGGTACGTTGTTGATCAGCCGTGCCAGTCCTGTTCCCAGTGGCCTTGCCAGAACGAACAATACCACTAAGAAGCTGGCAATAAGCAAAAACGCCTGAGCAGCCATCAGAATGCCTCCGCATTAATCAGGGCATAGACCAGATAACCCAATAACAGGAACACCAGCACGATGCCGGCAATAAGACCTGCACTCACAATCCACCTCCGGGTGACTTTTGTTGTTGTGTTAACGGTAGGATTTCTGGCGCAAAGATTTCGCAAAAATGGGGAGGGCGGGTGTAAAAAAAGTATAAAAATGACAAAGCCCACAATTTAACTATTGATAAGTAAACTGTTAACTTTTTTGTAACTTAATTACGGCGCGAGTGTAAATTTTCACTAAACGGACAAAAATAAGTGGTCGGATGAGTAGTAAAATTACAAACAAAGCGATATTATTTTAGCCAGGTCACAGATTTTGAATTTTCCGGATGACGTTTCCGGCCAACTATAGGGGAGAAAAATATGGATCTTTATAAAGAGTTTCCGGCTCATATCGTTTTCATGCGTCGCACTTTCGCCGTAGTGGCTGGTGTGCTGGCGCTGCCGGTGATGCTGTTCTGGAAAGATCGTGCACGTTTTTACAGCTATCTGCACCGCGTCTGGGCGAAAACCAGCGAGAAGCCGGTGTGGATGGACCAGGCAGAGAAAGCGACCTGCGATTTCTACTGATACAAAGATTACACACAGCAATAAAAAAACCGCCAACAGCAATGTGGCGGTTTTTTTGTCCCTCGGGATTCGCGGTCCGTTGGGTGGTTTTCAAGCTCTCACACAGAGGTTTCCAAGCATACTTCTGCAAGTCTAATATTCAAATGCTTAGATCATAAATATATTCTTAAAAACCATTTTATTGGATTACGCTTCGTTCGTGTGGAGATTACTATGCAGCGTCCCTTTCCGCCATCTCGCAAATGGGCACCGGTCACGGGAGAGGTATTTCCACAACCGTGAGTCAGGCTCCACACAGAGCTTGTGTCCACCGACTTATCACCGGTGGTGAACGGTGGAGCGGTTAGCTGCAGGGACCGCATAATGAAACACTGTATATGCATCGCGTTCATTGTCGCCAGCGTACTCGTTGTAAAAAGTGATGAACCGGATGCGTTTGTTGCTTTAACCACGATAGCGCAGGACAAGTAGCGTTAAGGCCGCCCCGGGCGGCCTTTTTTATTTCATCGCGTCTACACTTCATGGCAAAGTACATAAAAGCCTGCACCATTTTCTCTTTGGTGGCATGGCCTTACGGACATAATGGATATTTGCCTGGAGTTTTATGCCCACCCATCTGGTTTGGTTTCGCGCGGACCTGCGCGTACATGACAACATCGCACTCGCGGCGGCCTGTCGCGCCAAAGACGCTAACGTACTGGCTCTGTTTATTGCCACGCCCGAGCAGTGGCGGCAGCATGATATGGCTCCCCGCCAGGCGGCCTTGCTCCGTGCCTGGCTGAACGATCTGCAGCACTCGCTGGCCGAAAAAGGCATTCCCCTGATTTATAGAGAGGTGAGTGACTTTGCCGCGCAGCTTCAGACGGTACAGGAGATCTGTCAGCAGAACGAAGTCACACATCTTTTTTATAACTATCAGTACGAACTGAACGAACGTCAGCGAGATCGCCAGCTGGAGTCAATCCTGAAGGATGTTCAGTGCCAGGGATTTGATGACAGCGTGATGCTGGCACCGGGCAGCGTCATGACCGGTGGTCATGAAATGTATAAAGTGTTTACGCCCTTTAAAAATGCCTTTATTAAACGTCTTAAAGAGGCACTGCCGGAGTGCGTGGTCGCTCCTGCAGTCCGGGGCGACGTGATAGCGGATCTGCCTGAGCTGACATTTAACTATCCCCAGCAGGCATTCAATGCACTTCTGTTCCCCGAAAACGAGAAATCTGCTATCGCGAAACTGCGCCAGTTTTGCAAACAGGGCGCGGGCGAATATGACACGCGCAGGGATTTTCCCGCTATTGAAGGAACCAGCCGTTTATCGGCCTGTTTAGCGCTGGGTGTCCTTTCTCCGCGCCAGTGTTTGCACCGCCTTCTGGCCGAACAACCTCAGGCGCTGGACGGAGGAGCGGGCTCAGTCTGGCTTAACGAACTTATCTGGCGCGAATTCTATCGCCATTTGATGACGTATCACCCTGATTTATGTAAGCATCGGCCATTCATTCCCTGGACCGATAACGTAAAATGGCAGCATAGCGAGACGCTTTTACAGGCCTGGCAGAAGGGAGAAACGGGCTACCCAATTGTTGATGCCGCGATGCGCCAACTGAATGAAACCGGGTGGATGCACAACCGTCTGCGGATGATCGCCGCCAGCTTCCTGGTGAAAGATCTGCTTATCGACTGGCGTATCGGGGAGCGCTATTTTATCTCTCAGTTGATCGATGGCGATCTGGCGGCGAACAACGGTGGCTGGCAGTGGGCGGCCTCTACCGGCACCGATGCGGCTCCCTATTTCCGGATTTTTAATCCAACCACCCAGGGGCAAAAATTTGACGCTGAAGGTGCGTTTATTCGCGCCTGGGTACCTGAACTGAAGGATGTTCCCGCCAAAGCGATTCACGAACCGTGGGTCTGGGCGGATAAACAGCGCGTCACGCTGGATTATCCTCGTCCGATTGTTGACCATAAACAGGCGCGCGTCGCCACGCTGGCGGCGTACGAAGCCGCCCGTAAAGCTTAAGAGAGTCATGATGAAAAATAGCGAACTGGAAAGCCTGATTAACGAAAAACTGAACAGTGCCTCCTTCAGCGATTATGGCCCGAATGGGCTTCAGGTTGAAGGACGTGAAACGGTACAGAAAATTATCACTGGTGTGACGGCAAGCCAGGCGCTGCTGGACGAGGCTGTCCGTCAGGACGCAGACGCGGTGATTGTCCATCACGGTTATTTCTGGAAAAACGAATCGCCGATTATTCGCGGAATGAAGCGCAATCGCCTGAAAACGCTGCTGGCAAATGACATCAACCTGTACGGCTATCACCTGCCACTGGATGCGCACCCGGAACTGGGAAACAACGTCCAGCTCGCACAGCTTCTGGGAATTACCGTGATGGGTGAGATTGAACCTCTGGTGCCGTGGGGCGAACTGGCGATGCCGGTTCCGGGTCTGGAGCTGGCCTCCTGGATTGAAGCGCGTCTGGGGCGTCGCCCATTGTGGTGCGGTGATACCGGACCGGACCTGGTTAAACGTGTTGCCTGGTGTACCGGTGGCGGACAGGGCTTTATCGACAGCGCTGCCCGCTTCGGCGTCGATGCGTTCATCACCGGCGAAGTCTCAGAGCAGACGGTTCACTCTGCTCGTGAGCAGGGTCTGCACTTTTACGCGGCAGGCCACCATGCCACTGAGCGCGGTGGCATTCGTGCCCTCAGTGAATGGCTGACGGAAAATACCGAGCTGGATGTGACCTTTATTGATATCCCCAACCCGGCCTGATGAGAGGTGATTAAGTGCAGCGAGCGCGTTGTTATCTTCTGGGGGAAACCGCAGTCGTACTGGAGCTTGAACCCCCGATCACGCTAGCCACACAAAAGCGTATCTGGCGGCTGACGCAGCGTCTGGCCGAGATCCCTGAAGTGGTGGAAACCATTCCAGGTATGAATAACATCACCGTGGTACTGCGTAATCCGCACACGCTGGCCCTTGATGCCATCGAACGTTTGCAGCGCTGGTGGGAAGAGAGTGAGGCGCTGGAGCCTGACTCCAGAACGATTGAGATCCCGGTCGTTTATGGTGGTGCGAAGGGGCCCGATCTCTCTGTGGTGGCTGAACACTGCGGCTTAACGGAAAAGCAGGTCGTTGAGCTGCACGCCTCCGTTGATTACGTTGTCTGGTTTTTAGGATTTCAACCGGGCTTTCCGTATCTGGGAGGACTCTCTTCAAGGCTGTATACGCCGCGTCGCGCCGAGCCTCGCCTGAGTGTGCCAGCAGGTACTGTGGCGATTGGCGGTGAGCAGACCGGCATTTATCCACTGGCATCACCGGGTGGCTGGCAGCTTATTGGACACACGTCCACGCCGTTATTTGAACCCGGGCAGGAATCGCCGGTTCTCTTGCGTCCAGGCGATACCCTTCGCTTTATCCCGCAGAAGGAGGGGGTATGTTAACGCTTATTCGCGCCGGGCTTTACACCTCCGTTCAGGATGCAGGCCGCTTTGGTTTGCGCCAGTCTGGCGTCAGCTATTGTGGTGCGCTGGACAGGCCTGCACTGGAGATTGCTAACGTGCTGGTGGGCAACCCCGGCAATACGGCTGCGCTTGAAATTACGCTCGGTCAATGTGTCATTGAGTTTGCTCAGGAGACATGGTTTGCCTTAACCGGAGCGGGGTGTGACGCCACGCTGGATGGCAAAGCCGTCTGGACGGGCTGGAGACTGCGGGCGAAAGCCGGGCAGCGTTTGACGCTTAAACGACCTCTGCACGGCGTCCGGAGCTATCTTGCGGTCGCGGGCGGCATTGATGTACCGGAGGTCATGGGGTCTTCCAGTACCGATCAAAAAGCGGGTATCGGTGGTCACGAAGGACGTTTGTTGCGCGACGGAGATCGTCTTGCGATTAAACCTTCAGCCCGCCATTTCTCTACGACGCTGGGCGTAAAACAGCTGTTGTGGGGAAATCAAATCCGCGCGTTGCCCGGACCGGAATATCAGGAGTTTGATGAGGTTTCTCAGGAGTCTTTCTGGCGTTCACCGTGGAAAATAAGTCCGCAAAGTAACCGCATGGGCTATCGTCTTCAGGGGCAACCACTGACCCGTACCACCGACCGGGAATTGCTTTCCCACGGTTTATTGCCCGGTGTCATTCAGGTACCGGGTAACGGTCAACCCATAGTACTGATGAACGATGCGCAGACGACGGGGGGATACCCGCGAATTGCCTGCATTATTGAAGCCGATCGCTACCATCTGGCACAAATCCCTCTCGGGCAGCCGATTCATTTTGTGCAATGTTCGCTGGAGGAAGCGCTAAAAGCGCGTCAGGATCAGCAGCGTTATCTGGAACAACTGGCGTGGGGGCTTGATGGCAAAGATTGATTTAAACGCCGATCTGGGCGAGGGCGGGAGTGCCGACGCGGAGCTGATGACACTGGTCTCTTCGGTCAATATCGCCTGCGGCTTTCATGCGGGCGATGCGCAAACCATGCTCGCAAGCGTGCGTCGAGCCATCAAAAATGGCGTGGCGATTGGCGCTCACCCGAGCTTCCCTGACCGGGAGAACTTTGGTCGCACCGCGATGAGCCTGCCACCTGAGACGGTCTACGCTCAGGTGCTCTACCAGATTGGCGCGCTGGAGGCGATGGTTCGCGCCGAGAAGGGCGCGCTGCGCCACGTGAAGCCGCACGGCATGCTCTATAACCAGGCGGCACAAGATCCGGCGCTGGCAGATGCAATTGCCCGTGCGGTAAGAGACTGCAATTCACAGCTTATTCTGGTGGGACTGGCGGGTAGCGAGCTTATTCGCGCCGGCAAGTGTCTGGGGTTAACCACGCGGCAGGAGGTCTTTGCCGACCGGGGTTATCAACCCGACGGCAGTCTTGTACCGCGTACGCAAGCCGGTGCGCTGATAACGGACGAAGGTAAAGCATTGGCCCAGACGCTGGAGATGGTGCGCGCCGGGCGGGTCACCGCCGTGGATGGCACATCGGCGCACGTTCAGGCTGATACGGTATGTTTACATGGTGATGGCGAGCATGCGCTCCAGTTCGCGCGCCGCTTGCGGGTAGCGTTCTCTGAGGAGGGCATCCTTGTCAGCGCAGACTAATCATGAAAGGACAGAAAAATGCCAGAAGGCCCGGAGATCCGCCGCGCGGCGGATAGCCTCGAGGCGGCGATAAAGGGCAAACCCCTGACGGAGGTCTGGTTTGCTTTTCCTCAACTGAAACCGTTTGAATCACAGCTGGTGGGGCAGACGGTAACCCATATTGAAACGCGCGGCAAAGCGTTGCTCACGCATTTTTCCCATAACCTGACGTTATATAGCCATAACCAGCTTTACGGCGTCTGGCGAGTGGTGGAGGCGGGTGAACAGCCGCAGACTACCCGCGTGCTGCGCGTCAGGTTGCAAACTGCCGATAAGGCGATCCTGCTCTATAGCGCCTCTGATATCGAAATGTTAACGCCGGAGCAACTGCTCGCACACCCGTTTCTACAGCGAGTGGGACCGGACGTACTGGATATGCGTCTGACGGCGAGCGATGTGAAGGCCCGACTGTTATCGCCCAAATTCCGTAACCGGCAGTTTTCTGGCCTGTTCCTTGACCAGGCGTTTCTGGCCGGGCTTGGCAACTACCTGCGGGTGGAAATCCTCTGGGAAGTCGGGCTGGCGCCGCAGCATAAAGCCTCTCAGCTGAGCGATGAACGGCTGGAGGCGCTGTCCCACGCGCTGCTGGACATCCCGCGGCTGTCGTACAACACGCGCGGCGTGGTGGATGACAATAAGCATCACGGGGCGTTGTTCCGGTTCAAGGTGTTTCACCGGGCGGGGAAAAAGTGCGAGCGGTGCGGCGGGATTATCGACAGGATGATGCTTTCTTCAAGACCTTTTTACTGGTGCCCGCACTGCCAGAAATAAAAGTAAAACGGTAACCCAGGGGTTACCGTTTTTAAGGTTTTCACCCTCTCCACAGGGAGAGGGCCGAGGTGAGGGCATCAGGCCACACCCAGCGTCTTTTAGCGCTTCAGATCAGACTTAAAATCACGCTGCTCGTAGCCGGTATACAGCTGACGAGGACGGGCGATTTTCATGCCTTCGCTGTGCATTTCGTTCCAGTGCGCAATCCAGCCTACGGTACGTGCCATAGCGAAGATTACGGTGAACATGGAAGACGGAATGCCCATCGCTTTCAAAATAATGCCAGAGTAGAAATCGACGTTCGGGTAGAGTTTCTTCTCGATGAAGTACGGGTCGTTCAGCGCGATGTGTTCCAGCTCCATCGCCACTTCCAGCAGATCATCTTTGGTGCCCAGCTCTTTCAGCACTTCGTGGCAGGTCTCACGCATCACGGTGGCGCGTGGGTCGTAGTTTTTGTAAACACGGTGACCAAAGCCCATCAGGCGGAAGGAATCATTCTTGTCTTTCGCGCGACGCACGAACTCAGGAATGTGTTCAACAGAGCTGATTTCTTCCAGCATCTTCAGTGCTGCTTCGTTCGCGCCGCCGTGCGCCGGTCCCCACAGGGAGGCAATGCCCGCAGCGATACAGGCGAACGGGTTCGCGCCTGAAGAGCCTGCGGTACGTACGGTGGAGGTAGAGGCGTTCTGTTCGTGGTCAGCGTGCAGGATCAGAATACGGTCCATTGCGCGTTCCAGAACCGGGTTCACTTCGTACTCTTCGCACGGCGTGGAGAACATCATGCGCAGGAAGTTGCCGGCATAGGAGAGGTCGTTACGTGGATACACAAACGGCTGACCGATGGAGTATTTGTAGCACATCGCTGCCATGGTTGGCATTTTGGACAGCAGACGGAACGCCGCGATATCACGGTGGCGTGGGTTATTCACGTCCAGAGAATCGTGGTAGAACGCCGCCAGCGCACCGGTAATCCCGCACATCACCGCCATCGGGTGAGAGTCACGACGGAAAGCATGGAACAGACGAGTAATCTGCTCATGGATCATGGTGTGACGGGTCACGGTGGTTTTGAATTCATCGTATTGTGCCTGCGTCGGTTTTTCGCCGTTCAGCAGGATGTAGCACACTTCCAGGTAGTTGGATTCAGTGGCTAATTGATCGATGGGGAAGCCGCGATGGAGCAGGATACCTTCATCACCGTCAATGTAGGTGATTTTGGATTCGCAAGATGCGGTAGAGGTGAATCCAGGGTCAAAGGTGAAAACTCCTTTAGAACCCAGCGTACGGATATCAATAACATCCTGACCGAGCGTGCCTTTTAGCACATCCAGTTCAATAGCAGTGTCACCATTTAGGGTGAGCGTTGCCTTCGTATCAGCCATTTACGGTCTCCTTAGCGCCTTATGCTTAAGACTGCGCTTTACCGGATTTGCTTTCAGCTGTTAATCACCGTTACCAGATTGTTATTTGGCTTACCGCTCAGCTCACGAGGACAAACCAGGGTACAGAGCTATGGCGCCTTGCAGGTAAACGAATGAAATATCAGTGAAACAACAGCAAATCAGCGTTTTTGCAGTCCGAATTATTCAAACCTGTATATCACTAATAACTGTCCTGATAACTTCGGTCAATACCATCACACTGTTACATAACTATTTGTCAGGTGAAAGAGAGACCTCATAACTTTTGCGCATTATATGCCTTTTCTGCTGACGTTTGTAACAATATTGTTTAACATTTGTCAAATCAGATGATTAAAATTTAAAAAGATGTTGTTATCGTGACCCTGATCACTGTTCCAGAGAAAACCCGACAAACTGTATGTAGGTTAATTGTAATGATTTTGTGAACGGCCTATACTGCCGCCAGGTCTCCGGAACACCCTGCAATCCCGAGCCACCCAGCGTTGTAACGTGTCGTTTAAGCATCTGGAAGCAATGTTTTGCATGACGCGCAGTTATAGAAAAGGAACGCTGCTTGACCCGCATCGCAGTCCGGAGGAAGGAAACAATAAGAACAGCATGTGGGCGTTATTCATGATAAGAAATGTGAAAAAACAAAGACCTGTCAATCTGGACCTCAAAACGATCCGGTTCCCTGTAACAGCAATAGCGTCCATTTTGCACCGCGTTTCTGGTGTGATTACGTTTGTGGCGGTCGGTATTCTGCTGTGGTTACTGGGCACCAGCCTCTCTTCTCCTGAAGGATTCCTCCAGGCCTCTGCCATCATGAACAGCTTCTTCGTGAAATTTATCATGTGGGGCATTCTGACCGCGCTGGCGTACCACGTTGTGGTGGGTGTTCGCCATATGCTGATGGACTTTGGCTACCTGGAAGAAACCTTCGAAGCCGGGAAACGCTCCGCTAACATTTCATTTGTGATTACAGTCGTGCTTTCACTTCTCGCAGGAGTTCTCGTATGGTAAGCAACGCCTCCGCATTAGGACGCAACGGCGTACATGACTTCATTCTGGTCCGTGCTACCGCTATCGTTCTCACCCTTTACATTATCTATATGATCGGTTTCTTCGCGACCAGCGGCACGCTGACGTGGGAAATCTGGAGTGGGTTCTTCGGATCTGCCTTCACCAAAGTGTTCACCCTGCTGGCGCTGTTCTCCATCCTTATTCATGCCTGGATCGGCATGTGGCAGGTGTTGACCGATTACGTTAAACCACTGGCTATTCGCCTTCCTCTGCAGCTGGCTATCGTCGTTGCTCTGGTGGTTTACGTTATTTATGGATTCGTTGTGGTGTGGGGTGTGTAATGAAACTGCCAGTCAGAGAATTTGATGCTGTCGTGATTGGTGCGGGTGGCGCAGGTATGCGTGCCGCACTGCAAATTTCCCAGAGCGGCCAGACCTGTGCGCTGCTCTCAAAAGTATTCCCAACCCGTTCCCACACTGTGTCTGCGCAGGGCGGTATCACCGTTGCGCTGGGTAACTCCCATGAAGATAACTGGGAATGGCACATGTACGACACGGTAAAAGGTTCCGACTACATCGGCGACCAGGATGCCATCGAATATATGTGTAAGACTGGCCCGGAAGCGATTCTGGAGCTGGACCATATGGGTCTGCCGTTCTCCCGTCTGGAAAATGGCACCATCTATCAGCGTCCGTTTGGCGGCCAGTCGAAAAACTTCGGCGGCGAGCAGGCGGCACGTACTGCGGCGGCGGCTGACCGTACCGGCCACGCGCTGCTGCACACCCTGTACCAGCAGAACCTGAAAAACCATACCACCATCTTCTCCGAGTGGTACGCGCTGGATCTGGTGAAAAACGCCGATGGCGCAATTGTGGGTTGTACCGCGCTGTGCATCGAAACCGGTGAAGTGGTCTACTTCAAAGCACGTGCAACCGTGCTGGCAACCGGCGGTGCAGGCCGTATCTATCAGTCCACCACTAACGCCCACATCAACACCGGTGACGGCGTCGGTATGGCTATCCGCGCGGGCGTGCCGGTGCAGGATATGGAGATGTGGCAGTTCCACCCAACCGGTATCGCTGGTGCGGGCGTTCTGGTAACAGAAGGCTGCCGCGGTGAAGGTGGTTATCTGCTGAATAAACACGGCGAGCGCTTCATGGAGCGTTACGCCCCGAATGCGAAAGACCTGGCGGGTCGTGACGTGGTGGCGCGCTCCATCATGATCGAAATCCGTGAAGGCCGCGGCTGCGACGGCCCATGGGGTCCGCACGCCAAGCTGAAACTCGACCATCTGGGTAAAGAAGTACTGGAGTCCCGTCTGCCAGGCATCCTGGAACTGTCCCGTACCTTCGCTCACGTTGACCCTGTAAAAGAGCCAATTCCGGTAATCCCAACCTGCCACTATATGATGGGCGGTATTCCGACCAAAGTGACCGGTCAGGCGCTGACCGTGAACGAGCAGGGCGAAGACGTGGTCATCCCTGGCCTGTTCGCAGTAGGTGAAATCGCCTGCGTATCCGTACACGGTGCCAACCGTCTGGGCGGCAACTCCCTGCTGGACCTGGTGGTGTTTGGTCGTGCGGTGGGTCTGCATCTGCAGGAATCCATTGCCGAGCAGGGCGACCTGCGTGACGCGACCGACGACGAAATTGGTGCCTCTCTTGAGCGCCTCAACCGCTGGAACGGCAACCGTAACGGCGAAGATCCGGTGGAAATCCGTAAAGCGCTTCAGGAATGTATGCAGCACAACTTCTCGGTATTCCGTGAAGGTGACGCGATGGCCAAAGGTCTTGAGCAGCTGAAAGCGATCCGCGAGCGTCTGAAAAATGCCCGTCTGGACGACACTTCCAGCGAGTTCAACACCCAGCGCGTTGAGTGCCTGGAGCTGGATAACCTGATGGAAACTGCATTTGCCACCGCGATGTCGGCAAACTTCCGTACCGAAAGCCGTGGCGCGCATAGCCGCTTCGACTTCCCGGAGCGTGACGATGAAAACTGGCTGTGCCATTCCCTGTATCTGCCAGAATCGGAAACCATGACGCGCCGTCAGGTGAACATGGAACCGAAACTGCGTCCGGCGTTCCCGCCGAAGATTCGTACTTACTAATGCGGAGACAGGATAATGAAACTCGAATTCTCAGTTTATCGTTATAACCCGGATGTTGATGATGCTCCGCGTATGCAGGATTACACCCTGGAAGCGGAAGAAGGTCGTGACATGATGCTGCTGGATGCCTTAATCCAGCTGAAAGAAAAAGATCCGACGCTGTCGTTTCGTCGTTCCTGCCGTGAAGGGGTGTGTGGCTCTGACGGCGTGAACATGAACGGCAAAAATGGCCTGGCCTGCATCACGCCAATTTCCGCGTTGCAGCGTCCAGGTCAGAAAATTGTTATCCGTCCTCTGCCTGGCCTGCCGGTCGTGCGTGATTTGGTGGTGGACATGGGGCAATTCTATGCACAATATGAGAAGATTAAGCCTTACTTGTTGAATAATGGGCAAAATCCGCCCGCTCGCGAGCACTTACAGTCTCCTGAGCAGCGTGAAAAACTCGATGGGCTGTACGAGTGTATTCTCTGTGCATGTTGTTCGACGTCCTGCCCATCGTTCTGGTGGAACCCGGACAAGTTTATCGGCCCGGCGGGTCTGCTGGCTGCCTATCGCTTCCTGATCGATAGCCGCGACACCGAAACCGATAGCCGTCTGGAAGGACTGAGTGACGCTTTCAGCGTATTCCGCTGCCATAGCATCATGAACTGCGTCAGTGTGTGTCCGAAGGGGCTGAACCCGACGCGCGCCATCGGCCATATTAAGTCGATGTTGTTGCAGCGCAGTGCGTAAGTAGTGAGAGGGGAGCGCTGTTCCCCTCACCCTGACCCTCTCCCGCAGGGAGAGGGAACAGATTGCAGAAACCTTTAAAAACTGCCCTGTACTACCCTGAAGTCCAGACAGTTTCTAAAGGTTCCTTCGCGGGCCAAATGAAAAGAGCTCGCAGGTGAACCCCGGCACGTACACGTGGTGTGCGTGGTAGTTTCTACGGCGAAAGTAAGCATAAAAATGCTTAAGGGATCACGATGCAGAACGGCGCAATGAAAGCCTGGCTGGACTCTTCTTACCTCTCTGGTGCCAACCAGAGCTGGATAGAACAGCTCTATGAAGACTTCTTAACCGATCCTGACTCAGTGGACGCAAACTGGCGTTCCATGTTCCAGCAGTTGCCTGGCACGGGAGTCAAACCGGATCAATTCCATTCCAAAACACGTGATTATTTCCGTCGTCTGGCGAAGGATGCCTCACGTTACTCTTCTGCGATTTCCGACCCTGACACCAATGCGAAGCAGGTTAAAGTCCTGCAGCTTATCAACGCTTATCGCTTCCGTGGTCACCAGCATGCGAATCTCGATCCGCTGGGACTGTGGCAGCAAGACCGTGTGGCGGATCTCGATCCGGCGTATCACGATCTGACCGAGGCCGATTTCCAGGAAAGCTTTAACGTAGGTTCCTTTGCCATCGGCAAAGACACGATGAAGCTGGGCGATCTGATTGACGCGCTCAAGCAAACCTACTGCGGCTCCATCGGCGCGGAATACATGCACATTACCTCTACCGAAGAGAAACGCTGGATCCAGCAGCGCATCGAATCCGTAGCGGGCCATGCGACCTTCTCGGCTGACGAGAAAAAACGCTTCCTGAACGAACTGACCGCTGCCGAGGGTCTTGAGCGCTATCTGGGCGCGAAATTCCCGGGCGCAAAACGCTTCTCGCTGGAAGGCGGTGATGCGCTGGTGCCGATGCTGAAAGAGCTGATTCGTCACGCCGGCAAGAGCGGTACCCGTGAAGTGGTGCTGGGTATGGCGCACCGTGGTCGTCTGAACGTACTGGTCAACGTGCTGGGTAAAAAACCGCAGGACCTGTTCGACGAATTTGCGGGCAAACATAAAGAACACCTCGGCACCGGCGACGTGAAGTACCACATGGGCTTCTCGTCTGATATCGAAACCGAGGGCGGTCTGGTTCACCTGGCGCTGGCGTTTAACCCGTCACACCTTGAAATCGTTAGCCCGGTGGTTATCGGTTCCGTGCGTGCGCGTCTGGATCGTCTGGACGAGCCGAGCAGCAATAAAGTACTGCCAATCACCATCCACGGTGATGCGGCGGTAACAGGGCAGGGCGTGGTTCAGGAAACCCTGAACATGTCGAAAGCGCGTGGTTACGAAGTGGGCGGTACCGTTCGCATCGTGATTAACAACCAGGTGGGCTTCACCACCTCTAACCCGCTGGATGCACGTTCTACCCCGTACTGCACCGACATCGGTAAAATGGTACAGGCACCGATCTTCCACGTTAACGCGGATGACCCGGAAGCCGTTGCTTTTGTTACCCGTCTGGCGCTGGACTTCCGTAACACCTTCAAGCGCGATGTGTTCATTGACCTCTTCTGCTACCGTCGTCACGGCCACAACGAAGCGGATGAGCCAAGTGCAACCCAGCCGCTGATGTACCAGAAAATCAAAAAACACCCGACCCCGCGCAAAATCTATGCTGACAAGCTGGAGAGCGACAAAGTGGCGACGCTGGAAGATGCGACCGAAATGGTCAACCTCTACCGCGACGCGCTGGATGCGGGTGAATGCGTGGTGAAAGAGCTGCGCCCAATGAACATGCACTCCTTTACCTGGTCGCCGTACCTCAACCACGAGTGGGATGAGAGCTACCCGAACAAGGTCGAAATGAAGCGCCTGCAGGAGCTGGCTAAACGCATCAGCACTGTGCCTGACGCCATTGAGATGCAGTCTCGCGTGCAGAAAATCTACGCTGACCGTCAGTCCATGGCGGCAGGCGAGAAGCTGTTTGACTGGGGCGGCGCGGAAACCCTGGCTTACGCAACGCTGGTTGACGAGGGTATTCCTGTTCGTCTGTCCGGTGAAGATGCGGGCCGTGGCACCTTCTTCCACCGTCACGCGGTTGTTCACAACCAGTCCAACGGTTCAACCTACACTCCGCTGCAGCACGTGCACAACGGTCAGGGCCAGTTCAAGGTCTGGGACTCCGTGCTGTCTGAAGAAGCGGTGCTGGCATTCGAATACGGTTACGCCACCGCAGAACCTCGCACCCTGACTATCTGGGAAGCGCAGTTCGGTGACTTCGCCAACGGTGCGCAGGTTGTGATCGACCAGTTCATCTCCTCCGGCGAGCAGAAATGGGGCCGTATGTGTGGCCTGGTGATGCTGCTGCCGCACGGCTATGAAGGCCAGGGTCCGGAGCACTCCTCCGCGCGTCTGGAACGTTATCTGCAGCTCTGCGCTGAGCAGAATATGCAGGTCTGCGTGCCGTCCACCCCGGCTCAGGTGTACCACATGCTGCGTCGTCAGGCGCTGCGCGGTATGCGCCGTCCGCTGGTGGTGATGTCGCCGAAATCCCTGCTGCGTCATCCGCTGGCCGTGTCCAGCCTGGATGAACTGGCGAATGGCACCTTCCTGCCAGCCATCGGTGAGATTGATGAACTGGATCCGCAGGCTGTGAAGCGTGTGGTGATGTGTTCTGGTAAGGTTTATTACGACCTGCTGGAACAGCGCCGTAAGAACGATCAGAAAGATGTCGCCATCGTGCGTATCGAACAGCTTTATCCGTTCCCGCACCAGGCGGTGCAGGAAGCGCTGAAACCTTACGCTCACGTACATGATTTTGTCTGGTGCCAGGAAGAGCCGCTCAACCAGGGCGCATGGTACTGCAGCCAGCATCATTTCCGTGAAGTGATTCCATTTGGGTCAGCCCTGCGTTATGCAGGTCGCCCGGCCTCCGCCTCACCGGCGGTAGGGTATATGTCCGTTCACCAGAAGCAGCAACAAGATCTGGTCAATGACGCGCTGAACGTCGATTAATTAAAGGATACATAATGAGTAGCGTAGATATTCTTGTTCCCGACCTGCCTGAATCTGTAGCAGATGCGACCGTCGCTACCTGGCACAAAAAACCAGGCGATGCCGTTAAGCGCGATGAAGTGCTGGTAGAAATCGAAACTGACAAAGTGGTACTGGAAGTACCGGCTTCGGCGGATGGTGTTCTGGATGCTGTGCTGGAAGATGAAGGCACAACCGTAACCTCTCGTCAGATCCTGGGTCGCCTGCGCGAAGGCAACAGCGCGGGCAAAGAGTCCAGTGCGAAATCTGAAGAGAAAGCCTCTACGCCGGCTCAACGCCAGCAGGCTTCTCTGGAAGAGCAGACCAACGATGCGCTCAGCCCGGCGATCCGTCGCCTGCTGGCTGAGCACAACCTGGATGCGGCTGCTATTAAAGGCACCGGTGTGGGTGGTCGTCTGACCCGTGAAGATATCGAGAAGCACCTGGCGAAAGCGCCTGCGAAAGCAGAAGCGAAAGCCCCTGCGGCGGCACCAGCAGCACAGCCTGCTCTGGGTGCCCGCAGCGAAAAACGTGTGCCAATGACTCGCCTGCGTAAGCGTGTGGCTGAGCGTCTGCTGGAAGCGAAAAACTCCACCGCGATGCTGACCACCTTCAACGAAGTGAACATGAAGCCAATCATGGACCTGCGTAAGCAGTACGGTGACGCGTTTGAAAAACGTCACGGTATCCGTCTGGGCTTTATGTCCTTCTACGTGAAAGCGGTGGTTGAAGCGCTGAAACGCTACCCGGAAGTGAACGCGTCCATCGACGGTGATGACGTGGTTTACCACAACTACTTCGACGTCAGCATGGCGGTATCTACTCCGCGTGGCCTGGTGACCCCAGTACTGCGTGACGTGGATACCCTGGGTATGGCTGATATCGAGAAAAATATTAAAGAGCTGGCTGTGAAAGGCCGCGACGGCAAGCTGACCGTAGATGACCTGACCGGCGGTAACTTCACCATTACCAACGGCGGCGTATTCGGTTCGCTGATGTCTACCCCAATCATTAACCCGCCGCAGAGCGCGATCCTGGGTATGCATGCCATTAAAGATCGTCCTATGGCGGTAGACGGTAAAGTTGAGATCCTGCCGATGATGTACCTGGCACTGTCTTACGATCACCGTCTGATCGATGGCCGCGAGTCCGTGGGCTTCCTGGTGGCGATTAAAGAGCTGCTGGAAGATCCAACGCGTCTGCTGCTCGACGTCTAGTTTGCAGTCTTGCCCGGCGGCATATAGCTGCCGGGCCTATAAAAGCACGACCTAACGATTACCTGAAGGATGGATAGAACACATGAACTTACATGAATATCAGGCCAAACAGCTGTTTGCCCGGTATGGCTTACCGGCTCCGGTGGGTTATGCCTGTACTACCCCGCGTGAAGCAGAAGAAGCCGCATCTAAAATCGGTTCCGGCCCTTGGGTAGTTAAGTGTCAGGTTCACGCTGGTGGCCGTGGTAAAGCGGGCGGTGTGAAGGTTGTTAAGAGCAAAGAAGAGATTCGCGCGTTTGCTGAACATTGGCTCGGCAAGCGTCTGGTGACCTACCAGACAGATGCGAACGGCCAGCCGGTTAACCAGATCCTGGTAGAAGCCGCGACCGATATCGCGAAAGAACTGTACCTGGGTGCGGTTGTTGACCGTAGTTCCCGTCGCGTGGTGTTCATGGCGTCTACCGAAGGCGGCGTGGAAATCGAAAAAGTGGCAGAAGAAACCCCTCATCTGATCCACAAAGTGGCTATCGATCCGCTGGCAGGTCCAATGCCTTACCAGGGTCGTGAGCTGGCGTTCAAACTGGGTCTGGAAGGTAAACTGGTTCAACAGTTCACCAAGATCTTCATGGGTCTGGCGACCATCTTCCTGGAGCGCGACCTGGCGCTGATCGAGATCAACCCGCTGGTGATCACCACTCAGGGCGATCTGATCTGTCTCGACGGTAAACTGGGCGCTGACGGCAACGCACTGTTCCGCCAGCCGGATCTGCGCGAAATGCGTGACCAGTCTCAGGAAGACCCGCGTGAAGCGCAGGCTGCACAGTGGGAACTGAACTACGTGGCGCTGGATGGCAACATCGGCTGCATGGTTAACGGTGCGGGCCTGGCTATGGGCACCATGGACATCGTTAAGCTGCACGGCGGTGAGCCAGCAAACTTCCTCGACGTAGGCGGTGGCGCAACCAAAGAGCGCGTAACCGAAGCGTTCAAAATCATCCTGTCTGACGACAACGTGAAGGCCGTTCTGGTTAACATCTTCGGCGGTATCGTGCGTTGTGACCTGATCGCCGACGGTATCATCGGTGCAGTGGAAGAAGTGGGTGTTAACGTTCCGGTAGTTGTGCGTCTGGAAGGTAACAACGCTGAACTCGGCGCGAAAAAACTGGCTGACAGCGGCCTGAATATTATTGCAGCGAAAAGTCTGACGGATGCAGCTCAGCAGGTTGTTGCCGCAGTGGAGGGGAAATAATGTCCGTTTTAATTAATAAAGATACCAAGGTTATCTGCCAGGGCTTCACCGGTAGCCAGGGGACTTTCCACTCCGAACAGGCGATTGCCTACGGTACGCAAATGGTTGGCGGCGTAACGCCAGGTAAAGGCGGTACTACGCACCTGGGTCTGCCGGTGTTTAACACCGTGCGTGAAGCCGTAGAAGCCACTGGCGCAACCGCGACCGTGATCTACGTTCCGGCACCGTTCTGCAAAGACTCCATTCTGGAAGCGATCGATGCAGGTATTAAACTGATCATCACCATCACTGAAGGCATCCCGACGCTGGATATGCTGACCGTGAAGGTGAAGCTGGATGAAGCTGGCGTGCGTATGATCGGCCCGAACTGCCCAGGCGTTATCACTCCAGGCGAATGCAAAATCGGTATCATGCCGGGCCACATTCACAAGCCGGGCAAAGTGGGTATCGTTTCCCGCTCCGGTACGCTGACCTATGAAGCGGTCAAACAGACCACCGATTACGGCTTCGGCCAGTCCACCTGTGTGGGCATCGGCGGTGACCCGATCCCGGGCTCTAACTTCATCGACATCCTGAAGCTGTTCCAGGAAGATCCACAGACCGAAGCGATCGTGATGATCGGTGAGATCGGTGGTAGCGCTGAAGAAGAAGCGGCTGCTTACATCAAAGAACACGTGACCAAGCCAGTTGTCGGTTACATCGCGGGTGTGACTGCGCCGAAAGGCAAGCGTATGGGTCACGCAGGTGCGATTATCGCGGGTGGTAAAGGTACGGCTGATGAGAAATTCGCAGCGCTGGAAGCCGCAGGCGTGAAAACCGTTCGCAGCCTGGCGGATATCGGCGAAGCACTGAAATCCATCATTAAGTAAATCCTCTCTGCTCTCTGCAAGGAGAGCGTTGAAATAAAAAAATGTCCGTTTCGACATGGTTGGCCGCTGTAAAGCGGCCTTTTTTTATTGCAGAAAATCCTCACGTATCGGCGTAAAGGTATCCAGCAGGGTTCCCGCCTTGTGACAGACGCAGCCGTGCATAACATTGGGTTGTTTGTACAGCGTATCGCCTGCTCTGACGGTATGCGTTTCGTCGCCAATGGTAAATTCAAACTCACCGGAGAGAACATACGTCAACTGCTCGTGGGGATGGCTGTGCATGGGGCCGATGGCACCCTGCGCGAAATGTACTTCAACCGCCATCATATTACCGGCATGGGCGAGGATCCGGCGGGTTACGCCATTCCCAGCCTCTTCCAGCTGGGTCTGATTGTGAAAAACAAACATCGTATTACCTCAGTTGTATAGTGAATGAGTGACTTCTGACCGCGCTGTCAGAGGCGGTATGTGCGGTTTAACGTCATGTCAATCACGGTTATTGTATCGTCGCTCTTCACGATATCGACTTTCCCGGTGCCCGTGAAATCTGTGACAAACACGAAGGAAATGCGCTTATCTCGGCTGCGTAATAGCAGGTAGTCGATCGTTGATGTCGAAGGGTTATTCGGTCCCTGAGCTTTGATTAACGCCGTATTGTTGGTCGAAAAGCAGGTGACAGATACCGGGGCGTCGGCCTGGTAGTGAACCTCCATTTTACCCTTCAGCGGCTGTTCAGTTGCCTGCTTAACGTAGGGGTAGCAGATCCGGACGCCATTCTGTGGCGCCGTCGGTGTTGCTGAGGCGTTGATGTGGTAAACCGCATCGACGCACTGGTAGTGAGGATTATCGACGTCCCATTTATCAATCAGCAGGTTTTCCGTCACGACGATGCTACGGCGAAAAACGATATCCCGGTAGGACTCATCATCCCACTCCACGCGAGTTTTGCTGTCGGGTAACACAGCGGCGCTGCACCAGTCCACTTCGGCGATCAGCCGCGATTCTCCCTCCTGCTGCTGGTAATCGAGAACCCTGGGTAGTGCAGGGGGCTGGTTGAGTCCGTTGACGCACAGCGTATTGTGCGAAAACGTATTTTTGTAGTAGCCATAGTGCAGCGGTGCGCCATAGCCGGTTGTGCCCAGATCGGGGAACAGCGCGCTGTAGTTATTGAAGACGATAAGGTTGAGTCTGTCGTAGTGATCGTGCTCGCCGCCATAGGGGCCATGTTTAATGCATACGGCGCGGCCTGGCGCGTTGCGGATTATCGTAAATCCGGCGTCAGGATTATGCTCATTACCCTCCGGGGCGCTTAACGCCTGCGCCGGCAGCGGTTGCCCATAGAAAAGGGCATCAATGTTGTCGCGCGGTCCAGCGGTGTATAGCCAGGCTAACAGCTCGCCATATTGCGGGTTGCCATAATAGTTGAACGCAAATTCATAGATATCGGCGTGGCCGAGTCTCTCCTGGCCGTTCACGCAGTCGTTTACTTTAGGCAGGGTCATATTCGGCATCAGCAGCGTCAATGGCAGCGACAGCATGTTCGTATACCAGGGCTTATCCAGCAGGCTGAACGGACCATGTTGGGCGAATTTCTCAAAGCCCATGAACGCCTCAAGCGCGTAATAGTGGTAATGCAGCGAACCTTCGAACCATAAGCCGCCGGGCAGCAGGGCATGTTCCAGCTGATACCGCAGGCCGTAAGGGCTGTTAACGGCAAACGTCAGATAGCGATCGTCGTCGAGAATCGCGCCGATAATGCCGATGGTCGCGCTGATCTTCACCTCGTGGTTGTGGATTTGATTGCTACGGTGCTGCATCAGAAAATCGGCTCCGCTGCGCAGCAGGCGTCGGGAAATATACTCATACTGTTCTGTCGTCAGCGCGGCGCTGACGATATCGAATCCACGGGCAAAATCGGCATGACAGTTGGCTTCACACAGCGTCTGCGCGTTGGCTTTACCGGGACCGTTATAAGGAATACCGCCGTGTTCTTCGTAGTCAGGGTAGTATTTTGCGTACTGCATCAGGATATCGGTAATTTTATTGAGGTATTTATTATCGTCCGTTAGCAGCCAGAGGATGCCCAGCTCATAGCACGCTTTAGCATTGAGCCCGTTAAGCCAGCGCCACCAGGCACCATAGTAAGGTTCACCGGTAAAGACGGCTCCATCAACCGGGCAACGGTGCTTATTGGGCGATTTCCGGTCCCAGAACAGCCGCACGCTGTGTTCCGGGCAGTAAAAATAGTGGTTCCACGTGGCGCAGCCCGTTTGCGGAACCAGCGTGTCGTGGTTAAGGACGTCGCGGTTGTTTTCCTCCAGGCGGCGAAGGATCTCCGGCGTTACCCGGGCTTTTGCAGCGGCAATCTGTGCTTCTGTAAACTGTTTCATTATCTACCTGTATGCGTTGACGTGGCGCTTACTTCACCAATACAGAGCCCGGGGTCAGGATGTTGATATCGGTGTCATTTGCCTGCGTCAATAGCGCGGCATTTTTGCTGAAGTCATTGTCTTTCCAGACTCTCGCTGCGGCGAGTAACGGACCAGTAGCCTCTTCAGGGTTGTATTTTATTTCCTGATACGGCCAGTCGCTGGCGTCTTTGCCGGTTTGCTGGCTGACGAAGGAAAAGGCTTTTTTCATGGTTCGCCCATCCAGTGCATAATTCCAGACATCATCACCGGTTATTTCACCGTAGCGCCCCATTCTGGCGTAGGCTGCCAGAGCAAAATTGGTGTAATGGAAGGAGCGAGTTCGTTCAAGCTCGGCCGGTAGTTCGCCTTTGACGTTCACCTGAGCAGCAAGGTGGCGATTTTTGAAAATATCGATTTGCCGACGAGCCTGTTTGACGTCACCGGAGAACAACGAAAAGGCGGTAACCTGCGCGTCATACCAGGCGCCGTGATTGTTATACCAGTTTCCCTCTTCCTGGCCGTTAGCGCTGGATAACAGCCATGTGGCATAGTCCGAATACCAGCTTTTGTAACCCTGAACCTCTTTATCCGAGAGGAAGCCCGCATGTTGCAGCAGGATGATGCTGTCAGCGACGTCGATCAATACGCGCGTATCAATAATGCCAATCCCCCGGCCATTTACTATGCCCGGAATTGCCTGGGCGTAACTGAGATCAGGATTCATTCGGGTTTGCTTGTTCAGAAACCAGGTGTCCAGCATGATTTCTGCTTTTTGCGCATAGCGGGCGTCTGCGCTATAAAATGCGGCCAGTGAGAGCGCTCGGACGTCGTCAGAGAACTGCACCAGGCGTTTGCTGTCCGTATCGTCTGTCTTGGATGACGGGTTTATCTGGCCGTCTTTACGAATCCAGGGAAGATGGTCTTTGGTATCCGGGTTTGGCCACCAGTAGGGACCAAAACTGTAATAGTCATGCTTATTCCCGGACGCCGGTAACAATTTTTTATCGGTCACACTCCAGGGTTTATGTTCCAGCGCCTGGTCTGCTTTCTGCAGCAGATTTTTCCAGGCGGGAGCGTAGGTTTGATCTCCGCGCTGAATACTTTCTTTTATCTCAAGCATCTGCCTGCAATCGTACGTCAGGCAGTCGTCATTCGAGCCCTGAGGCAGTGTATTCCCACTCGCTGCTAACGCGGAGGTTGAGAACAGCGCGCTGATAAACGCAATGTTGCGATAATTCATCGGTATATTCCTTACATTTATACCCGTCATTCAGGCGATTACCGGTGTGACTTTTGCAGAAGGGAGCTTAATCAGCATCCACAGGAACAGGGCGCCAATCAAATCGAAAACGCCCAGACCGATAAAGAAGATGTCGTAACCCACAACAGCGACCATCGCGCCAAGGAAAATACTGAACAGGAAGTTCCCCATGCTGCCGGTGAAGGCGGCGAAACCGGTCGCGGTGGCGACTTTTTGTCTTGGGAACAGGTCGGATGACATGCTGATCACCGTAACGGACAGACACTGATGGGCGAACCCGGCAATACAGAACAGCGCAATGGCCACATAGACATTACTGACGAAACCAACGCCAGCCATCGACAGCATCAGCAGGGCGGCAAACGTAAAAGTGATGCGTTTGGCGTTAACAATATGCACGCCGCGGTTATTCAGAAACTTCGAAATGTAACCCGCAGCCAGACAACCCAGGTCAGCGGTCAGGAAGGGGAGCCAGGCAAACATGGCGATTTCTTTCATGTTCATGTGGCGCACCGTCACCAGGTAGAGCGGCATCCAGTAGTGCAGCGTCCCCCATGCCGGATCGGCCATAAAACGCGGTAAGGAGATGGCCCACAAGCTTTTATCCTTGATCATGGACATCAGGGAGGCTTTCTCTTTAACCACTTCTATTTGATCGGCCATGACCTCTTCGTGCTCTTCCTTCAGCAGCGCAGGATGCGACTCCGGGGAGCGATAAAGCACCGCCCACAGAATGGCCCAAACAACGCCGATGGCGCCGGTGACAACAAAAGACATTTCCCAGTTGTAGTTAACAATCGCCCAGACAACCAGTGGCGGGGCCAGCATGGCACCGACGGAGGTACCGAGGCTGTAAACGCCGCAGGCTAAGCCGCGCTCCTTTGCCGGAAACCACTCGGCGGTGACTTTCATACCCGCAGGGTTGAAGGCGGCTTCGGTCAGGCCCAGGCCCCCGCGCAATGCGGCAATGGGGAACCATGTGCTAAATAATGCCGTCAGCATGTTGCACAAAGACCACAGCGCGGCCAGTACAGCAAAACTGACTCGCAAGCCGAATTTATCGATCACAAAACCGCAGGCGATCCCGCCGATGGCATAGGTGAATGGAAAGACCGACACAATCCATGAGTACTGCTCGCTGGAGAGATTCAGCGTTTTCATCATTTCTGGTGCTGCGACGCCGAGCGTGCTCCTGGCTAAGTAGTTGATAATCGTACCTAACATGACGAGTGAGATAATGTACCAGCGCAGTTTTTTGATCTTCACAACATTCACCTTGTCCGTTGATAATTAGCTTTAGTTAAAATAAAACAATGTTTCATTTCATTTTATGGACTGGTGATGGAGGTGTTCATGATCTTGATCTCAGATTTGAAACAATATTTCATTTTGTTTGGTTTGGGTGGTTGGAAGAGGATTCTGTTTGTTTTTGTTAACTGTTTTATAAGTCGATAAAACTTAGATTTATTTGGTGAATAATTCATGGGAGGTCTTTATTTTACACTTTAAGTTATTAAAACTGTGTTTTGATAATTTTTATGATCACGATCTTGTTTGTGAAACAATGTTCGTGATTTTAATTTGTAGATAAATATGATTCTCGAAAATTGCGGGTTGATGGCTGTTGATTTTATTTGTTTATGGCAATGAGTTTTCTTTTCTTAAAAGGATGAAGGTCTGTTATGCAAAAAAATCCATTACGTTTTCTGATTCTCTTCGCTGCTGGGTTGCCGCTGGCGAGCCATGCGCTAACGTTTGATCTCCGGGGCGGCTATAAAACCGGGAGCCACTCCTATGAGTCGCGGTATAAGATCAGTGAGAGCTGGGCTAACGGCTGGTGGGCAAGCGCGGAGATGGATAATAAAAACAATAAAAATAACGGAAAGGGTACAAATGGTTCCGATAAGTCCGACAGTGCTCACTCTTTTGGTGACAGCACAACTGACTATAACGAGATAGAGACTAATTATACCTGGCGGTTTGCCGATAAGTGGAATCTACAACCCGGGGGGATTTACCACTGGAGCAGTAAAGGCACTCAGATTCGTCCCTATATCAGGGTCAACTATCTACCCGGAGCTGACTGGAGTCTCGGTTTGCGTTACCGATACGATTATAATACTTATGAGACTGTTAACGATGAGGGAGAGTCACATCGCGACAGCGTTAATCGTCTCGACATCTTTGTGGGTTATAAATTTAATCGCGAATGGAGTTTCTTATATCAGGGCACAGCATATAAGCATGCCAATGAGGATTACACCTATAAAAATAATAAAACTTGGGCAACTGAGAATGCATTTACACTGCGGTATAAGTGGAACGAATGGTTTAGTCCCTATGTTGAATACGACTATTTAGATCAGCAGGGCTACTACGAAGGTGAGGATAATGTCTCTGAGTCGCGCTATCGCATTGGTATGACGTTTACGCTTTAAACGCGATTATTACCCTGAAAACCCGGTTTAGCACCGGGTTTTTGTCATTCATGTACGTTTAGTGTCTACGTTTCGCTACTAGCGTAAATTTGTAGTCATCACTTTTGAAGGTATTACGGCTGTATTCAAATACGCGTCCATCACTGAGATAGCCGCGGGAGATTTTTTCGAGGACAGGTTTTGCCGCATCGATCCCCAGTGCATTCACGACCTCGGCAGAGGGCATCACGGGAATGACCTCCTGCTCACTGCGGTCGATAACCATCTTTTTAATCTGTTCGATGTAATGATATTTGGAGTTTTCCATCACGGCCCAGGTGAGGTCGTCGAACATTGCCAGCGGCATCCACGTCTCTTCCAGATTCACAGGTTTTTGCTTAATAAAACGCACGCGTTTGATATGCCAGACGTTGTCATCAGGGCGAATGTTCAGCTTTTCCGCGAGTTTCTCATCTGCTTTGATCACTTCGAATGTTTTGACATCGCTATGGGTATCAACATTGCGATCCGCCAGTTTTTCGTAAAAGCCGGTGAGTTGATAAATGTCGTAATTAACGCGCTCCTCTTTGACGTAGGAGCCGCTGCCCTGAATGCTCTCGATAATGTGCTCTTCGGTGAGCAGCTTTAGCGCCTGTCTCACCGTTACCCGACTCACGCTAAAGGCGTCCTGCAGACTGGATTCCGTTGGTAACGCATCACCAGGTTTTAACTCACCGGCGTTGATTTGCTCGCGAAGCGCATCGGCTATCTGTCGGTACATCGGTTTGTTGCCCATATCATCTGCCTTCCTAATACCTTTTAACGGAATTATGCCCTCAGACTAAAATTTGTAAACAATACAAATTAAATACAAATAATGTTTTTAGGTGAAAGTGATCACATAAATGTATTGTTTTGTCTGCCACACTCGATCCCGAACAATAACCATTGAGTGTGAGGATCTTTATGGACCTGACGACCCTGACCCACCCCAGCGCAGTCTGCGTGCTGGCGCGGTATACCAGCCGTGATGAGGCAATACGCCAGCTCACTCAGCGGCTGGTGGCACTGGGCAAAATTGCGGACGGCGAGACATTTTTGACCGACGTCTTTCACCGGGAATCACTTGGCCCTACCGCGCTGGGAGAAGGCCTGGCGGTACCGCATGGCAAATCTGGCGCAGTGAAAGACGCCGCTTTTGCGGTGGCAACATTACGGGAGCCGCTGGCCTGGGAAGGCGTTGATGGCCCGGAAAACGTCGAGCTGATTGTCCTGCTCGCCATTCCCCCGGCTGAGGCGGGCTCAACGCATATTCAGGTGTTAACGGAGCTGACGTCTCGCCTGGCGGATGATGCCCTCCGGGCGCGGGTGATGGAGGCAACCACGGCAGAAGCGCTGCTTGCCGCGTTAAATGATGCGCCACAGGATGAAGACGTTATCGCGTCAGAAGATGCGTCCACTGTTGTCTGTGTGACGGCGTGTCCGGCCGGGATTGCGCATACCTACATGGCTGCTGAGTACCTTGAAAAAGCCGGGCGCAAACTCGGCGTGAACGTGGTGGTTGAAAAACAGGGGGCGAACGGCATTGAAGGACGCCTTACCCCTGAGCAACTGCAGGAGGCTCGCGCCTGTATTTTTGCGACAGAGGTGGCTATCAAGGAAAGTGAGCGTTTTCAGGGGATTCCCTCGCTATCAGTGCCTGTCGCGGAACCGCTGCGACATGCTGAGGCGTTGATTGAGCGCGCGCTCGCATTACAGCCCTCACCGGTGGCGCGCCCTGTGCAAACAGAAACCGAGGCGAGAAAGAGCGTTAAAACGGAACTCAAGCAGGCGCTTCTCAGCGGGATCTCCTTTGCAGTGCCGCTTATTGTCGCCGGGGGCACTGTGCTGGCCGTCGCAGTGTTACTGGCGCAGATCTTTGGACTGCAGCATCTGTTCGATCAGGAAAATTCGTGGCTGTGGATGTACCGCAAACTTGGCGGCGGCATGCTCGGCATTTTGATGGTGCCTGTGCTGGCAGCCTACACCGCGTACTCGCTTGCGGATAAACCCGCGCTGGCTCCAGGCTTCGCTGCCGGTCTTGCTGCCAACATGATCGGTTCAGGTTTTTTGGGGGCGATCGCAGGTGGTTTGATTGCGGGTTATCTGATGCGTTGGGTGAAGAACCATATTCGTCTCAATAATCGCTACAACGGTTTCTTAACCTATTACCTCTACCCGGTTCTCGGTGTGCTGGGCGCGGGCAGCCTGATGCTGTTTGTGATTGGCGAGCCGGTGGCATGGCTGAACAACTCTCTGACGGCCTGGCTTAACGGTCTATCCGGTGCCAATGCGCTATTGCTCGGTACGCTCCTCGGTTTTATGTGTTCGTTCGATCTGGGCGGGCCTGTCAATAAAGCAGCGTACGCATTCTGTCTGGGGGCAATGGCCAACGGTGTATATGGCCCTTACGCTATTTTTGCCTCTGTAAAAATGGTATCGGCCTTTACCGTCACGGCGTCAACGATGCTGGCCCCGCACCTCTTCAAACAGTTTGAAATCGAAACCGGTAAATCAACGTGGCTTCTCGGGCTGGCGGGTATCACAGAAGGGGCGATCCCAATGGCGATTGAAGATCCTGTCCGGGTTATTGGTTCGTTTGTGCTTGGATCGATGGCAACGGGCGCAATAGTGGGTGCGATGGGGATCGGGTTGTCTACGCCAGGGGCGGGTATTTTCTCCCTCTTTTTACTTCATGACGCAGGGCTGGGTGGTGTGGTCGCTGCGGCAGGCTGGTTCGCTGCGGCATTGGCAGGTACCACCCTCTCTACGCTCGTTTTGCTGTTCTGGCGACGTCAGGCCGTCAGAAAGGGCAAATACATGACAGAAGACGTTACGCCTTAAAACTCACTAACAGGAAACGAAGATGAAAGTTGTATCTCGCGTTCATATTACGCCGCATATGCACTGGGACCGTGAGTGGTACTTCACCACCGAGGAGTCGCGTATTCTTCTGGTCAATAATATGGAAGAGATCCTGACCCGCCTCGAGCAGGATGACGAATATAAATATTATGTCCTTGATGGACAGACGGCGGTACTGGAGGATTACTTCGCCGTGGTGCCTGAAAACCGGCCACGGGTGAAGACGCTAGTCGAGCGTGGAAAGCTGATTATCGGTCCATGGTATACCCAGACCGATACCACGATTGTCAGCGGTGAGTCGATTGTCCGTAACCTGATGTACGGCATTCGCGACTGTATGGCGTTCGGCGAGCCGATGAAAATCGGTTATCTGCCGGACTCGTTTGGTATGTCCGGGCAACTTCCGCATATCTACAACGGGTTTGGCATCACCCGTGCCCTGTTCTGGCGTGGGTGTTCTGAACGTCACGGAACCGATAAAACCGAGTTTTTATGGCAGAGTACAGACGGCAGTGAAGTGACGACACAGGTGCTGCCGTTGGGCTACGCGATTGGTAAGTACTTACCGGAGGACGAAGCCGGGCTGCGAAAACGGCTCGACAGCTATTTTGACGTGCTGGAAAACGCCTCCGTCACCAAAGAGATTTTGCTGCCTAACGGTCACGACCAGATGCCATTACAGCAGAATATTTTTGCGGTGATGGATAAGCTTCGTGAAATCTATCCGCAGCGTCAATTTGGAATGAGTCGGTTTGAGGACGTCTTTGAACATATTGAGGCACGCCGTGGGGAGTTGGCGACGCTGAAAGGGGAGTTTATTGACGGGAAATACATGCGCGTGCACCGGACAATCGGCTCGACACGCATGGACATCAAAATCGCCCATGCGCGCATTGAGAACAAAATCGTCAACATCCTTGAGCCGTTGGCGACGCTCGCCTGGGCGCTGGGCTTCGACTATCACCACGGTTTACTGGAAAAAATGTGGAAAGAGATCCTCAAAAACCACGCTCACGATAGCATCGGCTGCTGCTGCAGCGACAAGGTGCATCGAGAGATTGTCTCCCGGTTCGAACTGGCCGAAGACATGGCCGATAATCTGTCGCGTTTCTATATGCGCAAGATTGTCGACAACATGCCGCAAAGTGATACCGATAAGCTGGTCATGTTCAACCTGATGCCCTGGCCGCGTGAAGAGGTGATGAACACCACGATACGTCTGCGCGCGAGCCAGTTCCGTCTGCTTGATGAGAAAGGCAACGAGATCCCATATTTCATCAGTAGTTCACGTGAACTCGACCCAGGTCTTATTGACCGGCAGATTGTCCATTATGGTAATTACGAACCGTTTATGGAGTTTGATATCCAGTTGAATCAAATCCTGCCGTCGATGGGGTACCGAACGCTGCTTATCGAACCTAACGTAGCAGGGAAGGTGCTCTCTCCGCTGGAAAACACCGAGTCCCTACTTGAAAACGCCTTCTGGCAGATTGACTTAAATGACGACGGTACGCTGCGCCTGCGCGACAAAGAAACCGGGCTTATTTATGACCGCGTACTGGAAATCGAAGAGAGCTCTGATGATGGCGATGAATACGACTACTCGCCTTCTCGGGAAGAGTGGAGACTCACTTCAGCACAGGGCGAGCACGAAGTTGAGGTGGTGCATGAGGGTTGGCGGAGCAGGGCGATAATCCATCATCGGCTCGCCGTTCCGGCAAATCTGGCCGAGCGTTCGGCGCGTCAGCGAAAGGGGTCTCTTGACGTAGCGTTTGAAGTCACTTTCACGCACAACAGCAGGCGCATTGATGTTGACGTGCGTCTGGATAATCAGGCAGATGATCACCGTGTACGGGTGCTCATCCCTACGCCATTTACCACGCAAGAGGTGCTGTCTGATACGCAGTTTGGTTCGATCACCCGCCCGGTACAGGACCCGGCGATGGAAAACTGGCAGGAAGAGGGCTGGAAAGAAGCGCCGGTGCCCGTCTGGAATCTACTGAACTACGCCGTTCTTCGGGAAAGGCGAAACGGACTTGCGCTGTTCACTGAGGGTCTGCGCGAATTTGAGGTGGTGGGTGAGAACAAAAAAGCCTTTGCCTTGACCCTACTGCGCGGCGTGGGATTACTCGGCAAGGAGGATCTGTTGTTGCGGCCAGGCAGGCCGTCGGGTATCAAACTGCCCGTTCCTGACTCTCAGGTGCGCGGCCAGTTAACCTGTCGTTTTAGCCTGTTCAGTTTCAGTGGAACGCCGGAAAACGCGGGTGTCGCGCAGCAGGCCAAATCGTGGTTAACGCCCGTGCAGTGCTACAACAAAATTCCCTGGGATGCGATGAAACTGAATTGTTCGTCGTTTACCACGCCGGAAAGTTACAGTCTGTTAGCTCTTTCGCCCACGGGATGCGTGCTCAGTGCCCTCAAGAAGGCGGAAGATCGGGACGAGCTTATTCTTCGCCTGTTCAACCCTTCGGCGTTCAGCGCATGTGACACGACGTTATCCGTGAACCCGACGGTGAAACGGTGCTGCGAGACAGATATGAATGAACGGATAACGGGCAGGGAAAAGGAGCAGGGCATTGTGGGGGCGTTTAGACCTGGGGAGTCGCGCACTTTTAGCTTCCTTATCGACCGATAGCGGTGATGCCTGAAAAGGCCACAGGTAATGTGGCCTTTTACACTAAATAGTTACGACGCGGTGTTAACTTATGGGGTAATAAAAGTGAATTAAATGTAATTTTGCGGTATTGCAGAAGAAAAATGGAAAAATAATTAGGGAAGACTATCCTTTAGTGTTTGCCTCTTCGTGAAATGGCATTGTTCCGCTGCGTTAATTAAAATCACTTCTGTTCATATTTTTTCCCGTCTTCGATAACCAATTACACTTTTGAATGCACATGTCATTAACAAGAATTTCACCATTCTTACCATGATTAAACATGGTTAACATTGAGGTTTGTTTTTGATTTAAATCAAAGTTTAATCCTTGGAAAAAGGTACTGAAAAGCGCTAAATTGTCCCCGATCAAAATGGCCGAAAAGTGGTAATTTTGCTATAAATTGATCACCGTCGAAAAACGTAAATGTGATTCAATAAAAACCTGTTTATTGTAAGGGTTTTGCAGCGTATTATATTTGCGGGATCAATTTGAGTTTTTTATTAACGTATTTGTAACCTGACGTCATCGTTTTTATCCTTCCTCAGGGTAATAACGACGACAGGGATGCGAATAATTTGTATTGGGGCATGCGTGTGGATCTCTCTCTGACGGGGTTCACTCTCGGAGTCTTCATGCGATGAGCAAGGAGTCATGATGTTAGATATAGTCGAACTGTCGCGCTTACAGTTTGCCTTGACCGCGATGTACCACTTCCTGTTTGTGCCACTGACGCTTGGTATGGCGTTCCTGCTGGCCATCATGGAAACGGTATACGTTCTCTCCGGCAAACAGATTTATAAAGATATGACCAAGTTCTGGGGCAAGTTGTTTGGTATCAACTTCGCACTGGGCGTGGCAACCGGTCTGACCATGGAGTTCCAGTTCGGGACTAACTGGTCTTACTATTCCCACTATGTAGGGGATATCTTCGGTGCGCCGCTGGCCATTGAAGGTTTGATGGCCTTCTTCCTCGAATCCACCTTTGTAGGTCTGTTCTTCTTCGGTTGGGACCGTCTGGGTAAAGTCCAGCACATGGCAGTGACCTGGCTGGTGGCATTAGGTTCGAACCTGTCCGCGCTGTGGATCCTGGTGGCGAACGGCTGGATGCAAAACCCAATCGCGTCTGATTTCAACTTCGAAACTATGCGTATGGAGATGGTCAGCTTTGCCGAGCTGGTCCTGAACCCGGTTGCGCAGGTTAAATTCGTTCACACCGTGGCATCTGGCTATGTGTGCGGCGCGATGTTTATCCTGGGTATCAGTTCTTACTACATGCTGCGTGGTCGTGACTTTGCATTTGCTAAGCGCTCTTTCGCCATCGCTGCAAGTTTCGGTATGGCTGCAATCCTCTCTGTTATCGTCCTGGGTGATGAATCCGGTTACGAAATGGGTGACGTGCAGAAAACCAAGCTGGCTGCTATCGAAGCTGAATGGGAAACGCAACCGGCCCCTGCTGCCTTTACCCTGTTCGGTATCCCGGATCAGGATGCGCAGCAAAACCACTTCGCCATTCAAATTCCTTACGCGCTGGGTATCATCGCTACCCGTTCTGTTGACAAACAGGTGACGGGGCTGAAAGAGCTGATGGTGCAGCATGAAGGCCGTATCCGTAACGGTATGAAAGCTTACGCGCTGCTGGAACAGCTGCGTGCTGGCTCGACCGATCAGGCCGTCCGTGACCAGTTCAACGACGTGAAGAAAGATCTGGGTTACGGTTTGCTGCTGAAGCGCTATACCCCGAACGTGTCTGATGCGACGGAAGCACAGATCCAGATGGCAACCAAAGACTCCATTCCGCGTGTTGCACCGCTGTACTTCGCATTCCGTATCATGGTGGGCTGCGGCATCATCATGCTGCTGATCATTGCGGCGTCCTTCTGGTCTGTTATCCGCAACCGCATCGGCGAGAAGAAATGGCTGCTGCGTACCGCGCTGTACGGTATTCCACTGCCGTGGATCGCAATTGAGTCCGGTTGGTTTGTTGCAGAATATGGTCGTCAGCCATGGGCGATTGGTGAGGTGCTGCCAACGGCGGTAGCGAACTCCTCCCTGACAGCAGGCGACCTGATCTTCTCAATGCTGCTGATTTGTGGTCTGTACACCCTGTTCCTGGTGGCTGAACTGTTCCTGATGTTCAAGTTCGCGCGCCTTGGCCCAAGCAGCCTGAAAACCGGTCGCTATCACTACGAGCAGTCCACTGCGACTACTCAGCCGGCACGCTAAGACAGGAGTCATCAAATGATCGATTATGAAGTATTGCGTTTTATCTGGTGGCTGTTGATCGGCGTTCTGCTGATCGGTTTCGCTGTCACGGATGGTTTCGACATGGGGGTGGGGATGCTCACCCGTTTCCTCGGTCGTAATGACACCGAGCGTCGAATCATGATCAACTCCATCGCCCCGCACTGGGACGGTAACCAGGTGTGGCTGATCACCGCAGGTGGCGCGCTGTTCGCTGCCTGGCCGATGGTCTACGCGGCTGCGTTCTCCGGTTTCTATGTGGCGATGATTCTGGTGCTGGCGTCTTTATTCTTCCGTCCGGTTGGTTTCGACTACCGCTCCAAGATTGAAGACACCCGCTGGCGCAACATGTGGGACTGGGGCATCTTCATTGGTAGCTTCGTTCCACCGCTGGTGATCGGCGTGGCGTTCGGTAACCTGTTGCAGGGCGTACCGTTCCACCTGGACGAATACATGCGTCTTTACTACACCGGTAACTTCTTCCAGTTGCTGAATCCGTTTGGTTTGCTGGCGGGTGTGGTGAGCGTAGCGATGATCATCACTCAGGGGGCAACCTATCTGCAGATGCGTACTGTCGGTGAATTGCACCTGCGTTCTCGCGCGACGGCTCAGGTTGCTGCGCTGGTCACGCTGGTCTGCTTCGCCCTGGCCGGTGTGTGGGTGGTGTACGGTATTGATGGTTACGTGGTGACATCTGCCATTAACCATACTGCGCCGTCTAACCCGCTGACCAAAGAAGTGGCGCGTCAGGCCGGTGCATGGCTGGTGAACTTCAACACGACGCCTGCACTGTGGGCTATCCCGGCTCTGGGTGTGCTGCTGCCGCTGCTGACGGTTCTGACGTCTCGTCTGGAAAAAGGTGCCCTGGCGTTTGTGTTCTCTTCACTGACCCTGGCGTGCATCATCCTGACTGCAGGTATTGCAATGTTCCCATTCGTCATGCCATCCAGCACCATGCTGAATGCTAGCTTGACCATGTGGGATGCGACTTCCAGCCATATGACGCTGAACTTAATGACCTATGTTGCTTGCGTATTCGTGCCGATTGTTCTGGCCTACACCATCTGGTGTTACTGGAAAATGTTCGGACGTATTACTAAAGAACATATCGAAAGCAACACCCACTCTATGTACTAAGTAAGGAGCTGAATATGTGGTATTTCGCATGGATTTTAGGGACGCTTCTTGCCTGTGCTTTTGGTGTCATCACTGCCCTGGCGCTTGAGCACGTTGAAGCGACTAAAGCGGGTGAAGAAAAACACTAATGAACATTATCGCAAGGTTATATGCGGTAATGGATAAGCGCCCGTTACGGGCGCTTTCTTTAGTGATGGCATTACTGCTGGCAGGTTGTATCTTCTGGGACCCTTCGCGCTTTGCAGCGAAAACCAGCGAGCTTGAAATCTGGCACGGTTTCCTCATTATGTGGGCGGTGTGCGCAGGTGTGATTCACGGCGTGGGCTTTCGTCCGAAAGCTGTTCACTGGCAGGGCATCTTCTGTCCGCTGATTGCCGATCTCGTTCTGCTTGCTGGATTGATTTTCTTCTTCTTCTGAATAAGAAATGTCCGTTAACGTTATGGGCTTACCCGAGCCCATAAAAATTTACTCTCCGTTTACTTTCTCCCATTCCAAACCACCTTTCCCGCGCGTATAGTAGCGAAGTTTAAAAGAGTTAACTTTTATTGCATTACCGGGATGTAAAGTGAATACAACGCTGTTTCGATGGCCGGTTCGTGTCTACTACGAAGATACCGATGCCGGTGGTGTGGTTTACCACGCCAGCTACGTTGCTTTTTATGAACGGGCACGCACAGAGATGCTGCGCCATCATCACTTTAGTCAACAGGTGCTGTTGGCTGAGCGAGTTGCCTTCGTGGTACGCAAGATGACGCTTGAGTATTTTGCGCCTGCCAGACTCGACGATATGCTCGAAGTCCAAACTGAAATTACATCAATGCGCGGGACCTCACTGGTTTTCACGCAGCGGATAGTCAATGCAGAGAACACCGTACTGAACTCAGCTGAGGTACTGATTGTCTGTGTTGATCCAACCATAATGAAGCCTCGTGCGCTTCCTAAGTCTATTGTCGCGGAGTTTAAGCAGTGACTGACATGAATATCCTTGATTTGTTCCTGAAGGCAAGCCTTCTGGTTAAACTTATCATGTTGATTTTGATTGGTTTTTCAATCGCATCCTGGGCCATCATCATCCAGAGAACGCGTATCCTCAATGCCGCTGGCCGTGAAGCTGAAGCGTTTGAAGATAAGTTCTGGTCGGGTATCGAGCTTTCTCGTCTGTACCAGGAAAGCCAGGGACGCCGTGAAAACCTTACAGGCTCCGAGCAAATTTTCTATAGCGGTTTCAAAGAGTTTGCGCGTCTGCATCGTGCAAACAATCATGCGCCGGAAGCGGTTGTAGAAGGTGCCTCGCGTGCGATGCGTATCTCCATGAACCGTGAACTGGAAAACCTTGAAACGCACATTCCTTTCCTGGGGACTGTAGGTTCTATCAGCCCGTATATCGGTCTGTTTGGTACGGTGTGGGGGATCATGCACGCCTTCATCGCACTCGGTGCGGTGAAGCAGGCGACATTGCAGATGGTTGCCCCGGGTATTGCAGAAGCACTGATTGCGACCGCTATCGGTCTGTTTGCGGCAATCCCAGCGGTTATGGCGTACAACCGTCTGAACCAGCGCGTGAACAAACTGGAACTGAACTACGACAACTTTATGGAAGAGTTCACTGCGATTCTGCACCGTCAGGCGTTTACCAGCACCGAGAGTAACAAGGGGTAAACCATGGCCAGATCGCGTGGACGAGGTCGTCGCGAGCTCAAGTCCGAAATCAATATCGTTCCATTGCTGGACGTGCTGTTGGTTCTGCTGCTGATCTTCATGGCGACAGCGCCAATCATTACCCAGAGCGTGGAAGTGGATCTGCCGGATGCGACAGAATCACAGGCGGTGAGCACCAATGACGATCCTCCGGTCATCATTGAGGTTTCCGGCGTAGGGCAATACAGCGTGGTGGTAGAAAAAGATCGTATGGATCAGTTACCTCCTGAGCAGGTTATTGCTGAAGCACAGCGTCGCCTGGAGTCAAATCCGAAAACGGTCTTCTTAATCGGTGGCGCGAAAGACGTACCATACGATGAAATTATTAAAGCGCTGAACTTGCTACATAGTGCGGGTGTTAAGTCAGTTGGCTTAATGACTCAACCTATTTGATCATCCGCGTAGTTTTTGGGAACCGATAGTGTCAAAGGCAACCGAACAGAACGACAAGCTTAAGCGAGCGATAATCGTCTCCGCAGTGCTGCACGTTATTCTCTTTGCAGCGCTGATCTGGAGTTCGTTCGACGAGCATATTGATGCATCAGCCGGCGGCGGTGGAGGCTCTTCCATTGACGCCGTGATGGTGGATCCCGGTGCGGTAGTACAGAACTATAATCGCCAACAACAGCAGAAGGCGAGTGCCAAACGGGCTGAAGAGCAGCGTGAAAAACAGGCGCAACAGCAAGCGGAAGAACTGCGTGAAAAGCAGGCCGCAGAGCAGGAGCGTTTGAAGCAGCTTGAGAAAGAACGTTTGCAGGCGCAGGAAGCGGCGAAAGAGCAGGCACAGCAGCAGAAACAAGCTGAAGAGGCTGCGAAGAAAGCCCAGGAACAGCAAAAGCAGGCAGAAGAAGCGGCAGCAAAAGCCGCAGCGGACGCCAAAGCGCAGGCTGATGCCCAGGCCAAATTAGCGGCCGAAGCGGCGAAAAAAGCCGCTGCTGATGCTCAGAAGAAAGCTGAAGCGGAAGCCGCGAAGAAAGCCGCCGCAGATGCTCAGAAGAAAGCTGAAGCAGAAGCCGCGAAAAAAGCCGCCGCTGATGCTCAGAAGAAAGCTGAAGCAGAAGCCGCGAAGAAAGCCGCTGCTGATGCTCAGAAGAAAGCTGAAGCCGAAGCCGCTAAGAAAGCTGCTCAGGAAGCAGAGAAAAAAGCTGCTGCTGACGCCGCGAAGAAAGCCGCTGCCGCAGAGAAAGCCGCTGCAGAGAAAGCGGCAGCCGCTGAAAAGGCTGCAGCTGACAAAAAAGCTGCAGCTGAGAAGGCTGCTGCCGATAAGAAAGCCGCGGCTGAAAAAGCGGCTGCGAAAAAGGCTGCTGCTGCGGAGAAAGCCGCTGCCGCTGCGGGCGTTGACGACCTGCTGGGCGATCTCAGTTCTGGTAAGAATGCGCCGAAAACTGGTGGTGGGGCGAAAGGAAACAACGCAGCACCGACGGGAAGTGGTAACACTAAGAGTAACGGCGCGTCAGGAGCTGAAATCAACGGTTATGCCTCGCAGATTAAATCCGCTATTGAAAGCCGATTCTATGATGCGTCGTCTTATGCCGGCAAAACCTGTACGTTGCGTATAAAACTGGCTCCAGACGGCATGCTGTTAGATATTAAGTCTGAAGGTGGCGACCCGGCTTTATGTACTGCGGCTCTGGCGGCAGCGCGTCAGGCGAAGATGCCTAAACCGCCGTCTCAGGCAGTCTATGAAGTCTTCAAAAATGCACCGCTGGACTTCAAACCTTAAGTTACATTTTCCCCGTGCAAACGGGGAAAAATAGACCAGGTTTAGTCACAGGGTTCAGGTAGTTTTGTCTATTTGGGTTTGTTAACATTCTGCTAAATTATCGTGGGTAAGGTTACCCGGATAAGGGAGATATGATGAAGCAGGCATTACGTGTAGCATTTGGTTTTTTAATGCTGTGGGCAGCAGTACTGCACGCAGAAGTACGTATCGAGATCACCCAGGGGGTGGACTCGGCACGCCCAATCGGGGTTGTTCCGTTCCAGTGGGCCGGTCCTGGCGCTGCGCCTGAAGATGCTGGTGGCATCGTGGCGGCTGACCTGCGTAACAGTGGTAAATTCAACCCGTTAGACCGTTCTCGTCTGCCTCAGCAGCCGGGCAGTGCGCAGGAAGTACAGCCTGCTGCATGGTCTGCTCTGGGAATTGATGCCGTGGTTGTGGGTCAGGTTACGCCTAACCCGGACGGCTCTTACAACGTGGCCTGGCAACTGGTTGATACCGGTGGTGCGCCGGGTACCGTTCTGGCACAGAACTCCTACAAGGTCACTAAGCAGTACCTGCGCTACGCGGCTCACGCTGCCAGTGATGCGGTATTCGAAAAACTGACAGGCATTAAAGGTGCATTCCGTACCCGTATTGCCTATGTGGTTCAGACCAACGGTGGTCAGTTCCCTTACGAACTGCGCGTCTCTGACTACGACGGTTACAACCAGTTCCTGGTGAAACGTTCTTCCCAGCCTCTGATGTCTCCAGCATGGTCTCCGGACGGTTCTAAGCTGGCGTATGTAACCTTCGAAAGCGGCCGTTCAGCGCTGGTTATCCAGACACTGGCAAACGGTGCTGTTCGTCAGGTTGCGTCGTTCCCTCGTCACAACGGTGCACCTTCATTCTCTCCGGATGGGTCTAAACTGGCGTTTGCGCTGTCTAAAACCGGTAGCCTGAACCTGTACGTGATGGACATTGGTTCTGGCCAGATTCGCCAGGTGACTGATGGTCGTAGCAACAATACCGAACCTTCATGGTTCCCGGACAGCCAAAATCTGGCATTTACCTCTGACCAGGCAGGCCGTCCGCAAATCTATAAAGTGAATGTCAACGGCGGTGCTCCGCAGCGTATTTCCTGGGAAGGTACACAGAACCAGAACGCAGACGTGAGCAGCGACGGTAAGTTTATGGTAATGGTGAGCTCCAACGGTGGGCAGCAGCACATTGCCAAACAAGATCTGGTAGCGGGTGGCGTGCAAGTTCTGTCGTCAACGTTCCTGGATGAAACGCCAAGTCTGGCACCTAACGGCACGATGGTAATCTACAGCTCTTCTCAGGGGATGGGATCTGTGCTGAATCTGGTTTCTACAGATGGGCGTTTCAAAGCGCGTATTCCGGCAACTGATGGACAGGTAAAATCACCTGCCTGGTCGCCGTATCTGTAAATAATAATTAATTGATTACTAAAGGAATCATAGAAATGCAACTGAACAAAGTGCTGAAGGGGCTGATGATCGCTCTGCCTGTAATGGCAATCGCAGCGTGTTCTTCCAACAAGAACGCAAGCAATGACCAGAGCGGCGAAGGCATGATGGGTGCCGGCACCGGTATGGACGCGAACGGCAATGGCAACATGTCTTCTGAAGAGCAAGCGCGTCTTCAGATGCAGCAGCTGCAGCAGAACAACATCGTTTACTTCGATCTGGATAAATACGACATCCGTTCTGACTTCGCTGCGATGCTGGATGCGCACGCTAACTTCCTGCGTAGCAACCCATCTTACAAAGTCACCGTAGAAGGTCACGCGGACGAACGTGGTACTCCTGAGTACAACATCTCCCTGGGTGAACGTCGTGCTAACGCTGTTAAAATGTACCTGCAGGGTAAAGGCGTTTCTGCTGACCAGATCTCCATCGTTTCTTACGGTAAAGAAAAACCTGCAGTACTGGGTCACGACGAAGCGGCTTACTCCAAAAACCGTCGTGCCGTACTGGTTTACTAAGAGAATTGCATGAGCAGTAACTTCAGACATCATCTGTTGAGTCTGTCGTTACTGGTTGGAATAGCGGCCCCCTGGGCCGCTTTTGCTCAGGCACCAATCAGTAGTGTCGGCTCAGGCTCGGTAGAAGACCGGGTCACTCAACTCGAGCGTATTTCTAACGCTCACAGCCAGCTTTTAACCCAACTCCAGCAACAACTTTCCGATAACCAAAACGATATTGACTCTCTCCGTGGCCAAATTCAGGAAAGCCAGTATCAGCTTAATCAGGTTGTGGAACGCCAGAAGCAAATCTTGTTGCAGATTGATAGCCTGAGCAGTGGTGGTGGTGCAGCACAAGCACAGCCGGCAGCAGGCGATCAGAGCGGAGCGGCGACTTCTGCGCCAGCCCCAGCGGCTGATGCTTCTGCTTCAACAGGAGCACCTGTACAAAGCGGTGACGCGAATACAGACTATAACGCGGCCATTGCCCTGGTACAGGATCAATCTCGTCAGGATGACGCGATTGCGGCGTTTCAGAACTTTGTTAAGAAATACCCTGATTCCACTTATCAGCCAAATGCGAACTACTGGCTTGGTCAGCTGAATTACAACAAGGGTAAAAAGGACGATGCGGCGTTTTATTTTGCCTCTGTGGTGAAAAATTACCCGAAATCGCCAAAAGCGCCAGATGCGATGTATAAGGTCGGCGTGATCATGCAGGACAAAGGCGACACTGCGAAAGCCAAAGCGGTTTATCAGCAGGTGGTCTCAAAATTCCCAGGTACCGAAGGTGCTAAGCAGGCGCAAAAACGTCTGAATTCGATGGGATGATTATCGCATGACCAGAAATCGCGTTATTTCTGGTCGTGCAGCATGATTACTAAGCAGTTAAGTGATCTTCATCGAAATTTTTGTTGCGCTGAATTCTTAAATCAGTAATATATGCCGCCGTTGCCACGGGATATCAAACAACGTGAAAACAGCGTAAAAGTGGGTCGTTAGCTCAGTTGGTAGAGCAGTTGACTTTTAATCAATTGGTCGCAGGTTCGAATCCTGCACGACCCACCACTTAACGCATTACCGGCAGTACAGAGTGGGTGATTAGCTCAGTTGGTAGAGCATCTCCTTTACACGGAGGGGGTCGGCGGTTCGAGCCCGTCATCACCCACCACTCGGGTCGTTAGCTCAGTTGGTAGAGCAGTTGACTTTTAATCAATTGGTCGCAGGTTCGAATCCTGCACGACCCACCACTTTAAAGTGGCACCGAGTAAAAATCTTCGAAGTCAGCACCCGAATGGGTCGTTAGCTCAGTTGGTAGAGCAGTTGACTTTTAATCAATTGGTCGCAGGTTCGAATCCTGCACGACCCACCACTTCGAAGAAAAAATTCCCGCAAGGGGTCGTTAGCTCAGTTGGTAGAGCAGTTGACTTTTAATCAATTGGTCGCAGGTTCGAATCCTGCACGACCCACCAGTGTAAAAAGGCGCCCTAAAGGCGCCTTTTTGCTATCCATTCCGATGACATTTCCTCTCAAATTCGCTATCTTGTTTAGTATACAAAACACAATTGCCGTCCGTTTTGCTATGTCATGCAAAAGAAAGGCAATATTGTTAAGCCAGTAAAACGAGAAGCCATAATGAGTGTGATGTTTGATCCTGAAGCCGCAATCTATCCGTTTCCGCCAAAGCCTGTCCCGCTGAGCCTGGATGAAAAGCAATTCTACCGTGAGAAGATCAAGCGACTTCTCAAAGAGCGAGACGCGGTGATGGTGGCCCATTACTACACCGACCCGGAAATTCAGCAGCTGGCGGAAGAGACCGGAGGCTGTATTTCTGACTCACTGGAAATGGCACGCTTCGGTGCAAAACATCCCGCTTCGACGTTACTGGTTGCTGGCGTACGTTTTATGGGCGAAACGGCGAAGATCCTGAGCCCTGAAAAAACCATTCTGATGCCGACGCTTAATGCTGAGTGCTCACTCGATCTTGGCTGCCCGATTGACGAATTCGCGGCCTTCTGTGACGCCCATCCTGACCGGACCGTGGTGGTCTACGCTAATACCTCTGCGGCGGTAAAAGCGCGGGCTGACTGGGTGGTCACGTCAAGTATCGCCGTTGAGCTGATTGAACATCTGGACAGTCTGGGCGAGAAAATTATCTGGGCGCCCGATCGCCATCTCGGAAATTATGTCCAGAAGCAGACGGGGGCAGATGTTCTCTGCTGGCAGGGCGCCTGCATTGTGCACGATGAATTCAAAACCCAGGCACTGGCGCGCATGAAGGCGCTTTATCCTGACGCCGCCATTCTTGTTCATCCTGAATCACCGCAGTCTATTGTCGACATGGCGGATGCCGTGGGTTCAACCAGCCAGCTTATCAACGCGGCCAGAACGCTACCCCATAAACAGCTCATCGTGGCGACCGATCGCGGTATCTTCTATAAGATGCAGCAGGCCGTGCCGGAGAAAGAGCTTCTGGAAGCGCCTACAGCGGGTGAGGGGGCAACGTGTCGCAGCTGCGCACATTGTCCGTGGATGGCGATGAACGGCCTGAAGGCGATTGCCGAAGGGCTTGAGACAGGCGGTGCAGCACATGAAATCCATGTGGATGCCGCTCTGCGTGAAGGTGCGTTAATTCCGCTTAACCGCATGCTGGATTTTGCGGCTACACTACGTACTTAATTCAAAATGCCCTGGGGAAAAGATGGATTTTTTTAGCACGCAGAACATTCTGGTTCATATACCGATTGGTGCAGGTGGCTATGACCTGTCATGGATTGAGGCCGTTGGTACGCTGGCGGGATTATTGTGTATCTGGCTGGCGAGCCTTGAGAAGATCAGCAATTACGCGTTTGGGCTGATTAACGTTACGCTGTTTGCGATTATCTTCTTCCAGATCCAGCTGTACGCCAGCCTGCTTTTGCAACTGTTCTTTTTCGCTGCCAACATTTACGGCTGGTACGCGTGGTCGCGTCAGAACAGCCAGCAGGAGGCCGAGCTGCAAATCCGCTGGCTGCCCTTGCCTAAAGCTATCGCCTGGTTTGTCGCCTGCGTGGTCGCCATTGGTTTAATGACCGTCTACATCAACCCGGTATTTGCTTTCCTGACCCGCATAGCGGTGTCGGTGATGTCTGGTATGGGGTTGAATGTGGCTATGCCTTCGCTTCAGCCAGATGCTTTCCCGTTCTGGGATTCCTGCATGATGGTGTTGTCGATTGCCGCGATGATCCTGATGACCCGTAAATACGTTGAGAACTGGCTGCTGTGGGTCATCATCAATGTCATCAGCGTGGTGATCTTCGCCCTGCAGGGCGTCTATGCGATGTCACTGGAATATCTGCTGCTGACCTTCATCGCGCTAAACGGTAGCCGGATGTGGATTAACAGCGCGCGTGAGCGAGGATCTCACGCGCTTTCCAGCTAATGGTGATGATGTGAATGGCCGGACTGCGCCTCATTCAGGTGGCAGTCCGGCCCGTTACATGGCTGATACTCCATCTGGATGGTCGCATGACCAATCTCATAGTGATGTTCAAGAAAGTGCTGGATCCGTTCAAGCAGCGCATCATGGTCATGAGGTGGGATCACCTGAACGTGCAATGTCATAACCGGTTTCTCTCCCACCAGCCAGACATGCACGTGATGCACATTGCGGACTTCCGGGACAGAGCGGTGCAGGTTACGTTTCAACTCAGCAATATCTATTGATGTTGGTGCACCTTCAAGCAGTTCATTGACGCTCTCCTTCAGCAGTCGCCAGGCGCTACGCAGCACCAGACACGACACCAGCACTGAAAGAATCGGGTCGGCAGGCGTCCAGCCGGTATAGAGGATTACCAGCGCGGCCACAATCGCGCCCACTGAACCGAGCAAATCACCCAGCACATGCAGGGCCGCCGCACGCACGTTGAGGTTCTTTTCCGTACTTCCTCGGTGCAAAATCCAGAAAGCCAGAATATTAGCCAACAGCCCTGCCACGGCGATGACCATCATTGTCATCCCCGCAACGGGTTGCGGGTGTCTGAAACGCTGGAAGGCCTCCCAGACGATAAGAACGGTAATGACCACCAGTGCAATGGCGTTAACAAACGCGGCGAGAGTGGTCAGCCTCAGCCAGCCGAAGGTGTGGCGCGCATTCGGTGGACGACGAGCAAACTGCACGGCCAGCAGGGCGAAGAGCAGGGCGGCGGCATCGGTCAGCATATGTCCGGCATCGGCCAGAAGCGCCAGAGAGCCGGAAACCAGGCCGCCAATGACCTCGATAATCATGAAGGTTGCGGTGACGCCAAAGGCTAGCATCAGTCGTTTAGCGTTTTCGTCCCCGGAAGCGTGAGAATGAGAGTGCGCCATATCTATTTTCCTGGTTCATTTTAGGTTAAGTGTAGAGTTTTTAATGTGTTAGACAAACCTATTTTTGGGTCTGTTTCTGCAAATTCGGGAGAGAGTGTAAAAGGTGGTTTACACTAAGCGGCGAGCAAGTTAGATTGAAAGGATTGCATTCACGACTAGAGTTATGGCAGAGCTGGAAAGAAAATGAATTATCAGAATGACGATTTACGTATCAAAGAGATCAACGAGTTATTACCTCCTGTAGCACTCCTTGAGAAATTCCCCGCCACTGAAAATGCCGCAAACACGGTTTCTCATGCTCGTAAAGCGATCCATAAGATCCTGAAAGGTAATGACGATCGTCTTCTGGTGGTGATTGGTCCTTGTTCTATTCACGACCCGGCAGCCGCGAAAGAGTACGCGGCCCGTTTGCTCACCTTGCGAGAAGAGTTGAAAGACGAGCTGGAAATCGTCATGCGCGTTTACTTTGAAAAACCGCGTACCACCGTGGGATGGAAAGGGCTGATTAACGATCCGCACATGGACAACAGCTTCCAGATTAACGACGGTCTGCGCATTGCGCGCAAGCTGCTGCTGGAGATCAACGACAGTGGCCTGCCGGCAGCCGGTGAGTTTCTGGACATGATCACGCCGCAATACCTGGCAGACCTGATGAGCTGGGGCGCAATTGGCGCACGTACCACGGAATCGCAGGTTCACCGCGAACTGGCGTCCGGTCTCTCTTGCCCGGTTGGGTTTAAAAACGGGACTGATGGCACTATCAAGGTAGCTATTGACGCTATCAACGCTGCCGGGGCACCGCACTGCTTCCTCTCTGTGACCAAATGGGGTCACTCCGCCATCGTTAACACCAGCGGTAACGGTGATTGCCATATCATTCTGCGCGGCGGCAAAGAGCCAAACTACAGTGCAAAACATGTGGCGGAAGTGAAAGTCGGTCTGGACAAGGCCGGGCTGCCACCGCAGGTGATGATCGACTTCAGCCACGCCAACTCCAGCAAGCAGTTTAAAAAGCAGATGGAAGTGGGGGCAGATGTCTGCCAGCAGATTGCCAGCGGTGAGAAGGCGGTGATTGGGGTGATGATCGAAAGCCATCTGGTTGAAGGTAACCAGAATCTGGAAGGCAGCGAGCCGCTTGTCTATGGCAAGAGCGTGACGGATGCCTGCATCGGCTGGGAAGATACCGACACGATCCTGCGTCAGCTGGCGAATGCGGTAAAAGCCCGTCGCGGCTGAATAATCAGGCACAAATAAAAAAGCGCGGAAGGTTCCGCGCTTTTTTTATGTCCGGCGAAAATTACTTCGCTTTACCCTGGTTCGCAACGGCCGCTGCTTTCGCCGCGATCTCTTCTGCGTTACCCAGATAGTAGTGTTTGATTGGCTTGAAGTTTTCGTCGAACTCATACACCAGCGGTACGCCAGTCGGGATGTTCAGTTCGAGGATTTCGTCTTCACCCATGTTATCAAGGTATTTCACCAGCGCACGCAGGGAGTTACCGTGAGCTGCGATGATCACGCGCTCGCCGCTTTTCAGGCGTGGCAGAATTGTTTCGTTCCAGTAAGGCACAACGCGATCGATGGTCAGCGCCAGGCTCTCGGTGGTTGGCAGCTCAGCGTCGGTCAGTTTCGCATAACGCGGGTCGTGACCCGGGTAACGCTCGTCATCTTTGCTCAGCTCTGGTGGGGTGATTGCGAAGCCACGACGCCACTGTTTAACCTGCTCGTCGCCATATTTCTCAGCGGTTTCCGCTTTGTTCAGGCCCTGCAGCGCACCGTAGTGACGCTCGTTCAGTTTCCAGGATTTCTCAACCGGCAGCCAGGCCTGATCCAGTTCGTCCAGCACGTTCCACAGGGTGTGGATGGCACGTTTCAGCACAGAGGTGTAAGCAAAATCAAAGCTGAAGCCTTCTTCCTTCAGCAGTTTACCTGCTGCTTTTGCTTCGCTTACGCCTTTCTCGGACAGATCAACGTCGTACCAACCGGTAAAGCGGTTTTCGTTGTTCCACTGGCTTTCGCCGTGACGCACCAGAACCAGCTTAGTAATAGCCATCTCTTACTCCTCAAGCATTTTTAGAATGATAACAATTCTCATTATATTGCCGTGGCGGTGCCACCAGCAACGCTTAACCCTAACCATAGCGAAAATAGTCTCTGAGTGTAAGATGCTTGTGAATCCAGGGTTATGATTTTGTCTGCGATCGGCGCTATTTTCAGCAAGGCGAGCAGAAAAAAGCCCTCCGACAGGAGGGCTGGAAATCAATGCGGGATAAAATGGTATTCCGTCACGCTGACGTACTCTTCTCCCGGGCGCAGCACACAGTCTGGCTGCGGCCATTCCGGATGATTGGGGCTGTCCGGCAGAAACTCGCTCTCCAGCGCCAGTCCTTGCCAGTCGCTGTATTCATCATGTTCGCGTGCCGTCGTGCCGCCAAGGTAGTTGCCTGAGTAGAATTGCAGGGCAGGGGCTGTGGTATACACCGTCATCTGCAGCTTCTCATCCGCAGACCAGACCTGTGCGGCAGGTTTTTTTACATCACCTTTTGCCTGCAGCAGGAAAGCGTGGTCGTAACCTTTCACCTTGCGCTGATCGTCATCGCTCAGGAAATCCTGGGCGATAGTCTTCGCGCTGCGGAAGTCAAAGCTGGTTCCGCTCACGTCTTTGAGGCCCTGATAAGGAATTCCCATCTCGTCAACCGGCAAATACGCATCCGCCAGGATCTGCAGCTTGTGGTTACGCACGTCGCACTGGTTACCGTCCAGATTAAAGTACGCGTGATTGGTCAGGTTGACCGGACACGGCTTGTCGACCGTCGCACGGTATTCAATGGCGATACGGCTGTCGTCGGTCAGCGTAAAGCGCGCGGAGGCGATAAGGTTCCCCGGGAAGCCCTGATCGCCATCAAGCGAATCCAGTGAGAACAACACTTCCCCATCGTTTTGCCGAACAATCTTCCAGCGGCGTTTGTCAAACCCGTCCGGACCGCCGTGCAGCTGGTTCTCACCCTGGCTTGGAAGCAGAGAATACTCCACGCCGTCGAGTTCAAAACGGCTCTTCGCGATGCGGTTAGCGTAGCGCCCTACAGACGCGCCCAGATAGGCGGACTGATTGATGTACTGCTCAGGTGAAGCACAGCCGAGCAGGGTTTCGCGCACGCTGCCGTCCGGCATCGGTACGCGGGCAGAAAGAAGGGTTGCACCCCAGTCCATCAGCGTAACCACCATCCCCGCGCTGTTGCGCAGGGTTAACAGGCGATATGGCAGACCATCCGGTGCAAGGGTAGGTGTTTCGTTTAGCACTGTCCGGCTCCTTGTGATGCTTTACACACGTAGAACGTTTCTTTAATACCTGTTTTCGCTTCGTATTGTTTCTCTACCGCCTGCTGGACGGCAGGAACCAGTTCTTCCGGCACCAGGGCAACAATGCAGCCACCGAAGCCACCGCCGGTCATACGCACGCCACCTTTCTCGCCGATGGTGGCTTTGACGATGTCCACCAGGGTGTCAATTTGCGGAACGGTGATCTCGAAATCATCGCGCATGGAGGCGTGCGATTCCGCCATCAACTCACCCATACGTTTCAGATCGCCTTTCGCCAGCGCGGACGCGGCTTCGACGGTTCGGGCGTTCTCCGTCAGCACGTGACGAACGCGTTTGGCGACGACCGGATCCAGCTCGTGGGCCACCTTATTGAATTCATTAAGCGTCACGTCGCGCAGGGCGGGTTGCTGGAAGAAGCGCGCACCGGTTTCGCACTGCTGGCGGCGGGTATTGTACTCGCTCCCCACCAGCGTGCGTTTAAAGTTGCTGTTGATAATAATGACCGCGGCGCCTTTTGGCAGCGGAACGGCTTTGGTGCCAAGCGAGCGGCAGTCGATCAGCAGCGCGTGCTCTTTTTTGCCCAACGCGGAGATCAACTGATCCATAATGCCGCAGTTGCAGCCCACGAACTGGTTTTCTGCTTCCTGACCGTTCAGAGCGATTTGCGCGCCATCCAGCGGCAGATGATAAAGCTGCTGGAACACGGTTCCCACGGCGACTTCCAGAGAGGCAGAGGAGCTTAAGCCTGCCCCCTGTGGTACGTTGCCACTGATAACGAGATCGGCGCCGCCAAAGTTCTTGTTACGTTTCTGCAGGTGCTTCACCACGCCGCGTACGTAGTTAGACCACTGCTGGCTGTCGTGCGTCACAATCGGGGCATCGAGGGAAAACTCGTCCGTTTCATTATCATAATCCGCCGCAATCACGCGGACGTTGCGGTCGTTACGCTTTGCACAGCTGATGACGGTCTGGTAATCGATGGCGCACGGCAGCACGAAACCGTCGTTATAGTCGGTGTGTTCACCGATCAGGTTAACGCGGCCAGGTGCCTGGATAACGTGGGTGGCAGGGTAGCCAAATTTTTCAGCAAACAGGGATTGTGTTTTATCTTTCAGACTCATTTTTTTAGACTCCTGATTCGCGATAGTGGACGTCGCTAACGGCACGCAGACGTTCTGCCGCCTGTTCCGCCGTCAGGTCACGCTGCGTTTCCGCCAGCATTTCATAGCCCACCATAAATTTACGTACCGTCGCAGAACGCAGCAGCGGCGGATAGAAATGGGCATGCAACTGCCAGTGTTGATTCTCTTCGCCGTTAAACGGTGCGCCGTGCCAGCCCATGGAGTACGGGAAGGAGCACTGGAACAGATTGTCATAACGGCTGGTCAGTTTTTTCAGTGCCAGGGCAAGGTCGTCGCGCTGCACGTCGCTAAGATCTGTAATGCGCTGCACGTGAGCTTTTGGCAGCAACAGCGTTTCGAAGGGCCAGGCTGCCCAGTAAGGCACCACGGCCAGCCAGTGTTCGGTTTCCACCACGGTGCGGCTGCTGTCTGCCTGCTCACGCTGCGCGTAATCCACCAGCATCGGCGAGCCGTTTTCCGCGTAATACGCTTTCTGCAGACGGTCTTCACGCTCGGCTTCGTTAGGCAGGAAGCTGTTCGCCCAGACCTGGCCGTGCGGATGGGGGTTCGAGCAGCCCATGGCCGCGCCTTTGTTTTCGAACACCTGCACCCACGGATAGCTCTGCCCCAGCTCGGCGGTTTGCGCCTGCCAGGTGCTGACGACCTCTTTCAGCGCGTCCACGCTCAGTTCTGGCAGCGTTTTGCTGTGATCGGGCGAGAAGCAGATCACGCGGCTGGTTCCGCGCGCGCTTTCGCAGCGCATCAGCGGATCGTGGCTTTCCGGCGCGTCCGGCGTGTCGGTCATCAGGGCGGCAAAATCGTTGGTAAAGACGAAGGTGCCTTTGTAGTCCGGGTTTTTATCTCCGGTGACGCGGGTGTTGCCCGGACACAGGAAGCAGTCCGGGTCATGCTGTGGCAGCGTCTGTTTCGCAGGCGTCTCCTGCGCCCCCTGCCAGGGGCGCTTGGCGCGATGCGGAGAAACTAAAATCCATTGCCCGCTTAACGGGTTAAAACGACGATGCGGATGATCGACGGGATTAAATGAAGTCATGACGGATCCTTAGTCCGGATAACCTTGTGGGTGGCGGGACTGCCAGTGCCAGGTATCCTGTGCCATTTCATCCAGCGTGCGGGTCACACGCCAGTTAAGCTCTTTATCGGCTTTGGTGGCATCGGCCCAGTAAGCAGGGAGGTCACCCTCACGACGCGGTGCGAAGTGATAATTGACCGGTTTACCGCAGGCTTTGCTGAAGGCGTTAACCACATCCAGCACGCTGCTGCCAATACCGGCGCCGAGGTTGTAAATATGTACGCCTGGCTTATTTGCCAGTTGCTGCATGGCCGCCACGTGCCCGTCGGCCAGATCCATAACGTGGATGTAATCACGCACGCCGGTGCCATCTTCGGTTGGATAGTCGTTACCAAAAATCGCCAGTGAGTCACGACGGCCCACCGCTACCTGCGCGATATACGGCATCAGGTTATTCGGAATGCCCTGTGGATCTTCACCCATATCGCCTGACGGATGGGCGCCGACCGGGTTGAAGTAGCGCAGCAACGCGATGCTCCACTCCGGCTGCGCTTTTTGCAGATCGGTCAGGATCTGTTCCACCATCAGTTTGCTTTTGCCATACGGACTTTGCGGCGTACCGGTTGGGAAGCTTTCAACGTAAGGGATTTTTGGCTGGTCACCATAGACGGTGGCGGATGAGCTGAAGATAAAGTTTTTAACGTTTGCCGCACGCATGGCGGAGATGAGACGCAAGGTGCCGTTGACGTTGTTGTCGTAATACTCCAGCGGTTTCGCAACGGATTCGCCGACCGCTTTCAGACCGGCGAAGTGGATCACCGTTTCAATGGCGTGGTCGTGAAGGATCTCGGTCATCAGCGCTTCATTGCGGATGTCGCCTTCCACGAACGTTGGCTGTTTCCCGCCAAGACGTTCAATCACAGGCAGCACGCTGCGCTTACTATTGCACAGGTTGTCGAGGATGATGACATCATGACCATTTTGCAGCAGTTGCACACAGGTATGGCTTCCTATGTAACCGCTACCACCTGTTACCAGAACTCGCATATTTCGCTCCATTGGGCTTATGGTATGTAATAACCATAGCATAACAGAGTCGCTAAAAGTGTGACATGGGATAAAATAGTGGAATCGTTTACACTGTTTTTAAATACCGATTTTCAGATGTCGTGTGGCATTGTAGATCAAAGGGATAGCGATGTCTTAGTGCAGGTTATCTGAAAAACGGAGGGCGGCGCCCTCCGGAGTTTAGTCGATTTTGCTTAGCAGATAATCATAGCGTTCACCGTCAGGGACAAACTCCAGACGGTGTGTGATGCAGGAGGGGGCGTCTTCGGCATGGTGTGAAACAAACAGCAGTTGCGTTTCGCCTTCACTAATGAGGACATCCACAAAGCGGCGGATTAACTGTCGGTTCAGCGGGTCCAGTCCCTGCAGGGGTTCATCGAGGATCAGAAGCGTAGGATGTTTCACCAGGGCGCGAACGATCAGCGCCAGCCGCTGCTGCCCCCACGACAGGCTATGAAACGGCGCGTCAGCGACCCGGGTATCCATTCCAAGAATATCCAGCCATTGCTGAGCCAGCTTGTGCTGTTTGTCCGATACCGCCTGATAAATGCCGATGGAATCAAAATACCCGGAGAGGATCACATTGCGCACCGTTGTGCTGACCCGGTAATCGAGATGCAGGCTGCTGCTGACATACCCGATATGCTTTTTGATATCCCAGATGGTTTCGCCGCTGCCGCGACGCCGGCCAAACAGCGTGAGATCGTTACTGTAACCCTGCGGGTGATCCCCGGTGATCAGGCTCAGTAGCGTTGATTTACCCGCACCATTAGGGCCAACAATCTGCCAGTGCTCGCCAGGATTGACCGTCCAGCTGAGATGGTTAAGGATCGGGCGATCGTCATAAGAGACAAGGCCATCACGCAGCACGATGCGCGGATGGTGGGGATCAAGCGCATGACGAGCTGAAGGGGCGTCGGGTTCCGGAAGCGTGATTCCATCAAGCTGTTCACTGTGTGCGAGTTGCGCAATTAATGCCTGCTTAAGCAGTACTGATTTTTGGCCTGTTTCAGTCAAAATACAGTCGGCCAGCACACCTGCATTCTGGATGAAATCCGGAATTTCATCGAAGCGATTAAGCACCAGCACAACGGTATACCCCTGCTGGTTAAGCGAAGCCAGCAGCGTTGCCAGCTGGGCGCGAGACTGCACGTCAAGACCATCGAACGGTTCGTCAAGGATCAACAACTCTGGTTCGCTCATCAAAGCCTGACAAAGCAGCGTTTTCCGCGTCTCGCCGGTTGAAAGGTATTTAAAGCGCCGGTCCAGCAGGGCGGTGATGCCGAACTGTTCTGCCAGGTGCTGGCAACGGGCGGGATCGTTCACCTCATCCTGAATAATTTCCGCCGTCGTACGGCCGGTATCTTCTTCGCCAGGGCTGAGTAAATCGGTGTTGTTACGCTGCCATTCGTCACTGACCAGCTTTTGCAGTTGTTCAAATGACAGACGTGTCAGGCGCGTAAAATGGCGCTGATATTCACCCTTGAGGAGAGGGAGCTCGCCGGCTAACGCGCGGGCAAGGGCTGATTTACCGCTCCCGTTCGTGCCGACAAATGCCCAGCTTTCACCTGCGCGAATTGCCAAATCGGCAATCGTCAGTGTTCGGGTATCGCTAAGACGAAACGTGCCTTGCGAAATATGCAATGATGACATGATTTATCCCATTTTTTGCAGCAACAGATGTCAGGGATACTCACTGTCGGTACGATTGTCAATGTGCTCAGCACAATGTGGCGATAATCACCCGGTCTGCGTTGAAATATGCGGTGACTACAGCACCTTCCTCTAATCCGTCAGCCTCGCTGAGCGGTACCGTCGCGCAGAGCATTTGTCCGTCCGCCAGGGTCATCAGCACTTCACACTGTTCCTCACCGCGTTCAATATGGGTGATTGCACCGTGAAGCTGGTTATCGGCTGCCTTAGCTGTATCGGGATTGCTCGTGATATTGACCCACGGCGCTTTCAGTAACACCAGCACCTCTTTACCTTCATTCAGCTCAAGACGTTTTGCACTCTGCGCCGTTATTGCGGCTTTCAGGCGGGTAGTCCCATCGGCAAGCAGGATCTCGATATGCTGCTGCACCTGGAGATTATCGCGTGCCGTTACCGTACCAAACCACTGGTTACGGGCGCTGGTTTGTAACGAGAAACGGGATATGGCAGCCAGCAAACTGTCCAGCGGGAGATTGTCGTCATCACTCAACACATCAAACGCTTTTTGCTGGATCTGGGCCAGGAGATCGTAAAGCTGAATCAGACGCTGCCCAAAACGCGTAACCACTGCACCGCCGCCGCCTTTGCCGCCTGTAGCTCTGTCCACCAGCGCTTGCTCGCTCAGGGTGTTCATCTCGTTGATGGCATCCCAGGCACTTTTGTAACTGATACCGGCGTTTTTTGCCCCCTGGCTAATCGAGCCTGTTTGTTCTATCTGTTTAAGCAGGGTGATACGACGCGGATCGGCGAAAAGCTTTTGCTGAAGTCGGAGAGTGAGGAGAATTTCGGCCTGCATAACAGTATCCTGGCAAAAAGAGTATTGTGACCCAAATGGTGCAGGGCGCAAAGGGTACCGCACAAAAGGGGATGTTTTTCTCACTTGAAAGGGTAGAATAAGCTATTCACAATCTCTGGAGAAAACCATGTTAGAGTTGTTAAAAAGTCTGGTATTTGCCGTGATCATGGTACCAGTAGTGATGGCCATCATCCTCGGTGCCATCTACGGCCTGGGTGAAGTGTTCAACGTCTTCTCGAACATTGGTCACCGAGACCAGGCTAAAAAGCAGCATTAATTCCCCACAAAACGCCCGGCCAGTCCGGGCGTTTTGCTCTCAAGATTTTCCCGTTTTCGCCGATAATATTTAACGTATCACACTGGTTTACCCCTTCAGCGGTACGATTTAACGCTGGGATCTCCCTGACGTTATCGTTATATTAATGTGTATATAACGCTACTCACAGGAGTTAAAAAATGGCACGTACCTGGGTACGCCTTTTCGCAGGGGCAACGCTGACGCTTTCACTTACCGGCCACGCGCTGGCGGACGACGGTAAAATTACGGTCTTTGCGGCGGCGTCGCTGACCAACGCGCTGCAGGATATCGCGGCGGTATATAAAAAAGAGAAGAACGTTGATGTAGTCTCCTCTTTTGCGTCTTCCTCGACGCTGGCACGTCAGATAGAAGCGGGTGCGCCGGCGGATCTGTTCATCTCGGCTGACCAGAAGTGGATGGATTACGCGGTGGAGAAGAAAGCGATTGATGCGGCGACCCGCGAAACGCTGCTGGGGAATAGCCTGGTAGTGGTGGCGCCAAAAGCCAGCGCGCAGGCTGACATCACCATCAACAAAGAGACCAACTGGATCAGCCTGCTAAACGGTGGCCGCCTGGCGGTGGGGGATCCTGAGCACGTACCGGCCGGGATCTACGCCAAAGAAGCACTGCAAAAACTGGGCGCATGGGAGACATTGTCACCGAAACTGGCCCCGGCTGAAGATGTCCGCGGTGCGCTGGCGCTGGTAGAACGCAACGAAGCTCCACTGGGTATTGTCTACGGTTCCGATGCCGTTGCCAGCAAAGGTGTCAAAGTAGTAGGTACCTTCCCGGAAGACTCCCACAAGAAAGTGGAATACCCTGTTGCGATTGTTGATGGACATAAAAATGCGACGGTTTCTGCCTTTTATGATTATCTGAAAGGACCAGAAGCCTCTGCAATCTTTAAACGTTATGGATTTACAACTCACTGATGATATTGACCGATCCTGAATGGCAGGCCGTGCTGCTGAGCCTTAAAGTCTCTTCCCTGGCAGTCGTGCTGAGTTTGCCCTTTGGGATCTTCTTTGCTTGGTTACTGGTCCGCTGTAAGTTTCCAGGCAAAGCCCTGCTGGACAGTGTGCTTCATCTTCCCCTCGTGTTGCCGCCCGTGGTGGTCGGTTATCTGTTACTGATTTCAATGGGACGTCGCGGTTTTATCGGTGAGAAACTCTATGACTGGTTTGGGCTGACGTTCGCTTTTAGCTGGCGCGGAGCGGTGCTGGCGGCGGCTGTGATGTCATTCCCTCTGATGGTCAGGGCTATCCGTCTGGCGCTGGAGGGGGTGGATCTCAAACTGGAACAGGCGGCCCGCACGCTGGGTGCCGGGCGCTGGCGCGTCTTCTTTACCATTACGCTGCCGCTAACATTACCCGGTATTATTGTCGGTACGGTGCTGGCCTTTGCCCGCTCGCTGGGCGAGTTTGGTGCGACCATTACCTTTGTGTCGAACATCCCCGGTGAGACGCGAACGATTCCGTCGGCCATGTATACCCTGATTCAGACGCCAGGTGGAGAAAACGCCGCAGCGCGACTGTGCATCATCTCAATCGTATTAGCGCTGGTATCATTACTGGTGTCGGAATGGCTGGCGCGACTCAGCCGTGAGCGGATGGGGAAATAGTCATGCTGGAGCTTCAATTTACCCAGACGCTGGGAAATCATACCCTGACGATTAACGAGACGCTGCCAGCCAGCGGCATTACCGCCATCTTTGGCGTGTCTGGCGCGGGGAAAACGTCGTTGATTAATGCGATCAGCGGCCTGACCCGCCCGCAATCAGGGCGCATTGTATTAAATAACCGCGTCTTAAATGACGTGGAAAATAAGGTATATCTTTCGCCGGATAAACGCCGTATCGGCTATGTTTTTCAGGATGCACGATTATTCCCGCACTACAGCGTGCGCGGGAATCTGCGTTACGGCATGGCGAAAAGCATGGCCGGGCAGTTTGATAAGCTGGTGACCCTTTTAGGGATTGAACAGCTGCTGGACAGGCTGCCATCCTCGCTTTCCGGCGGTGAGAAACAGCGTGTGGCGATTGGCCGCGCGTTGCTGACCGCGCCAGAGTTGCTGTTGCTCGATGAACCGCTGGCCTCGCTGGATATTCCGCGTAAACGTGAACTCCTGCCGTATCTGCAGCGCCTGACGCGCGAAATTAATATTCCGATGCTCTACGTTAGCCACTCGCTGGATGAGATCCTGCATCTGGCTGATAAAGTGCTGGTGCTGGAAGAGGGCAGCGTTAAGGCCTTCGGCAACCTGGAAGAGGTGTGGGGCAGCAGCGTGATGCACCCCTGGTTACCCCGGGAGCAGCAGAGCAGCATCCTCAAAGTCAGCGTGCTGGAACACCATCCACATTACGCAATGACCGCGCTGGCACTGGGCGATCAGCATCTGTGGGTCAACAAAATCGACAAACCGCTGCAGTCTGCGCTACGTATTCGCATTCAGGCGTCGGATGTTTCGCTGGTGCTGCAACCGCCGTTGCAGACCAGTATTCGAAATATTCTGCGTGCGAAAGTGGCGGAGTGTTTTGATGATAACGGCCAGGTAGAAGTAAAGCTTGAGGTCGGCAGCAGGACGCTCTGGGCGCGTATCAGCCCGTGGGCCAGAGATGAATTAGGGATCAAACCCGGCCTGTGGCTTTACGCGCAAATTAAGAGCGTCTCGATCACCGCCTGATTACAGCAGGTGGGTATAAATGTACTGCGCGATGCTGTCAGTGGTGTTATCGCCAATCACCACGTTAGCGCGCGCTTTCACTGCATCATCGGCATTGCCCATCGCCACGCCGGTACCGGCGGCTTCCAGCATGCTGATGTCGTTGTAGTTATCGCCGAAAGCGATCACGTCACGCATCGACCACCCCTGAGATTCCACATACTGTGTCAGACGCTTGCCTTTGCTGTTACCTTTGCGGGCGATATCAACCTGGTCATGCCAGGACCATTCACACTCCAGGCCCAGCGTTTCTTCCACATGTTTTGCGAAGGTATTCAGTTTGGTGGTGTCTTCATCCGTCAGCGCGAATTTCCAGATGGCATCAACATCCTGCGCGGCCTGGCGCAGAGAGGATACCTGGGTAAAGACCGGACGCTGGGCTTCAGGCAGGGACTGCGCCCAGTTGCTGGTGCGGATCACATGGCCGGTCGGGCGTTCATAGACCATCGCGTTATCCACATACATCAGGCCGTGTACGGCGTGTTCATCCAGCAGATCAATCAATTGCAGCGCCTGAGGAACCGGCAGCGGGTCGGATGCCAGAACCTTTTTTGCCTGATAATCATACAAATAAGTGCCATTACAACAAATTGCAGGTGTATCTAACGCCAGTGCCTGATAAAAAGGGTGAATGGCAACGTGATGTCGACCCGTTACGATAAGGAGTTGATATCCCACTTCCTGCGCGCGTTTAAGCGCTTCAAGGGAGGAAGGGAGGAGGGTTTTTTGCGGCGTCAGTAAGGTACCGTCTAAATCCAGAGCAATCACACGCGAGGTCATTTGTTTTTCCGGGTTAATATTGAATTTACGTTTTGATGGGATGGTACACCGAGAGGCGGATGCTTCAAAATTCCTGTCGACAATTCAGCATTCACCGTCAAAAGTTAACTACTTTCATGCGCAGTGAGGAGTGAATATTCATGAAACAAACCGTTTATACCGCCAGTCCTGAGAGCCAGCAGATCCATGTCTGGCGTTTAAATACCGAAGGGTCACTCACGCTGGTGCAGGTTGTTGATGTCCCAGGGCAGGTGCAGCCGATGGTCATCAGTCCGGATAAACGTTTCTTGTACGTGGGTGTGCGCCCGGAGTTTCGCGTGCTGGCCTACCGCATCTCTCCGGACGACGGCGCGCTGACTTACACTGCCGAAGCGCCATTGCCGGGCAGCCCAACCCATATCTCAACCGATCGTAAAGGCAATTTTGTCTTTAGTGGCTCGTATAACGCAGGCTGTGTCAGCGTAACGCGTCTGGAAAACGGTATTCCGGTTGAAACTGTCGATGTGGTGGAAGGGCTGGAAGGTTGCCACTCGGCGAATATCACGCCGGATAACCGTACACTGTGGGTACCTGCATTGAAGCAGGATCGCATCTGCCTGTTCACCCTGAGCGACGATGGTCACCTGGTGGCACAGACTCCTGCTGAAGTCACTACCGTTGAAGGCGCGGGCCCGCGTCATATGGTTTTCCATCCGAACCAGCAGTACGCCTATGTGGTCAATGAACTGAACAGCTCGGTGGACGTCTGGGAACTGAAAGATCCTAACGGCCAGATTGAGTGCGTGCAGACGCTGGATATGATGCCGTCTGACTTCTCTGACACCCGTTGGGCTGCGGATATTCACATTACGCCAAATGGCCGCCATTTATACGCCTGTGATCGTACCTCCAGCCTGATTACCGTGTTTAGCGTCTCGGAAGATGGCAGCGTGCTGGCGATTGAAGGCTTCCAGCCAACGGAAACTCAGCCGCGCGGTTTTAATATCGACCACAGCGGTAAATATCTGATCGCAGCAGGGCAGAAATCCCACCACATCGCGCTGTATGAAATCAAAGGCGAACAGGGCCTGCTGGAAGAGAAAGGACGCTATGCGGTAGGCCAGGGGCCAATGTGGGTGGTGGTTAACGCCCACTAAGCGGCTTACAGAGATAAAAAAACCTCGCGAATGCGAGGTTTTTTTATCTCTGTAAGCCGGGTAAGGCGAAGCCGCCACCCGGCAAAACATCTTACTGCTTCGGCTCAGCAACCACTTTGCTACCCAGACCGCGGTTGTTGTATTCCCACATGCGGTTGAAGTTAGCGTCGTTCAGGTTGCGCTGCACGTTTCCTTTATCGTCCACCGCACCGGTATTGCCGGAGAACGGACGTTTGGAGATCGCGGCATCCGCCCACGGCTTCGCCATGTTAAAGCCTTCGTTGATCACGCTGTCGCGGATCACCACCTGACCGTTGGTTGCAGAGTCCACATCCAGTGAGCGGCCCAACTGCGCCACGCCGTCACCGGCAGCGTTAAAGCGGCTGTTTACGGCCAGGAAACCGAAGAACAGGTTAGACTGCGTCGCTGGTGCAAAGACATAGCCTTCCTGCTGAGTACGCGAGTTCACCACGCGGAAGTCGGTGTTATCAAACACCACCGCGCCACGACCGGATACCAGGTCAACATCACCTTCGACGTAGCTGTTAGTCACCAGCGTACGGGTCAGGCGGTTGTTCTGCAGGGTGTTCTGTACACCGCTGTTGGTCACGAAGAAGGTGTTCTGACGGCCGAGAATGTTAACGTTGTTGATCTGTACTTTATCACCATCGCTACGCAGCGCGACGGCCTGATGGTTACCTGCATCGACGCTGTCACCCAGGGTGTTCTGAATGGTCAGGTTTTGCAGCTGCAAGCCATTATTCTGAGACCAGAATACCGCTGAGCACATCACACCAATGGTGGCAGAACGTTTGCTCTGGCAGTTATCAAACATGTACCACGCAGGTTTGCCCGGCATATATTTACCGGCTGGGTTCACCAGGTGACGCCAGGCGTTGCTGTCGATTTCTGAATCAATCGCCAGGCCAATTTTTACATCGATCGCTTTTTCGCCCAGACCGTAAAGGGTAATGCTGCCTGGTGCCGCCGGAACGTAAACGGTGCCTTCATATTCGCCTGGCAGGATCGCGATGTACTGGCGAGAAGCGCTGTGCTTCGTGATGGCAGCATCAACCGCAGCCTGAATAGAGGTATGCGTTACACCCTGCGCACCTGCTGGTCCAACGACGAAGTCAGGCTGTTTTGGCAGGTTAATAGAAGACGGTGTCCACGGCGCAGCGTTGGGTTCCATCGCCGAGAAGTAGTGTGCACGGTCGAAGTTCTTCGCTTCATCAGCGGACAAAATCGGGCGGGAGGCGGTACCCGGTGCTACCTGCTCAGAAGGCAGCTGATCCGGTGGTGTTGAACTGCATGCGGATAATGTCACGCCAAAGGCGAGTGCTAACGCCAGACGGGAAATCCTGGAAATGTTCAAGGTAAAGCTCCTGGGTATGCAAGTCTTAACGGGATAGACGAAATAGCCTGCTTTTTTATACTAAGTTGAGCGAAACGGGAAGTTAAAAAGGGTAAAAGTTGCATTTTTTGCCCTCGGGGGGCGGGAAAGTCATCACAAATAAATAACATTTTCCATCAGGACGGTTGACAGCGGGCAGTGGATGAAAATAAATGTCTATACAACCCATGACAAGTGGAATACCCATGCAGCAGCTTCATTCCGACGATGTAATATGGCGAAATGCGCGACTGGCAACGATGGATCCGGAAGGCGCCGCGCCGTATGGCCTGAAAGAGCAACACGCTCTGGTGGTGCGCGGCCAAACCATTCAGGCCGTGATCCCTGAATCTGAAATACCTTCAGGACACCGTCACAGCGTCGATCTTCAGGGACGTCTGGTTACACCAGGCCTGATTGACTGCCATACCCACCTGGTGTTTGGCGGCGATCGCGCGGCAGAATGGGAGCAGCGTCTGAACGGTGTCTCTTATCAAACAATCAGCGCCCAGGGAGGCGGGATTAACGCTACCGTGACGGCGACGCGCAACAGTTCACCGGAAACGTTGCTTAAACTGGCCCAGCAGCGGCTTCAGCGTCTGATGAATGAAGGTGTCACCACGGTTGAAATCAAGTCCGGATACGGGCTAAATGCCGATGCCGAGGAGAAGATGCTGCAGGTTGCACGCCAGCTGAGCCTCAATAATCCGGTTGATATCAGCCCAACGCTGCTGGCGGCTCATGCGGTTCCGCCGGAATTCCGACAGGATCCGGATGCGTACCTCACGCTGGTCTGTGAGCAGATATTGCCCGTGCTGTGGCAAAAAGAATTGTTTGAAGCTGTCGACGTATTTTGCGAAAACGTCGGCTTTACCCCGTCGCAAACCGAGCGCCTCTTTAAGGCGGCAACCGCGCTCGGTATCCCGGTGAAGGGGCATGTTGAACAGCTCTCAAATCTGGGTGGCGCAGCGCTTGTCAGCCGATATAAGGGGCTGTCGGCCGATCATATCGAATACCTGGATGATGCAGGCGTTCAGGCGATGGCGCAAAGCGGGACCGTTGCCGTATTGTTGCCGGGCGCGTTCTATTTTCTTCAGGAGCGCCAGCGTCCGCCGGTTGAACAGCTCAGAAAACAGGGGGTACCGATGGCCGTCGCGACCGACTATAACCCCGGAACCAGCCCGTTTGCCAGCCTGCACCTGGCGATGAACATGGCCTGCGTCCAGTTTGGGTTGACTCCTGAAGAGGCCTGGGCTGGCGTCACGCGCCATGCCGCGCAGGCGCTGGGCCGTGGCGCAACCCACGGACAGCTGCGGGCAGGGTTTGTCGCTGATTTTATCGTCTGGGATGCTCACCATCCGGTTGAGATGGTCTACGAGCCGGGACGCAATCCGCTATATCAACGTATTTTCCGTGGGGAGGCAGTATGAGGTTATGGCGGCCGGTAGCCGAAACGGTCTGGCAGGGGCGCGACGACAGCGCCGAGGCCAGCAACGCAAAGCGCATTTTTCAGACGATACGGCAGCAGCCGAATTTCACGCCGCTTCCATCCGGCATCGCGCTGATAGGCTTTGAATGTGATGAAGGGGTTAAACGCAATCATGGCAGGCCCGGCGCCGTGCAGGCACCGGATATGCTGCGGAAAGCGCTGGCGAATATGGCAAGCCATCAGGGGCACGAACGGCTGGCGGATATGGGCTCGTTTTATGTTGAAGGCGACGAGCTGGAAGCGGCACAGCAGGCGTTAAGCGATGCCGTCACGGCCTGCCAGCAGTCCGGAATGCGCACGCTGGTCTTTGGCGGCGGTCATGAGACCGCGTGGGCGCATGGTCGGGGCATTCTGGATGCGTTCCCGAGCGAGCGCGTGGTGGTGATCAATCTTGATGCCCATCTTGACCTGCGCAAGGCCGACCGGGCGACGTCCGGCACCCCGTTTCGCCAGCTGGCGCATTACTGCGATGAGCGCGGGCGGGAGTTTCAGTACGCCTGCTTTGGCGTGAGCCGGGCGGCGAACACGCTGGCGCTGTGGGATGAGGCCGAACGCCTGAACGTCACGCTGGTGGAAGATCTCCATTTCAGGCGCGATGCGCTACCCGCACTGGAAAAGGTGCTGGCGCAGGCCGATCGTATCTATCTGACGATCGATCTGGACGTCCTCCCCGCGAGCGAAATGCCTGCCGTGTCCGCACCGGCCGCGTTAGGCATACCGGTGCTGGATCTTCTGCCGGTTATCGAACAAATCTGCCGCAGCGGTAAGCTACAGGCCGCCGATCTGGTAGAGTTTAACCCGCAGTACGATCGGGACGGACAGGGCGCAAAGCTTGCCGCCCGTCTGGCCTGGCAAATTGCTCACTGGTGGGCATAACACTATTCAAGGAGTCACGATGTTTTCACGCTCACCTCTGCCGCAGTCGAGCCCTCCCGCACCTTTCTACGAAAAGGTGAAGCAGGCGATAAGCGAAAAAATCGCCACCGGCGTCTGGCGGCCGCACGATCGCATTCCCTCGGAAGCCGAGCTGGTGGCGCAGTTTGGTTTTAGCCGGATGACCGTCAACCGGGCGCTGCGCGAACTGACCGACGAAGGTCTTCTGGTGCGCTTGCAGGGGGTCGGAACGTTTGTGGCAGAACCGAAAGGGCAATCTGCCCTGTTTGAAATCCGCAGTATTGCCGATGAGATCACCGCGCGTAACCATCAGCACCGCTGTGAGGTGCTGGTGCTCGAAGAGACCCAGGCCAGCGCCGAGCAGGCCGTAGAGCTGAATGTCAAAGAGGGGAGCCGGATCTTCCACTCCGTGATGGTGCATTTCGAAAACGACATTCCGGTGCAGATTGAAGATCGCTGCGTTAACGCCGAACGGATACCGGACTACCTGAACCAGGATTACACCCACACCACGCCGCACGCCTACCTTTCGCTTGTTGCACCGCTGACGGAAGGGGAGCACATTGTGGAGGCCGTGCGCGCCACGCCGCAGGAGTGTGAACGGCTGCGCATTAAAGAGCACGATCCATGCCTGCTGATCCGTCGTCGTACATGGTCGTCATCGCAAATTGTGTCGCATGCCCGGCTGCTTTTCCCGGGTAACCGTTACCGGCTGCAGGGCCACTTTATGTCATAAGTTTTAAAAGCGTGATAGCTAACGCAATATAACAAAATTGTATCTTTTTTGTTAAAACTGACCTTGTGTGTGCTTGTCTATACAAGTATATCTAAATGCATCATCTGTCCCGTATGAGGAGCACACAATGTCGTCAGGTAAATACCGCCAGCAGGATGTCCGCGCTCCGCGCGGCACCACCCTTACCGCAAAAAGCTGGCTCACCGAAGCCCCGCTGCGCATGTTGATGAACAACCTTGATCCTGAGGTCGCGGAGAACCCCCACGAGCTGGTGGTCTACGGCGGCATAGGCCGCGCCGCGCGCAACTGGGAGTGCTATGACGCAATTGTAAAATCTCTGACTCACCTCGAACACGACGAAACCCTGCTGGTGCAGTCCGGCAAACCGGTTGGCGTATTCAAAACGCACAAGAACGCGCCGCGCGTGCTGATTGCTAACTCTAACCTCGTGCCGCACTGGGCCACCTGGGAACATTTTAACGAGCTGGACGCTAAAGGGCTGGCGATGTATGGCCAGATGACCGCGGGTAGCTGGATCTACATCGGCAGCCAGGGAATTGTCCAGGGCACCTACGAGACCTTCGTGGAAGCCGGTCGCCAGCACTATAACGGCTCGCTGAAAGGCCGCTGGGTGCTGACCGCGGGTCTGGGCGGCATGGGGGGGGCGCAGCCGCTGGCCGCCACGCTTGCCGGCGCGTGCTCGCTCAACATTGAGTGCCAGCAGAGCCGCATTGATTTCCGTCTGCGTACCCGTTACGTCGACGAACAGGCAACCAGCCTGGACGATGCGCTGGCGCGTATCAAAAAATACACGTCTGAAGGCAAAGCGGTGTCGATTGCCCTGTGCGGCAACGCGGCAGATATTCTTCCTGAACTCGTCGCCCGCGGCGTCCGTCCGGATCTGGTTACCGACCAGACCAGCGCTCATGATCCTTTGCACGGTTACCTGCCAAAAGGCTGGACGTGGGAAGCCTACCAGCAAAAAGCGGAAACCGACCCGGAAGGTACGGTTCTTGCTGCCAAACGTTCCATGGCAGAACACGTCTCCGCCATGCTCGCCTTTAGCAAGATGGGCATTCCTACCTTTGATTACGGCAACAACATCCGCCAGATGGCGAAAGAGATGGGCGTGAATAATGCCTTCGACTTCCCGGGGTTCGTTCCTGCTTATATTCGCCCGCTGTTCTGCCGCGGTATCGGTCCGTTCCGCTGGGTTGCCCTGTCCGGTGACCCGGAGGATATCTACAAAACCGACGCCAAAGTGAAAGAGATTGTCGCGGATGACGAACACCTGCACCACTGGCTGGATATGGCCCGCGAGCGCATCAACTTCCAGGGCTTACCGGCGCGCATCTGCTGGGTAGGGCTGGAGTGGCGGCAAAAACTGGGTCTGGCCTTTAACGAAATGGTGCGCAGCGGCGAAGTCTCCGCGCCGATTGTGATTGGTCGTGACCATCTGGACTCCGGTTCCGTTGCCAGCCCGAACCGTGAAACCGAAGCCATGCGCGACGGTTCGGATTCAGTCTCCGACTGGCCTTTGCTGAACGCCTTACTGAATACCGCCAGCGGCGCGACCTGGGTATCGCTGCACCACGGTGGCGGCGTGGGGATGGGCTTCTCCCAACATTCCGGGATGGTTATTGTCTGTGACGGAACGGATGAAGCTGCTGCGCGTATCGCTCGCGTGCTGCACAACGACCCGGCAACCGGCGTGATGCGTCACGCAGACGCTGGTTACGAGATTGCCATTGAATGTGCCAAAGAGCAGGGGCTAAACCTGCCGATGATCGCTGCCACACAAGGAAATCATGAATGAACGCCTTAACACTTACCCCCGGCTCACTGACGCTCAAACAACTGCGTAACGTCTGGCGTCAACCGGTCACGCTCTCGCTTGATGAAAGTGCCCACGCCGCGATCAACGACAGCGTTGCCTGCGTCGAAGCCATTGTTGCCGAAGGGCGCACCGCCTACGGGATCAACACTGGTTTTGGGCTGCTGGCGCAGACACGTATTGCGACACACGATCTGGAGAACTTACAGCGTTCGCTGGTGCTTTCACACGCGGCGGGGGTTGGTCAGCTGCTGGATGATGAGATTGTCCGCCTGATGATGGTGCTAAAAATCAACAGCCTGGCGCGCGGTTTCTCGGGCATTCGCCTGAGCGTGATCCAGGCGTTGATGGCGCTGGTGAACGCAGAAGTCTATCCGTGGATCCCGGCAAAAGGTTCTGTCGGTGCATCCGGCGATCTCGCGCCGCTGGCGCACATGTCCCTGCTGCTGCTCGGTGAAGGGCAGGCGCGCTGGCAGGGTGAGTGGCTTCCTGCGAAAGAGGCGCTGAAAAAAGCCGGGTTGAACCCGATCACCCTGGCGGCAAAAGAGGGGCTGGCGCTGCTGAACGGTACTCAGGCGTCGACGGCATTCGCTTTACGCGGCCTGTTTGAGGCTGAAGATCTGTTCGCCTCAGCAGTGGTGTGCGGTGCCCTGACGACTGAAGCCGTACTGGGCTCGCGTCGCCCGTTTGACGCGCGTATTCACGAGGTGCGCGGCCAGCGTGGGCAAATTGATGCCGCCGCGATGTACCGTCATGTACTCACCGAAACCAGTGGTATTGCAGATTCACACCACAACTGTGAAAAGGTGCAGGATCCATATTCCCTGCGTTGCCAGCCGCAGGTAATGGGCGCGTGCCTGACGCAACTGCGCCAGGCGGCAGAGGTATTGCTGGTGGAAGCCAACGCGGTGTCCGATAACCCACTGGTATTCGCGCAGGAAAATGAAGTGGTGTCCGGGGGCAACTTCCACGCCGAGCCGGTGGCAATGGCGGCGGATAACATTGCCCTGGCGATTGCTGAAGTCGGTGCGTTGTCCGAGCGTCGCATTGCGTTGATGATGGATAAGCACATGTCTCAGCTGCCACCGTTCCTGGTACGTAACGGCGGGGTTAACTCGGGCTTTATGATTGCCCAGGTGACGGCGGCGGCGCTGGCGAGCGAGAACAAAGCCCTGTCGCATCCGCATAGCGTGGACAGCCTGCCAACGTCAGCAAACCAGGAAGATCACGTTTCGATGGCTCCGGCTGCCGGGCGTCGTTTGTGGGAGATGGCATCCAACACCCGTGGCGTGCTGGCGGTGGAATGGCTGGCGGCGTGTCAGGGAATCGATCTGCGCGAAGGGCTGAAATCCAGTCCGCTGCTGGAACAGGCGCGTCATGCGCTGCGCGAGCATGTATCGCATTATGACGACGACCGCTTCTTTGCGCCGGATATTGATAAAGCGATGCAGCTTCTGGAAGAAGGGCGGCTGGTGGGGCTGTTGCCTTCGGTGCTGTGATTTTTTGCCCGGTGGCGCTGCGCTTACCGGGCCTACGAGTGCGAAATCCAGGCCGGGTAAGGCGTAGCCGCCACCCGGCTTTTTTTATGAATACATCGCCGTAATCGACGCGCTGCCCAGTGAATGGAAATGTACGTTAAACCCCACCATCGCGCCGCTCGCCCCTTCATCCACCTCAATCTTGTCCACATCCAGCGCATGCACCGTGAAGATATAGCGGTGGGTTTCCCCTTTTGGCGGTGCTGCGCCACCGTAACCCGCTTTACCAAAATCGGTACGGGTCTGAATCGCGCCTTCAGGCAGAGCAACCAGGCCAGAGCCGGAACCCTGTGGCAGTACGCGTGTGTCGGCGGGCAGGTTCGCCACAATCCAGTGCCACCAGCCTGAGCCTGTCGGTGCATCCGGGTCGTAGCAGGTGACCACAAAACTTTTGGTTCCGGCCGGAACCTCGTCCCACGCCAGATGCGGGGAGATATTATCCCCCTGGTACCCCATGCCGTTGAAAACATGACGCTCCGGCAGTTTTTCACCGTCGCGCAGATCTTTACTGATGATTTTCATACGCTTTACCCTCGTTAATCACTCGTGCAGAAAGTGTAATGCATAGGGTTAAATCGCGAAATGCGCGGGAAGATTAACGGCTTCGACGACAGCGTCGGTGAGCTTACGCAACTGAACGGGCGTAATGATATACGGCGGCATCAGATAGATAAGCTTGCCGAAGGGGCGAACCCAGACGCCACGTTCGACAAAGAAGCGCTGCAGCGCTGCCATATTCACCGGATGGGTGGTTTCAATCACACCAATGGCGCCCAGCACGCGTAAGTCCGCCACAAAATTCGCACCCGAGGCGGCGCTCAGCTCTTCTTTCAACTGCGTCTCTATCGCCGCAACCTGCGTTTGCCACTCGCCGCTTTCCAGAATGGCAAGGCTTTCGCTCGCCACCGCACAGGCCAGCGGATTGCCCATAAACGTCGGGCCGTGCATAAAGCAGCCCGCTTCACCGTCGCTTATGGTGTCGGCAACGTGACGGGTGGTGAGTGTGGCGGAAAGCGTCATCGTACCGCCGGTGAGCGCTTTACCCAGACACAGAATATCTGGCGCGATGCCCGCATGTTCACAGGCAAACAGCTTACCCGTACGGCCAAAACCGGTGGCGATCTCATCGGCAATCAGCAGAATGCCCTCGCGATCGCACATCTTGCGGATACGCCTCAGCCACTCCGGGTGGTACATCCGCATCCCGCCGGCACCCTGCACAATAGGCTCCAGGATCACCGCGGCGATTTCGTGACGATGCGCCGCCATCAGGCGGGCGAAACCGACCATGTCCATCTCGTTCCACACGCCGTCGAAGCGACTCTGCGGGGCCGGAGCAAACAGGTTTTCCGGCAGATACCCCTTCCACAGGCTGTGCATGGAGTTGTCCGGATCGCACACCGACATCGCCCCGAAGGTATCGCCGTGATAGCCGTTGCGGAAGGTCAGGAACCGCTGGCGCGTTTCGCCCTTCGCGTGCCAGTACTGCAGCGCCATTTTCATCGCCACTTCCACCGCCACGGAGCCGGAGTCGGCCAGGAACACGCACTCAAGCGATTCAGGCGTCATCGCCACCAGGCGACGGCATAAATCCACCGCGGGCTGATGGGTTATCCCGCCAAACATCACGTGCGACATCTGGTCAATCTGCGCTTTCATCGCCGCATTCAGGCGCGGGTGGTTGTACCCGTGAATAGCTGCCCACCAGGAAGACATCCCGTCAACCAGCGGCTCACCGCTGGCGAGGTGTAGCTCGCAACCGTGAGCAGAAGCCACCGGATAAACGGGAAGGGGGCGGGTGGTGGAGGTGTAAGGGTGCCAGATATGCTGCTTGTCGAAGGCGAGATCGTCCTGGGTCATAATCGACTTGTAAACCATTTTGAAAAGTTTTAGGTTTACGAGTATAAACCGAACCGAAAATTAACAAAACCCTTTGGAGAAGCCCAATGGCTCACCACGCACGCTGGACGATGTCGCAAGTCACTGAATTATTTAACAAGCCTTTCCTTGAGCTGATGTTTGAAGCCCAGCAGGTACATCGTCAGCACTTCGACCCCCGCCATGTACAGGTCAGTACGCTGCTGTCGATTAAGACCGGTGCCTGCCCGGAAGATTGCAAATATTGCCCACAGAGCGCGCGTTATAAAACCGGTCTGGAATCTGAACGGCTGATGGAAGTCGAGCAGGTGCTAGACTCCGCCCGTAAGGCGAAAAACGCTGGCTCGACCCGCTTCTGCATGGGCGCCGCGTGGAAAAACCCGCACGATCGCGATATGCCGTATCTGGAGCAGATGGTAAAGGGCGTTAAGGAGATGGGACTCGAAGCCTGTATGACCCTTGGCACGCTGAATGAAGAGCAGGCGCAGCGCCTCTCTGCGGCAGGCCTGGATTACTACAACCACAACCTCGACACGTCGCCAGAGTTTTACGGCAATATCATCACCACGCGAACCTACCAGGAGCGTCTGGACACGCTGGATAAAGTCCGTGATGCCGGTATTAAGGTCTGTTCAGGCGGTATTGTGGGCTTAGGTGAAACGGTGAAAGATCGCGCGGGCCTGCTGCTGCAGCTGGCGAACCTGCCAACGCCGCCGGAAAGCGTGCCGATCAACATGCTGGTGAAGGTCAAAGGCACGCCGCTGGCGGATAACGAAGACGTGGATGCATTTGACTTTATCCGCACCATTGCGGTGGCGCGTATCATGATGCCGACCTCTTTCGTTCGCCTCTCCGCCGGTCGCGAGCAGATGAACGAGCAGACCCAGGCGATGTGCTTTATGGCCGGGGCCAACTCCATCTTCTACGGTTGCAAGCTGCTGACCACACCGAACCCGGAAGAGGACAAAGACGTTCAGCTGTTCCGTAAGCTGGGGCTTAACCCGCATCAGACCGAGGTGCTGACGGGTGATAACGAGCAACAGCAGCAGCTGGAGCAGCAGATTTTCAACGCCGACACCGACCAGTTCTACAACGCGGCAGCCATATGACCTGGCAGGCACGTATCCATTCCGCGCTGGAAGAGCGCCGGGCGGCAGAGGCGTTTCGCGTCCGCAGGGTGGTTGAAAACGGTGCAGGCCGTTTTCTTACCCGTGATAACCGGCAGTTTTGTAATTTCTCCAGCAATGATTATCTCGGGCTGAGCCAGCATCCGGCCATCGTTCGCGCCTGGCAGCAGGGGGCGGAGCGATTTGGCGTGGGTAGCGGCGGTTCGGGACATGTTAGCGGATACACTACAGCGCATCAGGCGCTGGAGGAGGAGCTTGCGGACTGGCTGGGTTACCCGCGTGCATTGCTGTTTATCTCTGGTTTTGCCGCCAATCAGGCGGTTATCGCTGCCCTGATGGGAAAAGATGACCGCATTGTCGCCGACCGTTTAAGCCACGCCTCGCTGCTGGAGGCGGCAAATTTGAGCCCGGCTCAGCTGCGCCGTTTTGCCCATAACGATGCGGGACAGCTTGCTATGCTGCTGGATAAACCCTGCGACGGGCAACAACTGGCAGTCACGGAAGGGGTGTTCAGCATGGACGGTGACAGTGCGCCGCTTGCCGCGCTGCACGAGGCAGCAAAAAGGCAAAACGCCTGGCTGTTGGTCGACGATGCCCACGGTATTGGTGTGATGGGGGATGAAGGGCGCGGCAGCGCGCACCAGCAAGGCGTGAAGCCGGAACTGCTGATTGTGACCTTCGGCAAAGGCTTTGGCGTGAGCGGAGCCGCTGTATTGTGCAGTGAGTCCGTTGCTGACTATCTGTTGCAGTTCGCCCGGCATTTGATCTACAGCACCAGCATGCCACCCGCCCAAGCCGTGGCGTTATCTGCGTCAATGGCGGTGATCCGCAGCCAGGAAGGCAAAGAACGTCGTGCGCGTCTGGCGGAGCATATTCAGCGTTTTCGTCAGGGGTTGTGCCATCTTCCTTTCCGCAGTACCGATTCGCAAAGCGCCATCCAGCCGGTGATCGTGGGTGAAAACAGTCTGGCCCTCACGCTGGCAGAGACGCTGCGCGAGAAGGGAATGTGGGTCACTGCCATTCGTCCACCCACCGTGCCACCGGGCACGGCGCGTTTGCGTCTGACCCTGACGGCGGCGCACGAAGCAGAGGACATTTCGGCACTTCTGGAGGCTCTGTATGTCGCCAGTCAATAAACAGGCCATTGCGGCAGCGTTTGGCCGGGCGGCACGCAGCTATTCGCAGCATGATGAACTCCAGCGCCAGAGTGCACGGGGGTTACTGGCTTTACTCGGCGCGAGCCGTTTTGCGCAGGTGCTGGATGCCGGATGTGGTCCCGGCGGGAATAGTCGATACTGGCGCGAGTCGGGAAGCCACGTTACGGCCATTGACCTGTCATCAGACATGCTTGATGAGGCGCGTCATCAGCAGGCTGCGCATCACTATCTGGTGGCGGATATCGAGGCCATTCCGTTGGCTGAGGCACAATTTGATCTGGTCTGGAGCCATCTGGCAGTGCAATGGTGTAACAGCCTGCCACTGGCGTTAAGCGAGCTTTACCGCGTGGCCCGTCCGGGTGGCAAGGTGGCCTTTACCACGCTGCTGGAAAGCTCGCTACCGGAGCTGGATCAGGCGTGGCGAGCGGTGGATGAACAGCCGCATGCCAACCGATTTTTATCGCATGATCAGGTCACGCAGGCGCTGGCAGGCTGGCGCTATCGAAGCACGGTGCAGGTCATCACCCTCAATTTCAGCGATGCCGTCAGTGCCATGCGCTCGCTCAAGGGCATTGGTGCCACGCACCTGCATGCCGGACGCGAGAAAAAGCCTCTCACTCGTGGGCAGTTGCAACACCTGGAGCTGGCCTGGCCACAGCAGCGGGGGCATTTCCCGCTCTCTTATCAACTTTTTCATGGGATTATCGAACGTGACTGAACGTTATTTTGTCACCGGAACGGATACGGAAGTGGGCAAAACAGTTGCCAGTTCTGCACTGTTACAGGCGGCGCGTCAGAGGGGAAAAACAACTGCTGGCTATAAGCCTGTTGCCTCCGGCAGCGAGATGACTGCGGAAGGGTTACGCAACACCGACGCGCTGGCGCTGCAGCGTAACAGCACCCTTAAACTCGACTATTCAGCGGTGAATCCCTACACCTTCGCCGAGCCGACGTCGCCGCACATTATCAGCGCCGACGAAGGCCGACCGATTGATTTCACCGCGCTGTCTGCCGGGTTGCGGACACTGGAAAACCAGGCAAACTGGGTGCTGGTGGAGGGGGCAGGCGGCTGGTTTACGCCGCTTTCGGACACGCAGACATTTGCTGACTGGGTACAGGCCGAGCGGCTCCCGGTCATTCTTGTTGTCGGCGTCAAGCTGGGCTGCATCAATCACGCTATGTTGACCGCACAGGCCGTACAGCAGGCTGGACTGCGTCTGGCGGGCTGGATTGCCAACGATGTGGTTGAACCGGGTAAACGGCACCAGGAGTATCTGGCTACGCTCAGGCGTGTCCTTCCCGCGCCGTGCCTCGGGGAAATTCCCTGGCTTGCTGACGGCGCGGAAAATGCCGAAACGGGTCATTATCTCGATCTCAGCGTCTTGCTTCCCGCGACATCCAGTGAGCGATGAGCTCGTCATCCAGTTCCTTAACGTGGCCCTGCGCCACGTTACGCCCGCGATAGAGCATACAGAAACGGTCCGCAACCCGGCGGATAAACGACAGCTGCTGTTCAGCTAATAACACCGTCATACCTAACTCCCGGTTTAAGCGCGCCAGCAGCTGCCCCAGTTTCTGTGCAAAGCCATGACCTGCACCATGCATGGGTTCATCCAGAATCAGCATTTGCGGGCGATTCACCAGCGCATTGGCCAGAGCCAACTGATACTGGTCGTCCGGTAAGAGCGCGTTGGCGCGGGTCTGTCGCAGCGCGTAGAGCTCCGGGAAAAGGTCGTAAACATCGCTTTTTGCTTCCGGGTCGGGTTTTCCCGTTGCCCGCATGGCAATATGCAGATTCTCCTCGATCGTTAACTGGGAGAAAATCCGCCTGTCCTGCGGGACATAGCCTATTTTCGGGTCTGAACGTTGTTCTGATGGCGGGTTGAGCAAATCACATGGCGGGGCCCCTGCTTCATGCCAGATAATCGTGCCGCTCTCGACGGGCAATTTGCCGGCGATGCAATTCATGAGCGTGGTTTTTCCCATTCCCGGCAGGCCAACTACGCCTGTACACATCCCCTGCGGAAAATCTAAATCCACGTTCCATAGCGTATGTTGGCTTCCGTAAAACTGATTCACTGCACGCAGACTCAACATCTTTCTCTCCTTAAAAATGTGTGTAGGTGAGGCTCATTTTTGATTGTGCAAAACTCCTGCCATAAACCTGAAAGTGATTAAAAAAAGAGCTTTTTTAGGAGTAAGCCTCAACGTTGCGGGATGACAAATTGACGATTTGCACATCGACGGTGCCGGAGATGTTGAGTTGTGGTGCAAGGCAGGAAATGACGGAAATGTGAGCAAGATCCCATCGGTTGGTTATGAATGACGCAACTGTTAATCATCAAAAAATAGCTATAAAAATTTTTTGTTGCTGTCTCATGGGAAAATCCGGGAATTTGCTGAGCGGCAGTCTGCACGGGCTGGAAGCAGTTATCCACTATTCCTGTGGATAACCATGTGCATTAGAGTTAGAAAACACGCGATAAGCGAGAGAAGACGCGGCTTACGCCCAAATTGGCGCGAAACGCGGCTTTAGGAAATATCGCTTATTATTTAATTGGTTAGATAAAAGCAATTCCCGTAATGAAAGTGTCACCGGTTGCCATAAAACTATCATTACCTGGCTTGACAAATGTTAAAAAAGAAAAAGTTCTGGGGATAACCTGGCCCGGGTGGTGTTTTATGTTGTCAGAGTCCAAACTTTGACCGCTATTGCGCTAATCATTCAGACGCTACTCTAAATATCCTGACATGCTACTGGTTTTTCATCCAGTGTTTTTTACTGGCATTCCTGGCAACAAGGAGTAAAATTACTCACCTGCCGCTTATAACGTCATCAGGTTGTCGCCCATGAGTAAACCGTTCAAATTGAATTCTGCTTTCCGTCCATCTGGCGATCAGCCTGAGGCGATCCGTCGTCTGGAGGAGGGGCTGGAAGATGGGCTGGCGCACCAGACGCTGCTGGGGGTAACCGGCTCGGGCAAAACGTTTACCATTGCCAACGTTATCGCGGACCTCCAGCGTCCCACAATGGTGCTTGCCCCCAACAAAACCCTGGCCGCGCAGCTTTATGGTGAGATGAAAGAGTTCTTCCCGGACAACGCGGTGGAATATTTTGTCTCCTACTACGATTACTACCAGCCTGAAGCCTATGTGCCGAGTTCTGACACCTTCATTGAGAAAGATGCCTCGGTAAACGAACACATTGAGCAGATGCGTCTTTCCGCAACGAAGGCGCTGCTTGAGCGTCGTGATGTGGTGGTGGTGGCGTCTGTTTCTGCGATCTACGGTCTGGGCGATCCGGATCTGTATCTCAAGATGATGCTGCACCTGACGCAGGGGATGATCATCGATCAGCGTGCGATTTTACGCCGTCTCGCAGAGCTGCAGTACACCCGCAACGACCAGGCGTTCCAGCGTGGCACCTTCCGCGTACGCGGCGAGGTGATCGACATCTTCCCGGCAGAATCGGATGACATGGCGCTGCGCGTCGAGCTGTTTGACGAAGAAGTTGAACGCCTGTCGCTATTTGACCCGCTGACCGGCCACATCGAGTCGGTGATCCAGCGTTTCACCATCTACCCGAAAACGCACTACGTCACGCCACGCGAGCGTATCGTGCAGGCGATGGAGGAGATCAAAGTGGAGCTGGCCGAGCGCCGTAAGGTGCTGCTGGCGAACAATAAGCTGCTGGAAGAGCAACGTCTGAGCCAGCGTACCCAGTTTGACCTTGAGATGATGAACGAGCTGGGCTACTGCTCCGGCATCGAAAACTACTCACGCTTCCTCTCCGGGCGCGGGCCGGGCGAGCCGCCGCCGACGCTGTTTGATTACCTCCCGGCAGACGGTTTGCTGGTGATCGACGAATCCCACGTCACTATCCCACAGATCGGCGGGATGTATCGCGGTGATCGCGCGCGTAAAGAGACGCTGGTGGAGTATGGTTTCCGACTGCCATCGGCGCTGGATAACCGTCCGATGAAGTTTGAAGAGTTCGAGGCGCTAGCGCCGCAAACCATTTACGTGTCGGCAACGCCAGGCAACTACGAGCTGGAGAAATCAGGCGACGAGGTGGTTGATCAGGTGGTGCGTCCAACAGGGCTGCTGGACCCGGTCATTGAAGTTCGGCCGGTGGCGACGCAGGTGGATGACCTGCTTTCCGAGATCCGCGCCCGTTCCGCAATTAACGAGCGCGTGCTGGTGACCACGCTCACCAAGCGCATGGCAGAAGACCTGACCGAGTATCTGGAAGAGCACGGCGAGAAGGTGCGTTATCTGCACTCGGATATTGATACGGTTGAGCGTATGGAGATTATCCGCGATCTGCGTCTGGGTGAGTTCGACGTGCTGGTGGGGATCAACCTGTTGCGAGAAGGTCTGGACATGCCGGAAGTCTCGCTGGTGGCGATTCTGGATGCAGACAAAGAGGGCTTCCTGCGTTCTGAGCGTTCGCTGATTCAGACCATTGGCCGCGCCGCGCGTAACGTTAACGGTAAAGCGATTCTGTACGGCGACAAAATTACGCCGTCGATGGCGAAAGCGATTGGTGAAACGGAGCGCCGCCGCGAGAAGCAGCAGCGCTACAACGAAGAGCATGGCATCATCCCTCAGGGGCTGAACAAGAAGGTGGTGGATATCCTGGCGCTGGGTCAGAACATTGCGAAGACCAAAACGAAAGGTCGCGGCAAGGCGCGTTCAGTGGTGGAAGAGGATACCGTCGTGCTGACGCCGAAAGCGTTGCAGCAGAAAATCCACGAGCTGGAAGGGCAGATGATGCAGCACGCGCAGAATCTTGAGTTCGAAGAGGCGGCGCAGATCCGCGACCAGTTGCATCAGTTGCGGGATCTTTTCATCGCGGCATCGTAGTGGATTTTGCCCGGTGGCGCAGCGCCACCGGGGATATTTGGTTATCCCAGCGCCTGAATCGCTTTCTCCAGCGCCTCACGCAGCAGGTGGCGGTCATGGCGGTATTTGATGTCTGTGGCCTCCAGCGGCTCCTGCACTACCAGACGATCGCCGATACCGGATACATCAACTTTCGGCCCGACTACCACACCGTCAATGATCTTCTTCCCGACGTAATGCTCCATTAAATTCAGTTTGTCCGGCAGTGACAAGCTCGCCGCTGCAGGGCTCAGCTCACGGCCCAGGTTACCGATGTAAACCATCGGGGCAGGGGTGCGTCGCAGCGCCTGTGCCAGCTCTTTCACCAGCAGAATCGGCATCAGGCTGGTATAAAAACTGCCCGGACCGATCAGGATAAGATCCGCTTCCCCGATTGCCTCCACCGCTTCTCGCGTGGCGGGTACGCTCGGGTAGGTCATTAACTCTGTTGGCGGCAGGACGAGTTGGTCAATATTCACCTCGCCGTAAACTTCATGTCCTTCGGCATCGATTGCCATCAAGTCAACCGGTTGTTCAGACATAGGGATCAGGAATGCATCCACTTTAAGCAGATTACGGATTAAATTGATGGCTTCCAGAGGCCGTACGCTCAGGTGATCAAGCGCCTTTAACATTAAGTTTCCGAGGTTATGCCCGGAAAGTTCGCCATTACCGCCAAAACGGTACTCAAACATCGCCGAAGCAACGCTCGGTTCAGTAATTAACTGGTTCAGACAGTTGCGCATGTCTCCCCAGGCAATGCCGCCTTCGGCACGACGGATGCGTCCGGTTGAGCCACCGTTATCGGTGGTGGTTACTATCCCTGTCAACCTTGAGCCGAGCGACGACAAAGAGGACATCACCCGACCCAGACCGTGGCCTCCGCCAAGAGCGACTACCCGGTCAAGATCCGCAAAAGTGCGATTGCGCATACGTATTCCTTATCACGTTTGATCGCGTAACAGTAACCTAACTACCCCTAAAAGACGATGCCTCAGCCGATGCAAAATGACGTATATCAATGTGAAAGTGCGGTTTTTAGGTATTCTGTAGTGAAAATGCAGGATTGATTCGTTATATAGATGATTATATAGCGAAAAGCGATAATGGCGCAGTCAGAATTTCCGCGCTACTATCGCCATAACCACGTTTTCAAAATTGAAAACATACACTCTAGCCCTTGTGCCTGTGTCGAAAGATATGGCGCTCTGGCCGTGGCGAATTTGCCACCAGGGTACAGAAAGAAATGACTGTGCCTCCCGTATCTGGAAAGGTGTACATGGCTTCACAACTTACTGATGCTTTCGCGCGTAAGTTTTATTACTTACGTCTGTCGATTACCGACGTGTGCAACTTCCGTTGCACCTACTGTCTGCCCGATGGCTACAAACCGGGCAGCGTCACCAATAACGGCTTTCTCTCCGTGGATGAAGTGCGGCGCGTGACGCGTGCATTCTCTGAACTCGGCACGGAAAAAGTGCGTCTGACCGGGGGCGAGCCCTCGCTGCGTCGCGACTTCCCCGACATCATTGCCGCCGTGCGTGAAAACGAACGTATCCGCCAGATTGCGGTCACCACCAACGGCTACCGCATGGCCCGCGATGTGGCGAACTGGCGTGACGCTGGCCTGACGGCGATTAACGTCAGCGTCGATAGCCTGGACGCCCGTCAGTTCCACGCCATTACCGGGCAGGATAAATTCCAGCAGGTCATGGACGGTATCGACGCCGCGTTCACGGCTGGCTTTGAAAAAGTCAAAGTCAACACGGTGCTGATGCGCGATGTAAACCATCATCAGCTGGACACCTTCCTGGCGTGGATCAAATCCCGTCCCATTCAACTGCGCTTTATCGAGCTGATGGAAACCGGCGAGGGCAGCGAGCTGTTCCGTCGTCATCACATCTCCGGCATGGTGCTGCGCGACGAGCTGCTGAAACGCGGCTGGCTCCATCAGATCCGCCAGCGCAGCGACGGCCCGGCGCAGGTCTTCTGTCACCCGGATTACGAAGGGGAGATTGGGCTTATCATGCCCTATGAGAAAGACTTCTGCGCCAGCTGCAACCGTCTTCGCGTCTCCTCCGTGGGCAAACTCCATCTCTGCCTGTTCGGCGATGGCGGCGTGGACCTTCGCGATCTGCTGGAAGACGATGCGCAGCAGGATGCGCTTGAAGCACGCATCTCTGAAGCCCTGACGCATAAAAAACAGACCCACTTCCTGCACCAGGGCAACACCGGTATTACTCAAAACCTGTCCTATATTGGCGGGTAATCAGGCTTAAGAGGGAATCAGAAGATGAGTCAGGTTAGCGCGGAATTTATCCCGACACGTATTGCCATTCTTACCGTTTCCGACCGCCGTGGCGAAGAGGATGATACCTCCGGCCACTGGTTGCGTGATGCAGCCCACGAAGCGGGCCATAAGATTGTTGATAAAGCGATTGTGAAAGAGAACCGCTACGCCATTCGCGCGCAGGTTTCTCAGTGGATCGCCAGCGATGACGTGCAGGTGGTGTTGGTTACCGGCGGTACGGGCTTTACGGCAGGCGATCAAGCCCCGGAGGCGCTGGTCCCCCTGTTCGATCGTGAAGTGGAAGGATTCGGTGAAGTGTTCCGCATGCTCTCGTTTGAAGAGATTGGTACCTCCACGCTGCAGTCGCGTGCGGTAGCGGGTGTCGCGAACAACACCCTGATTTTCGCCATGCCCGGCTCGACGAAAGCCTGCCGCACCGCGTGGGAAAACATCATCGCCCCGCAGCTGGATGCCCGAACCCGTCCGTGTAATTTCCATCCTCATTTAAAGAAATAAGCTATGTCGCAACTGACCCACATAAACGCCGCTGGCGAAGCGCATATGGTGGATGTTTCCGCCAAAGCCGAAACGGTGCGCGAGGCGCGCGCGGAAGCGTTCGTCACCATGCTGCCGGAGACCCTGGCGATGATTATCGACGGTAGCCACCATAAGGGCGACGTCTTTGCCACCGCCCGCATCGCCGGGATTCAGGCCGCCAAACGGACCTGGGATCTTATCCCGCTGTGCCATCCGCTGATGCTGAGCAAGGTGGAAGTGAATCTGCAGGCGCAGCCAGAGCACAGCCGCGTGCGCATTGAATCACTCTGCCGCTTAACCGGCAAAACGGGCGTGGAGATGGAAGCCCTGACGGCGGCCTCCGTTGCCGCGCTGACCATCTACGACATGTGCAAAGCGGTGCAAAAAGATATGGTGATTGGCCCGGTTCGCCTGCTGGCGAAAAGCGGCGGCAAATCCGGCGATTTTAAGGTGGACAGCCATGATTAAGGTGCTCTTTTTTGCCCAGGTGCGCGAGCTGGTGAATACCGACAGCCTGACGCTGGATGCGTCCTTCGAAAACGTTGCCGCCCTGCGCGCGCATCTTGCCGCACAAAGCGACCGCTGGGCGCTGGCGCTGGACGAAGGCAAGCTGCTGGCCGCCGTGAATCAGACGCTGGTTGAATTCACCCATCCGCTGAACGCAGGGGATGAAGTGGCGTTCTTCCCACCGGTGACCGGGGGCTAAAATGGCGGAAACCCGAATTCTGGTAGGTCCTGAGCGCTTCAGCGTGGGTACAGAATATAGCTGGCTGGCGGAGCGTGATGAAGACGGTGCGGTGGTGACCTTCACCGGCAAAGTGCGTAACCACAACCTGGGTGACAGCGTGAAAGCACTGACCCTGGAGCACTATCCGGGCATGACGGAAAAATCGCTGGCGGCGATTGTGGAAGAAGCGCGCGGGCGCTGGCCACTCGGACGAGTAACGGTGATTCACCGCATCGGCGAGATGTGGCCTGGCGAGGAAATTGTCTTCGTCGGGGTGACCAGCGCACACCGTGGCAGCGCGTTTGCGGCAGGGGAGTTCATTATGGATTACCTCAAAACCAAAGCGCCGTTCTGGAAGCGTGAAGCCACCCCGGAAGGTGACCGCTGGGTTGAATCTCGTGATAGCGACAAACACGCCGCCAGCCGTTGGTAGTCGGTTTACGTGGATGTGTTAATCTTAACGTGTGTGTCTACTTAAACTTAATCAGGAGTGAATCATGGACCGATTTCCGCGTTCCGATTCAATAGTACAGCAGACCCGTAGCGGCCTGCAGACGTATATGGCTCAGGTGTATGGCTGGATGACGGTTGGCCTGTTGCTGACCGCGTTTATCGCGTGGTATGCGGCCAATACACCGGAGCTGATGATGTTTATCTTCTCCAGCAAAATTACCTTCTTTGGGCTGATTATTGCCCAGCTAGCGTTGGTGTTCGTCCTTTCAGGCTTGGTGCAAAAGCTCAGCGCCGGCATGGCGACCACGCTGTTTATGCTCTACTCGGCGCTGACCGGGCTGACGCTTTCCAGCATTTTCATCGTTTACACTTACTCTTCCATCGCCAGTACCTTTGTGGTGACCGGCGGGATGTTTGGGGCGATGAGCCTCTATGGTTACACCACCAAACGCGATTTGAGCGGCTTTGGCAGTATGCTGTTTATGGGGCTGATTGGGATTGTGCTGGCGTCTCTGGTGAACCTGTGGCTGAAAAGTGAAGCGCTGATGTGGGCGGTGACCTATATCGGGGTGGTGATCTTCGTTGGGTTGACGGCGTATGACACCCAGAAGCTGAAAAACATCGGAGAGCAGATTGACGTCCGCGACAGTTCGAACCTGCGCAAATACGCGATCCTGGGCGCGCTAACGCTGTATCTGGACTTTATCAACCTGTTCCTGATGCTGCTGCGTATCCTCGGCAACCGTCGTTAAGGTTGTTTTGCCGGGTGACGGCTGCGCCTTACCCGGTATACGAAACTAAAAACGGCAACCTGGTTGCCGTTTTGCTTTTATTTTGCCAACGCCTTCTCGTTCTTCGCTCTCAGCTTTTTCGCCCGACTCTCCAGCATCAGATAACAGACCGTTGCCAGCACCAGCGGCAGGAAGTAATACAGCATGCGGTAGGCCAGCAGGGCAGCGATAATTGTCCCCTGAGAGACATGTTCCCCGGCCAGCAGCGCGATAAACACCGCCTCCAGCACGCCGATCCCTGCCGGAATATGGACAATCACCCCGGCAATACTGCTCACCAGCAACACGCCGAGCACGAAGAAGTAGTTCACATTTTCGCCAATCAACAGCCAGATAATCGCCCCCATCGCCATCCAGTTGGCGCTGGATACCGCCATCTGCAACACCGCGAAGCGCCATGAAGGTAATACCAGCTTTTGCCCTTTAATGGTCATATGACGGCGTTTAGCGAAGGCGCAGGCCCACAGATAAAAAGCGATAATCAGCAGCAACACGATGCCGAGAATACGCAGCGTGGTCCCATCGATATACCAGTGCGCGGGCAACTGCACCACGCCGAGGGTAAAAATCACCCCGCCGAGCAGGATATACCCCAGCCAGTTGGTGGTAATGCTGAGCGAGAAAATGCGCGTGATGGTTCCGCCCGGTAGTCCCAGCCGCGAATAGAGGCGATAGCGCATGCCAATCCCCCCGACCCAGGTGCTTAGCGTCAGGTTAAAGGCATAACAGATGAACGACACCAGCATAACCTGGCGTTTAGCCAGCTTGTGGCCGCAATAGGCGCGGCCCAGCAGGTCATAGCAGCCGTACATCAGATAGCTGATAATGACCAACCCAACTGCACCCAGCAGTACCAGCCGGTTGTAGTTGCGGATAACTTTCCACACCTCTTCCCAGTCAACTTTCTGCGCGTACACCACCAGCAGCACGGCGACTGCAATAAAGAAGATCCAGGTGAGGATTTTTTTTGCCAGCCGCCAGCGCGGATGCGATTTTGACATCAGGTTTTCCCTCCGTCTTGTGCTTCAACGCGATCCTGGGTTTCCATTTCAGGCTGCACAGGCGGCTCCACGAGCGCCAGTTTTGGCGTATGCGCCGGCAGCCAGCCGACCATCGCCGGGAAATGACGCAGGAAGTGGAACACCACCACGCTAATGCCCAGGTTCCACCAGGTGCGTTTGGGCACCATAGATTCATCCACGCGCACGCAGTCGTTGACGATCAACGCCTGCAGGTTATCCCGCAGGGTCTGGTTAAACCGGCGATCGTAAATGATCAGGTTCGCTTCAAGATTGAGCGATAAACTTAGCGGATCAAGGTTACTGGAGCCCACGGTTGCCCAGTGATCGTCCATCAGCGCGACTTTGCCGTGCAGCGGGCGACGGCGGTATTCGTAAATCTGCACGCCGCCTTTCACCAGATAGTGATACAGCAGCCGTGCGCCGACTTTGACTATCGGCATATCCGGCTCGCCCTGCACAATCAGCTTCACACGCACACCCCGTCGGGCCGCATTGCGCATGGCATGCAGCAGACGATAGCCCGGGAAAAAGTAGGCGTTGGCGATGATGACCTCGCGCTTCGCGTTGGCGAGCATCTTCAGATAATGACGCTCAATGTCGTTTCTGTGCTCGGCGTTATCCCGCCAGACGAACAGCGCCTGCGCTTCACCGGGATTCCGGTTCTCTTCCGGACGATGGCGGCGTTTCCACCAGCGACGTGCAACCTCTTTACCGGGCAAGTTTTCCAGTTCGAACTGCAGGATATCCTGAACCACAGGCCCTTCGATGCGGATCGCATAATCCTGTTTCGCTTCCGGGCCGTAATCGGACATATGCTCAGCGGAGTAGTTAATGCCGCCGACAAACGCCACCGTCTCATCCACCACCACAATTTTGCGGTGCATCCGGCGGAAAAGGTTGGTACGCATGCCGAACAGGCGAGTGCCGGGATCGTAGTAGCGGAAGATCACACCCGCTGAAGTGAGTTCATTGACGAAGGCGTCGCTGAGATCCGGTGAACCATAGCCGTCCAGGAGGACTTCAATATTGACACCACGCCGGGCGGCGCGCAGCAGCACGCTGTGCAATTGTTTACCGACGTCGTCTTCGAACCAGATAAAGGTTTCGAGGATCACTTTCTGCTTTGCATGGTCAATCGCTTTGAACACGGCCGGGTAATACTCGTCCCCATTAACCAGCAGCGTGATCCGGTTGCCATCTTGCCAGGAACATTTCATAAGTGGATCTCCGCACTGAGCGGGGCATGGTCGGAGAGATGTCGCCAGTTGAGTAGCGCCAGGGCGGTAGGACTGCTGGCGTGAGCATTTTTCACGTAGATCCGGTCAAGACGCAGCAAGGGGAAACGTACCGGAAAGGTGCGCGCGGGTCTGCCGGTCGCGCGGGTGAAAATTTCTTCCAGCCCGGCATTCACTTTCAACGGATGGTTCGCCCGCTGTCGCCAGTCGTTGAAATCACCGGCCACGATCACCGGTTCACCTTCGGGAAGTGTATTAGCCCACTCGGCCAGCATGTTCAGCTGCGCCTGGCGATGGGCTTCGCGCAGACCGAGATGAACACAGCCGACATGGAGGGGAAGCTCAAGGTCGGGCGGAGTGATACGGCAGTAAAGCAGGCCGCGTTTTTCACTTTCCCCTACGGAAACGTCGCGGTTCTCGTAATATTCAATCGGGAAACGTGACAGCACCGCGTTGCCGTGATGGCCTTCCGGATAGACCGCGTTGCGTCCGTAAGCGTAATCACTCCACATGGTGTCGGCCAGAAATTCGTAGTGGGGCGTGTCGGGCCAGTTCTCAACGTGGAGCGGATGCACTTCGTGTGCGCCCATTACCTCCTGCAGGCAAACAATGTCCGCATTGACGGTGCGTACCGCGTCGCGCAGCTCCGGTAAAATGAAGCGGCGGTTAAATGCTGTGAAGCCTTTATGAATGTTTATTGTCAGCACGTTAAGCGAGAAATGCTGCATTTTTGGCGTCATAAGCTCCTTCCTGAGTGTCTATCCCGATGAAAATAAAGTGTAGTCGGCGTCACAAAAAGATGCGGTGTTACGGAATTTTCCGTAAAGTGCGGTAGTCTGAATAAGCAGAGAAAAATCCTTCAGGAGAGAAGCCATGAAGTGGCAACAACGTGTTCGTGTCGCAACTGGCCTCAGTTGCTGGCAGATAATGTTGCATTTACTGGTCGTGGCCGTACTGGTGATGGGCTGGATGAGCGGCACGCTGGTGCGTGTTGGCCTGGGACTGTGCGTCCTCTACGGCGTCACCGTACTGTCGATGTTGTTCTTACAGCGCCACCATGAAGCACGCTGGCGTGAGGTGGGTGATGTGCTCGAAGAGCTCACCACCACCTGGTACTTTGGTGCCTCGATGATTGTGCTTTGGTTGTTGTCCCGTGTGCTGCAAAACAACCTGCTGCTGGCCCTGGCCGGTCTGGCAATCCTCGCAGGGCCTGCGGTGGTCTCGTTACTGACCAAAGAGAAAAAGCTACGCAATGTTGCGTCTAAACATCGCGTACGCCACTGAGCCCGTCGTGGCCGCTATGACCAGTAGCGGCCACAAACTTCCCCACACAATATCCAGACTCGCATCCTTCAGATAAATTTGCTTGGTGATATCCGTAAAGTGTCGAATCGGGTTTATCCACGTTAAATCCTGCAACCACACCGGCATGTTCTCGACAGGGGAAACATACCCCGAAAGCAAAATCGCAGGCATCATAAAGACGAATACCCCGATAAACGCCTGCTGCTGCGTGGAGCAGAGCGCTGAAATCAGCAGTCCAAATCCCACCAGTGACAGACCATAAATCACCATCGTGAAGTAAAACAGCGCCAGCGATCCGGCGAAGGGGATCTGGTACGCCCAAATACCCACGCCCAGTACAATGGTGGCCTGAAAGGTGGCAACAATCAGGGCCGGAACCGCTTTACCGACGAAAATTTGCCAGGTGGCGAGCGGAGAAACCAGCAGCTGATCCAGTGTCCCTTGTTCGCGCTCGCGGGCGACGGACAGAGAGGTGACAATCATCACCCCAATCGTGGTGATCATGGCGATCAGCGACGGTACCACAAACCATTTGTAATCCAGATTCGGGTTATACCAGTTACGCACCACCAGCTCGCTGTTATTTGGTTTGGGTTTGCCCTCCATCAGCTCCTGCTGGTAATTCTTGACCACCTGTTGCAGGTAGTTGGCCGCGATCTGGGCGCTGTTGGAGTTACGTCCGTCGAGGATCAACTGCATGGGGGCGGTCTGGAAAGTGTCCAGGTTACGGGAAAAATCTGCCGGGAATCTCACCAGCAGCAGCGCTTTTTGTGTGTCGATAGTGGGCTGGATTTCCTGCGGGCTTTTCAGCAGCAGAATATGGGTAAAGGCTTTTGCGCGTGCAAAACGCTGCGTCAGCTCAACGGCGTGTTTACCGTTGTCTTCGTTGTAGATGGCAATGGTGGCGTTCGTCACCTCAAGCGTGGCGGCAAACGGAAACAGTAAAACCTGAATAAGTACCGGCAACACCAGAATGGCACGGGTTTGCGGCTCTCGCAGCAGCGATTGCAGCTCTTTGCGGATCAATGTCCATAAACGGTGAAACATGTTCGCTCCTTAATCCAGCCGCCGTTTGGTTTTTATCCACGTCAGGCCAATAAACATCGTTGCCGACGCCATCAGGAACAGCGTGTTGATAATCAGCACCACCGGAATATTTCCCGCGAGGAACAGGCTTTGCAGCGTGCTCACGAAGTAGCGCGCCGGAATAATGTAGGTCACGGCGCGGATCACGGCGGGCATGCTGTCGATCTGGAAAATAAACCCGGACAGCATAATCGACGGTAAAAAAGCGGCGTTGAGCGCCACCTGGGCGGCGTTAAACTGGTTGCGGGTGACGGTGGAGATAAGCAGCCCCATGCCGAGCGTGCTGAGCAGAAACAGGCTGGTGATAAAGAACAGCACGACCAGCGAGCCGCGGTACGGCACACCGAGAATAAATACCGACACAAGCATACAGAGCAGCATCGCCAGCATGCCGAGGAAGTAGTAGGGGATAAGTTTGCACAGCAGCAGCTCGACACGCGTCACTTCGGTAGAAAGCAGCGCCTCCATGGTGCCACGCTCCCACTCGCGGGCGATCACCAGCGAGGTCAGGATCGCGCCAATGACCGTCATGATAATCGTCACCGCGCCAGGAATAATAAAGTGCTGACTGATGGCGGCGGGGTTAAACCAGTAGCGGGTCTGCACGTCGATCAGAGGGTCGAACGTTTCACCCCGGTCTTCAGCGCGCTGCATCTGCCACAGCTGCCAGATCCCCTCCGCGTAGCCCTGCACGAAGTTCGCGGTGTTTGGCTCGCTGCCGTCGGTGATCACCTGGATCGGTGCATCGGTATTCGCCCGCGCCATATTGGCGGCAAAATCCACCGGAATGACGATCAGACCGCGAATCTTCCCGGCCTGCATCTTCTGGATCAGTTCCTGACGATTGTCGCTGATGGTGGCGTCAATGTAGGGTGAGCCGGTCATCGCGTGGGTGAAATCCAGCGCCTCTTTGCTCTGCTGTTCCAGCAAAATACCGACTCTGAGCTTGCTGGAGTCGAGGTTAATACCGTAGCCAAAGATAAACAACAATAGCAGGGGGATCACTACCGCAATCAGCCAGCTGCTGGGGTCACGCACGATCTGGCGTGTCTCTTTGATGCACAGCGCGCGCACCCTGCGCCAGGAAATGGCGTTATTGTGCATGGGCATTCTCCTTATCCCAGTCGTGGATGAGGGTGATAAACGCCTGCTCCATCGTCGGGTCCGGGACTTCATCGTCGGCGGCCTGTGCTTTCAGGTCATCTGGCGTACCGTGGGCAATCAGCTTGCCGCGATAGACCAGCCCGATACGGTCGCAGTACTCAGCCTCATCCATAAAGTGGGTTGTCACCATCACGGTAACCCCTTTTTCAACCATGCTGTTGATATGTAGCCAGAACTCGCGACGGGTGAGGGGGTCAACGCCGGACGTAGGCTCATCAAGAAACAGAATATCGGGCTCATGCATCAGCGAGCAGGCCAGCGCCAGTCGCTGTTTGAAGCCGAGCGGCAGTTCATCCGTTGCGTGAGAGGCAATGCTGGTTAACCCGAATGCGTCGCTCATGCGGCGGATTTTCTCGTTCTGCGCCCGCCCGCGCAGGCCGTACACGCCGGAGAAAAAGCGCAGATTCTGCTCGACGGTCAGGTTGCCATACAGCGAGAACTTCTGCGCCATATAGCCCAGATGCTGACGCGCTTTGCCGGAACTGATCTTCAGGTCCATGTCCAGTACCAGCGCTTTACCGGCGGTAGGTACCAGCAAACCGCACATCATCTTAAAGGTGGTGGATTTCCCGGCACCATTCGGCCCGAGCAGGCCAAAAATCTCACCGCGCTTCACCGCGAAATTCACGTTATCGGTGGCGGCGAAATCACCAAACTTTTTAGTGAGGGATTTGGCTTCAATCACCGTTTCGCCCGGCGTACCTTCAACCGTGTGCAGGATCGCCCCGAGGGGAGATTCTGACGTTCCCGCGCCACCCAGCAGATCGATAAACGCATCTTCGAAGCGCGGTGCGGTCTCTTCCATCTCGATCTCAGGCATACCTTGCGCACGGCGAATGTCGTCGACGGTTGCCTCTTTCTTGAGGATCACGCGTACCGAACGGCCCTGAATCATCCCGTCACTGACCTGCGGCAATTTCAGCACCCGCTGCAGCAGTTTGCGGTTGGATTCCTGCGGGCTGTGCAACAGAAAACTGCGCCCGGCCATACTTTGTGTCAGTGTCGTCGGCTCACCCTGATAAAGCAGTTCACCTTCGTTCATCAGCAGCACATCCCGGCACTGCTCAGCTTCGTCAAGGTAGGAGGTGCTCCAGAGGATCAGCATCCCGTCGCCTGCCAGTTCGTGCACCATCTGCCACAATTCACGGCGAGAAATGGGGTCAACGCCGACACCCGGCTCATCCAGAAGCAGAACTTTCGGTTCACCGACCAGCGTACAGGCCAGCCCCAGTTTCTGTTTCATGCCGCCGGAGAGCTTACCCGCCAGCCTGTCGGTGAACGGGCCGAGGGAGGTGAATTCCAGCAGGCGCGCGAAGGTTTTCTGTCGCGTTTCGCCGGTGACGCTGCGCAGGTCCGCGTACAGATTCAGGTTTTCCATTACCGTCAGATCTTCATACAGACCAAACTTCTGCGGCATATAGCCGAGCATGGCGTGGAGCGCGCTGTCATCCTTGATCGGGTCGAGCCCGAGCACGCTGGCGGTTCCGTCATCCGGCTTAAGTAACCCCGCCAGCATTCGCATTAGCGTGGTTTTGCCGGCACCGTCCGGACCGACCAGTCCGGTGACATAGCCCTTCTGAATGGTGCAATTCAGCGGTGCGACGGCCGGTTTGTCCATTCCCGGGAAGCGTTTGACCAGATTGCTGAGCTCAATAACCGCGTCATTCATGTCGTTCCCCGTTGTTTACTTTTACGGTGACAGGCATGCCTTGACGCAGCGCGTCGTCCGCATCAGTCACGATGATACGCAGGCGATAGACCAGGTCGGTACGCAGGTCCGGCGTTTCAACGGTTTTCGGTGTGAATTCGGCAGTTGGGGAAACGAAGCCCACCTTGCCGTGATACGGCTTGTCCGGTCGACCATCGGTATAGAGCAACAGCTCGCGTCCCGGCTGCATCTGGCCGAGATTCGGCTCGTCGATGTATGCACGCACCCAGACCGGACGGGTCAGCGAGAGCGTTAAAACGGTGCTGCCCGCGCTTAACATGCTGCCTGGCTCCACGGCGCGGGTCATCAGCGTACCGTCAGACGGTGCAACCAGAGTGGTATCGTGAAGATCCAGTTCGGCCTGGGCAAGTTGCGCCTGAGCCTGTTCAAGGCTGGCTTTCGCCTGGGCAATGTCCTGCGGGCGATTACCGGTGTGGTACTGACTCAGTTTGTCCTGGGCGGATTTCAGCGTGGCCTGCGCCTGATCGCGGGAAGAACGGGCATTTTCGAGGTCATTGGCAGAAATGGTGCGGCTTTTCCACAGCCCCTGCTGACGGGCATAGAAGTTCTGCGCGTAGTCGTAAGCCGCCTGCGCCTGTTTGACCGCTGCGGCGGCCTGGGCAATCTCTTCATCGCGATAACCCGCCAGCATCAGGTCATATTGTGCCTGGGCGACAGATACGCCTGCCTTTGCCTGCATCAACGCGTTCTCGTAAGGGGATTTATCCAGCATACCCAGCGTCTGGCCGCGCGTAATTGTGTCGCCTTCATCAACGTTAAGCGATGCCAGACGCCCCCCCACGCGGAAGCTCATATTCACCGTGCGAATATCAACGTTACCGTACAGCGTCAGGCTTCTCTCCTGGTGGCTCTGATACCACAGCCAGCCACCGACTCCTGCAGCAAGCAAAACAACAACCACCAGAATGATGGCGACAGGTTTTTTCATGACTTCAGGCTCCTTTGCGTTAAACCTTGCAGGATCAGATCGAGATGACAGGTGATGACCTGAATAATCTGCGCGGCTTTATCCTCATCAAATTGTGTCCAGCCGGTGCGTAACAGGATAGTCTCCCGCCCCAGACGGAAGGCGAGGATTTCACCCAGCAGGGCGTGGGTATGCAAAATTGTCTCGGTATCGTTGGCATCCCGCCCGGTATAGGCGGCGATCAGCCGGGTCAGGTGAGTATGCATCGGGGCAATCACCTGATCGTGCACGAGCTGGTACGCGGCAGTAGGGGAGAGCTGCTCGCGGGAGATAAATTTACTCAGGTTGAGCGTATCGTCGTGCGTCAGCAGGCGGATCATATTGTGGCAGGCGTTGAGAATTAGCTGGCGAATGGCGGCGCGATCGGGCGAAGGCTGGCTTAACAGCCCGCTGGCTTCTTCAACGTGCGGGCGAAATTGCGTGCCGATGAAATCGGCGATCCACTGGGCACAGGCGAGGTATAAATCCTCTTTTGAGCCAAAATAGTAGGGTATGGCTGCAATGTTCTGCCCGGCCAGTGCCGCAATATCGCGCGTCGTGGCATGCAAACCATACTCGCCAAACTGTGCCAGGGCGGCGGCGATAAGCTGGCTTTTAGCCTGTTCACCTTTGGTTGTTGTCGGGGTTGTATTCATAGCAGCATTAAAAATTAATCAATCGATTGATTAACATTATGCCCGGTTCACCATTTTGTCCAGTTGTCTCCCTGGCGGAAAAAATTTCGTTGATGAATGGCTGAGGGATATTTTATGCGCCACGTCACAAAAGCTGCTACACTCCGCTGCTTCACGACATTGTGGTTTTTGTCCTTACCATTGTTATATCTCCCTGAAAACTACACCTGTGATGGTCGGGGCGGTTCGGAGTTTTTATGTCTTTTGATTCCCTTGGCCTGAACCCGGAAATTCTGCGTGCGATTGCAGAGCAGGGCTACGTCGAGCCAACCCCAATCCAGCAGCAGGCTATCCCCGCCGTCTTGCAGGGCCGCGATCTGATGGCCAGCGCCCAGACCGGTACCGGTAAAACCGCCGGTTTTACCCTGCCGCTGTTAGAGCTGCTGGTAAAGAACCAGCCGCATGCTAAAGGCCGTCGTCCGGTTCGTGCGCTGATCCTCACCCCAACCCGTGAGCTCGCAGCTCAGATTGGCGAGAACGTGCGTGACTACAGCCGCTATCTCAACATTCGCTCGCTGGTGGTTTTCGGTGGTGTAAGCATTAACCCGCAGATGATGAAGTTGCGCGGCGGTGTGGACGTGCTGGTGGCAACGCCGGGTCGTCTGCTGGATCTGGAACACCAGAACGCGGTGAAACTGGATAACGTCGAAATTCTGGTGCTGGACGAAGCCGACCGCATGCTCGACATGGGCTTTATTCACGACATTCGCCGCGTGCTGGCTAAACTGCCACCGCGTCGTCAGAATCTGCTCTTCTCCGCGACCTTCTCCGACGAGATTAAGGCGCTGGCAGAAAAGCTGCTGCATAACCCGCTGGAAGTGGAAGTGGCGCGTCGCAACACCGCCTCCGAGCAGGTGACCCAGCACGTTCACTTCGTTGACAAAAAGCGTAAGCGGGAACTGCTCTCCCAGATGATCGGCCAGGGCAACTGGCAGCAGGTGCTGGTCTTTACCCGCACCAAGCACGGCGCGAACCACCTGGCGGAACAGCTGAATAAAGATGGCATCCGCAGTGCCGCCATTCACGGTAACAAGAGCCAGGGGGCACGTACCCGCGCGCTGGCGGACTTCAAATCTGGCGACATCCGCGTGCTGGTGGCGACCGACATTGCTGCCCGTGGTCTCGACATTGAAGAGCTGCCGCACGTGGTGAACTACGAGCTGCCAAATGTGCCGGAAGATTATGTCCACCGTATCGGCCGTACCGGTCGTGCGGCGGCAACGGGTGAAGCGCTTTCTCTGGTTTGCGTGGATGAGCACAAGCTGCTGCGTGATATCGAACGCCTGCTGAAGAAAGAGATCCCGCGCATTCAAACGCCGGGCTATGAAGTTGACCCGTCGATTAAAGCTGAGCCGATTCAGAACGGTCGTCAGGGGGGGCGTGGTCAGGGCGGCGGCGGTCGCGGTCAGCAGCCGCGTCGTGCCGACGGTGGTGCACCGAAATCAGCGGGCAAACCGCCGCGTCGTAGCAACGAAGCCAAACCCGCCGGTGAAAACCCGTGGCGCAGCGGCGAAGGCAAGCCAGCAGGGGAAGGGCAGCGCCGACGCCGCCCGCGTAAACCTGCTAATCCGCAGTAATCTGGAAGCCCGGTCGTAGAGCCGGGCTTTTCTTTTTGCGACAACAAAGAGAAAGTGCCACAATAGTGGCTGTTTATACAGTATTTCAGGTTTTCCAATGGCTTTAACCGCGGCGCTCAAGGCGCAAATTGGCGCATGGTATAAGGCGCTACAGCAGCAGATACCCGACTTTATCCCCCGAGCACCGCAGCGGCAGATGATTGCTGACGTGGCAAAAACGCTCGCCGGGGACGACGGGCGACATCTGGCGATTGAAGCCCCAACCGGCGTCGGGAAAACCTTGTCGTATCTCATTCCCGGCATCGCGATTGCGCGGGAAGAGGACAAAACGCTGGTAGTCAGCACCGCCAACGTGGCGCTGCAGGATCAGATCTTCAGCAAAGATTTACCGCTGCTGCGCAAAATCATCCCCGATCTGCGTTTTACGGCCGCTTTCGGACGCGGGCGCTACGTCTGCCCGCGTAACCTGGCGGCACTTGCCAGCAGCGAGCCTAATCAGCAAGATTTGCTGGCGTTTCTCGATGACGAACTGACGCCGAACAACAAGGCCGAGCAGGAACAGTGTGCAAAGCTAAAAGCCGATCTCGATGGCTACAAATGGGATGGTCTGCGCGATCACACCAGTCAGGCAATTAGCGATGACTTATGGCGCAGGCTCAGCACCGATAAAGCGAGTTGTCTGAACCGCAACTGCCACTACTATCGGGAGTGCCCGTTCTTTGTCGCCCGACGTGAAATTCAGGAAGCGGAAGTGGTGGTCGCCAACCATGCGCTGGTGATGGCGGCGCTCGAGAGCGAAGCGGTGCTGCCGGAGCCCAAAAACCTGCTTCTGGTGCTTGATGAAGGTCACCATCTGCCGGACGTGGCGCGGGACGCGCTGGAAATGAGTGCCGAAATTACCGCACCGTGGTTCCGCCTGCAGCTGGATCTCTTTTGCAAGCTGGTGGCAACCTGCATGGAGCAGTTCCGCCCGAAAACCACGCCACCGCTGGCGGTGCCTGAGCGTCTTAGCGAACACTGCGAAGAGGTGTATAGCCTTATTGCCTCACTCAATAACATCCTCAATCTCTGGCTTCCGGCAACGCAGGAGGCTGAACACCGCTTTGCGATGGGCGAACTCCCGGATGAAGTGATGGAGATTTGTCAGCAGCTGGCGAAGCATCTTGAAAAGCTGCGCGGACTGGCGGAGATGTTTTTAAACGATCTCAGTGAGAAAACCGGTTCACACGATGTGGTGCGATTGCACCGCATATTGCTCCAGATGAACCGCGCACTCGGTATGTTCGAAGCGCAAAGCAAGCTGTGGCGGCTGGCGTCGATGGCGCAGGCGTCGGGTGCCCCCGTCACCAAATGGGCCACCCGCGAAGTGCGTGACGGACAAGTGCACCTCTTTTTCCACTGCGTAGGTATTCGCGTGGCCGATCAGCTGGAAAAACTTATCTGGCGAAGCGTGCCGCATGTGGTGGTCACATCGGCCACACTGCGTTCCCTGAACAGTTTTTCGCGTTTGCAGGAGATGAGCGGCCTGAAAGAGAAAGCGGGCGATCGCTTTGTGGCGCTGGACTCACCGTTTAACCACTGTGAGCAGGGCAAGTTGGTGATCCCGCGCATGAAGTATGAGCCGCTTATCGACAACGAAGAGCAGCATATTGCCGAGATGGCAGCCTACTTCCGCGAGCAGGTTGAAAGCAAAAAGTACCCCGGGATGCTGGTGTTATTTGCCAGTGGGCGAGCGATGCAGCGTTTCCTGGAGCACGTTACCGATCTGCGTTTACTGTTACTGGTGCAGGGCGATCAGCCGCGCTATCGGCTGGTGGAGACGCACCGTAAACGCATTGATAACGGTGAGCGCAGCGTGCTGGTAGGTTTGCAGTCGTTTGCTGAAGGTCTGGATTTGAAAGGGGACTACCTGACGCAGGTGCATATCCATAAAATCGCCTTCCCGCCGATCGACAGCCCGGTAGTGATCACCGAAGGGGAATGGCTGAAAAGCCTTAACCGCTATCCGTTTGAGGTGCAGAGCTTACCCGCGGCATCGTTTAACCTGATCCAGCAGGTGGGGCGTCTGATCCGTAGCCATGGTTGTTGGGGTGAGGTGGTGATTTACGACAAACGCTTGCTCACCAAAAATTACGGTCAGCGGCTGTTGAATGCTTTGCCCGTTTTCCCCATCGAACAACCGGAAGTGCCTGAGGTAAAAAAACGCCCGGCCAAATTGCCTGTCGGGCGCAAGAAAAGCCTCCGTGCTAAGGGGCGCGGTCCTACTGGTAAGTGAAGGTCACCTGCACGACGCTGTTGAACGTGCCGGCGGTGACGGGCATTGAGGTGGCGTAGTAACGCGCAGCTAAGGGGAAGTCTGCCGTATGATCGCTTTGATTGATCAGTACGCTAAAGCTGGCCTGAGGAGCGATAAGGATGTGATCCTGACGATCGGCAAGTTCGAGAGCCAGGCCGCCAGCCGTGCCGTTATTCGCAAATTTTGTCGGATGTGCGCCATCCGCCTGTCCGTGAAACGTGGCGGTGGCGAGGGTTGTGGTGGCCGGGCATTTCGAGAGAGTTAAATCAACGTTTTTCCATACCCCCGTGTCGCCGATGTCTTTAAAATCACCTGACGTCGCCTGACCGAGATCGACAGTTAAATTCTGGCTGGCGCTGTCAACGGAACAGGTATTGGCAAAAATATTGCCCTGCATGAGCACCTGAATTTCGTCTGCAAAGGCATGAGATGCCAGGCCAAACAGCAAAATCGGAAGATATTTTGTCATTTATACCCCAGCGTGATGGTGGCAATACTGTTGGCGCTGCCTGGTGTGACGTCGGCTGCGGTTTGCTCGTAACGAACCTGAAAAGGAATCGCCAGCGTTTCATTGGCTTGCGCAATTCCGGCAGTATTCCTGTATGTACCAAAATCAGGGATCTCTCCGTCAAAGAGCATTTGAACCCCTATACCCGTTGCGACACCGGTTTCCTGAGTCAAGTTGATGACGCCCGGGAAGTTCGTATCATAGCCATTTGCACTCGTGATCATCGCTTCAGGCTGCACGGTGTCGTTGCAGTTGATGTTAACGTCGAATGTATGAGGCGACGTCAGGGTTCCTGTCCCGGTGAAGTCGCTGACCGGAAAATCACCCAGCGTCACGGTGAGACTTTTGGGGGAAACGGAGCAGGTGACTTCTTTCAGGGTCACATTACCGGCGTAAGAGATCGTGTTAGGGCTGCCGATCCCTTCATGCTGGTAGACCCCAATCCCGAATTTGGTTTGATCCTGCGCAAGCGTACCGGACGTGACGGTATTGCTCGTTTTCACCAGTTCAAGGGTGACGTCAAAGCTGAACGTTCGCTGATCGTTATCCGAGACATAGCCCAGCGGCGTGCTGGTGGAATTGCAGTACACCCCGCCTGCGCCGGTGATACGCTGACCTTTGTCGTTCATCAGCGCAACGCCAATCCCCTGGACACCGGACTCGTAGACGCCAGTGAGTCCAGAAATTTCATTCCCGGTTCCGTAGTAGCAGGAAACAATGGGCAAACCGTTGTCATCCGGGCTGGTACAGTTCCCTGAAATGTGCACCGTTTGCTCGGTTCCGGGAATGGTCGCACCGACAGCAAGCGAGGTGGAGACTGAAATTGAGGCGACGTTGATCTGCTTGGGCAAATCTGTTGAGTTACAGGTCGCCTTCGCATGTGGCATGAACAGCGCTGCTGTCGCCAGAATCAAAAAGAAAAAACACTGTTTTACTATCTGCATTGTCATAAGCCTGTACGATGGATCAGTTACACTGCGCGGCAGCGTTAATGACGGAGTTCTTGTTTTTATCTTCCGGTAGCACGTATTGCGCGACGCAATGTTCGCTGGCTTCCTGGCCCCATGAGACCGAGAGTGTGCCGTGTTGAGCCAGGCCAGAGAGATAGGTCTGGCCGTCGCTGCCCACAATGAACTCGCTGTCCTTATCGTCGGTGGTGACGGTTGCGCCAAAGGGAAGCGGTTTACCGTTTTGCGTCAACGTCATCAATACCCGACGTCCCACACGGGTGTTGAAGCTCGCCCGAACGACTGCCCCACGTGTCGGGGTGACAATCTGCGCGGCGTGGGTCACGTCGGCATCCTCTGGTAGCGTTTCGGTGTCCAGCGAAATGGTGTTATGGCGATAGGCGGTGACAAATGGCACAACGGTATAGCCACGGAAATCGGTCTCGACTCCCGTCTGGTTGGTGATATGTGTGCCATGGGTCCCCGGCGCTTTTACCAGAGCGATGGTTTCCCCTAGAGGCTGACTTAACGTGATGCCGTTAGCATGCGCCACGACGCCACCCTGCAGAGCCATGTTCACCGTGCGCTGATATTTATCCTGACTAATACCGCCGCTCACTTCGCCATAGGTTGCCTTATAGTCGGCATTCGCACTGGTGGAATTACCGCTGCCGGTTGTGCTCAACCCTTCCTGAATATTCCAGTTGAGATTCTCCTCCTTCAGCGCCGTGCCGTTCAGGCCAATATTCTGCGTGGTACCCTCTTTGGTGTTATTCAGATTGTACGTAGCCCATGTGTTGTGCATCCAGTGGTCAAGCGGAACGGAGACACTCAGAGAGAACTGGTTGTCGTTTGTGACCGACTCCCCGTTCTCGTCGCTGTCGTCAGTATTTTTGTTCATGCTGTAGCTCAGGCTGTAGCTCAGGCTGTAGCTCACTCCATGCCAGCTGTTGTTGTAGCTGACGCTCATGGAGGTCATGTCCTGACTCTGGCTCCAGTAGGTCTCTTTCACCATGCTCAGGGTGACGGACCCCCACCCTTTGGGCAGCGTCTGGTCGATGGTGGCTTCAGTCCGCGCGCGACGCTGTTGTGGGGCAGACCAGTCGTCCGAGCGGGTCCAGGACTCCATGGTGTCTTCCAGGGTGTAAAACCCTTTGCTGTTGTAGCGATAGCCCGCGAGAGAGAAGTTGGTACCGGAGCCTGCAAAATCTTTGCTGTAACGCACACGCCAGGACTGGCCTTTGCTGGCCTGTTGCTTTTTAAGCAGGGCTTTTGCACGGGTCACGTCGATGGAAAAGGCGCCTAAATCACCCATGTTTTTCCCCACGCCCAGCGCCTGGGACTGATAATGGTTACTCTGCTGAACCCCACCATAGGCAGTGAAACCATACGGTAAACCATAAATTGCGCTGCCCTGGGCAAACGGCGTTTTCTCTACATCGCTGTCATATGATCGATAACGGCCAGCAGTGACGCTATAGCGCAGGTTATGTTCACGCTGGAGTACCGGTACTGAAGCGTAGGGCACCACGAAATGGCTTTCGCTGCCGTCTGTTTCTTTTACCGTCACCTGAAGATCGCCGCTGCTGCCTGTCGGGTAGAGGTCGTTGATCTCAAACGCACCGGGCGCAACGGTATTTTGATAAATGACGTAACCGTTCTGTCGCACCATCACCAGAGCGTTACTGTGTGCTGTACCGCGAATAATCGGGGCATACCCTTTCTCGCTGTCCGGGAGCATGTCGCTGTCGGAGTTAAGCTGTACGCCGGTATAAGGCACGCTATCAAACACGTCGGCAGGGGAAGAACTTTGTCCGACCGTCAGGCTGCTTTTCATCGCCACAATATCGCGCTGGGCGTAGGTATAAATGGATGAAAACGTCTGCTGTTGTTCTTTACCCGTGGTGCTGCGGTTCCATGTCGAGTAGTTTCTCAACCGCCATGCGCCAATGTTAAGGCCAGGCCGGAGATTGACGTACTGGCTGCTGGTATCCTGTTCACCCTGTTGCAGCGCGTGGCTTTGGCTCGCGGTCGCACTGTAATTGAGCAGACCAGCCGTGATCCCTTCATCGAACTCTTTTGGGTCGATATAGCCCCGTGGAACCTGGCCTAGTGCCAGTTGCGGAACACTGAGCAGCAGCTGTTGATTGCGAACGTGGAACGACGCGGAGGCTGCCGGGATGGTGTTTAAATCAGCGCACTGGCCTTTTGCCATCAGCTCTGGATATTTTTGGGTTTTGATACCCAGGCTTTTTAAGTCGCTCAGACTAAAGCAGGGCTGAAGAGAGTTATTACCTTGCGGATCTTTTTGTAATTTGAACGTGACGTCACGTGTATCAATTTTATTGTTATTAATAAAAATGGCGACCTGATATTTTCCCGGTGCCTGCCCTGGTCCTTTTTCGTAAACGGACAGATCGGTCTTTCCCTGTTGAGGATTATCAATATCCAGTAATGCCGGGTTAAAATAATCATCAGCCATAACCTGCTGTGCAAAGATCGCCAGCGCCAGGCCACATAAAATGACCAGCAGTGATGAAATTCGGCAGGTGAACGGCTTTTTATGGCTGTACATGATTATAGTAATTGTCTGCGCGTAATATTAGTGGACTGATTTCGACCATGTCTGGCTGATACTGCCGTAATCCGTAATAATGGAATACGCGACAGTGGAACCGCTGACGTTGCCAGGTAAGGCAAAATGTGTTTCCGTTTCAGGTATTGCCCACGTGGCTTTATCCACTTTATGGCCGTTCAGCGTCACCTTCTGGAAATTCATATAGAATGGCGTTGGGTTATTGACGACCAGATCGTTGCCTTCACGATGCCACTCAAGTTTATTTGCGACATCTTCAGGTTTACCTTTAACTGAAGTAGGGCGATACAACAATTTTATGCGCGTATTAATGGCAATTTGCAGGGTATTCATCCCTTCAACATGTTTTGAAGAGGGAATGGCTTTGATATTTAACCAGTACAGTGATTCACGATCTTCCGGTAAATTTCCACCGGTGCGTACCACGCGCAGCACGTTATCCTCTTGTGCATCAAGACGAAAAAGCGGGGGTGTGATCAAAAAGGGGGCTTTGGCCAGGTTTTTACCGCCAGAGTCGACCCAGGACTGTACCAGATAATCCGTTGTATCTGGGTTTGAAAGGCCAAGAGAGGACTCCTTTTTATCTCCATGGTAGACCAGACGGGTGCCATTAATAATAACACCTGCATGCGCAGTGGCGGCTGCCAGTAAAAGAGTGCTCAGTAAATAACCGTGGCGCATAACTATTTCTCAAAAAAAGAAGAGATATTAACGCCGATAAAAACGTTAATATCTCAGGATGGATAATATCAGTTATAGATAACGGTGAAGGTCGATACAGAGTTAGCCGGACCTGCGGTAATTGCGGCCCCGGTTTGAATATACCGTGCGCCGAATATCAGGTCGTTGACCGTCGTGCCGGAGGCTAACGGATATTGCTGAGACGGCGTATACAGACTCACGGGTTGTTCAGAAGCATCAACCAGTTGAATAGCCACACCTGTTGCAGCATCCACATCCGGCGTTAATGCCAGCGTGGCGTTATTATTCGCATCCGGCGTCCCGCCGAAGTTAATCGCAGCGGAGGTAACGGTTTCCGGACAATCTTTTAGCTGAATATCGAACTTCGTTAACGTGCTGGTAGAGCCCGCACCGGTAAATACCGTTTTAGACACTTTACCTAGCTGAACATTTAATGGATTACTTAACCCATTAACTACCTGACAAGCAGAATCAATTATTTCCCCGGTGAAGTTTATCTGACCTTCACCGTTTGTTGCCGCTAATGCAGATGCAGAACATCCCACTATTGCGGCGATGAATAAACCTAAAGCAACCTTGTTCATAACAAATCCTGGTATGTTTCTGGTGAGAACGCTGCCTGGACGTTTTCACCAGTGACCCTTAATGACTTTCCGCTGGCTATTTAAGCAAATAATGACGTATTAAGAATCTTCTGGCGGAATTACAAATAATTGAAATAGTGCTTGAGTTTCACTTTTCATCATAAAAACAGAAGGTTGATCCGGTTGAAAAAAACTAACGTCTGTAGGTTCTTCAGGGCTATATTGTTAACAAGATGATGTTTTCAGGAGAGATGTCGTGGATTATCGCAAAATTATCAAAGAAGTAGGGCGCGGAAAAAATCATGCCCGCGATCTGGACCATGAAACCGCTCGTGCGCTTTACACCCATATGCTCAATGGTGAGGTTCCTGACCTGGAGATGGGGGGCATTCTGATTGCGCTGCGTATCAAGGGAGAAGGTGAAGCGGAGATGCGCGGCTTCTATGAAGCCATGCAGGCGCATACGCTGCGCTTAACGCCGCCGGTGGCAAAACCGATGCCGATTGTGATCCCGAGCTATAACGGTGCGCGCAAGCAGGCAAACCTCACTCCACTGCTGGCTATCTTATTACACAAACTCGGGTTTCCGGTGGTGGTTCACGGCGTGAGCGAAGATCCTACGCGCGTACTGACGGAGACCATTTTCGGGATGCTGGGGATCGCGCCAACACGACATGCTGGCCAGGCACAGGCGAAACTGGATGGTCATCAACCGGTTTACATCCCTGTCGGTGCACTTTGCCCACCGCTGGAAAAGCAGCTTGATATGCGCTGGCGCATGGGGGTGCGTAACAGCGCGCACACCCTGGCGAAACTGGCGACACCTTTTGGTGAAGATGCCGCTCTGCGTCTTTCCAGTGTTTCTCACCCGGAATATGTTGCGCGTGTGGGTAAATTCTTTGAGGACATTGGGGGCAGGGCATTGCTGATGCATGGCACAGAGGGCGAGGTTTATGCTAACCCGCAGCGCTGCCCTCAGGTGGTGCTGATTGATTCCGTCGGTACGCGCGCCATTCTGGAGCGTGGGGACGAAAATAGCGGCGTGATATTGCCTGAAGCAAAAGATCCGCACACCACCGCGCACTGGATTGAGCAGTGCCTTGCCGGAAATGTGCCCGTTCCGCATTCCCTCAAGCTACAGATGGCCTGTTGTTTGCTGGCTACCGGGGAAGTTGAAACGATCGAAGCAGGGCTAAAACGCGTTGAAGAGGCGTTTTAAGCAAAAAAAAGCCCGTCCAGTGGCGGACGGGCAAGCAAGGGTAACAACAGGGTCAATGAGGGGTGGAGCATCTCACCAGAGGGTACGGTGAGGGTGGAGCATAATTCGTTCGATTATTTGTAAATAACCGCAGTACCGCTCAGCTTGTTGTTGGTGTTAGCGGAGGTGATGGTGTACCCGCTTGCACCGGCAGCTGCGGCTTTTTCAGCCAGTTTGGCTTCCAGACCGTCCAGCGTGGTCGCGCCTTCTGCACTTACCACACCGATTTTATTCATGCCCTGGGCCTGAGTAGAAGAGACAGGCTCTGCAGCAAATGCGCCAAAAGACAGAGCGGACAGGGCAACAGCAGCAACAGCATATTTGATGGTTTTCATAGTTAATCTCTCGCAGGTTATTCTGTTAAGGGGACGATGTTCCGTCGATGTGATAAGTATCACGCTTTTTTGTGGAGGATAAAATCGAAGAGAATTGACGTGGTTGCTCAAAAAAATTGAATGACAAATAACTTATTGAATATTAATAAATTCAAAGTGCCACTTTACACTTCTTGTTGAAGCGCTTTACAGAAGCGTTGAGAAGGGCACATTTTGCTACGCGTTTCACTAAAAATCGTGAGAGTAAAGGAATGCGTTTGGGTGGTTAGCTTACGTAAAGGAGAGTCAACGTAACTGGCTGTCTTTCGAACCTCTGCGATTATATCCCGAATTTAATGACATTTTTGAATCTTTATCCTGCTGGCAGGTTATGCATAGCCGCACGCCTGGAATGGCTTTACGTCGTGCCTCTGGAATGGGTTCTCCACATTCTTCGCATTCCGATAAACTTTCGCCGCGCGGAATTTCACCGCGAGCACGGGCAACGGCATCTTCAATCGTACTGTTGATCTGTTCGTTAACGGCGTCGTCATTCGCCCAACCGGAAGCCATGAACTCCTCCTGGAATCTCTTGAAGTGATACGCTCAATATGGGGTTAAAAAATGAACAGTCAAGGTATCGGGGAGGGAAAACTGCATCTGTGTTGCAGATGCAGCGTGTTGAGTGGACGTCGGATTATTTATAGATGGTCGCAGTGCCAAACAGATGGTTATTGCCGCTCGCAGAATTGATCTCATATCCTTTTGCACCTTCCTGGCGCGCTTTTTCGGCCAATTTATCCTGCAGATCGTCAAGGTTGCTAGCGCGGCTAACCGAAACGGTGCCCGCAGGACGTAGCTGGCTAGTATCGGTACTTTGGGTCAGTGACTGAACGGCCATAGCGGAGAAAGACGCGGTCGCCAGGGCGGCTGCGATTACAGTAAGGGCTAGATACTTTTTCATAATCACATCCTCATGAGGAAACAACAGGTGATTTCCCTTTAAGTTTAGAAGCCTGACGAATGTGACTTAGCGCAAATATTTGATGATGATCTGCTTATTTTTTGAACAACGAAAATTGACAATGTACTGACAGATCATAGACATAAAGGTGATTGATTTTTGTCGCTTTTTTGAGCATCAAAGAGAAAGATTTACCGTTGGGCCTGCAAAGGGTATCTTACGCCGCTGTTTAAAGGAGAATGCCATGACTTCCCAAAAGCCGGGATTGCACCCACGAAATCGCCATCGCAGCCGCTACGACATGAATGCGTTATGCCAGAGCTGCCCTCCACTGCAGGACTATATTGTTCAGACGCCTGCGGGCGAGCCTTCGGTGAACTTTGCTGACCCCCAGGCAGTTAAAATACTGAATAAAGCCCTGCTGGCGCATTTTTACGGAGTGGCTCACTGGGATATTCCGGAAGGCTTTCTCTGTCCTCCTGTACCGGGGCGTGCTGATTACATTCACCACCTGGCCGATCTCCTTGCTGACGACCGTGGCGGTGTTGTTCCGCAGCAAGCCACCGTCCTGGATATCGGTACCGGGGCAAACCTGATCTATCCGTTGATTGGCGCTCATGAGTATCAGTGGCGTTTTACCGGGAGTGAAATCGGTGCCGAGGCCTTTGCCAGCGCCCAGGCGATTATCAGCGCGAACCCAGGATTAAGCCGCGCCATTCGTCTGCGTCGTCAGAAAGATGCGGCCTCGATATTCAACGGCATTATTCACAAAAACGAAAACTACGATGCCACGATGTGCAACCCACCGTTCCATGATTCAGCGGCAGCGGCTCGTGCGGGCAGCGAACGTAAGCGCCGCAATCTGGGGCAGGCGGAAGATGCGGCGCTGAACTTTGGCGGACAGCAGCAGGAGTTGTGGTGCGAGGGCGGTGAAGTCGCCTTTATCCTGCGCATGATTGATGAAAGTAAGCAGTTTGGCCGCCAGGTGAAGTGGTTCACGACGCTGGTTTCCCGTGGAGATAACCTGCCGCCACTCTACCGTGCCCTGACCGAAGCGGGTGCCGTGAAAGTGGTGAAAAAAGAGATGGCGCAAGGTCAGAAACAGAGTCGCTTTATCGCCTGGTCGTTTATGGACGATAACAAGCGCCGCAAATAATATGTCTCGCAGCCCGGGTCAGGCGAAGCCGCCACCCGGCAACCAGGCTACAGCGTCGGCTCCTGCGGTGGGAGCGGCGATGCGGGGGGCTGCAGTAACTGATACGTCTGTACAGGCATCCGCACATTCGCCAGGTCAAAATGTTTTTTCACCATGCTGTCGAGGGCAAAGCGCACCGTCCACTGCTTCAGCGGCTGCGTGGTGAACGAGACGCGCAGGGTAAATGCCGTGTTCGTCAGCCCGACAATGCCGGCAAATGATGGCTCCCCGATCACCAGCCCGCGAATATCCTCCATCTGCATCAGTTCTTCCACCGCATCGCGCAGCGCCTGTTTAGCTTTGTCTGCATCTTCATGACGGTCCACATCGTAGTTCGCCACGACGGAACCAATGCCGCGCACAAAGTTGGCGAAGGTGGTGATCGAAGACCAGGGAATTATATGGTATGCACCGGTGTCCTGACGCACGCCGACAGAGCGAATGGACATCCGCTCTACCGTGCCGGTTAATGGCCCAATCGTCACCAGATCGCCCGTATTCATCCCGTTCTCAAACTGAATAAAGATGCCGGTAATAATATCCTTCACCAGCGTTTGCGAACCGAAGGAGATGGCCAGCCCCAGAGCACCGGCCCCCGCCAGCAGCGGGGCGATATTCACGCCGATTTCCGAGAGCACAATCATGATGGTGATGGTGCTGATTATCACCGCCAGCGCGTTGCGGAACAGGGTTAACAGCGTCCTCGCGCGCGCGCTGGGCAGCGGTCTGCCGTGTATATCCGATACCAGACGGTTCTCAATAAGACTCGCCAGCAGCGTCCAGCCGACGGCGGAGAAGAACAAAATTAGCGCAATGCGAATCAGAATGTCGACCGTTTTTTCACCCGCACCGTTGTGCAGCCAGTTCCAGAAATCAAACAGGCTCCATGCATTCAGAAGCAGCATTACCGCCACGCAGACGGTCAAAATGCGCGCCACTTTGAGTGAGACGGACATCCAGCCGTTAACCCGTTTTTGCAGTTCCGGATAATTTCGCTGTACCTGAGGCGAGAGGGTGATGGTTTTCGAGATCCAGCGGGACAACAACCCCGACACAAATGCCGCGATGCCGATAATGGCCAGACTTTTGAACGTCGCTCCCATCATAAATTTCAGGCTGTTGCCGGGATCGAACAGCGAGAAGAAGCACAGCACGATAAAGTAAGCGCTTGCCAGCCAGTGCCACACCAGCGCAAAAGCGCGAATAAAGAGGCTAAAGAACGAGAGAGAACGGTCGGCCAGATGCAGCAGACTTGCGGTAATCGCCCTTTTATTATGAAAGATTAGGTACAGCGACCAGACGGTAATACAGAGCATGATCAGCACGTTTGCCAGCGCACCAAACTGGACGTTCACCTGGTTGGAGATGATCGGCACGGCAACCAGCAGACCATAGCCAATCAACCCGCTGAGCACGCTGAGACGCAGTGCCCAGTATTTTGCGCTCACATCCCCGATGGTGAAAGGTCGCAACGCCGGTACGCGCGGACAAAAGAGTAACCGCAACAGCGCTTTAAAAAACTCGATCAGGGCAAAGGCATTCAGGAAAAGTGATTGCTGGAAGGCGATGGTTTTGTTGCCAGCATTCAGCTTGTCGGCCAGCATCTGGCCTAAAAACAGCGTCAACGCCAGCAGCAGTAAATCAATGATAAACGCTGAGGCTATCATCAACGGCAGGTGCAGCCAGCTGCTTTTCTGCTGATTCTTCCTGCGCCCCCATTGCCCCATTTTGCGGTACAGCGGCCATGCGCACAGGCGCACCAGCCAGTAAAAAAGAAAAACCGCGCCCGCCAGCATCAGGAACTGTGTAGCAGCGGCGGTAAACGTTTGTGGGTTAAAGGGCTTATGCGGTGAGCCAATCAGGTTGCGGTAAAGCTGAGCGAAGCGCGAGGAGAGTGCTTCCCCATAGTGGCGGCTCACGTCAGTGACGTTTTCCAGCACCGTTTTTTGCTCCTCCACTTGCGGAGGTGTGAGGGTTGGCACCGACGCCTGCGGCGGCGTGGCGGCCACTTTCCGCAACTGACCAATGAGTTCCTGCCGGGAGGTGTCGTTCTCGAGGACGTCAGCAAGCGCGCTGTAAGCCGCTTTTTTTTGTTCAACATCCGGTTCCGTCGGCGGCGCATTTTGCTGGGTAGCAGTGGTTCCGGTAGTGACACCGGGGATCGCCACGGCGAGAGATGGCACACTAAACAGGCTTATCAACAGCAGCAGGAACCACGGCACGGCGCCCTCCGGTGAAAATATCGTGCAAAATGATAAGTATAGAGTGCGGAGAGCAGAGGGTTTTTTTGGGGAACAATCTGGCGTAAAAAAGCCGGGCATGCCCGGCTTACGTGTAAAGCAAGAGATCAGGAGACGTGCTGCAGGAACTCCTGCAAACGCTGGCTTGGCGGGTTCGCAATCAATTCCTGCGGGTTACCGTCTTCCGCGATACGGCCTTTATCAATAAAGATCAGGCGGGACGCCACTTTCTCAGCAAAGCCGATTTCGTGGGTCACGATAACCATCGTCATTCCTTCTTCTGCCAGATCCTGCATGACTTTCAGCACTTCGTGGCGAAGTTCCGGGTCAAGCGCAGAGGTTGGCTCATCAAACAGCATCATTTTCGGTTTGACCGCCAGCGCGCGGGCAATAGCCACACGCTGCTGTTGACCGCCGGACAGCTCGGAAGGGTAGTGGTGCGCACGTTCTGCCAGACCGACTTTGGCGAGCAGATCTTTTGCCAGTGCTTCCGCCGCCGCTTTGTTGGCACCGCGCACGCGCAGTGGGCCAAACATCACGTTCTCCAGCGCCGTCAGGTGCGGGAACAGGTAGAACTGCTGGAACACCATACCCGCTTCCTGACGAATCAGGCGGTCGTCCACTTTCGGGTCATTCACTTTCAGACCATCGACGATCAGATCGCCGCTGGTGATCTCTTCCAGCTTGTTGATGCAGCGCAGCAGCGTCGATTTACCGGAACCGGATGGCCCGATAATGACCACCACTTCACCCTGCTTAATGTTCAAATCAATATTGTGCAGCACCTGGGTTGGGCCAAAGTGCTTGGAAACGTTTTTAAATTCAATCACAGGATTTTCATCCTTCTTTCAAGACGACGCAGAACAAAGCTCAGAACCAGAGTAATGATCAGGTAGACAACGGCCACCGCACTCCAGATTTCCAGCGCGCGGAAGTTGCCAGCAATGATCTCCTGCCCCTGACGGGTCAGCTCAGCCACGCCGATAACGATGAACAGCGACGTATCTTTAATGCTGATGATCCACTGGTTACCGAGTGGTGGCAGCATACGGCGAAGTGCCAGAGGCAAAATCACGTGGCGGATCGTTTCGCGACGTGAAAGGCCTAACGCCAGACCGGCTTCACTGAAACCTTTATGAATCGACAGCACTGCACCGCGGGTGATTTCCGCAATGTAGGCGCCTGAGTTGATCATAATGGTCACGACGGCCGCACTGAAAGGATCGATACGCAGGTCGGTGAAGGCCATTGGCAGGGCGAAGTAGATGAACATGACCTGCACGACAATAGGGGTGCCGCGGATCACTTCGATGAAAACCAGTGCGATGTGGTTTGCAATCCAGCCACCGTAGGTGCGGGCGAAACCGGCGACAAGACCGATTATCAACCCACCAACCAGACCCAGGACCGAAATCCACAGGGTCATCTTGGCGCCTTCAAGCAAGAGTGGAATGGCAGGCCAGATGGCGCTCCAGTCAAACTGCATGATATTTTCCTGTTACTGTTACCGTGTTTCAAAAATATCAGGGGCGAAAGGTCGCCCCCGAGTGAACGTCATTGTTACGTATTATTATTTAGGCTCAGTACCGAACCATTTTTTGTAGATTTCGTTGTAGGTGCCGTTCTCTTTCAGCGTTTTCAGCGCGCCGTTAACTTTTGTACGCAGGTCATCGCTGCCTTTAGGGAACGCGATACCATACTGCTGTGCTTCAAGAGATTCACCGACAGCTTTGAACTTGCCGTTACCCGCTGTTTTGATGAAGTAAAGGATGTTTGGCGTATCATGCAGAACTGCATCAGCACGGTTGGTGCCGAGTTCCATGTATGCATTGTCGATGTTCGGGAACTGACGCAGGTCTTTGGTTTTGATATTTGCTTTTGCGTAATCAACAGAACCGGTGCCGCTCTTCACTGCCACCACTTTACCGTCGAGATCTTTCACGCTTTTTACGTCGTTATTGTCAGCTTTGACCATCACCAGCAGGCCGCTTTTGTAGTAGCCGTCAGAGAAGTCGATCGCTTTTTTACGTTCATCGGTAATGGTGATGCCTGCCAGCGCCAGATCAACGTTCTTGGTTTGCAGTGCCGGGATGATGCCGCTGAAGTCCATTGGCTTCAGGGTGTAATCCAGTTTGAGTTCTTTTGCGACAGCGGCCCACAGATCCACATCAAAACCAACGTATTTATCACCCTGTTTGAATTCAAACGGAACGAACGCCGTGTCGGTCGCCACAACCAGTTTGTCGGCAGCCTGAGAGGACACCGCAAAAGCCAGGGTAAGTGCAGCCAGTGAAACTTTTAATACAGACTTCATAGCATTTCCTTTTATATCCACGGGGCGATCCCCTGCGAGAACAGGTGGCACAATGAAAAAATCGTGCCAACTTTACAAGCTATTGTTTTGCAAAGGGGATGATGTCATGCATTGCACAATAAATGGGGCAATGATGGCTTATTGCACCAAAGTGAAGCACCGTTTTGGTGCGTCTCGTTTGGCTCAACTGACGGGGAGATATTTAGCGTAAATTCTGACGAAAAAACAATCTTCCGTTAACGGTTGTGTGAGGTGATTATTACAATTTCTTCACTTTTGCACGAACTCAGGCAAAAAACGTGCACCATAGATGTGCAAAACCCTCACTGAAGGGCGAGGGTTGGATAGAAAATTCGTATGAATTACTCGATGTTAGATTCGATGAACCACAGGAACTGATCCAAATCACGCGACGCGGCGGTGAAAATGTCCGCGGTATCTTCGTCTTTCGCTTCGCCAATCGCTTTACGTACATCGTTTGCGACTATCGCGTAGCGGTCTGCCAGCTCTTTCAGGTGATCCTGAACGGTATGGATATCCAGCGGATAACTTTTCAGCGGGGTTTTACTGTTGATCACCTGCGTGGTGCCCAGCGCCACGCCGCCTAGCTGAACCGCACGTTCCGCCATCGTGTCAAGGTGGGTAACCAGTGCTGTGCGGAAGCCATCCAGCATTTCATGAACGGCAATAAAGTTTGCACCGCGCATATTCCAGTGGGCCTGTTTGGTGATCAGCGAAAGATCGATGAACTGGATCACCTGGCGATTCAACAACTCAATGGTCGCTTTTTTGTCGCTATCCGATACATCGTTACGGGTATAAAGCAGATTAGACGCTTTCGTTTTCACCAGTTTAGCGGTACTCATAATCTCATATCCTCTTGATGTTTATGTCCCAGGTAATTACGGAACTAAGTATAGCACCGGTTTTTTTGTCTGCGGTTTGGCTATACCTATCAGTTTAATAGCAAGAAGAAGGTTGAGTATTTAATGTATTGAAATTAAATAGAAATCTTCTATTCAATACAGATTGATCTTAATTTTTACTGGGGTGTAAGAGTGTGGAAAGATATTTCGATAATATGACAAACTGTGAATGAAATTATAAATCCTGGCGAGTTGAGCTTTATTCTGCATGGCGCGGAAGCCATGCAGAATATATGGCCTTAGTTGATATCGACCTTTTCAACTTTAGGTTCAGAACGCATGGTCAGCGTCGAACCCATTGAGGCCGCTATAATCGAGCAGAGCGCCAGCGTCTGGGTCAATGTCAGGGTTTCGCCAAGAAACACCATCCCGGAGATTGCGGCAAGCGCAGGCTCCATACTCATCAGGGTGCCGAAAATACGCGTCGGCAGGCGCGTAAGGGCGATCATTTCCAGAGAATAGGGGAGAGCGGTCGAGAGAATAGCGACCGCCAGACCAATCGGCATGACTGACCATTGCCAGATAGATTCCGTTGCCTGGGCCATACCGATGGGCACAAACACGATGGCTGCAATCAATGAACCCAATGCGACGGTCGCCGGGCCATGCTCTTCCCCAGCGCGCTGACCGGTGAGTATATAGATAGCCCAGCAGGCACCGGCGCCTAAGGCCAGCGCCGCACCTGTCAGATCAATCTCAGAAACATTCTGACCCAACGGCAGCAAGAACCATAGCCCCAGAACGGCTAATACGACCCAGATAAAATCAACAGGGCGGCGCGAGGAGAAGAGCGCCACGGCCAGCGGGCCGGTAAATTCCAGCGCAACGGCAATCCCCAGCGGGATCGTCTGGATGGAGAGATAGAACAGGTAGTTCATCGCTCCCAGGGAAAGCCCATAAAACAGCAAGGGTAAACGCTGCTCTTTTTTGAAGCGTAAACGCCAGGGTTTGAAAATAACCACCAGTATCGCCGTTCCCAACACGATGCGCAGGGCAGTGACCCCAGGAGCACCAACCAGCGGAAAAAGAGATTTTGCCAGCGAGGCACCACTTTGAATGGACAACATTGCGATGAGTATGACTGCTACCGGCAACCAGACCGACGATGTGCGGGATAACCCAGGCATCCTTTCTCCTGTCAGCTTATGTCAAATGAAGTAAAGGTTGCAGTGTAAAGGAATTATGCTGCAACGGTTGAGACGCCGTTGAAAAAAAACCATGTGAAATCCGTAAAATGGTTAAGCGTTGTTGGATTTATCGCCTGTCAGATTAGGAATAATCTGGATGAATGTAACAGCACAGGCGCGCACTATGGGCGTTTTGTAGTGAAAATTACATGTGATTTGAAAGAGATAGCTGAAGCTGGAAACGTTCTGTTACAGGAAAGGAACCTTTAGACATCACGAATCACAAAGAGTTTCGCAAATTTTTTTGATATATTTAAAACTTACGGACTTACTTGAAGCACATTTGAGGTGGTTATGAAAAAAATTGCATGTCTTTCAGCACTGGCCGCTGTACTGGCTGTTTCCGCAGGTACCGCTGTAGCTGCGACTTCTACCGTTACCGGTGGTTACGCTCAGAGCGACTATCAGGGCGTGATGAACAAAGCTAACGGTTTCAACCTGAAGTACCGCTACGAGCAGGACAACAACCCACTGGGCGTGATCGGTTCTTTCACCTACACCGAGAAAGATCGTTCTGACAACGGCGCGTACAATAAAAGCCAGTACTACGGCATCACTGCTGGTCCAGCTTACCGTCTGAACGACTGGGCAAGCATCTACGGTGTTGTAGGTGTTGGCTACGGTAAATTCCAGCAGACCGAAAACCAGGGTGCGAACCGCACTGCAAGCAACAGCGACTACGGCTTCTCCTATGGCGCAGGCCTGCAGTTCAACCCAATCCAGGACGTTGCTCTGGACTTCTCTTATGAGCAGAGCCGTATCCGCAACGTTGACGTTGGCACCTGGATCGCGGGCGTAGGTTACCGCTTCTAATCACTCCGGTGAGCTAATAAAAAATCCGCCCAATGTGGCGGATTTTTTTTATCTTCGTTCCCACTTCTTGTGGAAGATAGTCAGGATGAGGGCATTACCGCTCAGCTTACTTACTCTTAATATCGAAGATATCCGTACCCAGATGGTTGTAGTCAACTTTCTGTAACTTGAAGTTGGTAACGTAAACTGGGGGGGCCTTCTTACCTGAGACAAAGGGGTACCCCGTTTTTATCTGCTCAGCAGAGATCCCCGTCCACTGCGAGAAGAACTGCAGAAAATCATTAGCCGAACGTCGGGCTTTAATGACGCGATGCGTTTTATCGTCACTCGACAGCACCATAAAGGGTACCTGGAAGTTCTGCTGGAACTTGTCATCGTGCGCCAGATACTGCACCTCTTTTCCACGTTCTTTAAACGCCAGCCCGTGATCTGAGAAATAGACCAGCGAGAAACTGTCACCCGTATTGCGTAACTGCTCATACAGCTTGCTGAGCAAGTCGTCGGTTTGCGTCATGGTATAGAGATAACAAGAGGTCTCTTTGGACTGCACGAACTCGGCGTACTTCCCTCCAGTGCGATCGCAGGCCTGAGGATGCGATCCCATCAGGTGCAGGACAATCAACTGAGGCTGAGTACGCGGGGTGGCAAAGACCTGCGACGTCATTTTCAGCAGCGCTTCGTCTTTCGTATTTTTGTCGGCTTCAAAGTCGCCGCTTTTCAGGAACTGCACTTCATCAGCACGCTTAGCGATACTGGCAATGGCCGTATCGTATTCACCAATTTGCCCCTGATTGGAGAACCACCATGTCTGAAAACCCGCGCGGTTTGCCAGGGTGACAAAGTTATCCTGATATTGTGGCTTGCCATCAACCACACGGTTGAGCGTCAGGCCGAGCGATTTCTGCGTTGAACCGCTGGCCGCGACATAATCGGTAAACAGTGTGCCATTAACCGAACTGGCAAACGGCGTGTTATCCCAGTGTCCTCCAAACGCCCCCATGGCATCCCGACGTGCACTTTCGCCAATCACCACCACATAGGTGTGATATTTCGGCTTAACGGCCAGCACGTTCCAGGTGTCTTTCATATTGGAGAGTTCAGCCATGCGGGCCTGCTCGTCGAGAACCTCTTTATTATTTACAACGACGTCTTTCACGAAGCGGAAAACCGGATAGCCGATATTGATGAGCCTTAGCTTACCGTCCCAGGGAATATTCTGGATGGGGGCAACAAACGCCACGGCAATGCTGAACACCAGACAGAGTATTTCGATCTTACCCCAGGATTTTTTTTCGCCCGACTGACGACGGATGGCGATAACGCCCAACGCGAAAATAAAGAGCCCAACCACGTAGCTGTACCACGGGAAGATCGTCAGGATCTCCGTCGACTCTTCCATGTTGGTCGAGTGCAGCGCCAGCAGGGTGTTAAAGTTTGGTGAGCCGTAAGCCTGACCAAACGGGAAATAGAGCGCAGCGACCAGGGAACAGATCCCGATTACCGTTTTTTGCGCGCGCGGTGCGGCTCGCCACAGCAAATGCAAAATGCAGGTGAAAGCGACCGCATAGAGCAGACTAAAGGGATAGCCAAGCGCAAAGTTAATCAGCAATGACTGCAAAAAGTAAAACCCCGTCCACGGGCTTAAGGCCCGGCTGCGGGTAACAACGGTATCTATCAGGGTTAAATTCATAGGTCACTATCATGGATAAAAACGCCATGTGCTCACCCTGGCGTCAAGGGTCATAACCTGCCTGACAGTGCGTGGAGAGGGAATGAGGGTCCGCTTCAGCGAGCCGCAAATTGTGCAGGGCTGCAAGAAGATAGTGCGAGTAGTAAATAATATCAACAGTTGCTAAGCAGATGTTTTGCGAAGGGGATTGCAAATCCGTAAAAAAGATCGGGAATAAGGCGGCTAAACGCCATTGTACAGGGGGATTGTGACGGAAAAATGAAGCGGCGTACCGCAACGCCGCTTAGTGAGAAGGTTTGTCGTCCTGTTGCGGCTTGTTGTTAAACATATCGCACAGCATGTTCAACAGCATTAAGCGCACTTTGAAGGGGGAGTGAGTAAACACGGTCATACACCTCTTGAATTCGTTCATAAGACCTCCTGATTTTAGATCCCTTCGATCCGTGAAGGGTGACTGCATTACATACAGATATAGCACAGGCTATATTGTATAGCTATGGCTATTTCGTTAATTTTTTGTGCTTACAGAGTGATGGTTTACAATGTGCGCTCTCGATACCGGGCGCTGGAAGCGTCACCCCACTGAGGAAGTACAATGAACCGTCGCGCAGGTAAGCCAACGATGAGAAAAACGACGCAACTGGTGAATGTTGAAGAGCACGTTGAAGGGTTCCGCCAGGTACGTGAAGCGCACCGGCGTGAACTGATTGATGATTATGTGGAGCTGATTTCCGATCTGATCCGTGAGGTCGGGGAAGCGCGTCAGGTTGATATGGCTGCCAGACTGGGGGTTTCGCAACCTACCGTTGCAAAAATGTTAAAGCGACTGGCTTCTGTGGGGCTCATTGAAATGATTCCCTGGCGCGGTGTTTTTCTGACGCCGGAGGGGGAGAAGCTTGCGCAGGAGAGCCGCGAGCGTCACCAGCTCGTTGAGAACTTTTTACTGGTGCTGGGCGTTAGCCCGGAGATCGCCCGCCGGGATGCGGAAGGAATGGAACACCACGTTAGCGAAGAGACGCTGGTTAAGTTCCGTGAATTTACTCTTAAATATGGTTCCTCCGCTGAATGAACATTCCTGGATTACAGGCCCTGGCACGCGACCGTTTCTTTCATCTCTTATTAATTGTTGGCGCAGGGTTAAGTCTCTTTGTCCCTTTTGCACCACATGCCTGGCCTGCGGCGATTGACTGGCGAACCATCATTACCCTGAGCGGTTTAATGATGCTCACCAAAGGTGTTGAGCTGAGCGGCTATTTTGACGTACTGGGACGCAAAATGGTGCGCCGCTTTGCTACCGAGCGTAAGTTGTCACTGTTTATGGTCTTCTCCGCCGCGGTGCTGTCGACCTTTTTGACCAACGACGTAGCACTGTTTATCATCGTGCCCCTCACGCTCACGCTGCGAAAGCTTTGTGAGATCCCGGTAAGCAGGTTGATCATCTTTGAAGCGCTGGCCGTGAATGCCGGTTCTCTTTTGACCCCCATTGGTAACCCACAAAATATCCTTCTCTGGGGACGTTCCGGTCTGTCGTTCGCCGCCTTTACCTGGCAGATGGCTCCACTGGCGCTGGTGATGATGCTGTCGCTACTGGCGGTTTGCTGGTTTGCTTTTCCTGATAAAAAACTGCAATACCACAGCGGAACCACGGGCCCGCAGTGGCAGCCTCGTCTGGTCTGGAGCTGCCTGGGACTGTATATCGTCTTTCTGTTCGCGCTGGAGCTGAAATATGAGCTGGTGGGCGTCCTGCTCGTGGCCGCGGGGTTTGTCGTCCTGGCGCGGCGCGTTCTGGTGAGCGTGGACTGGACGTTGCTGCTGGTCTTCATGGCGATGTTTATTGATGTGCATCTCCTTATCCAGCTTCCGGTACTGCAAAACGTTCTTCACAGTGTCAGCACGCTTTCCCAGCCTGGATTGTGGCTGACGGCGATTGGCCTGTCTCAGTTTATCAGTAATGTGCCTGCCACCATTCTGCTGCTCAACTATGTGCCACCTGACACGCTCCTGGCCTGGGCAGTTAACATCGGCGGATTTGGGCTCCTGCCCGGTTCGCTGGCCAATTTGATTGCCTTGCGTATGGCTAACGATCGCCGTATCTGGTGGCGCTTCCATGTCTGGTCGATCCCAATGCTGATTTGGGCGGCACTGGCAGGCTTTTTACTGCTTTAGAGAAATGGGCAAGAAATAGACAGAAACGACACATTCGCAATGAGAACCAGAGAGGTATAACTCTCTGGTCGCCATTGGATGAACATTGAGAGGTGTGTCGTATGCGTTATCAAAAACTGGGCAATACCGGTCTGTTTGTTTCCGAACTGTGCCTCGGCACCATGACCTTCGGTGGAGAAGGGGGGATGTGGGGCAAAATTGGTCAACTGCAGCAACGCGACGCCGAGCAGCTTGTGGGCCGCGCGCTGGATGCCGGGATCAACTTTATCGACACCGCGGACGTTTACTCTGAAGGGCGGTCAGAGGAGATCACCGGTCAGGCGCTGAAAAACCTGAAAGTACCGCGCGAGAACGTGGTGGTTGCCACCAAAGTGTTCGGTGAAACGGGCACGGCAGGGGTGAACTCACGCGGCAGTTCCCGCTATCACATCATCAGCAGCGTAAAAGAGAGCCTGCGCCGCCTCCAGCTCGATCATATCGATCTCTATCAGCTACACGGTTTCGACCCTGCAACACCCATCGAAGAGACGCTCTATGCGCTGGATAATCTGGTGCAGCAAGGTCATGTACGTTATATCGGCGTCTCGAACTGGGCGGCGTGGCAAATTACCAAAGCGCTCGGCATGTCTGAACGTCTTGGGCTGGCGCGTTTCGCGTCACTGCAGGCGTATTACACCATTGCCGGACGCGATCTTGAACGTGAGCTGGTACCGATGATGCAGAGCGAAGGGGTCGGGCTGATGGTCTGGAGCCCGCTGGCTGGCGGCCTGCTGAGCGGAAAATATGGCCGCGACGGGCAGAGCGAAACAGGTGGCCGTCGTCTGGAGTTCGACTTCCCGCCGGTGAATAAAGAGCGCGCCTTCGACTGCGTGGACGTGATGCGCACTATCGCCGAAAGCAAGGGCGTCTCCGTCGCGCAAATCGCGCTGGCGTGGCTGCTGCATCAAAAAGCCGTGACCAGCGTGATAATTGGTGCCAAACGTGTTGAGCAACTGGACGATAATATTGCCGCGACCGGGATCAGCCTGAGCGAACCAGAGCTAAAACAGCTCGATGCCGTAAGCGCGTTGCCACGCGAATATCCTGGCTGGATGCTGGAGCGGCAGGGAGAATATCGCCGCAATCAGTTAATGCAACAATAACCTCTCTTATCCCGGTGACAGTTTGCTCACCGGTTTTTTTTTCTGCATTGCTCACAAAAAACGATCCTCCTCTTTGATTGATTTTTCATCTTCGCCTATATGACTAGTCATGAAATTTTAAATGACTAGTCATAAGAGAGGGGACGATGAATCAATTACTGCCAGCCAACTTTTTATGGGGTAACTCGGTATCGAGCATGCAGACGGAAGGCGCATGGAACGAGGGCGGGAAGGGGATGTCGGTATATGACATTCGTGAGGCCGGAGAAAACGTCTCTGACTGGAAAGTCGCAACGGACTCTTACCACCGTTATCGGGAAGATTTCGATCTGATGCAGGATCTGGGCATGAATTGCTATCGCTTTCAGATCGCCTGGAGCCGCGTCTGCCCGCAGGGTGATGGTGACTTTAATGACGAAGGTATCGCCTTTTATGACCGCTTTATTGACGATCTGATTGCTCGTGGTATTGAGCCGATGATTTGTCTCTACCACTTCGATATGCCGCTGGCGCTGGCGCAGGAGTACAACGGTTTTAACGATCGCCATGTGATGGATGCCTTTATTCGCTATGGCAAAAAGATGATCGACTGCTTCGGCGATCGCGTGAAGTACTGGCTGACCTTCAACGAGCAGAATATCTTCCATATGCCGGAAGCCTTCCGGATATCCGGCTACATGAAAGGGGAGAAAACCCTGCGCGAGCTGTACGAGCTACAGCACCATACAATGGTGGCGCACATGGCGTTGACTGAGTATCTGCACCAGACCAAACCGGGGAAATTGATGGGCGGCATGCTGGCGCATCAGCTGATCTACCCGGCCACCTGCAAACCGCGCGATATATTCTGTGCACAACAATACGATGAATTCCTCAACCAAAACCTGCTGCGAGTGTTTGCCGGTCAGGGCTACAGCCCGGCGGTGTTGGCAGTGGTGGAGCAGGAAGGCTTTAGTGACATCTACCGTGCCGACGATCTCCAGCTTCTGGCGCGTACTAAAAACGACTTCATGGCGTTCAGCTACTACGCCAGTAAAACCCTGGACAGTGATGCAATCCCCGAAGGCACACCGGTGAACTATTACCTGCTGCACGGCGAGAAAAACAACCCGTACCTGAAGGCCACCGAATGGAACTGGCAGATCGATCCGCTGGGCTTCCGCACCATCATCACCCGCTACGCCAACGACTGGCGCCTGCCGGTGTTCCCGATCGAGAACGGCATTGGGGTGATTGAGTCCTGGGACGGCGTGAACCCGATTGATGACGCCTACCGTATCGACTACCACCGGGCGCATATCGAGGCCATGAAGGAGGCGATGTTCGAGGACGGGGCGGAGGTGATCGGCTATCTCGGCTGGGGCCTCATCGACATTCTCAGCTCTCAGGGGGACATGCGTAAACGCTACGGTGTGGTTTACGTCAACCGTGAAAACCATGACCTGAAAGACCTGAAACGTGTGCCCAAGAAAAGTTACGCGTGGTTAAAACAGGTTATTCATACCAACGGACGCGAGATGTAAGTTGTACGCTGCCGGGCCGTTTTTGTGACTGATTGATGGGAAATATCCGCTATGTCTGAAACAAAAATAACACCGCATATGCAGTCCTTTGTCGATAAATTTGTAGAGTTCTCGGCGCGTCTGGCAAACCAGGTGCACCTGCGTTCCCTGCGCGATGCTTTCGCCACGGTAATGCCAATTTTCATCCTCGCGGGTCTGGCGGTGCTGGTGAATAACGTGGTCTTTCCGTGGATCTTTGAAGGCGACACGCTGGCACAATGTAAGCTGTGGGGGGAGGCGATAATCAACGGCACGCTGAATATCGCTGCGCTGCTATTGGCTCCAATGATTGCCTGGTCGCTGGCGCGCAACAAAGATTTCGACAATCCGGTCTCGGCAGTGGTTATCGCCGTCAGCAGTTTTATCATCATGATGCCGATGCGCTTACAGCTCACGCCCGTCGGCAGCGATACCACGGTGAACGTCACCCAGGTGCTGACGTTTGCCAATATCGGCTCCACCGGGATTTTCGCCGGGGTGTTGATTGGTTTGCTTTCAACGGAGTTGTTTATTGCTATTTCGCGCCTGAAAGCACTGCATATTTCGCTCGGAGAGAATGTGCCACCTGCGGTGAGTAAATCGTTTACCGCGCTGATCCCAACTATTCTCACGCTCTCTCTGTTTGCGGTACTGGCGGCTCTGCTGGCAAGCGTGCTGCATACGGATTTGATCCACCTGATCACGACCTTTATTCAGCAGCCACTTCGACTCATCAACACCAGTCTGCCGGGCACGATCTTTATTTACAGTTTTGGTAATTTCCTGTTTACGCTCGGTATTCATCAGTCGGTGGTCAATAGCGTGGTGCTGGAGCCGTTCCTGCTGATCAACACCAATGAGAACATGCTGGCCTTTGCTAACGGTCAGCCAATCCCACACATCATCAATAACATCTTCGTGCCGACGTTTGGCATGGTGGGTGGCACGGGCAGCACCATTTCCCTGTTGATAGCTATTTTTATCTTCTCGCGGCAAAAATCGGCGAAACAGGTGGCGCGCCTGTCGCTGGCGCCAGGCCTGTTTAACATCAACGAGCCGGTCATTTTTGGCTTGCCGATAGTGTTTAACCTGCCGTTGATGATCCCCTTTGTACTTTTGCCTGCCATTGGCATCTACTTTGCCTGGCTCTGTACCACGCTGGGATTAATGTCGCGTTGTGTAGTGATGATTCCCTGGACAACGCCACCCATCCTGAGTGCCTGGCTGGCGACAGCAGGAGACTGGCGAGCGGTGGTGGTGCAGTTGGCAATCATTGTTTTTGGTGTATTCTTCTACCTGCCTTTCCTCAAAATTGCCGAGAGAGTGGCGTTGAAAAACAGCGGGATAGAAAACTAGCAGAAAGGAAGGACGATGGCGGCGAAGTACATCACCATAGCGCGGGAAATTAAGAAACGCATTATCAGTCAGCAGTATGCCGCCAATGAACCGCTGCCGGATCAGTTTGCGCTGGCGGCGGAGTTCAACTCCAGCCGGATGACCATCCAGCAGGCAATGCGGCAGCTGATTGTGGAAGGACTGGTTTATACCCGCCAGGGGCAGGGGACATTCATCCGCAAAAATTTCCTCCAGCTTTCACAGTGGGATCTCTCCGGCAGTGATTACTTTGGGGCGACTAAAACGTGGGAACATTTGGGAACGGTGACCAGCCAGGTTGTTCACTTTGAGCTGCGTTTCCCGAACGAGAAAGAGCAGGCATCGCTGATGATTAACGCCGATGCGCCTGTCTATGACTTTATTCGTTTACGTTTGCTCAACGGTGAACCCATGTCGCTGGATTCAACTGTGATGCCAATGAACCTGGTCCCCGGACTGACGAAAAGCCATCTTGAAGGCTCGGTATTTCAGTACGTCCAGGAGACGCTGGGGCTGAAAATTATGGGGTCGTACCGGATTGTACGGGCGTTAAAACCCAATACGCTGGACAGACAACATCTTGTCTGCGAGCAGACCGATCCCGTACTGGAAGTGGAGCAGGTTATTTATCTGGAAGATGGCACACCACTGGAGTATGCCCACTGTCACTATCGTTACGATCACGGCGGGATTGTGATCGTCAATAACGGCTAGCTACTCTGTCAGGCGCACGATTCGAAATAGCTGTCGGTGTCTTGTATATAAAGATCGTTCTGGCACAGATGCTGGATTTGACCTGGCTTAAATGTAAAACGGACTTTTTGAAGCCAGGAACGTTTTATTTTGCTGGTATTGTCACGTGATAATCCGTAGTCATGGATTATCTCATGAACAAAACGAATGCTTTGCGCAGAAACATAGACAGGTGTTTTGGTTAGCTGAATCAGTTTGCTGATCCAAATATCATCCGCTCGAGGACAAACCTTAATGAAGTCCTCGTTATAATGGAAATATTCCGGGATCATTCTCTTCTTGAGTACAACGCCCCCGAGACCTGTGATGATATAGTTCTGTTCAACGACTTTTGGGACCGTGATAAGCGGGAAATTACGATAGGTATCAAGAAGATCTTTCTTCTTTTTTACCGTTTCTCGCACACGCGCAGCCACCACAAATTCCTGATTGTGGCGGTAAAAATCATCCAGCAATGTTTCCGCCCAAATTTCGTTGTAGATAGCGTCATCGTCAGCATAAATCAGAATATCGTCTTCCGTTGCTGCTTGTAGCGCCGGAAACAATTTCCGATATGGTCCGGTATTTTTAACCCATTTAAAGACCAGATTGGTGCCCGTCTGGCGAATTTTCTGCGCCCATTCAGGCTCTTCAGTGATGCCTTCGTCACTGAGATAAGGTGTACTGGAGACCCACACAACAATTTGATCGACCTTTTTACTCTGGTTCGCCAGTGACCACACTGTTTGCGAACAGAGATAAAGACGCGATTTTGTCGTTGTTAAGTTAATACTGATCATCAAACTGAGCGGGCTCCAGGAAATAAAAAAAACCTGATAAATACAGATTAAACTGATTTTACAAGTACGCGCATCATAACATTTAGAGGGGCGGATGTAACCCCGCCGGGTTAGCAGAAAATGGCAAGAATGGGACTTATGGCAAAATTGCTATTAAGACATGATGAGAGTGTTCGGTTTCGGAAAGCAAAAAGACCCCGATAACTCGGGGTCTTTTTAAGAGACTTATGTGGAGCAGGTTGATTAGTTCAAACGCACCGGCATACCGGAGCGGTTCTGCACAGCCTGGTCAACAATCGTCGTCTCTACGTCCGGTTGAGAGGTTACTGACTGCACTGCGCTGTTCAGCGTAACCGGTACGATTTCGTTATTGTTGATCTGATCTTCGCTGGTGGACAGCGGGTTGTGCACTTCAATATAACGGCTGCCATCAGGCTCAGACGTGGCTTTCACCGGTTCGTTGATGAACTGCACGCGCGTGCCGACAGGTACGTTTTCGAACAGGAATTTGATGTCTTCGTTACGCAGGCGCACACAACCGTGGCTAACGCGCAGGCCAATACCGAAGTTAGCGTTGGTACCGTGGATCGCATATAGACGGCCAATGTACAGCGCGTACAGACCCATCGGGTTATCCGGGCCTGCCGGTACAACGGCTGGCAGCGGTTCGCCCGCAGCGATGTATTCCGCGTGCATTTTGGCCGTCGGCGTCCAGGTTGGGCCTGCTTTCTTACGCTCAACTTTGGTGGTCCAGTTCATTGGCGTGTCTTTGCCCAACTGGCCGATACCGATTGGCAGCACAATAACGGTGTTGGTGCCTTTCGGGTAGTAATACAGACGCATTTCCGCGCTGTTAATGACGATACCTTCGTGAACGGTATCCGGCAGGATCAGCTGCTGTGGAATATTCAGCACGGTACCCGCTTTCGGCAGATACGGGTCAACGCCCGGGTTCGCTTCCAGCATGTTAGACAGGCCCAGCTGGTACTGTGCAGCGAAATACTCCAGTGGCTGAGAGTTACCTTCTGGTACCGTCACCACCTGGTTCTGGCCTACCAGACGGCTACCGTCTGTTGGCAGGGGATACGTCACCGCAGACGCGGTCTTACAAAAACCTACTACGGCTAACGCCGCCGCAAAAAGCGTTGTTAATTTCATGTTCATGTTGTGCGAGGTATCTAAGCCATTCTGGCGATGAGTTGATAAGTCTGAATCTGTGATGGGAGCGCATTATATGTGCATTCCCGCTAACAGGGAATTCAGATGTGTACGAAATCACACTTTTTTCGATTTTGTTAAAGTTTAGTGGATTGCGGCAACGCGGGATCTCAATTCGGAATTGTGGCATAATGCCGTGTTTATCACACTTTTCGCAGGAATCTCTCCGTGTTAGTTACCAGCAACGTCACTATGCAGTTTGGCAGTAAGCCGCTGTTCGAAAACATTTCCGTCAAATTTGGCGGCGGCAACCGTTACGGCCTGATTGGTGCCAACGGTAGCGGTAAATCCACCTTTATGAAGATCCTCGGCGGTGACCTGGAGCCGACGCTCGGCAACGTATCGCTCGATCCCAACGAGCGTATCGGTAAGCTGCGTCAGGATCAGTTCGCCTTCGAAGAATTCACCGTGCTCGACACGGTGATCATGGGACACGCGGAGCTGTGGGAAGTAAAACAAGAGCGCGACCGTATTTACGCGCTGGCCGAGATGAGCGAAGAAGACGGCTATAAAGTGGCCGAACTGGAAACGCAATACGGTGAGATGGACGGTTATTCTGCGGAAGCACGTGCAGGTGAACTGCTGCTGGGCGTTGGCATTCCGGTAGAACAACACTACGGCCCGATGAGCGAAGTCGCGCCTGGCTGGAAACTGCGTGTGCTGCTGGCGCAGGCCCTGTTCTCCAACCCGGACATCCTGCTGCTCGATGAACCGACAAACAACCTGGACATTGACACCATTCGCTGGCTGGAGCAGACGCTGAACGATCGCGACAGCACCATGATCATCATTTCGCACGACCGTCACTTCCTGAATATGGTGTGTACGCACATGGCGGATCTGGATTACGGCGAGCTGCGCGTTTATCCGGGCAACTACGATGAGTACATGACGGCTGCAACCCAGGCGCGTGAACGTCTGCTGGCCGATAACGCCAAGAAGAAAGCGCAAATTGCTGACCTGCAGTCCTTCGTCAGCCGCTTTAGCGCTAACGCCTCTAAATCCCGTCAGGCGACCTCGCGTGCGCGCCAGATCGATAAAATCAAGCTGGAAGAAGTCAAAGCGTCCAGCCGTCAGAACCCGTTCATTCGTTTCGAGCAGGATAAGAAACTTTTCCGTAACGCACTGGAAGTGGAAGCCCTTACTAAAGGTTTCGATGAAGGTCCGCTGTTCAAAAACTTCAATTTACTGCTGGAAGTGGGTGAGAAGATTGCCATCCTCGGTGCCAACGGCGTGGGTAAATCCACCATGCTCAAAACCCTGGTCGGCGAACTGCAGCCGGACAATGGCACCGTGAAGTGGTCTGAAAACGCGCAGATTGGTTATTACGCGCAGGATCACGAATACGAGTTCGAAAACGACCTGACCGTCTTTGACTGGATGAGCCAGTGGAAGCAGGAAGGCGACGACGAGCAGGCGGTACGCAGTATTCTGGGCCGTCTGCTATTCAGCCAGGACGACATCAAAAAACCAGCCAAAGTGCTCTCCGGTGGTGAGAAAGGGCGTATGCTGTTTGGCAAGCTGATGATGGAAAAGCCAAATATCCTGGTGATGGACGAACCAACCAACCACCTGGATATGGAATCGATTGAATCGCTGAACATGGCGCTGGAGATGTACCAGGGTACTCTGATCTTCGTCTCTCACGACCGTGAATTCGTCAGCTCGCTGGCGACCCGCGTGATCGAAATTACGCCAGAACGCGTGGTGGACTTCACCGGTAACTACGAAGATTACCTGCGCAGTAAAGGTATCGAGAACTAAAAAAAGCCCGGTGGCGCTACGCTTACCGGGCCTACGAGTCAGTTTGTAGGCCGGGTAAGGCGAAGCCGCCACCCGGCAATGCTCAAAGCACCCACTCACCCCCTTCAACCCCGTTCACCCGCAGCGTACGTTTTTCCCCTACAGGCAGCGACACCTTCAGCGCTTTCCACGCCGGACGATAATCCCCGCGCGCGTTTACCTTCAGGTTGATGGATGCGCCATCGCACACCATTTCCCATTCCACCCACAGTGCATTGCCGTTCTGGTAGCCCCAGCTTTCACCATCGTCTTCAAACAGCATGCCCGAGGTGGTCCCGACGCCCTTCACCGGGAACAGCTTCAGCTCGCGGGTATCGTCTTTTTCAGCGGACACGTGGGTAATGCGTTCGCTGAGCGGCAGACCGGCACCGGCGCGCACCAGCATCGGCAGTTTTTCCAGCGGTGCGTCGAGGACGATCGACTGGCCGCCCGCATACCACACGTGGGTGTAAAAATCATACCAGCCGGTGTCGTTATCCGGCAGCCAGACACGGCGCTCGCGTTGACCGGCTTCGACCACGCTGGCCACCAGCAGGTCGCGGCCCAGCAGGAACTCATCGCACTCTTCGAAGGTTTGCGCATCGTGTTCGTGGTCGAGGAACGTCGGGCGCAGCATCGGCTCGTCGTCAGCGTGCGCCTGCCAGAGCAGGGTGTAGAGATACGGCAGCAGACGATAGCGCAGCTCAATGGCGCTACGAATGGCTGGCGTGACGCCAGGGTACATCCACGGCTCGTTCACCGTGTGATCGTCATTCCACGAGTGAATGGTAAAGCGCGGATGCATCACGCCGTTCTGCACCCAGCGCACGAACAGCTCGGCGTCCGGCTTGTCGCCGGAGAAACCGCCCACGTCGTGACCGACGTTGAACAGCCCGGACAGGCTCATGCCAAGCCCCATGCGGATGTTATAGCGCAGGGTGTCCCAGTTGGTGCGGTTGTCGCCGCTCCAGGTCTGAACGTAGCGCTGCATCCCGGCGCAGCCGGAGCGGGAGATCAGATACGGACGTTTTTCCGGCGCGAAACGCTGCTGCGCTTCCAGCGAGGCGCGCATCATCAAAAGCGGCATCACCGGGCGAATATGCTTGATGGCGATCTCCTTACCGAAGCCATAACAGCGGGCTTCACCATCCCATACCTCATACTCGTTATTGTCGTTCCAGGTGGAGTCGATGCCCATTTCCAGCAGTTGCGTGGTCACGCCTTCCTGCCACCATTGCACCGTCTGCGGGTTGGTAAAATCGAGGTGCGAGCCTTCGTCATCCCAGAAGCTGGAACGTTCAGGTGCATCGGTTTCTGAATCACGAATGAACAGGCCGCTTTCTGCCACTTCGTTATAGCGCGGATGATCCTGCAGCAAGCACGGCTTGATGTTCGCGGCAAGTTTCAGCCCCGCGTCGTGGAATGCCTGGCTCATCACCTTCGGCTGGGGCACCTTGTCGTAGTTCCAGTTAAAGACGTAACGTTTGCCGTTGATCGAGGTATAGCCCGACGAGAGCTGGAACGAGTCGCATGGAATGGCGTGCTCTTCACACAGGCGAATGAAATTCATCAGCTGGTTTTGCGCGTCCGGCGCGTCGGTGTAGTGCATGGTCGAGCCGCTGTACCCGAGGCTCCATTTTGGCCCGAACAGCGTTTTCCCGGTCAGGCGCACAAACGCTTTGGTAACGTCCAGAACGCGTTTACCGGTGAAGATGTAGTAATCAATATCACCCGCTTCCGCCTGCCAGCGACGATAGGCGGTGTGGTAGTTGTCGATTTCGTTACCCAGATCCAGCCAGCAGCTGCTCAGGTTGTCGTAGAACAGGCCGTAACTCACGTCATCGCGACGGGCGATAGTGAAGGGAATATGCTTGTACAGCGGGTCGGTGCTTGCTGCGTTATAACCCATTGCGTCGAGGTTGCGCATCTCGTAGCGCTTGCCGTTGCGCTGCAGATCGCCCGCTTTTTCGCCCAGGCCGTAGAAACGCTCGTCCTTGCGGCGGCTGAGGTAGTGCGCCACGCCATCGCCGTGGGCGTTCAGCAGGTAAGCGCTGGTCGGACGGTCATTCACCAGCGGTTGCCATTCGCCTGCATCGTTACGGTAGTGCCATTCGAGCCACAGCGGCTGGTGGACGGTCACGCGCAGCTGTTCGGTTGCCACGGTTAACGTCTCATCCTGCTGCGTCAGCGTCCAGACAGGACAAGTGAAACCGCTTAAATCATCGCGACGGCGACCTTCCCACGGCACGTCATGCTCCGGGGCAATGCTCCAGGTACGGTCCAGCGCCAGTTCGCCTTTGCGTTTGATCAGTACACGGAACAGATTCTCTTCCAGCACATACAGGCACAAGCGGTGCTGGTTATCGACCAGCAGTTCCAGATGGTTTGCCGACTGCGTATCAATGGTCCAGTTTTTCAGGGTTTTCATAATCACTACATCCACTATCAGGCGCGCTTGGCGCGACGTTCAGCAATAAATGCTACCAGGAAGACAGCGCCAATCAGGTCAAAGAAGCCCATGGCAATAAAGAGCGGGTTAAAGCCGATTTTGTCGGCGGTTACACCGATTAACAGCGAGAACAGGAAGCTGGCGATCCACGCCGCCGAGCCGCGCATGCCGTTGACGGTCGCCATCTGGCCTTTGTCGAACGACTCAACGACCAGGGCGCTGAGCATGCAGGAGATAATCTGGTGCCCGAAGCCGCCGATGGAGATCAGCACGATGGTGATATACGGGTCGCGGGTAATGGCCACGATGCCCAGAGAGATCATCAGGAACGCGCCCGTCACGGAGCTTGCGACCACCGAGTTAACGCGGGAGCAGCCGAACAGTCGGGTATACAGACGCGTCAGGTAGCCGCTCGCCACGCTACCGAGATCCGCGGCGAGGAACGGTAGCCAGGCAAACATCGCAATCTGCTTCAGATCCATGCCGTGCTCTTTGGCGAGGTACAGCGGCACCCAGAAGCTCAGTACCGCCCAGGCGGGTTCCGCCATAAAGGCCGGAATGGCGATGCCGTAGAAACGTTTGTTCTTCGAGACGGTTTTCAGCGCGGTCAGGAAGGGCAGTTTCACCGCAGGCGGTTCGTTATCCTGCTTGATAAACGCCAGCTCGTCCTTACTGAGGTTCGGGTGCTGCTCCGGGTTATGGTAGAACGCCCACCAGAGGATCACCCACAGCAGCGCCAGCACGCCGGTGAACATAAACGCGCCCTGCCAGCCAAACGACGCGTGCGCGAAGTAGATAATAGGCGGGGCCAGCATCGCGCCGATGGAGAAGCCCACACCCGCCCAGCCGGCGGCAACAGGTCGCTCTGATTTCGGGAACCATTCACCGATGGTTTTGGCGTTCGCCGGGGTAGCGGCGGCTTCAGAGGCACCCATAAAGAAGCGCAGAATAGCCAGGTGCAGCCAGCTTCCGGCACCTGCATGGAAAATACACATCAGCGCCCAGATCCCGGCGCAGACCATAAAGCCAATCTTCAGGCCGATGACGTCAATCAACCAGCCGCACAGAGGCTGGAAAATGGTGTAGGCGATCTGGAATGCTCCCACGATCCAGGAGTATTGCTCGGTGGTGATCCCGAGGCTCTCTTTCAGTTCCGGGGCGAGGATCCCTAATGAGTTTCGGGTGATGTAGTTAACGGTGACGCCAAGTAAGAACAGCACCAGCACGTACCAGCGCAGGTTCTTGATGACGCGACGGGTTTTGCTTGCCGCAACAGTGTTATTGATGTCCTGACTCATTTTACTCTCCACAAGACGGACGGTAAGGGGACGGAGGTTCAGGTGTCACACAGTTTTTTATGGCTTTGATTTCTATCCGGTTATATTGCCTTAATTGGTATACAACTAGTATGGAAGTTGTGTGACAAGTTCACCTTAAGGGAGAAAATGAGTGGGCAATAGTGGATTTTGTGCAAAATTTCTCATAACTGACCTGAACCCTCTGGCATGATGGCTTTTATGTCAGTTACTGCCTGATAGATACGCTATGAAAATTTTTTCATTTCGCAAATGGAGCCAGATCACAAAATGGACAAAAGGCTAAAAATCACCGAAATCGCCGCCCGAACGCAGCTCTCAATCAGCACCGTATCGCGTGTGCTGGCGGGAAAAGCGAATACCAGCGAAAAAGCGCGTACAAAGGTGCTGGCGTGCGCGCGCGAGCTGGGGGTAATGGACGGCATGGCGGCAGGGCGTCTGCTGCTTAACAGCCTGGTGGTTTTTGCCCCCCAGAGGGCGTTTGACGAGCGGTCCGACATCTTTTACTACCGTGTGATCCAGAGTGTAGGTAAAGGGCTGGCATCCCATGAAGTGCGGTTACGCTACTGCGCGCTGGAAGAGAACGACAGCGACGCGCAACTTTTTCTGGCACGCATGAACGAACCGGATACCCAGGCAGCCATTCTGCTCGGCATTGACGATCCGCATATCCACGATCTGGCGGTGGATGTGGGTAAACCCTGCATGCTGATTAACTGTCGTGACCGCCATATGCGCCTGCCTGCCGTCGCGCCGGATCATCGCGCCATTGGCGAGCGGGCGGCGGAATATCTGTTCGAGATGGGACACCGTGAGGTGATGAACGTGCTGTGTCTGCGACGCTACACCATGGAGCAGCGCCTGTCAGGGATCCGCGATGCGTGGCTGTCCCATAACCTGAAGTTCAGCGATAAACATGACCTGCTGGTGGTGCCCAGCTTCAGCGCCCGCGAAACGGAACAGCTGGTCAGCAGCTGGCTCGACGACATGCAGGGGAAGGATTTACCTACCGCGTTTTTGGTGGGCGGCGACTTTATGGCGGCGGGCACCATCAGCGCGCTGCAAAACCACGGCTTGCGCGTGCCGCAGGACGTGTCGGTGATGAGTATCGACGGGTTTAATCTGGCGGCGATTCAGGATGTGCCTCTGACGGCCGTGCATGTTCCGCGTGATGAACTGGGAACGGAAGCGGTACATATGCTTCAGCAGCGGCTGATGCGACCGGACGCGCCTGTAGGAACATTGCTGCTCAACGGCACGCTGACCGTGCGGGAATCGGTACGGCGGATACGTCAGGGGAAACGACGCACCGCCGTTGAGCGGGAAGGGCTATACGACAGTTAGACCATGCCCAGCGCACGCTTGCCGTGGATGTTGAGATCGTTCACGGTAAAGCGGTCCTGCCAGCTTTTTTCATAATCTTCACGCGGGAAATCGCCCGGTGACGCGCCGGTTTCCAGCGCTTCCTTGACCTTCTTCGCATAGGCGAGGTTTTTCTCGCACATCGGTGCGGCAGGAATGTACATCACGTTGCCCCAGCCCTGCTGGTTTTCCACCGGTGCGACGGAGTGAATAACATCACAGTGCCACCATACGGAATCGCCCGCTTCGAGTGCCGGGATGCTGGTCAGCGCCTCGATCAGCAGCGGGTGCCACTTCTCTGAAACCGGCAGCACGCGCCCCGGAGCCACGCCGCACAGTTCATCTTCCGGCACGTCATCCAGCAGCGGACGCAGCAGAATATAAGCCATCGCTTCCGGGATCGGCACCACGTGCAGCAACCCCTGACCCGGAATCATGTCCGACAGCGCCGTCCAGCCCTGGAAGGTACGGAACACCGAACATTTGGTGGTGTTATCGACTGTGTACTCTTCCACTTCGGTACGGTGCGCGGCGTTCCACGGATCGTATTTATCGACGTTGCCGTCGAAGACTCGGGCAAAGACCTGCTGATAGGCCGGAAGCAGCCAGCGCTCCAGCGCGCCGGAGTCGGTATGCGCGCCCAGCCCTTTCGAGGTGGTTCCCGGCGGGCGGCGGCGGATGCGGTCCGGGTAAATCACACTCACGTCCGGGTCGAACCACTGTTTGCCGTTGCTCTCGAATGTCCATAAACGGTTCAGGAACGACTGCACCTGCGCCATCTCTTCGCTCTGACGCGCCTGCATTTGTGCCTGCGACCAGTAGATCGGGTAAATTTCCGGGCGAGAGGCCGTCAAGGTGCCGAAGAAGTTATCGCCTGGTCCTTTATATACCTCGTCAAACTTGTTCAAATCGAGGTAGTCGAGCATCGACTGATCCCATGCCAGCGCCTGCTCGCGCGGGAAGTGATTCTTGATGACCGCACAGCCACGACGTTTAACGGCTTCACGCTGTTCCGCACCAATCGTGCCGTTTTTTACATCGGCAAATGGGATCACCGGCCAGACGGTTTCGCCTTTGTTCTTCAGCGCGTTGATTTCCGCCACGCGGGTGGCGATTTTATCGCTGAGCTTGTTGAATACTGCCTGAACGTCGCCAATCTGGGCGCGTAATTCACGCTTCATCTGGCGAATTGCTGCTTTGTGATCTGCTGGCAAAATTTCACTGGTAAACGTCATAACCGCCTCGCATCTTTCATTCGAAAGTAAAAATATCTACAAGTGATACTTTAAGTTAAAAATAAGTTAATGCAAGTTTAAAAACTTGACGTGTGCCACAGGATGGAAAAGAAGGGAAAAGCCGGAGCAAAGCCCCGGCAAGGAGAGGATTACGCGTCGAAAGGAGAATGGTCGTCGAGCACTGCCTGAATGACATTCAGCGTACCCTGATGATTGTTATCGTCGGTGCTGTAGCGGCTGATCTCTTTGATGCTTTCTGCCGCGTTGCCCATTGCAAAGGAATATTTCACCAGCTTCAGCATCTCGGCATCGTTGCCGCTGTCGCCAATAGCCACGCACTCCTGAGGGGAGATCTTCCAGCGCTTCAGCAGACGGCTGATGCCGTTGGCCTTGTGCAGGCCGGGGATAATCAAATCGACAAAACCAAAGCCGCTGGTGACGGGCTTCATAATGCCATCCAGCGACACATGCAGTTTGTCGATAAGATTCGGGATATCGCTGTCCGGCAGGTTCAGGGAGAACTTAAACAGCACGTCGTCGATTTCGTGGTAGTCACTGATGCGTTTTAAACGGTGATAGTGCTTTGACATTAGCGCCACGAACGAGTCCGGGGCTTTGTCGCTAACGTAAGCACTCTCCAGCCCGCAGGCCACAAAGTTCAGCCCTTTGTCTTTCAGCAGTTCGCCAATCACGATTTGCGATTCATGACGCGTCAGCTCGCCGTGGAAAATCTGCTCGCCGTGGTCGAACACCAGTGCACCGTTTTCGGCCACGAAGGATATCTGATCTTTCAGCTCCGGAAAGAAGGAGATGAGCTGGTAATACTGGTTACCGCTGGCGACAACGAATTCAATATCTCGGGCTTTAAGCTGTTCAAACTGTGCCTGGAAGCGGTCACGATCGTACTGCTTGGCATCATTAAGGAAAGTTCCGTCCATATCGGTGACGATAACTTTTACGGTCATACATTGCGCTCCTGGATCACTGCGTTTGAAACATTCTAATAACAAGGTGACGGAGAGCACAAATTTAATTTCATTCGAAAGTAAAAGCAAAACGGCAACCGGGGTTGCCGTTTTTAGTGTTTGCTCCCTCTCCCCGTGGGAGAGGGGCGGGGTGAGGGCATCAGCCTGCGCATTTCCCCTTAGAGGATGCACCGTTACAGCGTATGTTCAGTACGCGCAATAATATCGTCCTGCGCATCCGGCGACAGGGCGGTGAAGAACGCCGAGTAGCCTGCCACGCGCACGACCAGGTCACGATACTGGTCAGGATGTTTCTTCGCTTCCAGCAGCGTTTCGCGCGAGACGATGTTGTACTGAATGTGCCAGCCTTTATGCACCTCAAAGAAGGTGCGCAGCAGCACCATCAGCTTCTGGCGATCGCTGTCGTTTTCCAGCGTCGACGGGTTCAGCTTCTGGTTTAACAGTACACCACCGAGAATCGCTTCCGTCGGCAGTTTACCCACGGAGCCGATCACCGCCGTCGGGCCAAGGTGGTCCGTACCGGAGGCCGGGCTTGCCCCTTCTGCCAGCGGGGTGTGCGCCTTACGTCCGTCCGGGGTCGCCATCGTTGCCGCACCAAACGGCACGTTTGCGGAGATGGAAGACGTACCTGCGTAGTAATTACCGCCAATCGGGCCGCGACCATAGCGCGGGTTGTGGTACTGCTTCAGCTCTTCAATGTAGGTCTGATAGGCACGCGTCAGCAGCATGTCCACGCTGTCATCGTCGTTGCCGTACTTCGGCGCACTGTTGATCAGGCGCTGTCGCAGCTGCTCGTGGGTCAGCCCGTCGAAATCATCTACCAGGGCGGCGGCAAGCTGCTGCTGACCAATCGTACCCTGCTCGAAGACCAGTTTCTTCACCGCCGCCAGGCTGTTGCCGAGGTTGGCGATCCCCACCTGCAGGCCGGAAACCCAGTCATACTTTGCGCCGCCCTGCTTGATGCTTTTCGCACGCTCGATGCAGTCGTCCACCAGAGCCGAGCAGAGAATGTCGTGAACATTTTCTTCCAGCATCGTATCCACCACATACTCAATCTCAATAGATTTACGGGTGTAGTAGCGGATCTGGCTATCCCATGCCGCCATCACTTCGTCGAAGTTATCGAAATTACCGGCAGAGAGCGCTTTCTCCTGCGGCAGGAAGACTTTGCCGCTGGTGGCATCGCGACCGCCTTCCAGCGCGGCGAGCATCACGCGGGCAAAGTTAATGAAACTCATGCCGGTGCAGCGATAACCCCACTTGCCGCCCACCGCTGTTTCGATACAGCCGATTGCCGCATAGTCGTAAGCATCGTCTCGTTCAACGCCGAGCTTGATGAATTCCGGGATCACGATTTCATCGTTGTTGAACGCGGGCATACCGAAGCCGCAGCGGATCACCTGCACGCAGGCGTCGAGGAAGTCGTTGCTCATGCCCGCGTGGTAACGCACGCTCAGGTTCGGCTGGGTAGAGCGCAGGCGGCCGCAGGATTCCAGAATGGCATAGGAGAGCGGGTTCACCGCATCCATTGGCTCGCCGTTCACCAGTTTCTGACCGCCGATGGTCACGTTCTGGTAAAGCGGGCTGCCGGCAGAGGCTTTAGAGTGCGAGCCGGAGCGGATCTTGTTCACTTCGAGCAATTTCAGCCAACAGCTGTGGAGCAGTTCGATCGCGTGCTCGCGATCAAGACTCTGGTTCAGCTCCACGTCGCGACGGTAGTACGGATAGAGATACTGATCCATACGCGCGAAGGAGACGGAGTGGCCGTTGGACTCGATCTGCAGGATCAGCTGAATGAAGTAGCACAGCTGCAGCGCCTGCCAGAAGGTTTTTGGCGGCTCGTGAGCAATCACTTCACAATTTTCTGCCATCGCCAGCAGCTCGTCGCGGCGGCTTTCGCGGGTCTCGGTAGAGGCCATCTCGCGCGCCAGATCGGCGAAGCGTTTGATGTGCAGGCTTACCGCTTCCAGCACAATATCAATCGCCTTCAGGAACTGATCGCCGTGCAGGTCTTCCAGCACCGTCAGGTTGATGCGCGTGCGGCGTTCGGCCACCTTGGCGCGCAGGCCGTCGAGACCTTTCTCCAGCACCAGCGGGAAGTTAACGGCCAGGTGCGCGTCGCCGGAGGTCATGTTGCCTTCGGCTTTGATAATGCCGGTTTCCAGCAGGCCTTTCTGCTCGTCGGTGAACATGCCGTAGCAGCGATCCTGTACTGTCTGCCCGCGCCACCATGGGCAGATTTCATGCAGCACGCGTTTGTTCTCTTCGCTTACCGCAAAGCCCGCGCCCGGGCGGTCTGCCAGATCGTCGATCTCTTTCTCAATCCACGAGACGGTGTATTCCGGGAAAATCGGCGCGGCGCGCACTTCGCTTGCCTGGTTACCGATGATCAGCTCATCGTGTTTGATCCAGATAGTACGTTCCGCCAGGTGATGTGCCAGCGCAAGAGCACGGCGCACCGGGATCGGTTTGTCCATATGCTGCTGGTACATTTCGGTGTAATGCTGGGCGCGCTCGGTACAGACCGGCGGCTTAACGATATGTACGAGGGCATTTTTGTGCGCTTTAATGCGCTCGCTAAGGGTGTTGAGATTCAGGGTCGTCATAGGTTTATCCTCGTAAGGTCGCGGTTAACCCTTTCTGGCAGGCGTACTGCTGAGCGAAGTCCAGTAGCGCAGGGTTATCAAGCGGTTTGTCAGGGGCAGAGTAGGGTTGGCCGAGCAGGGTGTATTTGTTCATGCCCAGCGTGTGGTATGGCAGAAAATGAATATCGTCGACGCCGAGTTCGTCGGCGGCAAAGTTGGTAATGGCGGTAATAGATGCTTCATCGGCGTTGAAGCCCTGAATCAGCGGCACGCGAATGGTGATTTCTTTCCCGGCAGCGGCCAGGCGTTTCAGGTTGTTCAGGATCCGTTTGGCCGAGCCGTCCGTCCACTGTTTGAATACCTCGCCATCCACATGCTTCAGGTCGGCCAGAAACAGATCAACATACGGTAATGAGGGCTCGATATAGTGCCACGGCACGTGAAGGCAGGTTTCAACGGCGGTGTGGATCCCCTGTTCGTGGCTAGCTTTAAACAGAGCCTGAGCCAGCTCAGGGTTCATAAACGGCTCGCCGCCGGAAAGCGTGATCCCGCCGCCGCTGCGATCATAAAAGGGTTTGTCGCGCAGCACGGTTGCCATAATTTCTTCCACCTGCTTCTCTTCACCGCAGACGGTGAGTGCCTGCGTCGGGCAGCAGTTGGTAAGGGCGTTGACCGTGGCTTCATCAAGCTTCTCACGGTGGATGACCAGGCCATTCAGCGCACGTTCGATACAGCCCGGTGCCGCCTGCTGACACAGGTCGCAGCCGTCCAGGCAAAGGCGCGCATCAAACAGCACGTCCCGGCTGCGGGAGCGGCTTTCCGGGTTCTGGCACCAGCGACAGCCCAGCGAGCAGCCTTTCAGGAACACCACGGTACGAATACCGGGGCCATCGTGGGTGGAGTAACGCTGAATATTGAAGATCATGTTTTCGCCTCTCTTCTTGCATACGAAGATTAAATTACTTTCGAATGAAAGTTATCTTGATGCAGGTCAACTACTGAGCAGGTTTTGCTGTGATAGGGTAAGTGCAGGCTAATTTTGAGGGTGACATCATGGAACTTTATCTCGACACATCTGACGTTGCGGCAGTCAAAAAGCTGGCGCGTATCTTCCCGCTGGCGGGCGTGACCACTAATCCAAGTATTGTTGCTGCGGGTAAAACCCCGCTGGACGAGCTGCTGCCAGCGCTGCACGACGCGCTGGGTGGCAAAGGCCGTCTGTTCGCTCAGGTGATGGCGACTACCGCGGAAGGTATGGTGGAAGATGCGCGTAAGCTGCGCGCCATCATTAACGACCTGGTGGTGAAAGTGCCGGTGACCGCAGAAGGGCTGGCGGCAATCAAGATGCTGAAAGCAGAAGGGATCCCGACGCTGGGCACGGCAGTGTATGGCGCAGCCCAGGGGATGCTGTCGGCGCTGGCGGGCGCAGAGTATGTTGCCCCATACGTTAACCGCGTGGACGCGCAGGGCGGGGACGGGATCCAGACCGTAGTGGAATTACAGCAGCTGCTGACGTTGCATGCCCCGCAGTCAAAAGTGCTGGCCGCGAGTTTTAAAACCCCGCGTCAGGCGCTGGACTGCCTGCTGGCAGGCTGTGAGTCCATTACGCTTCCGCTGGACGTGGCGCAGCAGTTTATTACCTCTCCGGCAGTGGATGCGGCGATTGTGAAGTTTGAGCAGGACTGGCAGGGGGCGTTTGGTCGGACGTCTATCTGACGGGTACGGTCTGATGCCCTCACCCCAACCCTCTCCCGACGGGAGAGGGAGCAAACACTAAAACGGCAACCTGAAGGTTGCCGTTTGCTTTAACCTCCGCAAACCTCACACCCCGGATTGCGCATCAGCTTCATCTCGCGAAATTGACAGGTCATCGCGTCATACATCACGATTTTCCCTGCTGCAGGCGTGCCGTAGTGCGTCAGCACTTTGATCGCTTCCATCGCCTGCAATGAGCCGATCACGCCGACTAATGGCGCCATCACGCCCGCTTCGACGCAGGTCAGCGCGTTCTCGCCAAACAGACGGCTCAGGCAACGGTAGCAGGGTTCTCCCTCAGCGTAAGTGAAGACGCTGATTTGCCCCTCCATGCGGATCGTCGCGCCGGAAACCAGCGGGGTTTTATGGACAAAACAGCCTGCATTTAGCTGATTACGGATAGCCACGTTATCGGTGCAGTCGAGTACCAAATCGTGCTGCGCAATCTGGGCGCGCAACGCGTCGTCATCCAGTATCGCGTTAATCAGGGTGAACTGAACGTTGGGGTTGATGCGCGCCAGCGCCGTGCGGGCAGAGTCCACTTTCGGCTGGCCAATTGTCGCATCGCTGTGCAGCGTCTGGCGCTGCAGGTTAGACACTGACACGGTATCAAAATCCAGCAGCGTCATCCTGCCCACGCCCGCTGCGGTAAGGTACTGCGCGGCGGCGCAGCCCAGACCGCCAAGACCGACGACCAGCACGCTGGCCGCCTTGAGCGCTTCCTGGCCCTCGAAATCAAAACCACGCAGCACAATCTGGCGGTTGTAGCGCATCATCTCCTGGTCGGTCAGTTCCCCCGTCATCTTAGCCTCCGAACAGGTGGTTAAAGCGCTCAACCTCAACCCATTCACCGGCTTCCACGTTGCCACGTTCGCGCTCCAGCACGATAAAGCAGTTGCCCTGGCTGAAGGAACTGAAGATGTGCGAACCCTGGTGTCCGGTGGTGCTCACTTCCAGTTCGCCGTCCGCGTTGCGCGCCAGAATACCGCGCTGGAAATCGAGACGACCCGGTGATTTTTTCAGGCGCGTGGCGGCACGTACGCGCTGGCGCATCGGCAGCGGGCTGGCGTGGTTGCCCGAAAGTTTTGCCAGCAGCGGGATCACCAGCTGGTAGAAGGTCAACGCGGCAGAGACCGGGTTACCCGGCAGGCCGCAGAACCAGCTGTGCGTGAGCTTGCCAAACGCGAACGGTTTGCCTGGCTTAATAGCCAGCTTCCAGAAGGCGATTTCACCCAGCTCTTCAAGAATGGTTTTGGTGTAATCCGCTTCGCCCACGGAGACGCCACCGGAACTGATGACCACGTCGGCAGATTTATCCGCCTCGATAAACGCCGCGCGAAGTTGTTCCGGATCGTCTGGAATAATCCCGAGATTAATCACTTCACAGCCCAGCTGCTCCAGCATCAGGTGTACCGCCAGACGGTTGGTGTCATAAATCTGGCCGTCCTGCAGCGGCTGGCCCGGAAGCTGCAGCTCGTCGCCGGTGGAGAATACAGCGACGCGCACCTTGCGAACGACGTCGATGTCCGCGATGCCGAGCGAGGCCAGCACCGGCAGCTCCGCCACCGTCAGCTTTTGCCCGGCGGCAAAAACGGTCGCACCGAGGGTGATGTCTTCGCCCGTGCGGCGGATATTCTGACCCGCTTTAACGCCAGCGATAAAGCGCACGCCGTCGTCCGTCTGTTCAGTCTCTTCCTGCATCACGACCGCGTCGCAGCCTGCCGGAACGGGTGCTCCAGTCATGATGCGCACGCAGGTGCCCGCGGGCCATTCACCGCTAAACGGCTGACCCGCAAAGGCTTTACCTGCCACCGGCAGGGCGTTACCCGTCTGGAGATCCACCAGGCGTACCGCGTAACCGTCCATTGCGGAGTTATCGAATCCCGGCACGTTAAGCGGAGAGACGATATCGCGTGCGGCAATACGGCCAAAACAGCGCACGAGAGGCAGCGTCTCAACGTCATGCAGCGGGGAAATTCGGTCAAGCATCTGCGTGAGTGCCGTCTCAAGCGGCATCAGTCCGGCGGTAAAATCCATGGTGGGCTCCTGCACAGTAACAACGAAAGCGCTCATTATGGCAGAAAAGTGCGGCTAACTGTATGACCCGATGGGTGTACGCTTTACATCACAGTTGCGTCTTTCTATATTCAAAAATCATCTGAAGTTTCATCGACGATAATGATATTTATAGAAAAAGCCGCGAATCAGGCTAACGGGTGATGCGAATGGGTAATGCGGTAATCGCAATTCATGGCGGCGCCGGGGCAATCACCCGTGCACAGCTTAGTCCCGAACAGGAAAAGCGCTATATAGACGCGCTGTATGCCATTGTGGAAACAGGCCAGAAAATGCTGGCAGCGGGCGAAAGCGCGCTGGATGTGGTCACCGAGGCGGTTCGTCTGCTGGAAGAGTGCCCGTTATTTAACGCGGGGATCGGTTCGGTCTTTACCCGGGATGAAACGCACGAACTGGATGCCTGCGTGATGGACGGTATTACCCTGAAAGCAGGGGCCGTGGCAGGTGTCAGCCATCTACGGAACCCGGTGCTGGCTGCGCGTCTGGTCATGGAAGAGAGTCCGCATGTGCTGCTGACGGGCGCAGGCGCGGAAAAATTTGCCATTGAACATGGGATGGAATCTGTTTCTCCTGACCTGTTTTCAACGCCGGAGCGTTACCAGCAGCTTCTGGAAGCCCGTTCGGCGGGCATGACGCAGCTTGACCACACTACACCGCTCGATGAAACCACCAAAATGGGCACGGTTGGCGCGGTGGCACTCGATAAAGCCGGGAACCTCGCGGCAGCCACCTCCACGGGTGGAATGACCAACAAACTGCCGGGACGTGTCGGCGACAGTCCATTGCCCGGTGCCGGCTGCTATGCCAATAACGCGACGGCGGCCGTATCGTGTACCGGAACCGGGGAAGTGTTTATTCGCGCGCTCGCGGCCTATGACATCACCGCGCTGATGGATTACGGTGGTTTAAGTCTGGCTGAGGCCTGCGAGCGGGTAGTCATGGAAAAACTGCCTGCGCTCGGCGGCGTCGGCGGGCTCATTGCGGTGGATCGTGAGGGCAATGTGGCATTGCCGTTCAACAGCGAAGGCATGTACCGCGCATGGGGATATGCCGGTGATGAACCCAGTACCGGGATCTATCGTGAATAAGGGGGCAACACGTGCCGCACAGTGAAGAGCTGGACAACCGCGAAGTGCTGGCTGTCCATCAACTGAATATTGCGTTTCAGGAAGAGCGGCAGTTCATCCCCGCAGTACAGAATTTATCGTTCGCGCTCAGGCGCGGCGAAACGCTGGCCATTGTCGGTGAATCCGGTTCCGGAAAATCGGTCACCGCGCTGGCATTGATGCGCCTGCTGGAACAGACAGGTGGGCAAATCAGCAGCGAGAAAATACTCCTGCGCCGTCGCAACCGCCAGGTGATTGATTTAAACACGCTGAGCGGCGCCCAGATGCAGGGCGTGCGCGGGGCGGATATTGCGATGATCTTCCAGGAGCCGATGACCTCCCTGAACCCGGTCTTCCCGGTCGGGGAACAGATTGCCGAATCCATCCGGTTACATCAGGGCTTGAGCGGCGATGAAGCACTCAAAGAAGCCAGACGGATGCTTGAGCTGGTGCGCATTCCGGAGGCACAGACCATTCTGGCACGTTATCCGCATCAACTTTCTGGCGGCATGCGCCAGCGGGTGATGATTGCGATGGCGCTCTCCTGTCGCCCGGCAGTGCTGATCGCCGATGAACCGACTACGGCGCTGGACGTGACGATCCAGGCGCAGATCCTGCAGCTCATCAAGGTGCTGCAACAGGAGATGGAAATGGGGGTGATTTTCATCACCCACGATATGGGCGTGGTCGCCGATATTGCCGATCGCGTTCTGGTGATGCACAAGGGCAATGCGGTGGAAACCGGTACGGTTGAGCAAATCTTCCACGCGCCCGTTCACCCTTACACCAAAGCGCTGCTGGCGGCGGTCCCGCGTCTTGGGGCCATGAACGGCAGTGATTTACCGCGCCGCTTCCCGTTGATTTCCCCTGAAGCAACAGGGCCGGAAGTGGAGGAACGCGAGCAGGACACGGTGGTGCCAGGCAAGCCTATTCTGGAGGTGCGCGATCTGGTCACCCGTTTTCCACTGCGCAGCGGCATTCTTAATCGCGTGAAGCGCGAAGTGCATGCAGTGGAAAACGTCAGTTTTGATTTATGGCCAGGCGAAACGCTGGCACTGGTGGGAGAGTCCGGCTGTGGGAAATCCACTACCGGGCGCGCGTTGCTCCGGCTGGTGGAATCTCAGGAAGGTAGTATTACCTTTAACGGCGAACGTATTGATACGTTGCCAGACAGTAAGCTGCAGGCGATAAGGCGGGATATCCAGTTTATATTTCAGGATCCGTACGCCTCCCTCGATCCACGCCATACGGTGGGGTACTCGATTATGGAGCCGCTGCGGGTACATAACCTGCTCGAAGGTGACGCGGCACAGCGTCGCGTGGCCTGGCTGCTGGAACGCGTCGGCCTGAAGCCGGAACATGCCTGGCGTTATCCGCACGAGTTTTCCGGCGGTCAGCGGCAACGTATTTGCATTGCCCGTGCGCTGGCGTTAAACCCGAAAGTGGTGATTGCCGATGAGTCCGTCTCGGCGCTGGATGTCTCTATCCGCGCGCAAATCATCAATTTATTGCTCGATTTACAGCGGGATATGGGCATCGCCTTCCTGTTTATCTCACACGATATGGCGGTGGTAGAACGTATCAGCCATCGTGTGGCGGTGATGTTGATGGGGCAAATCGTGGAGATTGGTCCGCGAAGGGCGGTGTTTGAGAACCCACAGCATCCGTACACGCGCAAGCTTATCGCAGCTGTACCGGTTGCCGATCCGGCGCATCGTCACGGCCAGCGCGTGCTGCTGCAGGATGAAATGCCGGGCAATATTCGTAAACGCGGCGAGGTCGTAGAGCGAGTCACGCTGCGTGAAGTCGGTCCGGGCCATTTTGTGGCCCCCCCGCGTCAGGACAACGCCTTTTCGCGGCTATAACTTACAACAGGCAGGAGAACACAATGGTTAAATTTGTCGCGCGTAGATGGGTGTTAGCTGTGAGCGTGACGGCAGCCCTGGCCGCTAGCCCCGCGTTCGCTGCCAAAGATGTGGTGGTGGCCGTCGGCTCCAATTTCACCACGCTGGATCCGTATGACGCCAACGACACGCTCTCTCAGGCGGTGGCGAAATCGTTCTATCAGGGTCTCTTCGGCCTGGATAAAGAGATGAAGCTCAAAAACGTGCTGGCTGAGGGGTACACCGTGTCCGACGACGGGCTGGTGTATACCATCACGCTCAGAACCGGCGTGAAATTCCAGGATGGTACAGATTTCAATGCGGAGGCGGTAAAGGTTAACCTCGACCGCGCCAGTAATCCGGAAAATAGCCTCAAGCGCTATAACCTGTATAAAAACATCGCCAGCACCGAGGTGGTCAACCCGACGACGGTAAAAATCACCCTGAAAGAGCCGTTCTCCGCGTTTATCAATATTCTGGCGCATCCGGCGACGGCAATGATTTCCCCTGCCGCGCTGAAGAAATACGGCAAGGAGATCGGCTTCCACCCTGTTGGCACCGGCCCTTACGAACTGCTGACCTGGAACCAGACCGATTTTGTGAAGGTGAAGAAATTCGCCGGATACTGGCAGCAGGGATTGCCGAAGCTGGACACCATTACCTGGCGCCCGGTGGTGGACAACAACACCCGCGCGGCGATGCTGCAAACCGGCGAGGCGCAGTTTGCTTTCCCGATCCCGTATGAGCAGGCCGCCATTTTGCAGAAAAACAGCAAGCTGGAGCTGGTGGCCAGCCCGTCCATCATGCAGCGCTACATCAGCATGAACGTGACGCAAAAGCCGTTCGATAACCCGAAGGTGCGGGAGGCAATCAACTATGCCATTAACCGTCAGGCGCTGGTGAAAGTCGCTTTTGCCGGCTATGCCATTCCGGCGACCGGCGTGCTGCCACCGGCTATCGCGTATGCGCAAAACTATCAGCCGTGGCCGTACGATCCGGCCAAAGCGCGCGAGCTGCTGAAAGAGGCGGGTTTCCCGAACGGGTTTAGCACCACGCTGTGGTCATCGCACAATCACAGTACCGCACAGAAGGTGCTGCAGTTCACCCAGCAGCAGCTGGCGCAGGTCGGGATTAAGGTGCAGGTCACCGCGATGGATGCCGGACAGCGTGCGGCTGAAGTGGAAGGTAAAGGGCAAAAAGAGAGTGGTGTGCGGATGTTCTACACCGGCTGGACGGCCTCGACCGGTGAAGCCGACTGGGCGTTATCACCGTTGTTCGCTTCGCAGAACTGGCCGCCAACCCTGTTCAATACCGCGTTCTACAGTAACCCGCAGGTGGACAAAGATCTGGCCGATGCGCTGAAAACCACCAAACCGGAAGAGAAGGCCCGCCTCTACAAAGACGCGCAGGATATCATCTGGAAAGAGTCACCGTGGGTGCCGCTGGTGGTCGAGAAACTGGTGTCGGCCCATAACAAAGCGTTGACCGGCTTCTACATCATGCCGGACACCGGCTTTAGCTTTGACGATGCGGATATAAAATAACACTCATGCTGAATTATGTTTGTAAACGCTTGCTGGGGCTTATCCCGACGCTGCTGATTGTGGCGGTGCTGGTGTTTTTGTTTGTCCATATGCTGCCGGGCGATCCGGCGCGTCTGGTTGCGGGGCCTGAAGCGGATGCCGCCGTCATTGAGCTGGTGCGAAAACAACTTGGGCTCGATCAACCTTTGTATATGCAGTTTCTCCATTATATCTGCAACGTTTTGCAGGGGGATTTTGGTACTTCGATGGTGTCGCGTCGTCCCGTATCAGAAGAGATTGCCAGCCGCTTTATGCCGACGTTCTGGTTAACGATAGCCAGTATGAGCTGGGCGGTGCTGTTTGGGCTGGGGGCCGGAATTGTCGCGGCCGTCTGGCGCAACCGCTGGCCGGATAAGCTCGGTATGGCGCTGGCGGTGACCGGTATCTCTTTCCCGGCGTTCGCGCTGGGGATGCTGCTGATGCAGATCTTCTCCGTCGAACTGGGCTGGCTGCCGACCGTCGGCGCCGATACCTGGAAGCATTACATCCTGCCTTCCATGACGCTGGGGGCTGCCGTTGCGGCGGTGATGGCCCGCTTTACTCGCGCCTCGTTCGTTGACGTGCTTAGCGAAGATTATATCCGCACCGCGCGGGCGAAAGGGGTTAGCGAGAAGTGGGTCGTTCTCAAGCACGGGTTCCGCAATGCGATGATCCCGGTGGTGACGATGATGGGGCTACAGTTTGGCTTCCTGTTGGGCGGCTCTATTGTGGTGGAAAAGGTCTTCAACTGGCCGGGGCTGGGACGCCTTCTTGTCGATTCCGTCGAGATGCGCGACTACCCGGTGATTCAGGCGGAAGTCCTGCTTTTCTCGCTGGAGTTTATTCTTATCAACTTAGTGGTAGACGTGCTCTACGCCGCCATTAACCCGGCCATCAGGTATAAGTAAGATGCGATTGTTAAACTGGCGACGTCAGGCCGTTTTAAACGCTATGCCGGGGCTCAAACCGGAACATATCCGCACGCCGTGGTCCGAATTCTGGCGGCGCTTTCGCCGTCAGCCGGTTGCCATGACGGCGGGGTTATTTGTGCTACTGCTCATCATTCTGGCGATCGTTGCCCCGTGGATAGCGCCGTTTGATGCGGAAAATTATTTTGATTACGACCGGCTGAATGATGGTCCCTCCATGATGCACTGGTTTGGGGTGGATTCGCTGGGGCGCGATATTTTTAGTCGCGTGCTGGTAGGGGCGCAGATCTCGTTAGCCGCCGGAGTGTTCGCGGTGCTGATCGGCGCGGCCATTGGTACCGTGCTGGGTCTCGTTGCCGGGTATTACGAAGGCTGGTGGGACCGCATCATCATGCGTATCTGCGATGTATTGTTTGCCTTCCCGGGTATTCTGCTGGCGATTGCGGTGGTGGCGATCATGGGCAGCGGCATGGCGAACGTGATCGTTGCGGTGGCGGTCTTTTCCATTCCGGCCTTTGCCCGTCTGGTGCGCGGCAACACGCTGGTGCTGAAACAGCAGACGTTTATCGAGTCGGCCCGCAGCATGGGGGCCAGCGACGCCACCATCCTGTTCAGCCATATTCTGCCGGGGACGGTGTCGTCCATCGTGGTCTATTTCACCATGCGTATTGGCGTGTCGATTATCTCGGCGGCCAGCCTGTCGTTTCTGGGATTAGGCGCGCAGCCTCCGACGCCGGAGTGGGGCGCAATGCTGAACGAGGCGAGGGCAGATATGGTGATTGCACCGCACGTGGCGATCTTCCCGAGCCTGGCGATTTTTCTGACCGTGCTGGCGTTTAACCTGCTGGGTGACGGGCTGCGCGACGCGCTGGATCCGAGGATTAAGGGGTAGTGCAGTGAAATGTGCCGGGCGGCGGCTACGCCTTACCCGGCATACAAAAGCGGAGTGGGATGATTAAACCCGGCTACCCCACAGGTCATACTCGTCCGCGTTTTCAACCTTCACGCGAATAATATCACCCGGCTTAACGCTGGTTTCACCGTTGAGGTACACCGCTCCGTCGATTTCAGGGGCATCCGCCATGCTGCGGCCAATCGCGCCTTCTTCATCAACTTCGTCGATGATGACCATGATCTCGCGACCCACTTTTTCCTGCAGACGCTCGGCAGAGATCTGCTGCTGCAGCTGCATGAAGCGGTTCCAGCGCTCCTCTTTCACCTCTTCCGGCACCTGGTCCGCCAGCTCGTTGGCGGTTGCGCCTTCTACCGGGCTGTACTTGAAGCAGCCAACGCGGTCCAGACGCGCTTCTTTCAGGAAGTCGAGCAGCATCTGGAAGTCTTCTTCGGTTTCACCCGGGAAGCCGACAATAAAGGTGGAACGCAGGGTCAGTTCCGGGCAGATTTCACGCCACTGCTTGATGCGTGCCAGCTGGCGATCAACGGAGCCAGGACGTTTCATCAGCTTCAGAATACGCGGGCTGGCGTGCTGCAGCGGGATGTCCAGGTACGGCAGAATTTTGCCTTCCGCCATCAGCGGGATCACGTCGTCAACGTGCGGGTAAGGGTAGACGTAGTGCAGACGCGTCCAGATACCCAGTTTAGACAGCTGCTCGCACAGGCCGACCATGCTGGTTTTCACCGGTTCACCGTTGTGGAAACCGGAGCGGTGTTTAACGTCCACGCCGTAAGCCGAGGTGTCCTGGGAGATGACCAGCAGCTCCTTCACGCCCGCGTCGGCCAGACGTTTCGCTTCCGCCAGCACTTCGCCAATTGGACGGCTCACCAGATCGCCACGCATGGACGGGATAATGCAGAAGGTGCAGCGGTGGTTGCAGCCTTCAGAAATTTTTAAGTAAGCGTAGTGGCGCGGCGTCAGTTTCACGCCCTGCTCCGGCACAAGGCTCAGGAACGGGTTGTGTTTTGGTTTTGGCACGTAATGATGAACATGTTCCAGCACCTGCTCGTAGCTGTGCGGGCCGGTGATCTCCAGCACTTTCGGGTGCACTTCGCGGATCTGATCCTCTTTCGCGCCCAGGCAGCCGGTCACAATCACTTTGCCGTTTTCAGTCAGGGCTTCACCGATGGCTTCCAGTGACTCCTGAACCGCGCTGTCGATAAACCCACAGGTGTTAACGATCACCATATCGGCGTTGTCGTAGCTTGGCACCACGTCATAGCCCTCGGTGCGCAGTTCGGTCAGGATACGTTCGGAATCCACCAGGTTTTTCGGGCAGCCCAGGGAGACAAAGCCGATTTTCGGCTGGTGCGTAACATTGCTCATAGGTTAAAAATTCATCAATTATGGAGTTATCAGGGCGGGATTTTACAGCGTATCGCGGGGGATTTATACACTCTTTGCAAGGTGGATGCGGTTGGCTGGTGTTGTAACATTGTAAATGATGTTAATCAGTTATGTTTTATTGATCTGAGGCATTAAATTGTACAAAAAATAACCTTACTCTGAATATGCAAAATGGCTGACAGAGGAGGAAAGAGAATGTCCGTTGACAGACTGAAACGCGATCTGCTGAACAAGCTGATCAACGCCCGAATCGACCTGGCCGCGTACCTGCAGTTGAGGAAGGCAAAAGGGTATATGTCAGTCAGCGAAAGCGAACATCTGCGTGATAATCTGTTTGAACTGTGTAATTTTATGCGTGAAAAAGCACCGACCCTGAAAGCGGAATACTGCGAAAGTGAGCTGATAGCGCTCCGTCGCGCCGCTGAGGTGCTCTCCATTGCAGGGGTGTGCCTGATGAACGGACGCCACGACTGCCCGAATTTTATCGCTGTTAACGCGGAGAAGCTTGAAAACTGCCTGACAACGCTCTCTCTTTGCATCATGTGTCTGAACGAGCACGACAAGCTCGAACAGTACTGAATCCGGGGGAGGCAACTCCCCCTTCTGATTAAGCTTTTGTAAAAGTGATAACGTGCCCGGGCGTTATGGCTAACCTTTAAGCCATATGCCGTTAAAGGAGCGCGTTATGCCTCGATCCTCGTTGATTTTCCTGCCTGCGTTGTTATTTTCATTTTCTCTTCTTGCTGCACCGGTCGCGGTCAACGTCGAGGTGTTACAAAACAGACTCGATCATCCCTGGTCTCTGGCGTTTCTGCCGGATAACAAAGGGCTGCTGGTGACCCTCAGGGGAGGTCAACTCAAACACTGGCAGGCCGGGAGCGGGCTTTCCGCTCCGATTGTCGGCGTGCCAAAGGTGTGGGCGAACGGTCAGGGAGGATTGCTGGACGTGGCTCTCGCCCCGGATTTTGAAAAATCGCGCCGCATCTGGCTGAGCTTCGCCGAAGCAGGGAGTGACGGCAAAGCCGGAACGGCGGTGGGCTATGGCCGATTGAGCGACGATCTGACGCGCATTGAAGCCTTCCAGGTGGTGTTCCGCCAGATGCCGAAACTCTCTACCGGGAACCATTTTGGTGGACGACTGGTGTTCGATGGTAAAGGCTATCTCTTTATTGGGCTCGGCGAGAACAATCAGCGTCCGACGGCGCAGGAACTGGATAAACTGCAGGGCAAAGTGGTGCGCCTCACCGAAGACGGGAAAGTCCCGTCGGATAACCCCTTCGTGAATACCCCCGGTGCGCGACCCGAAATCTGGTCTTACGGCATTCGTAACCCGCAGGGGATGGCGATGAATCCCTGGAGCGACACGCTGTGGCTTAACGAGCATGGTCCGCGCGGCGGAGATGAAATCAATATCCCGGAGAGAGGAAAAAACTACGGCTGGCCGCTGGCAACGCACGGCATTAATTACAGCGGGTTGAAAATTCCGGAAGCCAAAGGTGAGCACGTTGAGGGAACCGAAAAACCGCTGTTTGTCTGGAAAGTTTCGCCCGCCGTGAGCGGTATGGCGTTCTACAACAGCAACGTCTTTCCGCAGTGGAAAAACAAACTGTTTATCGGCGCACTGAAGGAAAAGGACGTTATTGTGCTGAGCGTGAGCGGCAATAAAGTGACTGAAGACGGGCGGATTTTGGGCGACCGGGAGCAGCGTATCCGTGATGTGAGGGTGGGACCGGATGGGTATCTGTATGTCCTGACCGATGAGACGGACGGGCAACTGCTGAGAGTCAGCCCGTCCGGAACGTAATCAGGTTACCGGGATCATCACAACGTTACGGTATGCCGGACGATCGCTAAGCTGCTTTAACCAGCGCTCGAGGTGAGGGCGCGGCGTCCACTTCAGGCCCATGTTGGTCAGGTTCCAGACGAACGGCGCGACGGCGATATCGCCTGTACCAAATACGTCACCGGAGAACCATTTGTGCTTCGCCAGTTCGTCATCCATCATGGCAAACAGGTTTTCACAGGCATCCTGTGCGGCATGGATGGCAGGGTAGTCACGTTCGGCTTCTGGTGTTCTGATCAGTCCCATCAGGATCACGCGATGGGTTGGCGAAAGCGTCTGATTCGCCCAGTCCATCCACTTTTCACCCTGAGCACGACGAGCCGGATTTTCTACCCACAGGCGACCCTGGCCGTACTGAGCCGCAAGGTAACGCACAATCGTGTTGGACTCCCAAAGCGTTGCGTCTGTTTCATCATCGCGCAGCAGCGGCACCAGGCCGTTCGGGTTCATGGCCAGATAGTCGGCCTCTTTGTTCACACCAAACGATAACCCAGCCATGATTTGATTGAACGGTAAATCAAGCTCCTCCAGTGTCCAGAGCACTTTCTTAACGTTGGTCGAATTGTTCCTGCCCCACAGCGTAATCATATTTACTCCCGATGAGATGTGAATCCGAGTCAGCTTTTTGCCATGGTGAGATAAACCTAACAATTACGCAACAGAAGACAAAAAAATCGCCTTAATCAAAGCGTATCTGAATGTTATTGCATAAACTTTAATAACTTTACCCTCGTTGGGTTTCTTTAACGGTTTTAGTGCGCTATTACTCATCGCTTCTTGCGACACGGTGATGTGACGTAATTTTTGAATGGACACTCGGGTGGCATTTATGACGCGAAAAATGACTTCTCTGCGCAGCCTTGCGACAGGCTCTGCGCTCCTTTTCCTGTTTGCACCAACTCTTTACGCAGCTGAGCAGGCTGCGCCCGAAGCGCCGCCGGTGGACGCGCGCGCCTGGATCCTGATGGACTACTCCAGCGGCAAAGTGCTGGCGGAAGGCAATGCTGACGAGAAACTCGATCCAGCCAGTCTGACTAAAATAATGACCAGCTATGTGGTCGGCCAGGCGTTAAAAGCAGGCAAGATCAAGCTTGATGATATGGTTACCATCGGGAAGGACGCCTGGGCGACCGGCAACCCGGCGCTGAGGGGTTCATCAGTGATGTTCCTCAAACCAGGCGATCAGGTTTCCGTTTCTGATTTGAATAAAGGGGTGATTATCCAGTCCGGTAACGACGCCTGTATCGCGCTGGCGGATTATGTCGCCGGCAGTCAGGATTCATTTATCGGCCTGATGAATGGCTATGCGCAAAAGCTGGGCCTGACCAACACCACCTTTAAAACCGTTCACGGTCTTGATGCGCCGGGCCAGTTCAGCACCGCCCGTGATATGGCGCTGTTGGGTAAAGCGCTGATCCACGACGTGCCGGATGAATACGCTATCCACAAAGAGAAAGAGTTTACCTTCAATAAAATTCGTCAGCCGAACCGCAACCGCCTGCTGTGGAGCAGCAACGTCAACGTGGACGGGATGAAAACCGGTACCACGGCCGGGGCGGGATACAACCTTGTCGCTTCTGCAACCCAGGGCGACATGCGCCTGATTTCGGTGGTACTGGGCACCAAAACCGACCGTATCCGTTTTAACGAATCAGAAAAATTACTGACCTGGGGATTCCGCTTCTTTGAAACCGTGACGCCGATTAAACCGGATGCCACGTTCGTCAGTCAGCGCGTCTGGTTTGGTGACAAGAACGAAGTGAATCTGGGGGCCGGTGAGGCTGGGTCGGTGACCATTCCTCGCGGTCAGCTTAAAAACCTGAAAGCCAGCTATACCCTGACTGAACCGCAGCTCACCGCGCCGCTGAAAAAAGGCCAGGTGGTGGGGACGATTGATTTCCAGCTTAACGGCAAGTCGATTGAACAGCGTCCGCTGATTGTGATGGAGGCGGTCGAAGAGGGCGGCTTCTTCAGCCGGATGTGGGATTTTGTATTAATGAAATTCCATAGCTGGTTTGGCAGCTGGTTTAGCTAAGTTTTTTGCCGGGTGGCGCTGCGCTTACCCGGCACAACCTCAATACATCAACTTCACCTGCTGCGCCTTGGCATGGGAGACTATCTCATCATCCGGACGGCAATCGCTGACGATGGCATCGAACTGCGCCAGCTCTCCCATTCTTGCCGAGCGCACCTTGCCAAACTTGCTGTGGTCCACTACCAGCACATGATACTGCGCCGCGCTTAACGCCCAGTGTTTCACCGGTAACTCTTCCAGATTAAAGCAGGTCGCGCCCTGGCGGACATTGACGCCCGCTGCGGAGTAAAACGCGATATCCGGGCACAAATTGCTGAGCGTGTCCTGGAGATTAAGCGGTTTAAAAATGGCGTTGCTGGCGTGAAATTCACCGCCGCAGAGGATCACCCGACACTCGGGTTTCTCCTGAAGTGCCAGAAAGGTGTTCAGCGAATAACACACGGCAGTGAAAGGAATGCTGCTGTCGATGGCTTCGATTATCCACGGTGTCGTCGTGCCGCAGTCAAAAAACAGCGTCTGATGCGGCTGTACCAGCGAAGCCGCCAGCCGTGCGGCTTTACGTTTTTCTTCAACCAGGCGCGTTTTTTGATCGCTAATCAGGTAGTGGCTGGCACTGCGTGGCTCCAGCACAATATACCCACCCAGCAGCACGACGGGCGCGCTATCGCTGTTCAGGTCACGACGAATAGTCATCTCGGAGACGCCAAGCAGCGTGGCAGCCTCTTTCAGATGCAGCTTATCGCTGCGCTTCAGCGCCTGTAGCAGCTGAGCTATGCGGTCATCGCGTCGTGTTTCCATAGAACCTCGTCGTGGAAAAAGTGAACCCCCGCAGGGCGGGGGTTCAAGTGTAACCTGTTGAGCCAGGGTTAGTCACGCACCCAGCCTTTGCGGATCGGGATCGCAAAGAGGATACGATAGAGGTGGGAGATCCCGCGGTAGAGCGCCTGACCAAAGAGGCTCCACAGGATAGCTGCACTCACGCAACCCATCAGCCCCACCAGGAAACCGCCGACCATATCCAGCGGCCAGTGCACGCCCAGGTAAACACGAGACCAGGCGATAGCTGCCGCCACCACCATCAGCAGTGCACCAGACCACAGGCGATGCCAGAACAAGAATGCCAGTGCAAAGGTGAAAATCACCGTGCCGTGGTCGCTCGGGAAGGAGTCATCAGGTGCATGATGCAGGAAGGTATAGCCAGCGTGGGCAACAAAAGGACGATCGTGCGGGAACAGATGCCCCAGTGCAAAACTCATCAGTACGCTTACCGCAAGGGCCATCGCGACTTTGATAACCAGCTGACGCTGCGCGACGACCTGATTGCGTGGGCCCCATAACCAGAGGATCACGGCCAGCACAGGAACGATGCTGATCAGATCTTTGGCAAAAAAGGTGGCGATATCAATCATCCACTCCGGCGATGCCGGGGTAGCGTTAATCAGATAAAACAGCCCGTAGTTCAATTGCTCTAACATAATGTCGTTACTCTTTAGCAAACCGGGTGGAAACAAGGCCATAGACCACCACCTGGGAAAACCAAACCCACCACCCAGCCCACAGGTTGTGAGATAAGAAATGTGCGCCTCGCATCACCTGGCCATAACCCATCACCAGGCCTAACACCACGCCAAGTACGACAAAGGACCATGCCAGACGTGGACGCTCGCGCCAGAAGGCAAAAAACAGGCCCATGACCATAAAGCCACTGGACGCGTGACCGCCGGGGAAACAACGCCCGGGACCGCTGTCTGCAGGGACGGAACTGAACAGGGGATAAGAAATAGCCTTACCGCCATATTCCACCAGATCCCACGGGCAGCTGTGATGGCTTACGCTTTTCAGTACGCCAACCACCAGCGCGCCAAGTCCCATCAACAACGCAGCCGTAACCAGTCTTGCGTTACGCTTGTAAGCGCCGTAAAACAGCGCCACGGCACCTAAGGCGATGGCGATATACTTCGCCATGCGGTGGTTCAGCAGATCCAGCAGATGGTCTTTCTGCAGCGGGAAACTCTGTGTCGCCGCGTCGTACCAAAAGCCGGTCACCCATTTGTCGAGCGTTTCATCGCGGGATAACCACGTAAACAGCACGGCAAGGGCTATCAGGACCAGAAGCTGGTAACCATAAAAGCGGGCCGGTAAGCGGTAAAGTTGTTTTGTCTTATTTGTCTGTAAGTTAGATAATTCTGAACGGCTGGAAGTGAGTGCCATAATCTGGGGTCGTTGACGAATAATGGGGCTATCATAAATCTGTCAACTTAAGGAAACCTTAAACGAAGACGATATGTGCCTTATTTCTGTTTATCCTCGATAAATCACTATCTCGGGCTGGGGCATTTCATTACACTCGTCGCGATTTTGTCATTAAAAAGAGATTGCATGTTAAACCGTTCTTCTTCTGGAGCGCGTCTGGGTCGTCAGGCGTTGCTTTTTCCTCTGTGTCTGGTGCTCTACGAATTCTCTACCTATATCGGCAACGATATGATCCAGCCCGGTATGCTGGCCGTTGTGGAACAGTACAACGCGGGAATTGAGTGGGTGCCGACCTCCATGACCGCCTATCTGGCCGGCGGCATGTTTTTACAGTGGCTGTTAGGCCCGCTGTCGGATCGTATTGGCCGTCGTCCGGTGATGCTGACCGGCGTGGTGTGGTTTATCGTCACCTGTCTTGCCACGCTTCTGGCGCAAAATATTGAACAATTTACCCTGCTGCGTTTCCTGCAGGGGGTGAGCCTGTGCTTTATCGGCGCCGTGGGGTATGCCGCCATTCAGGAGTCGTTTGAAGAGGCGGTGTGTATCAAAATTACCGCCCTGATGGCGAACGTGGCGCTGATCGCCCCGTTGCTCGGCCCGCTGGTGGGGGCCGCGTGGGTGCACGTTGCGCCATGGGAAGGGATGTTTGTGCTCTTTGCGGTTCTCGCCGCCATTTCATTCTTTGGCCTGCACCGTGCGATGCCGGAAACAGCCACCCGCATCGGCGAGAAACTTTCGCTCAAAGAGCTAGGCCGGGATTACAAAGAAGTCCTGAAAAATGGACGATTTGTCGCGGGTGCGCTGGCTACGGGGTTCGTCAGTCTGCCGCTGCTGGCGTGGATTGCGCAGTCTCCGGTCATTATCATCAGCGGAGAAAAGCTCAGCAGCTACGAGTATGGCCTGCTGCAGGTGCCGATTTTCGGCGCGTTGATAATAGGTAACCTGGTGCTGGCACGTCTGACGTCACGCCGCACCGTGCGTTCGCTGATTATTATGGGCGGCTGGCCGATTGCTGCGGGGCTGATTGTCGCGGCGGTCGCGACCGTGGTGTCATCACATGCGTATCTTTGGATGACCGCAGGGTTAAGCATTTATGCGTTCGGGATTGGTGTGGCGAATGCCGGGCTGGTACGCCTGACGCTGTTTGCCAGCGAGATGAGTAAAGGTACGGTGTCCGCGGCGATGGGGATGTTGCAGATGCTAATTTTTACCGTCGGTATCGAAGTGAGCAAGCATGCTTACGCGATGGGCGGCAACGGACTGTTCAGCCTGTTTAACTTCGCCAACGGCGTGCTATGGGTTGGACTGATGGTGGTGTTCCTGAAAGACAAACGCGTCGGAAACGCCCTGCAGCCTTAACCTGTTTATTCCCTCTCCCTGTGGGAGAGGGTTAGGGTGAGGGCACCAGACCGCACGCGGTCAATTAAACGGTGCCTCCCCGTTCAACACCTTCTCAATCACGTTTAAAACCCCTTCCTCGTTATTATGCGGTGCTTCAAAACGCGCCACCGCTTTAATATGCGGTCCGGCATTCGCCATCGCAAAGCTGAACCCGGACTGGCGCAACATCTCCACGTCGTTGCCGCTGTCGCCGAAGGCCACCACTTCGCTATCGTCTATGCCCCAGCGTTTTTGCAGTATCCGCAGGCCGTTGGCTTTATGTACGCCTGGGATGATCAGGTCTATGCTGCCGTGCCCGGTCGTGACGGGCACCATGATGTCACTCAGTTTTTCATGCAGTAGCGCCTGAATACGCGGGATTTCATCGTCAGACACGTTAAGCCCGAACTTGAAGAAAACATCGTTCAGGTTGTCGAAATCACTCACCATTTCGAGACGGTGATAGTACTTCGCTGCGATCTCCTTAAAGCCCTCGTCATAGCATTTCAGCGTATACGCGCTACTTTTCCCGCAGGCGATGATCTCAATGCCCGGAACGTCGTTTAAGACGTTTGCGACGGTCTCGAAATGGGCTTTCGACAGTTCACCGTTAAAGATATCTTCCCCTTCGCTCACGACCCAGCCGCCGTTTTCGGCGACAAATGCAATTTCATGGGCAATCTCCGGGAAAAAGGAGATCAGCTGGTAGTACTGGTTGCCGCTGGCGACGGCGAAGCGAATGCCTTGCGCCTTCATGCGCGCGTACTGGGCCAGAAAACGCGGGCGATTATAGGTCTTGGCATCGCTCAGAAAAGTACCATCCATGTCGACGGCGATCAGTTTAACGCTCATATCCCTTCTCCAGTGTCGTTTGATTCGTTTCCGGCTTTGCCACCGCGCGTGCCACCAGCGCTGCGATGATGACTAACCCTAACACCACCAGCATGGCGCTGCGCAGCCCGTAGTGCTCGCCGAGGAAACCGAGCAGCGGCGGCCCGACCAGGAAAGCGAGGTAGCCCGTGGTCGCCACGACGCTGACGCGCGTTGGGGCATCCGGGCCGGTATCGCTGGCGGCCGAAATGGTCAGCGGGAAGCCGAGTGATGCACCCAGCCCCCAGAGGATGACCGACACGCCGGCAATCCAGTCCACATCCACAAAGATGATCATCGCAATTCCCAGCCCTCCGAGCAGAGCACTGGCGCGAACCACCGCCACGCGGCTGTAGCGATCGATAAACCAGCCGCCGGTAAAGCGCCCTACGGTCATCCCCAGCGTAAACCCGGCGTAGATCAGCGAGCCGGAGGTCGGGCTAAAACCGTGGCCGTCCACCATCAGCAGCGGCAGCCAGTCGTTGGCGGAACCTTCCGCGAAAGCCATCGCCAGCACCACCACGCCGATCAGCATCAGCTGAATATCGCGGTAGAAAGGCAGCCCTTTTTCCGCAGAATGTTGTTCATCCGAGGAGTTCTTACCAGTGCCGTCAGGGATTGCCCGGATGCCGGTCAAAATCGGAATGATACAAACCAGTGCTGCCAGCAAGATATGCAGATTCGCAGTGACGCCAAAGGCCGTCAGCGCCATCCCCACGCCCGCACCGGCCAGCGTGCCAAGGCTGTAAAAGCCATGCATCATCGGCAGCACGGTTTTGTTCATCTCGCGCTCGACCGCCGCCCCTTCAACGTTTATCGCCACTTCCGCCGAGCCGAAGCTGCCGCCAAATATTGTCAGCCCCAGGGCAAACAGAACCGGTGAGGCAAACCATAGCGCAACGCTCAGTACCCCCATCCCGAACACGGCAAAGCACATGGTGGTGCGGATCACCGCCCGTGTACCAAAGCGCTTCACCAGCCACGCTGAGCAAAGAATGCCGCTCATAGAGCCTATCGACAGACCGAACAGCACAATACCCATCTCGGCAGTAGAAACGGACAAAATATCGCGAATGGCGGGGGTACGCGTGGCCCAGGAGGCCATCAGCAGGCCGGGAATGAAGAAGAACATAAACAGCGCCCACAGGCGTAGCTGCAGGGCTTTGCGGGGAGAGGTCAGCGTCATTGGGGTAGCACCAGAAGTACAACAATAGCGACAACACTAGCAAGTTTGTGTACATTTGTACACAAATCACGTGAGGAATTTATGAGCAGACCACCGAACGATCCGCATCGACGGGAGAAGATCCTGAAGGCAACGCTCGATACTATTGCCGAGCACGGGATTCACGCCGTCACGCACCGTAAAATCGCCACCTGTGCAGGTGTGCCGCTAGGTTCGATGACCTACTATTTCGACGGTATGGAGCCGCTGCTGGAGGAAGCTTTCACGTGGTTTACCCGGCAGATGTCGCAACAGTACCGGGATTTCTTCGCGGGCGTCACCGGGCCGGAAATGGCGTGTGAATCCATCACCACGCTGATCCACAGCTCGCAGGTGACGACGCCGCACAACATGGCGCTGATGTATCAGCTCTACGCCTTTATGCACCGCAGCGCGGCGCTCAAAACGGTGATGCAGGACTGGATGAAGATGAGCCAGACCACGCTGGAGCAGTGGTTTGACCCGGTTACCACCCGTGCGCTGGATGCGTTTATTGAAGGGATGACGCTGCACTATGTCACCGACCGGGCACCATTAACCCGGGAGGAGATCCGGGTTATGGTGGGCAGAATTGCGGGCGAGGGCGGCTGCTAGGTTGCGCCCGCGGTCATATTGACGGTAGTTCCCGTGATGGCGCTTGCCGCATCTGAGGCCAGAAACGTAATCGTGTCTGCTACCTGTGCCAGCGTGGGCAGGTGATGTGTCAGGGTACTTTGCGCGGCACCACCGAGAAACTGCTCGACCGTAATTCCCATCTCCTGCGCCTTAGCGGCGAAAATGGCACCGACATACGAACCTGCCTGCACCGCGTCGGCAATCGCGTGCGAACGCACGCACACGACGCGAATATTTTTAACGCCCAGTTCTGCGGCAAGCGCCCGGGTAAACGCTTCTGTTCCCGCGCAGCCAACGATATGTCCCAGGTGCCCGGAGATCGCCATATTCACGGCGGGCGCGACGACGGTAATCAGGGTTCCGCCATGTTCGCCGCCCATGCGGGGTGAAACAGCTTTGGCGATGTTAAAGTACGCGGTCAGGAAGGGATCAAAACCCTGCCTGAATTCGCTAAGGGCTAATGCGTCAAGGCGTTTTCCCTGATCGTGCATAAAGCCCGTGGCGTTGACGACAATATCAATATGGGCAAACTCAGGAAGCTGCGCGAACTCATCCAGCGCATCGAAAATAAATGCGCTGGCAGACCCGCCTGCGTTGCGAATGCTGTTGGCAACGTGTTCTAGCCTGGTAGAGGTGCGTGCAGCGAGGTGCACTTCAGCCCCCTCACGCGCCAGAGCATGTGCCACAGCGCTGCCGATGGCGCCACTGCCGCCGAAGATGACCGCGATTTTGTTTTTAAAGCCCATATCCGCATACCCTCACCAGACTTAACCCTCAAAAGTATGTGCCGGGTTTCGGCTGATGCAACTCAGCCGGTAGGTGGGGTATGCCGTATGCAAGCCTTACTGCGCCATTATCAATGGGTTACTTTTGTGAGATTTTTTTCCCGCTGGCATCAACGACGGCTTCGCCATCCTCTTTCGTAAATGCCCCTTTTTGCGCATCAGGCAGGATGTCGAGGACGACTTCAGAAGGGCGGCACAGGCGAGTGCCCAGCGGCGTCACGACGATCGGACGGTTAATCAGGATCGGATATTGCAGCATGAAGTCGAGCAGCTGTTCGTCGGTGAATTTATCTTCGGCCAGGCCGAGCTGTTCATAGGGCTCCACGTTTTTACGCAGCAGATCCCGAACAGAAATCCCCATATCGGCAATCAGAGTGGTCAACTTCTCGCGGGACGGTGGGGTTTCCAGATAGAGGGTAATCTCTGGCTCCGTGCCGCTGTTGCGGATCATCTCCAGCGTGTTGCGCGAGGTACCGCAGGCGGGGTTGTGGTAAATGGTGATGTGGGTCATATCAGTGGCTCATTACAGTGTGAAGGAGAGACGTAGCGCCAGCGCGGCGAGCGTCACAAACAGGACCGGCAGCGTCATAATGATGCCCGTCCGGAAATAGTAGCCCCAGGTAATCGTCATGTTTTTCTGCGCCAGTACATGAAGCCAGAGCAGGGTCGCCAGGCTGCCGATAGGTGTGATTTTCGGCCCCAGATCGCAACCAATCACGTTGGCGTAAATCATCGCGTCCTTAATCAATCCTGTTGCCGTACTGCCATCAATGGAGAGCGCGCCTATCAGTACCGTGGGCATATTGTTCATTATGGATGACAGGAACGCAGTGATGAACCCGGTTCCCAGCGTGGTGGCCCACAGCCCGTGACCGGCCAGGCTATTCAGTACGCCTGTGAGATAGTCCGTCAGCCCGGCATTGCGCAGGCCGTACACCACCAGATACATCCCCAGCGAGAAGATGACGATCTGCCACGGTGCGCCGCGCAGCACTTTTCCGGTGTTTATCGCATGTCCGCGTTTTGCGACAGCGAATAAAATCAGCGCACCGACGGTCGCAATGGCGCTGACCGGAATACCGAGAGGTTCGAGCACAAAGAAGCCGACCAGAAGAAGGAGCAGGACGATCCAGCCCGTTCTGAACGTCGGGAGATCGGTAATAGCGCGCGCTGGCTCCCGAAGTTTCGACAGGTCATATTCCGGGGGAATTTCCTTGCGAAAGAACAGATGCAGCATCACCAGCGTGGCGGCAATCGCGGCGACATCAACCGGGATCATCACCGAGGCATATTCGCTGAACCCCAGCGTGAAGAAATCGGCTGACACAATGTTGACCAGGTTAGAGACAATCAGCGGCAGGCTGGCGGTATCGGCGATAAACCCTGCCGCCATCACAAACGCCAGCGTCGCCTGTTTGCTGAACCCCAGCGCCAGCAGCATCGCAATCACGATAGGTGTCAGGATCAGCGCTGCACCGTCATTGGCAAAGAGCGCCGCCACCGCCGCGCCCAGCAGCACGATATACGTAAAAAGTAATCTCCCCCGGCCATTCCCCCAGCGGGCGACGTGCAGCGCAGCCCATTCGAAAAAGCCAGACTCATCCAGCAGCAGGCTGATGATAATGACGGCGATAAACGTGGCCGTCGCATTCCAGACAATATTCCAGACCACCGGAATATCGCTGACGAGGATCACTCCGCTGACCAGCGCCAGCACGGCACCAATGGTCGCGCTCCAGCCGATACTCAGTCCCCTTGGCTGCCAGATAACCAGTACCAGCGTAAACAGAAAAATTGCCCCTGCCAGAAACATTGCTTACTCCATCATATCTGTTTTTGTGAATGTGTATTGATTAGCACGAACCCGGAAGTCTGTTTTTCAGCTTCTCACGCGTCTCTTCCCGAAGGCAGTTCCAGCTGTTGTCGATAATGGTTGCCGCCCATGCAGGCATGTGGGGGGATAAACGGTAATGGATCCATTTCCCTTCCCGGCGATCGATAACCAGCCCGGACTCGCGGAGCAGCGCCATATGGCGGGATACTTTCGGCTGCGACTCGGTGGTCGCGGAGCAGAGATCGCAGACGCACAGCTCGCCCGCTTCGCGGAGCAGCATGATGATAGAGAGTCGCGTTTCGTCGGAGAGGGTTTTGAAGAGTTGGAGCGGGTGGAGCATGGTCAAGCCTTCAGGTAGCTAATACATATTCGATTAAGCATATATGTTTTGATTGCAGGAGAAAAGTGGAGATGGCAGGAAAGGGAATTTCAGGCAACAAAAAACCCATCAACCTTGAACCAAAACGGCGGGGTTGATGGGCTCCACAAATTGGGGACATCAAAGAAAAGCAGTGGCACTAGTTATGACTGCCCCCTGATCAAAAAGTTCTGCGCATAACGAAAATTTTTTCTTTATGCGCAAACTTGAGAGTTATCCGAGTCCAGGCCAGATGATAATGATCAGCGTACCTGCCAGCGTCAGCAGTACGTTAGCGATAGCGTAAGTGCCTGCATAGCCCAGCGCCGGGATGTTGCTGCGCGCGGTGTCACTGATAATTTCCATGGCTGGCGCACAGGTACGGGCACCCATCATGGCTCCGAAGAGCAGGGCGCGGTTCATGCGCAGCACGTAGGCGCCGAACAGGAAACAGATCACTACCGGCACCAGACTGACGATGAGTCCGGAAACTAACATTTGCCAGCCGACGGCGCCGAGGCTGTGACCAATCCCGCTGCCCGCGCTTAAGCCGACACCCGCCATAAAGACCATCAGGCCGAACTCTTTCACCATATTCAGCGCGCCCTGCGGAATGTAGCCGAAGGTCGGATGGTTCGCTCGCAGGAAGCCCAGCATGATCCCGGCGAATAGCAGACCGGCGGCGTTACCGATGCCGAAGCTAAAGTTGCTGAACTGGAAGGTGATCATCCCGATCATCAGGCCAACGATAAAGAAGGCGCAGAAGGCCAGCAGGTCGGTGACCTGGCTGTGAATGGAGATAAAGCCGATGCGGTCAGCAACGGTTTTCACGCGGCGTGCGTCGCCGCTGACCTGCAGAACATCACCTTTATTGAGTACGACGTTGTCGTCGATAGGCATCTCAATCTGGCTGCGGATCACGCGGTTGAGGAAGCAACCGTGGTCGGTCAGCTTCAGCTGCGCCAGACGACGGCCGACGGCGTTATGGTTTTTCACCACAATCTCTTCGGTGACGATACGCATGTCGAGCAGATCGCGGTCGAATACCTCTTTGCCGTTACGGAAGCTTGGGTCAAGACGGGCGTGAGCATCCGGGTAACCCACCAGCGCGATATCGTCGCCCATCTGCAGCACCGCATCGCCGTCCGGGTTCGCCAGAATGCCGTTACGTCGAATACGTTCGATGTAGCAACCGGTCTGGCGGTAAATGCCCAGCTCGCGCAGGTTTTTCCCGTCTGCCCATGCCACAAGTTCTGGCCCGACGCGGTAGGCACGGATCACCGGGAGATAGACTTTACGTTTGGAATCGGTATCCAGGCCGCGCTCGCGGGCGATTTGCTGGGCGCTGGTCTGTAGATCCTGGTGTTGCAGTTTCGGCAGGTAGCGCGCGCCCACAATCAGGCTCACAAGACCGATCAGATAAGTCAGGGCATAGCCCAGGCTCAGGTGGTCGAGGGCGGTAGAGAGTTGTGCTCCAGCCATGCCGGAATGGCGCAGGGTATCACCTGCACCGACAAGCACTGGCGTAGAGGTCATCGAACCTGCCAGCATACCGGCCGTTAACCCGATATCCCAGCCAAACAGTTTACCCAGCCCTAACGCGATCAGCAGTGCACTGCCGACCATGACCAGCGCCAGCATCAGATAATTTTTGCCGTCGCGGAAAAAAATTGAAAAAAAGTTGGGACCCGCTTCCACACCAACACAAAAAATAAACAGCATAAAACCTAAGTTGAGCGCGTCCGTGTTAATGCTGAAATGCTGCTGACCTAATATTAATGATACGACTAAAACGCCAATGGAATTACCAAGTTGAACCGACCCCAGGCGCAATTTACCCAGGCAAAGGCCCAGCGCGAGTACAACAAATAATAACAGGATGTAATTCCCATTTAACAAGTCTGCGACGTTTATATTCACGGAGGCTAACTTCTTGTTTACCAGTAAGTTGTTGAATGAAAGGGCTTTTTGGGCTACTGTTTTCTGGGTCAGGGAAAGGCGTTAACGCTCCCTGTTTCCTGCTTTATTCCCTAAAACATTAGCTGGCGTGTAGTTTAATCGTATTAGCTACTGACAGCTACTGATTATCGCATCACCCTGTGCGTGCTTTGGCAAGGATTGCCGCATTGCTTTATCTGACTGGGCGTCTACCCGACGAATGTGTATTTGATAGAGATAAGTCAGGAGGATTGTTTGAACATTAAACGAAACTGGGCGGGGGTGATCAGCTGCTTTTTGCTGTTCACGGTCGTGTGCATGTCGCTTGCTTTTAATGTGAAAGGGGCATTCAGGGCGTCGGGTCATCCGGAGCTGGGTTTACTCTTTTTCACTCTGCCGGGCGCGGCCGCCAGCTTTCTCTCCCGTAAAGGGGAGGTGGTGAAACCGCTATTGGGTGCAATGCTTGCAGCACCGCTGTGTCTGCTGCTGATGCGCTTGCTGTTTGTTCCCGTGAGAAGTTTCTGGCAGGAGCTGGCGTGGTTGCTGAGCGGTGTGTTCTGGTGCGCCCTTGGCGCGTTGTGCTATCTGTTTGTGCGCAGTCTGATACACCGGCGGCACACCAAATAAAAACGCCCTCAAGGTGAGGGCGTTCAGGTATTACTGCTCAGCAAACAGGCCAAGATGCTCTTTGGCGTAAGCTTCAAAATCTGTGCAACCGCCGATGTGTTTCTGATCGAGGAAGATCTGCGGGACGGTTTCAACCGGCTTACCGACGGTTTTTTCCAGATCGGCTTTCGTGATGCCTTCCGCGTGAATATCAACGTAGCGGAAGTTGAAATCATCGCGCTCTGCGGTCAGTTTCTCAGCCAGCTCTTTCGCGCGCACACAGTAAGGGCACCCTGGACGACCAAAAATTACTGCAAACATTTCTCTCTCCTCAAAAAACAAGCCTGACGGCGAATGACACATATAGTGCCCGATAACCTGCCGCCATTAAAGAAGGTTTCGCCTGTCGCTTTGATACAGTCAGGCTATGTTTCGCCAATTACACTGTGACAATCATTGCCTATACTGGCTGCCATGCGAATTAAGCAAGACAAAGAGAGACAAAATGACGCCAACCATAGACCTGCTCACATCCCACCGTTCCATTCGCCATTTTACCGATGAGCCGATTACCGAGGCGCAGCGCGAAGCCATTATTAACAGCGCAAGGGCGACCTCCAGCTCCAGCTTCCTGCAGTGCAGCTCTATTATCCGCATTACCGATCCGGCCATGCGGGAACAACTGGTCACGCTTACGGGCGGACAGAAGCATGTGGCCCAGGCGGCGGAGTTCTGGGTGTTCTGCGCCGACTTTAACCGTCACCTGCAGATCTGCCCTGAGGCCGAGCTGGGGCTGGCAGAACAGCTGCTGCTGGGCGTGGTGGATACCGCGCTGATGGCGCAAAACGCTTTTACGGCGGCGGAATCGCTGGGGTTAGGGGGTGTCTACATCGGCGGCCTGCGTAATAACATCGAAAGCGTCACCGAACTGCTGAAGCTGCCAAAACACGTTCTGCCGCTGTTTGGCCTGTGCCTCGGATGGCCAGCGGATAACCCGGATCTGAAGCCGCGTATTCCTGCCGCCATGCTGGTGCATGAAAATCACTATCAACCTGTCGATCAGGATGTCCTGGCGCAATACGATGAGGAACTGGCGAACTACTATATGACGCGCGGCAGCAATAACCGCCGCGATACCTGGAGTGACCATATTCGTCGCACCATCATTAAAGAAAACCGTCCGTTTATTCTCGATTATCTGCACAAACAGGGCTGGGCGACGCGATAGTCCATTCCTCCTGCGCCTGCCTGCGTATATGATATGCAGGCTTTTTCCATGTCTTTAGAGAGGTGCAGGGTGAAAATTGCCATTTTGTCCCGGGATGGAACGCTCTATTCATGTAAACGTCTGCGAGAAGCGGCGGCGAAACGCGGACATCAGGTTGAGATCCTCGACCCAATGTCCTGCTATATGAACATTGATCCGGCTGCCTCGTCGATTCACTACAAAGGCCGCAAGCTGCTGCATTTTGATGCGGTGATCCCCCGCATCGGCTCCCAGATAACCTATTACGGCACCGCCGCGCTGCGCCAGTTCGAGATGCTGGGCAGTTATCCGCTCAATGAATCCGTCGCCATCTCCCGCGCCCGCGATAAGCTGCGCTCGTTACAGCTGCTCGCCCGGCAGGGGATCGATCTCCCCGTTACGGGGATTGCCCACTCACCGGACGACACCAGCGATCTGATCGATATGGTGGGCGGCGCACCTTTGGTGATCAAGCTGGTGGAAGGCACGCAGGGCATTGGTGTGGTGCTGGCGGAAACACGCCAGGCGGCAGAAAGCGTCATTGATGCTTTCCGGGGGCTGAATGCCCACATCCTGGTGCAGGAGTACATCGAAGAGGCCAAAGGGCGCGACATTCGTTGCTTCGTGGTGGGGAACGAGGTGGTAGCGGCCATAGAGCGCCAGGCAAAAGAGGGCGACTTCCGCTCCAACCTGCACCGTGGCGGCGTTGCGCGGGTGGCGGATATCAGCGAGCGTGAGCGGGAAATTGCGGTGAAAGCCGCGCAAACGCTGGGGCTGGACGTGGCAGGCGTAGACCTTCTGCGGGCAACGCGTGGACCGCTGGTCATGGAAGTGAATGCCTCGCCGGGGCTGGAAGGCGTGGAAAAAACCACAGGGGTCGATATTGCGGGTAAAATGATCGCATGGATCGAGCGTCATGCGACGCCCGGCTACTGTCTGAAAACGGGCGGTTAAATGGAATTGAACCCACTTTTTGCGTAATCTATGCGAAGTTTTTATTAAAGAGGCTGCACAGCGATGGATTTACAGGTCGTTCCAACACTGGATACGTTACGTCAATGGCTTGATGATGCCGGAATTACGTTCTTCGAATGCGATTCCTGCCAGGCGCTGCATCTGCCTCATATGCAGAATTTCGACGGCATTTTTGATGCCAAAATCGATCTCATTAACGACGTGATTCTTTTCTCTGCGCTGGCTGAAGTGAAGCCGTCTGCGCTGCTGGCGCTGGCCTCCGACCTGTCGGCCATCAATGCCAGTTCTTTGACCGTGAAGGCATTTCTCGATATACAGGATGATAATCTGCCAAAACTGGTCGTTTGCCAGTCTTTATTCTCCGGTGCCGGGCTGTCGTTCAAACAGTTCTCATGGTTTATGCGCTTGAGTGAAGAGCAAATTTCGATGGTCATGATGGAAGCCAACGCGCACCATCTGCTGTATAGCGCGGAAGATGATGCAGAGAATAATGATGCATCTCCCAATTTTCTTCACTAAGCCTGTCTGACTTTTGCGCAGTCGCTGCCATAGCGGCTGCAGAAGGCCATTTTTTCTGCTGCTTTTAACCTTTCTTTAAAGAATTATTCACCTCCCTCAAGGCCGTTTCGGCTTATCACGTAGACATAACCTGCATAAAAAATTGATAAAAGGCGTTTTTTCGTCTGGGCTATAGCCGGAGACACGGGCTACAGTTATTCTTGCGATGCTTAAAAAAGCGAGCGGAAGCTGCCGGGTAAAGAGGTTTCTTTTTATTTTAGGCAGAGCGACAAACTATGCATGATTATTGCATATCTTCAGATTGCACAGTTTTAGTTCGTTTGTTAACGAGCTTTCAGAAGGAATAAAGATATGATCGCCTTGAATAAAAAATGGTTATCGGGTCTGGTTGCGGGTGCTCTGATGGCCGTCTCTGCCGGCACGCTCGCTGCGGAACAAAAAACGCTGCACGTTTACAACTGGTCTGATTATATTGCGCCGGACACGGTCGCCAATTTTGAAAAAGAGACCGGGATTAAAGTGGTCTACGACGTTTTCGATTCCAACGAAGTGCTGGAAGGAAAGCTGATGGCGGGCAGCACCGGGTTTGATCTCGTGGTGCCTTCCGCAAGCTTCCTGGAGCGACAACTGACGGCAGGCGTCTTCCAGCCGCTGGATAAGAGCAAGTTACCAAACTGGAAAAACCTTGACCCGGACGTGCTTAAGCTGGTTGCGAAGCACGACCCTGATAATAAATACGCCATGCCTTATCTGTGGGCGACTACCGGTATCGGCTACAACGTCGATAAAGTCAAAGCGGTGCTGGGCCCGGACGTCAAGCTGGACAGCTGGGACGTGGTGCTGAAGCCGGAAAATCTTGAGAAGCTGAAAAGCTGCGGCGTCTCCTTCCTCGATGCGCCGGAAGAGATTTTCGCCACCGTGCTGAACTATCTGGGCAAAGATCCGAACAGCAACAAGGCTGACGACTACACCGGCCCGGCGACCGACCTGCTCCTGAAGCTGCGTCCAAACATTCGCTACTTCCACTCGTCCCAGTACATCAACGACCTGGCAAACGGCGACATCTGCGTCGCGATTGGCTGGGCGGGCGATGTGTGGCAGGCGGCGAACCGCGCGAAAGAAGCGAAAAACGGCGTGAACGTTTCCTATTTCATTCCGAAAGAGGGGGCGCTGGCGTTCTTTGACGTCTTCGCGATGCCTGCAGATGCGAAAAACAAAGATGAAGCCTATCAGTTCCTCAATTACCTGATGCGTCCTGACGTCATCGCCCATATCAGTGACCACGTCTACTACGCGAACGGTAACAAGGCTTCCGTGCCGCTGGTCAGTGAAGAGATCCGCAATAACCCGGCTATCTATCCGCCTGCGGATGTGTTCGCCAAGCTGTTCACCCTGAAAGTTCAGGATCCAAAAATTGACCGCGTACGTACCCGTGCGTGGACCAAGGTGAAAAGCGGTAAGTAATTACCCGTGAGTTGTAGGCCGGGCAAGCACAGCGCACCCGGCAACAGGCGCACCGTTATGGTGCGCCTGCACCATGATTTGATTTCTGCCGGAGAGCACCCCGTGAATGACGCGATCCCCCGCCCGCAGGCGAAAGTCCGTAAAGCGCTGACCCCGCTTCTTGAAATTCGTAACCTCACCAAATCTTTCGATGGCCAGCATGCCGTGGACGACGTCAATTTGACGATCTACAAAGGTGAAATTTTTGCCCTCCTGGGAGCATCAGGCTGCGGTAAGTCGACCCTGCTGCGTATGCTGGCCGGTTTTGAACAGCCCACTGCCGGGCAGATTGTGCTGGATGGCGTGGATCTCTCCAGCGTGCCGCCGTATCAGCGCCCGATTAACATGATGTTCCAGTCCTACGCGCTGTTTCCGCACATGACGGTGGAGCAGAACATCGCCTTTGGCCTGAAGCAGGACAAACTGCCGAAAGCCGAAATTACCGCGCGTGTGGCTGAGATGCTGAGCCTGGTTCACATGCAGGAGTTCGCGAAGCGTAAACCGCACCAGCTCTCTGGCGGTCAGCGTCAGCGTGTCGCCCTGGCCCGCAGTCTGGCAAAACGTCCGAAATTATTGCTGCTCGATGAGCCGATGGGGGCGCTGGATAAAAAACTGCGCGACCGTATGCAGCTCGAAGTGGTGGATATCCTCGAACGTGTGGGGGTGACCTGCGTGATGGTGACCCACGACCAGGAAGAGGCAATGACCATGGCCGGGCGTATCGCCATCATGAACCGTGGGAAGTTCGTGCAGATTGGCGAACCGGAAGAGATTTATGAGCATCCGACCACCCGCTACAGCGCGGAGTTCATTGGCTCGGTCAACGTCTTCGAAGGGCTGCTGAAAGATCGCCAGGAAGATGGCCTGGTCATTGAATCTCCGGGGCTGCAACATCCGCTTAAGGTCGATCCGGATAACTCGGTGGTGGATAACGTGCCGGTCTACGTCGCGCTGCGCCCGGAGAAAATCATGCTCTGTGAGGATCCCCCTGCCGATGGCTATAACTTTGCCGTCGGTGAAGTGGTGCATATTGCTTACCTTGGCGATCTTTCCATCTACCATGTGCGTCTGAAAAGCGGACAGATGCTCAGCGCTCAGTTGCAGAACGAACATCGCTATCGCAAGGGGCAGCCGACCTGGGGTGACGAAGTGCGCCTGTGCTGGGATGCTGACAGTTGCGTTGTGCTGACGGTATAAGGAGCGGCTCATGAGTACACTAGAACCTCCAGCCCGCGCAGAAAAAACGGGTGGTTTTGCGAACTGGCTGGCGCGTATGCAGATGAACCACGGTCGCAAGCTGGTGATCGCCATGCCATACGTGTGGCTGATCCTGCTGTTCCTGCTGCCGTTCCTGATTGTTTTCAAGATAAGCCTCGCAGAAATGGCGCGGGCGATCCCGCCTTATACCAACCTGCTGGACTGGGCCGACGGACAGCTCACGCTGACGCTTAATCTCGGCAACTTCCTGCAGTTGACGGACGATCCGCTCTATTTCGAAGCGTATTTACAGTCGTTACAGGTGGCGGCGATTTCGACGATCTGCTGTCTGGTGATGGGCTACCCGCTGGCGTGGGCCGTGGCGCACAGTAAGCCGTCGACGCGTAACATTTTGCTGTTGCTGGTGATCCTGCCGTCGTGGACCTCGTTCCTGATCCGCGTTTACGCCTGGATGGGGATCCTGAAAAACAACGGTGTACTGAATAACTTCCTGATGTGGCTCGGAGTTATCGATCAGCCGCTGACGATCCTGCACACCAACCTCGCGGTCTACATCGGCATTGTTTACGCCTATCTGCCGTTTATGGTGCTGCCGATTTATACGGCGCTGACGCGTATTGATTACTCGCTGGTGGAAGCGTCGCTCGATCTCGGTGCGCGCCCGTTGAAGACCTTCTTCAGTGTGATCGTCCCGCTGACCAAAGGCGGGATTATTGCCGGGTCGATGCTGGTCTTTATTCCGGCGGTGGGGGAGTTTGTGATCCCGGAACTGCTCGGCGGGCCGGACAGCATCATGATTGGTCGCGTGCTGTGGCAAGAGTTCTTTAATAACCGCGACTGGCCGGTGGCGTCCGCGGTGGCAATTGTGATGTTACTCCTGCTGATCGTGCCGATCATGTGGTTCCACAAGCATCAGCAGAAACAGATGGGAGACCACGGATGAACAACTTACCGGTAGTGCGCTCCCCGTGGCGAATTGCGATCCTGGTGATTGGCTTTACCTTCCTGTACGCACCCATGTTGATGCTGGTGATCTACTCGTTCAACAGCTCCAAACTGGTGACGGTCTGGGCTGGCTGGTCGACGCGCTGGTATAGCGAGTTGTTCCACGATGATGCGATGATGAGCGCGGTGGGGCTGAGCCTGACGATTGCTGCGCTGGCCGCAACCATGGCGTCGGTGCTGGGGACCATCGCTGCACTGGTGATGGTCCGCTTCGGGCGTTTTCGCGGTTCGAACGGCTTTGCTTTTATGATCACCGCCCCGCTGGTTATGCCGGACGTGATCACCGGTCTGGCGTTGCTGCTGCTGTTCGTGGCGCTGGCGCATGCCATCGGCTGGCCGGCGGATCGCGGGATGCTCACCATCTGGCTGGCGCACGTCACTTTCTGTACCGCATACGTGGCGGTGGTGATCTCCTCGCGTCTGCGCGAGCTGGATCGCTCCATTGAAGAGGCGGCGATGGATCTTGGTGCGACGCCGCTGAAGGTCTTTTTCATCATCACCCTGCCGATGATTATGCCAGCGGTGATCTCGGGCTGGCTGCTGGCGTTTACCCTGTCGCTCGACGATCTGGTTATCGCCAGCTTTGTTTCTGGCCCGGGGGCGACGACGCTGCCGATGCTGGTCTTCTCCAGCGTGCGCATGGGGGTGAACCCGGAAATCAACGCCCTGGCCTCGATTATTCTTGGCGTGGTCGGAATTGTCGGATTTATCGCCTGGTATTTGATGGCGCGCGCGGAAAAACAGCGTGTGCGTGATATCCAGCGTGCAAGACGCGGCTGAAGGATTTAAAATTTCCAGTGATGTGCCGCGTACGACGCGGCACTGTTTTTCAGGGAAGTAAAACATTGGGATTATTAAAGAAATCACGTCTTACGCACGCTCGTCCAAACGTTCCTGCGCTGGTTCAGGTGGCGGCGCTCGCCATTATTATGATCCGCTGCCTGGATGTGCTGATGATTCTGAACACCCTGGGCGCGCGCGGCATTGGTGAATTTATTCACCGCAGCGTGCAGACGTGGAATCTGACGCTGGTCTTTCTGAGCAGCCTGGTGCTGGTGTTTATCGAGATCTACTGCGCCTTTTCGCTGGTGAAAGGGCGCAACTGGGCGCGCTGGGTCTATCTGCTGACGCAAATTACCGCCGCCAGCTATCTGTGGGCCGCCTCGCTGGGATATGGCTACCCGGAGCTGTTCAGCATTGCCGGTGAATCCAAACGCGAAATCCTGCGCGCGCTGTTTATGCAAAAACTGCCGGACATACTGGTTCTGTTCCTGCTGTTTATTCCGGCTTCCAGTCGGCGGTTCTTCCGCCTGCAATAATGTGTATAATCGCAGCCCTCGTGATTTTTAAGGTTTTCATATGCAGTGCGCACTCTATGACGCCGGTCGCTGCCGCTCCTGTCAGTGGATAGAACAGCCGGTCTCTCAACAACTCACCGCCAAAATGGCCGACCTGCAACAGCTGCTGGCAGCACACGCGGTGGGCGAGTGGTGCGCACCCGTCAGCGGCCCGGAGCAGGGCTTTCGCAACAAAGCCAAAATGGTGGTCAGCGGCAGCGTAGAAAAACCGCTGTTGGGGATGCTGCACCGCGACGGCACGCCGGAAGATTTAACTGACTGCCCGCTTTACCCCGCCTCATTTGAGCCCGTCTTTGCGGCACTCAAACCGTTTATTGCGCGGGCCGGGTTAACGCCTTACAACGTCGCCCGCAAGCGCGGCGAGCTGAAATACCTTCTGCTGACGGAAAGCCAGATTGACGGCGGCATGATGCTGCGTTTCGTGCTGCGTTCCGAAACCAAGCTGGAACAGCTTCGCGCGGCGCTGCCGTGGTTGCAGGAACAGCTTGTGCAGCTTAAGGTCATCACGGCAAATATTCAGCCGGTGCATATGGCGATCATGGAAGGGGAAAAAGAGGTCTTCTTCACCGAACAGCACGCGCTGGCGGAGAATTTCAACGGTGTGCCGCTGTGGATCCGCCCGCAAAGCTTCTTCCAGACCAACCCGACTGTCGCCAGTGCGCTGTACGCCACCGCGCGCGACTGGGTTCGGGCGTTAAACATCCATCATATGTGGGATCTGTTCTGCGGCGTGGGGGGATTTGGCCTGCACTGCGCCACGCCTGAGATGCAGCTTACCGGGATTGAGATCTCTGCTGAGGCGATTGCCTGCGCCAGACAGTCCGCCGCTGAGCTGGGGTTAACGAATCTGCACTTCCAGGCGCTGGACTCTACGCAGTTCGCGACCGGGCAGGGTAATGTGCCAGAGCTGGTACTGGTAAACCCGCCGCGCCGTGGCATCGGACAAGCACTATGCGATTACCTGAGCCAGATGGCACCGGATTACATCGTCTATTCAAGCTGCAACGCGCAGACGATGGCGAAAGACATTGCGCATTTGCCGGGTTATCGCATTGAGCGCGTTCAGCTTTTCGATATGTTCCCGCACACTGCGCACTATGAAGTGTTGACGCTACTCGTTAAACAATAAGCAAAGCAGCCGGAGGGCGGTTGCCTCCGGCTGCGATGAGACTTACTGGCTCATGGCGTCTTTTTTACCCATCTCATCCTTTTTCATGTTGTCCATTTTGCCCATTTTGTCTTTCCCCATGTGATCCTTCTTCATGGCGTCTTTGCACATGTCGCCCTTACACATTTTATCGTGTGGCTGGGACATGTTGTCTTTTGCCATCGTCTCTTTGTTCATGGAGTCTGCCGCCTGCACATTTGCCATAAACAGAGCTGAAAGCACGGTTGCTGCAATGATCATTTTTTTCATGGTATTCCTCGTCGTTTACGTTGTTGTATTAACTGCCACCAAACCAGTTGTAACCCTGGTCTTCCCAGTAACCGCCGGGGAAGCGATTGGTGATTTCAATGACCTGAATATGCTTTGGGTTTTTGTATCCCAGCTTGGTCGGAATTCGGAGTTTCATGGGATAACCGTACTCAGGAGGGAGGATTTGGTTATCCCAGGTCAGGGCGAGCAGCGTTTGCGGGTGCAACGCGGTCGCCATATCAATGCTGGTGTAGTAATCATCCGCACAGCGGAAGCTGATGTATTTGGCGCGGGTGTCGGCACCGATCGCCTGCAGAAAATGGCGGAAGGGGATACCACCCCAGCGGCCAATGGCGCTCCATCCTTCCACGCAAATATGGCGCGTGATCTGGTTTACCTGCTGCATACGATACAACTCAGGCAGGGACCAGCTGCGGGTGTCTCGCACCAGGCCGCGAATGGCGAGTTGATAATCCCGGCCGTCGACCTGCGGAATTTGGTCGCGATCGTAAAAGGCGTTAAAAGGGAAAGGCCGGGTGATGTCGCTTTCGGTATATTCAGGTGCCAGATGACGGTCGCTGAACAGGAAACCCTGGACACGATCGTTAAAGCGCGACATTCGTGAAAGTGCAGTTTCAACACTGGCGTTGTCGCTCAGGTCGCAGCCTGTAAGCAGCATAATCCCGCCTAACGTCAGCCCCTGTTTAAGAAAGTGACGTCGCCGTGCGTTTACGGATTTTTCGGCGTCCTTGACCAGATATTCCGCGTCGCGGGAAGAGAGAAAGGTTGGTTTTTTCATGAGATATCCTTAGCGACCGCGCAGCATTGCCAGTAATGTTTTAGGAACGAGCAGCACCATAAGCAGGTGGATCACGACAAACGCGACAATGAAGGACATACAAAAGAAGTGGATGTAACGTGCGGTGTCATAGCCTCCCAACAGTTCACGTAAAAGCGGAAACTGAACGGATTTCCAGATAACCAGCCCGGAAAGCACAAGCATTACGCCGGTTAATATGGCCAGCAAGTAGGCCAGTTTTTGCACCATGTTGTAGTGGCTGAGATCGGCATGCTGCAGTTTTCCCCGCAGGGCCAGCGCCATATCCTTGAGCAACCCCTTAACAGACAAAGGGAAAAAGGTGCGTGCAAAGCGCCCGGTGACAATACCTAACGTGCAGTAGATCAGGCCGTTAATACCTAAAACCCACATCATGGCGAAGTGCCACTGCAGCGCGCCGCCCAGCCAGCCTCCCAGCGTGAAAGAGGACGGAAAAGTGAATGGGAACAACGGCGAGGCGTTATAAATTCGCCATCCGCTGAATACCATGCCAGCCATGGCGAGGGCATTAATCCAGTGACACACCCTGACCCAAAGGGGATGAATAACAGCTGTTGGCAGAGACATGGTGACCTCGTTATTCCATTGCGTGGTCAAATCCTAAGATAAATTCGGTCACCACATCCTCACGGAAGTTTAAATAAAATGTGATAACTCCGGCGGGCGTTATTAGGTAAGCTCAACTGTAATGAAACGGCGTGGATGTGGGTCATGAGTAACGCAAAGAAAATATTGCTGGTGGAGGACGATAGCGATATCGCCGCCTTCCTGAGCCTGAACTTAAAAGATGAAGGTTTTGAGATTGTGCACGAAGCCGATGGCGAACGTGCGCTGCTCCAACTGGAAAAACAGCACTGGGATGCCGTGATCCTCGATCTGATGCTGCCTGGCGTGGACGGGCTGGAGATCTGTCGCCGTATCCGCCAGATGACCCGCTATCTGCCCGTCATTATCATCAGCGCTCGCACCAGCGAGACGCACCGGGTACTGGGTCTTGAGATGGGGGCTGACGATTATCTGCCTAAACCGTTCTCCGTTCTGGAGCTGATTGCTCGCGTCAAGGCGCTCTTTCGACGTCAGGAAGCGATGGGGCAAAATCTTCGTCTGGAGGCGGGCATTATTCGCTGTCACGGCATGGAAATTGACCCCCTGGCACGAGAGGTTCGCCTGCGGGGGGATACCATCGACTTGACCCCGCGTGAGTTTGATTTGCTCTACTGGTTTGCCCGCCATCCGGGCGAGGTGTTCTCCCGTTTATCGTTGCTGGATCATGTCTGGGGCTACCAGCATGAAGGGTACGAGCACACGGTAAATACGCACATTAACCGTCTGCGCGTCAAAATTGAAAAAGATGCCGCAGAGCCAGATATCATCCTGACGGTGTGGGGGAAAGGGTACAAATTTGCCGTCGAAAAAGCGGAGCCCCACGCATGATAAGCCACTTAACCTTAAGCCAGCGCCTGTCACTTCTTTTTAGCGCAACGCTTGTTTTATGCATGTTTGTGGCATGTGGCGTGCAGCTTTATAGCAGTAAGCAGTACGGCGATGCCATGGTGCAACGTCTGTCAGCGGGGTTGGCGCAGCAGATAGTGAACAGTGAACCGCTTCTTGATAACCAGGGTAAAGCAAACACTGAGAATCTCAAATCGCTGTTCGATCGTCTGATGACGCTTAATCCCAGCGTTGAACTCTATGTGGTGTCGCCTCAGGGACATATTGTGGCAGACGCGGCCCCGGTCGGGCACATGAAGCGTCAAACGATCGACCTTACCCCGTTAAACAACTATTTATCCGGGGCTGCTTTCCCTGTGTATGGCGATGATCCACGAAGTCTGGATCAACGTAAGGTGTTCAGCGTGGCGCCGCTCCTCCTTAACGGCAATCTGCACTCCTACTTGTATATTATTCTCCAGGGCGAAGACCTAAATGCACTGGCGAACACCGCGTGGCACAAGGCCCTGACCGACGCTATCGTAGGATCGCTTTTACTGGCATTACTCTTTGGCGCACTGGCCTGGTGGTTGGTCAAAAAATGGGTTACCCGTCCAGTGGAACAGTTAACCAGCGAGGTAAATGACCTTGAGCAGGACAGCATCAGCGCCATAAAAAGTCTGGCCGCCCGGCCGGTCAATCTGGCTCCTGAAAACGAAGTTGAACTGCTTCGTAACACGTTTATCGAATTATCGCGCAAGATTGCTTCACAATGGGATCAACTGGCTGACGGTGACCGCCAGCGCAGGGAGTTTATCGCCAATATCTCTCACGATCTTCGCACGCCGCTGACTTCGCTGCTGGGGTATCTCGAAACCCTCTCGCTTAAGTCCGCCACGTTGAGTGCCGAGGAGCAGAATCAATACCTGGCGATCGCACTGCGTCAGGGACAGAAAGTGCGCCATCTCTCTCAACAGCTGTTTGAACTGGCGCGCCTTGAGCATGGGGGGATTAAACCGCAGCGCGAACGTTTTGCCATGGCTGAATTGATTTCAGATGTGGCGCAAAAATTCGAGCTGACCACACAGACAAGGCAGTTGCGGATGCATATAGACGTCCCTGGCCCGCTGCCGCTGGTGTATGCCGATGTGTCGATGATTGAGCGGGTGGTCACGAATTTGCTGGATAATGCCGTTCGCCATACCCCGGCAGGAGGCGAGATTTTGCTTAAGGTCTGGCAGGAGAATGGGCTACTGCAGGTTGAGGTGGCGGACAGTGGCTCAGGTATCGAGCGTGCATTGCGTGACGATCTGTTTCAGCGTCCTTCTGCGTTAAACCCGCAGGCATCGCGGGAGAATCGCGGCGGATTAGGCTTGCTGATTGTGAAGCGAATGCTGGAGCTGCATGGGGGAGGGATCAGGCTGATGGATTCGGTGAGCGGGGCACGTTTCCGGTTCTTTGTGCCGTTGTAAGAAATTGCCGGGTAAGGCGAAACCATCACCCGGCAAAAATACTTACTGCGGGAACCACTGATCGCTGATTTTCTGATAGGTGCCGTCCGCTTTAATTGCTTTCAGGGCGCCGTTCAGTTTTTCCAGCAACGCTTTGTTATCCGGACGTACTGCAATGCCCAGACCGGTACCGAAGTACTGTGGATCGGTCACTTTCTCGGTTGCGGTACCCAGCTGCGGGTTAGTTTTCAGCCACTCGTTCACCACGGCAGTGTCACCAAACACGCCATCAATACGGCCATTTTTCAGGTCGATAATCGCGTTCTGGTAGCTGTCGTAGGCCACGGTTTTCACTTCAGGATGTTTGTCCTGCAGGTATTTCTGGTGCGTGGTGCCGTTTTCCATCCCAATGCGTTTGCCTTTCAGCTCGTCAAAGGATTTATAAGCACCTTTCTTCGCAATCACCACCGCCGAGTTGGCGTAGTACGGGTCGGTGAACGCGACCTGCTTGCTGCGTTCAGGCGTGATGTCCATCCCGGAGATCACCGCGTCGTATTTTTTGAACTTCAGCGACGGGATCAGGCTGTCAAAAGCATGGTTAGTAAAGGTGCAGTCGGCCTGCATTTGTTTGCACAGCGCTTTTGCCAGATCGATATCGAAACCGACGATCTGGTTGCTGGCATCCAGCGATTCAAACGGCGGATAGGTGGCGGACACGCCGAAATTGATTTTATCCGCAGCGGATGCGCCAGCGGCGAAGGTTGCGAGTAATGCGGCCAGAACTAACTTTTTCATTGTAATGCTCCCGTCTGTCTTATTTATGCGCCGTGTCTGCGGCCTGGATGTACAATGCCAGTTAATGAATTTGTATGCAATAAAAATGATTAAATATTATGTCTGTTGTAAAAAAAAAGCGGATAACCCATCAGGTTACCCGCTCCATGAATACCGTTTTATGCATTCGCGTGGTTAATTTCTGCGCTCAAATGCCAGCGCTTTACGCTCAATCAGACGCATCATCAGCGTCAACAGACCGTTAACCACCAGATACACCACGCCTGCGGCACCAAATACCATCACGTCATAGGTGCGTCCGTACAACAACTGTCCGTGACCCATCACTTCCATCAGGGTGATGGTGTAGGCCAGAGAGGTACTCTTGAACACCAGCACCACTTCGTTGGAGTAGGAGGAGAGCGCGCGCTTAAAGGCGTACGGCAGCAAAATCGCCAGCGTGTCTTTCTTGCTCATGCCCAGCGCCCCGCACGACTGCCATTGCCCTTCAGGAATAGCGCGGATAGCCCCGTAGAACAGTTGGGTGGTGTAGGCAGCACTGTTCAGGGAAAGAGCAATCAGGGCACACAGCCACGGCTCAGAGAGCAGGTGCCAGATAACCGGATAGTTCTGCAGCGACGGGAACTGGCCGGGCCCGTAGTAAATCAGGAAGATCTGCACCAGCAGCGGCGTACCGGTAAACAGGGTGATGTAGCCGCGCACAATCCACACCAGCACCGGCGTTTTCAGCGTCAGGATGATGGTGAAGATAAGGGCCAGGATCAGCGCCACGATGATGGACGCCACGGTCAGCGTCAGGCTGGTGTGCAGCCCTTTCATCAACTCGGGAAAATATTCAAGCATCAGCCTGGTCTCCGTTCAAAGCGCGTCGCACGCAGGTCAATACGCTTGAGGATGTACTGACTGAGCAACGTAATCACCAGGTAGATAGCTGCCGCCACAATGTACCAGGTAAACGGCTCCTGAGTACGGGTGGCGATGCTTTTGGTTTGCAGCATCAAATCATTTACGCTAATCAAGCTCACCAGAGCGGTATCTTTCAGCAGCACCAGCCACTGGTTACCGAGCCCCGGCAGGGCATGACGCCACATTTGCGGCATCACCAGACGGAAGAAGATGGCTGACTTCGACAAGCCTAACGCCTGACCGGATTCCCATTGCCCCTGCGGTACCGCTTTCAGCGCACCGCGCAGCGTTTGCGACGCGTAGGCGGAGTAGAGCAGAGAGAGGGCAATGACGCCGCACAGGAACGGGCTAACGTCAAAATTCTCAATTTGCATCTGCACCGGGATCTGCGCAACGCCAAGATTGATGGTGAAACCGTCCGACAGCATTAACAGCAGCTGTGAGGAACCGAAATAGATAAAGAGGACCACCAGGATTTCCGGTAGCCCACGCAGCACGGTGACCAACGCGGAGCCTGCCCAGGCGACGGGGAACCATTTTGCTGATTCCCACACCGCGAAGAACATCGCCAGCACAAGGCCGATAATCAGTGCGCAAACGGCAAGGCCGACGGTCATCCCGGCGGCGCTTGCTAAAGGAAAAATTTCATTCATCAGGAATTACTTCTGGAACCATTTTTTGTAGATGGTTTCGTAGGTGCCGTCTTTCTTCACTTTTTCCAGCGCAGCGTTAAATTTCTGCTGCAGCTCAGTGTTGCCCTGACGAACGGCAATCCCCAGACCGGTGCCGAAGTAATCCTTATCGGTCACTTTGTCGCCCACTGGTGCCAGCTTGTCGTTGGCTTTCAGCCACTCGGTCACGACAGCGGTATCACCGAAGACGCCGTCAATACGGCCATTCTGCAGATCCAGCTTCGCGTTCTGGTAGCTGTCATACGGAACAGTGGTGATTTCCGGATGTTTATCCATGATGAATTTCTGGTGCGTGGTGCCGTTCTGTACACCGACTTTCTTGCCTTTCAGCTGATCAACAGAGGTGAATTTCCCTTTCTGACCAATGAACAGGGCGGAGTTGTCGTAGTAAGGGGTGGTAAACAGGACCTGTTTTTCACGCTCAGGGGTGATGTCCATACCGGCCATGACGGCGTCGATACGGCGGAACTTCAGGCTTGGGATCAGGCTGTCGAACGCCTGGTTGCTGAAGGTACAGGTTGCGTCGATCTCTTTACACAGGGCGTTAGCCAGGTCCACGTCGAAGCCAACAATTTTGTTGTTCGCATCAATCGACTCAAACGGAGGGTAAGAGGCTTCCGTGGCAAAACGAATGGTCTGGGCTGCGGTAGCGGAAAGGGTAACGCCAGCAAGCAGCACGGCAAGTAATACTTTTTTCATTATATTTCCCCTGACACAATCAATGAGATAAATAGTTTTTGAAGGCATCGGTTTGCGGGTTGGAGAAGCAGCTCGCATCACCTTGCTCAACGATATAACCGTTTTCCATGTAAACCACGCGGCTGGCGGTTTTGCGCGCCACTTCCACTTCGTGGGTTACGATGACCTGAGTAATATTGGTTTCCGCCAGCTCACGAATGATGCTGACGATCTGGGCGGTGATTTCCGGGTCCAGCGCCGCCGTCGGCTCATCAAACAGCAGTACCGCAGGCTCCATCATCAGCGCACGAGCAATCGCCACACGCTGTTGTTGCCCACCAGAAAGGTGCAGCGGATAGCGGTCGCTGTATGGCTTAAGACGCAGACGCTCCAGCAGTTTTTCGGCACGTGCAATCGCCTGATCTTTGCTTAACCCCAGCACGCGGCACGGGGCTTCAATCAGGTTTTGCAGCACGGTCAGATGCGGCCAGAGATTGTATTGCTGGAAGACCATGCCGACGTTTTGACGCAGTTCGCGAATCGCTTTATCTGACGGAGTTTTCGCGAAATCAAAATGGTTACCGGCGATTGCCAGCGTACCTGAACGTGGCATTTCAAGCAGATTAAGGACACGCAGAAGGGAGCTTTTACCTGCACCGCTTGGGCCAAGCAAAACCAGCGTTTCGCCTTCCGGGCAGTTCAGCGTGATGTCAAACAGCGCCTGGTGTGCGCCGTAGAAGCAGTTAATGCCGTTTAGTTTAATACTCATCGGGGCAGTCTTTACTCATCCAGGCAATCTATAGCAATTGAGGCCGCAGATAGTACCGTTGACAGAATAGTTATGCAATATTTCTGCGTTAAAAGTTAAATATAACCCGTATTTCCTCTTAAACATAGCACAAAATAGCGAACGGCAAGGTCGGCGAGTATAAATGTCGGCATTCCGAATGAAATGCCGCACATTTTTCGGGGGTTACAATTTTGTATCGGATGGTTTAACGGTTTTCAATCGACTGACGTAGCGTGCCTGCCGGGGCATGAACGCTGCCGCCGACGTAGCGTACGTCGTCCACCGCCCAGCATTGACCCTCACGGATCATCAGCACTTCATCCTGCCAGGTCTGAGTACCCTGGGTCAGCTTCACGCGGAGCGGAATGTTTCGCGCATCCGTGTTCGGAATAGTTGACGCGCTGGCCACTTCGGCGCTGTCAGGCAGCGTGGCGCGGCTGGAGAACGGATCGGATTTCAACAGCGCGTTGTGCTGCGGATCGCGGGTGGCGTCGTTCAGCAATTTTGCCAGCCCATCGCTCAGATACGGGCGCAGGCCGGTGAGATCGTTGCTGCGGTGCTGAATGCGATAATCATAGAACTGCTGCGCCACGGTGTCCGGGCCGCCATCAATACAGGGGCCGCTGCGGGTACCGATATCCTTAAAGGCTGGCGTGACCGTGGTGGTACAGGCGCTGAGCACCAGCGCGCAGGGCACGAAAAGTGTTAAAGCAGAATAGCGCATGTTGATTTCCTTATTTATTAACTATCCTTTCAATCATAGCGTAACGAACCGATAATGCTGTGCCTAAGGCATTGAACGCTAAAGAAGGAGATAAAATATGCAGTTTTCAACAACGCCAACCCTGGAAGGGCAGACCATTACCGAGTACTGCGGTGTGGTCACCGGTGAAGCGATTCTCGGTGCCAACATCTTCCGTGACTTTTTTGCCGGCATCCGCGATATCGTAGGTGGACGCTCTGGCGCATACGAAAAAGAGCTGCGCAAAGCGCGCGAGATCGCCTTTAAAGAGCTCGGCGAGCAGGCGGAAGCCCTCGGCGCGGATGCGGTCGTGGGGATTGATATCGACTACGAAACGGTCGGGAAAGATGCCAGCATGCTGATGGTGAGCGTAAGCGGTACGGCGGTGAAAACTCTTCGATGACGCGTTCGCTTACGGCGCTCCTGCTGGCGCTGTTGCTGGCAGGGTGCTCCGCTGAAAAAGGGATTATTGATAAAGGTGCCTACGAGCTGGATACCCGGCATCAGGCGCAGGCGGCTTACCCGCGCATCAAGGTGCTGGTGATCCACTACACCGCGGATGATTTTGACAGCTCGCTCGCCACGCTAACGGATAAAAACGTCAGCTCTCACTATTTGATCCCTGCAAAGCCACCGGCACCGAAAGGAAAACCGCGCATCTGGCAACTGGTGCCCGAGAGCGAGCTGGCCTGGCATGCAGGCATTAGCTTCTGGCGGGGTACTAACCGTATCAATGATACATCTGTCGGCATTGAGCTGGAAAACCGTGGCTGGCAAAAGACGTCTGGCGTTAAGCACTTTACTCCTTTTGAACCTGCGCAGATCGCGGCGCTGGTGCCGCTCGCCAAAGACATTATTGCCCGCTACAACATCAGGCCTGAAAATGTCGTGGCCCATTCGGATATCGCGCCGCAGCGTAAAGATGACCCCGGTCCGTTGTTTCCGTGGCGGCAACTGGCTCAGCAAGGCATCGGCGCATGGCCCGATCCCTCACGTGTTGCGTTCTATATGAACGGGCGTCCGCGCTATCAACAGGTGGATACTCCCGCGTTACTCGATCTCCTTGCGCGTTATGGCTATGAAGTACCGGCAGACAGTACGCCGGCGCAGCAAAAACGCATCATCATGGTCTTCCAGATGCATTTCCGGCCCGATCTGTGGAACGGAGTCGCGGATATCGAAACGATGGCCATTGCAGAAGCACTTCTAGAGAAATACGGGCAGGGGTAATCCTTCGGATTGCCCCCGAATGCGCCTGTTTATGCTGAATTGCTTGAGATTAATCTTAAGTACAAACTTAATTCATTTTTAGTTAATTGACTTAAAATTATCCGGATTTAAGATAGACACATAGCTTGCTAAGTAATGCAGCAAATAAATATAACGTACTCGTCCTTTATTTTCTCCTTGAGAATATCATCAGGAAAATATTAAAAGGTTAAGGTTTTATACCTTAGTCTTGCTTTTTAAATTTCACATCTTAAATCGGGTATAATAATGTTAAGCATCTATGCGAAAAAATTACGTCCGCAGCATGAAATGGAAACCATTATCTCTGCAACGTCAGGTTTTGAAGAAAGAACCTTAAAGAAATGGCAAAAAATATCGACCTCTGATTCACAGTATATTCATATTATCGTCAGCGGCGAAGTTGAGTTCCGCCGTGAATCCGACGAGCTGTGTATGTTCACTGTGACGGGCCAGTGCATTTTTGGTCTCTCTGCCATGTACTACAACGCAACGCACATGTATGGCCTCGTTCGTGCCAATACCGTGGTGCGCTCAATTAAAAAAGAGGTTTTCGCCCAGCTAATGACTGAAAACAACTTATGGCCGGAACTGACTAAAGTCCTCTCCTGGTACATTTGTATGCTGAGCAAACGAGACGATGTGTTGGTTGCCCGCAGTGCCTATTCAGTCGTACGCGAATTCCTGTACGAAATTAATGAACTGATTATTCATCATCAACGTGATATTAATGTTTATGATTATATTCAGGAGTACACCAATCTGGCGCGTAGTACCATCATTAAAATTCTCTCCGACCTGAAAAAAGGTCAGTATATTGTCGTGGAAAAGGGGCGTCTCCTTAATATGGCAACGTTGCCTGAGAAATATTAATTATTCCAGCCGATCGCCTTTCTGACTCAAAGGCGATCGGGTATCTGCTTTATGTAATACACCAGACTGTGAATTCTCCTGCGTTTCGTCAACTGGCGGCGCGGGAATTTTTCCGTGCGAGTAATCCTGTTCTTGTTCTTTTAACGCCTGCTTAAACAACTCGGTTAACGATGAATTATTTGTGTCTGTGCTGGCGGGCGAAACATCGTGAGCTTCAGTTCCGGGTAACGTATCCCGCGACGTATCGTGCGGTTCCGTACCCTGAGGTGCCTGCTGCCAGTCGGCATCATCGCTGTTAATGGGAAGATCCTGCATGGCAGGAATATCATGGTGTACTGGCGCAGGTTTCGGCTCCGGATGCGGGAACGGCTTACTCACATACACATAGTGCATATCTGAAATCTGCGTCTCGGGTTTTACTACGCTGACTTTTTTTGCCAGTTCCGGTGCGGGATGACGTAGGTTCCAGTAGGTATGCGTGTACAGTCCCGCCATCAGCATGGCACACAGACTCACCATCCATACGACGGTGTTGGTGAATATTGTTCTCAGGTGGGGGAAACGATACGAAAACCACACCGCCTCCCCGGTTGTGTAGCTGCGCTGAGCCGCAAGACAGATGGTAGACATCAGGAACGCCCCTCCTGCGTTTGAGTGGTCTGAATCAATACGCTCGGCGTGGTATTGGTTACGCGCATCAACTGCATCAACGTCTCTTCCCCGGGAATACCATCCACATGCAGATGCATTTTTTGCTGGAACTCGCGGGTGCGTTTCATCATTTCCGTCGTCCAGGTTTGAGAGTGGGTTTCCGGTTGGGCAAGGGCCTGGCTCAACTGCTGGTCAAGCCAGGTCATATCTTTACTGTCGCTGGCGGCGCCGATCGCGTCTTTACCTTCTGGCGTCAGGCTGTGCAGTTGGGTGTAGTTTCCGGTCGCGTGTTGCTTAAACCAGTTGCGGCTCACCTGCCAGGTGCGGTTGTTCATCAGCAGGTCGATTGAGGTCTCTCCGACGCGGGCGACCACGGCATAATTGAGGTGGTTACCCGTTTTCAGTTCACTGATCCACGGATAGCCCTCCTGTGCCAGCGCCTCCAGTGAGGCATTTCCCTGTTTACACATCAGGTTCACCTTCGCGGCGTTTTGACACAGAGCATCGTCCGCCGAGGCGTCATAACCCCACATCAGGTAGAGCTGATGCATGGCATCTGACGGGGTGATCATTTCGTTATCGATAACCGGCACAACAGGCGCCTGAACTTTTGGCGTCTGATGCCGCCAGCTTACAGGAACCGGCAGCTGAATCGGAAGGCGTGCCGTCATCGCTGAGCTGAAATACCAGCCGCAGGCAGCGAATAGCACAGACGCGAATAATCCCACGGTAGCCAGGCGCTTACCGTAATTTTTCCCGGGCAGGACTTCTCCCGCGGCCAGGCGTAAATGACGTGGGCTGACCTGGCTTGCACGCTCGGTCCAGGCGGCAAGCATCGCGAGGTGCGCCAGTTCATTCAGCTTGCTGATATTCCCTTTGGTCAGGGCATGCATTTTACGCACGCGGGCCGGGGTTAACGGTGAGTTCTCGCATCCCTGTTCGTCACACTGCGCCTGCACGTAGTTGAGATATTCCCGGCAGGTGAGTGAGCGCAACGTGTGATGGGTATGCGTATATTCCCGCAACACAGATTGCTGCATCAGGACAGCTTCCTGAGCTGTTGTGCCCATCAGCACGATGGAAAGAGCAAACTCCATCTCCTGGGCGCGCGTGAGCAACAGAGCCAGCACCTCCCGGCAGGTGTCTTTCATGGCTTCGGTGTGGGCGATCACCAGCACTTTCGACCTGGTTTTACCGCCTTGCCACTGGTGCAACACCGCATCTACCGCCTGAATCCGGTTCTTGTTCTCTTTCGTTCCCGGGTTGAGCTTATACAGCAGGCTACTGGCACTCAGTTTTGGGAACGCGTTGATGGCAAGAACATTAGGGTTAGCAGATTTCAGGGCATCGCTGAACTGGCCCAGCAGCGGGAGATCGTCAGAAAAGAGCCCCGTAATTCCCGCCAGCTGGGTTTTCTCTTTCAGCAGGTTGAAAACGTCCTGATGATAAGGCACCAGAAAATCCCCGGATAAACGAGTGATCTTCCGAAAGGGCGGATTTTTAAAATTAAAGTGGCTCTGATACATAACGACTTACCGTCTCTGATTGAATAGCAACAGGACGAGAAAGTAAAGCAACGCCACCGAGGGGGCAATTTATACACAGGGTAAAAATATCCTGCTGTCGATACCTAACATCTGAATTTTATACGGTCAATATGTTTTTTCATGAAAGTTAGCGGCAAAGCCAGTGGTCGTATTTATCGCGAGGTATTACGCTTTCCACACATATTAGTGCAGTGTGATGCTGCTTATTTTCGCTTTGCTAAAGGCCAGATGAAAAATGAGGTTCTCATATCTGTCTCGGTGGATAACGCCTTGCATTATGTTTGTGCTGTTAATTTTTTGCGGCCAGCAAGGGTATCGGACGTTTAAAGATTATAAAAAAGTGACGAATAAGTTGGTTAATTCTGATGTGCAGCCAGCGAAAAATCCTCGTGAAGAAAAGACATTCACACTTTTCGCCGCTGCTGTACGTCAGGATAACTTACCTGCGGCAGTCAAAGCCCCTCTGGCTGCGGAAATTGAAGGCATCGTACGCAGTGATGATACCTGGCTTTCCTTCGCCGTCATCAAAACACCCGGTGGTCAAAAGAGTTACCGCGAAGGTGAGCCACTGGCCGGATTTAACGATGCCTATATTCAGGAAATTAACAAAGATAATGTGGTGGTTAATTACGAAGGTGCTACGCAGGTACTGGCTTTAAATAAACCTGATTATTTTAAGGGCGGCGTTGACAACGGCCCGGTAACCCATTCGACGAAAGATGCAGGTGCGGACAATGTGCATCTGGATGATTATCTGGTGTTAAAACCAATAATCGAAAAGGGGCAACTGGAAGGCTATAACATTAATCCAAAGGATGCTTCCACCTTCTACAGCCATTCAGGGTTGAAAAAAGGGGATGTGGCAGTAGAAGTGAACTCAGTCGATATGACCGATCAAGCAAAGGCAAAAAGTATTATTGCCAGTTGGTCGAAAATGAAAGAAGCGGAGGTCGTCGTCAGACGTCACGCTCACCTTGAAAATATTCGGGTTAATGTTCTAAACAATTAACAAGTGTACAGACATGAAGAAATTTCCCTGGGCGTGCGTGGCGCTGACCGCATTGTCGTTATATTCGAGTTCGCTGCTTGCAGCCAACTTTAGCGCGAGCTTTAAAAATACCGATATCCGCGAGTTTATTGATACGGTTGGCCGCAATCTTAATAAAACCATTCTCGTCGACCCGTCCGTTCAGGGCACGGTGTCGGTCAGAACCTACAACGTGCTGACGGAAGATGAGTATTACCAGTTCTTTCTGAGCGTGCTGGATTTGTACGGGCTGTCGGTGATCCCGATGGACAACGGCATGGTCAAAGTGGTGCGTTCAAGCGTAGCCCGCACCGCCGGTGCACCGCTGGCAGACAGCAAAAATCCGGGCAAGGGTGATGAGATCATCACTCGCGTGGTGCGCATGGAAAATGTGCCAGTACGTGAACTGGCTCCGCTGCTGCGTCAGCTCAACGATGCCACCGGCATCGGGAACGTGGTCCATTTCGAGCCCTCCAACGTGCTGCTGTTAACCGGTAAAGCCTCTGTGGTGAACCGCCTGGTGGATCTGGTTCAGCGCGTGGATAAAGACGGGGTTCAGCGTCGTGAGATTGTGCCGCTGCGCTTTGCGTCCGCGAAGGAGCTCTCAGACATGTTGAACAACCTCAACAACGAAGAGCAGAAAGGGCAAAACGCGCCGCAACTGGCTACCAAAGTGGTGGCGGATGACGAAACGAATAGTCTGGTGATCAGCGGTTCGGAAGATGCGCGGATGCGTACCCGTTCCCTCATTCATCAACTGGATCGCGAGCAGAACAACGAGGGTAACACCCGAGTCTTCTATCTCAAGTATGCCAGTGCCACGAAAGTGGTTCCGGTGCTTACCGGTATTGGCGAACAGCTGAAAGATAAAGCGGGCACGCCTAAGGCGAAAACCGCTACTGCGACAAGCGATCTGAATATTACCGCTGATGAGGCAACCAACTCGCTGGTGATCACCGCGCAGCCTAACGTGATGAACTCTCTGGAGAAGGTGATCGACAAGCTCGACATCCGCCGTCCGCAGGTACTGGTAGAAGCGATCATTGCTGAGGTGCAGGACGGTAACGGACTGGACCTCGGCGTGCAGTGGACCAGTAAGCACGGTGGTGTGCAGTTCGGCTCCACCGGGCTGCCCATCAGCCAGGTGAAAAATGGCGTGATGAAAGGGGCGAGTTTCACTGGCCTGGCGACAGGATTCTTTAACGGTGATTTCGGGGCCCTGATGACCGCGCTCTCAACCGATGGCAAAAATGACATTCTTTCGACCCCAAGCGTGGTCACGCTGGATAACAAAGAAGCGTCGTTCAACGTGGGTCAGGATGTGCCGGTGCTTTCCGGTTCGCAGACCACCAGTGGTGACAACGTCTTTAACTCTGTTGAGCGTAAGACGGTCGGTACCAAGCTGAAGATTGTGCCGCAAATCAACGACGGGGACATGATCCATCTGAAGATCGAGCAGGAAGTGTCAAGTGTCGACAACAGTGCAACGGAAGACGCCAGCCTCGGCCCAACCTTCAACACCCGTACCATCAACAACGAAGTGATGGTGCACAGTGGGCAGACGGTGGTGCTTGGCGGACTGATGGAAAACGTCACCAAACAGTCGGTTTCCAAAGTGCCGCTGCTCGGCGATATCCCGCTGGTCGGTCAGCTGTTCCGCTACACCTCGCAGGATACGTCCAAACGCAACCTGATGGTATTCATCCATACCACCGTCCTGCGTGACGACGATAACTACAGTGCGGCGTCGAAAGAGAAATATGACCAAATCCGCGCTCGTCAGCAGCAGCGCGTGGAAGAGAAAAAGCTCGGTATCGTTGAGCCAACCGATAATGCGGTGTTGCCTGCATTGCCCTCTGCCTCCCGCAACCCGTTTAAAGAGTAAGGGAGGCATAACGTGGACGAGCTGGGTAAAACTCTGTGTAGCAGCAGCTACGCGAAAGATAATGGCGTTTTATTTTACAACAATGATGTCTATATCCGTGATGACACCCCGGCTTTTGCCCTGCTGGAGGTACACCGGGTGCTGGGGCGCGCGTTCGTTCCGGTAACCCTGACGTCTGACGCCTTCGATGAGATGCTGGCTAAAATCTGGCAGCAGAGCAGCGGCGTGTCTCAGCAACTGGTGGACGATATGGATGCGGATATCGATCTGATGGCGTTAACCGAGGAGATCCCGGATAACGAAGATCTGCTCGATAACGACGAAAACTCCCCGGTGATCCGCCTGATCAACGCCATTCTCGGCGAGGCGGTCAAGGACGGTGCGTCAGATATTCATATCGAAACTTTTGAGCGCACGCTGAGTATTCGCTTCCGCGTCGACGGCGTACTGCGCCCGGTGTTGCAACCCGCGCGTAAACTCGCGCCGCTGCTGGTGTCGCGTATTAAAGTCATGTCAAAACTCGACATCGCCGAGAAGCGCCTGCCGCAGGATGGCCGTATCTCCCTGCGCATTGGTCGTAAGGCGATTGACGTGCGTGTGTCGACCATTCCATCTCAGTATGGCGAGCGCGTGGTAATGCGTCTGCTCGATAAAAGCAATCTCAAGCCCGACATCAACAAGCTGGGGCTGATTGATGAAGAGCTGGAGAAGTTAAAAGGGCTGATTGACCGTCCGCACGGCATTATCCTGGTCACCGGGCCAACGGGTTCCGGTAAAAGTACCACCCTGTACGCCATTCTGTCGGCGCTGAACGGCCATGAACGCAATATTCTGACCGTTGAAGATCCGATTGAATACGAGCTGGAAGGGGTGGGGCAGACGCAGGTTAACCCGCGCGTGGACATGACCTTTGCCCGCGGACTGCGCGCAATTCTGCGTCAGGACCCGGACGTGGTGATGATTGGGGAAATTCGTGATGGTGAGACCGCGCAAATTGCGGTGCAGGCATCGCTGACCGGTCACCTGGTCATGTCTACGCTGCACACCAACAGTGCCGCAGGGGCGATTACCCGTCTGCGGGATATGGGGCTGGAGTCCTTTTTAATCGGTTCATCGTTACTCGGTGTCATTGCCCAGCGTCTGGTGCGTCGGTTGTGTTCTCACTGCCGAACCACCAGTCCGCTGGATGACAATGAAAAGGCGTTGTTCAGTTTTATGGAGACGCCACCCAAAACGATCTATCGCGCGGTAGGGTGCGAGCACTGCCGCCAGAGCGGCTATCAGGGCCGGGCCGGTATTCATGAATTCCTGGTGGTGGACAGCACTATGCGCCGCGCCATTCATGAAGATAAAGACGAAATGTCCATCGAGACACAGCTCTTTAAGCAGGCCTACAGCCTGCGTGAAAACGGACTGTTGAAAGTGATCGGCGGCGTAACGTCTCTCGAAGAGGTGATGCGGGTGACCGCCGAGCGTGGAGGGGATGCGTAATGGCCTTCTACGCCTGGACGGCAACGGATGTCGCGGGCAAAACCGTGCGTGGCGCGTTGCAGGCCGAAGGGCAGAAGCAGGTTCGCCAGATGTTGCGCGAGCAAAAGCTGATGCCCGTCAGCATTACCGAGACCCGTGAAGCAGCGTCAGCCGGAAAAACGAAAACGGGGACAAAGCTCTCCACCCCGGTGCTGTCGATGTTTACCCGCCAGCTCTCCACGCTGGTCAACGCCGCGCTGCCGCTGGAGAGCGCGCTGAAAGCAATCTCGAAGCAGACGGAAGACAAAAAGCTGGCGGCGATGGTGGTGGAGATCCGCGAGAAGGTAGTGGAGGGACACACGCTCTTTGACGCCTTCAGCCAGTTTCCGCGCACCTTCGACAAACTCTACTGCACGCTGGTGATGGCTGGTGAAAAGACCGGCCACCTGGGCGATGTGCTGGAGAAGCTGGCCGAGTACAACGAGCAGCGTCAGAAGATGAAAAGCAAGCTGACGCAGGCGATGGTCTACCCCATCACCCTGACGGTGGTGGCCATCGCGGTCATCAGCATTCTGCTGGTGGCGGTGGTGCCGCAGGTGATTGAACAGTTCACCCACATGAAGCAGCAACTGCCGATCACCACCCGGACGCTGATTGCGGTGAGTGATTTCCTGCAGGCCTACGGCATCTACATTGTCGGCGTGCTGGGCGGTGGATTCGTCAGCTTTAAGGCCTGGCTCAGACATACCAAAAACCGTTTCAAATGGAACCACTGGCTGGTCAACGGATCGCCAGTTAAAAAGCTGGTGTGCGCCATTAACAGCGCCCGTTATATCCGTACCTTAAGTATTCTTCAGGCCAGCAGCGTGCCGTTACTGGAAGGGATGTATATCGCGATGGACGGCATTGAAAACCTCTATGCCCGGCAGGTGCTGGAGCAGGCAGCAGATACCGTGCGCCAGGGGGCGTCGCTGTATGCCGCGCTGGAACAGGCGAAATTATTCCCGCCGACCATGCTGTATATGATTGCCTCCGGCGAAGAGAGCGGCGAATTAGGCAATTTAATGGATCGCGCGGCGGAAAACCAGGAATCAGCATTACAGCATCGAATTACGTTAACGCTGTCGGTATTTGAACCGGCACTGGTGGTATCCATGGCAACGATTGTTTTATTCATCGTGCTGTCAATATTACAACCGCTTCTGCAACTTAATAATATGGTAGGTTAAAACATGGCTAAGAAAAGAAAACACCTGGCACGCCAGGCGGGGTTTACTTTGCTCGAATTAATGGTGGTTATTGTTATTCTCGGTGTGTTAGCGAGTATGGTGGTGCCAAACTTAATGGGAAATAAAGAAAAGGCCGATACCCAAAAAGCGACCAGCGATATTGTCGCGCTCGAAGGCTCCCTGGATATGTATAAGCTGGATAACCACCGTTATCCGACAACGGAACAGGGTTTGCAGGCGCTGGTGACTAAACCTGAAATCGCACCCATCCCGAACGGCTACCGTGCTGACGGCTATATTCGTCGCCTGCCGCAGGACCCATGGGGCGGAGAGTATATTCTGGTGAGCCCGGGCGAACACGGTGCGGTCGATGTCTTCTCGGCAGGGCCTGACGGTGAAGCCAATACCGCCGATGATATTACGAACTGGTCTCTGGATAAGAAAGAGAAATAATGAAAAATCAACGCGGCTTTACGTTGCTGGAAATTATTCTGGCGCTGGTGATATTTGCCAGTTGCGCCATGATGGTGGTGTCAACAATACCTTCACGCAGCGGTGCGGATATATTTGGCCAGCAATTAAAAGCCCTCGTTGATTATGGTTCAGACCGTGCGGTGATGGACGGAAATATCGTCGGGCTGGTGCTAACCACGGATAACTATCAGCTGGTGACGCTCGACGATAAAAACGGCGAGCGGCACTGGGTACCGTTATCCGCAGGTCGTATTACCACCAAAGGCGATTTCCCTGAGGAGATGCACGTTTCGCTCTCGCCGCAGCGCCTTGCCGCCACGGTCGCCTCCGAGCCGCAGGTGCTCTTTTTGCCGGATGGTGAAATCAGCCGCTTCACGCTGACGCTGCAAAGCGACGACAAACAGCACCATTTTCGCGTGGTGTCGCAAGGTGCGGCCCCGGTATCGGTAGAAAACGATGACTAAAGGCAACGCTAAGCAAAAGGGCATGACGCTGCTGGAGGTGATGGTCGCGCTGGTCATCTTCTCGACTGCCGCACTGGCGCTGATGAACTCGGTCTCCCTGAACGTGCGTTTCACCCATGGTCTGGCCGACACATTGCAGGCGAGCTGGGTTGCCGAGAACCAGCTGGCGGAAGCGCAGCTCGCGAAAACCGACTTCCCGGATGCTGAGCAGCAGGGAACGGAAATCATGGGCGGACGCAGCTGGAACTGGCGCAAGCAGCGGGTCAAAACCGCCGACAACAGCTGGGCTAACGCCATCCGCGTGTATGCGGAAGGCGACGACAGCCAGCCGGTAATCTCACTGCAAATCATTGGGCCGGGAGAGAGCAAGTGAAGAAAACCCGACGCCAGCGCGGATTTACCCTGCTGGAGATCATGATTGCGCTGACCATCTTTGCGGTGATCAGCACCCTGGCCTGGCAAATTCTGGACGGCGCGATGCGTACCAGCTCGGCCACCGATGCCAGCGCGGCGAAGCTCAATCAGCTTCAGCGGGCCTGGAACCTGATGGTGCGTGATTTCTACCAGCTTCAGGCGCGCGCCCCGCGTAACGAGCCGGATCGGTTTCGTCAGGTTGGTGATGTGCTTGAACTGACCACCCTGAACGGCGTGAGCGGAACGGTACAACTGGAGCGCGTGCGCTGGCGGCTGGAAGAGGGGCGCCTGTATCGCGACGTCTGGCCGGTGATTGACGGCCCGGCGGACGCCAAACCCGACGAGGTGCCGATTGTCAGCGAGGTGAAATCCCTGCAGTGGCGTTTTTACCATCAGGGCTGGCTGAAAAGCTGGAGCGACCCGGCGCATCTGCCGGACGGCGTAGAACTGACGCTGACCATGGAAAACGGTGATACCTGGCGCTGGGTGTTTACGACCCCGGGCGATCTGCCGGAAGCTGCGTCGCCTGTGTCGCCAGCGGCACCGGAAGCAACATCATGAGTGTATTACGCAAACAGAAAGGGGTGGCCCTGCTGGTGGTGTTGATCCTGCTGGTCATGATGTCGGCGCTGGCCGCTAAAATCAGCCAGCAATTTTGCCGCAACCTGCAAAAAACGCATTACCAGGTGAGCCAGCAGCAGCTGCGCTGGGCGATGCAGGCGCAGGAGAAGGTGGTGAAAGACCGACTGCAAGCCGACGCCAGCGGCGAGAGTAAAGCCCTCACGCTTGAGGGCGACTGGCATCAACCGCTGGAAACACGCGGGGAAGACTATACGGTCGTCAGCCAGATAGAAGACGCGCAGGACTGTTTTAACGTTAATAACCTGCTGGCCGCTGAGAAAATTGCGCAAGGGCAAAATGTGCCTGTCACGCCGGAAAAATCGCGTAAAGAGCAGATTGTTGAACAGCTTCTGACAGAGAGTGGCCTGAGTCACAACACGGCAGAAGAGGTGTATCAACAGCTGGTGGACTATCTCGATGGCGATACGACGACGGCCAAAGAGGGTACCGAGACCGATGCCTGGGCTGGCGTGGTGCCCGCCCGACAACCGGCGAACCAGATGATGCGCACGATTGCGGAGATTACGCTGCTGCCGGCATTTCCGGCAACGGCATACCCGAAGGTGAACAAGCTGTTATGCGCATTACCGGACTCCGCCAGCAAGGTGGATGTGAACACGCTGAAACCGGCGCATGCGTCCTTACTGGCCGCAATGTTCCCCGGAAAAATGACCGAAGATGACGCCCTGCGCCTGATTGAATCGCGCCCTGAAACTGGCTGGGAAAATATGGAAGCGTTCAGCAAAGCGCTGGAACGGGCCTTCCCACAGCTAAAGGACGATCTCCCGCAGGTGGCTGAGTTCTTCTCAACCAATAGCCGGTATTTCCGCGTCAATTATACCGGCAATACCGATGAATTAACGCTTCGCGTGGTGAGCCAGCTTCAGGTCAACAGTGAGGCTGGCGAGATCGTGACGTGGCAACGTCGTTACCGAATGATTGAATAAGAAAAGTTGAACGCTATGAAACAGGTACTTTTTGTTCGTCCCGACAGCCGCGAGGACGGGAAAATAATGTGGTGTCTCTCCGGCAGCGAACAGGTTGAGGTAGTGGATAGCCTGGACGCACTGGTGGAGCATCCTCTGGCAGCCCGTGTTTGTCTGCTGCTGCCCGCGAGCAACATGATCTTCCGCCATTTTACGCTGCCGAAGAAAGTCGCCTCGCAGGCGACGGCGTTCTCGTGGATGGCGGAAGAGACGCTGATGGGTGATGTGGACAACCTTCACTGGACGGTGCTTAACAAAAAGGGTGCCGAGGTTGACGCCGTAGCCATCGACGCCGATTGTCTGCGCGGGTGGTTAACCCGCTGCCAGGAAGCCGGTTTGAAGGTCATACAGGCGCTGCCGGATGCCTGGCTGCTGCCCGCAACGGCAGGCGGAAGCACGCTTGTCGCCATGGACAATGGTTACTGGCTGCGTTCATCGCCGCATGCCGCCTGCGAAATAGCGCCGGGCCTGTTGCCCCTTTTACTGCAGAAAGCGGGAGAGGGGGAGGTGTGCTGTTACGGGGAAACGCCTGCCGATGTTGACGTCGATACCGTGCAACCCTGGCAGCATCCACTGATGTTGATCCAGCCGCAGTGGCAAACCTGCCGCGTCACGCTCCTGCATGGTCAGTTCAGCGCGAAAGCGAGCACGGGTAAAGCCGCGAAGAGCATCAAAACGGCGATGGCCGCAGCGGGCCTGCTCTCTCTTGGCCTGTTACTGGGCCCGCGGATCGCCATGGCATGGATGCTGGTGCAACAGGAAAATCAGGTTCAGCAGGAGATCCTTCAGGTTTATCAGCATCATTTCCCCAGTATGCGTCAGCAGACCAATATCAAATATCACTTTGGTCAAAACATGAAAAAACAGAGTAAAGGCGTATTTCTGCAACTGGACGAACTGGAAAAAGCCAGACAGGCCGTACCGGGAATGGAGATCTCTCTGCTCGAATACGATGCCCGGCAAAACTCGCTGACGCTGAGCGTCAGTTCGCAAAGCCAAACTGCATTGCAGACGTTTGTGAATCAGGCGGGTGAAAATTTTGATTTCACCCTGCAGCCTGTTTCTACGTCTGCTCCTTATACCGCTATGATCGCCGGGAAATATAAATGAAAGCGCGAATCGCACAGCTCAAGTCTCGTTACCAGCATTACAGCGCCAGAGAAAAAACCATCCTGAAAATATGTGCTATTACCGTATTGGGGGGCGCTATATATTATGCAGGTGTTATTCCTCTGGATAATATGATTCAAAATAGTAAAGCCACGCTCACCAGACAAAAAGAGACGCTGAACTGGATGCGCAGCGAAATAAATAAAAACCACCTTCCGGTTCAGGTTGTTAAAACAAACAATCCGCGCACGGTGGTGGAAAATAGCGCACATGAAATTAATCTCTCTCTGACCGATGTGCGTCAGGATGGACAAACATTATCGTTCGTGGTTAGTCGCGTTAACGTCTACGAATTAAAAAGCTGGCTGCGGGAAATTAACCAGACATCCGGTGTCAGACTGCAAAAAATGAACCTCACACCGGTCGATCACCTCAGCGATGTGAAAGCAGAAATACAGCTCACCTGGAGCAAAACCGCATGAATACTTTCGCGCTGATGCGGGATACCTGGCCTGTGGGGTTCCCGGCAATGAGTGCGATATTGGGCAGCATTGTGGGGAGTTTTCTTGGCGTCGTCGCCGAGCGCGTACCTGGCATGGTGATGGAAGAGGAAGGCAGTGGCAATTTGCTGTTCCCAGCCTCGCACTGCCCGGTATGCCAGCACACGCTTGCCGCCTGGGAGAATATCCCGCTGGTCAGCTGGCTTGTTTTACGCGGACGCTGTCGAAGCTGCCACACCGCCATCCCATTGCGGATATTTTTAATCGAACTTTTATCTGCACTTTTTTTTGGTATTACAGCCTGGTGTATGCCGTACGTACAGGCATTGTTTTCCCTTTGGCTGCTGGCCGCTTTTTTATTGCCGCTGACCATGATCGACTGGCGCTATCAACTGCTGCCGGATTGCCTGACCCAGCCGCTGCTCTGGACGGGATTGCTGCTCCATGCTTTTGACCACCGGTTGCCCTTACGGGATGCGCTGTTCGGTGCCGTGGCGGGTTACCTGTCGCTCTGGTTACTTTATTGGGCGTTTCGCCTGACAACCGGGCGGGAAGGTCTGGGGTACGGCGATTTTAAGCTGCTGGCGGCCTTAGGGGCCTGGTGCGGCTGGCAGTCGTTGCCTGTACTTGAATTAGTAGCAGCGTTGAGCGGTATTGTCGGCTATTTCACGTTATTTAATTTAAATAAAAATAACCTCACGATTTCTTTCGGGCCGTATCTCTCATTTGCTGGAATAGTGGTGTTTATTAGTCAGCAGTTTGCTTTCATTTTTTAAATATTCAGGTCAAGTTTTTTTATAAATTTTTTTGACGGTGGAAGAGAAGGACGTCTCTTTGCGCCCAGTGTATCGTAAGGGATATAAGCTACACGGAATTGGGGCTTGTATCTTTTTATGGAGGAATACAACGCAGCAAAAACGTTTTTTTTCTCGGTTTTCAGATTGGTTAAATACGCATTACGCAAAAAGCTCCATGTTCTCAAGGAAGACATGGATGATTAACGTTACGAATAAATTTATCAGGAAATAAAAATGAAATTTATGAAGCCTAAATATCTGGCGCTCTTTATTGCGGCGGCAACCAGTTCCGCATTTGCTGCAGCACCGGGTACACCGACGATCGGCTACGGTAATGACAAATTTGCCCTTGTTGAAGTCGATCAGGCAGCACAGGATTACAACAGCCTTGTCAAAGTACATAAAGACGGCGTGGATGTAAAAGTGGAGTGGAACGTCTGGAGCGGTGATGCACCGACGTCCGCGAAGGTGCTGCTGGACGGCCAAACCGTCTGGACCGGTGCGGGCAGCGCATCAGGCTCTGCCACCTTCAAGGTGAAAAAAGGCGGACGTTACCAGGAGCAGGTAGAGCTCTGTAACACCAGCGGTTGTAGCAAAAGCGCCAGCAAGCTGATTATTGTCGCGGATACCGACGGTAGCCACTTGCTTCCTCTCAATACTACCATGAAGGAAAACAACAAGACCTTTGCTCAGCATACTGACAAAGTGGTTGGGGCTTACTTCCCGGAATGGGGCGTCTATGACCGTAACTTCCAGGTCGATAAAATCCCGGCGGCTAACCTGAACCATATTCTGTATGGCTTCATTCCAATCTGTGGCGGTGACGGCATCAACGACAGCCTGAAAACCATCGAAGGGGGTAACAGCTTCCAGGCGTTGCAACGTGCCTGTAACGGTCGTCCGGATTATACCGTTGCCATTCACGATCCGTGGGCGGCGCTGCAAAAACCACAGGCCGGCGTTTCTGGCTGGGATGACCCCTACAAAGGTAACTTTGGTCAGTTGATGGCGCTGAAAAAAGCACATCCAGGGCTGAAAGTACTGCCATCTATCGGTGGCTGGACCCTCTCCGATCCGTTCTTCCAGATGAACAACCCTGCTATTCGCTCCCGCTTCGTGGCATCGGTGAAAGAGTTCCTGCAAACCTGGAAATTCTTTGACGGTGTGGATATCGACTGGGAATTCCCGGGCGGCGGCGGTGAGAACACGGCACTGGGTAATCCGCAGCAGGATAAAGCGACGTATACCGCGCTGATGCATGATTTGCGCACGATGCTGAACGAACTCTCCAGCGAAACTGGCCGTACTTATGAACTGACCACCGCGATCGGTTCCGGCAAAGATAAGATCGAAGACGTGGATTACACCACCACACAGCAGTATCTCGATCACATCTTCCTGGTGAGCTATGACTTCTACGGCGGCTGGAGCAATACAGAGTTGGGTCACCAGGCTGCGCTGAAAGCACCTGCATGGCGTCCGGACACAAACTACACCACCGAAAACGGCGTTAACGCGCTGCTGCAGCAGGGCGTACAGCCTGGCAAGATTGTGGTGGGAACCGCCATGTACGGCCGCGGCTGGACGGGGGTTCATGGTTACACCGGCAACAATCCGTTCACTGGCACCGCCACCGGCAAGGTGAAAGGGACCTGGGAACCGGGCGTGGTTGACTACCGTCAGATTGTGAATGAGTACAAAGGCAAGCCGGGTTGGGAATACGGTTACGACGCAGACGCGGAAGCACCGTACGTCTTCAATAAATCCACTGGCGACCTGATCACTTATGAAGATGCGCGTTCTGCTGCCGCAAAAGGCAAGTATGTTATGGCGAATCAGCTGGGCGGTCTGTTCTCCTGGTCCATTGACTCAGATAACGGCGACATTCTGAACGCCATGAATGAAAGCCTGCTGGGCGGTAGTTCAACCCCGGTTGAACCTGTTGTCACCAACCATGCGCCGATTGCTTCCTCGACCGATCTTTACGTCTCTGGCCCGGCGACCGTAACGCTCGACGGGTCTGCTTCCAGCGATCCGGATGGCGATGCAATCACCTATAAGTGGACCCAGATTTCTGGCCCATCGGTGACGCTCACCAACAGCACCAAAGCGAAAGCCACCTTCAACGTGGCTGCGGTGACCAGCGATCAGACGATGGCATTCCGCCTGACCGTGACTGACGCGAAAGGACTGAGCAACGCGATTGATGTGCAGGTTGTAAACAAAGCACCAAAAGCGAACCAGGCACCGGTTGTGAACCCAATGGAAGCAGTGACGCTGCAGGCAGGTGAAACCTATGCGCTGCACGCGCAGGCTGCGGATCCAGACGGTGATGCACTGACCTACGCCTGGAGCGTTCCGGCGGATATGCACGCGACCGGGACTGATACGGCGAACGTGAATATCACTGCGCCAGATGTGACCTCCGCCTCGACTTACACCCTGAGTGTCGTCGTAAGCGATGGTAAAACCAGCGTGCAGTCTAACGTGCAGGTCACGGTGAATCCTAAACCTGCTGACGTCACCCCGCCTGCTGATGAAGTGACCCCTCCGTCTGATGAAGTGACACCTCCTTCGGATGAAGGCACGGCAACCGGTAGCTGCGACGCGCCAGTCGATGCTAACGCCAGCAAATATGCTGCATGGGATGCCAGCAAAATCTACAACAATGGCGACACCGTGAGTGCCGACCACCTGGTGTGGAAAGCGAAATACTGGACGCAAGGTAACAAACCTGGCTTCGGTGTGGATGCCTGGGAACTGGTGAGCAATGTGAAGATGAACTGGCGTTCTGACCTGGTCTACAACGGCGGTGAAACCACCACTTACCAGGGTAACGTTTACCGTGCCAAATGGTGGACCCGTGGCGATAACCCGGCTAATAGCGACGTATGGGTGAAAGAAGGCGCATCAACAGATTGCAAATAATCTAACCCGATAATCACTCCCCCTCACGAAGGGGGAGTGATGAAAAATTCATTTTACAGGATGTTGGTAGGGAGAAATAACCGAAACTGTCAGCAGGTAAAAATGAAAAAGATCCTTTTGTTGTTATTAATAATAAGCCAAAGCGCACTGGCAAACTGTTGGGATAACGCGGCACGTTATTATCATGTCGACCCGTATTTATTGTATGCCATAGCCAATGTCGAATCCGGTATGAATCCGTATGCGGTGGGACAAAATCATGATGGCACGCGTGATGTTGGGTTGATGCAAATTAACAGCTCACATTTTACGGAACTGGAGACCAGAGGTATTGATGAACGCAGACTGATGACCGAGCCCTGTACCTCCATCATGGTCGGCGCTTCCATTCTGTCCGGAATGATTAAGGTCTATGGCTATAACTGGGAGGCTGTCGGCGCGTATAACGCAGGTTTAAAAAAAGAGAATTATCCGCAGCGTATGGTCTATGCCCATAAAGTCTGGAAAAAATATCAGCAATTAAAATTAGCTGCACAATATTAATGTTTTTTATTTTTGAAGAATTCCTCAGGGTGTTCTTCGAAAAGAAAAAACAGCTGTCTGTGGTTTATGTATTAATGGATTAATACATAAACCGGGATTTTAATTTTAACTTCAATTAACAGGAATCGGAAATGAACAAAAGGACGTTACTAAGTGTGCTCGTTGCCGGAGCATGCGTAGCTCCCTTTATGGCACAGGCTGCCTCGCTGCAAGCGACCACCAGTGAGCCATACACCATGAAAGCCAGCGATCTGGCGAAGAAAGAAAAAGAGCTGACCAGTTTCCCGCTGATGGCCTCAGTGAAAGAGACCATTCAGACGCTGGATAATGCGCAGGTTGAACTGATTGAGCCAGGCCGTGCAGCGAACCCGGAAAACGTGAAGCGCGTTGAAGGCATTGTTAAGGCCAGCGACTGGGAATATCTCTTCCCGCTGCGTGCGCAGGCGTACACCTATAGCAACTTCCTGAAAGCGGTCGGTAAATTCCCGGCGCTGTGTAAGACCTATAAGGATGGTCGTGACAGCGACGCCATCTGCCGTAAAGAGCTGGCAACCATGTTTGCTCACTTCGCTCAGGAGACTGGCGGCCATGAAAGCTGGCGTCCGGAAGCCGAATGGCGTCAGGCGCTGGTTCACGTACGTGAAATGGGCTGGAGCGAAGGCCAGAAGGGGGGCTATAACGGCGAATGTAACCCGGACGTCTGGCAGGGTCAGACCTGGCCGTGCGGTAAAGATAAAGACGGCGATTTCCTGAGCTACTTCGGTCGCGGCGCGAAACAGTTGTCTTACAACTACAACTATGGCCCGTTCTCTGAAGCGATGTACGGTGACGTGCGTACGCTGCTCGATAAACCCGAGCTGGTGGCGGATACCTGGCTGAACCTGGCGAGTGCGATCTTCTTCTTCGCCTATCCGCAGCCACCAAAACCCAGCATGCTGCAAGTTATTGACGGCACATGGCAGCCGAACGATCGCGATAAAGCCAACGGTCTGGTACCGGGCTTCGGCGTGACCACCCAGATCATCAACGGCGGCGTAGAATGCGGCGGCCCGACTGAAATTGCCCAGTCGCAAAACCGTATCAAGTACTACAAAGAGTTCGCGAACTACCTGAAGGTTCCGGTTCCGGCGAATGAAGTGCTGGGCTGCGCCAACATGAAGCAGTTCGATGAAGGAGGTGCTGGCGCGCTGAAGATATACTGGGAGCAGGACTGGGGATGGAGCGCGGATACACCAAGCGGTCAGACGTACTCTTGCCAGCTGGTGGGCTACCAGACGCCATACAGCGCGTTCAAAGAGGGCGACTACAGCAAATGCGTACAGCACTTCTTTAACGTGAATATCGTTAACGATGACGGCTCAACAACCACGCCGGATGAAACCCCGGTAGCACCAGCGCCATCGGAAGAGGAAACCCCGGCTCCGGCGCCCGTTCCGGATGAAACGCCTGCAGAACCGACGGCTGTCAATCACGCACCGGTCGCGCATATTGCCGGCCCAATCGGTGCGGTTGACGCAGGTGCGCAGGTTTCTCTGAGCGCCGAAGGTTCGACAGATGCTGATGGTAACAAACTGACTTACACCTGGCGCTCTCAGGATGGTCAGACTGTGACGGGTCAGGATAAAGCGGTTGTGACCTTCAGAGCCCCAGAAGCGGCGACGGCGCAGCAGGTTGAAATTAGCCTCACGGTTAGCGACGGTGAACTGAGCAGCACAACCTCTTATCTGCTGAACGTGAAGGCGAAAGCGGTTCCTTCTCAGGACGAAGGGACATCCGGCTCTTACGCCGCGTGGAGTGCGAACAGTAAGTACAAAGCAGGTGATATCGTGAACAACCACGGTAAACTCTTCCAGTGCAAACCGTTCCCGTACAGCGGCTGGTGTAACACGGCTCCGGCGTACTATGAACCCGGCGCAGGTCTGGCATGGTCTGACGCCTGGACGGCGCTGTAAAAGCAAACGGCAACCGAAGGGTTGCCGTTTTCGTGTTCGCACTGTGCTGTTGTAGGCCCGGTAAGGCGAAGCCGCCACCGGGCAAAAAGGCTAGCGATGAAGCTTCCCGTGGTCCCGCAACCACGCCGCCGTGCGCACAATCCCTTCATCCAGCGTCACGATCGGTTTATACCCCAGCTCGTTCTCTGCGCGGGTAATATCCAGCGTGAAATCAAAGTTGAGCTTGGATACCCCATAGTGCGTCAGCGCGGGCTCTTTGGCCGATTTACTGCCAAAACGCTCCATGCTGCGGGCGATCATGTCCAGCATCGGGTAGGGCACGGAACGGATACGGCAGTTGATCTGCAGTTCATCAATCAGCCGTTGCACAATGCTGCGTAACGAACACGGCTCGCCGTTGGTGATGTTGTAGGCACGGCCGGAAATCAGCTTATCGCAGTCCGGCTGACTTGCCAGCCACATGGCGTGAACCGCATTTTCATAGTAGGTCATATCCACCAGCGCATCGCCGCCGCGCGGTAGCAGCACGCTGCCGTAGTGGTGCATCATCTGCGCCAGACGCGGAATAAACACCTTGTCGTGCGGCCCGAACAGGCTCTGCGGACGCAGTACCGTAAAACGGGTATGCGGGTTTGACTGCGCCAGCAGGTCAATCACCTCTTCGCTGGCCGCCTTGCTGCGGGCAAACTCACAGGCAAAACGTGCGGGGCGGAAATCTTCCTGCACGTCACGATGGTGGTGATAATCGAAATAGAGCGATGGGGAGGAGATATGGATAAAGTTACGCACGCCCCAGGCAACGGCCCATTCGCCCAGACGGCGGGTTGCCCGCACGTTAGCGAGGTCAAAGGCTTCCTGGGTTCCCCACGGAGAGGTGAAACTGGAGCAGTGCCACAGCGTGTCGATACCGGCGAGCATCACTTTCGCCTGAGAGGAGACCAGCTCCGTCAGGTCAGCATGGACAAACTCTGCGCCCATTTTTTGCAGCAGTTTTCCCATCGCTTCGTTGCGACCGGTAGCCCTGACGCTGATGCCTTTGTTGCGCAGAAATTCGACCGCATTTCGGCCTAAGCCGCTGGTCGCCCCGGTAACCAGTACCTTCATATCAATCCACTGTGTTGAAAAAGAATTTCGTGCGCATTCTTTCGTGAATTACGGCGGGTTGCAATGGGAAAGGTGAAAGAAAGAGAGTTTTATTTAGAACTTTTCCGTCTTTTGTTCTGCCAGTTGCGCAATCCGCTTCGCCATTCCCCGGAAGATAAACAGATGTGCGGGGATCATGAACAACCAGTAGAACAGACCCGGCATCCCGTGCGGATGCCACCAGGCGCGGACATCCAGTTCGCGATGGTCGCCTTTGTCTTTCAGCGTAAAGCAGAGTCGACCCAGCCCCGGAGCTTTCATACCGAACAGCAGTGCCAGCTGCTTTTCCGGCTCGACGATGATGACCTTCCAGCTGTCGACCGCATCGCCCACTTCAAGGTAAGGACGAGCAGGGCGGCCTTTTGCCAGCCTGTGTCCCACCAGCAGATCCATTGCTCCACGCGTTTGCCAGAGAATATTGCCGAAGAAATAACGTTCTTTGCCGCCAATCTGGTTCACCACGTCCCACAGCGCCGCCAGGCTTGCCTGCGTTTTTACCGTGCAGCCGGCCTGTTTGGGATAATAACCATACTCCGGTCGCCAGCGGGCAAACGCCTGGGCGTCGTAACCCCAGTCGCTGGAGTTCACCAGTTGCTCTTCTTCTTTCAGCGTATTGCGCACGGCATCATCAAAGCGGATCAGGTCCTGGGGAATGAGTGCCCGCAGCTCGCGATCGTCCGCCAGTAAATCATGTTTGAGTCCCTGGATCAGCGCTTTGGCGGTCGTCGGCGGCACAGAGGTAATCACATTCAAAAACCACACCGAAATCCAGCGGGTTGGAAAGGGGATGGGGATCAGCCAGCGGCGGCGACCGCTGACGCGCATGAAATGTTCAAACTGCTCCTGATAGCTCAGCACTTCCGGGCCTGCCGCCTCCAGCACGCGGTGTTGCTCCGCCGGGTGGTCCAGCAGCGCCACCAGATAATGCAGTAAATTTTCCAGCGCAATCGGCGTGGTGCGCGAACGGACCCAGCGCGGCGGCGTGAGTACCGGCAGGTTGTAGACCATATCGCGCATCACTTCGAAGGCGGCGGAGCCCGCACCGACGATAATTCCGGCGCGCAGTTCGGTAACAGGGATAGTGGCGCCGCGCAGGGTTTCCGCCGTCAGCTGGCGGGCACGCAGATGATCGGATTGCTCATGTTCGGGCGCCTGGAGCGAGCTTAAAAAAATGACCTGCTTCACCGGCGTTTGCAGCAGGGCATCGCGGACGTTCATCGCCACCTGACGCTCGTGGGCGATAAAATCTCCGCCTTCACCCATGCTGTGCACCAGGTAGTAAAGCGTGTCGACCCCTTCCAGCAGCGCGGGAAGTTCCTTCGGCCAGTTGAGGTCAACATTATGGCACGTGACGCGAGGCAAACTGAGTTTTTGCAGACGTTCGGTGTTGCGTGCCGCGGCCAGCACCTGATGCCCCTGCTGGCTTAATACAGTGGTGAGATGCTGACCGATATACCCGCTGGCGCCGAGCACCAGAATGCGTTGCGGCACGTGAGGCTCCTTATCGCTGTAAAAACGCCTGCCAGTGTTTCACCACCTCTGACAGCTGTTCGCGGCTCACGTCGAGATGCATGACCAGACGCACGACAGGTGAGGCGTTGATCAGCACGCCACGGGCTTTCATAAATTCACCCAGCACGGCAGCGTGTTCGTCACCCACGCGAACGAACAGCATGTTGGTGTCGTGGCGCATAACATCGGCACCTATTTCGCGCAGCTGCGCCGCCATCCATGCGGCATTGTCATGATCGTCTTTCAGACGTGCCACGTTGTTTTTCAGGGCATACAGCCCGGCCGCCGCCAGAATACCCGCCTGACGCATGCCGCCGCCGGTCATTTTACGCCAGCGGTTGGCACGCTTGATGTAGTCCGCATTGCCCACCAGCAGGGAGCCTACAGGCGTGCCCAACCCTTTAGAGAGGCAAATGGTGAACGAATCGCAATATTGCGCGATCTCTTTTAGCTCGCAACCGTACGCCACCACGGCGTTAAAGATGCGTGCGCCATCCACGTGCAGCCCCAGTTTACGCTCACGGGTAAATTCCCACGCCGCCTTCAGATACTCGCGCGGCAAAACTTTACCGTTATGGGTGTTTTCCAGACTGAGCAGTTTTGTGCGCGCAAAATGAATATCGTCAGCTTTGATTTTCGCAGCGACCTTATCGAGCGGCAGGGAGCCGTCCGGCGCGGCGTCAATCGGCTGTGGCTGAATGCTGCCGAGCACCGCTGCACCGCCTGCTTCATACAGATAGTTATGCGCGCCCTGGCCCACGATGTACTCTTCGCCGCGCTCGCAGTGGCTGAGCAGCGCCACCAGGTTGGCCTGCGTACCGGTGGGCAGGAACAGAGCGGCCTCTTTCCCGCTGAGCTCTGCGGCATAGCGCTGCAGCTCGTTAACCGTCGGATCGTCACCATAGACGTCATCCCCGACCGGAGCGGCCATCATCTCTTCGAGCATGGCGCGGCTCGGACGGGTTACGGTATCACTGCGTAAATCAATCATGGCATGTCCTTATATTTAAAAGGCGATGCCAGATGTTTTACCTGAGCCAGTTCGTTTTTGCCAGTTCGATCACCTCATCGCCGCGGCCGCTGATGATGGCGCGCAGCATGTAGAGGCTAAAGCCTTTGGCCTGTTCCAGTTTGATTTGCGGCGGGATCGCCAGCTCTTCTTTGGCGACCACCACGTCCACCAGTACCGGGCCGTCAATGGAAAAGGCGCGTTGCAGGGCTTCATCCACCTCTGACGCTTTTTCCACGCGAATACCGGTGATGCCGCAGGCCTCGGCGATACGCGCGAAGTTAGTGTCGTGCAGCTCGGTGCCGTCCGTGAGGTAGCCGCCGGCCTTCATCTCCATCGCCACGAAGCCCAGCACGCTATTGTTGAAAACCACGATTTTAAGCGGGAGCTTCATCTGCACCACCGACAGGAAATCGCCCATCAGCATGCTGAACCCGCCATCGCCGCACATCGCCACGACCTGGCGTTCCGGAGCGGTGGCTTTCGCCCCTAGCGCCTGCGGCATGGCGTTGGCCATCGATCCGTGGTTGAACGAGCCGAGCAGGCGACGTTTCCCGTTCATTTTCAGATAGCGCGCTGCCCAGACGGTTGGGGTACCCACGTCGCAGGTAAAGATGGCGTCGTCGTCAGCAAAATGGCTGATCTGCTGCGCCAGATACTGCGGATGGATGGCTTTGTCGCTCGGTTTGGCGAGTTCGTCCAGCCCCTTGCGCGCATCGCGATAGTCGCTTAGCGCTTTATCGAGAAATTTGCGATCGGTTTTTTCTTCGAGAAGAGGCAGCAGGGCGGCAAGGGTGGATTTAATATCGCCCACCAGCGCCATATCGACCTTGCTGTGCGCGCCGATACTGGCGGGGTTGATATCAATCTGAATGATTTTAGCGTCCGTCGGGTAGAACGGACGATAAGGGAATTGCGTGCCGAGCAAAATGAGTGTGTCGGAATTCATCATCGTATGGAAGCCGCTGGAAAAGCCGATTAAGCCGGTCATACCCACATCATAGGGGTTATCGTACTCAACATGCTCTTTGCCGCGCAGGGCGTGGACGATCGGCGCTTTGAGCTTACCGGCGAACTCAAGTAATTCTTTATGTGCGCCTGCACAGCCGCTGCCGCACATCAGGGCAATATTGCTGGAATAGCGCAGCAGTTGCGCCAGTTTTTTCAGCTCTTCTTCGGCTGGCGTCACCACTGGCTGTGGCGCATGATACCAGTGGCTGCTAGCGGTTTCTGGTGCGGCCTTGAGCGCGACGTCGCCAGGTAACACGACCACGGAAACACCCCGATTCAGCACAGCTTTGCGCATGGCAATCGCCAGGACCTGAGGGATCTGCTCGGGTGTCGAAACGAGCTCGCAATAGTGGCTACATTCACGGAACAGCTCCTGCGGATGCGTCTCCTGAAAATAGCCGCTGCCGATTTCTGTCGACGGAATATGAGCGGCAATCGCCAGCACCGGCACGTGGTTACGGTGGCAATCAAACAGACCGTTGATTAAATGCAGGTTTCCCGGCCCACACGATCCGGCGCAGACGGCCAGTTCCCCCGTGAGCTGGGCTTCGGCACCGGCGGCAAAGGCGGCGACCTCCTCATGACGGGTCGGCATCCATTCAATGGTTTTCATCTTGTTGAGACTGTCGCTCAGTCCGTTAAGTGAATCGCCGGTGACACCCCAGATGCGTTTTACGCCTGCTTGTTCCAGGGTTTTCGCTATGTATGCAGCCACGGTTTGTTTCATGGTTGTCCGTCTCCTTTTTGTGATATCGCTTACAAGCTTAGAAGAAAGTCTCCGTATTGCCCGCCGCATCCCCCCAATTAAAAGGTGCTGTTCACGCGCAATTATTCGGCATAATCTGGTGATACCTCAGTGAAAACAGGAATCATTTCAAATGGTTAAATCATTGTTAATTGCTGTTAATGAAAAGCTATCGTGCGACGATCTTGGCAAACTCTTGTTACGACTTGCCGTGGGTGGGCTAATGCTGTTTCACGGCTTGCATAAGTTGTTTGGTGGTGTGGGATTCATCAGCGGCATGCTGGTGGAAAAAGGGTTGCCGGGGTTTATCGCCTATGGCGTTTTGATTGGCGAAGTCGTGGCACCGATCCTGATTATCATTGGGCTCTTTACGCGCCCGGCCGCGCTGGTGCTGGCATTTACGATGATTGTGGCGTGGCTGATGGTGGGAATGGGGGAAACGCTCGCGCTCGATAAGGTAGGCGCATGGGCAATTGAAAGCCTGGTGTACTTCTTTATCGGCTCGCTGGCGGTGGCGTGTCTAGGGGCAGGGCGGTTTGCGGTAGGGAAAGGTCCTGCGTGGCGGTGAGGATAACAAAAGCCCGGTGGCGCTAGCGCTTACCGGGCCTGTGATCGAACGTTTACCGTTTATGCCAGAACCAAATCACCCTGCGGATGACACGAGCAGGCCAACACATAACCTTCTGCAATTTCCGCGTCGGACAGCGTCATAGTACTGGTGACGCTGTACTCCCCGGAGACCACTTTCGTTTTACAGCAGCCGCACACGCCTGCACGACAGGCTGCCACTACGGGGATCTTATTGCTTTCCAGCGCCTCCAGCAGCGTAGTGCCCACACGGCCAAAGAAAGTCTGTGCAGGCTGCAGTTTGCTGAATTTAATCCCGCTGGTAGCCGCTACTGCCACGGGGGTAAAGAACTGCTCGTTGAAGAAGCGGGTCACGCCGAGCGCTTTCACTTCTTCTTCCACGATAGCCATGTACGGCGCCGGGCCGCAGGTCATCACGGTACGATTTGCGATATCAGGCACGCTTTGCAGCAGCTCGCGGCTCAGACGACCGGGCATAAAACCATGGGTTGCGTTATGTTCCGCCACCAGCGTCACCGGATAATCACGCCACTCCTCGGCAAAAATCACATCGTCCGGGGAACGGACGCTGAAGATCGCCTGCACGTCGGCCTGCGGGCGGTTCTTCGCCAGCCAGCGACGCATCGACATAATCGGTGTTACGCCACAACCCGCTGCCAGCAGCAGGAATTTATCGTCTGTTTTGTCGTCACAGGTGAAATCCCCCTGCGCGTCAGACAGCCAGATGTAATCCCCGCGCTTGACGTCACGCGTCAGCCACTGGGAGCCCGCGCCGTCGTCAATGCGGCGGACGGTGAGCGTAATGTATTCGCTCACGCCCGGCGTTGAGGATAGGGTATAGGCGCGCAGGGTGTCCGCCGAATTGCGAACGCTGACCAGCGCATACTGCCCTGCACGGTACGGATAGTAGTCATGGCACAGCAGTGACAGTGTCCATACATCCGGCGTCTCCTGATGGATGTGATGAACCTGCATCCGCCACGGACATTGTGAGGTTGGCATGGTCATGAATAACTCCTTACGCGCTCAGCAGCTGCTTCATATCGTCTTCAACGTTGGTCACGGAACGCAGGCCGAATTTCTCGTTCAGCACGGCCAGCAGGTCCGGCGTCAGGAAGCCCGGCGCAGTGGGGCCGGTCACGATGTTGGTTACGCCCAGAGAGAGCAGGGTCAGCAGGATGACAATCGCTTTCTGCTCAAACCATGACAGCACCAGCGACAGCGGCAGATCGTTCACGCTGCAGCCTAGTTTCTCCGCCAGAGTAACCGCCAGGATGATCGCAGAGTAGGCATCATTACACTGTCCGGCATCCACCAGGCGCGGCAGACCTTCGATGTTACCGAAGTCCAGTTTGTTGAAGCGGTATTTACCGCAGGCCAGCGTCAGGATCAGACAATCTTCCGGTACGCGGGTGGCGAAATCGGTGAAGTAGTTACGCTCGCCACGTGCGCCGTCACAGCCGCCGACGAGGAAGATATGGCGCAGTTTTTCACGGCTGACGAGATCGATCAGCGTATCTGCAGCCCCGAGCAGTGTTTCACGGCCAAAACCGACGGTAATCAGGTGCGGAATTTCACTGTACGGGAAGCCCGCCATCTGCTGCGCTTGCTTGATGACCGGACCGAAGTCATCGCCCTCAAGGTGGCTTACACCCGGCCAGCCGACGATGCTGCGGGTCCAGATGCGGTCGTCATACGCGCCCACGGTTGGGTCGATGATGCAGTTAGAGGTCATCACGATTGGGCCCGGGAAACGGGCAAACTCAACCTGCTGGTTCTGCCAGCCGCTGCCGTAGTTACCGATCAGATGTTTGAATTTACGCAGCTCTGGATACCCGTGAGCCGGCAGCATTTCACCGTGGGTATAGACGTTAACCCCCGTACCTTCGGTTTGCTTCAGGAGGTTGTAGAGATCTTTCAGGTCATGACCGGAAATCAGGATGCATTTGCCTTCGGTTGCTTTGACATTGACCTGGGTGGGCGTTGGGTGGCCGTAGGTGCTGGTTTCACCGGCGTCCAGAATGCTCATCACTTTGAAGTTCATCTGGCCGATTTCCATTGAGCACTCAAGCAGCGCGTTCATATCTGCAGGCCAGGTGCCGAGCCACGCCATGATGTTGTGGTACTGGGCGTAGATGTCGTTGTCGTATTGACCGAGCACATGCGCGTGCTCCATATAGGCCGCGGCGCCTTTCAGACCGTACAGGCACAGCAGACGCAAGCCAAGGATATTCTCGCCAATGGCCGCCTTGTCTTTGTTTGGGGTGAACTCTGCCGCCTGACGCTGCAACTCGCCCAGATCGTCGCTCACCAGCTGAAGTTCTGACATGGGGTTTTCAACACGAGCGTTAGCGTCCGCCTTCAGACACTGCGCTTTCAGCGCTTCACGAAGGGCAATGGCTTCGCGGGCGTAGCCGACAATGCGCGGAGAGTCGAAGTTAACGTTGGTTAGCGTGGAGAAGAAGGCGCGCGGTGCGAAGCTGTCGACGTAGTGGTCGATGATGCCATATTCACGCGCTTTGCACGCCCATGCGGAAAGGCCTTGCAGGGCCGCAATCAGCAGGTCCTGCAGGTCAGATGTTTCTGCGGTTTTGCCGCACATACCCTGTGCGTAAGAGCAGCCATTGCCTGCCGGGGTACGGATGGTTTGTTCACATTGCACACAAAACATAATCACACCTGTTAAAGTTATATTTAATATACATGTTTAAGGTTATGCCTGTGCCAGAACGGTGAAAAGGGCTTTTTGCTACAAAATAAAGGGAGATTGATTTAGCGCAATTTTGGCGGCAGGAACCCTACCGCCAAAGAAGTATCAGGCCGAGAAGACTGCCATCAGAACCGGAACCAGCAGGCTTAAAATAAAGCCGTGCACGATGGCGGCGGGCACCATCTCCAGTCCGCCAGAGCGTTGTAATACCGGCAGGGTAAAGTCCATTGAAGTCGCGCCGCACAGACCCAGCGCCGTAGAGCGACTTCGGCGCACCAGACCCGGGATCAGCATAATGGCAATTAACTCCCGTGCCAGGTCGTTAAAGAAGGCGGCGCTACCAATCACCGGGCCGAACGATTCGGTCAGCAGAATCCCGGAGAGGGAATACCAACCGAAACCTGAGGCCATCGCGAGGCCTGTTTTCAGCGGTAGGTCGAGAATAAAAGCGTTAATCACGCCCGCCACCATGGAGCTGGCGACAACAATGACCGCGACCATCATTCCCCGACGGTTCAGAACAATTTGCTTAAGCGTCATGCCATTATTTCGCAGCTGGATACCGATCAGGAACAGCAGGAAAATAAGGGTATATTCGCTAGCTTCCGTAGCGTGTTGTAAAAATGCCCAGCCGGTCAGCCCAAGAAGAAACCCGAGCACCACGACGCCGCACAGTTTTAATGATTCCAGCGCCATCGCAATTCGGGAAGGCAGCTTTTCCTGATGATGATGGTTTTTCCAGGGAACGGTACGTTCAAGCCAGAATAGTGCGGCAATATTACACAGTAAAATAACCACCACGGTGACCACTGAATAATGCAGGATAGAAAGCAGATTGGTCGCCAGATTATCCAGGAAGGCCAGGCTGATCCCCATAAAGAAAAGAATGACGTATACAATCCAGCTGAGAAAACGGTTGATAAGACGTAGTGCGGATTCCTGATGCAGCGGGATAAGGTAGCCCGCAATCAGGGGCAGCAGAATGATGAGGAGTCCTGAAAACATGAACAGCTGGTCCTTTTGAGTATCTGTTAAGCGCCAGTGACACTACCCAATAAAGGCTGTTCAGTAAAGCGGCAAAAAGAAAGCCGGGTGGCGACTGCGCCTTACCCGGCTTGAGTGTATGTGGGGTTATGCGGCCTGATGCCCTCACCCCAACCCTCTCCCACGGGAGAGGGAGAAAATCATTAATCGCGTTTTTCCAGCAGGGTGCGATACAGCACACCGCCCAGAATACCGCCGATGATTGGCATCACCCAGAATAGCCACAGCTGCTCAAGCGCCCAACCGCCCTGGAAAATGGCGACGGCGGTACTGCGTGCCGGGTTGACGGAGGTGTTAGTGACCGGAATAGAAATCAGGTGGATAAGCGTCAGCGCGAGACCAATGGCAATAGGGGCAAAGCCTGCTGGTGCGTGTTTGTCGGTTGCGCCGTGGATCACCAGCAGGAAGCCTGCGGTCAGCACAATTTCAATCACGATGGCAGACAGCATGGAGTAGCCGCCGGGTGAGTGTTCACCGAAGCCGTTAGAGGCAAACCCGCTGGCTGCCGCGTCGAAGCCGGCTTTACCGCTGGCAATCACGTAAAGCACAGCTGCCGCAATAATACCGCCCACTACCTGAGCGACGATGTAGCCAATGACTTCTTTCGCAGGGAAACGGCCGCCCGCCCATAAACCCAATGTCACCGCCGGGTTAAAATGGCCACCCGAAATATGCCCTACGGCAAAGGCCATGGTTAATACGGTTAAACCAAACGCCAGTGCGACGCCGACAAAACCAATGCCTAATTCCGGGAATGCCGCAGCCAGAACGGCGCTACCGCAGCCACCAAATACCAGCCAGAATGTACCAAAGCATTCTGCTGCCAATTTTCTAAACATAACCACCTCAATAATAAATTTCCGCACGCTTTCCCGCGTACGGGATATATCGCCATAAAGGGATGACGACTCAAAGAGCCGTTATTCTAAAAACCAACAACACCCCTTCGCCACTTAAATAAATTCGATTAATTTGATTTAAGGCAATGTGATGTCAATCCTTGTTCAAATAAGCGGTAAATAGAGCATAGACCAATTCTCGCAAGGACGAATGTTATGCTGTCGTGACAGAACGACGCCCGCTATACTGCTGATAACTTAAAGGAAAAAGTGGTCATTTCGCGGGGGATTTATGCTTCTCGAACGTGTGGAAATTGTCGGGTTTCGCGGGATTAACCGCCTGTCGCTGCAGCTTGAACAGAACAACGTCCTGATCGGCGAGAACGCCTGGGGTAAGTCCAGCCTGCTGGATGCGCTAACGTTGTTGCTTTCGCCCGAAGATGATTTGTATCACTTCGTCCACGATGATTTCTGGTTCCCACCGGGTGACATCACGGGCCGCGAGAAGCATCTGCATATCATTTTGACGTTCCGGGAATCTGAGCCAGGACGTCATCGCGTGCGTCGTTTCCGTCCGTTATCACCTTGCTGGGTGCCGTGCGATGACGATTTCCATCGTATTTTCTATCGGCTTGAAGGCGAGATGTCGGAAAACGAAGGGGTACTGACCCTGCGCGATTTTCTTGATGAGAAAGCCAACCCGATCCCCCTGGAGAATATCGACGATCTGGCGCGCCACCTGACCCGCCTGACGCCGGTACTACGCTTGCGTGATGCGCGCTTTATGCGGCGTATCCGTAACGGTACCGTACCGCATATGCCGGAAGTGGAAGTTACGGCCCGGGAGCTGGATTTCCTGGCCAGAGAGCTGGTTTCGCGTCCGCAAAATCTGACCGATGGGCAAATCCGTCAGGGATTGTCCGCGATGGTGCAACTTCTCGAACACTATTTTTCCGAACAGGGCACGTCGGAGTCGCGCCATCGTCTGATGCGCCGACGCTCTCATGATGAGCAGCGAAGCTGGCGTTACCTCGATATTATTAACCGGATGATCGACCGGCCTGGAGGCCGTTCCCATCGGGTAATTTTGCTGGGGCTGTTTTCAACACTTCTGCAGGCCAAAGGAACCGTTCGTCTCGACCGGGACGCCCGCCCGCTGCTGCTGGTGGAAGATCCTGAGACCCGTCTGCATCCCATTATGCTCTCCGTGGCATGGCATCTGCTGAATCTGCTGCCGCTCCAGCGCATTACCACCACCAATTCCGGCGAGTTATTATCGCTGACGCCGGTTGAACACGTCTGCCGTCTGGTGCGTGAATCTTCGCGTGTTTCTGCTTTCCGGCTCGGGCCTGGCGGTCTGAACGCGGAAGACGGGCGCCGTATTGCGTTTCATATTCGCTTTAATCGAGCATCGTCGCTTTTTGCCCGCTGTTGGCTGCTGGTGGAGGGGGAAACGGAAACCTGGGTCATCAACGAACTGGCGCGCCAGTGCGGCCACCATTTTGATGCCGAAGGCATTAAGGTGATTGAGTTTGCCCAGTCGGGATTAAAACCGTTGATAAAATTTGCCCGCCGGATGGGGATCGAGTGGCATGTCCTGGTAGACGGTGACGAAGCGGGTAAAAAATACGCCTCAACCGTGCGTAGCCTGCTGAATAATGAGCGAGAAGAAGAGCGCGACCATTTAACCATGCTCCCTGCGATGGACATGGAGCATTTTATGTATCGTCAGGGTTTTGACGACGTATTCCACAGAATTGCGATGGTACCTGTAGATGTCCCGATGAACATGCGGCGCGTGATTGCCAAAGCCATTCATCGTTCGTCAAAACCGGATTTAGCCATTGAAGTGGCGACGGAGGCGGGGAAACGGGGCGTGGAATCAGTACCGACGCTGCTGCGCAAGATGTTCTCCCGCGTGCTGTGGCTGGCACGCGGGAAAGCGGATTAAGATTGGGTTGCCTGGCTCACTTGCTGAATCAGGCTATCCAGCAGTTCGTAGCGGCGGCGATATTCGGAACGTTTTTTACTCGCGATCTCTTCCATCGGTTTACGTGGCATAACAAGCGGCAGCCTAAAGTTACCGTTATCCTGTTTTTCACCGCCGATGGAAACCCAGAAACTGTCGTAATCGGCCAGCAGTTTCCCCTCTTTTTTCTTGCGATAACGCCAGCTGCGATAAATATGGGTGGCGTTACTGACGGCAAGAATCTGTTCTACCGGGAAAGCGGTGCCGAGGGTCATTGCTGCTTCAACGAGCAGACGTTTCGGGAACAGGCCATGACAGGCTTTCGTTGCCCCCTGGATAAGCTCGTGCGGAACGTGTGCTTTTGCGCCCTGCAAACCGCCGATAAACAGCGTAGATTTTCCTTCAAACTGGCACAACGTAAAGGTCATTTCTGCCAGCACCGTGTTCTGGCTGTCACAGAAAGCGAGGGTGGCTTCCCCCTCTTTATCCAGGAATGCATCTGCGCACAGACGAACGGTAAATTGCTGTTCATCTTTGCCGGTTAAGGTCAGCAGCGTGAAGCCCTGTTTAGAAAGATAACCATTCAGCAGCGTCGCAGGAAGCTGGCGGCTCATCGTCTGATAGTGCCAGTTGAGGGATTCCAGCGCGTGCTGACTATCCATATTCACCGTTAACCAGGGACGATGCAGCCGGCATGGTAGCCCAGGTTGTACCTGCAACATCTGCATCAGACGCGGTTGTTTTGCCAGACTCGTTAAAAGGCGCGCGGTGCTAACAGGTGACGCCAGCGAACGTAACATGAATTTACGTCGATAGGAGGGATTCTTCCACGCAAGCCCAGGTGTGAGCTGACCGAAAGCCAGATTTTTGAAAAGCTGCCAGCCTGATTTAGGCTGCGGCAGGTTTGAAAAAGGTGTATCGACGATGGAAGACATGATAGATCCTGCTTCTTGTTGAAGAGCTTCATTTCAGCAGGCGAACGTTCAACATCTCGTAAACAAATTGTGACGATTTCGGGAAACAGGGGTTTCGTTGAGGAGTCGTTTAGATAAAATCAACACTGATAATTGCCAGAACATTTATTTGGAATATTTATGAACCTCAAGGGAAAACGCAGAACGCTGTTTCTGCTGCTGGCGGTCGTGGTTTTGGTCGGCGGATACTGGCTCTGGCAGGTGCTTAATGCGCCGGTGCCGCAGTATCAGACACTGATTGTTCGTCCGGGTGAACTGCAGCAAAACGTCCTCGCAACGGGCAAACTTGACGCCCTGCGCAAGGTTGATGTCGGTGCTCAGGTCAGCGGCCAGTTGAAAACGTTGTCGGTAGAGATTGGCGACAAGGTGAAAAAAGGTCAGTTGCTTGGGGTAATCGACCCTGAACAGGCTGAGAACCAGATCCGTGAGGTGGAAGCGACGCTGATGGAACTGCGGGCGCAGCGTGCACAGGCACTGGCAGAGCGTAACCTCGCCCAGGTGACGCTCACCCGCCAGCAGGCGCTTGCCAAAACTCAGGCTATTTCGAAACAAGATTTAGATACTGCCACCACAGAACTGGCGGTCAAGCAGGCGCAGATTGGCACGATTGATGCACAAATCAAGCGCAATCAGGCCTCGCTGGATACGGCGAAAACCAACCTCGATTACACGCAAATTGTTGCCCCGATGGCTGGGGAAGTCACCCAGATCACGACGCTTCAGGGCCAGACGGTCATTGCGGCACAGCAGGCGCCAAACATTCTGACCCTGGCAGACATGAGCACCATGCTGGTGAAAGCCCAGGTCTCAGAGGCGGATGTGATCCATCTTAAACCGGGGCAGAATGCCTGGTTTACGGTGCTTGGCGATCCGCAGACGCGTTATGAAGGCGTGCTAAAAGATATTCTGCCGACGCCGGAAAAGGTCAACGACGCCATTTTCTACTATGCCCGTTTTGAGGTGCCCAACCCGCAGGGCGTTCTGCGTCTGGACATGACCGCACAGGTGCATATTCAGCTCACCGGCGTGAAAAACGTGCTGACCATTCCACTCTCCGCGCTGGGTGAATCCACTGGCGAGGGCCGTTATAAGGTGAAGGTACTGCGCAATGGCGAAACTCGCGATCGAGAAGTGGTGATCGGCGCGCGTAACGATACTGACGTGGTGGTGACGAAAGGGCTGGAAGAGGGTGAGGAGGTTGTCACCAGCGAAAGCCTGCCAGGAGCGCCTAAATGACGGCGCTGCTTGAGCTGAACGACATTCGTCGCAGCTACCCGTCGGGCGACGGCCCGGTGGAGGTGCTGAAGGGGATCTCGTTGCGCGTCGAGGCTGGCGAGATGGTGGCGATTGTCGGGGCGTCTGGTTCCGGTAAATCGACGCTGATGAATATTCTCGGTTGCCTGGATAAACCCACCAGCGGCACCTATCGCGTGGCGGGAACGGATGTCTCCACGCTTGATGGTGACGCGCTGGCAAAACTGCGGCGCGAACACTTTGGTTTTATCTTCCAGCGTTATCACCTGCTTTCTCATTTAAGTGCGGCACAGAACGTGGAAGTGCCCGCGGTCTATGCGGGCGTGGAGCGTAAAAAGCGTCTGGAGCGGGCGCAAGCATTATTAACGCGTTTGGGGCTGGCAGAACGGGTGGAATATCAACCGTCTCAGCTTTCCGGCGGTCAGCAGCAGCGAGTCAGTATTGCCCGTGCGCTGATGAACGGTGGACAGGTGATCCTCGCGGATGAGCCGACCGGCGCGCTCGACAGCCATTCAGGTGAAGAGGTCATGGCGATCCTCCATCAGCTGCGCGATCAGGGGCACACGGTGATTATCGTGACGCATGACCCACAGGTCGCGGCGCAGGCGGAGCGGATCGTTGAGATCCACGACGGCGAGCTGGTCAGCAACCCGCCACCGCGACAGACCAGAGCGACAGCACCGAAAGAAGCCTTGCCTGCGTCAACCGGTTGGGGGCAATTTTCCAGCGGCTTTCGCGAAGCGCTGACCATGGCCTGGCTGGCTATGGCGGCCAACAAAATGCGCACCTTGCTGACGATGCTCGGCATTATCATTGGTATCGCCTCGGTGGTGTCGATTGTGGTGGTGGGCGATGCCGCCAAGCAGCTGGTGCTGGCCGATATTCGCGCCATCGGCACCAATACTATTGACGTCTATCCCGGCAAAGACTTTGGCGACGACGAGCCACAGTATCAGCAGGCGCTGAAATATAACGATCTGGAGGCTATTCAGAAGCAGCCGTGGGTGAACTCCGCCACGCCTGCGGTTTCGCAGAACCTGCGTCTGCGCGTGGGCAACGTTGACGTGGCCGCCAGCGCGAATGGCGTGAGTGGAGACTATTTCAACGTCTACGGCATGACCTTCAGTGAAGGCGCTACCTTCAACGCCGAGCAGCTGGCGGGTAGGGCACAGGTGGTGGTGCTGGACGCGAACTCACGCAGGCAACTCTTCCCCAATAAAACCAACGTGGTGGGTGAGGTGATCCTGGTAGGGAATATGCCTGCCACCGTCATTGGCGTGGCGGAAGAGAAGCAGTCGATGTTTGGCAGCAGTAAGATCCTGCGCGTCTGGCTGCCCTATACCACCATCTCAGGGCGGATCATGGGGCAATCCTGGCTCAACTCCATCACCGTGCGCGTGAAGGAAGGCTACGACAGTGCCCGGGCCGAGCAGCAGCTGGAACAACTGCTCACGTTACGTCACGGAAAGAAAGATTTCTTCACCTGGAATATGGACGGCCTCTTGAAAACGGCTGAAAAGACCACACGTACTCTTCAGCTGTTCCTGACGCTGGTGGCAGTGATCTCGCTGGTGGTGGGTGGCATTGGGGTGATGAATATCATGCTGGTGTCGGTGACCGAACGCACGCGGGAGATTGGCATCCGTATGGCGGTCGGGGCCCGGGCCAGCGATGTGCTCCAGCAGTTTTTGATTGAAGCGGTGCTGGTGTGTCTGGTCGGCGGTGCAATGGGCATTGCGCTCTCGATGATGATCGCGTTTGCGCTCCAGCTCTTTTTACCCGGCTGGGAAATTGGTTTCTCACCTCTGGCTATTCTTACCGCATTTTTGTGTTCGACATTTACCGGCATTTTGTTTGGCTGGTTGCCGGCCCGCAACGCGGCGCGGCTGGATCCGGTTGATGCGCTGGCCCGCGAATAGGCTGAAAATAAAAATGCCAGCCGATCGGGCTGGCATTTTGACTGCGGGATGTACACAATAAAACAGAGAGCTATGCAACCGTCTCTGCTTCAATGGGTACGATAAGGCTTGCATGATTGCCTTTTGGTCCCTGGTGTACATCGAACCGGACGGACTGCCCGGCTTTGAGCGTTCTGTAACCATCCATCTGAATGGTGGAATAGTGAGCGAATATATCCTCGCCGCCGCCTTCGGGGCAGATGAATCCAAACCCTTTGGCGTTGTTGAACCACTTAACAGTACCCATTTCCATGCTTCGACATCCTTCGTAAATCTTATAAATTAAGATGGAATGAACCGGTGGTGGAGTGGGGGCTGTTCAAAACCTCGCCATCTCACGCTTGTACAATTTAGAGAAACGAAAGAAGTCGTCAAGCGTTTGGGGCTGGAGATGGGACAATAATCAACCAAAGTTTGAAGCAGTTAACGCTATTGCAACAGTTTGTGACAGACATCGCGGATGACAGTAATAGATGATTGTTATCTAACATCTGAGGTAGATTCAAAGTGGTTATGCATAATGGGTAAGACCAACGATTGGCTGGATTTTGACCAGCTGGCGGAAGACAAAGTGCGCGACGCGCTAAAACCGCCATCTATGTATAAAGTTATGTTAATGAACGATGATTACACGCCGATGGAATTTGTTATTGACGTGCTACAAAAGTTCTTTTCTTATGATGTAGAACGTGCAACGCAACTGATGCTTACCGTTCATTATCGTGGTAAAGCGATCTGCGGCATCTTTACTGCTGAAGTCGCGGAAACCAAAGTGGCGATGGTGAACGACTACGCGAGGGAGAACGAGCATCCGTTGCTGTGTACGCTGGAAAAGGCCTGATAAGGCATAAAATTGGGGGAGGTGCCTATGCTCAATCAAGAACTGGAACTCAGTTTAAACATGGCTTTCGCCAGAGCGCGTGAGCACCGACATGAGTTTATGACCGTCGAGCATTTACTGCTCGCACTGCTTAGCAACCCATCTGCCCGCGAAGCGCTGGAAGCCTGCTCCGTGGATCTGGTGGCGCTACGTCAGGAACTCGAAGCCTTCATCGAACAAACCACACCGGTGCTGCCAGCCAGTGAAGAAGAGCGCGACACGCAGCCGACGCTCAGCTTCCAGCGTGTATTGCAGCGTGCGGTTTTCCACGTCCAGTCTTCCGGACGTAGCGAAGTGACTGGCGCAAACGTCTTAGTCGCCATCTTCAGCGAGCAGGAGTCACAGGCTGCCTACCTGCTGCGCAAACACGAAGTCAGCCGCCTCGATGTGGTTAACTTTATTTCTCACGGAACGCGCAAAGACGAGCCTAACCAGGCATCGGATTCCAGCAATCAGGTCAATAACAATAATGAAGAGCAAGCAGGCGGGGAGGATCGTATGGAAAACTTCACCACCAACCTTAACCAGCTTGCTCGCGTTGGCGGTATCGACCCGCTGATTGGCCGCGATAAAGAGCTGGAGCGCGCGATCCAGGTGCTGTGCCGTCGTCGCAAGAACAACCCGCTGCTGGTGGGGGAATCTGGCGTGGGTAAAACCGCGATTGCCGAAGGCCTGGCCTGGCGTATCGTGCAGGGCGACGTGCCGGAAGTGATTGCCGACTGCACCATCTACTCGCTGGATATCGGCTCGCTGCTGGCTGGCACCAAATACCGCGGTGATTTTGAAAAACGCTTCAAGGCGCTGTTAAAACAGCTGGAGCAGGACACCAACAGCATTTTGTTTATTGATGAAATCCATACCATCATCGGTGCAGGTGCGGCCTCCGGTGGCCAGGTGGATGCCGCGAACCTGATCAAACCGCTGCTCTCCAGCGGCAAGATCCGCGTGATTGGCTCCACCACCTACCAGGAGTTCAGCAACATCTTTGAGAAAGACCGTGCGCTGGCGCGCCGCTTCCAGAAAATCGACGTGACCGAACCGTCCGTCGAGGAGACGGTGCAGATCATCAATGGCCTGAAGCCGAAGTACGAAGCGCACCACGACGTGCGTTACACCGCGAAAGCGGTACGTGCGGCGGTGGAGCTGGCGGTGAAATACATCAACGACCGTCATCTGCCGGATAAGGCGATTGACGTGATTGATGAGGCCGGGGCGCGTGCGCGCCTGATGCCGGCCAGCAAGCGTAAGAAAACCGTTAACGTGGCGGATATTGAGTCCGTGGTGGCTCGTATCGCGCGTATCCCTGAGAAGAGCGTTTCTCAGAGCGACCGCGACACGCTGCGCACCCTCGGCAATCGCCTGAAAATGCTGGTCTTTGGTCAGGATAAAGCCATTGAGGCCTTAACCGAAGCGATCAAGATGGCACGCGCTGGGCTGGGACATGACCACAAGCCAGTCGGTTCCTTCCTGTTCGCCGGTCCAACCGGTGTCGGGAAAACCGAGGTGACAGTACAGCTCTCCAAAGCCCTGGGCATTGAGCTGCTGCGTTTTGATATGTCCGAGTATATGGAGCGTCACACCGTCAGCCGTTTGATTGGTGCGCCTCCGGGCTATGTGGGCTTTGACCAGGGCGGTCTGCTGACCGACGCGGTGATCAAGCATCCGCACGCGGTACTGCTGCTCGATGAAATCGAGAAAGCGCACCCGGACGTGTTCAACATCCTGCTGCAGGTGATGGACAATGGGACGCTGACCGACAACAACGGGCGCAAGGCGGACTTCCGCAACGTGGTGCTGGTGATGACCACCAACGCCGGTGTGCGTGAAACCGAGCGTAAATCCATCGGCCTCATCCACCAGGATAACAGCACCGATGCTATGGAAGAGATCAAGAAGATCTTTACGCCGGAATTCCGTAACCGTCTGGACAACATTATCTGGTTCGATCACTTGTCTACCGAGGTGATCCATCAGGTAGTGGATAAGTTCATCGTCGAACTGCAGGTTCAGCTGGATCAGAAAGGCGTGTCGCTGGAAGTGAGCCAGGAGGCCCGCAACTGGCTGGCTGAGAAAGGCTATGACCGTGCGATGGGTGCCCGTCCAATGGCGCGTGTGATTCAGGACAACCTGAAGAAACCGCTGGCGAACGAACTGCTGTTTGGCTCGCTGGTGGATGGCGGCCAGGTGACGGTGGCGCTGGATCAGGCGAAGAATGAGCTGACGTATGATTTCCAGAGTGCGCAGAAACACAAGCCTGAAGCGGCTCACTGAGTTGTTTTAAATCTAAAAGCCGGGTTTTTTAACCCGGCTTTTTTTGTGCCCGCTTTTCTCCCTCTCCCTGTGGGAGAGGGTCAGGGTGAGGGCATCGTGCCGCACTGAAATACATCTTCCTGCACAGCCACATTAATGCCACAAATAAAAAAGGCCGGGATTAACCCGACCTTTTAAATATTCATCTGCCATTACAGGCGAAAACAATTAGCGACTACGGAAGACAATGCGGCCTTTGCTCAGGTCGTACGGGGTCAGTTCAACAGTCACTTTGTCGCCCGTCAAAATGCGGATGTAGTTTTTGCGCATTTTACCGGAGATGTGCGCAGTTACCACGTGACCGTTTTCCAGCTCTACGCGAAACATGGTATTAGGCAACGTATCAAGTACGGTACCCTGCATTTCAATATTGTCTTCTTTGGCCATCTAATCCTCTGGGGTATCACTACCAAGTTTTGAACCGGCAAGATAATGCCGAAATTCATCAATTAAGTAAAGAATTGCGCGATTAAAACGCAGCAAAACAGTTTCGGCGCATTGCCCAAGCGTCACGGTACAACCGAACAGGAAGCGCATTCGTAAAGGGGAGACGACAGGATAAACGTCAGGACGTTATCTGAAGCGAGGGTCCCAAACGGCGGCGGGGCAACAGGCAGAAGCTACTCTGCGGCATAATTATAACACCCTCACAAAAAATATGCGGAAAACATTTAGGCATTGGGCAGAAAGAGCGTTCTCGGTATCCAGAAGTCGCGCGGGAGCTTCTCCTGACGGCTGGCATCCAGTTGTTCGATGTACTGGCGTCGCGGAATTTCAACAGCACCCAGGGAGGCCGTATGCTCGTTGAGTACCTGACAATCGATCAGGCGTCCGCCGCGTTGGGAAAACGCCTGGCAGAAGATCAGCAGCGCCGTTTTCGAGGCATTCACCGCGCGGGAGAACATGGATTCGCCGCAAAAAAGCGTCCCTTGCGCGACGCCATACATGCCGCCGACGAGCTCACTACCTTCCCATACCTCGATGGAATGGGCGTAACCCAGTTCATGGAGCTGGTGGTAAGCGGTAATGATATCGCGCGTTATCCATGTCCCTTCATAGCGGTCTTCAGCACAGCCTTCAATCACCTGACCAAAGGCGTGATTCAGGGTCACCCGATACGGTGATTTAGCGTGGAAACGCTTCATGCTGCGGCTCAGGTGAAACTGCGCAGGCCACAGTACGGCACGCGGATCGGGAGACCACCATAAAATCGGATCACCGGGGGAAAACCAGGGAAAAATACCTCGCTGGTAGGCCATTAACAGTCGTGCAGGACTGAGATCGCCACCAAGAGCCAGCAACCCATTGGGTTCACGTAGCGCCCCCTCCGGAGAAGGGAACGCAATATTATGACGAGAAAGCTGGACCAGGCGCATGACAGCAGAACTCCAATACGCGAGTGAGGATCGGTACAAATATAGTCTACAGACGCTGTTTAAACTGGTAGTAGCGACCCTGTTTCGCCAACAGTTCTGCGTGACTACCTTGCTCAATAATGTGTCCGTTGTCCATCACAATTATCTGATCAAAACTCGCCAGTCCGCGCAGGCGGTGTGTGACCATCAGCACGGTTTTACCGGTCATGACATTGGCCAGCAAATCAAGGATTTGGCTCTCGGTTGTGGCGTCCAGACCTTCCGTCGGTTCGTCCAGCAACATCAGCGGCGCATCGTGCAGCAGCGCGCGCGCAATCGCCAGACGGCGCAGCTCACCGCCGGAGAGCTGACGGCCACCTTCACCCAGCCAGCTGTTTAGCCCTGCATCTTCAAGCAACTTATGCAGTCCAACCTGTTCCAGCATGGCGCTCAGTTCATCATCAGAGGCCTCTGGTGCTGCCAGCAGCAGGTTATCGCGCAGTGTGGCGCTAAACAGATGCACGCGCTGCGGAACCACACTGACAGTTTTGCGCAGAGACTGTTCGCTGAAATCTGTCAGCAACGTATCATTGAAAAGAATCTGACCGTGTTGCGGGTCCCAGGCGCGGGTCAGCAACTGTAACAGCGTCGATTTGCCACAGCCGGTACGGCCGAGTATGGCAATGCGCTGGCCAGCGTTTACCTCGAGATTCACACCTTCCAGTGCGTTCTGCGCCTGCTTGTCGTAAGCGAAAGTGACATTATCAAGCGTGAGCGCAACGTTCTCTGGCACCGCGGTCTGTGCGGCACTGAATGTGACTTCAGGTTCTTGCTCGGCGATCTGGGTGATGCGCAGGGCGGAGGCGATTACCTGTCCCAAATGCTGGAAAGCGCCTGTCACCGGTGCCAGCGCTTCAAATGCGGCCAGAGCACAGAACACGAAGAGGGCAATCAGAGGACCTGGCTGCGTATTACCGCCGATACCACCGGATGCCAGCCATAGCATAGCGATTACTGCCACGCCGCCGATTAACATCATCAGCGCCTGAGAGAAGGCCGTCAGTTCCGACTGGCGGCGCTGGGCTTCATGCCAGTTCAGCTCCGTACTTTCCATCTGCGCGCGGTAGCGCTTGCTGGCACCAAAAATGGTCAACTCGGCCTGCCCCTGAAGCCAGGAGGTCAGTTGCTGGCGGTAGTCCCCGCGCAGGCGCGTCAGGTTTTCCCCGGTGGATTTCCCGGCGCGGTAAAACAGCGGTGGCAAAATAATGAGCGTGAGCAACATGATCCCACCCAGCGTCAGCGCAACGGGAACATCCAGAACGGACAGTCCCAGCGTGACCACTACAATCACCACAAACGCGCCCACGATCGGGGATATCACGCGCAGGTACAGGTGATCCAGCGTGTCGACATCCGCTACGACACGGTTAAGTAACTCACCCTGACGAAAACGCGCCAGCCCGGCAGGGGAGAGGGGCAGTAGTTTGCTGAAGGTGTAGATACGCAGGTGCTGCAGCACGCGGAAAGTGGCGTCGTGGCTGACCAGCCGCTCGAAATAGCGTCCGGCAGTACGGGTGATGGCGGTACCGCGAACACCGGCCGCTGGAAGCATATAGTTGAAGCTGTACAACCCGGCAACGCCCGCAACGGCAGAGGCCGACAGGAACCAGCCGGAAAGGGTGAGCAGGCCGATACTGGCGAGCAGCGTCACAATCGCCAGCACAATCCCCAGTGTCAGCATCCATTTGTGGCGTTTATAGAGCGCAAGATAAGGCAGCAGAGCACGCATCAGATGTCCTCCTGACGATTCGCCAGCAGGGCGGCAAACGGTCCCTGCGCGGTAACGAGAGAGGCGTAATCGCCTTGCTCAACAATACGACCGTTCTCCATGACCCAGATCTGGTCCCAGTCGGCAATACCTTCCAGCTGATGGGTGACCATCAGGGTGGTTTGCTGCAGAGAGGCGTCATTCAGGGCATCCATTACGCGCTGCTCGCTGTGTGCATCCAGGCTGGCTGCGGGCTCATCAAGCAGCATCAGCTGGCACGGGTTAAGCAGCGCACGGGCAACCGCCACACGCTGCGCCTGTCCGACGGACAGTCCGGCAGACTGGTCGCCGACCACGGTATCAACTCCTTGCGGAAGTTGCGGCAGAAATTCGCTGACCCAGGCGCGGTCGAGAACCGATTGCAGCTCGTCTTCTCGGGCATCCGGGCGCGCCAGCAGCACGTTTTCACGCAGCGTAGAGGCTGGAAGCTGCGGATTTTGGCCTACCCAACTCAGCTGTTTACGCCAGGCGTCAGGATCGAGGTTGCGCAGTTCCGTTTTGTTGATCCGCAGTGAACCTGTGTAGGCCATAAAACCGGATAGCGCATTCAGCAGCGAACTTTTCCCGGAACCGCTGGTGCCGACGATCACTACGCGTTGTCCGGCAGGTAAGGTAAAGTTCAGCGGACCTGCGAGCACTTTGCCTTCGGGTGACAAAATGGAAAAGTCCTGCGCTTCAATGGTCACGGGATCTTTAGCATTCAGCGTAATGTCACCCCGTTCCGGGTGTGCCAGCGGCGTTTCCAGGAATGTTTTCAGGCTGTCGGCCGCGCCAACCGCCTGTGCTTTAGCGTGATAGAAGGTCCCCAGATCGCGAAGCGGCTGGAAAAACTCCGGGGCCAGGATCAGCGCCAGGAACCCGGCAGAAAGGGTCACTGCCGTGCCGTAATGGCCAAAATCCAGCGCGCCGAGGTAGGAGAAGCCGAAGTAGACCGCCACGAGGGCAATCGACAGCGAGGTAAAGAATTCCAGTACGCCAGAAGACAAGAAGGCGAGGCGTAACACTTCCATGGTGCGCTGACGGAAGTCCTGCGATGCCTGGCGAATGTTTTCGGTTTCCGCTTCACCGCGACCAAAAATGCGCAATGTTTCCATGCCGCGCAGACGGTCGAGGAAATGGCCGCTTAAGCGACCCAATGCCAGGAAGTTACGACGGTTAGCGTCCGCAGCCCCCATGCCGACCAGCGCCATAAACAGCGGGATCAGCGGGGCGGTGCCCATCAGAATCAGCGCGGCCATCCAGTTCACCGGGAAGATGGCGAGCACAATAAGCAGCGGAACAAAGACGGCAAGAGCCATTTGCGGCAGGTAGCGCGCATAGTAGTCGTGCATATCGTCAATCTGCTCAAGAATCAGCGTCGCCCAGCTACCGGCCGGTTTACCCTGGATCCACGCGGGCCCGGCTTCCTGAAGGCGATCGAGCACCTGACGGCGGATCTCGTAGCGGATATGCTGTCCGGCGTGAAACCCGACACGCTCACGTAGCCATACCACCCAGGCTCGCAGGATAAAAATCAGGATCAGAACAATAAAGGGCAGCAGGAGCGCTTCGCGTGGAATGTTCTCCATGATCATATGATTAAGAATGCGGGCCAGCAGCCATGCCTGGGCAACAATCAACAGACCACTGACGAACCCAAGAATACGGGAGATCGTAAGCCAGCGGCGGGAAAGAACGCTTTGCTGTTTCAGCCAGCGTGTTAACTCTTGTTGACGGGTTTTTTCCATTGCGTACTTTGCAGGTGACGTTATTAGAAATTGGGCAGCGCAATGTTACAACGGTGAGACAATAAAGGCGACTTATCGCCGCCTTTATTTACGTTTGTTACTGACTTGTAAAGATTATTTACCTTGTTCAGCCAGTCCATCAAGGTAGCGTTCAGCGTCCAGCGCGGCCATACAGCCGGTGCCCGCTGAGGTAATCGCCTGACGATAAATATGGTCCATCACGTCACCAGCGGCGAACACGCCCGGGATGCTGGTCTGGGTCGCGTTGCCGTGAATACCAGACTGCACTTTGATGTAGCCGTTTTCCAGCTCCAGTTGACCGTCAAAGATCGCGGTGTTCGGGCTGTGGCCGATAGCCACAAACAGACCCGCCACTTCCAGCGTTTCAACATTATCGGTGTTCTGGGTATCACGAATACGCAGACCCGCAACGCCCATCTGATCGCCCGTCACCTCTTCCAGGGTGCGGTTGGTATGCAGCACGATGTTGCCGCTTGCCACTTTATCCATCAGACGTTTGATCAGGATTTTTTCTGCGCGGAAGGTGTCGCGACGGTGGATCAGATGCACCTCAGAGGCAATGTTCGCCAGGTAGAGCGCTTCTTCCACTGCGGTGTTACCGCCGCCAATGACCGCGACTTTCTGATTGCGGTAGAAGAAACCGTCGCAGGTAGCGCATGCAGAAACGCCGCGGCCTTTGAACGCTTCTTCGGATGGCAGACCGAGGTAACGGGCAGAGGCACCGGTGGCGATGATCAGCGCGTCACAGGTGTATTCGCCGCTGTCACCCGTCAGGCGGAACGGACGGTTCTGCAGATCGACCTTATTGATGTGGTCGAACAGAATTTCGGTTTCGAATTTAGCGGCATGCTCGTGCATACGCTCCATCAGCAGCGGCCCGGTCAGGTCGTGCGGGTCGCCTGGCCAGTTTTCCACTTCGGTGGTGGTGGTCAGCTGACCGCCTTTTTCCATGCCGGTAATTAACACCGGTTGCAGGTTAGCGCGTGCAGCATAGACCGCCGCGGTATATCCCGCAGGTCCAGAACCAAGGATTAGCAGCTTACTGTGTTTAGCCGTGCCCATGAGATCCCCATTGTTGTTGGCAGACATTTGGCTGGATTGTAGGGAATTTGTTGCCGTAAAAAAAGAGCGCAGCAATTTTGATATCAATCTGTGTAATAGCCGCTGACGATGAATGGCGCGCGATAACATCGCGCTTTCCCTTGAAAAACGGTCGTTTGTAAGGCAATAAAATGAGGATTCATACCCTGCCGTAATGAATATCCGGCATGTTGTACTAAAAAACGATGTTTTGCTTTGACAATCCCCTGCGCTTTTGCGAAAACATTCAAGGAAGAAAAAAAACCGCGTTAACCGTGTGCCGCATAGGCATGCACGTAAATGCCATTTTTACCGGGTCAGTGAAATCTACGCATGGCGTGGACAGACGCCATACGTGATGTCGGTGACTGCTTTCGGGCAACGGTCTTCTTACCAACAGAACCCGAATCCGCATCGCGTCTAATACAAAACCAGGCGATGTGATGACTAACGGGTACAGGCTCTGAACAGTGATGTGCACAGGGTCCAGGCAGGAGTAGGGAAGGAATACAGAGAGACAATAATAATGGTAGATAGCAAGAAGCGCCCTGGCAAAGATCTCGACCGTATCGATCGTAACATTCTTAATGAATTGCAAAAGGATGGGCGTATTTCCAACGTCGAGCTTTCAAAACGTGTGGGACTTTCCCCGACGCCATGCCTTGAGCGTGTGCGCCGACTGGAAAGACAGGGTTTCATTCAGGGCTATACTGCTCTGCTGAACCCGCATTATCTGGATGCCTCACTTCTGGTATTTGTTGAGATTACTCTGAATCGTGGTGCGCCGGATGTGTTTGAGCAATTTAACGCCGCTGTACAAAAACTTGAAGAAATTCAAGAGTGTCACCTGGTGTCCGGTGATTTCGACTACCTGTTGAAAACCCGTGTGCCGGATATGTCCGCCTACCGTAAGCTGCTGGGTGAGACCCTGCTGCGTCTGCCGGGCGTGAACGACACCCGTACTTATGTGGTGATGGAAGAGGTCAAACAGAGCAATCGTCTGGTTATTAAGACGCGCTAACACGGAACAGGTGCAAAATCAGCGTAGTTTGATTACACTCCTGTTAATCCATACAGCAACAGTGCCGGGGAGTCCCGGCGCTGTTGTCCGTTTTAGCAAACAGGCAGGATATGCCTGATACCTGGAGAGCCTTTCTTGAGCCAGGAATACACTGAAGACAAAGAAGTCACACTATCGAAGCTAAGCAGCGGACGTCGTCTCCTCGAAGCTTTGCTGATTGTTATTGCCCTTTTTGCCGTCTGGCTGATGGCAGCCTTACTCAGTTTCAACCCCTCAGATCCCAGCTGGTCACAAACTGCATGGCATGAGCCTATCCATAATTTAGGCGGTGTCCCCGGAGCCTGGCTTGCGGACACGCTGTTTTTCATTTTCGGTGTGATGGCCTACACCCTTCCCGTCATTATCATTGGCGGATGCTGGTTTGCGTGGCGTCATCGTCAGAACGATGATTACATCGACTATTTCGCGGTTTCGCTGCGCCTGATCGGCGCGCTGGCGCTGATCCTGACCTCATGCGGTCTGGCGGCCATTAATGCCGATGATATCTGGTACTTTGCCTCTGGCGGAGTGATCGGCAGTTTGTTGAGTTCTGCACTGCAACCAATGCTCCACAGCAGCGGCGGCACGCTGGCGCTGCTGTGCATCTGGGCTGCCGGGCTGACGTTGTTTACCGGCTGGTCCTGGGTGAGCATTGCCGAGAAAATCGGCAGTTTTATCCTCACCATTCTGACCTTCGCCAGCAACCGTACCCGTCGTGACGATACGTGGGTGGATGAAGACGAGTATGAAGATGAAGAGGAAGACGATGCACCTGTACAGCGTCGCGAATCCCGTCGCGCACGTATCCTGCGTGGGGCATTGGCGCGTCGCCAGCGTGTAGCTGAAAAATTTGCCAACCCGCTTGGACGTAAAACCGATGCGGCACTCTTCTCTGGTAAGCGTATGGATGAAGACGAGCAGGTTGAGTATCGCGCAGCAGGTAACGCCGTCGATCCTGATGATGTGCTTTTCTCCGGGAGCCGTGCCACGCCGGGTGACTTTGACGAATACGATCCGCTGCTAAATGGTCAAACCGTTACCGCGCCGGTTGCCGCAGCCGCAGCAGCAACGACCGCTGCGCAGGCGTATGCCGCACCTGTCGAAGCCGTGATGCCATCTGCACCGGTTCCACCGCCGGAATCCGTTATTCAGCAGCCTCAGGTTGACTGGCAGACAGCGCCCGGTGTTAACACACCGGAGCCCGTTATCGCCCCTGAACCGGAAAGCTATATCCCTGTGCATCAGGAGCAGTGGCAGGAGCCTTATCAGCCGCCGCAACCTGAATATGAACCGCAGCAATATGAACAGCCTGTGGCCCAGCCGTATCAGGAGTATGTGCCTGAGCCGGTTGAATCTGTGCAGCCTTATGTAGCGCCACAGCCTGAACCTGAAGTGGTGGAAGAGGTGAAACCCTCTCGTCCACCAATGTATTATTTTGAAGAGGTTGAAGAGCGTCGTGCTCGTGAACGCGAGCAACTGGCAGCCTGGTATCAGCCTGTGCCTGAACCGGTGCAGGAGCCGGTTACCAAAGCACCTTCTTTCTCTGTTCCGCCGGTTGACCCAACACCTGCTGTTGCTCCTGTTACAGAAAGCGTTAAGCAGGCAACTGCGGCGGCGGCCGTGGCTGCACCTGTCTTCAGTCTGGCAACAGGTGGGACACCACGTCCTCAGGTGAAAGAGGGTATTGGCCCACAATTGCCTCGTCCTAACCGCGTCCGCGTTCCCACTCGTCGTGAGCTTGCTTCTTACGGTATCAAGCTGCCTTCCCAGCGTATGGCCGAAGAAAAAGCGCGTGAACCAGAGTACGAAGATGACGCCGATGAAATGCAGCAGGACGAGCTGGCTCGCCAGTTCGCAGCGCAACAGAATCAACGTTACGGTGAGGAATACCAGCACGATGAACCGATTCTGGAAGATGAAGATGACGCGGCGGAAGCCGAATTAGCGCGCCAGTTTGCCGCAACGCAGCAGCAACGCTATTCCGGTGAACAACCTGCTGGTGCGAACCCGTTCTCGCTGTCTGATTTTGAATTCTCGCCAATGAAGGATCTGGTGGATGATGGTCCGAGCGAGCCTTTATTTACCCCGAGCGTGATGCCGGAAGCCGAGCCAGTGCGTCAGCAGCCAGCTCCGCAGGCTTATACGCAGCCGCAACAGCCGCCGCAGTTCCAGCAGCCTGCGCCTCAGGCGCAGGAAAGCCTGATTCACCCGCTGCTGATGCGTAATGGTGACAGCCGTCCATTGCAACGTCCAAGTACGCCGTTACCGTCGCTGGACCTGTTAACGCCGCCGCCGTCTGAAGTTGAGCCGGTCGATACGTTTGCGCTGGAGCAGATGGCGCGTCTGGTGGAAGCTCGTCTGGCCGACTTCCGTATCAAGGCGGACGTGGTGAACTACTCTCCTGGCCCGGTTATTACCCGTTTTGAACTGAATCTGGCGCCGGGTGTTAAAGCCGCGCGTATTTCGAACCTGTCCCGCGACCTGGCGCGTTCGCTGTCGACCGTTGCGGTACGTGTGGTGGAAGTGATTCCCGGCAAACCTTACGTTGGCCTTGAGCTGCCGAACAAAAAACGTCAAACCGTTTACCTGCGCGAAGTGCTGGATAACACCAAATTCCGCGATAACCCATCCCCGCTGACCGTGGTGCTGGGTAAAGATATCGCGGGCGATCCGGTGGTGGCTGATCTCGCCAAAATGCCTCACCTGCTTGTAGCGGGTACCACCGGTTCCGGTAAGTCCGTCGGCGTGAACGCCATGATCCTCAGCATGCTTTATAAAGCGCAGCCGGAAGACGTGCGTTTCATCATGATCGACCCGAAAATGCTCGAACTGTCGGTCTACGAAGGCATTCCGCATCTGCTGACTGAAGTGGTCACCGACATGAAAGACGCCGCCAACGCCCTGCGCTGGAGCGTCAATGAGATGGAACGCCGCTACAAGCTGATGTCTGCGCTGGGCGTGCGAAACCTGGCCGGTTATAACGAGAAAATTGCCCAGGCTGTGCGCATGGGACGTCCGATCCCGGATCCTTACTGGAAGCCGGGTGACAGCATGGATGCCCAGCATCCGGTGCTGGAAAAACTGCCTTATATCGTCGTTCTGGTGGATGAGTTCGCTGACCTGATGATGACCGTCGGTAAGAAAGTGGAAGAGTTGATTGCCCGTCTGGCGCAGAAAGCGCGTGCGGCCGGTATTCACCTTGTTCTCGCGACCCAGCGTCCTTCCGTGGACGTTATCACTGGTCTTATTAAAGCGAACATTCCGACGCGTATTGCGTTTACCGTATCAAGTAAAATTGACTCCCGTACCATTCTTGATCAGGGTGGCGCAGAGTCGCTGCTGGGTATGGGTGACATGCTCTATTCCGGCCCGAACTCCACCTCTCCGGTGCGTGTCCACGGCGCGTTTGTCCGCGATGAGGAAGTTCACGCCGTGGTGCAGGACTGGAAAGCGCGCGGTCGTCCGCAGTATGTTGACGGTATTACCAGCGATGTAGAAAGCGAAGGCGGCGGTGGCGGTTTTGACGGTGGAGAAGAGCTGGATCCATTATTTGATCAGGCGGTTAACTTCGTTACCGAAAAACGCAAAGCGTCCATCTCTGGCGTTCAGCGTCAGTTCCGCATCGGCTATAACCGCGCAGCGCGTATCATCGAGCAGATGGAAGCGCAGGGCATCGTGAGCGAGCAGGGGCATAATGGTAACCGCGAGGTGCTTGCTCCGCCGCCGTTTGACTAACCTTCAGCGATTGCAAAGAAGGGTAAATCAGCAAAAAATTAAGCATTTTCTTCTGTCGCCTGCCTTCGGGCAGGTCCAGAATAGAAGACGGAAACCCCATTTCGGGAAGACGTATTTTAAGGAATAACAATGAAAAAAATCGCCATCGCCTGTGCATTACTGACCAGTTTTGTCGCCAGCAGCGTCTGGGCTGATGCAGCCAGCGACCTTAAAAGCCGACTGGATAAAGTGAGCAGCTTCCACGCCAGCTTCACGCAAAAAGTGACTGACGGCAGCGGCAACGCGGTGCAGGAAGGCCAGGGCGATTTGTGGGTAAAGCGCCCCAATCTGTTTAACTGGCACATGACCCAGCCGGATGAGAGCATCCTGGTGTCTGACGGTAAAACCTTATGGTTCTTCAACCCGTTCGTTGAGCAGGCAACGGCGACCTGGCTGAAAGATGCCACCAGCAATACGCCGTTTATGCTGATTGCCCGCAACCAGTCCAGCGACTGGCAGCAGTACAATATCAAACAGACGGGTGACGAGTTTATCCTGACGCCGAAAGGCAGCAACGGCAACCTGAAGCAGTTCACCATTAACGTAAGCACCAACGGTACCATTAATCAGTTCGGCGCGGTTGAGCAGGACGATCAGCGCAGCAGCTACCAGCTCAAGTCTCAGCAGAACGGCGCCGTTGATGCATCGAAATTCACCTTTACCCCGCCGAAGGGCGTAACGGTGGACGACCAACGCAATAAGTAAGAGGCGTGAGTGGGCAATCTGTCGCTCGATTTTTCAGATAACGCGTTTCAACCTCTGGCCGCCCGTATGCGGCCAGAAAATTTAGCGCAGTACATCGGCCAGCAACATCTGCTGGCTGCCGGTAAGCCTTTGCCGCGTGCTATTGAAGCCGGGCATCTCCATTCCATGATCCTCTGGGGGCCACCTGGCACCGGCAAAACCACCCTTGCAGAAGTTATTGCCCGCTATGCCAACGCGGACGTTGAACGTCTTTCGGCGGTCACCTCCGGCGTGAAAGAGATCCGCGAGGCGATCGAGCGTGCGCGGCAGAACCGCAATGCCGGGCGGCGTACCATCCTCTTTGTGGACGAAGTCCACCGCTTCAACAAGAGCCAGCAGGATGCTTTCCTGCCGCATATTGAAGACGGCACGATATTCTTCATCGGTGCAACCACTGAAAACCCATCGTTTGAACTGAACTCGGCGCTGCTTTCGCGTGCGCGCGTTTACCTGCTCAAATCGCTGACTACCGAGGATATCGAAAAGGTTCTCACCCAGGCAATGGACGACAAAGCACGCGGCTACGGCGGGCAGGATATCGTTTTACCTGACGAGACGCGTCGTGCGATTGCTGAGTTGGTCAACGGTGATGCGCGTCGGGCACTGAATACGCTGGAGATGATGGCCGATATGGCCGAAATTGATGACTCCGGCAAGAGAGTGCTTAAACCGGAACTGCTCACCGAGATTGCTGGTGAACGTAGCGCGCGTTTCGATAACAAGGGCGACCGTTTTTACGATCTGATCTCGGCGCTACATAAGTCCGTGCGAGGCAGCGCGCCGGATGCGGCACTTTACTGGTATGCACGCATTATCACTGCCGGTGGCGATCCGCTGTATGTTGCACGACGTTGCCTGGCTATTGCCTCGGAAGATGTCGGCAATGCTGATCCACGGGCGATGCAGGTGGCGCTCTCAGCATGGGACTGTTTTACCCGCGTCGGTCCCGCTGAAGGGGAGCGCGCCATTGCGCAGGCGATTGTCTATCTGGCCTGTGCGCCGAAGAGTAATGCGGTCTATACCGCCTTTAAAGCGGCAATGTCTGATGCGCGTGAACGTCCGGACTACGATGTGCCGGTTCATCTGCGTAATGCACCGACCAAACTGATGAAAGAGATGGGGTATGGTCAGGAGTACCGTTATGCCCATGATGAACCCAATGCCTACGCTGCCGGAGAGGAATATTTCCCGCAAGAGATGGCACAAACGCGCTATTATCACCCCACAAACAGAGGTCTTGAAGGCAAGATTGGTGAAAAGCTCACCTGGCTCGCCGGACAGGATCAAAATAGCCCTATAAAACGCTACCGTTAGCGCTATCGTTGCGGTAATGTTGGCAATGTATCCCTGTGACCGCAGGCTGTGGTCACATTTTCCTATTTTAATTCGATAAGCACAGGATAAGCATGCTCGATCCCAATCTGCTGCGTAACGAGCCAGACGCAGTCGCTGAAAAACTGGCACGCCGGGGCTTTAAGCTGGATGTAGATAAGCTGCGCGCTCTTGAAGAGCGTCGTAAAGTTCTGCAGGTACAAACTGAAAATCTGCAGGCAGAGCGTAACTCTCGATCGAAATCCATTGGCCAGGCGAAAGCGCGCGGGGAAGATATTGAGCCATTACGCCTGGAAGTGAACAAACTGGGTGAAGAGCTGGATCAGGCGAAAGCTGAGCTGGATGTTCTTCAGACCGAAATTCGTGATATTGCCCTGGCTATCCCGAATATTCCTGACGACAGCGTGCCTGTCGGCAAAGATGAAAACGACAACGTTGAAGTGAAACGTTGGGGTACGCCTCGCGAGTTCGACTTCGAAGTGCGCGATCACGTGACGCTGGGCGAAATGCACGCGGGCCTGGACTTTGCGGCGGCGGTTAAGCTGACCGGCTCTCGCTTCGTGGTGATGAAAGGCCAGATTGCCCATCTGCACCGCGCGCTGGCGCAGTTCATGCTGGATCTGCACACCGAGCAGCACGGCTACAGCGAAACCTACGTACCGTATCTGGTCAACCACGATACGCTGTACGGTACGGGCCAGCTGCCGAAATTTGCCGGCGATCTGTTCCACACCCGTCCGCTGGACGAGGAAGCGGACAGCAGCAACTACGCGCTGATCCCAACCGCTGAAGTGCCGCTGACAAACCTCGTGCGCGATGAGATCATCGACGAAGACGACCTGCCAATTAAGCTGACGGCACACTCTCCGTGCTTCCGTTCTGAAGCAGGATCTTACGGTCGCGACACGCGCGGTCTGATTCGTATGCACCAGTTCGACAAAGTTGAGATGGTGCAGATCGTCCGTCCTGAAGAATCCATGGACGCGCTGGAAGAGATGACCGGCCACGCTGAGAAAGTGCTGGAGCTGTTGGGTCTTCCGTACCGTCGTATGGCCCTGTGCACCGGTGATATGGGCTTTGGCGCCTGCAAAACCTTCGATCTGGAAGTGTGGGTGCCTGCGCAGAACACCTACCGTGAGATCTCCTCCTGCTCTAACGTCTGGGATTTCCAGGCGCGTCGCATGCAGGCACGCTGCCGCAGCAAATCTGACAAGAAAACCCGTCTGGTTCATACCCTGAACGGCTCTGGTCTGGCTGTCGGCCGTACGCTGGTTGCCGTGCTGGAAAACTATCAGCAGGCAGATGGTCGTATCGAGATCCCTGAAGTACTGCGCCCATACATGAAAGGCCAGCAGTACATCGGCTAATTCTTTGCCTCACAACAAAAAAGCGCCTTCGGGCGCTTTTTTTATGCCTCTGAATTGATACTACGCAATACCCCCTCCCTCTAAAGTAGTAATACTCCTCCGAATGAAAGTTAGCATAAATGACTGATAACGAAGAGTTTCGTTATATATAAAACTATATAGCGGTATGTGCCGCCTCTCTTTTCTTTGTGAGCAACCAAGTGAGTCTCTATGAAAATCAACGCGCCTGAAGCATTAATGGCAGCTGAGGTCACTCGCCGTGGGTTGATGAAAACCACGGCAATAGGCGGCCTGGCTATGGCCAGTAGCGCCCTCACGCTTCCTTTTACCCGGCTGGCGTCGGCGGCAGATGCATTGTCCCCGGCGACAGCTCCGGAAAAAGTGGTGTGGAGCGCCTGTACCGTAAACTGTGGTAGTCGTTGTCCACTGCGTATGCATGTGGTGGATGGCGAAATTAAATATGTTGAAACCGACAATACCGGGGACGATAACTACGAAGGATTACATCAGGTACGCGCTTGTCTGCGTGGCCGTTCCATGCGTCGTCGTGTGTATAATCCGGACCGTCTGAAGTACCCAATGAAGCGCGTCGGCAAACGTGGGGAAGGAAAGTTCGAGCGCATTAGTTGGGATGAAGCCTACGATATCATCGTCACCAACATGCAGCGTTTGATCAACGAGTATGGCAACGAATCCATCTACCTGAACTACGGTACTGGAACGCTCGGTGGCACCATGACCCGTTCCTGGCCACCGGGTAAAACACTGGTGGCGCGCCTGATGAACTGCTGCGGCGGTTATCTTAATCACTATGGTGACTACTCCTCTGCTCAGATCGCTGCTGGCCTGAACTACACCTACGGTGGCTGGGCGGACGGTAACAGCCCGTCTGATATCGAAAACAGCAAACTGGTTGTACTGTTCGGTAACAACCCGGGTGAAACCCGCATGAGCGGTGGCGGGGTGACATATTACCTCGAACAGGCTCGCGCTAAGTCCAATGCCCGCATGATCATCATCGATCCGCGCTATACCGATACCGGTGCCGGGCGAGAAGATGAGTGGATCCCAATCCGTCCAGGTACCGATGCGGCGCTGGTCTCAGCGCTGGCGTGGGTGATGATCACCGAAAACCTCGTCGATCAGCCTTTCCTGGATAAATATTGCGTCGGTTACGACGAGAAAACCCTGCCAGCCAGCGCGCCGGCAAACGGGCATTACAAAGCGTACATTCTTGGCCAGGGCAGCGATGGCGTGGCGAAAACGCCAGAGTGGGCGTCCACGATCACCGGTATTCCGGTCGAACGCATCGTCCAGCTGGCGCGTGAGATTGGCTCAGCCAAACCGGCCTATATCAGCCAGGGCTGGGGCCCGCAACGTCATGCAAACGGTGAAATCGCGACCCGCGCCATCTCTATGCTCTCCATCCTGACCGGCAACGTTGGTATTCACGGCGGTAACACTGGCGCGCGTGAAGGCTCGTATGAAGTACCGTTTGAACGTATGCCGACGCTGGATAACCCGGTTCAGACCAGCATCTCGATGTTTATGTGGACCGATGCGATCGAGCGTGGTCCGGAAATGACCGCTTTGCGCGACGGTGTGCGCGGCAAGGACAAGCTGGATGTGCCGATCAAGATGATCTGGAACTATGCCGGCAACTGTCTGATCAACCAGCATTCTGAAATTAACCGTACCCACGAAATCCTGCAGGATGACAAGAAGTGCGAGATGATTGTGGTCATCGACTGCCACATGACCTCCTCGGCAAAATATGCCGATATCTTGCTGCCGGACTGTACTGCATCTGAGCAGATGGATTTCGCGCTGGACGCCTCCTGCGGTAACATGTCCTATGTGATCTTCACCGATCAGGCCATCAAACCTCGCTTTGAGTGCAAAACCATCTATGAGATGACCTCTGAGCTGGCGAAACGTCTTGGCGTTGAGCAGCAGTTTACTGAGGGGCGTACTCAGGAAGGGTGGATGCGCTATCTGCATGAGCTCTCTCGTAAAGCGATCCCTGATCTGCCGGATTTCGACACCTTCCGTAAGCAAGGTATGTACAAACAGCGCGATCCGGAAGGGCACCACGTGGCGTACAAAGCGTTCCGTGAAGACCCGCAGGCGAACCCGCTAACCACACCGTCGGGTAAAATCGAAATCTACTCCGAAGAGCTGGCAAAAATTGCCTCAACCTGGGAATTGCCGGAAGGGGACGTTATCGATCCGCTGCCGATCTACACGCCGGGCTTTGAAAACTATAACGATCCGCTGACGGCGAAATTCCCGCTGCAGTTGACCGGTTTCCACTACAAAGCGCGAGTTCACTCCACGTACGGTAACGTCGACGTACTGAAAGCCGCCTGCCGTCAGGAGATGTGGATCAACCCGATGGATGCCAAAGCGCGCGGCATCAACAATGGCGATCGCGTACGCATTTTCAACGGGCGTGGTGAGGTGCATATCGAAGCCAAGGTTACACCGCGCATGATGCCTGGCGTTGTCGCGCTGGGGGAAGGGGCCTGGTATAACCCGGATGCCAACCGCATCGACCAGGCAGGCAGTATTAACGTACTGACTACACAGCGCCCATCGCCACTGGCGAAAGGTAACCCATCTCACACAAACCTTGTTCAGGTTGAAAAGGTTTAAGGAGTAACCGATGACAACCCAGTATGGATTTTTTATTGATTCCAGCCGTTGCACCGGGTGCAAAACCTGCGAGCTGGCCTGTAAAGATTACAAAGATCTGACCCCGGACGTCAGCTTCCGCCGTATCTACGAATACGCCGGGGGTGACTGGCAGGAAGATAACGGCGTCTGGCATCAAAACGTGTTCGCCTACTACCTGTCGATTGCCTGCAACCACTGTGAAGATCCGGCCTGTACTAAGGTCTGTCCGAGTGGGGCGATGCACAAGCGCGATGACGGTTTTGTCGTCGTGGATGAAGATGTCTGCATCGGTTGCCGTTACTGCCATATGGCTTGTCCGTACGGCGCGCCGCAGTACAACGCCGCCAAAGGTCATATGACCAAGTGCGACGGCTGCCACTCACGCGTGGCGGATGGCAAAAAACCGATTTGCGTCGAGTCCTGTCCGCTGCGCGCGCTGGACTTTGGCCCAATTGAAGAGCTGCGTAAAAAACACGGTCAGCTTGCGGCGGTAGCGCCACTACCGTCAGCGCACTTCACGAAGCCGAGTATTGTGATTAAACCTAACGCCAACAGCCGTCCGACAGGTGACACCACCGGCTACCTGGCAAATCCGAAGGAGGTGTGAGATGGGAAGTGGATGGCATGAATGGCCGCTGATGATCTTCACGGTCTTTGGGCAATGTGTTGCCGGTGGGTTTATCGTGCTCGCCCTGGCGCTGTTAAAAGGCAACCTCAGTGCTGAACAGCAGCAGCGTCTCGTGTTGAGTATGTTTGGTCTGTGGGTACTGATGGGAATTGGCTTTATTGCCTCAACGCTGCATCTGGGCTCACCGATGCGTGCGTTTAACTCCCTGAACCGCGTGGGGGCATCATCACTCAGTAATGAGATTGCCAGCGGGGCGATTTTCTTCGCCGTCGGTGGGCTGGGATGGCTGCTGGCAGCGCTGAAAAAATTGCCTGCGGGTCTACGCAGCCTGTGGCTGATCGTGACCATGGTGCTAGGCGTGGTATTCGTATGGATGATGGTGCGCGTGTACAACACCATTGATACCGTTCCAACCTGGTACAGCGTCTGGACGCCGATGAGTTTCTTCCTGACGATGTTTATCGGTGGTCCGCTGTTGGGCTACCTGCTGCTGCGCGTAGCGGGCGTAGATGGGTGGGCAATGCGTTTGCTCCCCGCTGTTTCGCTGCTGGCGCTGGTGGTGAGTGCGATGGTTGCCCTGATGCAGGGATCCGAACTGGCAACCATTCACAGCTCTATTCAGCATGCCTCTGCCCTGGTGCCGGACTACGGTTCACTGATGGCCTGGCGCATCGTTCTGCTGGTCGCGGCGTTGGTATTCTGGATCGCGCCTCAGCTTAAAGGATATCAGCCCGCGCTGCCGCTGCTGTCGCTGGCTTTTGTGCTGGTACTGGCAGGTGAACTGATTGGCCGTGGTGTGTTCTACGGATTGCATATGACCGTGGGTATGGCTATTGCCAGTTAACGTTGCATTTAGTTATATCAAGCCGGGCCTGAGTGCCCGGCTTTTTCTTTTTTCGATCATGAAATTTTTCGACTGTTGTTTCGTTTTAATTTCGTTCATTAATAAATAAAAACAGATACATAATTAATATCTATAGCAGGCGTTGCATTAGCAGGATAAGTTTTTTGAATCGACAAGGAACATATTGTGCGTGACGGCGAAATCAGTGGATTGACTTTGTTTTTGCCAGTGGCATGATGCGCACGAAATCTGAACTTCCTCACGGTTTTTAACCCATGACCACCTATACCCGGCCAGTGCTTCTGTTGCTCTGTGGCCTGCTTCTGTTGACCCTGGCGATCGCAGTGTTAAATACGCTCGTCCCGCTGTGGCTCGCCCATGAAAACTTACCGACCTGGCAGGTGGGTATGGTCAGCTCGTCCTTTTTTACCGGCAACCTGTTGGGGACGCTGGTCACCGGGAGCCTGATTAAGCGCTTTGGCTTTAATCGCAGCTATTATCTGGCCTCGCTGATTTTCGCCGCCGGATGTGCCGGTTTAGGCTTTATGGTCGGCTTCTGGAGCTGGATGGCGTGGCGCTTTATCGCTGGCGTAGGCTGCGCGATGATTTGGGTGGTGGTTGAAAGTGCGCTGATGTGCAGCGGTACGTCGCGCAACCGCGGACGCCTGCTGGCAGCCTATATGATGGTTTACTATGTGGGCACCGTGCTGGGTCAACTGATGGTCAGCAAACTGCCAACCGACCTGATGAGCGTTCTGCCCTGGGTAACGGGTATGGTGCTGGCCGCGATCCTGCCGCTGCTCTTTACGCGCATTGTGAACCAGAACAGCGAACACCAGGAAGCAACCCACGTCTGGCCGATGCTGAGACTCCGTCAGGCGCGGCTGGGCGTTAACGGCTGCATTATCTCGGGGATTGTACTGGGCTCACTCTATGGCCTGATGCCGCTCTATCTAAATCATCAGGGCGTCAGCGATTCCGGAATTGGCTTCTGGATGGCGGTTATGGTGAGTGCAGGGATCGTCGGGCAATGGCCGATTGGCCGACTGGCGGACCGTTTCGGTCGTCTGCTGGTACTGCGCGTTCAGGTCTTCGTGGTGATCCTGGGATGTCTAGCCATGCTCAGCAACGCCGCAATGGCGCCTGCGCTGTTTATTCTCGGGGCCGCCGGCTTTACGCTCTATCCGGTTGCGATGGCCTGGGCCTGTGAGAAAGTTGAACATCACCAGCTGGTGGCAATGAACCAGGCGCTGTTACTGAGCTATACCATCGGCAGTTTATTAGGGCCGACGTTTACCGCGATGCTGATGCAGAATTATTCCGATAATTTATTGTTTATCATGATCGCCAGCGTGTCGTTTATTTATCTCTTGATGCTGCTGCGCAAAGTGGGCGAACATCCTACGCCTGTGGCACATGCCTGATTAAATAAAAGCCTGTCGATGACAGGCTTTTTTGTCCCAGTCACAACTAAGAGTTTTACTTATTGTTTGTTTATTGCGCCAGGCGATAATTCATGTGAGTCCTACCACTATAAGGCAGCAATCATGTCTATTCGTCGTTTTTCCGCTACCGCACTTGCCGTAGTGTTGTCTTTAACGTTTGCAACGGCTCCGGTCATGGCTAATCCTGGAAACGGGAATGGCGGTGGTCACGGAAACGGTGGCGGACAGGGTAATGGCGGCAATCATGGTAACGGGAATTCTGGTAACCATGGCAATAAGCAAAATAACGGTCAGGATAACCCTGGAAAATCGGATAAAAGCTTTAAAAGCAGTAAAGATGTCGGTAACGATGTCGACGCTCGCGTGAGCTTCGATCATGCCCGCCACCTGGCGCTGAATTATGGCTTAACGGGCTATGACTCTCTGCCTCCGGGTATCGCGAAAAACCTGGCGCGCGGTAAGCCGTTGCCTCCGGGCATTGCGAAGAAAACCGTGCCGGCCTCAATGCTGGGCCAGCTTCCTTCCTACCCTGGCTATGAATGGCGTGTGGTCGGAGACGACCTGGTCTTAATTGCGCTGAGTACAGCCATCGTGACGTCCGTTATTAACGGCGTCTTTAAATAGAATATAAAAAAGCCCGGTTTTCACCGGGCTTTTCTTTAATACATCACCTTATGGCCGTACTGCTCAAGAATGCCTTTTACGCGTTCCATCGTCTCTTTCTTCGGCGGCTTCACGCCATCGAGTTTGTACTCTTCGCCCATTGCCACCCATTTGTGTTTACCCAGCTCGTGATAGGGCAGAAGCTCGATTTTCTCGACGTTGCCCATGTCGCGGGTAAATTCCCCGAGACGATGCGCGGAGTCGTCATCATCTGACCAGCCAGGCACAACCACGTAGCGGATCCAGGTTTTGATGCCTTTATCGGCAATGTATTTGGCAAATTCCAGCGTGCGGTGGTTTGAGACACCAACGAGGTTCTGGTGGATCTCATCGTTCATCTGTTTGAGATCGAGCATCACCAGATCGGTCACTTCGAGCAGCTCGTCGATAACCGGATCGTAGCGACGTACAAAGCCGTTGGTATCGAGACAGGTATGAATGCCTTCTTTGCGGCAGGCACGGAACCAGTCGCGTACAAACTCAGCCTGAAGAATGGCTTCACCGCCGGATGCGGTTACACCACCGCCAGACGCGTTCATAAAGTGACGGTAGGTCACCACCTCTTTCATTAAATCTTCAACGGTCACTTCTTTGCCGCCGTGTGTATCCCAGGTGTCACGGTTATGGCAGTACAGGCAGCGCATCAGGCAGCCCTGGAAAAAGGTGATAAAGCGGATACCTGGGCCATCGACAGTGCCACAGGATTCAAAGGAGTGAATGCGACCAATAATTGACATTGCGGTGATATCTCCAGCATCGGCCCGTCCGGGGCCTGTGTATGCACAGCTCAAAACCGGCTGTGTTAAGTCTGTTTTGGCTGTTATCCATTAAGTATAGATAGCGGACAAAAGAGACTGAGGTGGAGAGGGTGCTAAAAAGGCCCCACTTGCGTGGAGCCTTTATTGTACGCTTTTTAACGCGTGATTTCAGTCAATTCCACTTACATGGACTGAGTGAAAGTACGGGTGATAACGTCCTGCTGCTGTTCTTTAGTCAGGGAGTTAAAACGTACTGCGTAGCCGGATACGCGGATGGTCAGCTGAGGATATTTCTCAGGGTGTTCCATCGCGTCGAGCAGCATTTCACGGTTCATTACGTTCACGTTCAGGTGCTGACCACCTTCGATGGACGCTTCGTGGTGGAAGTAACCATCCATCAGACCCGCGAGGTTAGTTTTACGCACTTCGTCGTCTTTACCCAGCGCATTTGGAACGATAGAGAAGGTGTAAGAGATACCATCTTTAGCGTAAGCAAACGGCAGTTTAGCAACGGAAGTCAGAGAGGCAACAGCACCTTTCTGGTCACGACCGTGCATTGGGTTAGCACCTGGGCCGAATGGCGCGCCAGCACGACGTCCGTCTGGGGTATTACCGGTTTTCTTACCATACACAACGTTAGAGGTGATGGTCAGAACAGACTGAGTCGGGATAGCGTTACGGTAAGTAGTCAGTTTCTGAATTTTCTTCATGAAACGTTCTACCAGGTCAACCGCCATGTCATCAACGCGAGAATCGTTGTTACCAAACTGCGGGTATTCACCTTCGATTTCGAAGTCTACAGCCAGGCCGTCTTCGTCACGAATTGGTTTAACTTTCGCATATTTGATTGCAGACAGGGAGTCAGCCGCAACGGACAGACCTGCGATACCACACGCCATGGTGCGGATAACGTCACGGTCGTGCAGCGCCATCAGAGAGGCTTCGTAGCTGTACTTGTCGTGCATGTAGTGGATAACGTTCAGTGCAGTGACATACTGTTTAGCCAGCCAGTCCATGAAGTGATCCATGCGGTCCATGACTTCGTCGAACTTCAGAACGTCGCCTTTGATCGGCTCAGACTTAGGACCAACCTGCATTTTCAGTTTTTCATCAACGCCGCCGTTGATTGCGTACAGCATGGTTTTCGCCAGGTTTGCACGCGCACCGAAGAACTGCATTTGTTTACCAACAACCATTGGGCTTACGCAGCAAGCGATAGCGTAATCGTCGTTGTTGAAGTCCGGACGCATCAGGTCATCGTTCTCGTACTGCAGAGAAGAGGTATCGATAGACACTTTAGCGGCGAATTTCTTGAAGTTCAGAGGCAGTTTTTCAGACCACAGAACAGTGATGTTCGGCTCCGGAGAAGGACCCATGGTGTACAGGGTGTTCAGGAAGCGGAAGCTGTTTTTGGTTACCAGAGTACGGCCATCAACGCCCATACCACCGATAGATTCTGTTGCCCAGATTGGGTCACCAGAGAACAGCTCATCGTATTCTGGGGTACGCAGGAAGCGAACCATACGCAGTTTCATGACCAGGTGGTCAATCATTTCCTGAGCGTCTTGCTCGGTGATTTTGCCTGCTTTGATGTCGCGTTCGATGTAAGCATCCAGGAAGGTGGATACACGACCGAAGGACATCGCTGCACCGTTCTGAGACTTAACCGCGGCCAGATAGCCGAAGTAGGTCCACTGGATAGCTTCCTGTGCGTTGGTAGCAGGACCAGAGATATCGCAGCCATATTTAGCCGCCATTTCTTTGATCTGACCCAGCGCGCGGTGCTGTTCAGCAATTTCTTCACGCAGACGGATAGTCGCTTCCAGGTTTACGCCGTTTTCCAGGTCAGACTGCAGGGAAACAAACTGTGCGTACTTGTCTTTCATCAGGAAGTCGATACCGTACAGCGCAACGCGACGGTAGTCACCGATGATACGGCCACGGCCATACGCATCTGGCAGACCAGTCAGAACGCCAGATTTACGGCAGTTCAGAATGTCTTTGGTGTAAACATCGAATACACCCTGGTTGTGGGTTTTGCGGTATTCGGTGAAGATTTTTTTCAGCATTGGGTCCAGCTCGCGGTTATACGCTTTGCAGGAACCTTCAACCATTTTAATACCACCGAACGGGATGATTGCACGTTTCAGTGGTGCTTCAGTCTGCAGACCAACGATTTTCTCAAGGGCTTTGTTGATATAGCCAGCATCGTGAGAAGTGATGGTGGAAGCAACGGAGGTGTCGAAATCAACTGGCGCGTGAGTGCGGTTTTCCAGTTTAACGCCTTCCATTACGCTGTCCCACAGCTTGGTGGTCGCGTCAGTTGCGCCAGCCAGGAAGGATTCGTCACCTTCATACGGGGTATAGTTTTTCTGAATGAAGTCACGTACGTTTACTTCATTCTGCCAGTCACCTTTCGCAAAACCTTCCCAGGCTGTGGCTAACTTTTCATTAAGCTCGGACATGTAACACCTACCTTCTTAAGTGGATTTTTTATTTACTGCCTGAGAAAACCATCAATGATGATCGTCGCCACGCAGGTAAATGACCCAGTATGTCAACCCAACTAACAGACCCCCACCGATAATGTTCCCGATAGTGACAGGGATCAGGTTATCAGTAATGAAATTCATAATAGTCAGGTGAGAGAAACTTTCCGGGGATGAACCAACTGCGGTCCAGAACTCCGGGCTTGCAAAGTCGCGGATGACAATGCCCATTGGGATCATGAACATATTCGCGATACTGTGCTCAAAGCCGCTGGCAACAAACATCGCAACTGGCAGAACCATAATTAAGGCTTTGTCCATCAGGCTGCGACCCGAGTAGCTCATCCATACAGCCAGGCAGACCATCAGGTTAGCGAGGATGCCGAGAGCAACGGCTTCGATAAATGTGTGGTGCATTTTGTGGTCGGCAGTTTGCAGGACGTTGAGCCCCCAGCCACCGTTGGCGGTCATGTACTCGCCAGAAAGCCACATCAACAAAACAAAGAGCAGACAGCCAACCAGGTTACCCACGTAGACGTTAAGCCAGTTACGCGCCAGCTGACCCCAGGTAATTCTTCCGCTGGCTTTCGCTACGACAATCAGCACCGTTGAGGTGAAGAGGTCGGCACCGCAGATAACGCAAAGAATCAGACCCAGTGAGAAGCAAATACCGCCAATCAGTTTGGCCATGCCGAAAGGCATTCCAGCAGTACCGGTGGTGGCAGTGATGTAGAAGACGAAAGCGATAGAGATGAACACACCAGCCGTGATCGCCAGATAGAACGTCTTCATCGGGTGTTTCGTTGCTTTATAGACACCTGCTTCTTCGGCAACTTTGGCCATCGCAGCAGGGAGTAAAAGATCAAAAGGGTTGTCAGCTTTCACACTAACTCTCTCTTTATTAAGTCGGCGACGAGATACTAACAAAGCATTATAGAAGAGAAATTGATATAGATCATATCTCGCCTGGCTTATAGGCCCGCAGTGTGTATGGTTTTACAACAAATGCGGAGTAAGTATTTGATTATCCGTATAAAAATAAATTTTAAAAGTTATGAAAAGAGTTGAATTTTTTCGTTCGGCCACCTCTAAAACAGTTAATTAATATGGAGTATTTACCATAAAAAGTAACAGTAAAGCCCGGGTTAATATTATTATATTTACCCATGTTTAACTTTATTATTACAATCAACAATCATTGCCGAAGAAAATAAAAAACGGGGCAATGAAATTGCCCCGTAATATAGCCCAGACGATTGAATACGCCTACTGCTGCTAATGTTATGTGCGCTTATTTTGACCAGTAAGCGGCTTTTGCTTTCTGCAGTTTTTCATAGGCGTTCAGCAGTGACTGGTGCGCCGGGAAGGCTTTCAGATCGCTATCAACAGCCTGCAGACCATAGAACGGCTCTTCGCCACTCAGGGCCGCACTGGCCGCTTCTACCGCCTCAGCACCGTACATCCGTACGAAGGCATTCAGATATTGCAGCGGCTCGCGATCGTCTTCCTGTGCAAGCAACAACAGCGTTTGCAGGCAGCGGTAATAGTTGGTGCGCTCGGCAGAGAAGACCGACTGGTTGAATTCCATGGTCCACTCGGTCCAGGCCAGGGCCTGATCCAAATCGCCACCCGCCAGGGCCAGCATGGCTTTCAACTCCCCGATGCGCAGGGTATACCAGCCGTTGTCTTTACCGGTCGCCAGGCCCAGCAGTTCGCGTACGCGGGTGAAGTCATCGTGACCTTCTTCGTCCAGTTGGGCGATCAGGTTCAGATAATCTTCTTTCTCCCATTCGCTGCCCGGCAGAGCCAGCAGCGTCTCGCGCAGATGCGCGCCCATGCTGTTATTCGCCAGCCACAGATCTTCAGCCGGGTAGATGTCGGACATACCTGGCACCAGAATACGGCAGGCGTAGACGCCAAGGTGTTCGTAGTCGGCAATATAGACTTCCTGATCTTCCGCGTCGAAGATCGCCATCAGCGTGGCGAACTCTTCTTCAGTGGTACCGGCAAAGCTCCAGTCCACGAACGGATAGTCTGCGTCCTGCTTAAACATATCCCAGGAGATCAAACCGCTGGAGTCGATGAAGTGGGTTTCGAGGTTGGTATGCTCGGCCACTTCTTCATCGTCAAACGTTGGCGGGGTGAACACGTCGAGATCTTTCAGACTACGGCCCTGCAGCAGTTCGGTGACGGTACGTTCCAGCGCCACGCCGAAGTCAGGGTGCGCGCCGAAGGAGGCGAAACAGGTGCCGTTGGTCGGGTTAAACAGCACGACGCAGATAACCGGGTATTTACCGCCCAGCGAGCCGTCATACGCAAAGATTGGGAAACCTTCTGCTTCCAGTTTGGCGATGGATTCCACCACGCCCGGGTAGCGCGCCAGCACGTCTGCCGGAATTTCAGGCAGGCTGATAGATTCGGCAATAATGCGGTTTTTGATGTGACGTTCGAAGACTTCGGAAAGACCCTGCACGCGCGCTTCATTGCGGGTGTTACCGGCGGACATACCGTTGGAGACATACAGGTTGCCGACGATGTTCATCGGAATATAGACGGTTTGCTCATCAGACTGACGGGTAAATGGCAGGGCACAGATACCGCGATCGTCGTTACCGGACTGCAGATCGATCAGCATGCTGGCAGTCAGTTCGTTTTCCGGATCGTAGAAGGCACGCAGGCGGGCGTCGAGAATACCTTCCGGCAGTTCGTCATCTTCGGTCAGTGGGAACCATTTTTCGTTTGGATAGTGAACAAACGGGCCGTTAGCGATGGTTTCGCCCAGCCAGAAGTCAGCGAAGAAATAGTTGGTGGACAGACGCTCAAAATACTCACCCAGCGCAGAGGCCAGTGCCGCTTTTTTTGTCGCACCTTTACCGTTGGTAAAGCACAGGGCACAGTCTTTATCGCGAATATGCACGGACCAGACATGAGGCACCGGATTGAGCCAGGAGGCTTCTTCGATGTTAAAGCCCAGGTCGGTCAGTTTCTGCTGGAAGCGAGCGATGGAATCTTCCAGAGCGGCGTCTTTGCCGGGGATAAATGTTTGAGTCATGGCGTTCACTTTTATCGTACGTAAAGCGCGCAATGATACGGGTTTTGCGTGACAGGTGCTATCTCCGGCGAAAATAAATGCCTGAGCTATGCTTATAGCCAGTAACCTACTGTAAGGCATAGAAAAATGAAAGCTTTCGATCTCCATCGGATGGCGTTTGATAAAGTCCCTCCTGAGTTTTTAGGCGAAGTCGCTCTGCGCAGTCTGTATACCTTCGTCCTGGTCTTTCTGTTTCTCAAGATTACGGGCCGTCGTGGCGTCCGGCAGATGTCGCTCTTTGAGGTATTGATTATCCTGACGCTGGGATCAGCGGCGGGTGATGTTGCCTTCTATGATGATGTGCCTATGGTGCCGGTGTTTATTGTATTTGTCTCACTGGCGCTACTTTACCGTCTTGTCATGTGGCTGATGTCGAAAAGCGAAAAGCTGGAAGACCTGCTTGAAGGGAAGCCGGTTGTAATCGTCGAGGGCGGACAGTTGGCCTGGGAAAATGTAAAAAGTGCCAACATGACCGAGTTTGAGTTCTTTATGGATCTACGCCTGAATAGCGTGGAACAGCTCGGGCAGGTGCGTCTGGCAATAATGGAAACCAACGGGCAGATCAGCGTTTATTACTATTCTGACGAGGACGTAAAGCCCGGTCTCTGTATTTTACCGGACATGCTGATCGAACGTTTCAGAACGGTTCCTGAAGCTGGCGAATATGCCTGCGTACGATGTAGCCACGTGGTTGCGATGCAGCCGGGCGATCGTCAATTATGCCCCCGCTGTGCAAATCCGGAATGGTCGAAGGTTAGCCAGGCTAAACGGCTTACCTGACAGCCATTTTGTCGGTTTTGTCCTGACGAGGCGGTAGATTGTTTTGTGTGACGCGGGACACATTTCGCCGGCTATAAGTTTTAGACATTGCGGCGCGTGTCACTGAATGATAAAACCGATATCCACAGTTATAACTTATGGCTTTTAGCGTGGTGAGGGGAAATGGCTCAAGTCTTTAATTTCAGTTCAGGTCCGGCAATGTTACCGGCAGACGTGCTTAAACAGGCCCAACAGGAACTTTGTGACTGGAACGGTCTCGGTACGTCGGTGATGGAAATCAGCCACCGGGGTAAAGAGTTTATTCAGGTGGCGGAAGAGGCAGAAAAGGATTTTCGCGATCTGCTGAATATTCCCTCGAACTACAAAGTATTGTTCTGTCACGGCGGCGGACGCGGTCAGTTTGCAGGTGTACCGCTGAATATCCTCGGTAACAAAACGACGGCTGACTATGTTGACGCGGGTTACTGGGCGGCAAGTGCCGTTAAAGAAGCGCATAAATACTGCACGCCAAATGTTATCGACGCCAAAGTGACCGTTGACGGTCTGCGCGCCGTTAAGCCAATGAGCGAGTGGCAGCTTTCTGATAACGCAGCGTATCTGCACTACTGCCCGAACGAAACCATTGACGGGATTGCCATCGATGAGACGCCAAACTTCGGCAGCGATGTCGTGGTTGCCGCGGATTTCTCCTCCACCATTTTGTCTGCACCGATTGATGTCAGCCGCTACGGTGTTATCTATGCGGGCGCACAGAAAAATATCGGCCCGGCCGGTTTGACTATCGTCGTCGTGCGTGAAGACCTGCTGGGGAAAGCGCATAAATCTTGCCCGTCGATTCTCGATTACACCGTGCTGAACGATAACGATTCTATGTTCAACACCCCACCTACGTTTGCGTGGTACCTCTCCGGTCTGGTGTTCAAATGGCTGAAGCAAAACGGCGGTGTGGCGCAGATGGACAAGGTTAACCAGCAGAAAGCTGAACTGCTGTATGGCGTCATCGACAAGAGCGATTTCTACCGTAACGATGTCGCGAAAACCAATCGTTCCCGCATGAACGTGCCGTTCCAGCTGGCAGACAGCAACCTGGATAAAGTCTTCCTGGAAGAGTCCTTCGCGGCCGGCCTGCATGCACTGAAGGGACACCGTGTTGTTGGCGGTATGCGTGCCTCCATCTATAACGCGATGCCGCTGGAAGGCGTTAAAGCTCTAACCGATTTCATGATCGACTTCGAACGTCGCCACGGTTAATTACGCTGTTTTCACCCCCGTAGCCCTGCTACGGGGTTTTTATTATGTTGATTTGAGAGTTAAGTTTTCATGGAATCCCTGACGTTACAACCTATCGCGCGGGTAGATGGCACCATTAATCTGCCTGGTTCAAAAAGTGTCTCGAACCGCGCTCTGCTGCTGGCAGCTCTGGCAAACGGCACCACTGTCCTCACAAATCTGCTGGATAGCGATGACGTACGCCACATGCTCAATGCGCTGAAAGCGTTGGGAGTTCAATACACGTTGTCTGACGACCGCACGCGTTGTGAAGTGACTGGTAACGGCGGTGCACTGCGCTCTGGTGAAGAGCTGGAGCTGTTTCTGGGGAACGCCGGTACCGCAATGCGTCCGCTGGCGGCAGCCCTGTGTCTGGGCAGCAACAATATTGTGCTGACCGGCGAGCCGCGCATGAAAGAGCGCCCGATTGGTCATCTGGTGGATGCGCTGCGTCAGGGCGGCGCGCAGATTGAGTATCTGGAGCAGGAAAACTACCCACCGCTGCGTCTGCGCGGAGGTTTTACCGGCGGAAGCGTTGAGGTTGACGGCAGCGTCTCCAGCCAGTTCCTGACGGCACTGCTGATGACTGCACCGCTGGCACCGCAGGACACGGTTATCACCATTAAGGGTGATCTGGTTTCCAAACCGTATATTGATATCACTCTGCACCTGATGAAAACCTTCGGTGTTGAGGTGGAGAACCAGTCTTATCAGCGCTTCGTGGTGCGTGGAGCACAGCAATATCAATCCCCGGGTAGCTACCTTGTTGAAGGTGATGCTTCCTCTGCATCCTATTTCCTGGCCGCTGGAGCAATTAAAGGCGGCACCGTAAAAGTGACCGGTATTGGCCGAAACAGCGTGCAGGGCGATATCCGTTTTGCGGACGTGCTGGAAAAAATGGGCGCTATTGTCACCTGGGGCGATGACTTCATCTCCTGTACCCACGGCGAGCTGAACGCCATCGACATGGACATGAACCATATCCCGGATGCGGCGATGACCATTGCCACGGCGGCGCTGTTTGCCAAAGGCACCACCACGCTGCGTAACATCTACAACTGGCGCGTAAAAGAGACGGACCGCCTGTTCGCAATGGCGACAGAGTTGCGAAAAGTCGGTGCCGAGGTGGAAGAGGGCGAAGACTACATTCGCGTGACCCCTCCGGCAAAACTGCAGTTTGCGGAAATCGGAACCTACAACGATCACCGTATGGCGATGTGTTTCTCGCTGGTGGCGCTGTCAGACACGCCGGTCACCATTCTTGACCCGAAATGTACCGCGAAAACCTTCCCGGACTACTTCGAACAGCTGGCACGCATTAGCACGCTGGCCTGATGATGTTTTGCCGCATCATCTGATGCGGCATTTCCTTACGTTTCCTGACGAACACTTCCGTTCATTTCTTCTACACTCTGCTTCAATCATTCCGTAATTTGCACGCAAAGGTAACAGTTGCGCACGTTGGCGCGTATAATGCGCGGCGTTCATGTAAACGGTATGCCTTATTTAAGGAGAAAAAGATGACGGCAGTTGCCCCGGTAATCACCATTGATGGGCCTAGTGGCGCAGGGAAAGGTACTCTGTGCAAAGCGATGGCGGAAGCATTGCAATGGCATCTTTTAGATTCGGGAGCAATCTATCGCGTGCTGGCTCTGGCAGCGTTGCATCACCATGTGGATGTTGCGTCTGAAGAAGCGCTGGTACCGCTGGCTGCGCATCTGGATGTGCGTTTTGTCTCGACCGATGGCAACCTGGAAGTCATCCTGGAAGGGGAAGACGTAAGTGGTGAAATTCGTACTCAGGAAGTCGCGAATGCGGCCTCTCAGGTTGCAGCATTCCCGCGCGTTCGTGAGGCTCTGTTACGTCGTCAGCGCGCTTTCCGTGAAGCCCCGGGTCTGATCGCCGACGGACGCGATATGGGAACCGTGGTATTCCCTGATGCGCCAGTGAAAATTTTCCTTGACGCCTCTTCTGAAGAACGTGCTCAACGCCGCATGCTTCAGTTGCAGGAGAAGGGGTTTAGTGTTAACTTTGATCGCCTTTTATCCGAGATAAAAGAGCGTGATGACCGCGATCGTAACCGCGCCGTCGCCCCACTTGTTCCTGCAGAAGATGCATTAGTTCTGGATTCAACCAGTTTAACTATTGAGCAAGTGATTGAAAAAGCGCTACAATATGCGCGCCAAAAACTGGCACTCGCGTAATCGCGACCGATTTAGCAGTACCCCCGCTGCAATGGATTGACGGCGGGTATGTGAAACAACCCCATCCGGCACGGAGCCAGGTGGACGTTAATATTAACCTGAAGATTAAACATGACTGAATCTTTTGCTCAACTGTTTGAAGAATCCTTAAAAGAAATCGAAACCCGTCCGGGTTCCATCGTTCGCGGTGTTGTTGTTGCTATCGACAAAGACGTAGTACTGGTTGACGCCGGTCTGAAATCTGAGTCCGCCATTCCGGCAGAGCAGTTCAAAAACGCCCAGGGCGAGCTGGAAATCCAGGTTGGTGACGAAGTTGACGTTGCTCTGGACGCAGTAGAAGACGGCTTCGGTGAAACCCTGCTTTCTCGTGAGAAAGCTAAACGTCACGAAGCATGGATCACGCTGGAAAAAGCTTATGAAGAAGCTGAAACTGTGGTCGGTGTTATCAACGGCAAAGTTAAAGGCGGCTTCACTGTTGAGCTGAATGGTATTCGTGCGTTCCTGCCAGGTTCTCTGGTAGACGTTCGTCCAGTCCGTGACACCCTGCACCTGGAAGGCAAAGAGCTTGAGTTCAAAGTAATCAAGCTGGACCAGAAGCGTAACAACGTTGTTGTTTCCCGTCGTGCTGTTATCGAGTCCGAAAACAGCGCAGAACGCGATCAGCTGCTGGAAAACCTGCAGGAAGGCATGGAAGTCAAAGGTATCGTTAAGAACCTCACTGACTACGGCGCATTCGTTGACCTGGGCGGCGTTGATGGCCTGCTGCACATCACCGACATGGCGTGGAAACGCGTTAAGCACCCAAGCGAAATAGTGAACGTGGGCGACGAAATCACTGTTAAAGTGCTGAAGTTCGACCGCGAGCGTACTCGTGTATCCCTCGGCCTGAAACAGCTGGGCGAAGATCCATGGGTAGCTATCGCTAAGCGTTACCCAGAAGGTACTAAACTGACTGGTCGTGTTACTAACCTGACTGACTACGGCTGCTTCGTTGAGATCGAAGAAGGCGTTGAAGGTCTGGTGCACGTTTCCGAAATGGACTGGACCAACAAAAACATCCACCCATCCAAAGTTGTTAACGTTGGTGATGTAGTGGAAGTGATGGTTCTGGATATCGACGAAGAACGTCGTCGTATCTCCCTGGGCCTGAAACAGTGCAAAAACAACCCATGGCAGCAGTTCGCGGAAACCCACAACAAGGGTGACCGTGTTGAAGGTAAAATCAAGTCTATCACTGACTTCGGTATCTTCATCGGCCTGGACGGCGGCATCGATGGCCTGGTTCACCTGTCTGACATCTCCTGGAACGTTGCAGGCGAAGAAGCAGTTCGTGAATACAAAAAAGGCGACGAAATCGCTGCAGTTGTTCTGCAGGTTGACGCAGAGCGTGAGCGTATCTCCCTGGGCGTTAAACAGCTCGCAGAAGATCCGTTCAACAACTGGGTTGCACTGAACAAGAAAGGCGCAATCGTAAACGGTAAAGTGACTGCAGTTGACGCTAAAGGCGCAACCGTAGAACTGGCTGACGGCGTTGAAGGTTACCTGCGCGCTTCTGAAGCTTCCCGTGACCGCGTTGAAGATGCCACTCTGGTTCTGAACGTAGGCGACGACGTTGAAGCTAAGTTCACCGGTGTTGACCGTAAGAACCGTGCAATCAGCCTGTCTGTTCGTGCTAAAGACGAAGCTGATGAGAAAGATGCAATCGCAACTGTTAACAAACAGGAAGATGCAAACTTCTCTAACAACGCAATGGCTGAAGCTTTCAAAGCAGCTAAAGGCGAGTAATATCAAGTTCTCAGCATCATTTGAGCTGTAATGCATTTACAGCGTGAAGGATGAGGAGCAAACTTGACAGATTGCAGGATTCGTCCTGTAATCAATAACAAAGGGCGGCTACGGCCGCCCTTGTTTAATGAGCTGTTCAGCTAATTGGTTTGAAAGGAACCGGAGGAATCATGACCAAGTCAGAATTGATTGAAAGACTTGCCAGTCAGCAACCGCATATCCCTGCCAAGGCAGTGGAAGATGCCGTAAAAGAGATGCTGGAGCATATGGCCTCCACTCTTGCCCAGGGCGAGCGCATTGAAATCCGCGGTTTCGGTAGTTTTTCTCTGCACTATCGTGCTCCACGCACCGGGCGTAACCCGAAAACGGGTGATAAAGTCGAGCTGGAAGGTAAGTACGTTCCACACTTTAAGCCGGGTAAAGAACTGCGCGACCGCGCCAATATTTACGGTAACTGAGTTTAGCCATCGGGTTAAACTGGGTTCGAAAGAAAGCACCTGCGGGTGCTTTTTTTGTCTTTATCGTTTCAATTCTGAAGAAACCGCGCATTTTTCATTTCGCTTTCTGCAAACCAATAAAATCAATACAGCGCTTGCTGTAAAACGCATTTTTCTCAACTGACGGCTCACCCTGCCTGCCTGCATACTGCCTTTCCTGAGACAGGGAGGTAGTCATGAGAATTCCCGCTATTAGCGTCTGTGCCATTCTGGCGATAACTCCGTTACTCTGGTTACCTGAACTGCCACCACGCTATTTCGTGTGGATAATGATTGTTGGCGGAATAGGGTTGGCCGCGCAGCGGCGCGTACGACTGAAATATGTGGGGATCGGTTTATTATTTTGCGTATGGGGAATTCTTGCCGCTCAAGAGAGCGTCTGGCCGATGCAACATTTAACGTCAGATGCCGTACATGCTGAGGTAGAGATCACCGCCACTGATGGTTCAACAATGCATCAGGGAAAGATTATCAACGTCGATGGCCAACGCGGGTGGACATCGGCTGGCGTAACATTGTATGGCAATGCACTGCCGCAAAAGGTTTGTGCCGGCCAGCGCTGGGCCATGACGCTCAGACTTAGGCCTGTACATGGAGAATTAAATGACGGGGGCTACGATCTTCAGCGAAGCGCGTTTGCCCAACATCAAACACTGAGTGGGCGCTTCACCCATGCGGAACTCGTCGATGGACGCTGTAGCCTGCGTGCTCAATACCTGATGTCACTGCAAAACCGGCTTTCTTCTTATCAATGGGGGGCTGTTATCCTTGGATTGGGGATGGGAGAACGTCTGGACGTACCCCAGGAAATAAAAGACCTGATGCGGGAAACCGGCACACTCCATCTGATGGCAATTTCAGGACTGCATATCGCGATGGCAGCATCCATCGCCTGGCTACTCGCACGTGGGTTCCAGTTTTTATTACCCTGCCACTGGATCCGCTGGCAGATGCCTCTGCTGGCTGGGGTGGTTTTTGCTGCCTTCTATGCCTGGCTTACTGGTCTGCAACCCCCGGCATTGCGAACGGTTACCGCCATTACTATGCTGGCGGCGTTGCGGATCGCCGCCCGTCAATGGTCCCCCTGGGAGATCTGGTTTTGCTGTGTTGCGGCGATCCTGTTAATCGATCCATTAGCTGTGCTTTCACAGAGTCTGCTCTTGTCAGCCTTTGCGGTTGCCGCACTGATTTTCTGGTTTCAGTGGTTGCCTCTTCCTCACGGACACCGGGCTCGCTGGATGCGGCCGCTACTGAATCTGCTTTATCTTCAGATAGGAATGCTGCTGTTGCTCATGCCTTTGCAGGTCCTGATTTTCCATGGCTTCAGCATCTCTTCCCTGGTTGCGAATCTCTTTGCCGTTCCCCTGGTGACATTGGTCTCTGTCCCGCTGATCCTGCTCGGTATGCTGCTTCATCTGCTTCCACTGACGGCCCTGGAAAGTACCATCTGGTTTGCAGCCGAAAAGTCTCTGGCGGTATTGTTCTGGCTGCTGATGCGCCTGCCTGATGGCTGGCAAAATGTGGATCAACGCTGGCAGTCCCTCACATTACTCCCCTGGCTTATCATTGTTGGCTGGCGGTTTCGTGCCTGGAGCAGTGTTCCTGCCGTTTGCCTGGCTGGAAGTGTCATACTCACATTTCCCCTCTGGCGAACGGCAAAAAGCGATAGCTGGACGTTACATATGCTGGATGTGGGGCAGGGCCTGGCAATGGTTATTGAAAGACAGGGAAAAGCCATTCTCTATGATACCGGGCTCGCCTGGCCAGGCGGCGATAGTGCGCAGCGGTTAATTATTCCGTGGCTCCGTTGGCATCACCTGCGACCAGAAGGCGTAATTCTCAGTCACGAGCATCTTGACCATGCGGGAGGGCTGATATCGCTGCAAAAAACATGGCCTGATTTGTGGATAAGAAGTCCATTACGCCAGGCAGGGCATCATCCCTGTTTTCGTGGGCAGAGATGGATTTGGCAGGGGTTGACCTTCGCCGTCCATTGGCCACCTGAAAATTATCCTGCTCAAGGAAACAACCACTCCTGTGTGGTAAAAATTGACGACGGCGAGCAGAGTGTTCTGCTGACAGGGGACATTGAAGCGCAAGCGGAACAGGCAATGCTTAGCCATTACTGGCGTAATGTGACGTCTACACTCATACAGGTACCCCATCATGGCAGTAAGACGTCTTCTTCATTGCCACTGGTTCAACGGGTAGAAGGGCAAATTGCCCTGGATTCGGCGGCACGCTATAACGCATGGCGATTTCCGTCGGCGAAAGTGGTTCGACGTTATCGAAAAGAGGGATATATCTGGCACGATACCCCCCATTCTGGACAAATATCGGTGACATTTTCGCAACATCGCTGGCAAATCCTGCGCTTGCGAGAGCAATTTTTACCACGTTGGTATCATCAGTGGTTTGGCGCGCCCGTAGATAACGGGTAGAATATGCGGCTATTTCAACAAATGCTGGTTTTTTGAATGCATAACGACAAAGATCTCTCCACGTGGCAAACCTTCCGCCGACTCTGGCCGATGATTGCGCCCTTTAAACCAGGCTTGATCGTGGCGGGTGTAGCGTTAATCCTCAACGCAGCCAGCGATACTTTTATGCTATCGCTTCTCAAACCGTTACTGGACGACGGTTTTGGTAAAACGGATCGCTCAGTGTTGCTATGGATGCCTCTGGTGGTTATCGGACTGATGATCTTACGCGGCATCACCAGCTATATCTCCAGCTACTGTATTTCCTGGGTATCAGGGAAAGTGGTTATGACTATGCGTCGCCGTCTGTTCAGTCACATGATGGGCATGCCGGTCTCATTCTTTGATAAACAGTCGACCGGGACGCTGCTGTCTCGCATTACCTACGACTCAGAACAGGTTGCCTCCTCGTCATCAAGCGCACTGATTACCGTTGTGCGTGAGGGCGCGTCGATTATCGGCCTGTTCGCGATGATGTTCTATTACAGCTGGCAGCTGTCGATCATCCTTATCGTTCTGGCACCGGTGGTTTCTATTGCGATTCGCGTCGTCTCAAAACGTTTCCGCAATATCAGTAAGAATATGCAGAACACCATGGGGCAGGTGACGACCAGTGCAGAACAGATGCTGAAAGGACATAAAGAGGTGTTGATTTTCGGCGGTCAGGAAGTCGAAACCCACCGCTTTGACAAAGTCAGCAACAAAATGCGCCTGCAGGGGATGAAAATGGTGTCGGCCTCTTCAATCTCTGACCCTGTTATTCAGCTGATTGCCTCTCTGGCACTGGCATTCGTTCTGTATGCGGCAAGCTTCCCTAGCGTGATGGAGACGCTGACGGCGGGTACTATCACCGTGGTCTTCTCCTCGATGATTGCTCTGATGCGTCCACTGAAATCGCTGACAAACGTCAATGCCCAGTTCCAGCGTGGGATGGCTGCTTGTCAGACTCTCTTCAGCATTCTGGATTCCGAGCAGGAGAAAGATGAAGGTACACGCGTGATTGAGCGCGCCCGTGGCGATGTCGAATTCCGCAATGTCACTTTCGCCTATCCTGGCCGTGAAACTCCGGCCCTGCGCAACATCAACCTGACCATTCCGGCGGGGAAAACCGTTGCACTGGTTGGTCGTTCCGGTTCAGGTAAATCGACCATTGCCAGCCTGATCACCCGTTTCTACGATATTAACGAAGGTGAGATTCTGTTGGATGGCCATGACCTGCGAGAGTACACCCTGCAGTCGCTGCGTAACCAGGTTGCGCTGGTCTCACAGAACGTGCATCTGTTCAACGATACTGTTGCAAACAACATTGCTTATGCACGCACTGATGAATACAGCCGCGAGCAGATTGAAAACGCCGCGCGTATGGCGTACGCAATGGACTTTATCAACAAGATGGATAACGGACTGGATACCATAATCGGTGAGAACGGGGTGCTACTCTCCGGTGGGCAGCGTCAACGTATCGCCATTGCGCGTGCGCTGCTGCGCGATAGCCCAATTCTGATCCTTGATGAAGCGACCTCGGCGCTGGATACGGAATCGGAACGCGCGATTCAGTCAGCCCTGGATGAACTGCAAAAGAACCGTACATCGCTGGTGATTGCACACCGTCTGTCGACTATCGAGCAGGCTGATGAAATCGTGGTGGTTGAAGATGGCGTCATTGTTGAACGCGGAAGCCATACTGATTTGCTGGAGCACCGTGGTGTTTACGCCCAGCTTCATAAGATGCAGTTTGGCGCATGATTGCACGCATCTGGTCCGGTGAATCGCCGCTGTGGCTACTGCTTCTGCCGTTCTCCTGGCTTTATGGCCTGGTGAGCGTTGTCATTCGTCTTCTTTATCGTCTGGGGCTCAAACGCGCATGGCGCGCGCCGGTTCCGGTAGTGGTTGTCGGTAACCTCACCGCGGGTGGCAACGGTAAAACGCCAGTCGTTATCTGGCTGGTGGAACAGTTGCAAAAACGCGGTATACGTCCCGGCGTAGTGTCGCGCGGGTATGGCGGCAAGGCAACGCATTACCCACTGCTGCTGACGGATGAAACATCGACTGCTGAAGCGGGTGATGAACCGGTTTTAATTTACCAGCGTACCGGCACTCCGGTTGCGGTTTCTCCGGTGCGCAGCGACGCCGTGCAGGCACTGCTTGCAGAACATGCGGTACAAATCATCATCACTGATGATGGTCTGCAGCATTATGCTCTGGTGCGTGACAAAGAGATTGTGGTTATTGATGGCGTTCGTCGTTTTGGCAATGGCTGGTGGCTGCCGGCCGGGCCGATGCGCGAACGCGCTTCACGTCTGAAATCCGTAGATGCGGTCATTGTGAATGGTGGTGTGGCAAAAGCGGGTGAAATCCCTATGCATCTCCATCCTGGTCTGGCGGTGAATTTGCAGACCGGGGAACGCCGGGAAGTTGCACAACTTCCCGCCCTGGTAGCGATGGCCGGTATTGGCCATCCTCCACGTTTCTTCACGACGCTGGAACAGTGTGGCGCACAGCTTGAAAAATGTGTGCCGCTGGCGGACCACCAGGCGCTGGTGGAAGAGCAGGTCGATGCCCTGACTATGCCGGGACAGACGCTGATCATGACCGAAAAAGATGCGGTGAAATGCCGTGCCTTTGCAAAAGAAAACTGGTGGTACCTGCCGGTTGACGCTGAACTCAGCGGCGAGCAGCCGGAACAATTACTCAAGGAACTGATCACGTTGGTGAAGTGAAGGCTTACGCGGTTCTGGTGGCGCTTTGACTGACAGGAAAACGCATGTCTTTACCGCAACTCTCGCTTTCAGCCGCACGTAATTTGCACCTTGCTGCGCAGGGGTTACTCAAAAAACCCCGTCGCCGCGCGCAATCTGCCGATATCCTCTCTACCATCCAGCGCATGTCGCTACTTCAAATCGACACCATTAACATCGTGGCCCGTAGCCCTTATCTGGTGCTGTTTAGCCGTCTGGGGAATTATCCCTCGCAATGGCTGGATGAGGCTCTCAGCAAAGGGGAGTTAATGGAGTACTGGGCGCATGAAGCGTGTTTCTTGCCTCGCAGTGATTTTGCCCTGGTTCGTCACCGGATGCTTGCTCCGGAGAAGATGGGCTGGAAGTACCGGCAAGAGTGGATGCTGGAACATGCAACTGAGATTGAGCAACTCATCCGCCACATTCAGGAAAACGGACCTGTACGTTCTGCCGATTTTGAGCATCCGCGAAAAGGTACGAGCGGCTGGTGGGAGTGGAAGCCGCATAAACGCCATCTCGAAGGACTGTTTACGTCAGGCCAGGTCATGGTGATTGAACGGCGTAATTTTCAGCGTGTATACGACCTGACCCATCGTGTGATGCCTCACTGGGACGATGAGCGTGACTTATTGACTCAGGAAGCGGCTGAGGATGTCATGCTGGAAAACAGTGCCCGCAGTCTGGGTATTTTCCGCCCACAGTGGCTGGCAGATTATTACCGCCTGCGCCAGCCCGCGCTGAAACCATTGCTGGAAATATGGCAGCGCGAACAGCGAGTCGTTCCCGTCACAGTGGAAACACTGGGAGAAATGTGGCTGCATTCGGAGCTACTTCCGCTTCTGCCTCAGGCTCAGGAAGGAAAACTTCAGGCAACACATAGCGCGGTGCTGTCTCCTTTCGATCCTGTGGTTTGGGACAGAAAAAGAGCCGAGCAACTGTTCGGTTTCACTTACCGACTGGAGTGCTACACTCCAGCACCGAAGCGCCAGTATGGCTACTTTGTTCTGCCTCTGCTGCACAAAGGGCAACTTGTCGGGCGCATGGACGCCAAAATGCACCGTAAAACCGACACGCTTGAGGTCATCGCACTCTATCTGGAAGAGGGTATCAGAGTGTCAGCGAGTCTGGAAAAAGGGTTAGCGTCCGCTATAAGCGATTTTGCTCGCTGGCAGGGGGCCAGCAACGTGACGCTGGGGCGGGTACCTGACGGACTGTTTACAACCTGCCGAAGTGGCTGGGAAACAGGCACTCTCTGAAAAGGGAATGTGGTAAGCTTTAATGATTACCCATACGGAGGAACTATGGATCACCGTTTACTTGAAATTATTGCCTGCCCGGTGTGCAACGGCAAACTCTACTATAGCCAGGACAAACAAGAGCTGATTTGCAAGCTGGACAGCCTGGCTTTCCCGCTGCGTGACGGTATTCCGGTTTTGCTGGAAAACGAAGCCCGCTCCCTGGTGGCAGAAGAGAGCAAGCCATGAGTTTTGTTGTCATTATTCCTGCGCGTTATGCGTCAACGCGACTGCCGGGTAAACCACTGGTGGATATCAACGGCAAGCCGATGATTGTGCATGTCCTGGAGCGTGCACGTGAATCGGGTGCCGATCGCGTTATTGTTGCTACCGATCATCCGGACGTCGCCCGCGCGGTGGAGGCAGTCGGCGGAGAGGTGTGCATGACCCGTGCCGATCACCAGTCCGGCACTGAACGTCTGGCGGAAGTGGTTGAAAAATGCGGTTTTAGTGACGATACGGTCATCGTTAACGTCCAGGGCGACGAGCCGATGATCCCGGCGGTTATTATCCGTCAGGTGGCGGAAAACCTGGCACAACGTCAGGTCGGTATGGCCACACTCGCAGTACCCATTCACCACGCTGAAGAAGCATTCAACCCGAATGCGGTGAAGGTGGTGATGGATGCCGAAGGTTATGCGCTCTATTTCTCCCGCGCCACGATTCCGTGGGATCGCGATCGCTTTGCGCTCTCTAAAGAGACTATCGGTGATTCATTCCTGCGCCATCTGGGGATTTACGGCTATCGCGCCGGCTTTATTCGTCGATATGTCACCTGGGCACCCAGCCCGTTGGAACATATTGAAATGCTGGAGCAGCTTCGTGTGCTCTGGTACGGTGAAAAAATCCACGTTGCTGTTGCCATGGAAGTGCCTGGAACGGGCGTTGATACACCGGAAGATCTTGAGCGCGTTCGCGCCGAACTGCGTTAATATTGCCTTCATCCCTCCTTTCGGGGGGATGTTCTCTCCCTGCTATTTTTTCCCTTTCTTTTCCATAATTGATCTCTTCCGGGTGACATCTTCATTCTGCGCGCTCATTATAAAAGCAGTAGTCTTGATGGGGGTAATCTCATATGGAACAGCTGCGTGCCGAACTTAGCCATCTGCTGGGCGAGAAGTTAAGCCGGGTTGAGTGCGTGAGTGAAAAGGCCGATACCGCGCTCTGGTCGTTGTATGACAGTCAGGGTAACCCAATGCCACTGATGGCCAGAAGTTTTACCTCGCCGGGGGTTGCCAGGCAGCTTGCGTGGAAAATGTCGATGCTGGCACGGGAGGGGACCGTCCGTATGCCAACGGTGTACGGCGTGATGACCCATGAGGAACATCCCGGCCCGGATGTATTGCTGATCGAGCGTTTGCGTGGTGTGCCTGTTGAAGCACCGGCACGCACGCCGGAACGCTGGGAACAGTTGAAAGACCAGATAGTCGAGGCGCTGCTGGCCTGGCACCGTCAGGATAGCCGTGGACTTGTCGGTCCGGTCGACAGTACCCAGGAAAACCTGTGGCCGCTGTGGTATCGCCAGCGGGTTGAAGTACTGTGGGGGACGCTTAACCAGTTCAATAACACCGGTTTAACTATGCAGGACAAACGTATTCTGTTTCGCACCCGCGAGTGCTTACCGGCGCTGTTTGAAGGCTTTAATGATAACTGCGTGCTGATCCACGGTAATTTTACCCTGCGCAGCATGCTGAAAGATTCCCGCAGCGATCAGCTTCTGGCGATGGTCGGGCCGGGGATCATGCTCTGGGCTCCGCGCGAATATGAGTTATTCAGGCTCAGCGACAGCGGGGCGGCGGAAGGTTTAATTTGGCACTACCTTCAACGCGCGCCCGTTGCAGAAGCGTTTCTCTGGCGACGCTGGCTTTATCTGCTTTGGGACGAAGTCGCGCAATTGGTCAATACCGGGCGTTTTAATCGCGCAAACTTCGATCTGGCGACAAAATCACTCTTGCCCTGGCTTGCCTGAGGAACCTTTCAGCCACTGCCAGAGGCGACCGAGCGTCTCATAGCCGACGCGATCGCTATGCATCAGCCACGCCGGGGACGGGATTGCCCGTTCCCATGGGTTGAGCGGGGCATCAATGGCCATCTGGTTTGCTGGTGCGGGAAGCGGGTGCAGACCTTGTTTTTCAAAGAAAATCATCGCTCGTGGCAGGTGTGAGGCGGAGGTCACCAGTAAGAACGGGACATCGCCAATCGCCTGCTTCACTGCTGCCGCCTCTTCTTCGGTATCTTTTGGGCTGTCCAGAGTGATGATAGCGGATCGTGGCACGCCGAGTGATTCCGCGACTCTGGCACCTGCTTCAGCCGTACTTACCGGGTTCGTTTTGGCCGCCGCGCCGGTGAAGATCATTTTTGATCCCGGGTTCGCAAGCCACAGGCGAATACCTTCGTTTAACCTTGGCAAGCTATTGTTGATCAGGTTTGAGCTGGGTGCCCAGTCAGGGTCCCAGGTATATCCGCCGCCCAGCACCACGATGTACGCTACTTTCTGATTTCCCTGCCATGTCGGGTACTTATTTTCGATTGGGCGTAACAGGCCATCCGCGATCGGCTGCAGGCTCAACAGCAGCAAGACAAACCAGCCAAGCGTGATAAGCGTTTTGCCGCTTCTCTGAAAGCGACTGAACCACACCAGCGCCAGCCCCAGCGCGATGATGATGAGCAACAGAGGAAGGGGAAGCATCATCCCTCCAATGTATTTCTTAAGGGTAAAAAGCATCCTTTTTGGTTCCTTTTTTGACCATATAGCAGGTGATTACCCGTGATATTACACCAGAGAGGTTCATTCTCCGCGCGGGTGTGACAAAATAGCGGTTTTGCAGTTAGCGAGTGGAACTCTCCCAATGCGGGATCGCAATTTTGATGACATCGCGGAAAAGTTTTCGCGCAACATTTATGGCACCACGAAAGGGCAGTTACGTCAGACGATCCTCTGGCAGGATCTGGACAACATTCTTGCCACCTTTGGCGGTCAAACGTTGCGTGTGCTGGACGCCGGAGGCGGTGAAGGGCAGACGGCGATAAAAATGGCCGAGCGCGGTCATCACGTCACGCTTTGCGATCTTTCTGCTGAAATGGTCGCCCGTGCGACGCGTGCAGCAGAAGAGAAAGGTGTGAGCGACAACATGCATTTTATACAATGCGCCGCTCAGGATATCTCACAGCATTTGGAAACCCAGGTTGATCTGATATTGTTTCATGCGGTGCTGGAGTGGGTTGCCGATCCGCAAAGCGTATTACAAACCCTGTGGTCGATGTTACGCCCGGGCGGCACGCTGTCGCTGATGTTCTACAATGCTAACGGCTTCCTGATGCATAACATGGTTGCAGGTAACTTCGACTATGTTCAGGTCGGGATGCCGAAAAAGAAAAAGCGCACGCTTTCCCCGGACTATCCGCGCGATCCACAGCAGGTGTACGGCTGGCTGGAAGAGATTGGCTGGCAGATCGTTGGGAAGACGGGCGTCAGGGTGTTTCATGATTATCTGCGTGAAAAACACAAACAGCGTGACTGTTTTGACACCTTAACAGAATTAGAAACGCGGTATTGCCGTCAGGAGCCTTTTATCAGCCTTGGCCGCTATATTCACGTCACCGCGCACAAGCCGCAGATGCAAGGATAACCTATGAGTGAATTTTCCCAGACAGTCCCCGAACTGGTTGCCTGGGCCAGGAAAAACGATTTCTCCATCTCGCTGCCGGTAGACAGACTCTCTTTCCTGCTGGCGGTTGCCACGCTGAACGGCGAACGGCTGGATGGTGAAATGAGCGAGGGTGAACTGGTGGATGCGTTCCGCCATGTCAGTGATGCGTTTGAGCAAACCAGCGAAACCATTAGCGTGCGTGCCAACAACGCAATCAACGATATGGTGCGTCAACGTCTGCTGAACCGCTTTACCAGCGAGCAGGCGGAAGGAAACGCCATCTATCGCCTGACGCCACTGGGCATCGGCATCACCGATTACTACATTCGCCAGCGTGAATTTTCCACGCTGCGTCTTTCCATGCAGCTCTCGATCGTGGCGGGTGAACTTAAGCGTGCCGCCGATGCTGCGGATGAAAACGGTGACGAATTCCACTGGCACCGCAATGTTTACGCGCCGCTGAAATACTCGGTAGCGGAGATTTTCGACAGTATCGATCTGACTCAGCGTCTGATGGACGAACAGCAGCAGCAGGTGAAAGACGATATTGCGCAACTGCTGAACAAAGACTGGCGCGCGGCCATCTCCAGCTGTGAACTGCTGCTGTCGGAAACCTCCGGCACGCTGCGTGAACTGCAGGATACGCTGGAGGCCGCAGGGGATAAGCTCCAGGCCAACCTGCTACGCATTCAGGATGCGACCATGGCACATGACGATCTGCATTTTGTCGACCGTCTGGTCTTTGATTTGCAGAGTAAACTCGATCGCATTATTAGCTGGGGACAGCAGTCGATCGACCTGTGGATCGGCTATGACCGCCATGTGCATAAATTTATCCGTACCGCGATTGATATGGATAAAAACCGCGTCTTTGCCCAGCGTCTGCGTCAGTCTGTGCAGACCTATTTCGATGCGCCGTGGGCGCTGACCTACGCCAATGCCGATCGTCTGCTGGATATGCGCGACGAAGAGATGGCGCTGCGTGATGAAGAGGTGACCGGTGAACTGCCACCGGATCTGGAATACGAAGAATTCAACGAAATTCGTGAGCAACTTGCGGCCATGATCGAAGAACAGCTCACTGTCTACAAAACCAGACAAGTGCCGCTGGATCTTGGTCTCGTGGTGCGCGACTATCTGGCGCAATATCCTCGTGCACGCCACTTCGATGTTGCCCGCATTGTGGTAGACCAGGCGGTGCGCCTGGGTGTCGCACAAGCAGATTTCACCGGACTGCCGCCGAAGTGGCAGCCAATTAACGATTACGGAGCCAAGGTACAGGCGCATGTCATTGACAAATATTGAACAAGTGATGCCAGTTAAGCTGGCACAGGCGCTGGCGAATCCGTTATTTCCGGCGCTGGACAGCCAGCTGCGTGCCGGTCGTCACATTGGCTTAGACGAGCTGGATAATCACGCCTTTTTGATGGACTTTCAGGAGTACCTGGAAGAGTTTTATGCACGCTATAACGTGGAGCTTATCCGCGCACCGGAAGGTTTTTTCTACCTGCGTCCACGCTCCACGACGCTGATTCCGCGCTCCGTGCTCTCCGAGCTGGATATGATGGTCGGCAAAATTCTTTGCTACCTCTATCTCAGCCCGGAACGTCTGGCGAATGAAGGGATCTTCACCCAGCAGGAACTTTACGACGAGCTGTTGACGCTGGCAGATGAGAGCAAGCTGCTTAAGCTGGTGAACAACCGCTCCACGGGTTCGGATCTCGATCGTCAGAAATTACAGGAAAAAGTTCGTTCTTCCCTGAACCGTCTGCGTCGTCTGGGTATGGTCTGGTTTATGGGCCACGACAGCAGCAAATTCCGCATCACGGAATCTGTCTTCCGCTTCGGCGCCGATGTGCGTACGGGTGATGACGCGCGTGAGGCGCAGCTTCGCATGATCCGCGATGGTGAAGCGATGCCGGTGGAAAACCATTTGCAGCTCAATGATGAGCATGAAGAGAATCTGCCGGATAGCGGGGAGGAAGAGTAATGATTGAACGCGGTAAATTTCGCTCACTAACGCTGATTAACTGGAACGGCTTCTTCGCCCGAACGTTCGATCTGGATGAGCTGGTCACGACGCTCTCCGGCGGTAACGGTGCGGGTAAATCCACCACCATGGCGGCGTTTGTTACGGCGCTGATTCCCGATCTGACGTTGCTTCACTTCCGTAACACCACCGAAGCGGGGGCAACAAGCGGCTCCCGTGATAAAGGTCTGCACGGTAAGCTGAAGGCTGGCGTCTGCTATTCGGTGCTGGACGTCATTAACTCCCGTCATCAGCGTGTGGTGGTGGGCGTACGCCTGCAGCAGGTCGCGGGTCGCGACCGTAAAGTGGATATCAAACCGTTTGCGATCCAGGGGCTGCCAACATCAATGCAGCCGACGGCGCTGCTGACGGAAACCCTGAACGAGCGCCAGGCGCGCGTGCTGACGCTGCAGGAGCTGAAAGACAAGCTCGAAGCCATCGAAGGCGTGCAGTTCAAGCAGTTCAACTCTATTACCGACTACCACTCGCTGATGTTCGATCTGGGCGTGGTGGCGCGTCGTCTGCGCACGGCATCAGACCGTAGCAAATACTATCGTCTGATCGAAGCGTCGCTGTACGGTGGTATCTCCAGCGCCATTACCCGCTCGCTGCGAGACTACCTGCTGCCGGAAAACAGCGGCGTGCGTAAGGCCTTCCAGGATATGGAAGCCGCACTGCGTGAAAACCGCATGACGCTGGAAGCGATTCGCGTTACCCAGTCTGACCGCGACCTGTTTAAACACCTGATCAGCGAAGCTACTAACTACGTGGCTGCGGACTACATGCGTCACGCCAACGAGCGCCGCGTGCATCTTGATCAGGCATTAGAGTACCGTCGCGAGCTGTTTACCTCCCGTAAACAGCTGGTGGCCGAGCAGTACAAGCACGTCGAAATGGCGCGCGAGCTGGGCGAGCACACCGGTGCTGAGGGCGATCTGGAAGCGGATTACCAGGCCGCCAGCGATCACCTGAATCTGGTGCAGACCGCACTGCGCCAGCAGGAGAAAATCGAACGCTACGAAGCGGACCTCGATGAGCTGCAAATTCGTCTCGAAGAACAGAATGAAGTGGTGGCTGAAGCTGCCGACATGCAGGAAGAGAACGAAGCCCGCGCTGAAGCCGCCGAACTGGAAGTCGATGAGCTGAAAAGCCAGCTTGCTGATTATCAGCAGGCGCTGGATGTGCAGCAGACGCGTGCAATTCAATACACCCAGGCATTGCAGGCGTTACAGCGTGCAAAAGAGCTGTGCCACCTGCCTGATCTGACACCAGAAAGCGCTGATGAGTGGCTGGATACCTTCCAGGCTAAAGAGCAGGAAGCAACCGAGAAGCTGCTCTCTCTCGAACAGAAAATGAGCGTCGCGCAAACGGCACACAGCCAGTTTGAACAAGCTTATCAGTTGGTGGTGGCGATTAACGGTCCGCTTGCGCGCAATGAAGCATGGGACATCGCCCGCGAATTGCTGCGCGACGGCGTGAACCAGCGACATCTGGCCGAGCAGATGCAGCCACTGCGTATGCGTCTGAACGAGCTGGAACAGCGCTTGCGCGAGCAACAGGAAGCGGAGCGTCTGCTGGCAGAGTTCTGCAAGCGTCAGGGTAAAAATTACGATATCGACGATCTCGAGGCTCTGCATCAGGAGCTGGAAGCGCGTATCGCCGCACTCTCCGACACCGTCTCCAGCGCCAGCGAACAGCGTATGACCCTGCGTCAGGAGATGGAGCAGCTTCAGTCTCGTTCTCAAACTCTGTTGCAGCGTGCGCCTGTCTGGCTGGCGGCGCAAAGCAGCCTGAACCAGCTCAGCGAGCAGTGCGGCGAAGAGTTTACATCCAGTCAGGAAGTGACCGAATACCTGCAGCAACTGCTGGAGCGCGAGCGCGAGGCGATTGTTGAGCGTGATGAAGTGGGCGCGCGTAAGCGTGACGTTGATGAAGAGATTGAGCGCTTAAGCCAGCCGGGTGGTGCGGAAGATCCGCGTCTGAATACCCTGGCTGAACGTTTCGGCGGTGTGCTGTTGTCCGAGATTTACGACGATGTCGGACTGGACGATGCCCCGTACTTCTCAGCACTTTATGGCCCATCGCGTAACGCGATTGTGGTGCCGGATTTGTCGCTGGTTTCCGAGCAGCTTGCTGGTCTGGAAGATTGCCCGGAAGATCTCTACCTGATCGAAGGGGATCCGCAGTCGTTCGATGACAGCGTCTTCAGTGTCGACGAATTGGAAAAAGCGGTGGTGGTGAAAATCGCTGACCGTCAGTGGCGTTATTCCCGCTTCCCTGAGCTGCCTCTGTTTGGCCGCGCTGCACGTGAAAACCGCATTGAAAGTTTGCACGCCGAGCGAGAAACGTTGTCTGAACGTTTTGCGACGTTGTCGTTTGACGTGCAGAAAACCCAGCGTCTGCATCAGGCATTTAGCCGCTTTATCGGCAGCCACCTGGGCGTGGCGTTTGATGCTGACCCGGAAGCGGAAATCCGTAAGCTCAATACCCGTCGTGGTGAACTGGAACGAGCCATTGCCAGTCATGAAAATGACAACCAGCAGAGCCGTGTTCAGTTCGAACAAGCGAAAGAGGGCGTTGCTGCTCTTAACCGCATTTTGCCACGCCTGAATCTGCTGGCGGATGAAACCCTGGCCGACCGTGTGGATGAGATCCAGGAACGTCTGGATGAAGCCCAGGAAGCTGCGCGTTTCATTCAGCAGCATGGTAATCAACTGGCGAAGCTGGAGTCGGTTGTCTCTGTTCTGCAGAGTGACCCGGAACAGTTTGAGCAGTTAAAAGAAGACTATGCCTGGTCGCAACAGGTGCAGCGCGAAGCGCGTCAGCAGGCATTTGCCCTGACGGAAGTCGTGCAGCGTCGTGCACATTTCGGCTACTCCGATTCGGCTGAAATGCTGAGCGGCAACAGCGACCTGAATGAAAAGCTGCGTCAGCGTCTTGAGCAGGCTGAAGCGGAACGTACGCGTGCTCGCGAAGCGATGCGTAGCCACTCGGCACAGCTGAACCAGTACAACCAGGTGCTGGCCTCGCTGAAAAGCTCCTTCGACACCAAGAAAGAGCTGTTAAACGACCTGCAGAAAGAGCTTCAGGACATTGGCGTTCGTGCCGACAGCGGGGCAGAAGAGCGGGCGCGTATACGCCGTGACGAACTGCATTCACAGCTCAGTAATAACCGCGCACGCCGCAATCAGCTGGAAAAAGCGCTGACCTTCTGCGAAGCAGAAATGGATAACCTGACGCGTCGCCTGCGTAAACTGGAACGTGACTACCATGAAATGCGCGAGCAGGTCGTGACCGCGAAGGCGGGCTGGTGCGCAGTAATGCGGATGGTGAAAGACAACAACGTTGAGCGCCGTCTGCACCGTCGCGAGCTGGCGTATCTCTCTGCCGATGAACTGCGCTCTATGTCGGATAAGGCGTTGGGTGCGCTGCGTCTGGCGGTCGCGGACAACGAGCACCTGCGCGATGTACTGCGCATGTCAGAGGATCCGAAACGTCCTGAGCGTAAAATTCAGTTCTTTGTGGCCGTTTATCAGCACCTGCGTGAACGTATTCGTCAGGATATCATTCGTACCGACGATCCGGTCGAAGCCATCGAACAGATGGAAATTGAGCTGGGTCGTCTGACGGAAGAACTGACCTCACGTGAGCAGAAGCTGGCGATCAGCTCTCGCAGCGTGGCGAATATCATCCGCAAAACCATTCAGCGCGAGCAGAACCGTATTCGTCAGTTGAACCAGGGTCTGCAGAGCGTATCGTTTGGCCAGGTAAACAGCGTGCGTCTTAACGTCAATGTGCGTGAAGCCCACTCGACGCTGCTGGAAGTGCTCTCAGAGCAGCACGAACAGCATCAGGATCTGTTCAATAGCAACCGTCTGACCTTCTCTGAAGCCCTGGCGAAGCTGTATCAGCGTCTGAACCCGCAGATTGATATGGGGCAACGCACGCCGCAAACCATCGGTGAAGAGCTGCTGGATTACCGTAACTATCTGGAAATGGAAGTTGAGGTTAACCGTGGTTCCGACGGCTGGCTGCGTGCGGAATCGGGGGCGCTCTCTACGGGGGAAGCAATTGGTACCGGGATGTCCATTCTGGTGATGGTGGTACAGAGCTGGGAAGATGAAGCACGCCGCCTGCGCGGCAAAGACATCTCCCCATGTCGACTGCTGTTCCTGGATGAAGCGGCGCGTCTTGATGCCCGCTCTATTGCTACGCTGTTTGAGCTTTGCGAGCGTCTTGATATGCAGCTCATCATTGCGGCACCGGAAAACATCAGTCCTGAAAAAGGGACCACCTATAAGCTGGTGCGTAAGGTGTTCCAGAACAGCGAACACGTTCACGTTGTTGGGCTGCGTGGTTTTGCCCCTCAGCCGCCAGAGTCATTACCGGAAACCACGGCGGACGCTTCCTGAAGCGTTTCCTGATCAGGAGCGGCGCATTGGCGCCGCTTTTTTTTTAAACTTAACTTGTGCTTAGGGCTGCGTTATCTTTAAACTTCTTTACATAAGGTAAGGCAACTGATTTGCCGTCTACCTATAATAGAAGAAAGCCCCACCGTGATGGGCATGTCGTGAAAACAGGGGGCAAGGGATGTTGCTAAAGAAAAAATGTGGTCGTCAGCTGTCTGCGCTCAGCTTATGCCTGGCAGTGATGTTTGCTCCGCTGTTAACCGCTCAGGCCGATGAGCCTGAAATTGTGCCGACTGACAGCTCCGCAACGACAGGCGCACAGCCAACGTCGTTGTCTCAACCGCTGGAACAGTCACCTGCAACGGCTATTATGGCCGGTATTAAGCCGTTGCCCGAAGGCATTGACGTCGACTCTCTCCGTCAGCAGCTACACGCTGGGCTGCCTTCAGGGTACACACCTGTCTATATCAATCAGCTCACTCTGCTCTATGCTGCCCGCGATATGAAACCGATGTGGGACAACCGTGACGCAGTACGCGCCTTTCAGCAACAGCTTGCGGAAGTGGCGATTGCCGGGTTCCAGCCTCAGTTTACAGCGTGGGTTGAGCTGTTAACCGATCCTGCCGTCACCGGGCAAGCGCGGGACGTGGTCCTTTCTGATGCGATGATGGGCTACCTGCAGTTTGTGGCAGGTATTCCGGTCAATGGCAACCGCTGGTTGTACAGCGACAAGCCGTATAAGCTGGCAACGCCGGCGCTGTCGGTGATTAATCAGTGGCAGTTGGCCCTCGATAATGGCGATCTACTCCGCTTTATAGCCAGTCTTGCGCCAGCGCATCCGCAATATGCCACCCTGCACCAGTCGCTTCTTGAACTGGTGGGCGATTCGCGTCCGTGGCCGCAAATGCGTGGCAGTGCGACACTGCGTCCGGGGCAGTGGAGCAGCGATGTTCCTGCCCTGCGTGAGATCCTAAAGCGTTCCGGTATTCTGGACGGTGGGCCAAAGATTGCACTGCCCGGCGATGATCCGCAAAACGTCGTGGTCAGTCCATCAGCCTCTGTGAAAGAGAAGAAAGCGGTGGTCGTGAGCGACAAACCGGCGGCTTACGATCGCGAACTGGTTGCGGCAGTTAAACAATTCCAGGCCGCTCAGGGGCTGGGGGCCGATGGCGTCATCGGCCAGACGACGCGTGACTGGCTGAACGTATCACCTGCGCAGCGGGCAGGGGTGCTGGCGCTGAATATCCAGCGTTTGCGCTTACTGCCGGGAACGCTCTCTACCGGGATCATGGTTAACATTCCTGCGTATTCGCTGGTCTATTATCAGAACGGTAGTGAAGTACTGGCGTCGCGCGTGATTGTCGGACGTCCCGATCGTAAAACACCGATGATGAGTAGTGCGTTGAATAACGTGGTGGTTAACCCGCCGTGGAACGTACCGCCGACCCTGGCGCGCAAAGATATTCTGCCTAAAGTCTGGAACGATCCGGGTTATCTGGAACGTCATGGCTACACGGTTATGCGGGGATGGAACAGCAAAGAGGCCATCGATCCGTACATGGTCGACTGGTCGACGATTACGGCGTCTAATTTACCGTTCCGCTTCCAGCAAGCTCCAGGGGCGCATAACTCGTTGGGACGCTACAAATTCAATATGCCGAGTTCAGAAGCTATCTATCTGCACGATACGCCGAACCACAACCTGTTCCAGAAAGATACTCGCGCCCTGAGTTCTGGCTGTGTGCGCGTGAACAAAGCCTCAGAGCTTGCCAATATGCTGTTGCAGGATGCGGGCTGGAACGATACGCGTATTTCTGACGCCCTGAAACAGGGGGATACGCGGTACGTTAATATTCGACACAATATTCCGGTCAATCTTTACTATCTGACCGCGTTTGTTGGCGAAGACGGGCGTACTCAGTATCGTACAGATATTTACAATTATGATCTCACCGCGCGATCCGGCGCACAAATTTTGCCAAAAGCTGAACAATTAATCAGGTAAATGAAGCAGTTCGGGAGAAATGATTGTCGTAAGTTATGGTGAATAAGGGGCAATATCGCTGTAAGCCGCGTATTCACTGGGGTTGGGCGCCTTGACGTACCCGGTTTTGCCAGTTAAGGTGCCCTTCGTGCGCTAAGCATATTACGATAAACATTGACCTGTAGACCTGATTATCATGGACAAATTTGACGCTAATCGCCGCAAACTGCTGGCGTTAGGTGGTGTTGCGCTCGGCGCAGCGGCCATCTTGCCGACGCCAGCATTTGCCACCCTCTCGACACCTCGTCCGCGAGTTTTAACGCTCAACAATCTCCATACCGGTGAGTCGCTAAAAGCGGAATTCTTCGATGGCAGAGGCTATATTCAGGATGAATTAGCAAGACTTAACCACTTTTTCCGTGATTACCGCGCGAATAAAATAAAAGCCATCGATCCAGGACTGTTTGATCAGCTTTTCCGCCTTCAGGGCCTGCTGGGTACCAGCAAGCCGGTGCAGCTTATTTCTGGTTATCGCTCAATTGATACTAATAATGAACTGCGCGCCCATAGCCGTGGGGTAGCCAAAAAAAGCTACCACACCAGGGGACAGGCAATGGATTTCCACATTGAAGGCGTTTCGTTAGCCAATATTCGCAAAGCTGCGTTATCTATGCGTGCAGGTGGTGTAGGATATTACCCCAGCAGCAACTTTGTGCATATTGATACCGGTCCAGTTCGGCACTGGTAATAACGAAACACAGGAGCAGTATGAACTATCGTATTATTCCGGTTACGGCGTTCTCCCAGAATTGTTCATTAATCTGGTGTGAACAAACCAAACTGGCCGCGCTTGTCGATCCCGGCGGCGACGCTGAGAAGATCAAACAGGAAATTGCAGATAGCGGTGTGACGCTGATGCAGATATTACTGACGCATGGTCACCTTGACCATGTCGGCGCAGCGGCGGAACTGGCACAGCACTATGGTGTGCCGGTGATCGGTCCGGAAAAAGAAGATGAGTTCTGGCTGCAGGGTTTGCCAGCCCAAAGCCGCATGTTTGGCCTTGATGAGTGTCAACCTCTGACGCCCGATCGCTGGCTGAACGAGGGAGAGCGCGTTAACGTAGGGAATGTGACTTTACAGGTGTTGCATTGTCCTGGGCATACGCCAGGCCATATCGTCTTCTTTGATGACCAGTCTCGTCTGCTGATTTCCGGCGATGTGATTTTCAAAGGTGGCGTAGGACGCAGCGATTTTCCGCGTGGTGACCACGGGCAACTGATTCAGTCGATTAAACAAAAGTTATTGCCGCTGGGTGATGACGTTACGTTTATCCCTGGACACGGTCCGATGTCAACGCTGGGCTATGAACGACTCCATAACCCGTTCCTTCAGGATGAAATGCCTGTCTGGTAACCAGAATAAAAAAAGCCTGCATAACGCAGGCTTTTTTATGGGTGCAATTTACAGTACAGCGACAATCGCTTCGCACAGTGGCGCCATGTTGTCAGGCGTCATGCCTGCTACGTTCACGCGGCCAGACGCCACGGCGTACACGCCGAACTCTTCACGCAGACGCAGAACCTGCTCTTTGGTCAGTCCGCTGAAAGAGAACATGCCGTTCTGTTTGATGATAAAGCTGAAGTCGCGGTCCGCGCCTTTCTCAGCCAGGGTGTTCACAAACAGCAGGCGCATGCGCTGAATACGCTGGCGCATATCGTTCAGCTCTTGTTCCCAGATGGCGCGCAGCGCATCGTTGCTCAGGATAGTGGCAACAACAGACGCACCGTGTGCTGGTGGGTTAGAGTAGTTAGCACGGATAACCGATTTCATCTGGCTGAACGCACGATCGACGGTCTCGTCGTTTGCCGCGACCAGCGTACAAGCACCTACACGCTCATTGTACAGACCGAAGTTCTTGGAATAAGAGCTTGCGACAATCAGCTCCTGATGCACGGCTGCGAACGCGCGCAGGCCTTCTGCATCTTCTTCCAGACCACGGGCGAAGCCCTGGTAGGCAAAGTCAAACAGCGGTAGCCAGCCTTTTTCAACGGACAGCTTCGCCAGGTGTTCCCACTGCTCAAGCGTCGGATCGATACCGGTTGGGTTATGGCAGCAACCGTGGAACAGCACCACGTCACCTGCCTGTGCTTCGCTCAGGCTCGCCAGCAGACCGTCAAAGTCGAGAGAGTGGTTTGCTGCGTCGTAGTAAGCGTATTCACGCACTTCCAGACCCGCAGAGTTAAAGACGCTCTTGTGGTTCGGCCAGCTTGGGTTGCTTACCCAGACACGCTTAACAGAGGTGTTTTTCGCAAGGAAATCCGCCGCCACGCGCAGCGCACCGGTACCGCCAGGGGTCTGTGCTGTACGGGCACGTTTGTCACTCACAATTGCGCTACCTTTACCGAACAGCAGCTCCTGGGTGCAGCGACCAAATTCAGGGATACCATCAATACCGAGGTAGTTTTTGGTGGTTTCGTTTTCCAGCAGATACTGCTCAGCTTTCTTAACGCTGGTCAGTACCGGAGTTTTGCCGGTTTCATCTTTATATACACCAATACCCAGGTTGATTTTGCCAGGGCGGTCGTCGGCACGAAACAGATCGGCCAGGCCCAGAATAGGGTCGGCAGGTGCGGCGGTAATGTTCTCAAACATGACGAAGTTCCATTGTGATTACAGAAGTGAAATCCGCTATCAGGTTAACGGTAGATTTACAAAATGCCAACCGTTTGCGACGAAAAGCGTGCGGCTTTTCAAAAGTCGCCATTATTTTCTGTCACGCATAAAAAAACAGGGCCGAAGCCCTGTTCATTAAGCATATAACAAAGTGGTGTACTGATTAGAACTGGTAAACGATACCAACCGCAGCCTGGTCGTCAGTTGCCAGCTTAGTGGATTTAGAGTACGCGTTGTCGTCCAGCAGGTTAAATTTGTACGCAGCGTATACGTTCATGTTCTTGTTGAAGTAGTACCAGGTACCGAGTTCGATGTATTTCACCAGGTCAGCATCGCCGCCAGCGAAGGTTGAACCGTTAGCTGTACGACCTTTCAGGTCCTTACCTTTAGACTGGACGTAGCCCAGGGATGGACGCAGACCGAAGTCGAACTGGTACTGAACAACGGCTTCGATGTTCTGGGTTTTGTTCGCGAAGTTGTTATCAGCTTCACGCGTCATGTTAGTGGTTTCAGCATACTGAACTGCTGCGTAGATGTTGTTCGCATCGTATTTCGCTGCAGTAGACCATGCTTCAGCACGATCGCCGCCGGCGCTTGCCCAGTCAGCGGAGTTGCCAGCAGCAACCTGCTCGTTGGTGCGGTCAGCAGTTTCATAACCGGCTGCCAGTGCGAAGCCTTCGCCCAGTTCGTACTGAACAGAGGAGCTGAAGCCATCACCGTTACCTTTAGCGCCGTTACCACCACGACCCACGTTGATCAACTGACCATCGGCGGTGTAAGTTGCAGCGACAGCATTGCTGCGCTCGTTTTTACCCTGATACTGAAGGGCGAAGCTCAGACCATCAACCAGACCGAAGAAGTTCTTGTTACGGTAGGTCAGCAGGCCAGAAGCACGACCGTTCATGAAGTTATCAGTCGCAACCCAAGAGTCGCCGCCCCACTCAACCAGCATATCGGTATATGCTGCCGCGTCATAGATAGCGCCATAGTTACGGCCGTAGTCCAGAGAGCCCGCGTCACCGAAGTTCAGACCAGCAAATGCCAGACGGGTTTTAGTACCCTGAGAACCTTCTGCGTTGGACGCGTCCATGTTGTATTCCCACTGACCGTAACCAGTGATCTGGTCGTTGATCTGGGTTTCACCTTTGAAGCCGATACGGGCGTAGGTGGTATCTTCGTTGCTGGTGTCACCGTTGGTGGTCCAGATGTGTTCACCTACAGCTTTACCGTAGAAGTCCAGCTTGTTAGCGTTTTTGTTGTAGATTTCTGCAGCGTTAGCTGCACCAGCTACCAGCAGAGCAGGGATAACCACTGCCAGAATATTGCGCTTCATCATTATTTATTACCCTCATTGGTTTTTTTATGACACTCGCCACTGCCGTCAATAAATTCTGTCAATAAATATTTCCGGAACTATTGATGAGAGTTTGGTGTCTTTATGTATCTGACAGGCATCTTTCCATTCACCGAAGCGTTTCGCTAGCCTGAAAGTGCTACAATTCTCAAGATTAAGTAACAGAAAGAAAATATGTGTAACTAAATGTGTATTTTTCGGAACTTTGTGAACCACCTCAAACTTCAGAACTCCCTGGCGAATTAAGCGGCAGTGTTTATCCTATATATATGAATTCCTTATGATTAATTTGGATAAAGGCAATTCATATAAACAGAGGCTAAACGACTTGTTTTTTCTTATGATGCAAAAAAGACATCTGGATGGCTAAAAAAATGGTTGAAATTTGTGCTATTGCTTGAGGATGTAATAATCGCAATAAGAATGGAGTTTGTTTTTTTGTGGCTGGATATTTCACGGAAACAATACGTAACAGGTAGCGGTTGTGACGGGGTGATGGTTTAAAAATGCTGACTTTACGCTGACGTAAACTGACATTGCAGAATAAAATAATGGCCAGCATTCGCTGGCCATTTTAGTCTTTTATCGATTAGAAGCTGGCGTTACGTGGAGTACGTGGGAAAGGAATCACGTCACGTACGTTCTGAACACCGGTAACGTAGGCAATCAGACGCTCGAAGCCCAGACCAAAACCAGCGTGCGGTACGGTACCGTAACGACGCAGATCGCGGTACCAGCTGTAGTCAGCCGGGTTGAGACCCATCTCTTCCATGCGCGCGTCAAGTACGTCGAGACGCTCTTCACGCTGAGAACCGCCGATGATTTCACCAATGCCCGGCGCCAGTACGTCCATCGCTGCAACGGTTTTACCGTCTTCGTTAAGGCGCATATAGAAGGCCTTAATGTCTTTCGGGTAGTTTTTCACGACAACCGGTGCTTTGAAATGTTTCTCGGCCAGATAGCGTTCATGCTCAGACGCCAGGTCAACGCCCCAGTAAACCGGGTTCTCGAACGTCTCACCGCATTTCTCAAGGATCGCTACCGCGTCGGTGTAATCCACCTGTGCAAAGTCAGCGGAAACGAAACGCTCCAGACGTGCTACAGCATCGCTGTCTACGCGCTCGGCGAAGAATTTCATGTCGTCAGGACGCTCTTCCAGCACCGCTTTGAAGACATACTTCAGCATCGCTTCCGCCAGGCCGGCAACATCGTCCAGGTTGGCGAACGCCACTTCAGGCTCCAGCATCCAGAATTCTGCCAGGTGACGGCTGGTGTTGGAGTTTTCGGCACGGAAGGTAGGGCCAAAGGTGTAGATTTTAGACAGCGCGCAGGCGTACGTTTCGCCGTTGAGCTGACCGGATACGGTCAGGAAAGCCTCTTTGCCGAAGAAGTCTTTGTCATAGTCCACTTTACCTTCTGGCGTACGCGGCAGGTTTTCCATGTCCAGCGTCGAGACACGGAACATTTCACCTGCACCTTCTGTATCAGAAGCAGTAATCAGCGGGGTAGACACCCAGAAATAACCTTGTTCGTCGAAGAAGCGATGCAGCGCCTGGGCCAGCGTATGACGCACACGCGCCACTGCACCAATCAGGTTGGTACGCGGACGCAGGTGGGCGACTTCACGCAGATATTCGATGCTGTGACGTTTAGCCGCCATCGGATAGGTGTCCGGATCTTCAACCCAGCCGGTGACTTCAATGGCAGAAGCCTGAATTTCGAAACTCTGGCCCTGGCCCGGTGATGCCACGACCACACCGGTGACAATAACGGAACAGCCCGTCGTCAGGTGCAGAACGTCATCATTGTAATTGGGCAGAGAATTATTAATGACGGCCTGTACAGGATCAAAGCAGGAACCGTCATAGACGGCAAGGAAGGAGATGCCAGCTTTAGAATCTCGGCGGGTACGCACCCATCCGCGCACGGTGACTTCCTGGTCAACGGCGACACGGCCCTGGAGTACGTCGGCTACAGGCACAACGCTCATAATATTCTCTCTGTTAATAGTCGGAAAAAATAGACACTTGTCCACCCTTATGGGGGGATATCTATGTTACCTGCCATCTGCCATCAGACAAGTAAATTTCGCAGTCAAAAGGGAAGAATTGAGAAATAAATAAGAAGTCGGGAGCCATGAAGGCTCCCGTAAGCGTTTAGCTGGCTTTTTTAATCTGCGGGAGATCGAACGCTTTGCGCAATGCGCGGACAAACGCTTTGTCATGGCAGATGGTTTTACCCGGGCTATCGGAGAGCTTAGCCACCGGCTTGCCGTTACATTCCACCAGTTTTATGACGATGTTCAGTGGTTTCACCTGAGGGATGTCACAGGTCAAACGGGTACCAATCCCGAAGCTCAGGTTAACCCGGGTGTTGAACTGGCGATAGAGCTCAACCGCTTTCGGCAGGTCAAGATTATCAGAGAAGACCAGAACCTTGCTCATTGGATCAATACCCAGCTTTTCATAGTGGGCAATGGCTTTCTCACCCCATTCAACCGGATCACCGGAATCATGGCGTAACCCCTGGTAACGCTCAGCGAACTCGGGACCAAAATCGCGCAGGAAGGCATCCATCGTAATACAGTCGGTGAGGGCGATCCCCAGTTGATTTGGGTACTCCTCTAGCCATGCGGCCAGTGCTGCACGCTGGCTGTTCGCCAGGTCTGGGCTTATCTGCTGATGCGCCTGGAACCATTCATGCGCCTGGGTGCCCATAGGCGTGAGATTAAGGCGACGGGCCAGATCGTAGTTGCTGGTGCCCACAAACCACGGTTCCTGCTGCAGACGCTTAACGATGGCCTCCTGAACGTCGCGAGAGAAACGGCGACGGGTGCCAAAGTCCATCAGGCGGAAGCGGGACATATCCAGCCCTTCGGTCAGCGTGGTGAAGCCCGCGAGCTTGGTTTCCAGCGCTGCGACCGCCTGTTCAACACCGGTTTCCGGCGAACGGTAGCGGTGGGCCAGTTCACTGATCACCGCCAGAAGCGGCACTTCCCACAGGATCACTTCACGCCACGGACCTTCGAGACGAATATCCAGCTTACCATTATCGTTAAGTACAGTGACCTGCTCTGGCTTATAGCGGAAGTCGCGCAGCCAGTTCAGGTAGTCAGCTTTGAAGAAAGGTAGGCCTGAAAGCCACTGATATTCATCGTCCTGCAACGTCAGATGCTGCATAGCATCGACCTGTTCACGAATAGCGTCTGCGTAGATACCGAGCAAGTCGTCGCCACGGCAGCGGAATTCGGCCGCGACATGAACGTCATAGTAATGGTGGAAAACGGCTTGCTGCATATGCAGTTTATACGCGTCAGTATCCAGCAACGTATGCAGAACAGGAGAAACGAATTGAGTCATAGGTGCGCAGTAGCATCCTCTCACAGGAGCGTTTAGTACAATAAACAACTCCGGAGTATACCTTGTTTAGTGATTTATTGAACCCCGATCACAACATAAGCGCGTTTTATGGTCGAGGGCATTTTGTGCCCCGTGTTATATAAATGTAGCAAAAAAGGGTTTTGTACCTGAAAAGATGAACATTCTGCGTAGCGCGTTTTACACAACAGGAATATATTGAAACGTTACTCGACAAACGATGCATAAGGTTTTCTATGACACAACAGCCACAAGCCAAATACCGCCACGACTACCGTGCGCCGGAATACCTGATTAGCGATATCGATCTGACTTTTGACCTGGATGCCACTAAAACCGTTGTGACGGCGGTAAGCCAGGTGACGCGCCACAGTGCGACTGCCGTGCCACTGCGTCTTGATGGTGAAGACCTGACGCTGGTCTCCCTGCATATTAATGATGAAGCCTGGTCTGACTATAAAGAAGAAAACAACCAGCTGGTGATCGACAACCTGCCGGAACACTTTACGCTGCGCATCGTGAATGAAATCAGCCCGGCCGCTAACACGGCGCTGGAAGGACTTTACCAGTCTGGTGTGGCGCTGTGCACTCAGTGTGAAGCGGAAGGTTTCCGTCACATCACCTGGTATCTCGATCGCCCGGATGTGCTGGCACGCTTCACAACGAAAATTATCGCCGATAAAACGCTCTACCCATTCCTGCTCTCCAACGGTAACCGTGTGGGCGAAGGCGAACTGGAGAACGGCCGTCACTGGGTGCAATGGCAGGATCCGTTCCCGAAACCATGCTATCTGTTTGCGCTGGTGGCGGGTGATTTCGACGTGTTGCGCGATACCTTTAAAACACGCTCCGGCCGCGAAGTGGCACTAGAGCTGTTTGTTGACCGTGGCAACCTGGACCGTGCACCGTGGGCGATGACGTCGCTTATCAACTCCATGAAGTGGGACGAAGAGCGCTTTGGTCTCGAATATGATCTCGACATCTATATGATCGTGGCTGTCGATTTCTTCAACATGGGCGCGATGGAGAATAAGGGTCTTAACATCTTTAACTCCAAATACGTGCTGGCGCGCACCGATACCGCTACCGATAAAGATTATCTCGATATTGAACGCGTTATCGGTCATGAATATTTCCACAACTGGACGGGTAACCGCGTCACCTGCCGCGACTGGTTCCAGTTGAGTCTGAAAGAGGGACTGACCGTCTTCCGTGACCAGGAGTTCAGCTCCGATCTGGGTTCTCGTGCGGTTAACCGCATCAACAACGTGCGTACTATGCGCGGCCTGCAGTTTGCGGAAGATGCCAGCCCAATGGCGCACCCGATCCGCCCGGATAAAGTCATTGAGATGAACAACTTCTACACCCTGACGGTGTATGAAAAAGGTTCTGAAATTATCCGCATGATCCACACTCTGCTGGGTGAAGAGAACTTCCAGAAAGGCATGCAGCTCTACTTCGAGCGTCATGACGGCAGCGCGGCCACTTGCGACGATTTTGTGCAGGCGATGGAAGATGCTTCCAATGTGGATCTCTCTCACTTCCGCCTCTGGTACAGCCAGGCCGGTACGCCGATTGTCACCGTCAAAGACGATTACAACCCGGAAACCGAGCAGTACACCCTGACCATCAGCCAGCGCACGCCGCCGACAGCGGAGCAGGAAGAGAAACATCCGCTTCACATTCCGTTCAGCATTGAACTGTATGATAACGAAGGCAAAGTCATTCCTCTCCAGAAGGGCGGCCACCCGGTACACCACGTGCTGAATGTGACCCAGGCAGAGCAGACCTTCATCTTCGACAACGTTTACTTCCAGCCGGTCCCTGCGCTGCTGTGTGAGTTCTCTGCACCAGTGAAACTGGAGTATAAATGGAGCGATCAGCAGTTGACGTTCCTGATGCGTCACGCGCGCAACGACTTCTCCCGTTGGGATGCCGCGCAAAGTCTGCTGGCGACCTACATTAAGCTCAACGTAAACCGTCATCAGCAGGGCCAGCCGCTGTCGCTGCCTGCCCATGTGGCTGACGCGTTCCGCGCGGTCCTGCTGGATGAGAAGATTGACCCGGCGCTGGCCGCTGAAATTCTGACCCTGCCGTCAGCGACTGAAATCGCCGAGTTGTTTGACATCATCGACCCAATTGCCATCGTCGCGGTGCGTGAAGCGTTGACCCGTACGCTGGCTGCAGAACTGGCCGATGAGTTCCTGGCGATTTATAACGCCAATAAGCTTGATACTTATCGCGTAGAGCACGCGGACATCGGTAAACGTTCTCTGCGTAATACCTGCCTGCGCTATCTGGCGTTTGGTGAGGCTGAGTTGGCGAACACGCTGGTAAGCAAGCAGTACCATGAAGCGGATAACATGACTGACGCGCTGGCTGCCCTGGCTGCAAGCGTCGCCGCCGAACTGCCGTGCCGTGATGCGCTGATGCAGGAGTATGACGACAAGTGGCATCAGGATGGCCTGGTGATGGACAAATGGTTCATCCTGCAGGCGACCAGCCCGGCGCAAGACGCGCTCAGCAAAGTACGCAGCCTGCTGAAGCACCGTTCGTTTACCATGAGCAACCCGAACCGCGTACGTTCCCTGATTGGCGCGTTTGCCAGCAGCAACCCGGCCGCATTCCACGCCGAAGACGGCAGCGGTTATGAGTTCATGGTTGAAATGCTGACCGAGCTGAACAGCCGTAACCCGCAGGTGGCATCACGTCTGATCGAGCCGCTTATCCGTCTGAAGCGCTACGATGCTAAGCGCCAGGCGAAAATGCGTGCCGCGCTCGAGCAGCTGAAAGGGCTGGAAAACCTGTCTGGCGATCTGTACGAGAAGATTGCTAAAGCGTTAGCGTAATAAAAGTTAACCCTCCCTCTCCCACAGGGAGAGGGTCAGGGTGAGGGCATCAGGCATTAGCCTTAGCTCGCTGTAACTCCGTGCCCCCGCGCTTCATCACACGATCCAGCACTTCTGCCTCCAGCTCCGCCAGTCTTGCCGAACCTACGCGGCGAGGGCGCGAAATATCCACCGTCAGATCCAGACCCATTTTCCCTTCTTCTATTAACAGCACACGATCGGCCATCGCTACCGCTTCAGACACGTCATGCGTCACCAGTAGCACCGTAAAGCCGTGCTTCTGCCACAGGGATCCAATCAAATCCTGCATTTCGATTCGTGTCAGGGCGTCGAGTGCGCCGAGCGGCTCATCAAGCAACAACAGGCCCGGACGATGGATTAACGCCCGCGCCAGTGCTACGCGCTGCTTCTGCCCACCTGACAGCGCCGCAGGCCATTCATCCGCGCGATTTTCCAGCCCTACGGCGGCAAGCGCCTGGCGGGCCTCCTCTCGCCAGTTGCCTTTAAGCCCCAGCCCGACGTTATCAATGACTGTTTTCCATGGCAGCAGGCGCGCATCCTGAAACATCATGCGGGTGTCGTTCTGAATCTTTGCCAGCGGCGTTGTACCGGCAAGAATTTCACCGCCGTTTGGGGCCTCCAGTCCGGCTAACAGGCGCAACAGCGTGCTCTTACCGCCGCCGCTGCGCCCGACAACGGCTACGAATTGTCCGGCAGGAATGTGCAGATCCAGCGCATTCAGAATGGTGTTTTCGCCGTAGCGTTTGGTCACGCCGTTCAGCAGTAACGGCGTCCCCTGGTTCAGTCGTGCTGTATTCATGCTTTCGCCTCCTGAAGGGAATAGGCCGGGTTCCAGCGCAGCCAGCTGCGTTCCAGCCACTGGGCGCTGACATCGGCGAGTTTGCCGAGCAGGGCATACAGGATGATGGCAACCACCACCACGTCCGTTTGCAGAAATTCGCGAGCGTTCATCGCCAGATAACCGATGCCAGAGTTGGCCGAGATGGTCTCAGCCACTATCAACGTTAGCCACATCAGGCCGAGCGCAAAACGCACCCCGACCATAATGGAGGGCAGGGCGCCAGGGAGAATGACGTGGGTAAAAAGCGCGAAGCCTGATAAACCATAGCTGCGCGCCATCTCGACCAGACCACGATCGATGTTACGGATCCCATGCCAGGTATTGATGTAAATCGGGAACAGCGTACCCAGCGCCACGAGGAATATTTTGGCGCTCTCATCAATACCAAACCACAAAATCACCAGCGGGATCAGCGCCAGATGCGGAACGTTGCGCAGCATCTGAATGGACGTATCCAGCAGCCGCTCGCCCCAGCGTGAAAGACCGCTGATCAAACCCAGAATCAGGCCGATGCTGCCGCCGATGGAAAACCCAATCACGGCGCGCCAGGAACTGATCGCCAGATGTTGCCACAGCTCTCCGCTGACGCTCAGCGACCAGAACGCTTCGATAACGCCCATAGGTGCGGGCAGAATGCGGCTCGACAGCCAGCCGGTGGACGACGCGAGCTGCCAGACGGCCACGATACCGACGGGCAAAAACCACGGGGCGGCGCGCAGAAGCCATTTTTGTGAGATGGCAGTCATGGTCACTCCTTAGCTTTGTGCGGCTTTTCGTGGAATAAATTCGTTCGCCACGGCTTCGCCCTGAAGCTGGGGCGGTTGCGGCTGAGGAATTTCCGGGATGGCGACATCCAGATGCGGGAATAACAGCTCACCCACTTTGTATGCCTCTTCGAGATGCGGATAACCGGAGAGAATAAAGCTGTCGATGCCCAGGTCAGCGTATTCATTAATACGGGCTGCCACGGTCGCACCGTCGCCAACCAGCGCCGTGCCCGCGCCGCCGCGAACCAGACCGACACCCGCCCACAGGTTTGGGCTGATCTCCAGGTTCTCGCGCTTGCCGTTGTGCAGGGATGCCATCCGGTGCTGCCCGACGGAATCGGTTTTGGCAAACGCAGCCTGTGCTTTCGCGATGGTGGCATCATCAAGATGGGAGATGAGACGATCGGCCGCCTGCCAGGCTTCTTCGTTGGTCTCACGCACAATCACATGCAGGCGGATACCGAAGCGTACCTTACGGCCATGGGCGGCCGCTTTAGCGCGTACCTGGGCTATTTTTTCTTTCACCAACTCTGGCGGCTCGCCCCAGGTCAGATAGAGATCAACCTGCTCTGCCGCCAGGTCCTGCGCCACGTCCGATGACCCGCCAAAATAGAGAGGAGGGCGTGGCTGTTGGACCGGAGGGAAGTAGAGTTTCGCGTCGCGAACGTGAATATGTTTACCTTCGAACGTCACGGTTTCACCTTCCAGCAGACGTCGCCAGACGCGGGTGAATTCGGCGGAGGCTTCATAGCGCTCAGTGTGATCGAGGAACACGCCGTCGCCCGCCAGCTCCTGCGGATCGCTGCCCGTCACCAGGTTAAACAGGGCGCGTCCGTTAGACAGTCTGTCCAGGGTTGCCGCCTGACGCGCCGCCACGGTGGGGGAGACAACGCTCGGACGCAAGGCCACCAGAAACTTCAGACGCTGGGTGACCGGGATCATCGACGCGGCGACCAGCCAGGCATCTTCACACGAGCGTCCGGTCGGGATCAGTACGCCAGTGAAACCAATTCTGTCCGCTGCCTGTGCAATCTGCTGCAGGTAGCCATGGTCAACCGGGCGTGAACCCTCTTCCGTACCAAGATAGTGGCCATCACCATGGGTGGGTAAAAACCAGAAAAGATTCAGACTCATGATTTTGTTCCTTCTTTACCGGCGGGCTGCCAGATACGTTCGCGAATAGTGACCTGTTTTGGCACCAGGTGGTTTTGATAGAAGAGGTCAGCCGTTTGTTGCTGAAGTGCGGCGACGTGCGCGTCTACGGGCGTGATGGTGGTCGGTGGACGGTGGTTGAGATAGCTCGCGATCACCGGCTCAGGTAAGCCCATGGTTTTCGCCAGCAGGGTAATGCTCTCCTGACGCTGGCTTTGAGTCAGTGCATCCGCCTGAGTAAAGGTATCAAGAACCTCTTGCACAAAGGCGCCGTTCTTTTCCGCATAAGGGCGAGCAGCCAGATAGAACGAGCCGGTCTGTTTAAGCGTGGTGCCATCTTTTAGCACCCGTACACCGCCCTGCAGTAATGCGGCGGAATAGTACGGATCCCAGATGGCCCAGGCATCAACGTTCTTCTGCTGGAACGCGGCGCGCGCGTCGGCAGGCGTCAGGTAAACGGGCTGAATGTCGGTAAACTTGAGTCCGGCCTCTTGCAGAGCACGCAGCAGCAGGTTGTGTGAGCTGGAGCCTTTCTGGAAAGCAACTTTATGCCCTTTAAGGTCGGCGACGTTTTTAATGTCGCTATTTTCAGGTACCAGAATCACTTCGGCCTTCGGTTTGGGCGGTTCAACACCTACATAGAGCAGGTCTGCTCCCGCGGCCTGGGCGAATATCGGCGGGATATCGCCTGTACTGCCCAGATCAATACTGCCCACGTTCAGCGCTTCCAGCATCTGAGGACCAGCCGGGAACTCAACCCAGGAGAATTTTGTGTCCGGGAAGCGTTTTTCCAGAAGCTGGTGGCTTTTTGCCAGCACCATGCTGACGCTGCCTTTCTGGTAGCCAATGCGTAAGCTTTCAGGTGCCGTTTGTCCGGCATGGGCCAGCGACGTCAGCGCCATCAGTCCGGCTAGTCCAATATGGGTTAAGGTTTTAAACATGTGCAACTCCTTGCGGATGACCAAAAGCAGGTGCCTGGATATCCCTGCGATGCAGGGCATGCCAGAAGGTTTCCAGGGCGTTATCGAGGCGGGTTTGCAGATTCGGTGTAAAGTGCGGTTTATGTTGATAGTCGATGACCTGGGAGTCGTCCGCGAACACACCGTGGAGGATCTCCTGTGCTTTCAGGGCGTTCAGCACCGGCTTCAGGGCATAATCCACCGCCAGTAAATGCGCCACCGTACCGCCCGTTGCCAGAGGCAGCACCACTTTGCCATCCAGCGCACGTTCAGGGAGCAGGTCAAGCAGGGTTTTCAGTGCCCCGGAAAAAGAGGCTTTATAAATGGGGGTCGCCACGATTAACCCATCAGCGCCTTTAAGCTGCTCCGTCAGGGTGTGAAGCGCCGGGCTGTCAAAACGGGCATAGAGCAAATCTTCAGGTTCGAAGTTATGCAGGTTCCAGTGGCACACTTCCACATCCAGGGCATTAAGTTTTTCACGGGCATATTCCAGCAGGGCGCTGGAGCGTGAAGGGAATCGTGGACTTCCGGCCAGAGTAATGACGCGCATACGTTCTCCTTATAACCAATTGTTTGCTTTTATCTAACATTCATAACAATTTTCAGGAGTGTGACACTGAGCGGTTATTCCACTAAATGATTTATCTGCAATTTAAATGCGAAAAAGTGAATAAGAAATGAGCCGGGAGGTAAACGATTGCGTTTTACGCTGATTTTTTGCCGCAGGTCAATTCCCTTTCGGCGTCGGATCGCCCATAATCCCCTCCCGGTTTGCACACCGGGAATCCAGGAGAGTTCATGTACTACCCCTTCGTTCGTAAAGCCCTTTTCCAGCTCGACCCTGAGCGCGCTCATGAATTTACATTCCAGCAATTACGTCGTATTACAGGAACGCCGCTGGTCGCTCTGGTGCGTCAAAATGTGCCGGAAAAACCTGTGCAATGCATGGGATTGACCTTTAAAAACCCGCTGGGTCTTGCGGCAGGTCTGGACAAAAATGGCGAGTGCATTGATGCCCTGGGCGCGATGGGCTTTGGCTCTATCGAAATCGGTACCGTCACGCCGCGCCCACAACCGGGAAATGACAAGCCGCGTCTGTTCCGTCTGGTCGAAGCTGAAGGCTTGATCAACCGCATGGGCTTTAATAACCTCGGTGTCGATCACCTCGTTGAGAATGTAAAAAAAGCCCATTTTGATGGCGTATTAGGTATCAATATTGGCAAAAATAAAGACACGCCGGTAGAGCAAGGTAAAGATGACTATCTGATTTGTATGGAAAAAGTCTACGCCTATGCTGGTTATATTGCGGTGAATATTTCCTCACCCAATACCCCGGGACTGCGTTCTTTGCAATATGGTGAAGCGCTGGACGATCTTCTGAGTGCCATTAAAAATAAACAAAATGAGCTGCAGTCGATCCACCATAAATATGTTCCCGTCGCGGTTAAGATCGCTCCGGATCTTTCTGTCGAAGAATTGATCCAGGTTGCCGACAGTTTAGTTCGCCATAATATTGATGGTGTGATTGCGACCAATACCACACTCGATCGCTCCCTGGTTCAGGGAATGAAAAACTGTGACGAAGCGGGTGGGTTAAGTGGACGTCCGGTACAATTAAAAAGCACCGAAATTATTCGTGCATTGTCAGCGGAATTAAAAGGTCGTTTACCGATTATCGGCGTCGGTGGTATCGACTCTGTGATTGCTGCACGCGAGAAGATGGCGGCAGGTGCGTCACTGGTGCAAATCTATTCCGGCTTTATTTTTAAAGGACCGCCGCTGATTAAAGAAATCGTTACTCATATCTAATCTTTTCTCTTAATCAGACAACCAGGGCTTTATTTCCGGCCCTGGTTGTTTTATATTCCGTCATTGTTGCTTATTTAGACATTATAGTCTTTTATTAAATGGTGTTAAAAACGAAGCGACGAGCAGGACATTTTTAGTACAGGACGTTTGGGACGGGAGAGAAACATGCGAATTAAACCTGACGATAACTGGCGCTGGTATTTTTGCGACGAGCATGACCGTATGATGCTCGATTTAGCCAATGGTATGTTGTTTCGTTCTCGTTTTGCCCGCCGAATGTTAACCCCGGACGCTTTTTCTCCGTCAGGATTCTGTGTTGACGATGCTGCGCTTTATTTCTCCTTTGAAGAAAAATGTCGCGATCTGGTGCTCTCTAAAGAGCAGCGTGCCGAACTGGTATTAAATGCGCTGGTGGCTATCCGTTTCCTGAAACCACAAATGCCAAAAAGCTGGCATTTCCTGCCGCATGGCATGAGCTGGACACCGGCGACGGGCGACGCGGCCAGCGTCAACCTGAGTGATAGCGCCGAAGAGGTGAGTCTGCTGGTGGTTGAGCCGGGCGAAAATGCCGCGCTCTGTTTGCTGGCTCAGCCCGGCGTGACAATTGCCGGGCGGACGATGCAACTTGGGGATGCCATCAAGGTCATGAACGACAGGCTGAAACCCCAACTTCGGGTGGATTCTTTCAGCCTGGAACAAGCTGTTTAAGCTTCCAGTTGTACTGAAGTTGTCGGGATGCAGCTACAGCACAGAATTGTCCCGTCGTCGGCTATTGCGGATTTTTTCAGCGCACTGACTTCACCCTCAACCAGCTTGATTCGACAGCAGCCACAGATCCCCGCGCGGCAGGAATACGGTATGCGGATCCCTGCTTGCTCCAGCTGTTCAAGTAAAACCTGCTGATTATTTCCCCGGATGATGTTGCCCTGCCAGTGAATATCCACTGATGAACTGACCTGCGTCTCGACCTCGACAAACTCGTCTTCCTGACCGGAGCCATAAACTCTTGCGGGTCCACGGGCAAGAATTTCTACCTCGTCACCGACACGGATCACGCCGCTGGAACGTGGGATCAGGTTCAGGCCAAAATCCACGTCGCCATTGTCCTGTGCAGTGCGGAAGGATTGCAGGGTTTTCAGCGGCTCACCGGAAGGGTGCTTCTGGCCTTTCTCAGGGCTTACGGTGGTGAAGATACAGCGACTGCATGGCTTCGCGACATCGAAAATCACACTGCCGATGCGAATCACTTTCCAGGTGTCTTCTTCCCAGGCTTTTGTACCGGTTACCACCAGATTGGGGCGAAACTGCTCCATCTGAACGCTGGCTTTACAACGGTGCTGCAGGTCGCGCAGGGAGGCTTCACTGGTCAGCAGGAAAGGAAACCCATCCGCAAATGAGAGCGGAACTGCGTCATGACGCTTCACGCGGCGCGTCAGCGACGGGCCTACCCAACGTAACTGCACATCGCGCGAGAAGAAGCCGCTAAGCCAGCGGTTAATCTCGTCAGTGGCAATACGCGCGGTAAAATGATTGCCCCACACTTCTGTTGGCGCATCCACAGGCGCAAAATCAGCAAAGCGGATCACCACGCTGGAACCATCCGGCGCGGTAAGATGCAAACCGTCATGAAGGGGGGAAGGGATAAAGCGAACCATCTGCGGGAACTGGCGTGCAGTAATGAACGTACCGTCAGGCTCGGTGATCATAAAGATACGATCGAAGGCAAATCCGCTCATGTCGGCAAGTGCGTGAGAAATGCCGATGCCGCGCATGGATTTCACCGGATGAATAAAAAGCCTGGATAACGTCGCCACTGCACACTCCCTCGAATGAAAATAAGCCTTCAACTTTATGACATACACGCCATATTAGCTATAATGCGCGACAATTTTCTAAGAGTAAAAGTGACGATATGAATTCTCTGTTTGCCAGTACGGCCCGTGGGCTGGAAGAGCTGTTAAAAACTGAACTGGAAGCCCTGGGTGCGCAAGAGTGCCAGGTAGTTCAGGGTGGTGTCCATTTTGAGGGCGACACGCGGCTTATTTACCAGAGCCTGATGTGGAGCCGTCTGGCGTCGCGCATCATGCTGCCGATGAAAGAGTGCAAGGTCTATAGCGACCTTGACCTCTATACCGGCGTACAGATGATCGACTGGACAGAGATCTTCACTCCGAATGCCACCTTTGCGGTGCATTTCAACGGCGTGAATGATGAGATCCGCAACAGCCAGTACGGTGCCCTGCGCGTTAAAGACGCCATTGTTGACTGCTTCACCCGTAAAAATAAGGAACGTCCAAACGTCGATCGCGAAAATCCGGATCTGCGTATTAACGTCTGGCTGAACGGCGACACCGCTAGCATCTCTCTGGATCTGAGCGGCGCAGGCCTCCACCTGCGCGGCTACCGCGATCGTACCGGTATGGCACCAATCAAAGAAACCCTTGCCGCAGCCATTGTGATGCGCTCTGGCTGGCTGCCGGGTACCCCGCTGCTGGACCCGATGTGTGGTTCTGGTACATTGCTGATTGAAGCTGCCATGCTGGCCACCGACCGTGCCCCGGGCCTGCACCGTGGTCACTGGGGCTTCAAGGGCTGGGCACAGCACGATGAAGCACTGTGGAAAGAGGTCAAAGATGATGCGCAGACCCGTGCGCGTAAGGGCCTGGCGGAATATACCTCCCATTTCTATGGTTCGGACAGCGACCCGCGCGTCATTGAACGTGCCCGCAGCAACGCCCGTCGCGCCGGTATCGGCGAGCTGGTCACCTTCGAGGTGAAAGACGTGGCGAACCTGACCAACCCGTTGCCAAAAGGTCCGTACGGTACCGTTATCAGTAACCCGCCATACGGTGAGCGTCTGGACAGCGAACCGGCGCTGATTGCCCTGCACAGCCTGTTGGGCCGCAATATGAAAGATTACTTTGGCGGCTGGAATCTCTCCCTGTTCAGTGCTTCACCTGAATTGCTGAGTTGCCTGCAGCTGCGTGCCGATCGCCAGTTTAAGGCGAAAAACGGCCCGCTGGACTGCGTGCAGAAGAACTACCATCTGGCTGAGAAAGCGGCGGACAGCAAACCGTCGGGCGTGGCGGAAGATTACGCCAACCGTCTGCGCAAGAATCTGAAGAAATTCGAGAAATGGGCGAAGCAGGAAGGTATTGAATGCTACCGCCTGTACGATGCCGATCTGCCGGAATACAACGTGGCGGTAGACCGCTATGCGGACTGGGTGGTGATTCAGGAATACGCGCCACCGAAAACCATTGATGCGCAAAAAGCGCGTCAGCGTATGCTGGACGTCATTGCGGCAACCATCGCCGTGCTGGGTATTGCGCCAAACAAGCTGGTGCTGAAAACCCGCGAACGTCAGAAAGGCAAAAACCAGTATCAGAAAATGGGTGAAAAGGGCGACTTCATTGAAGTGGGCGAGTACAACGCTCGTCTGTGGGTTAACCTGACTGACTACCTTGATACCGGTCTGTTCCTTGACCACCGTATCGCCCGCCGCATGCTCGGACAGATGAGCAAGGGCAAAGATTTCCTCAACCTGTTCTCCTATACCGGCAGCGCCAGCGTGCATGCGGGTCTGGGCGGCGCGCGGAGCACGACCACGGTGGATATGTCCCGCACCTATCTGGAGTGGGCGGAGCGCAACCTGCGCCTTAACGGTTTAACTGGGCGTCAGCATCGCCTGATGCAGGCCGACGTGCTGGGTTGGCTGCGTGATACCGACGAGCAGTTCGATCTGATCTTTATCGATCCGCCGACTTTCTCCAACTCCAAGCGTATGGAAGATAGCTTTGATGTGCAGCGCGATCACCTGCGCCTGATGACCGACCTGAAGCGCCTCCTGCGTAAAGGCGGCACGATTATGTTCTCGAACAACAAACGCGGCTTCCGTATGGATCATGACGGCTTAGCAGCCCTGGGGCTAAAAGCACAAGAAATCAGCCAAAAAACGCTGTCTCAGGATTTCGCCCGTAACCGTCAAATCCATAACTGCTGGTTGATTACCGCGGCCTGAAAGGAAAAATAAATGTCTTTAATTAGTATGCACGGCGCGTGGCTCTCTTTCAGCGACTCACCGCTTCTCGATAATGCAGAACTGCACATCGAAGATAACGAGCGTGTCTGTCTGGTGGGCCGTAATGGCGCGGGCAAATCCACGTTGATGAAAATCCTCAACCGTGAACAGGGTCTGGATGACGGGCGTATTGTTTACGAGCAGGATCTTATCGTTTCTCGCCTGCAGCAGGACCCGCCGCGTCATGTGACCGGCAGCGTTTACGATTTCGTGGCTGAAGGTATTTCTGAGCAGGCTGAATACCTGAAGCGTTATCACGAGATTTCACATCTGGTGATGACTGACCCGAGCGATAAGAATCTCAACGAACTGGCGAAAGTGCAGGAGATGCTCGATCACCACGGTCTGTGGCAGCTGGAAAACCGTATTAATGAAGTGCTGGCACAGCTCGGTCTGGAAGCCGATATGGAGCTGTCAGCGCTCTCCGGCGGCTGGCTGCGTAAAGCGGCACTGGGTCGTGCGCTGGTCAGCGGACCGAAGGTGCTGCTGCTGGACGAACCGACGAACCACCTGGATATCGAAGCGATTGACTGGCTGGAAGGGTTCCTGAAAACCTTCAGCGGCACCATCATCTTTATCTCTCACGACCGTTCGTTTATTCGCAATATGGCGACGCGCATTGTCGATCTCGATCGCGGTAAGCTGGTGACCTATCCTGGCGATTACGATACCTATCTGCTGGAAAAAGAAGAAAACCTGCGCGTGGAAGAGCTGCAGAATGCGGAGTTCGACCGCAAGCTGGCACAGGAAGAAGTCTGGATCCGTCAGGGCATCAAAGCCCGTCGTACACGTAACGAAGGTCGCGTTCGTGCGCTGAAGGCGATGCGCCGTGAGCGTAGCGAGCGCCGAGAAGTGATGGGCAGCGCCAAAATGCAGGTGGAAGAGGCGTCCCGTTCCGGCAAGATTGTCTTCGAAATGGAAAACGTTAACTATCAGGTCGACGGTAAAGTGCTGGTGAAAGACTTCTCGGCACAGGTTCAGCGTGGGGACAAAATTGCACTGATTGGTCCGAACGGTTGCGGCAAAACCACGCTGTTGAAACTGATGCTGGGTCAATTGCAGGCTGACAGCGGTCGTATCCACTGCGGCACCAAGCTTGAAGTGGCCTACTTCGATCAGCACCGCGCAGAGCTGGATCCGGACAGAACGGTGATGGATAACCTCGCTGAAGGTAAGCAAGAGGTGATGGTAAACGGCAAGCCGCGCCATGTGCTGGGCTACCTGCAGGACTTCCTGTTCCATCCGAAACGTGCGATGACGCCGGTACGCGCGCTGTCAGGCGGTGAGCGCAATCGTCTTCTGCTGGCACGTCTGTTCCTGAAGCCAAGTAACCTGTTGATTCTCGATGAACCTACGAACGACCTGGATGTCGAAACCCTGGAATTGCTGGAGGAACTGATCGACGGTTATCAGGGGACGGTGATGCTGGTTAGCCACGATCGTCAATTCGTGGATAACACCGTGACCGAGTGCTGGATCTTCGAAGGTGAAGGGCGAATTGGTCAGTATGTCGGCGGTTATCACGATGCAAAAGGGCAGCAGTCGCAGTCTCTGGCGCAGAAACAGTCAAAGTCCAAAATAAGTTCTGAACCTGCTGTAACAAAAGCAGAAACTGTCAAGAAAAGCTCGGCTAAACTAAGCTATAACCTGCAGCGCGAACTGGAGGGGCTACCTCAGCGTCTGGAAGAGCTGGAGGCCACGCTTGAAGATCTACAAGCTCAGGTTGCTGATGCGACATTCTTTACCCAATCGCACGACTATACTCAGAAAATACTGGCTGAACTGTCCGCGGCTGAAAAGGCCCTGGAAGAAGCATTTGAGCGCTGGGAGTACCTTGAGTCTCTGAAAAACGGCGCATAAACAGGGATAACATATGTGTGACCAGCACCATGCCGACAGGCATATATTATGCTCGCAATGCGACATGCTCGTGGCGTTGCCAGAGCTTGGTCACGGACATAAAGCGCTGTGTCCACGTTGCGGCGCAACGTTGACAACCGAGTGGGACGCACCGCGGCAGCGTCCCACTGCTTACGCTCTGGCAGCATTATTCATGCTGCTGCTCTCCAATCTCTTCCCGTTCATCTATATGAAGGTGGGCGGAATTACCAGCCAGGTCGATTTGCTCGAAATCCCGGGCGTGATGTTCTCAGAAGATTACGCCAGCCTCGGCACCTTTTTTCTGCTCTTCGTCCAGATAGTCCCGGCTTTTTGCCTGGTCGTTATCCTGCTGCTGGTGAACCGTGTCAGGATGCCGTCGTCACTGAAAATCAAACTCGCGCGTATCCTTTTTCAGCTTAAAAGCTGGGGAATGGCCGAGATCTTTCTGGCGGGGATTCTGGTCAGTTTCGTGAAGCTGATGGCGTATGGCGACGTGGGGATTGGCAGCAGCTTTATCCCCTGGTGTCTGTACTGCGTCCTGCAGCTGCGCGCCTTCCAGTGTGTGGACAGGCGCTGGGCGTGGGACGATATCGCGCCAGCGCCGACGCTTGCGCAGACGGTGAAGGTCGGGGTGCCCGGTATTCGTCAGGGGCTACGCTCGTGTCCGTGCTGTACCGCCGTGCTGCCCGCCGATCTCGACGTTTGTCCGCGCTGCGAAACCAAAGGGCACGTACGGCGTAAAAACAGCCTGCAGTGGACGATGGCACTACTGGTGACCTCTGTCATGCTGTATCTGCCAGCCAATATCTTGCCGATTATGATCACCGATCTGCTGGGCGACAAAATGCCCTCGACGATCCTGGCCGGGGTGATATTGCTGTGGGGTGAAGGTTCGTATCCGGTTGCCGGTGTGATCTTTATCGCCAGTATTATGGTGCCAACCCTGAAAATGATCGCGATCGCCTGGCTCTGTTGGGATGCGAAAGGTCACGGTAAACGCGACAGCGAACGCATGCACCTGATTTATGAAGTGGTCGAGTTTGTCGGACGCTGGTCAATGATTGACGTGTTTGTTATTGCCGTTCTCTCTGCACTGGTGCGGATGGGCGGATTGATGAGTATTTATCCCGCGATGGGGGCATTAATGTTTGCACTGGTCGTGATTATGACTATGTTTGCGGCCATGACCTTCGACCCTCGTTTATCGTGGGATCGTGAGCCTGAATCAAGCCATGAGGAAGAGTAAGAGCATGGAAAATAAGAGTGGAGAGGCGAAAGTGCAGAAGGTCAAGAACTGGTCACCGGTGTGGATTTTCCCCATCGTGACGGCGCTGATCGGGGCATGGATCCTGTTTTATCACTACAGCCATCAGGGGCCGGAAGTGACGCTGATTACCACCAATGCCGAGGGGATTGAGGGCGGTAAAACGACCATCAAGAGCCGCAGCGTGGATGTGGGTGTGGTTGAAAGCGCAACCCTGACCGATGATTTAACGCATGTAGAAATCAAGGCGCGCCTCAATGCTGGCATGGAAAAACTGCTGCATGGCGATTCCGTGTTCTGGGTGGTTAAGCCTCAGGTGGGACGTGAGGGGATCAGTGGCTTAGGGACGCTGCTTTCGGGCGCCTACATTGAGCTGCAACCTGGCGCTAAGGGTAACCCGCCAGCCAAATACCAGCTTCTGGATTCACCGCCGCTTGCACCGCCTGATGCCAAGGGTATCCGCGTGATCCTCGACAGCAAAAAAGCAGGTCAGCTCACGGCGGGTGATCCGGTCCTGTTCCGTGGCTACCGCGTCGGCTCGGTTGAGAAAAGCACGTTTGATCCGCAGAAACGCGCGATCAGCTATCAACTCTTCATCAATGCACCAAACGATCGACTGGTCACCAGCAACGTCCGTTTCTGGAAAGACAGTGGGATCGCGGTGGATCTGACATCGGCAGGCATGCGCGTTGAAATGGGCTCGCTGACCACCCTGTTTGGTGGCGGCGTGAGTTTTGACGTGCCGGAAGGCCTGGATTTGGGGCAGCCAGTTGCAGAGAACACCGCTTTCCGTCTCTTTGACGATCAAAAAAGCATTCAGGATGCGCTCTATACCGATCATGTTGACTTCCTGATGTTCTTTAAAGACTCCGTTCGTGGCCTGCAGCCGGGGGCACCGGTTGAGTTTCGCGGCATCCGTCTTGGTACGGTTGGGCAGGTTCCGTTCTTCGTTCCGGGACTTCAGCAGGTGCTGGATGATGATTACCGCATCCCGGTGCTGATCCGCATTGAGCCAGAGCGTCTGGTCAATCAGATTGGCGAAAATCAGGATATTGGCACGCATATCTCTCAACTGATGGAACGCGGTCTGCGCGGGTCGCTGAAAACCGGTAACCTGGTGACAGGTGCTCTGTATGTGGATATGGACTTCTACCCGAAAGCTCCGCCGATTACCGGTATCCGTGAATTCGGTGGCTACAAGATTATCCCAACGGTGAGCAGCGGCCTGGCGCAGATCCAGCAGCGCCTGATGGAAACGCTGGATAAGATTAACAATCTGCCACTGAATCCGATGATTGAAGCCGCGACAAACTCTCTGAGCGAGAGCCAGGCAACGATGCGCCGTCTGCAAACCACGCTGGATAACATCAACAAGATCACAGCGAGCCAGAGCATGCAGCAACTGCCGCAGGATATGCAGAAAACGTTGCGTGAGCTGAACCGCAGTATGCAGGGCTTCCAGCCGGGTTCAGCGGCCTATAACAAGATGGTGGCAGATATGCAGCGCCTTGATCAGGTCTTACGTGAACTGCAGCCTGTTCTGAAGACGCTCAACGAGAAGAGCAACGCGCTGGTGTTCGAAGCGAAAGATAAAAAGGATCCTGAGCCTAAGAGGGCAAAAGAATGAATAAGTGGCTATTGATGGTTGGCGCTCTGCTATTAACGGCGTGCAGTTCAGGTGTAGAGAATAAAAGCTACTACCAGTTGCCTGTTAGTACGCAGAATAGCGGGCAAAGTACGGCCAGCCAGGGAAATCGTCAGCTCTGGGTTGAGCAGGTTGCCGTGCCAGATTATCTGGCAGGTAACGGTGTGGTCTATCAGACCAGCGATGTGAAATACGTGATTGCGACAAACAACCTGTGGGCCAGCCCGCTGGATCAGCAACTGCGCAACACGCTGGTGGCCAATCTGGGCAGCCAGCTTCCGGGCTGGGTTGTCGCTTCGCAGCCGCTGGGTAACGATCAAGATACGCTGAACGTCACCGTAACAGGCTTCCACGGCCGTTATGACGGTGCGGTGGTGATCAGCGGTGAGTGGCTGCTGAATCATCAGGGGCAGCTGATTAAGCGTCCTTTCCATCTGGAGCTGAAGCAGCAGAAAGATGGCTATGACGAAATGGTGAAAGTCCTGGCTCAGGGTTGGGCACAGGAGTCGGCCAGTATCGCCAGGGAAATTTCCCGGCTGCCATAAGTAAAATTCATCGTCAAAAACCGCAATCGGTCTGCCACTGATTGCGGTTTTTTTTTCGTTTTCACTTCAGGTTGTTACTTGTGCCGGGTCACAATTTTTGTACAAATGATCTTCCAGCTAGCTCACAAATATGACACCCGTATGAATTTTGAACATTGACGCTGCGACTAATTCGGGGTATTCGTTATCTGTGCCTGTGCATTTGTGCAGACACTGTTTTCTTTCCACCAGACAAAAGAATGAGGGAAACGAGGCATGAAGAGACAGAAACGAGATCGCCTGGAACGGGCTCATCAACGTGGTTATCAGGCCGGCATCGCTGGACGTTCTAAAGAAATGTGTCCTTATCAGACGATAAACCAAAGGTCACAATGGCTTGGAGGCTGGCGAGAAGCCATCGGCGACAGGGCACTCATAGCCTGATAACGTCTCTTTAAAAAAAGAAACCTCCGCAATGCGGAGGTTTCGCCTTTTTGAGATTGCGAAATGCAATATCAGAACGCGGAAGTGTCCTGGAACAGACCCACCTTCAGGTCGCTCGCGCTATAGATCAGGCGACCATCGACCAGCACTTCGCCATCCGCCAGGCCCATAATCAGGCGACGGTTAACAATGCGTTTGAAGTGAATACGATAGGTCACTTTCTTCGCAGTAGGCAGAACCTGACCGGTGAATTTCACTTCGCCAACACCCAGTGCACGGCCTTTACCTTCGCCACCCAGCCAGCCCAGATAGAAGCCAACCAGCTGCCACATTGCATCCAGGCCCAGACAGCCAGGCATTACCGGATCGCCAATAAAGTGGCAACCGAAGAACCACAGATCCGGGTTGATATCGAGTTCTGCTTCTACGTAACCCTTATCGAAGTTGCCGCCGGTTTCGGTCATTTTCACGACACGGTCCATCATCAGCATGTTCGGGGCCGGTAACTGTGGGCCTTTCGCACCAAACAGTTCACCGCGACCAGAGGCAAGAAGATCTTCTTTTGTATAGGATTCGCGTTTATCTACCATGTTCTCAGTAAGCCTTATTTTAGTGAAGGACGCAGGATAGCTAACACGTGTACGCTGAACAAGTCCGATCAGTTCGAACCAAACCAGCCTAACCAGCGTAACGGCCATGGATAACGATGACGAGCATCCTGCTGTGTCGCCTGAGCAATACGCTCCTGAATAGTCTGCATCAGGGTGGTTTGCCCTTCGCCATCCCATATCAGGTTTGTCAGTAAGGGTAGTGCATCCTCAATCCCTTCGATGGCCCAGATGGCGAATTGCTCTTGCTCCACCGCATCCAGAATATCCTGACTGAGGCTCAAATGGCGTGCATTGGGAGCAGGAATAATCACACCCTGTTTGCCATTTAAACCGCGCTGCTGACAGATAGAGAAGAAGCCTTCAATTTTTTCATTGAGGCCTCCCACTGGCTGGGCACGACCGAATTGGTCCACCGAGCCGGTGATCGCGATGTTCTGATTGATGGGCACTTCGGCCAGGGCGCTGATTAGGGCGCACAGTTCTGCCATAGAGGCGCTATCACCATCGACTTCGCTGTAGGACTGCTCAAACGTCAGCGAGGCGGAGAAGGGGATCTGTTGCTCGAGCTGCAGCTCTGACATCAAAAACGCCTGCATGATCATCATGCCTTTCGCGTGAATGTTTCCGCCCAGCTCGGCTTTCCGTTCGATATCGGTGAACTCACCATCGCCAATATGGACAACGCAGCTGATACGGGACGGTTCGCCGATTGCGCGAGGATGGCCCGGAAATTCAATCACCGACAGGGCGTTAATCTGTCCGACGCGTTCGCCTTCTGTCTCGACCAGAATTTGTTCCAGCAGAATTTCATCCTGCATACGGTCAGCAAGATAGCCTTCTCGCCACTCACGCTGAGCCAGCATCTGTGTGAGCTGTTCTCCGGTGAACGCACCGTTACCGCTGATCACCCCCACTTCACGCAGCTGTTTGCCGATCCAGAGCGGACAGAGGGGCAGCGTTTCCTGGTCACCGGTATAGCGCACCGCTTCGCGAATCAAGCCTGGCCACGCGTCAGCCGCAGGTGTTGGCAGCGAAAAGCGTTCAGCTACAGCCATTACCCACTGGCACCACTGCGCCATATCGTCGGCATCGGCAATCTGGATGTTGTCTTCGTACTCGCTGTAGACCGCCTGCTCAGCCAGTTCCGGTTCCATCTCCTGGAAGTCTGCCAGAGATTCGCGGTCACCCGTCAGCACGACGGTCAACGACAGAGGCATAGAGGGAACAGAGACAGGCAGAGGACGGGACTCATCGTAGCCGACCCAGTCAAAACGTTGCTGGTTCACAATCGTTTTCAGACGCATCCACAACAGCGGCTGCGAGAGTAGGGTACGCAGTGAGATGATAAGTACACCGCCATTGGCGCGATGCACCAACCCCGGTTGCAGCGAAAGTTCACCATTAAACTGGCGCAGACAACCAAAGAGTTGTTCCGCCTCGACCCAGTTAGCGGTAATCACTTCGCCTTTAGCGGCAAAACGGCCATCCGTCTGAACTGCCGGTTCGAAAGTGACATCATGTCCCGCGATACGATATTCGCCGCCAAAGAGGGCATTCGTTTCCGGCTGCAACTGGCGCATGGCGTCCCCGACAAGCGTCAGGTACTCCGCTTCTTCCGGGGCTTTAAGCAACATGAAAGGCGCCGTTGCCCATGGGCTTAACACCTGCTCCAGCGCATAATGCAAACGTGGTTGCGTATCGCTAAGGATGAATTCGTGTTCTTTTGCGAGATCTGGCTGTGCAAACAGTTCCTGATAGCTCTCGGTATCCGGAACAAGGTCACGCCATGCAAGTTTCGTAATGGTCAAAGTTGATGTTTTTTAGTCAGATGTAAAAGCGTGGAGTATACCGTAAGCGAGGGGGACTACCCAAGCAGGATTGGGGATTTCGACAGGGGGATTGCCTGCATTCACTCACATATATGATTTCTTTTCAGCAGATTGCTAAAAAACTGATATTCTGAACAGAGTTACGTGGTAACACTGAGATCGCAATGAAATATCAACAACTGGAAAATCTCGAAAGCGGCTGGAAATGGAAGTACCTGGTCAAAAAGCACCGTGAAGGGGAGTTGATCACCTGCTACATCGAAGCCAGCGCTGCGCAAGAAGCCGTGGATATTTTGCTGACACTCGAAAATGAACCGGTACAGGTTAACGGCTGGATTGAGAAGCACATCAATCCTGCGTTGTTGAACCGAATGAAGCAAACTATCCGCGCGCGACGCAAACGACATTTTAATGCGGAGCATCAGCATACTCGCAAAAAATCAATCGACCTTGAGTTCGTGGTCTGGCAGCGCCTGGCGGGGCTGGCACAACGGCGTGGTAAAACGCTGTCGGAAACGATTGTGCAGTTGATTGAGGATGCGGAGCATAAAGAGAAGTACGCTAACCAGATGTCGACGCTGAAGAATGACCTTCAGGCATTGTTGGGCAAAAAATAGACTTTTGTTTTCTTCAGATAATAAAAAACCCCGCATTGCGGGGTTTTTTTATAAGACGATAACTTATGCCGCTGGCTGAGTTACAACGTCTTTGATGCCTTTAACTTCGATCTCAACGCGACGATCTGGAGCCAGGCAGTCGATCAGTGCAGCGCGAGCTTTCACGTTGTCACAGGTGTTGCCAGTAACTGGGTTAGATTCACCCATACCACGTGGGGAGATCTTGTTAGCTGGGATACCTTTAGAGATCAGGTAATCAACAACAGACTGAGCACGTTTCTCAGACAGTTTCTGGTTGTAAGCGTCAGAACCGATACGGTCGGTGAAGCCCAGAACCACTACAGAACCGTCTTTAGGATCCAGGTTGCTCAGCTGAGAGTACAGCTGATCCAGTGCCTGCTGGCCTTCTGGTTTCAGAGTTGCCTTGTTGAAGTTGAACAGAACGTCAGACTTCAGAGTGAAGTGCTTGGTCTGTACTTCTGGAGCTGGAGCCGGCGCTGGAGCAACAACTGGTGCTGCTTCTTCCTGCTGGCCGAAACGGTAGGAAACACCTACGCTCAGCATGCCGTTGTCAGGACGAACACCAACGGTGCCAGCGTCGCCGATGTTGTTAACCCACTGGTATTCCAGACGGGTAGCGATATCACGGGTCATAGCCCACTCAACGCCACCAGCGAATACTGGGGAAACACCGGTGTCATGGTCGCTGCCAGTCTGGTTGTTGCTGGAGTCAGCGCGCCATACCATGCCGCCCAGACGGGTGTACACGTCCAGATCGTCAGTTACTGGGTAACCCAGTTTAGCGGTCAGCTGAACGCCCTGTGCTTTGAAAGCGCCGTTTACGGTGTCGCCTTTGTATGGCATACGACCTAACCAGTCGTAACCCATTTCAAAACCAACATACGGGTTAACCTGATAGCCACCGAACGCACCTGCACCAAGCTGGCTCTCGTGAGTCGGGCCATCGTTGTTCAGTTTGCTGTTGTACCAGCCGGTGTCGTGGAACTGAGACCAACCCAGTTTACCACCTGCATACCAGGTATTATCTTTCGGAGCGGCCTGCGCTACGGTAGCGAAGCCAGCCAGTGCCACTGCAATCGCGATAGCTGTCTTTTTCATTTTTTGCGCCTCGTTATCATCCAAAATTCGCCATGATAGTCTCAAAAGAGAATCACGGTTAAATCCTTCACCGGGGGGCGTGGTCAAATATAAATCTACCGATATCTTCGGCTTAGGCCGAGCACCCCTGGCGATGTAAAGTCTACAACGTAGCTGAAAACTTACAAGTGTGAAGTCCGTCAGGCATATGAAAAAAAAAGTTCCGTATACCTATTATTTAACATTTTTCGCGCGAATTTTGTGCAATAAAATTAAGGAGAACCGCACCAGACAAGCCTTGCCGCAATTTTGTGGTCGGGAACTAAAAGCACATCTTGTGGTCGAAAAAAATTCCAGGAAAAATCCTAATTTCACTCAATGATACAAATTTGAGTGAATTTTTAGCCCAGAAAGTTGTCCTCTGCGGTAAGAATCTGGACGAACCGGGCGCATTATAAACCCGATCGCATTCCCTTCTTCAGCCGCTTCAGTCAGACGAAAGTGTTCCTCTTCCGTCAATTCCTCTGGTAACCATCCAATCACTACACTGTAATTTCCGGTGCGTAAAGCCCGGATCATCGACTCAACAGTATCGCAAGGAGAAAGTTGATTAATTTGCATGACCTTTGCCAGCGGAAGGCCAGCGGACTGAACCCATTCCCGGCTCAGTTTTTGCTGCGGCGTCAGCCAAAGCTGCCAGCGAGACTGCTGGCCAAGCTGCTGTAATAACGGCAGCAGCAGTAGTTGAGTTAACAGAGGCTGATCCTCACGATAAACCACTTCGCTGATAAGCCCTGTCGAAACACTGCCGACGGTGTTCTGCGCTACGTTGCCAGCGGTAGAAGTGATAAAGGTTGAGCGATTTGCATAGCCTGAAGTGTGCATATTCATTCCAGCCCTGTAGTTACTGTATGAATATACAGTAACCCCTGTATGCATAAAGATCAACCTCATTTTCGGAAAGCGACTCGCAAAATTCATTCAATATTGATGCCCCTTGAAAAATCATCTTGCCCAACAGCGATAAGTTGCCTATTTTCCTGCTAACGGATCCGCTAGTAAGAAACATCGTTGTTAATTTTTGATTTATAAGGAAATATCATGAAAAAGATATCTTATGAACGGATCTATAAATCCCAGGAATATCTGTCTCCGCTGGGGGACATTCAACATCGGGCACTGTTCGGAGGCTATACCCTGGCAGTGGATGATGCAGTCTTTGCCATGGTGTCAGAGGGAGAACTCTACCTCCGCGCCTGTGAGGAAAGTGCGAAATACTGTGTAAAGAATGCCGCCTCGTTTTTGACACTCATGAAACGGGGGCGTCCAGTGCTTCTGAACTATTATCGCGTGGATGACGGATTGTGGCAGGACAGAGAGCGGCTGCTTCAGCTCTCCTCGTTCGCACTGAGAGCGGCGAGAAAAGAACGCTCTCAGCGTCATCAACGAAACCGGCTTAAGGATCTCCCGAACCTGACGTTTCAGCTTGAAGTCTTGCTTTTTGAAGCGGGTATTGCCGATGAAGAAACGCTTCGGACGCTTGGTGCGAAAGCGAGCTGGCTGAAGATGCGGGCAAGAAATAAAGCACTCAGTATTAAAGTGCTTTTCGCGCTGGAAGGTGCCATTGAGGGACTTCATGAAGCGGCACTCCCGGCGGGAATACGCCGGGAGCTGACGGAGTGGTTTAATGCGCTGCCTGAGCCACAGGAGAATCACTCCTCCAGGTAGCGATTTGCTGTTGCAGTCGGCAAATTTCTGGCAGCAGAGCGATAAGCAGACCAATTTGCTGAAGAACCAGTGGCGCTTTGCTGTCGTTTCCTGGATCAAGATGGGCAATGCGTTGAGCCAGTTCATCCAGAGCCTGTTGAACACGCGGTTCATCGGCTGGCCGGTGATGAAGTGCGTCATCGACATAACAGACTGCGTCATCCAGCAAGGCGAGGATACCCGGGTTGGTGAGTTTCTCACGGTGGGCACCCAGCGTAGAAATATAGCTGGTAAAGGTATGATTCAGACAGAGCAGGCGGAATGCCGTCTCACGAATTTCTGCGGTGGCACGAGGCTCCGTTGACATGTTAGAGACAACCGAGGCCAGTTCTGCATCGCTGTTGTGCGCATCCCGGCGTGCGATCCGGTAAGCCAGACGGTTATCGCGGCCCTGATGGTACTGTTCAAGGATGGCATCAAGATACCGGCAGTTGGCATTCATAGCCCGGTCTAACACGCGCGGCAAATTACGGAAACGCCAGTCTGGCCAGATAAAGCTGACAGCCGCCCAGGCGATCGCACAGCCAATCAGGGTGTCAATCACGCGGGGCAGGGCGACTTCAAACCCTTCACCCAGCAGGTTAAAGCAGAGCAGAACCAGCAGCGTGATGAACATGGTGGCATGGGCGTACTGCACATTGCGAAAGGCGAAGAACAACACACCGGTGATCACGATCAGGATCAGTTGGCCTTCAACGGACGGCACGAAATAGAGGACCGGCAGTCCAATGGCGACACCGACCAGCGTGCCGAGAATACGCAGCGCAAGGCGGTGTCGGGTGGCATTGTAGTTCGGCTGGCAAACGAACAGGCTGGTCAACAGGATCCAGTAGCCATGTTGCAACCCGGTTATCTGGATAAAGGCATAACCGACGCACAATACCAGCGACATTCTCACCGCGTGGCGAAAGAGAGCCGACTCCGGCGTAAAGTTGCGGCTCAGCCGCAGCCACATATCGCTAAAACTGTGGACGCTGTCATCCGCAAGCTGATTTTCCGCATCACTACCGGGTAGCGCCATCGCCTGTTCTGACTCAATGGTCGCCAGCTGAGCATCTATCGCCCGCAGGTTATTCAGCAGATATCCCAGAGCTTTAATATGTTCCGGTGATGTTCCGCTGGCCTGAACGCGGTCAATGGCTGCATCAAGATGGCTAAACACACGTTCAAAACGGGGGTCATGTTGATAAGGCGTGCGCAGCAGAATAGAGCGCGCGAGCTGCTGGCATGCCTGGGACTGCATGGACAGCAGACGCTGGAAGCGGAACATCACGTCGCTGTAGCGAAACTTTTCTCGCAGGGCGGCATACTGAACATGCGAGGAGCTGGCACGCTCATGTATATCCTGGGCGGCAAAGTAGTAGTGTAAGGTTCTTCGCGTCCCACGCTGGCCGCGATCGCCGCGCAGACGGGTAAGCAGTGACGCTTTGGTCTGGTTAAGGGTGGCAACCAGTTGGCCGTTTGCCAGAGCCAGATCGTAGAGCGGGGCCTGGCTTTCTTCCTCGATATCCGGGTCGAAAAGCCGGGATTTTAGCTCCAGATAGTGAGCTAACTGTTCATAGCTGCGGGCAAGGTTATCCTGCAGAGGGCGTACCGGGAAGATCAGATGACCGGTTAGCGTCAGCAGGTTATACCAGATGGCGCCCAGCAACAGCAGAACCGGCTGCTGGTACCACTGGTCGTACAGGGAAACGCCCAGCATGGTGTAAATGGCGATCAGCAATGCACCAAACGCGATGGTGGCATAGCGCTGCCCAAGGCCGCCCAGCAAAATAAAGCCACTGGTTGAGAGCGTAAGACCCAGGGCAAACAGCCAGGGCCACGGAAAGAGCAACTCAACGGAAGCGGACGCAATAAAAAAACAGACCAGCGTAATCACCAGGTTACGCAAACGTCCGGCCAGACGATCGTCCAGATCCGCCAGCGCCCCCGCAACCACCCCCAGCGTGAGCGGAATGGTGAGCTTGACATCATTCAACCACCACGGCAGAGCTACCGTGCCGCAAAGCGCGATAAAAATCCTGACGTTATAAAGCCAGGTGCTGTTCCAGGTATAACGGCGAAGCAGTGGGCTTAGCATAAGCGCGGCCAGTCCTTATTTACTGAAAACGACGACGAGCATTTGCTTCACGTGCTGCCTGAGCCACTTCAACCGGAACAACCCTGCGCCCGACGGGCCAAAGGGCGATCGCGGCGATTTTAAAGTTCGCGATCCCGACCGGAATACCAATAATCGTGATGCACTGGGCAATACCCGCAAAAATATGCATGATGCACAGCCACCAGCCGAAGAATATCAGCCACAGAATGTTGAGCAGGGTGCCGCCCGTGTTCATCAACGCGTTTTTGCTCTCGGGATTCAGCTCGTCAACGTGGATGGCTTCATTTCCATACGGGATGAAGGAGAGTTTGGTGATTTCCCAGCATGAGCGGGTCAGAGGGAGTGTGAAAATCAGGACGATGCTCACCAGCGTGGCAAAAAGCCAGGAAAGGGTGGTGGCAAAACCCCCCAGTACAAAATTCAACACATTCAGAACGGTACGCATAAATCCTCACTTCCTTTCGATAAAATTAACGCCTGATGATTGTAACGTTTTTTTAGGCTGGAGCACCTTAAAACTGGCAGTTAAACTGTCAGGTAAATTATCTCTTCGTGGATTTGGCGGGACATGGAACTTAAAGCAACTTCATTAGGCAAACGCCTGGCGCAACACCCCTATGACAGGGTTGTTCTCCTCAATGCCGGGGTGAAAGTCTCCGGAGAACGCCATGAATACCTTATTCCGTTTAATCAACTTCTGGCTATCCACTGCAAACGTGGGCTGGTGTGGGGGGAACTGGAGTTCGTTCTGCCTGATGATAAAGTCGTGCGTCTTCACGGCACCGAGTGGGTGGAGACCCAGCGTTTCCATCATCATCTGAATGCGCTCTGGCAGCAGTGGAGCCAGGACATGAGCGTGATTGCCGCCCAGGTACTGCAGCAGGTGCTGGATGATATTGCGCAAAGCAACGCGCAGCAAACATGGCTTACCCGCCAGCAGACCGCCGGGTTACAGCAAAAAATCAGGCAGGCGCTCTCCGCGCTGCCGGTATCCGTGACGCGTCTCGATGAGTTCGACAATTGCCGCGATGCCTGGCGTCAGTGTCAGGCCTGGCTAAGCGATATGGATAAGAGCCGGTTCGCCCATAACCAGGCCTGGACTGACACAATGCTCACCCGATACGCCGATTTTTTCAGTACGGTTGAATCTTCACCACTCAATCCCGCCCAGGCACGTGCGGTGGTTAACGGTGAGCAGTCCTTGCTGGTGCTCGCAGGGGCCGGGAGCGGTAAAACATCGGTGCTGGTGGCGCGCGCGGGCTGGCTGCTGACAACCGGGGAAGCCGTCGCTGAACAAATTCTGCTTCTGGCTTTTGGCCGCAAAGCTGCCGAGGAGATGGACGAGCGTATCCAGGAACGCTTGCACACCCGGGATATTACGGCCAGAACCTTCCATGCTCTGGCGTTGTACATCATTCAGCAGGGCAGCAAAAAAGTGCCTGCAGTGAGTAAACTCGAAAACGACACGCAGGCGCGTCAGGCTTTGTTTATCAAAACATGGCGCCAGCAGTGCAGTGAGAAAAAGGCGCAGGCGAAAGGATGGCGTCAGTGGCTGGAGGAAGAACTCAACTGGGAGGTGCCTGAGGGCAGTTTCTGGCAGGATGAAAAACTGGCGCGTCGACTGGGCTCGAGACTTGACCGCTGGGTAAGCCTGATGCGAATGCACGGCGGATCGCAGGCTGAAATGATTGAAAGTGCGCCGGAGGAGATCCGCGATCTGTTTTCAAAGCGGGTTAAACTGATGGCTCCGATGCTAAAAGCCTGGAAAACTGCTCTGAAGGCGGAAAATGCTGTCGATTTCTCTGGCCTTATCCATCAGGCCATTATCATTCTTGAGAAGGGGCGCTTTGTCAGCCCGTGGAAACATATTCTGGTGGATGAATTCCAGGATATCTCACCGCAACGCGCAGCATTGCTTTCGGCGTTACGGGCGCAAAATAAACATACCTCTCTGTTTGCCGTAGGGGATGACTGGCAGGCCATCTACCGCTTTAGCGGCGCGCAGCTTTCGCTAACCACCGCGTTTCATCACTATTTTGGCGAAGGCGATCGTAGCGATCTGGATACCACCTACCGCTTCAATTCCCGTATTGGTGAAATCGCCAATCGCTTTATCCAGCAGAACCCGCATCAGCTGGCCAAGCCGCTTAATAGCCTGCGGCCAGGAGATAAAAAAGCGGTCACTCTGCTGGCGGATGACCAACTTGAACCGCTGCTGGACAAGCTCAGCGGCTATGCGAAGCCCGATGAACGTATTCTGGTGCTGGCCCGCTACCATCATCTGAAACCCGCAGCGCTGGAGAAAGCGGCCACGCGCTGGCCGAAACTGCAGCTTGAATTTATGACGATCCACGCCAGTAAAGGCCAGCAGGCCGACTATGTGATTGTGATAGGGCTGAAAGACGGTAGCGACGGTTTTCCGGCTCCGGCTCGTGAGTCAGTCATGGAGCAGGCTTTACTGCCGATGCCGGAAGATTTTCCGGATGCCGAAGAGCGGCGTTTGCTGTATGTGGCCATCACCCGCGCGCGTCACCGCGTGTGGCTGCTGTTCAATAAAGAAGAGCCGTCGGTGTTTGTTGATATTCTGAAGAATATTGATGTGCCGGTAGCGCGCAAGCCATAACGACGTCAGGCTTGTTTTTGTGAGCCGGGTAAGGCGGAGCCGCCACCCGGCTTAAAATTTACTTTAATCTTTCAGACAGATAACGCTGATAGTCCGGAATAAGGATATCAACCGGCGAGTTAAACTGCGGCGATTCGATGATAAAATCCGCCGTTGAAAGGTTAGTCGCCACTGGAATATTCCAGACGGTGGCAAGACGCAGCAGTGCCTTCACGTCCGGGTCATGCGGAACCGCATTCAGCGGATCCCAGAAGAAAATCAGCACATCAATTTTCCCCTCAGAAATCTGCGCACCTACCTGCTGATCGCCACCCATCGGGCCGCTCAGCATGGCATTGACCTCAAGACCCGTTTCGCGCTGGATCAGGTTACCGGTTGTACCGGTCGCCGAGAGGGTGTGCTTTTCCAGCAAAGACTGATGGCGGCGAACCCAGTTAAGCAGCATTTGTTTACAGTGGTCGTGCGCAACCAGCGCAATGTGTTTGCGTTCAGGTAGCGTGCGTGTTGTCAGTTCCATAATCGTATCCATCAGGTTAACTGGCTACACGATGACGGGAACTGTCTGACGCTGCAAGAGAAAGGCGAAAAAAATGTGGCTTATGATGAAGGTTGTTGCTTCGCCCATTGTAAAAAGCGGGCTCGCGTATCCGGATCGGCCTGCTGGAACCAGAATTTAAGGCGTTGTTCCGTCAGGGTTTGGGACTGAGGAGGAATGACATCCAGTTCAGATACACCGGATAACAGCGTACTGTCGTCTGCCATCATAGTGGCAAACTGGGGAAGCGATGCGCGTTTACCTGCTTTGTTATAGGTCTGGGTTGCGGCCTCATAATCCGGCCCTTTAGGGGATGTGGTCAACGCCAGAATATCAAGCTTCACCGGAATGGGCATCGCATCGCCATCCAGCAGCTCAACGCGTGGCGAGGTGTCAAAGGCCGCAGACTCTTTCTCCGTTTCAAGGCGGGGCAGGGTGATGTTCACCTGACTGATTTGACGGGTATTAAAACTGACGATCAGCGGCGGGGAGATGTACATCCGTTGTTCATGATTAGCAAGGCCGATCGACTTTTCTACCCGGAAGACCAGCTGATGAGGCCCGTTATCTAGCTCGATGCTGTCTGCGCCGCGTAATAATGAGCTGGAGACTTTTTTTCCGTCCAGAACCAGCAGATCAATGTCGGTAGAGAGCCGGAGCGTGGTCGCAAAGACGCAAACCGGCATCACTAATGCAATCACAGCAGTGGCAATTCCGGTTTTCATAGAAGGCTCCTGTCAGAAATACTGATGTTGCATTAATGTATCTAAATCTTTCGAAAATCATCTTTACTAACATATAGACATATTTCACGGTTTTGCCCTCATACATCTGTATGGGATGGATGGTTGAGATGTGCGCTTTGGCGTACACTTTGAAAAAAACCAGGAGACAAACCATGAGAGAGAACGATATTGCCGAGATTTTGACCTCCACGCGCACCATTGCGCTGGTGGGCGCGAGCGATAAACCGGATCGTCCAAGCTATCGGGTCATGAAATACCTTCTCGATCAGGGTTATCACGTTATCCCGGTGTCACCGAAGGTGGCCGGTAAAAGCTTACTGGGCCAGCAAGGATACGCCACCCTAAACGACGTACCTGAGAAAGTGGATATGGTTGATGTTTTCCGCAATTCTGAGGCGGCGTGGGAAGTGGCGCAAGAGGCCATCGCTATCGGCGCGAAAACGCTGTGGATGCAGTTAGGGGTTATTAACGAGCAAGCTGCTGTGCTGGCTCGCGAGGCTGGTTTGAACGTGGTGATGGACCGCTGCCCGGCGATTGAAATCCCCCGTCTGGGGCTGGCGAAGTAATAAAAAAAAGCCCGATAATCGGGCTTTCTTACACGCTTAGTTCCGCAGGCGTGGAGCCTGTAACTGTTTGCGGATAGTCTGAGCAAGTTCATCCATCGTGGGTTGCTCCGGATGTTCTTCCTGTAGTTCGCTACTCAGCTGCGCTTCAGCAAGATAGGTGTGAACGGGTTGTCCATCGTCACCTTCCATCACCACATGATACCAGGGCGCAGCGCGAAGCTCGGCGTTTACCGCCAGCTCGTCTGCAGACGGTTCATCAAGAGAATACTCCGGGTCGATATCCACGACCACACCCAAATACCCTAGCAAAGTGTGGCGGACCTGCTGGCCGATACCGAATTTGCTGGCAATCATAGTCACCTCCCGGGAAATACGACTTACACGTTATGTGCGGGCAATATTTCTCTTTTCAAGTTACATGACGCGACAGGCAAACCCTTTCAGATAGAGCCCTTCCGGGTAGGTAGCAATCACCGGGTGATCGGCTGCCTGACGGAACTGCTCTATAAATTGTACATCACGGCCAGCATCTATTGCGGCATCGGCGATGATTTTCTGAAATAAATCTGTGGTCATCAAGCCAGAGCAGGAGAACGTAAGCAGCACGCCGCCCGGGTTCAGCAGCTGAATGGCCAGCATGTTGATATCTTTATACCCGCGGCATGCGCCCATCAGCTGGCTTTTGTTTTCCACAAACTTAGGGGGGTCCATGACGATAACGTCGAATTTCTCGCCCTGATCGCGATACTTACGCAGCAGTTTGAAGACATCATCGCGAATAAATTCAGCTTTGCTCACATCCAGCTTGTTCAGCTCAACGTTCTGCTTTGCCACGTCCAGCGCTTCCTGCGAAGTGTCCACGCTCACCACCTGAGCACAGCCGCCCATTAACGCTGAAACGGCAAAACCACCGGTATAGGAGAAGCAGTTCAGCACGCGTTTATTGGCAACGTACTGACGCGTCGCCAGACGGCTGTCGCGCTGGTCGAGGTAGTAACCCGTTTTGTGGCCGCCCTGAATATCCACCAGCAGCTTCATGCCGTGCTCTTCAATCGGCAGCAGGGCAGGCGGCAGCTCGCCTGTCACTGGACCCTGGGTCAGCTCCATGCCCTCTTTTTTGCGCACCGCCACATCGCTGCGGTCGTAAATGGCGCATTCCGGGAACAGCGTTTGCAGCGCGCTAATCAACGCCGCACGTTGATATTCAGCACCAGCACTCAGAAGTTGTAGCACCAGGAAGTGACCAAAGCGGTCAATGGTGACGCCCGGCAGGCCGTCGGACTCACCGGCAATCAGGCGGTAGCTGTCCAGTCCGTCGCGTTTTGCCAGCCAGTCGCGCCACTGCTGCGCCTGCTGCAGACGGCGAACGAAGAAGTCGATGTCGATGGTTTCATCTTTATCGAAGGTCCAGACGCGGGCACGGATCTGGGACGCAGGCGAGTAAGCACCTCGCGCTAACCATTTCCCCTGATGGTCAACGATATCAATGGTTTCACCGAGGCTGGCTTTACCTTCCATACGGGCAACCGCGCCGGAAAAGACCCAGGGATGACGGCGCAGTAATGACTTCTCGCGCCCTTTGGCTAACACTAAACGTACACTCATAATTTGCTGTTCTGTCGATTTCAGGAAATGGCGTGTAGAGTAGCACATTCAGCAAGTCGCAATCATCTGCGGATACCGTTGAGCGTTTCGGCACAAAATCAAATCGCTTAAGCACATTACGGCATTGTCGCATGCTTTACCTTAGGGCTTCCGGTTCAGCAAAGGAAACCCCCATGAAAAAGCGCAGTGCAATCGCAATAACCGCTCTGGCGGCAATGAGTTTTCAGGTTTTAGCAGCAACGCCTTTCCGTATTACCAGCCAGGATATCTCTGGCGAACGCCGGTTGGCGCAACAGCAGGTGTTTGAGGGATTTGGCTGCCACGGTGGAAATAGCTCTCCACAGCTGGCATGGAAAAATCCGCCCGCCGCGACGAAAAGCTTTGCCGTCACGGTATATGATCCGGATGCGCCCACCGGTAGCGGCTGGTGGCACTGGACCGTAGCCAATATCCCGGCGAAGACAATGACGCTGCCCGCTGATGCCGGTAACCCGAACGGCGAGAAATTACCTGCCGGCGTTGTGCAGGGACGTAATGATTTCGGCTATTCTGGTTTCGGCGGTGCATGTCCACCCGCAGGGGATAAGCCTCATCGCTATCAGATTACCGTCTGGGCCCTGGACGTGGATAAACTGCCCGTCGACAAAAATGCCAGCGGCGCGCTGGTCGGCTTTATGATCAATAGTCACGTGCTGGCAAAGGCTGAGTTAACAGCGACCTACAGTAGATAAGGATGGCGGAGTGCAGGAGTTCCATTTTCGACATAAACATCTCACGGCGGGTGAAGTGAGTGCCAGCAAAATGCATCGCCTGCATCAGGTCAAACTCTTTTTTCCGGCTATTTGTCATATCACGCACGGCAGTAAGGTAATTGTTCAGGATGACAACCGGCTGGTGGCGACACGGGACGAGCTCATCATTATCCCTGCTAATACGGTGATGGAGATTATCAATCAGCCCGCGAACGGCATGTTTCGATCGGACTTGCTGATGTTGTCTCCGGAGATCGTTGCCGAGTTTAAAGCGCATTATCTGAAATCCTGGCCGCGCACGACGCTACATTCGCTCTGTGCCCCACTGAGCGAGGGGCTGGCGTTTATGTGGGATAACCTGCTGCATGCCGTGCGTCAGGATTTACCAGAGGCGCTACAAAAGCATCAGGCCTTTGGTCTTTTACTTGCCTTGCTGCATGATGGCGTGGCAGGTCCGCTGCTTATTGAGCGAAATATTAACCTGACCGAACAGGTGCGGCAGTTCATTATGCTGTCGCCCGCCAGAGCCTGGACCGCGCAGGACATCGCCAGCCGTCTGGCCTTGAGCGTGCCGACGCTTCGCAGACGGTTACGTGAAGAGTCGCAGAGCTTTCGCCAGATTGTGGAGGAGGTGAGGATGGCCGTTGCGCTGTCACAGTTACAGTCAACCCGATTACCGATTGGCGAAATCGCATTACAATGTGGGTATCTTTCCAGTTCTCGTTTCACCGCCCGTTTCCGGCAACACTATGGCTGTTTACCGAAAACGCTACGTTAAGGAGAAGCAAAATGGCAAAAGTCTGCACCATCGCCTGGGTTCACGGTGTCGTTCAGGGCGTCGGCTTCCGCTACAGCACCCAGCGCGAAGCGATTGAGCTTGGGCTAACGGGATACGCGCGAAACATGGATGACGGCAGCGTTGAGGTGGTGGCCTGCGGCGAAGCGGAGCAGGTCGATAAGCTGGTGGCGTGGCTGAAAGCGGGCGGTCCGCGCAGCGCGCGGGTTGATAAGGTGTTAACAGAACCGCATCAACCCGGTCGGGAATACGTTAACTTCGGTATTCGCTACTAAATACACTTCACCGGTTTTGGCAGGCCGGCAATTTTGGTGGCCTGTTTTGCCGGGCCTTTCGGGAACAGACGATAGAGATAGCGGCTGTTGCCTTTCTCTTCGCCGAACTTATTGGCCATGGCTTTGACCAGCATGCGGATAGCCGGAGAGGTGTTGAATTCAAGATAGAACTCGCGGACAAAACGCACCACTTCCCAGTGTTCGGGGGAGAGGGTGATGGCTTCTTTCTCTGCAATCACTTCCGCCAGCGCTTCGCTCCACTGGCTGCTCTCTTTCAGATAACCGTCGTTATCGGTCTCAATCTCTTTGCCTTCAAAACTCAGCATAATCATTCACACGTCAGCCAAAAACCGCAACAGTGTACCAAAAAACAAAGCCCCGCATAAGCGGGGCCAGGTTCACAGCGCTGTGGCTTAATCGCGGCTGGCGAAGCCCAGGATGCTCAGCAGGCTGACGAAGATGTTGTACAGCGACACATACAGGCTCACGGTAGCGCGGATGTAGTTCGTCTCACCGCCGCGAATGATGTTGCTGGTTTCAAACAGGATCGCGCCTGAAGAAATCAGAATAAACACGGCGCTAATCGCCAGATGCAGGGCCGGCAGCTGCAGGAAGATGTTTGCCACCATACCCACCAGCACCACCACGACACCCGCCATCAGCATGCCGCCGAGGAAGGACATGTCCTTACGGGTGGTCAGCACGTAGGCCGAGCAGCAGAAGAACACCAGCGCGGTACCGCCCAGCGCCATGCCGATAAGGTCACCCATTCCGGCAGACAGATACGCGTTCAGCATCGGCCCCAGGATGTAGCCCAGGAAGCCGGTGAAGGCAAACGCGGACAGAATACCGACGGGTTTGTCAGCGGTTTTGTAGGTCAGGAACATCAGACCATACATGCCCACCAGCGTCAGGATCAGCCCCGGAGACGGCAGCATCAGCACGGTGCTGGCGGTTGCGGTGATCGCTGAAAACGCCAGCGTCAGGCTAAGCATGAAATAGGTATTGCGCAGCACCTTGTGGGTACTGAGTAGCGATGTGCGGTCGCGTGAGGAAGTAATTATACGATCCATGAGTCACTCTCTTATGACAGATGTAATTAACGGAAAGAATAGGAAACGGCGCGCCAGTCTCAAAGTGGTTTTACCCATCTTTACTCAGTACGTTAGCGCTTGAGGTGGTTATTTCATCTGCAGAAGTCCGTTTCACCAGTATGAACAGCGGTTTGCAAGTATTTATCAGATCAACCTCTTATAGGTTACTGAAAAATATTGCGTTATTACCATTAGAACGCTAAGAGTTATCTCCGGATCGTCATAAACAGACAATAAGGCGAAGGACATGAAACCACAAACACGCACTCACTTTACGCTCTCTTTGCTAACCGCCGGGATTCTGTGCGCCAGCACGGCATCCTGGGCGGCTAACGTGCCAGCAGGAACCCAACTGGCAGAGAAACAGGAACTGGTCAGAAACAACGGCAGTGAACCGGCTTCGCTCGACCCGCATAAAGTCGAAAGCGACGTCGAATTCAATATTATCAGTGATTTATTCGAAGGACTGGTAAGCGTCTCCCCGACAGGCGAAGTCCAGCCCCGACTGGCGGAAAAATGGGAGAACAAGGACAATACCGTCTGGACGTTCCATTTGCGCCCGGGCATCACCTGGAGCGACGGCACGGCCATTACCGCAGAAGATGTGGTCTGGAGCTGGCAGCGCCTGATCGACCCGAAAACCGCTTCACCGTATGCCAGTTACCCGGGGAACATGCATATCGCTAACGCGGCCGATATCGCCCAGGGAAAAAAAGCGCCGGATACGCTGGGCGTAAAAGCAATCGATGACACGACGCTGGAGGTGACGCTCACGCAGCCAAACGCGGCTTTCCTCGCGATGCTGGCGCACCCGTCGCTGGTGCCGGTGGATAAAGTGCTGATTGGTCAGTTCGGCGACAAGTGGACCAAACCGGAGCATTTCGTCAGCAGCGGGGCGTATAAGCTGTCGCAGTGGGTGGTCAATGAACGCATCGTGGCGGAGCGCAACCCGCGCTACTGGGATAACGCACACACTGTCATCAACAAAGTAACCTATCTGCCCATCACGTCTGAGGCCTCGGATGTAAACCGCTATAAAGCGGGCGAAATTGATATTGTATATACGGTGCCGATCAACCAGTTCGCTCAGCTCAAGAAAACCCTGGGCACTCAACTGGATGTCTCTCCGCAGTTGGCGACCTATTACTATGAATTCAATACCACCCGGCCGCCGTTCAACGACGCACGCGTGCGTAAGGCGCTGAACATGGCGCTGGATAAAGACATTATTGCCGGGAAAGTATTAGGGCAGGGGCAGCGCCCGGCGTGGCTCATCAGCCAGCCCGATATTGGCGGTGTTAAGCTACAGAATCCGGATTACGCCAGTTGGCCGCTGGACAAGCGCATCGCTGAGGCGAAAAAGCTGCTGAACGAGGCCGGGTATAACGCCAGCCATCCGCTGAGCTTCAACCTGCTCTACAACACCTCTGAATCGCACCAGCGCATCGCCATTGCGGCCAGCTCCATGTGGAAGAAAAATCTCGGCGTGGACGCGAAGCTGCAAAATCAGGAGTGGAAAACCATGCTGGATACCATGCACACCCACAACTTTGATGCGGTGCGCTACGCGTGGATTGCCGATTACGACGATGCGGCGACGTTCCTGAACAACTTCCGCACGGGTGACAGCGAAAACACCAGTCAGTACAGCAACCCGGAATACGATCAGGCCCTGGTTAACGCTGCAAAAGCCAAAACCACGGCTGAGCGCGGCAAATTCTACCAGCAGGCGGAAGATTTACTGGGACGCGATGTGCCGGCTATTCCGGTTTATCACTACGTCCGTACGCATCTGGTAAAACCCTGGGTAGGGGGATTTACGCCGGATAAGCTGGGGTACTATTTCACTAAAGACATGTACATCAAAAAACATTAAGCCAGTGTTGATAAAATCGTCGATGTGTCGTCAGTTCAACCGATTAAACACATTTTGACTATTTTTACAGCGAACGAATGGCTGTCCTCTTTACAGCACACGGTGAGGTGTTTATAGTTCGCCTCACTTAGGAAGTGTGGCCGAGCGGTTGAAGGCACCGGTCTTGAAAACCGGCGACCCGAAAGGGTTCCAGAGTTCGAATCTCTGCGCTTCCGCCAGATATAAACCCCAGGTTACTCATTGACCTGGGGTTTTTCTTTTTGATTGAACGATCCTGCTCACACTTTTAAAACCTCGTTATTTCCCGGTAAAAACCAGACGTTATCATTCATCTCGTAAATATTTTTTCATCTCTTACCGAGGCTTTGATGCTGGAGAATGTGTTCATCAGATAATCAGTTTCCCGCCCTTCTCAGGACGGACTGATTATCGCTGCGCTTAAACCTTACGCACGCACCTGTGGGTGTGGGCTCGTTTTTACGCATGATGATTACACAGGTTTTCCAGTATGAATTTATCCCGTCAGGAACAACGTACCTTACACGTTCTCGCCAAAGGTGGACGTATTGTGCACGTCCGCGACAGTTCAGGCCGCGTTACTTCCGTTGAGTGCTATACCCGTGAAGGACTGGTGCTGAGCGACTGCACGCTTAACGTCTTTAAAAAACTTCGCACTAAAAAGCTGATCCGTTCCGTGAACGGGCAGCCTTACCGCATCAATACCACCGGGCTGAACAACGTCCGGGCCGAGTTGGATAATCGCTAAGCGAAATAAACAACGCCACCTTTGGGGGGCGTTGAACGTGACGTTTAAGAGCGAATAAAGGCCAGAATATCAGCGTTGATGGTGTCCGCATGGGTGGTATGCATCCCGTGCGGGAAGCCAGGATAAATTTTCAGCACGCTGTTCGCCAGCAGCTTGTCCTGCAGAAGGGCTGCATTTTTATAGGGCACGACCTGATCGTCGTCGCCCTGCATCACCAGAACGGGGACCGTGATGGTTTTTAAATCTTCCGTCTGGTCGGTCTCAGAAAACGCCTTAATTCCCTCATAGTGGGCCCTGGCGCTTCCGATCATTCCCTGACGCCACCAGTTCTGGATCGTACCCTGCGAAACGTCTGCCCCGTCCCGATTAAAACCGTAGAAAGGACCGCTGGCGACGTCGAGGTAAAACTGAGCGCGGTTAGCCGCCAGCGCTTTGCGGAAGCCGTCGAAAACCTCGATGGGCGTTCCGCCGGGGTTCGTCTCCGTTTTTACCATCAGAGGTGGCACGGCGCTGACGAGTACCGCTTTGGCGACGCGGCCCTGCGGTTGACCGTACCGGGCGACATAGCGGGCGACCTGGCCGCCGCCGGTGGAGTGACCGACGTGCACGGCATTGTGCAGATCCAGGCTTTCAACCACGGCTGACGCATCTGCCGCATAATGATCCATATCGTGACCTTCACTCACCTGGTCCGAACGCCCATGACCACGACGATCGATAGCGATAACGCGATAGCCTTCTGCAAGGAAGAAGAGCATCTGGTTATCCCAGTCATCGGCACTCAACGGCCAGCCGTGGTGGAAAACAATGGGTTGAGCCTCTTTTGGGCCCCAGTCTTTGTAGTAAATGTTGACGCCGTCTTTCGTGGTTACGAATGCCATACAGCAGACTCCTCTGTGATAGACAACACGATCGCATGCCGAGTGCAAAGCGAATCATAATGTCTTAATTAAGTTGGCTTTTTATGTTTTCCGTACCGACAGTACTCCTAAAGTGTAGGAGAAAATAAAAGCAGTAGGTTTCATTTCTGTGAAAGGCATTCATTTTGCCTGGAGGCCAGAGGAGGGAGCGAATGATGGCCCTGGAGCAACCCTCCAGAGCCTTCAGAACAACGCTAATGTCAGGGGCGTTTAGCGGTTTTCTTCAATATAGCGGGCCAGATCCGCCGGGGTTTTCAGCACCGTTGCGACGTCTGTTGGAGGGATCATACAGCCGTAAACGTCCTGCACTTCCAGTACCATGTCGACCGCCAGAATGGAGTCGAGAATGTCGGATTCAATCAGTTCATCGTGAAAGCCCACCTTGCGGGATAACACTTTTTCGAACAGGGCGAGAATTTCTTGTTCCATAATTTTTCCTGGAGTTATTAATTTGTGCGGGCGTAAGCGTCCAGCAACTTGCGGTCAATTTTGCCGTTAGGATTCAGCGGCAAAGCGTCTTTTACGATAATTTGTGAAGGCACCATATAGGGTGGAACTACCTTCGACAGCGAGGTTTTGATCGCCTCCGGCGCCATATCCGTCACGCAGAATGCGGCAATGCGCAGCACGCTGCCGCAGGATTTCATCAGCGGCAGCACCACGGCTTCGTTGATGCCGGACATAGCCAGCAGGCGGTTTTCAATCTCGTTGATTTCAATACGGTAGCCATTCAGCTTGACCTGGCTATCGTTGCGGCCCTGGCAATAGATGAGCCCATCTTCATAGCCCAGATCGCCTGTCCGGTAACCGCGGAACATTTCACTCTCCCGACGCAATAATTTTGCTGCGTTCTCCTGAGGGAGACCGAGGTAGCCGCGCATGACGTTTTTACCCCAGATAATCAGCTCGCCCTCGGCGGAAATTTCCATTCTGCTGTCGGGCATCATGACCCCAACCGGCAGCACGGCGCTGTCGCTGTTGAGGATCTCATCCGTTATCTCGACCACGGTTGTCGCGATGGTTGCTTCCGTTGGGCCATAGGAGTTAATGATTTTGGCCTGCGGGAAACGGCGGCGTAACTGTTTAACCAGCGCTTTATTTAACACTTCACCAATAAAGATAAAGACGTTCAGTGCAGGCAAATACTCACTGTTGAACTGCGGTGAAAGCAGCTGCTGGTATGCAAAAGAGGGGGTGGAAACCCAGGCTGAAACGGCGTTGATTTTCAGTCGCTCCAGCCAGTTCTCTTTCTGAATATCGTCTTTGGCGTTCAGCACGATATGTCCGCCCATTGCCAGATTCGCCAGCAAAGGGATCAGGGAGAGATCAAAGCTGAACACCGCGTGGTTCATCAGGACCGGTTTTTCCGGCAGTGAAAAGTCCTGGCTGACCCACTTCATGAAGTGCCACACGCTTTCACGCCCAATCTGCACCCCTTTAGGCTTGCCGGTGCTGCCTGAGGTAAACATGATATAGGCCAGATCCTGCTCCTCCAGAACCTTGCCCGCCTCGCCGGTGGCAATGAACTGCTTTGTTGCCACGTCATAGTAGTAAGGGGCACTGGCCAGATGGCAGATCTCACGCAGTCGTTCCTGCGGATAAATACAGTCCACCGGGATGTACGGAATGTTGTGCAGCAGGCAGCTATAAATAGCCACCGCGAACTCAGCCTGCTGATGACCGTACAATACCACCGGTGTGCCGTCGCCAGGCTGGCAGCGTCGATAACGCTGCGCCCAGTCCGCCACGGCGGAGGAAAGTTGCAACCAGCTTAAGGCTTCGTCGCTGCCGGTGATGGCCAGCTGCTGCGGAGAGGCAGGATCGAACAATGCTGCACGTAAGAAATCCTGCAGTTCCTGAAGATCAGAGTGATTTTTCATAGAGGTGACATTCCACTAAAGATGTAAAGGGAGCCCGCGGCGCTTCCCAGCGTCAGAATTCGCCCCAAAAACGCAACAGCCGGATACTGCAAGCCGCGGTTCAATGCCGGGCTGCGTTTGGCTGACCACAGCAGCATGTTATGAGCAACAGAAATTGCGCCAAACAGCGCGCCGCTAATGACGTAATGGCGTTCCAGGCCATTCCATGCCCCCATACAGAACAGGGTGCAAAAAATACCGATATTTTGCGCCAGCGTTTTGTTCTGGCGGAAAAAATTGACCTTCATCAGGTTCATATAGACGGGCATAAAGACCACATCACGCAGCCATTCAGACAGGCTGATGTGGAAGCGACGCCAGAAATCCTGCGGGTTTTTCGCAAGAAGCGGCATATTGAAGTTTGCCGGAATATTCAGCCCGAACAGGCGGCCTGCGCCGATGGCCATATTGCTGTAACCTGCAAAATCAAAGTAGAGGTAGGCGCTATAGGCAATCGACATCACCACGCCCACGGTCAGCGTAAACGGCTTATGGCTCCAGGGCTGCACGACAAGCGAATCGATCAGCATGGCAAACAGGAACTTCTGGATAATGCCGGTAATGATTTGCTCTAACGCGACTAAAAACTGTTCACGGTTAAGTGCAAACACGGGCTTGCTGACATCATTCATCCATGTCCGCCAGCGGTACATAGGGCCAGCCAGGATAATAAAAGGCATAAAGAGATAGCAGAAATAATGCAGGAAATTCTGCCCTTCTTTTTTACTGCGATAGAGCAATACATCAATTGCGCGGAACGTCATAAAAGAGAGGCCAATCATGCCCCAGTGGTTATTTAAGTGTAATTTCACCAGGAACAACGGCAATAATGTTAAAACGACCGCCTGCCACGTTTTTAACCATCCTTTGGCTTTTAACGTGGCGAAAACATAAAAACTGAAAAAAACGGCTACGGGAACAAGGTAATCACCCTGAAAAATATAGCCCCAACCTAATGCTGTCAGTATGGAGAATGCTGATAACCAGGTCAGACGATGGCGTAATACGCGGTTAACCGCCGCAAACACCAGGGCGGATGAAAACAAATAGACAAAAAACATTCCTGAGCTATACATCATTCGGCCTCAGAACTTTTGATATTCAAAATGCAGCTGCATGCTCATGCTGTCATCAACAGAGGTCCATGCGACAACGGTGATTGCCAACAGGAGATAAAGGAAAAAAAGACGGATCGCGATTTTCATCATTTAAAACTCTGTGCAATAAAGCGAATCATAGGAACCCAGGCCAGTTCGGAAGGGTGCAAACGATCCCAGTTCCAGCCATTCTGATAAGGCATGGCGTACATATCTAAATAAGGGATCTGGTTCTTTTCCAGAATGGTTTTAATTTGCTTATCAACCGGGCGGAAGGTATCGGTATTGTAAAGTGCCCAGGGATTAACCGGGTCGACGATAGCAATCACCTGCACGTGACGTTCTTTCAGCAGCTGAACGGTTTTACTGAACGCGGCGATTTGCGCAGGCACGACCGGCGTGTCATCCCACTGTTGCGGTTTACCGTCCTCTTCGTAAATCGTTTTGTCCATCCACAGCGTGGCCGCGCTCTGCTGGCGTTTTTTATTTAACTCGCGCGCGTTCGCCAGCTCTTTATCCCAGTCTGGGGCGATGTGGGTGGTTGGCTGCTGCGGCCAGGGCTGTACCGTCTGGGGCGTGATGTTGAGCAGCGCCAGCCAGTCGTTTTTTATCAGGGTGCAGACGTTCGCAAACTGGAAGCTCAGCTCGTCCCACATCAGATCGGGGTGCCAGCCAAAGACACGCATTTGGCCAAAGGTTAAATGGCTTATGTCTTTACTATCAATATGCTTTAAATAATTAACCAGCAGCGGTCGCGCCTGCGGATCTTTCATCAGCGGATTAAAAATAGAACCGGGGAAATTATCGGCATAGATAGCAGGAGGCAGACCTTTTGAGTAAAAACTGTCAGGTGCCAGAAGCAACACAACTTTACTGTTTGCGTTAAGGCTATTTTTAAAACGTGAGAACAGTAAGAATTGCGTTTCGTCATCGACAAATGCATCGCCATACGCCACGACGGGCTTGTGCAATTGCTTATTAAAGTAATTATATACAGCGTAATGTTCATCTTCAGAGGTGGCGACCTCTGATGCACCGATGAAGAAAATAGCATTCCCTTCTAAGGCATGGGAAATGGTGGCTATTTTTTCCGCTTGTTCTTTAGGTGTGCCCGCCATTGATTTAATCAGTGGCTGAAAGGCGAGGGGCGGATCGAAGCTTGTCACCAACGAGTGAACACACAGGAACAAAATGGCCAGTGTCGCCATCAGGATGTGTAAGCAAAGCGTATTTTTGATTTTCATCATCAACCAGTAAGATTACATGACAGTAATTTTTTGAAGTCTGTTGTCATTTCGATTTATAACAATTACACAACAAAAGGCCGTCTGTTTATGTGTCATTCTATACCAGAGCGATTTAAACGGATGAGCGTTGCTGTGTTACGGTATGTACAAGGGCGCAGAGACTGATGTGAGGTAAGCAGCTGGGTGACTTTTTGCGCAGTTAAACGCCTGTGGGGAAAAATAGAAAAATTCCTGCTTTACAAGGCGCTAATAGATGTTTATAGTGCGCCTCACTTTGGAAGCGTGGCCGAGCGGTTGAAGGCACCGGTCTTGAAAACCGGCGACCCGAAAGGGTTCTAGAGTTCGAATCTCTACGCTTCCGCCAAATACAAAACCCAAGTCGTTATGCGACTTGGGTTTTTTCTTTTGTGCTGGTTTTCAGTATGCCATCCAGTATGCCATTTATGTTTGGCTTTCCTTCTATGAAGCTGGTTTCCATCAGACGTTATTGAATTAAACCTTCAATCTCACAAATGTGCAGCCAGCATCTCCGGATAGTATTTTGCGATGATGTCGTTCATCTTTTCCATCAGGTCGGGTCGCTTGAAAGTTACGTGTGCTGAGCCCTTCTGAAAGTAGCGGATTGAGACATATTCGTCGTCAAAGTTCTGGCAGTGCGGATTTTGCTGAATATGGCTGGACAACCGACAGGCAATATCAGCACGGTTATCCGGTACTGGCTTGCCATCCAGCAGGTGCAGCATACGCTCCAGGTCCACTAACTGATCCCGCCGCCATCCCCACGTCAGTCCGTAACCCCATTTATCGTACTTCATCATATTGTTGATAATGATCTTTCGCCCGAACGAGCAAGGCGAATTGCTTTTATAATTCCAGCTCAGGTGTCTGAAGACGTTAATCACGCCACGTTCGAAGACTTCACCTTTGCTGTTGTGCAACTGCTTAAAGGTAGAGAGAATATTGGCTTCGCTGATTTCGGGTAGATCGCCGCTTTCTAAATCTTTAGCCCACTGGTCTTTAGCCTGCGCGTCCATCAACGTCAACATACCGGATTTCAGCATCAGGTCGCGCCACAGGCTACGATCGATATTACTGATGATAATGGGCAGGGCTTTATCGACAGGCTCAACCAGCCAGCAGTCATAACGGTTTCCCTGTCGGATAGCCCAGTCACAGGCTCTGCCTCCACCAATTTCACTGGTGAGCTGCGAGATACTATCCAGTGTGTTTATCAGCGCTTCGATTTGTTTCAGTGCAGCATTGCGGCCGGTAACGATCCGTTCGATGCTGGTGGAGCAAATCACGTCGTGTTGCCCGGTGAGGACTTCAGGTTCAGCGTTTGTGCTGAGTGCAGGCATGGTGGCCTCCTTTTATACACAGAAATAAAAAAGCCAGCCTGGTGAAGGGCTGGCGCTCAGATATGCGTGGTTACTTGTCGGGCGGGTTTACTGGATTTGTAATAGCGTCAGATTGCCGGTGACCACGGCGCCGGTATCAATGTAGTGCTGGTTAGCGAATATCTGCGGTGCCGGAATGGGCGTATGGCCGAAGATAAACCTGTCAGCACCGGCTATCTCCAGGCTGAACCCTTTCTGCGCCATCTCAATACGTTCCCGGCTCCAGATCACGCCGTCCGCTTCCACTCTCTGATCGAAGGCGTAATGACTGGCGGGATAATCGGCGTGACAGATAACAATCGTCTGATTAGCCGTTTGCACCTCGATCACTAACGGTAGTGCGTCAATGAGCGGCAGGAGTGCTGATACCGCTTTCTGTTCTGCGTGACTGAGTTCGAAGAACCAGTGGCCGCCATAGCACTGCCATTCGTCCCCGTCATCAGCAGCCTGCAGATAATCCAGTAAATATTGCTCGTGGTTGCCGCGTACTGCCCGGAACCAAGGGTGTTTCAGTAGCGCCAGACATTCGAGATTTTCCTCACCGCGATCGATAAGATCACCGACTGACAGCAGCAGATCCTGTTCGGTATCAAAGTCAACTTCCTGAAGCTTTTGTTGTAGCAAACTGTGGCAGCCATGCAGATCGCCGGTGACCCAGATGTTTCGCCAGTCTGCTCCGTTAATGCGCTGGTAGTGTATGGTCATTTTTTTCTCCGTTTTATACAAGATTGCACAGGCCACTGACGGAGAATGTCAGTAGCACGGTGGATCACCAATCGAACGTATCAACGCCTGGCAGGGTGTCGCCATCCGCATCCAGATGCAGGATATCGATATGGTGGTATCGGGTGAGTGTGACGACCAGTCTGCGGCAGGCTTTCGACAGCCCGAGCTGTTTGAGACGCAGTGCAGGGTGGCGTCTGGCGTTCAGCCGGAGCAGATACCCGTAGCCGGTATCGAGGATCCACTGACCGTGGCCCGTCTTCGATAACTGCTCCAGTCGGGTGTTATCTACAGCGGTGATATGTGCAGTGCTGCAGCACAGGCCGTTAAGCCGTGTGCCGAAGGGCAGGGAGTCTTCGACAACAATCTGACCCGTCTGGTCAGCGATACGCAGCAGCGTGCCATGGGTGTTGACCGCATCGACCAGTTGGCTCAGCTCAATGCCGTCCATATCCACGGCAATGCGGCCCCCGTTGAGCGGCATCGCGGCGAGCGCTCCGGCTTCAATATTCACTGAAATTTTCATTGTATAGTTTCCTTTTAAGCCGCCCGGTAAAAGCTCTGCCAGGCGGACAACTGCTGGCTGATATGCTCGCGGGCTTCGAGAATCAGCTCGTGTACGGCGTCACGGCTGAGCCAGTGCCGGGGTTTATCGTCGGTTTCAATCAGTGTCTCCGGCAGCCACTGCTGCGCGATAATGTCGCCGGTGGTGTGGCAGATAATCTCCAGACGTACGGTTAACAGGCGGGTGTTGTGTGAGAGCAGCCTGTGCAGGCACAGGTCAACAGCCGCTTCGTCAATGTCATCGTCGAACCGGTACGTGGCATCCGGCATATCCGCGACAGCCCGCAGTTCGAAGTGCTGCGTCTGGCGACTGAACAGAACTTCGTTTGCCGATTGTGGTGTGGTGGCATCCAGAAGACGATAGCCGGTTTGTTCAGCCAGGGTGCACAGGTCGCGAATATCGGCCTGCAGCGCCCGGAAGAACGTGATGAAGGCCGGGTCTTCGTCATCGGGAAAACCCTCAGCCACGGTGGTAATGCAACCTGCGTGGCAGTAATGGATGCTCAGCGCATTGCGTTTAAGTGCAACGGTGATGTCATTCAGGGTCAGCAACACGGTGAGGTGCTGCGTTACAGCACCGGACAGGGACTGACGCCGGGCCAGGTGTGGTAGCAGGGTGAGCAACTGGTCACGGTGCAGCCAGCCGTAAAACGCGCAGCCATCGCCCTGGCTGTGCGAGAGCTGCCATTGCCACACCAGGTGTGCAGGCCATCCCGCATCCTTCAGCAACAATTGTCCGTGTCGTTTCATCAGTAAATCGAACATAAAGGGTCCTTCGGGGTAAGTGGAGCGCAGCGCCAGATGCGACGCTGCGTGAGCGGGTTATGCTGTGGTGGCGGGAGCGGGAAAACGCACCCGGCTTAAGCCGGTGGCATGGCGGGCCAGCAGAATGTCAGTCGGGGTTAAAAACGGCTCCTGTTCGGTGATGCTGAACCCGGTGCGGTCGGTGCGTACCAGACCGTAGCGTTCAACGACGTAATTCACAGCGTCCATCGGCGACAGCGCACGGTCGATGTGTTCCTGAATGACGGTGTCGTCAGAAAACGGCGTATCGCTGAGCTCAAGGCCGTAATGCCGGTTGAGCAGATGGGCCAGCAGTTTTTGCCAGGCTTCCAGGGGTGACAGGCGTGGGGTAACCGCTGCCGGTGGAGGCAGGGCGAGAGTGTTTTGCATGGGATTGTCCTGATAAAGAAAGAGCTTTGCCCGGCGTGTCCGGGTGGGGAACGGAGTGGTGTTATTGCGCGGTGTCGGTCGGGTAAATCGTGGTGTACACGTAGCCGAATGAGCCGTTGGTGTCAGATTCACAGGTCAGGCCGTTCAGCGTGCAGCGGTGACGTTTTGCCCTGCGCGGGTCAAGCTGACAGCTTTTCAGCGCCGCCTCCATCTGCTTAACAAACAGCGGGAAGGTGGTTTCCAGCGCCTGCAACTGCTCCGGCGTAAATTCACCGTTCAGTCCGGCTCGGTCAGCAAGATAGTGCAGCTGGTTACCTTCCTGGACCAGGCGAGCGCCAAACGAGGGTGTAATATCACTGCGCAGACCCCAGACAGGAGCGGTGGTGTGTTGTGACATAAAGGTTTTCCTTTAGAGTAAGGATGCGAAGAGTGGATTAATTAAGGGTGACGCAGCGCAGAACAGCATACGGACCGTGGCGGTCCTGACGACGTTCGGCAAAAACTGCGAGCACGCCGGGGATATCCCGCACCTTTCGACCAGCGTAATGGCAGACGCTGCCGGTCCAGCGATAATGACCGCGACAGTACGTTGACAGACGGGCACCCGGTGTCTGCCGGTACAGGCGCATGGCCTGACGTTTGGGGATGATGTTCACAGCCACCCCCGTTCCGCAAACGAGAGGATTTCGCGGTGGCCGACGACAAAATGGTCCAGGACGCGGATGTCAACCAGAGCCAGTGTTTTGACCAGTCGTTCTGTTATCACCCTGTCAGCGTGACTGGGTTCACTCTCCCCTGAAGGATGATTGTGCGCCAGAATCACCGCTGCGGCATTGTGGAACAGGGCAAACTTCACCGCTTCCCGTGGCTGAACTTCGGTGTGGTTTATTGTGCCGGTAAACAGAATTTCGTGGGTCAGCAGGCGATGCTGATTATCCAGCAACAACACCATAAAGACTTCCCGCTCCAGCGGGGCCAGTTGCAGACGTAACCAGTCGCGGGTGGTCTCTGGCGAGGTAAACGCCACACCGGGTTGATGCAGGTGGCGTTCCAGCAGATTGATGGCACGACGGATAGTGCGCTGCGCGTACGGGGTTAATTCCTGCCGTTCAGCGGAGGGCTGCGGAATACAGAATAAATCCGGCTGTGACGGTGGAGGAACCAGCGAGAGTGCCATGTTCATCTTCACCTCCTCAGTCAATTAACCGCATAATGCCGCTGCATTCCGGATGCGCCAGGGCGTAGCCGCGCAGGCGGTAAAAATGCTCCCCAATGGCTGTGCACCCTGTACGGCAGGCATGATGACTCCAGGCCATCAGCGACACGGCAATGCCGGTGGCTTCGGTGCTGAGCTCCGCGTCATTGCCATTGTGCTCGTTAAACAGCGTGTAATGCGCCTGCTCCGGTGGCACCAGAAACGCCCCACCGTTGGACAGCGTATAAAACTCCCACACGCCCCCCTGATAGTCGGTGCTCCACAGGTCGAGCCAGGAGAACACCTGCGGTTCGAGGAACACCCACTGGCGGACCTTTCCGAAGTGACGACCCCAGAAGGCAACGCGCTCTTCATCCGGGACTAATGTCGCGGTGATGACCGGCAAGGCTGGTTGTGGCTGCGGGAATATTGCGTCAGTCATAAATAACTCCTGATAAATGAATTTGTTAAGTGAAAATGAGAAATGTGATAGCGAGCACGCCGGGTTGTCATCGCCCGGTTATGCTTAAGTGAAACGGGACTGTTTTGCGCCAGTACCCTTGCAGACGTTGCACCTCTCCACCGGTGGTATCAGGTGGAGTTTTTTTGCCCTCAGCGCAGCGCCTGTTGAAGCTCTTCTGCCATCACCCACAGCGCCCGGTTCAGCTTCAGGTCGCCATCAATGCCTTTTACGGCGCGGGTGTGACTGCGTTTGCCCTGTGCAGAACGACCGAACAGCCCGCCTTTTATCAGCGATTCCTGGAGTCGGTTAAACACCGTCCACAGGTCGCCGGACTCGTCCTGCCAGCGACGCGGTGCCAGCACCTGCGCTTCAGTCACGGGGTGATGCTCTTCACCAAAGCGGTACGTCAGCGCCGCCTTAGCGAAGGCCTGTTGTGCGGGTGGGGGCAACAGCAGCGACTGCATGGCGTCACGCTTTTCCTCCACGCGGTCAAACACGCCGAGCACCTCGTATGCGCCTTCAATGACTTTCTCCACCACGTTTCCGCGATGCGGTACCCGAATCTCACCAAATGACTCTCCGCAGACGAGCGAGTTGGTGCACACTCCTCTGAAGTACCCCGGCAGCATCTGGTACGAACTGGAGCCGTCGTGACTGTTGAGCAAAATGATTTCGGGCACCTGCACCCCGGTGATTTGCCCGGCGCGACGCAGGCGGAGCAGGTGTTTGGTGTGCTCACGCCGCTCAGGGTCGCGAACTCGGGACTGGCAGGCAAAGAACGGCTCAAACCCTTCGCGCTGCAGGTTCTCCAGTAGCGTGATGGTGGGGATATACGCGTATCGGTCTGAGCGGGACTCATGCCGGTCGGCACTGAATACGCTGGGTACGCAGCGCTGCAGCTCTTCACGGGTTAAGGGCCGGTCACGGCGTATCTGATGTACCGCACCGAAGCGGCTGGCTAATCGGACCATGCTGAAAACTCCTTAGGACATAAAAACGAAAAAGCCCTGCGGCGTATGACACGGCAGGGCGGTTATAAGGGGAGGTTGTGGGTGTATAGTCAGACGTCGGGTTCAACCGTCAGCGGGATGCCGTCGCTGGCAATAAAGCGGTTGAGTCCCCGTCCGGCTTCAGCACGGATGAAAGGGCCATCGGGTAACAGAGTTTTCTCTGATGCAGACATCGTGGTCTCCTTAAAAGCAAAAAGCCCGCTCATCACTGAACGGGCCGGGGTTATGGTGCGTGTAGTAAAGGGCGACTGCTTTACTGGTTCAGGCAGTCCTGCCAGGTTTTACCTTTCAGGGCTTCACTGAGCCCACGGGCGCTGAACGGTTTTGAATCACCGGTTTGCTGTGAGGTAAAGACCAGCGTGTCACGGGCTCCGGTATGTGCTAGGGCTTCAAATACCAGCTGCGCCGGAGCAGGTTCATTCGGGAACAACTTTTCGTTGCCTAACTGATACGCCTGCCGGTTAATCATCAGGTACAGCTTGTCCAGCCCTTCGGTGGAGGTGGCTGACCAGTTCTCCTGCCGTGAGCGAAGCGTGACGGCCATCTGTTGATTGCTGCAGCTGATGCTCAGCTCCTCGCCCGCCTGGTTGCGGGTGGTCAGTGCAAACTCCATCCCGCCGGTATTACCGTACCAGTTGCCCCACTCCTGCTCTGTCACGACGGCCATGGCACTGGCCGATGCCAGCAGCCAGGAAAGTACTGTCAGTGTGAAACGTTTCATGGCTGCTGACTCCCGTCACTGGTGGTACCCGGTGCAGGCTGCTGAGGTACTGCCTGCATCACCGGCTGTTGCTGCAGATGCGCACGTAAAATCTGCTGTTTTGCCAGCGCATCCGGCATGGCGTTGATACAGTAGTTGACGTAATACAGGCTGAAGGCAAAGGTGTAGAAGAGGTTCATCTTCAGTTCCAGCTGAAACTGCGTCAGCGCATAGTGCTGCAGCGCCGCACGTGCCTTAAAGGCCCAGACGATATACAACACCATCAGAGCGATGCTGAGAATGCCTGTAATGGCAATCATCACCACTGGCGTGTGGATGTAGTTCATCTCGTCGATTTGCGGCATGGAATACGGGCGCAGGAAAGCACCCAGACCAAAGCAGACCGCCATCCAGATAATCAGTACAGACGACGAAAAGCGCTGACCGGTCTCCTGCATGAGTGTGTCCTGGTTTTTGTACAGCCATATCAGCGGCCAGACGCCACCGGTGGCAACGGTCAGCAGGGCCAGATGCAGCGTAGGGGTAGCAAGCTTTTCTTTAAGGGTGGTGATACTCGACATATTTAAAACTCCTTGTTTTTCAGACAATAGCGCCCCGGTATCGCACAGGCGTGCGACAGCCTTTCCGGTAAAAGGGAAATTGCAGCAGGGCAGGATTAACGGTTCAGAAAAAGAATGACGCGGGCGCGTCGGCAGTGTGTTGTGGCGGGTTTTAACTCCCTGAAACGGAACAAACAATGAGCCATTACGATAGCAAAATCGCCTGCGCAGATTGATCGTTTGTTTCTTTGAAAAATGCAGGGATTGATCGTTACGGACGATCAACTGAACTAAAAAACATCAGTAAAATCAATTTGAATAATGTTTGTGATGCCAGGCATTGACTGGGTGGATTTATCGTGTAATTAGCGATAGCTATACAGGGTCAGGCTGATTTTGATTCGCTGCGTGATTTCTCCGGTACGCTGAAAATCACCAGGAAAATCAGCAGCAGAAAAATGCCTTTAACGACAGCGCCAGAGTTAGAGCTCATTGGGTAATCCTTCAGGTTGAGGTACAGGTTTTAAAAAGGTGGTGAGGGCGATATGCCCGATGGTGCGCGTGGAGGCGATGTCCACCGCGCCACTGACCACGCCACCGGCAAGCGGTATCAGGCGCACAATGTTCTCCGCGCTGACCAGACCGGCACGGGTTGCCAGCAGGGCGAGAGTTTTCTCCGTAACCTGCTGTGCGACAGTTGCCGTCCAGCGGTCAACGGCCTGTAGCGTCAGGTCCTGCAGCAGCGCTTTGGCGGCATTCCCGCACAGGCACAGCCCGGCCAGTGCCCGGATGCGTTCATCTGACAGCCGGTGTTGGCCGAGACAGGCGAGTGCAGCCACCAGACGGGTCTGGAGAAACAGCACGCTGGTGATGTTCAGCGGTAGCGTGACCGGCAATGCCACCACGCCGCCCATGCCTGAGAGAAAACCGCTGCTGCCCGCTTTGATGCTCTCCCAGTAAATGAGGTTGCGGGCGGCAAGCGACGGGTCGCCTCTGGCATCCGCGAGATAACGGGCAGCGAGCGTTTCTGCTGACTCAATACCGGCAATACCGCTCACGGCCTTGTCGTAGAGCCAGCCAGCAATGGCATGCAGATTACGGGGACGGCCTTCATACGCTTCCTCCGGGTCGCTGTCGTTATTGACGGCATCGCTGCTGTGCTCGTCATACTCTTCGTGTTCGTCGTCGTGGGGATAAATCGGCTCCATTAGCACTCCTGATTAACTGCAAAAGAAAAGGCCAGAGCCACCCGCAAAGGTGAGTCCGGCCAGAGAGTTACACAGAAGTGATATGGGTTTGAAAATATTTGGAGCTTAGTTTGCAATCCGTTCTGTTAAAGCGGTGGACTGTACACTGGTGAGCTGTTGCACGCGAATATCCATTTGTGGATAAGGGATATCAATGGCATTGTCATCCAGTGCTTCCTTGATGTTCTCCAGCAAATCAAAGTACGTATCCCAGTAATCGGCGTTGCGAACCCATACCCGGACGTAGAAATTCAGTGATGAGGCTCCGAGTTCACCCAGACGTACTGTCACCCCATGCGCCCGGTCAATGCGTGTATCGCGTTCGATAACAGTCAGCATAACGGCTTTAACATCCGCAATGCGACTTTGATAACCGACGCCAATCACCAGATCAATACGGCGGTAAGTATGACGTGAATAGTTAATGATGCTGTCGGCAATGATTTTACCGTTGGGAATGACGACTTCTTTGTTATCCGAAGTTAACAGCGTAGTGGAAAAGATATGTACCTGCTGCACAGTACCGGTCACGGTCCCTACCTGCACTGTTTCGCCGGCCCGAAAAGGGCGCAGTGAGACGAGCAGCACCCCGGCTGCAAAGTTTGACAGCGAGCTCTGTAATGCCAGACCAATGGCAAGCCCTGCGGCACCAATCACGGCAATGATGGAGGATGTTTCTATTCCCAGACGCCCCAGCGCAGCAATAACGGCGAAGGCCAGCGTGATATAGCGCACCAGCGCAGTAAAAAAATGAACAATGGTGGAGTCTACTTTGCGCTTTAGCAGCAATTTATGAAGGCCACCAGAAACCAGGCGCGAAACGAGCTTACCGATGAAAAACAGAATGAAGGCAGCAACAATGTTCCAGCCGTACTGGACAACAATACTACTGTGCCCCTTAAGCCATTCCACGGCATGAGTAAGTTGTGGAAATAAGAGGAAATGACCCATGGTGTTCCTTGCGAAATAAGTAAAAACAACAATTCCCGCAGTAAAGAAAAGATGTTTTTAGCCTGCGGACTTTGCTCAACTGAAGCCCGCGCATACTGATACAGCAGCAGCAAGAAAATATTGCGTGTTTGTGCTCAGACAATAGCGTTTTTTGGACGTTTTGAACGTCGGAGTGCAGCTGCTGTTCATTGCGTCGAACTCTGGTTACAGCGATTAAGTCACTGGCTGAAGGCTTTCCGCCAACAAAGGCAGTTTGTGTTATCGGGTACCGGATTTCTTAAGATGAGCCTGCTGCCTGCGTCTTCGTTATTGCTCAATCTCAACCGGTGTGCCGATTGGTACCTTTTGCCAGATTTCTCGCATATTGTCGTTTGTCGCCGAAATGCAGCCATCGGTCCAGTCAATGTGTCGAAACAGTGGACTGAGCATCCCCACCCGTTAGGAACGCCGTGGATCATGATGTTTTCGCCAGGCGGATAACTGTTTTCTTTTGCTTGCTGGATATCAGTCTTATCCGGGTAAGAAATGTGCAGGCTGAGACTGAACCGGGAGTGCGTATTACGGCTGTCAATGTAATAGTGGCCCTGCGGTGTTTTCTTGTCGCCTTCACGCTGTTTCGGGCCCGCATCGGCATTTCTCCCGAGCGAAATCGGGTAACTACCGCTTCGAGAAATCGCATGCCGGATTCCGAAGAGTTAATGCCATCCAGGGAGTTTAAGGCAGGAGTGTGTGCCAGCGTGTTGTAAGACGCATCGACTATCTGGTGCAGGGCCCTGGCGGGGGCAACTGCGCCAGGGACCACCGGTACACCGTCGGCTCCCTCAGATCACCTGACTGCCATAACGCCACTGAGCAAAAGTGTTAGCTTGTCGGTGAATGTGGTGGGCAAGCGTGCGGTAGAAAGTGGTAGAGCCCTGATAATCAGGAAGTAAAGGGAAACCGTCGGGTAGTAAAGCATGGCGTACTCTGGGATAAATGGTTACATAACATGAGAAGTTTCACGTCAGTCATAGCGATATGATGTGCTTCACTTATCCCGTTCATTCACAGATGGGGATAGATGACTATTTAATTATTGACCCTGTTCTCTGGATACATGTCACCATGATAGACCAGCATTACCCTTTAACTGATCTCCATCGTCATCTGAACGGTAGCCTTCGTGTGAAGACAATCCTGGATTTAGGGCACCAGTTTAACGTATCGCTCCCGGCAGCCACTCCTGAGGATATGCGACCCTGGGTTCAGGTTATGAATAATGAGCCCGATCTGATGAGTTTTCTGGCGAAGCTTGACTGGGGCGTTAAGGTTCTGGGATCTCTTGATGCCTGCAGACGTGTGGCATATGAAAGTGTTGAAGATATGGCGATAAATGGCCTGCATTATGTCGAGCTGCGATTTTCACCTGGGTATATGGCCGCAACGCACAATCTTTCTGTACCGGGGGTCATTGAAGCAGTGGTCGATGGGGTGCAGGCCGGTTGCCGGGATACGGGAGTCATGGTTCGGCTGATAGGTTCTCTGAACAGAACCTATGGTCAGGAGACCTGTCAAAAAGAACTCAGCGCGCTACTGGAGCATCGCGATAGTATTATTGCCCTCGATCTTGCCGGCGACGAACTTCGCTGGCCGGGGGACTTATTCAGGGAGCATTTTACACGTGCCCGTGATGCTGGCTGGCATATCACTGTGCATGCCGGAGAGGCTGCCGGGCCGGAAAGCATCTGGCAAGCGGTTCTTGAACTGAAGGCGGAGCGCATTGGTCACGGGGTGCAGGCCATCAATGACCCGGCGTTGATGGATTACCTGGTGAAGCACGGCATTGGTATCGAGTCATGTCTGACGTCGAATATTCAGACGAGCACTGTGGCTTCACTGAAGAGACATCCGGTAAAGCAATTTCTGGAACACGGTATACGGGTAAGTCTCAATACGGATGATCCTGCAGTGCAGGGTGTGGATATTAGCCATGAATATCATGTTGCCGCACCACAGGCAGGACTGACATCGGAGCAACTCCGACAACTTCAGGTCAATGGGCTGGGAACTGCATTTTTATCAGAATATGAAAAACGGTGTTTAATTCATCAGGTGAAATCAATATAGCTGGAAATGGGTTGGTGGTGCTGAAAACGGATGATCTGGCGCATTTACACGGAGGTTCAGACTGGCAGGAGTGTCAGCATTGAGCAATTTTCCATTGTGGTTTCAGTGGTGTAGCGAAGTGTCTGGATATCAAATTCCGCAACTACTGTATCCAGTTCTCCTTTCACCAGAAATTCCACGTGCCCGGTGAGCTGACCTTCATCGCTAAAGTGACGCACTAAATCGGATTTTCTGACCAGCAGTGCGGAAACGTCGCCGTATTCGGCGGCCAGCGCTGACAAGTCCCACTCATAATCGGCCACGGCGGCGTTGATCCAGCCCTGAGCTTTGAGCGCTTCAATGGCGTAAGTCAGTTGGAACAGATCGGACAGGGAAGAAACCGGAGATGAACAGGATTCGAGCAAATACTCCAGTCGCTGGTGCAATCCGGCGGCTAGACCTTTTTGCCGTCCAAGTTTTAGCAGGCTCTCGATATCAGGAGCAACGGAGCGCGGAAAACGGCGCTGTTTTTGGGCACCAGCAAGCCAGCGAATCAGAAATGTATGTACCATCAATGTCGACAGAGCCTGACCCTCGTGCTGTTCGAGCTTTAAAGCAACCAGCGCGCACCAGGCTAAGTGAGCAAGATCGGCAACGGTTTGTTCTGGAGCCGAAGAGTGGTGAGTGGCAGAGTCGGATTTCATATTGAGGGAAATAGTGAGACCTTATGCAGATTCAATGGAGTGAAAAAGTGTTACGCGAATAGTAGCAGTGAAAACGCGGCAGGGAAAATCTGCCGCAGGGTATGGCGAGTTATTGTTTCACAGCGCTTCTGGTTTTTGCTTTTGCATTCTCACAGGCACTCTGATTTTTAGCACAGGCATCTTTGGCTGCCTTTGCTTCTTTCTGTGCTTGCGCCTTTGCATCTGATTTAGCTTGCGAACATTGTGTCGGATTAGCCTGACAGGCTGATTTGGCTTTCGCCGCAGCCTGACCGTCTGCCGCATTAGCAGCACCCCAGGCCAGGAGAGCGCATGCACCCAGCATCATTGCGAATTTTTTCATCGTAAATCTCTATCCCGAAATAATTAATATTTGTGCACAGCCGCCACAACGGTGGGCACATCCCTGCATAAGGGATGATACGTGAGGCGATAATCGCTTCATCGGGAAAACTGGTTTCAGAACGTAACTAAATAGCCTTATATTTTATCGGTGTTACTTTTGACGCAATATTAATTAAGAACATTATTTACCACGATCCCGGCCATAACGCTTGCGCAGAGCGTAAACCTATCACAGGGATTGAAAAATCCGACTGAAACATGAATTCTGGTGTTGTATTAATGGGAGCTCTGAGAGGGGGAGCCCTCCTGTAGACTGGCAAGGAGGCCGGGCAATCTTGTTGTGGAAGCGGCTTCATCGGTCATTATCGCTCTGACCAGTGTCGGGAGCGGCACCGGACGGTAGAAATAATAGCCCTGTAGCAGCTGAATGCCCTGACGGTTCAGGTACTCCACCTGTAATGATGTCTCAACTCCTTCCGCCACGATGCTTAATGACAATTTACGGGCCATATCGATAACGCAGTCCACCAGACGGGTTGATCCCGGTTCGGTACTGATGCGACTGACAAAACTCCGGTCAATTTTGATGATGTCAAAGGCGGCATCATTCAGGTACGACAACCCGGAATAGCCAGTACCAAAATCATCCAGCGCCAGCATCACCCCCATTTCGCGAAGTTTCATCAACCGGTTCTGCACTTCAGTGGTGATGTCCAGTGGTTCGCGTTCCGTAATTTCCAGCACCAGCCTGACGGGCTTCTGGCCGAACGCCTGTAGAAAGGCCTGACACTCATCGACCAGTTGTGGCGTGTTCGCGTGTGCTGCGGCGATATTGATGGCGATATGCAGATTATCCGGGAAATGGTGAATGACCGGCGCCAGGTCGGCCTGCACTTTGTGCATCAGATAACGGGTCAGGGGAATAATCAGCCCGTTCTTTTCTGCCACAGGGATAAAGGCATCGGGCGGAATAAACCCGGCACGCGGGTGCTTCCAGCGTGCGAGGACCTCAAGGCCTTCAATATCCCTTGTTCGTCCGTTCACCACAGGTTGATAATACGGAATGATTTCTCCCCGCTCCAGCGCTTTTCGAAGGTTTTCCGCCGGCGTGGTGTATTTGGCCAGATAGCGCCGCAACAGACTTCCGGCAGTCAGAGAGAGCAGGGCGGTCAATATCAGCAGCATCCCGCCTTGGCGGAATAATCGTTCAGCGCTAAAAAACGACGGCAATGCATAGCCAGTGCTGAAGGGATAGCGGGAAGATCTCAGCTGTAATGGTGACGCTGATGTCGGCTCTACTGCAAGTACTTCGCCCTTGCGGGTCAGCAGCCGGTTGCCGACAATCAGTGTCAGTTGCCGGTTATCCTGAACCGGCAGCAGGGCATCCCGCAGATGAATATCGCTGATGCTGGCGGCAACATAACCACCGGGTGCGGGTGTCAGCCAGACCAGTAAAGGAACCCCCGGCGCAATCTGGTCTCCGGAATAGAGTGTTAATGGTGCAACTGAAATACTTTCCTGATGAAATGCCATCGGATAGCGACCCGTGAAGGACGAGCACCAGACAGTGTCGCCTTTCAGCAGGGCGACAGCCCGCAGGTGAGGGCGCAATGCGGCTTCACGGCTGAGTGCGAACTGCGTATCGGGTGAACAGCTCCCCTGTGCCAGCGGTAATACGGCGTTGGTCGCCAGCCGCGCTTCATCAAGGATAGCCTCAATCCTGCTGGTTGACTGGCGGGCTGCTGTGAGAATGTTGTTACGGGCAGAGTTCCAGAGTTGCAGGTTAGTGACCAGTACACCAGCAATAAACAGTGTCAGAGAACACAAAACAGCAATCAGTAGCGGGCGCATCGTGTTCCCTCAGATAGTCGGCTATGTACAGGGTCAGGCCTTTTATCAGGCGCTGACCTGCTTTTGCCTTAGGCGATGAAAACGAAGGCGCGCCATGAAAATCTCTTTTTGTTCGCCGGTCATATTACCGGTGATTGCTTCGGGGCATAGCGCCGTACCGTTGGCTTCCATCTGCACCAGGCTGCGGGCGATGAAATCAAGCCCTGTGAACGTCGTGGTGCTGTCAAATTTTACTGGAGTGGGTGCTTTAGCCATGTGTGCCGCTTCCTTACAGTAGCTCTGGTTACAGCTATTTGTTACCACACTCTTTTAAAGCAAAAATGCACGGCGGCTCTCAGTTTTGCCGTACAGCGCTTCGTTCAGCACGCTGTGTTCATCATCTTGCGCTTAGTAATGAGCATAGCGCGATAAGGTATACTTCGTATTTACCTGACCGTGGGGATTTTGCAGTCCAGTTCGGCTTTGTTGAAGAAATCGAACTTTTGCTGAGCTGAAGGAGCAGGTCAGGTTGCAGAGTCTTTGACCATGGTACGGGTGTCGAAGAAAATGACGAAGGCAGATATGCCAGAAAGCAAAGCGATTGCATCAATCTTCCCGGTGGTCATTGTACTATTCAGGCTACTATTGCCCAGCTTGTCTGGCTATTTACGTTTTTGCATGGCAAACATACCTACTGCTGCCACTATGCCAGCTCCTGCCGCCGCAACGATTGCCACATATTTTGATACTTTGGCCGTCTTATCACTGGTACTGTTTGCTTCGCCAGAACCTGGCCGGGTAGATGTAGCTGCACTGAGCGAAATAGTTGCAAGACGGGTATCAATTTTTTGTTTCAGGCGCAGACGCATTTCGGCATCTTGTTTCCAGCGCAGTAACCGGGCTTCATATCGTTGTGTATCTTCACGATCCCACTGCTGTTGCTGTTCTTTTTCTGAAAGTAGTCGTGATAGCTCTGCGAAGATTTTATCGGATAACTCCTGGAACCTTTCACGGTGTCTGGATTTAAGTTGCCAGTCGACATTATGCACCAGTTTGTTTCGGTATCCAGCAAGGCTATTAATCATGTCGAATAGTTCAGGTGGCAGATTAGCTTGTAAAGCTAACTTGCGAAGCCCTTTTTCTTTCGAACCAAAATCCATTTTCAGCATTTTTTCAATGTGACCCGCTATCATCACCCATTCGCCGATAATGAGTTTACGCTGCAGTTTTTCCTCTGGGCTTAATGACATCGAATATTCGTCCTGTATGGTCTTTTCGCAAAATTTAAAAGGTCATTAAAATTGTGGCAATGATACTGGGGTTAAGGTGTGTTTCAGCATCGGTTAGCATTGTAGAAATCAGCAAAATACCTGGCATTTAACACGTCCCACCATACGAATGCGGTCATCAGCAGAATGAGTACTGAGATGAAAACTTCCAGAATGGAGGCCGTTAAGCTGAGCATAAGCGTCGCTGATACTGTCATGTGCCTGAATGCATCGAGGAAAATGGTCATGTCATTGAGCGTCGATGATGACGTAAATAAAAAGAGCAGGACGAATGCGATATCTATCGCTATCAGTATGCATCGGGTACACCATCTGGCTCTGTCTGTTGTCTCTGCCTGACCTTCGCCATTAAACCGTACAACGCTCTGGCTGCGATTCACGCTTTTGTACATCCAGAGAGTTTTGAGCGGCTCTGTGGTATTCATGATGAATTGTATTTCGCGATACGAAGCGTAACGATGTCCTGTTGCCTGTGCAAAATAATACTCTGCCAGGAGCGGGTCATGCCCTTCCTGGCGCCAGAGTATCAGGAATTTCTCAAGCGCTTCACGCTCCGCTTTTTTATCCGGCAGAAACCTGGAAGCCATATCCAGTAAAAAATCTGATGCACCCATTCTCTCTATCCTGCTTTTCATCAATCCGAAGAGGGACTGCACAGGAGAATAGCCCTTATTTATCTGTTGGTTTTGATAAGTAATGGGATCGGCATTTCGACCAGAACATTACGCGTTTTGCCAGTGCCTAAAGTAAGAGCTCTGTTGTCAGCGGGGGCGTTTGACGTTGGTTTTTTCCAGCGAGATTAAGCTGTGGTATAAGCCCGATGCCATGGTAGTGTCGTTACGAGTTTGACCGGGTGAGTTTACAATTCGATTCCGCCATTTTTGCCTCTCCGCGCCTGGCGACAGAAGGTACTTTTATCAGAGGTTAAATGGTGTGACTGAGGGGCCGGATATATGCCATTAAGAGCGTTGCTGGATGGGCTGGATATTCATTCGTTCGAATTTGAAGAACTGGCGTGGGAAAACCTGAAAATGACTTACAAAGCACATTCTCTGGTGATGCCGTGCTGTGGTCATAGCGCGTTCCCCAAAACAAGCACACTCGGTAATTTCTTCTTTGCGCACAAGTCCGGTAGTCACTGCCCGTATGTGGCTGATAGCCCGGAGCATCTTTACCTCAAATTTTTAATTGCTCAGCAAGCCACTGCTGCTGGCTGGTCGGTCATGACTGAAAAACAGATAGGTATGTTTGATGGGATACCAGCAGTAGCTGATGTGTATTGTACCCGTAATAATGTTTCGCTCGCTTTTATGGTCCAGTTTCCGCAGTGCGATGACCGCTGGATTGAAGACAGGCAGGCTGAATTTACGGAGGCCGGTATTCACCGTACATTGTGGTTACGGAAGTTGCGAAAAAGAAGTGAATATTACAGTCATGGTATTTATCAGGATTATAATTTACCGGTATTTGGCATTCGGCAGAATGAATCAGGGGACTTTTATCTACCTCAGTTTGATGTCTGCGTTGATGATTTTATTGCAGGCGTATTTGCCGGGAAGCTGTCATGGTTCCCTGACAGACGCAAACCATTGATTGCGAGTATTCAGCCACGAACGGTCAATTGCCGACGCTGTAGAAAACCCACCAATATTATCGAGCGTATTGGTATCTGCGATCACAGCGGCATGTTTGTGGCAGATTTGTTTTTTGGTGATGAACGGGCCAAAGATTTGTTGCAGGAAAATATGAATTGCCTGAATTTAAATTCGCGTGGTATTGGTCAGCTTAAATCCAGGCGTCGTTCATATGGCATATCCAATGGCTGCTGGCATTGCGATACGCTCATAAGCGATGATTCACTGTATTACTCGGGGAATGATGGTAAAGTAGCGACATCAAATTCAATGATTGAATTTAAGTTTGATTATGATGGCGCATTTTACCTCCCTGAATTCTGGTTATTTGACGGGAAAAAATCGAAAGCGATATTCTGATGCCGTTTTTCTCATTATCAGGCGGGGCCTGAAAAATATTAAACATCACCTGGCTCACGCAGCATTATGCCGTGAGGTATAATGTGCTGACCGATAGCCCACGTTGAATTATTTCAGGGTAATCTATTTTTGTTCCCGCCGTTACTTCATTAATTACTCTTAGTGTTGTTAACATATTAATTACATTTTGGGTGCTCATTTTATCGCCTGATTTGATGCGCTTATTACATTGTCACTTTTTACAACCCTTCTGTAGTACCGATATTTCACTTACTAATTTGTACAAATAACATCCGCCTTGAGTTCCAGGCACTGTCTCTGGATACCTCTTTCCGGCTTCTTACTCTTACTGCATTTTTTTCTGAAAAAAGTGATCACGTTTTTACGTATTTTTAGCTACCAAACTAGCGTGACCTTGCGGTCTGTGGCCCGGTAGCCTTTTCGTGAATTGAACATCCATTTTTGATTCGGAAGTGGTCTTTTGAAACATGCCGGCGCTGGGAGGCTGAAGCTATTTCTCGTATGCCAGAGGGTGCCACTCAAGGTTGGGCTGGTGGAGTCCATCGGGTTATGTCTGTGGCAATGGTGGCGTCGTGGACTCTATAGCATGTAGCTTTAGTGTAAATAAAAACGGCGTGTTTTGCGGGAGAGGCATCTGCTTGCTGCACAGCCTGAAGTACTACCGGATGCCTGGTGGAAATCTGCTGAAATGGAATGAGTTGTTATATCTCCTGTGGGCAGTGGTTATTTTTCGCTGTGTGGGAGTTTTCCCGATATTTATCCATCGGGATGATATTCTCTGCGGATTTGATGATTCGCTTTTGTCGGAGTGGCAGTGTGTCGATAATTAAAGGCTATGTTAATGTTATTGAAGGTGTATTCATTCTCTCGTATTCACATGCGTGACTGATCCTCTACCGCTAATCATTATTATGCATTGATTTTCAGTGACTACCCATCAATAACTGTCAGCATCATTCGGGCATATTTAACGTGTCAGCAATCAGACGAGCTTTGAATCTTCCCCTGCGACTATCACTGCTAATGTCACTGGTGAGCAATTATTGTTTCGATATAACGCCAGCAAGCTTCTGTTCTGTAATCGATGAACGGGTGATAGTGTTCCGTATTACGAATATATCAACAGTTAAATTCCAGAGTGAAGTCATGTCAGCCGTAGCAGATAGTTCACCGGGTATCTACTTCCTGGGGGCGTATTAATCTGCCGGTACCATTCTTCTGTGTTTGCCACTAACATTTGACGGGGTGAATATCCGAATACAGCAATGTGCTTTCAGTGGCATTCTGCAGCCCGATGTTCCCACCGGTATCATCAGGAAACAATTTTCAGCATGAACAGTATCACCTGCGCTCAGTATGATCCGCATTCCGGTGAGCGTGAGACTGAAACACTCGCTCTATCCTTTTGGTAACCAGTGTTCGGTTACTTTTACATTCGTTGTTTCTTGCATGGATTCATTCCTATGACATTTAAATATTCCCCACTGGCCTTGATGCTGACGGGGGCACTGTTCTCATTATCGGTGTCTGCATCTCCAGACGTGGCTGCCAGTAGTGCGTCGAATACGGCATCGGTCACGGCTCCGACGACTCCGGTAGCACCAGTCACCCCGCAGGCGTCAGCACCAGCACCGACAGTAGCCGTTACCACTGCGAGTTCTGCGGCTCCGTCAGGCCCTGTAACGGATCAACCACCCGTCACCATATCGTCTACCCAGCGTTCAGCAGCACCGGCATCCGTACCGCCTCAGGATAAAGCGGTTGTACCTGCTGCGACGGGCGTTGGATCCGTTGCTCCTGCGCAGACTCAGAACGCTCCGACTACTGTAGCCCCGGCTCTGGCTCCTGCGACTGTGCTGGCATTTACTCCGGAACAGGAAGCCCGGATTGGTGAGGTCGCTAAGGCGTATCTGCTGGCTCACCCTGAGGTGCTGCTGGAGGTCAGTCAGAAATTACAGGCTCAGCAACACGAGCAGCAGCTGCACGCCATAACCACAGCCGTACTGGCGCATCAGGACGCTCTGCTGAATGATCCTTCCACTCCGTCTTACGGCCCGGCTGACGCCAGAGTTGCGCTGGTGGAGTTTTTTGATTACCAGTGCTCTGTTTGTGCCCACCAGGCTCCGATCATGGAAAGCCTGATGCAGGCCAATCCGCAGGTACGCTACGTCTTTAAAGAGTGGCCGATTTTTGGTGAACGCTGGCCGGCGTCGATGGATGCTGCTGAGACCGGTTTGCAGATCCGGCACCAGAGAGGCGCAGCCGCGTATCTGGCTTACCACAATGCAGTGTTCGCGACCGGGCATAATGAAGGCAAATTAACGCAGCAGGACATCATCCACGCCTCAGTGAAGGCCGGTAAGCTCAAAGGCAAAAAAGCAGAGATGCTGGATACGCTGGCACAAACCGATGCGCTGGCACAGAACCTTGGCTTTCGTGGCACGCCAGGTTTGATTGTGATGCCGGTATCGGGTGCGACAGCCGATAACGTGACGGTGGTGCCGGGGGGCGCCAGCCAGGAAATGCTGCAGGCGGCAATCAGCAAAGCGGGCGGACAGTAATCTGACGTACCGGGTTGTAATCAGCCCGGTTGTCTTTTCCCCTGAATTCTTTATGCAGCGCAATAATCATTCATCTCTTTTTTTTCGGATCCGGTAACGTGCTCTGCTTTACCACGCTAAAGGGACATTCAGCATGTCTAAATTGACTTATCTTACAGGGATTTCGCTTGCGGCTCTGCTGCTGGTGGGCTGCACCACCACTTACACAATGACCACCCGAAGTGGTGAGGTTATTCAGACACAGGGCAAACCAGAAAACGATGCCGCTACTGGCCTGACGAAGTACGCCGATGCTTACGGCTATCACCGGGAAATTCAGACCAGTGAGATCGTCCAGACAACGGAGGGGAAAACTCAGCTGAACTGGTAAGTTAAACGCGTTCAGCGATCCGTCAGAGCGTTTTATTTGTTCTGCTGCGTCAATGTGTTAGCCGTCAGTGAAGTCCGCTCAGAATGCGTTACAGGCGCTTCTGATGCGGGTGAGTTCCTCAGTTAAAAATTACCGCATCACCCCATGACATGTAACTCATTTCCACTGGAGCTGAACATGTCATACACCATTGACCCTCACCTGTCTGCTTTACTGAGCCAGCACGCTGATGCCCTGAGCCAGCGCTATTCCCGACTCATTCCATTTCGTATGGATTTCTCTTTTCTGAACGGGACGGTACTGCACCGCATACGTCGTGACGATTACAGCGCACGTGAAATGTACCTGCTGGCGGAGTACGCGTTGCAGGAGCTGGATGGCATCGTCGGGTATGCCTGGGTTCAGGAGTTCACCCCGCAGCACGGCATCCACTATCACGCGGTGTTTTATCTCAACGGACAGCACCACCGGGTACCTCAGGAATTTATCTACGCCCTGGTGGATTACTGGCGACACTACACCGGCGGTGATGGCTGGTTCCATGACTGCACCAGAGACCGTAAACGTTATCCCTACGATGGTCAGCGGGTACTGCATTACGCCGACCCTGAGCAGCGAAAATCACTGACCCGGATGCTGGGCTACCTGGCAAAGACGGAGCAGAAGGATTACAGCAACTATTGCTTTGGTCTGAGTGATGTCCCGGCACCCAGTCGTCGGGGTCGTCCCCGCAAGCACCCGTGAACGCAGGAGTCGGCATGCGTATTTGTAAGTTGTATCTGGTATTACGTTCAGAGGTCACCCGACATGTGTGATTTTAGCTATTCCCGTCTGCTGCTCGCGGATGCACAAAAAAGCGGTCAGGCATTGTTTCAGCGGGCTGATGCGCTCGGGGAAAATAGTCTGTCCTCACTGATGGTGGACCCACGTGTAGACAGCATGCTGCGGTACGACGCGTTCGTGGCCTCCCGGCTTATCACGCGCACGGGTGCTGTCGATGCTGACACGCAGCGGTTTGTAAAATTCAGGCCATTGGTGCAAAGCGCCCTGAGCGTCCTGCGTGACAAAGGGCTGGAGACCTATCTGCGCAGCTATCATGACAAATGCATTGCGGCACTGCTGAAGTGTCCTGAGATACAGCAGTCTGCAACGGGAGACCCGACGCCACCACTGCTGGTCAGACTGCGGGCCGGGAAAGCAGAAGAAGACATCGGCGACGCGCTTGAGACGTTAAAATGTCGTATCACCGCGCGTCTGGCGTGGCGGGTGAAGGTGCTCCGAAAAGAGCCGGAGTATGTCCACTGGTTATTCACGGCGGGTAAGACGTTGTCGTTATGTCCGGAGGTGCACTGGCCGGTACCCGACAGCGTCGTCTGTCTGATGGTGCAGGAGGCCCGTGCCATTGTGGCTGAGAATCTGATTGTGGGTGGGCGCTATCCGCAGAAAAGTCAGCTGTTGCGTTATTCCATCTGGCACGGCTATTGCGGAGAGGTTCTGATGCTGGTGGCACTGAAGGCTGCCCTTGAGGAATGGGCGGTTGTACTCAATAAGTACAACTATATCGAACGTGCTGTCCGTGCATGAGGTACGCCCGTGATGACCTTGCGGTAAATAAATACCGATCCGTGCTATGAGATGTAACCCCATTTTTATTCACTTCAGTCATCTCACTCGTTTCAGCTATTGCCTGTCGGCGATGTGGGGCAGGGAGCATCTCATGCGAATTCGTAAAGCTTATATGGCCTTAAATGCCGAAGGTCACGTTATCAGGGCGGCTAACGTCGTTGCTGATTCGGTGGCATCGTACACCTGTCATCACTGTGACTGCCCGATGCGTTTTCATCGCGCAACGGGCGGGCAGCAGGCCTGGTTCGAACACGACACCCCGGTACTCACGCAGGCACAGTTACAGAAGTGCGCGTACTTCGACGATCTTTCACTGGCAGAACGACGACAGCTCGCGTTGCAGCGTCAGTTACAGAAAGTGCAACCCGTTGTGGTTGTACGTCACTGGCACTGTATTGAGTGCAGCCTCGATTACTCTGGCCGAAAGTGCTGCCCGGTGTGTGGGCTGGGAATTTACAGCAAAGAAGTGCAGGCCGTAGCCTGAATAACAAGATGTTGTGATTGCTGCCCTTGGTTTGATCAAAATGTGTTCGCCCCGAAAAATTGAATCTGTATACTCAACCAGCACTGGTTTTAAAATCAGTGGCAGAGTAGGTAACTATCTATGTGAGGTTTCAAAATGGGTAAAAACCAGTGGGTAACTACACGTGGCGACAAATGGGCTGTTGTCGGCGAAGGAAATAACAAGGCAACTTCTTTACATGACACTCAGAAAGATGCAATCCAGGCGGCCAGAGATATCGCTATTAATCAAAAAAGCGAGTTAATCATTCAGGGGAAAGACAGCAAAATCCGCGAGAAAAATTCTTACGGGAAAGACGATTACCCTCCAAAAGGGTAGAGTTTCTTTTATTGCTGGATAATACCTTCGCATTTGATATATGAGCCTGCATTGGTATGCAGGCTCATTCAGTTACGATTATTGAATATACAACGACACAAGTGATTGATGCGGCTTAGTTGCGTCCGCGAAAGTGAGAGGCCCTGTCTATCCCAGATAGGTGTCAGCGATATCCCCGTCCATGTCATTGGGTAGTATCGAACTCGTGGGATCAAGTGCGGGTGACCAGCCTCCGTTTGTGCAGGCTTGTTTTGCAACCAGTGTTGAGCCTTTGTAGACCTTCAGCCCGTCAAAGTTCATCGCTCCGTCATGAAGGGCGATGTAGTTATAGTCGCGACTCTGAAACCGGTAATATTCCGTGATCATGTGATTCTGATTTGCCCAGCCCATTGCAACTGCTGTCAGGTGGAGGTCTTTCTGTCCCGTCGGGTTGTAGTGATAATAATCAATGACTTTTGACGGCTGTTTTTGCAAATCCCCGTCATAATGGTCGTCGATTTTTATTGAGGCACCGTTCTGGAATGTGCAGGTAAAAACCTGGGCACGAGCAGCGGAAACGGTAAAAAATGCCGTCAGTACAACGGCAAATAAGGAGGCTGAACGCATTATGTTTTCCTTTCGTTAACGTATTAACCTTTGTGTGGTAATTAATACCATCCTGAAAAAATACAAACCCAAAGGAGGATTGCTACGAAAAATATGGGCAACAGAAACCAGGCGGCGATATAACACCAGCCCGGTAACTTTCCTCGCGTCAGGGCAATAAAGCCGCCAAAAACCAGCAGAAACAGAATAATAAACGGCACCGAATTTATTCCACCGTCACTGATTCGATAAACGTCGCGCGGGCAACGTTGCCGATAATATTGGTGGCGATGCTGTCAAATGTGCCACCGATAATGCCACCGGCTACGGGGATCAGTTTGACCAGGTTGATTGCGCCCTTGCTGCCGAATTTGGTCAGCAGACGAAAACCCACGGCCTGATTGATTTTCGTCAGCACGGCACCGGAGATATTTTTGATGGCCTGCTCCGTCAGCTTTGTGCCGATCTTCACTCCGGCTGTTTTGAGTACTTCACTGGCGGCATTACCGCACAGGCAGGCGTAGACCATCGTCTTCACCTGGTCGTTTCGAAGGTCGTAACCGCCCATATGCGCAATGGCGGCAATCATACGGATCTGGATATACAGCACGCTGGTAATATTCGCCGGGATGGCTATCGGCAGAGTGAATGCACCGCCGAGTCCGGTCACAAAGCCACTGGTACCCGCTTTGGTGTTCTGCCAGCGGATCAGTGCGTTCGCCTGGTTTTCGGGGCTGCCGTTCTTTGCCATATAGCTGAGCGCCATTTGCTGCGCGTTATCGAGGCCTGGTACGTTGCCGTTGACGGCTTTGTCGTATGCCCATTCCAGTGCCTGCTGGATCGTGCCGGTTGTGAGAGGATTTTTCATTCGTCAGTTCCTTTTGAGCCTGATGGTCAGATACCACCGCGTGAATTAATCATCCATGCGTTGTAGTAGTAGAAGCCCATGGCATCCAGGTAAATAGTGGGGATGCGGTCAGAAGGAAAGGACTGATAAGCGACGGCAAGATAACTGTCGCGATCTCTCATTCGGACGGTTTCAGATTTCCCGTTGCGGGAGAAAGTGAGGGTGCCACCACTATCTACTGGATCACTGTTGTCATCGATATACCAGTAAAAGCTCTCTTTGACCGATGTGAACGTGGCATTACCCACTGTAACGTTGTAGCCCGACAGCCATTTGCTGTAATGCTCGTTTTGAGTGGCAATATAGGTATCAATTTTGGCATCGATTTTGGGAATAAGCGCAGTGTAATCCCGGGCGATAGTGTCTGCTGACAGGAAAGGGCGCTGAATATCAATCAGCGATCTCAGCAACTGATAAAAATCGCTTAATACCTCGTTGCTGCGGTCACTGCTAAAAATACTGACATCCGAAATCTCTGCGTCAGGTGCCGGAAGGATAAAGGTGGTATGTGTGCCGCTGTAGCCCAGTGCTTTTGTCAGCCCGTTGAACAGGTCAGTCAGGGTAAGTTGCGTGGTGTAATACTCATCACATGACGGCAGACGGGCAGACTGGCATTCGTTATCCGCGGTCTCTCTGGACGGTGGAGTGAGCGCACCGCTGGTGTTGATGGTTGAGTGACTGGAAAAGAGATCATCAGCAGCCTGCTTCAGCGTATCTTTGTCCACCGCATTCAGGGTGACCAGTTTTGCGTAATTTGCCAGTAAATAATCCTTCAGGTGAGGGACATCATTTTTTTTGTTTTCGAATTCTGCAATTTTTTGATCTAACTTGTTTTTTTCATTCTCAGGCGTACTGGATTGCGCCAGCGCCTTGTTTTTAAAGGTATCAAGGTAAAGCTGTGGCAGCGTGCAGGTATAACTCACTACGTCGCGCCCACGATCATCGCTGTAAGAGTCCCACTCTCCGTCTTCGCAGTCCGTGCGTGTTTTTAGTGCCTTTCCCAAAGGCATAGAGCTGTCAATCTCAGGGTAAACCTGGTCCTTTACAGTGTTTGTATTACCATCACATCCGGCTAATAGCCCCAGGCATGAAAGCAACAGTGGCACGGTCTGCACCGTTTTTTTTATGACATTGTTCATAGCAACCTTATGTTGACGAGATGCGGCAAAACGCGACTACCGCAGAGGCAAAGGGGGCAATGTCCCCTGTTGTGCGCTGACGCTAACAACAGGCGAAACAAAAGTCAGATCGTTTTCACAGATCAATTTTTTAAAATCGATCTGTTTCGCCGATCAATCAATGAATTGAAATTTAATATTTATTTAGTGAATTAATTGCGTGGGAAATTAATCCTGGTGAATAAAAGAATATGTGACTGGACATACCTGGTGGAGTTCAGACGTGGTGCGGCTTCGTGAAGTTATTCTCTGCCGCTGATCATTATTTGTTACTCTTCACCTTATTGATCTGTTTTTAAACAGGAATAAGCTTGGCGAAAAAAGAAACCCAGCACAGGATGTGACTTATTTTGGATTTGTCAGCCGGTTCATCTCATTCGTTCTCTTCTGCCTCCGCCGACAGTGCCAGCGTTTATATCGACACCCTGTTGCAGGATACTTATCTGTTCGTGATGGATATTCACCATCAGCCTGCGCTGGTACGTGATGAGGCGCTGTATAACCGCGCAATGACGCTGGTGGAGACCGTGCAGGAAACGCTGAAAGCCGCAAAGGAATCTGACGGCTTTATTCACCATGTGATTTATGCACAGTGTGCCATGCTGGATGACGCGGTGCTGAACTCGGCTTCTTCTTACGATAACCATGTCTGGTTGCATGGCCCTATGCAGTCGGTGTTCGTGCATCAGCTGCGGGCCGGGGAAGTGATGCCCGAGCGGACGCGTGCACTATTGCGTGAAGCCGTGCCGGACCCGCGTCTGCTGGTGCTTTATCAGCGTCTGTACGGCATGGGTTACAGCCAGCGGTGGATGGATAAATATCCGGACCATGCCCGGCGTGAGAAGACCGCTGAGCTCGCAGAGTCCCTGAATGCACTGGTGCCAGCCGGTGACCGGCCTTTGTCTGCACCGCTGGTGGTGGAGCGTCGTCCGACGGTACGCGGCAGGTTACTTCACTCCCGCATGGCCCATATCACGCTGGCATTGCTGGTCACCGCCGGGCTGATAGTGGGCCTGCAGTCTTCATTACAGCATTTACTTCAGTCAGCCCTGCCGGGCTGAGCATCATTCATCCCGGCAAGGAGCGCATCGGGTGCCGGGTCAGCATAAGGAAGCCATGATGACCACCATACCACCCGTTCTGGATGCGTTAAGCCTCAACCGCTACCACCTTAAAATTAAAGGCTGCACCGCCCCGCTCGACGTGGAGTCGTTTGAGGGGCGCGAAGGGTTAAGTACCCGCTATCGCTATGACGTGGTGCTGACCAGCGCCGACCAGGACATTGACCCGGCGATGATGCTGATGAAGAACGTTACCTTCATTATGCAGACCCTGCCGCAGGCTGCTTATCGCCACACCATTGCCCCGGAGGTCCAGCGTACCCTGTACGGGGTAGTCACCCGTTTCTCGCGTCTGTCCGTTTCCCGTGATGAAGCCACCTACAGCCTGACCTTTGAGCCACGCCTTTCCCTGCTCGATAACAGTCGTCGCAGCGCCATTTACCAGAACCTGTCCGTCCCGGAAGTGGTGGGAAAAATTCTGCGCGAAAACCACAACTGGCCGGGCTGGCTGTTTGAGTTTCGTCTGAGCAATACGTACCCGTCACGGGAAATCATCACTCAGTTTATGCTGTCGGACGCGGAGTTCATTGCCCGCCTGCTGAGTGAAGTGGGTATCTGGTTTAACTTTACCCAGGACAGCGAAACCGGACACGAAGTGGTGCTGTTCGGGGATTCAGGCCGGGGATGGCAGTACGATGTGAGTGTGCCTGCGGTTAATCCCGCCGGAATGCACGATAACCGCGCGGAATCCGTCTGGAATTTACAGGCACACCACCAGGTGACGGAGCGTTCGGTCAGCACGCACGATTACAACTACCGTACCGCTGATGCCATCATGAATGCGGATGCGGACCTGACCCACGATGATGACAAAACCACCTACGGCAATGACTACCACTATACCGATGGCTTCCTGAACGAAGGGGAGCAGTACACCCGCCCGGACAGCAACAACACCGAAAGCGGGTATTTCTACGCCCGGCTGCGGCACGAACGCCAGCTGAACCGCCAGCACGGCTTAAGCCTTGAGAGTAACTCCACACTCATTGCGCCCGGTCAGGTACTGAAAGCCGAAGGCGACACCACCCGTGCTTTTGCGAACGGGATGCTGGTCACGTCCATCGAATCGTCAGCCAGCCGCCAGTCGCACTATCGGCTTAAAGCGGAAGGTATCGCGTACCGGGATGCGGTCAGTTTCCGGCCACCGGAACAGCCCCGCGCCCGTATCACCGTCCCGCTGACTGCCAGAATCACCAGCTCACAGGCCAGTGATATCTACAGCCATATCGATAAGCAGGGCCGCTACCGGGTCCGTTTTGATTTTGATAAGGACAGCTGGCCGCAGGGCGGGGAAAGTCCGTGGCTCAGACGTGCCCGCGATTACGCCGGGGACAACTTCGGGTTGCACCTGCCGCTGATACAGGGGACGGAAGTTGCCATTCTCTTTGACGGCGGGCACCCGGATAAACCGTTTATCGCCTGGTCGCTGCACGATTCCCTGCATCCTGACCATGTGACCATTGCCAACTACAAACGCAATATCCTGCTGACTCCCGCCGCTAACGAACTGCGTCTTCAGGATGAGCGCGGTAAGGAAAATATCCACCTCTCGACACCCTTTTCAGGCAAGAGCCAGCTCAATCTCGGCTACAACGTCGCGGATGACGACGCCAGGCAGCTGCGTGGTGAAGGGGCTGAACTGCGTACCGACGGGCACGGCGTGTTCCGTGCTGCAAAAGGTATTTTCATCACCGCCGACGGCCAGCCGCAGGCGCAGGGTGACATGCTTGCCATGCAGGCCGCCGTCAGCGAGCTGGAAGCGGCGATACAGGAAGCCAGCAGCCTGCGGGCCGCTGCCGAAATGGCAAAGGCCGAACTCGCCGACGTGCAGAAACAAACCGACCTGCTCAACAGCACCCTGAAAAACCTGCAACAGCAGGCGCTGCTGCTTTCAGCCCCTTCCGGTATTGCCCAGGTAACACCTGCGAGTATCCAGCTGGCCGCAGGCCAGAACCTTATCGCCACCACCGGGCAGGATGCGGATATCAGTGTCGGTAAAAAACTGCGTATTGCCGTCACCGAAACGCTCAGTCTGTTTGCGAAACAGCTGGGTATCAAACTGTTTGCCGCCGCAGGCAAAGTTGAAATCCAGGCACAAAGCGACGCGCTGGATATGTTCGCGCTGAAAGACATGCAGATAAGCAGCCAGAACGGCAAAGTCACCGTGTCGGCACAAACCGAACTGCTGCTCGAATGCGGCGGGGCGTGGATACAGCTCAAAGGCGGGAGTATCACGCTCGGTGGCTCCGGCAACGTGACGGTGAAAGCCGGAACGCTGGAAAAACTCGGGGCAGCATCGATGCAGGGCAGTATCAGCCTGCCGGAGAAATGCGCGTCGGAAAGCACCCCGTCGGCCGGACAAAGTGGCGGCGAGTCGCTGTAAGGAGAACAAACGATGACGGATAACACACTGACTATCAACTTTGACTACAGCCCACAGGCACAACAGATGCAGGCAGAGAAAATGCTGGCGCTGATTGAGCAGGAGATGCGTGGCTCAACAGAGACCCTGTACCTGTTTATTGACCCGGTGCCGCTGGTGCTGCAGACCGATACCACGTTCTTTGACCGGCTGGTTGCCCGCAGACCGGTGCCCGTCAGCCTGCCGCACAAGGCCATTTCTGCATCCGATTATCCGTGGCTGGTGGCGCTGAACCTCAGCAATGACGATGACCGGAAATTGCTGGTACTGAGCATCACCGTGGCACTGGATGAAATCCACCCCGACAAACTGTGCCGGGGAAAAGGCCGTTCGGTCTGTGGCTGGCTCACCAGCCTGCACTCCATTGAGGATGTGGCGAAACAGGTCGGGCACACCGCCATTCAGCAACAGCCTTCACACCAGATGATGCGAATGCGCTATTACGACCCGGCGGTAAACAGCATTCTGTGGCCGGTACTGGAAGAGTTTCGCCAGCAGCGGGTGATGGGCATTCTCTCCCGCTGGATACTCATGGATGGAGACGGCCAGCCGGTGGTGCGCCGTTACCGCGCTGACAGTGCGCTGCATCTCACCTTTTTGTTAGGGCTCTCCCAGGAACAGACAGATTTTATTCTGCACGATGCCGGGATTATCAACCGTGCCCTGCGCCGTTACCGCCTGCTGGCGATGGACATGCCGCGTTACCCGGAGTTAACCGCTGCCCGTCTTGTCAGTGAGGCGCTTGGCCGCGTGCGGTCTCATCCAGCCTTTCACGATGATGACGAGAAAGAAGACCTGGCTTTCCACATTCTGTCCGACCATCCGCGCATTGACCGGCATCCGAAGATTGATTACCTGCTGGACCCTTACTCCTTTCCGGCTGCGGATGTGCCGTGGCGGGAGCGCATCCGGGATATCAGCCGACAGACCTGGGCGCAGTACGGACGTGAATGCACTGCGCAGGAACAACACCCCCCCACGGAGAACGCATAATGGCTGAACCGATTTGTACCATTTGCCAGAAAAGCGGCCCGGTGCTGATGCCGCTGCGTTACGCCATCGTCCCGGACACGATGACTGAGACATTGCCCGCCTGGGCGACACCGCAGACGCCCTTTCCGGCGCTCAGTGGTTATCACTACGCGCTGCGTACCGTGCGTCAGGGCTTTATCTATGTGTTCTATAACACGGGCGCGTTACCGGAAAATGCCCTGTATGACTGGGAATGCTGGAGCGTGGCGGAAAATGGCGACCTCTACTATCAGGGCACCACGGGTCTGGGCGCTCAGCCGGTGTTTAACCCACTGCCCTGCGGTCGCCCGGTACATAAGGCCACCAACCTGGAGCATATGGCGCTCAGTGAAAAGGCGCTGAAATACGAAACCTGGGTGGCCTTCTCCCATGCACCGTGGGAGGCTGAAGCGCTGGACCTCTACACCCGTGATGCAAACGCCCGCGCGAAGCGGATGCAGAACATTACGCCCGCCGAGTGGTGCTCGCACATCGTGGCACAGGAGTACGGGCTGGTGCAGGCGAACGAAGCTGCACTGAATGCAGTGCTGGACTATCAGTACACCTCCCCACAACGGCTACGCGATGAAGAGCGCCCCACATATCGGGTCAGTTCGTTTATTGACAACCAGTACGGTTTTTATCAGGAGAGCGTGACCCCACACACCACCTTCCACGCCTGGAGTCGACAGCGGGCTGACCGCGCCAGCAACTCCCTGCAGGCGATGAAATCCCGCTGTACGGCGAGTTCCGGCAAGCCGATTTCACCGCTGATACTGGCACTGCAGGACCCGGTGGGCATTGCGCATGAACTGGCTCACTGGACTGATGGACTGGCGCTGGCGCATCAGTGCTATCTGGATGAACTGAGCGTGGAGTTTTCGACCTGGCGCAATATAAACGGGGTGAAAAACCAGGTCGAACAGATGACCACGGCGCAGCAGGCGGAATATGCAAAACTGCATGGGGAACAGGATTTACAGCTGTTGTATCGCACGATGGGCGGGACGTACAGCCGCGAGCAGATAAAGCAGTTTTATGAAGAGGGCAATGCGTGGGCGAACAGTCAGGGCGTCGCGTACGACTGGAGTACCTACACCGCAAAACTGACACCCGGGAAACTGGAACAGTTTGCCGATGCCTACGACAAATTGTGCAAAGAGCTGGATAAGCAGACCCGTGCGCTGATGGGGTTGCGTATTGACTGGCTGCAGGACAATCGTTTTATCATCTGTATTCAGGACCACAACAGCAGCCGGGTGGAAGATAACCTCTATTATCGGGAGGTTGTGGGCTACGCGGTGGCGTCACTGAACGTGGCCCCTGCGGGGCGTCAGCTGATTCAACAGTGGATAAACGCGTACAGCAGCAGTGACAAAACCAACCTGTTCTGGCGCAGCCAGTTCTTTAACGATCCGGCACTGATGCAGGAGATGTCGCCCGTACTGGATGAGATGAAGAAGCAGGCGGCGAGAAAAGATAATCCCGTGAGGGAATCGGATAAACCGGCGATCCTCACCACAGTAAACAGCTTTATGTCGGCGTTTGGTAAGTTTGGTGAATCCTGCGATCGGGCGCTGGAGGCGCTGGATATGCAGTCCAAAAGCGGTAATCAGTCGCTGGTGCGTCGAATTCTGGCGTGGGCTGACCGTCGGCTTACCACGTTTACCAGCGAAGTGTTCAATAAAACCGTGATGGGCAGGAATCTCGATACCGCCAATGAACTGCTCTACAAATGGTTGTTTGCACTTGATGCTGGAGTGGAGGAGAAACAGATCCAGGCGCTGATAACCAGCCAGATGGATACCGGGTTGCAGGGGGCGACGAAGTTCAGACGGGACATAATGGCGAAATATATGAACGAGCCAAATGTCAACCTGAACAAACTTATCAGCAATGAGTATTCAGATAATTTTCAAACGATGCTCCGTTCTCCGGAAGGGCAACGGCATATTGCGGTATCACGTATCAAGCTGCTGGGCGTGTTCCTGAATATGTGGGAGCTCAGCAATCAGCTTGAAGAATTTAAAAACGATGCAAAGAGCTACAGCAATATTCTCTCTGCCGGATTGTTTACCGCCAGTGCCGGGATACAGGTCGCGTTGCCCGCTTACGGGATGATGTCAGCCGTCAGCCAATCCGGGGTTCCCAGCTTCATCGGCAATATGCCGCCGCAGGGGGCTAAGTTATCAAAATGGAAATTGCGGGCTAACAGTTGTGGGAGCTTTGCTGCTGCGCTGATGGTGATCGCCGACTTAGGTGACCTGCTGGAAAGTTTTGATAAGCAGGGTGAGGCTCGCCTGAAAGCGGTGTGGCTGTCCGGGGCTAAGGTGTTGTCAGATAGCGCATTTGCGATCCAGAGCAGTGAAGGCTTACTTGAATTACTAGGAAAACGGGGGGCTATTGGTGTTTTAAAAAGCATTATTGCAAACAATGCAAGTTCATTATTAGCCCAAACAGCTGCTGACTTAACCCTGGATGTGATAGGCATATTGGCGAGTTGGGAAGTCATGGTTCTGGTGGCTATTGCCCCCACTATTGTTGCCATCTTCACTGATAACGATCTCCAGGACTGGTGTGAAAAATGCGTATTTGGTAGTGATTCGACCGTCGGCAATACACGCGAGTTGACAGATGACGGTCGGGCGCAGGCCTGGCAGGAGCAGGAAGACAGCCTGGTCAGAGCTCTACATGAGACATTCGGACTGCCACTGACTGAAAAACTGGTACAGGAAGATGCGGCAGAAGCGCGTGAAAAAGCGCAGCGTATCCAGACCCTTCAACAGTCGATGCTTTAAGGAACAGTGGCATGAGTGATTTGAATAACGAAGAAGCGTTGCTTCGATTCAGACGGGTCTCCCTGGAAGAGATCCTGGAAGATGCGCAACTGCGGTTCAGACAGTTGCCGGAAGAAACAAAACAGCAGTGGCGGGATAATATTTTCGACGAAACGAATGGTTATAAGGATCTGAAAGTCCTGAGATCTTATATGGAGGGCAGTTCTTTTCGCCTGCAGAATAACTTGAAATCTCACCAGGAGTATTTGGCTTCGCATGGGGAGGATGAGTTCAACGGGAGGGGGATCGCTCTTCAGAACAGCTATATTGATGATGAGAGTCTTGAAATGGTTTTCCTGGCGGATGAGATTGAGAAATTTCCGCCATTGCCAGTCCTGCCACCCCCTGAGCCGCTGATAAAAATCAGCGGTGTTATAGAAGAGGTCGAGTTTATCAAGGCCAGAGCCTGGTTTGATGCGCAGGCGTATATGACAACTGGCGATTTGCAGGCATTTAAAGCGCGGCTGGACGGTAAAGGCATGGTGGGAGCCATGCTCACGCAGTCATTTTCTGGTAGCGCTGTAAGTAGTTCTGGGTCGTCGGATAAAGTGAATTGCCTTTACACCAAGGGAAAAATCAACGGCAAAACGTTTTCAGGCTGGTTTGGTATGACAGATATCCGGCCGGGAGATCGCGTTGAGATGGCAGCCATGCCATTCGGTGATGGCTATCTGGTATATGCCATTATCAACCTTGCAAGAGGGACAATCTCAATAACTCCTGAGTGCTTCAAAGGGAAATCATCTAATGCTTTTCATATTGTGGCATCGTTTATTTTTGCAATTCTATTGATCCCATTTTTGTATCCATTCTTTTCTACAAATTCATTTTTCAGCACCCTATGTATCTATGTTGTTACATCGTTGCTTTTGTCCATTGGTGTATATAAGCGGGCCATGAAGAGAAAAGGTGAGCAATTTAAGCTTTATGGTCGGATTGCAGATGTTTTAGGTTTTCCTGGCGGGGAGCGGTTTAACCTGTTGTCTCATGCCGGGAAGATAACCCAAAAGAAAAAAGATGCGGGAGATATTCGACCAAGGACAGAGGGGGAAATCCCTATGCCACAGAGTGGAAGTGATGGATATATATATGAATATTTTTATTACTACTGAGGTTAACAGCTATCAGTATTATTTTTTTAGTGAGTTTTGTTGAATAAGGAATTTTTATGTCAAAGGGGAATATTCGTCTCGGCGATAAACTGACCAGCGGTGGTGAAGTGATTAATGTATCTTCCACCTCCATTATTGAGGGTAAAAAGATCGCCCTGATTGGCGATCTGGTCAGTTGCCCGCTTCAGGGCCACGGCATCAACCGTATTGTCAGTTCAGAGCCCGGCTGGAAATCTGACGGCAAAGACGCTGCCTTTGATGGCGCATTATGCCAGTGTGGCTGTCGGGTGATTGCCAGTACCAGCACGTCGATAATGGGGTAGGTTGATGCACTGGACGATACCGGAACCTTATACGGTCCCATTCGTAAAACCATTACGCTGGAGTGGCTGGTGGCGGGGCTTTTCGCTGTGTGTCATGACGCTACTGCTGGTGGGATGTGGCGGCTATTTCTGGCTTAAAGACCCGCGTCTGCTGTTGTACACTTTTGGCTGCGTGGTGCTGTTAATTCTGGTGTTTGCCGGTATTGCTGGCTGGAATATGTACCGCTATGGGGTGGAAGCTGAACATGCGGAAGACATCAGCAATCTTAACCGCCTGACGACGCTGAAATGGCAGGACTGGGCGCAGCGGTCAGTGGCGGTGCTGGGGTTTCATGCCTTTTTTCCGTCGGCGGTATTGTCCCCGCTTAACAGCGATGGTCCGGTGAACGGAGATAAGCCGCTGCTGTTGCCGTCCTTTACCGGGTTTAACGCGCTGTTCCATGACCTGTTACTGCCGCTGCTGCCGGAGTTACAGCAACTCGTTGCGGCAGGCGTTCCGGTTGAAGTCTCACTGCCTGAAGGGTGCGATAAGGATGAGTGGCAACAGTTTTCCGGGGCCTGGCAGACATTGGGATTACCGGTGTCATTATTGTTGCCTTCGCTCACTGTGCTGAATTCTTACGCCAGACAGATAAACCGCTGGCTTGCATCCCCCTCTGTGGCAGCGCAACTGGTGATAATTCACCACCGCGATGCGCAGCAGGCTACTACCGAAGGGGCTGTTATCTGGTTGCTGGCACCGAAGGTTGGGCAGGTGTCGGGACTTCCTGTGCACTGTTCTCTCCATCGCCCAATGCATACCTCGCCCCCCGCTGAACCGGCAGCGTTTCGTCGTTTTCTCGGTTACCAGCCTTTAACGACAGGCATGAATGGTCTGTGGACCGATGCCGTCACCCGTGAACAGGCCGATGTATTGTTGATAGCGCACAGTCAGCGTCCGCAACCCGATGACAGTGACACCGGTATGGATGAAAAAAACTCTGCCACCCCTGCGCCGTTACCGGAGCAGCATTATCTTCCCCACTGGCTGGGTAAATCCGGCCCGTATCATGACTGGTTTACCGTGACTCTGATGATGCAGATGGCCCTCGCAAAACCCGGCGTGCAGTGCGCCATGATTCATGATGGTGATGCTGTGCTGTTAAGCAGCGTCAGCACCGGAGCATTCAGTAATGATTAACCGTTTTTTTAACGTTTCCCGTATTACCGGCGTCACGCTGGTGATGCTCCTGGTGGCGCTGGTCAGTGCTGGTTTGTTGTGGTGGCTGGGGCCGCACTGGCAGCTGACACGCCAGCAGCAGGGGCTTTACTGGCTGGCCCTGAATGCGCTGGTTTGCGGTGCGCTGGGCGTATGGCGTTACCGTAAGCAGAGTGAGCCGGACGATGTGGGTGAACAAACGGACACTGAGTCTGTTTCAGACCCGCAGAATAATGAGACGCGGGACACCCTGACCGAAATCCGCGATTACCTGAAACATCGCTACGGGCTTAACTGGCGCAACAAAGTGCGGTTTGTGGTGATTGCCGGACATCACCGCACGGCGAATCTGGCGGTACCGGGTATTGCGGATGCCGGATGGCTGGAAGCCAACAACGTGGTGGCCGTGTGGGGCGGGAGCCTGCTCTCAGGAGCTGACAGTGCCCGTATCGCGGTACTGCGTAAACTCAAACGCTGCGCGGTCAGCGCGGTGGTACTGGTCTATGACGGCGAACTGCGCCAGGCGATGCAGGGCGACCTTATTGTTCGCCAGTTGAACGAACGCTATAAAAAGCTCGGCTGGCGGGCACCGCTGTACCTGTGGGAAATCCAGAAAAGCGACTGGCCGCAGGACGGACGTGAAACGCAGCCGGTGGGCTGCCTGCTGGCACCCCATACCACGCCGCCGGAGCTGGTGGATACGCTGAAATCCCTGCCGGACACGCTGATGGCGCCGGGCGTACAGCAGGGGCTGATGGACCACGCTCATGACTTTCTGCTGCGTCTGGGCTGGCAGCTGCGCAACGGGATGGCGGAGCGCTTTCACGCACTGGGCGTATCGCTGCTCACATGCCCCTATGCCGTACCGCTGCGCGGGGTGATGTTCAGCCCGCCGGTGTATCCGAAGGAGGGGACCGACAAACAGCGCTGGCTGCCGGATAACAGCTGGACTGCCATTCTGGACGATTTGCCGGGGCTGAAAATCCAGCGTGCCGGGATGGCGTGGGAGCGCATGCTGTATCAGGCGGGGCTGATGGTGCTGGGACTGACCTGTGCAGGTGTGCTGTTCTCGTGGAGCGCTAACCGGCATGAGATTACGGATGCGCAGCAGCTGGCGGCCACCGCCCGTGATACGCACCGGAACACCGGCGACCGCCTGATTGCTCTGGACGCCTTGCAGAGGGACATGGAGCGCCTGCAGTACCGCAGTGAACACGGAGTGCCCTGGTATAACCGTTTTGGTCAGAGCCAGAACGATGACCTGCTGGCCCGTCTGTGGCCGGAGTATGCCCGCAGCGCGTTACCGCTGTTACGCGATGCCACGGCCGCCAGACTGCGTGACACGCTGACCGCCTGGAATGCCTTACCCGCTGACAGTGATAAACGGACAAAGCTCAGCCGCAATGCCTATGACTGGCTGAAAGCCTGGCTGATGTTAAACCGCCCTGAAAAGATGGACGCGGCTTTCTTCACCTCCACGGTGATGACCCTCTGGCCGCGCCGCGAGGGCGTGGCACCGGGTGTGTGGCAGTATGAGGGGCCGCAGCAACTGGCTTTCCTGGCACAAAACCTGTCGTCCCATCCGGACTGGAAAACCCCCGCCGACCCGCAGCTGGTCTCCGGCACACGCAGCGCCTTACTGCGTCTGATTGGTCAGCGTAACGCCGAATCGGCGCTCTACCAGAAGATGCTGCAACAGGTCTCCCGTAACTACGCCGATATGCGCCTCAGCGATATGACCGGCGATACCGATGCCTCGCGCCTGTTTACCACCGATGAGGTGGTGCCGGGCATGTTCACCCGTGAAGCCTGGGATAACGCGGTGCAGCCTGCCATTGAGAAGGTGGTGAAGGAGCGCCGCGATGAAATCGACTGGGTACTGACCGACAGCAAACACCAGGTAGCCTCTGATATCTCACCGGAGGCCCTTAAAGCCCGTCTGACGGAACGCTACTTTACCGACTACGCCGGGGCGTGGCTCGATTTCCTCAACAGCCTGCACTGGCAGAATGCCGCCACACTCTCGGATGCGATTGACCAGCTGACAATGCTGGCCGATGTGCGCCAGTCGCCGCTGGTGGCACTGATGAACACCCTGAACATTCAGGGTCGCGCCGGGCAGTCACAGGAAGCCCTGTCTGATTCGCTGGTGAAATCGGCGCAGAATATCCTGCACAGCGACAACGCGAAGGCCATCGACCAGCAGGCGGGACCGCATGGGCCGCTCGATGCGACCTTTGGCCCGGCACTGGCATTACTGAGTAACCAGACCGGCGGCAGCGACAGCCTGAGTCTGCAGACCTTCCTCACCCGCGTGACCCGTGTGCGGCTCAAACTCCAGCAGGTGACGAATACCGCAGACCCGCAGGCGATGATGCAGGCGCTGGCGCAGACCGTATTCCAGGGGAAATCGGTGGATGTGACCGACACCCGCGATTACGGCAGCCTGGTAGCGGCCAGCCTCGGCCAGGAGTGGAGCGGTTTTGGTCAGGCGCTGTTCGTGCAGCCGATGGAGCAGGCCTGGCAACAGGTGCTGGCCCCGACCGCAGAGAGCATTAACAGCCAGTGGCAGCAGAGTATCGTGAATGACTGGCAGCATGATTTTAATGACCGCTGGCCGCTCTCGCCTGACAAACAGAGTGAAGCCTCGTTGCCGCTGTTGTCGCAATACCTGCGCAATGACACCGGGCGCATCACGCAGTTTGTGAAAATCAGCCTCGGCGGTGTGCTGCATAAGGAAGGTCGTCGCTGGGTACCGGATGCCATCAGCAGCCAGGGCCTGCACTTTAACCCGGAGTTTCTGGATGCGCTGAATGCGCTCAGCGAGCTGGCCGATGTGGTGTTCACCGGCGGTGATGCCAGCGTGCATTTTCAGCTGATGGGTAAACCGGCCCGCGATGTGATGCAGACCACGCTGTTCCTCGACCAGCAGAAGCTCGATTACCACAACCAGGTGGAGAGCTGGCAGCCGTATGTGTGGCCGGACAGTCAGTGGAAGCCGCGCACCACCCTGACCTGGACCAGCGTGAACACCGGCGAGCGTATTTTCGCCGATTATCCCGGAAGCTGGGGCTTTATCCGTCTGCTGGATAAGGCGCAGGTGAAGGCGACGGACAACAGTACGTATGTGCTGCGCTGGAAAACGGCTGACGGCGACACGCTGAACATGATGCTGCGTACAGAGGCTGGGGTTGGCCCGCTTGCGCTGCTGAGGCTTAAAGGATTCAGGCTGCCGCAGCAGGTGTTTGTAGCAACGGGAGAGGGAAACGTTGATGTATCAGCAACAGCAACCACTAGGAATAGCGTGCGGGACATGGAGGATTAATGAAAAGATATAACAGGATTGCTTTCATCAAATGTGGCTGGGCTGAATATTATCAGGGTGATCGCGTCCGGGGTCGTCATGGATACATCCAGGATCGCGAGGCTCATGAAAAGTACAATTTTGTGCAGAATACTGAACTGGATACTGAGCAGTATCAGATTTACGTTCCCCCAATCGCTGGCGGGAAAAAAGCACCGATGGCAAGTCTGGCCGAACGGGATAAATCTGAGGGATGGCTGCTGGTTTTTGTTGCAGCAGAAGAGGGGAATAAACGGCTGAAAATAGTTGGCTGGTACGACAACGCCTCTTTCCTAGGGGAGTATCGTCTTCGTACGGTATTCCCGGTTGAAGGTGAACAGGAGACTCCGACAGATAAAGGACTGGCATTCAGTTATTGCATTACCGCACCGAAAGCCGTCTGGGTTCCGCCCGATGAGAGAACCGATGATGCCATCATTCCCGGCAGACATCTTGGAAGTACATCCGTGGCTTATATCAACGGTAACGGACGAAGTGTAAAGCGGGACGTGTGGCGAAGAGCGCTCCGTGATAAAGCTATCGCTTTCATCGAAGCATTTGAGGAAAAGCACACAGGCGGGCGCAATGAGTAGTTCACAGTTGGTTTCAGCCATTGAAACAATCGGGGCTGTGACGTCTGTTCTCAGCGATCTTGCCACAGCAGCAGGAGCGGTAGGTGGTTTGATACTGGCATGGCGTTGGCTGCGCCGCAGGGATTTGGAAAGGGCACATGATGCCGCTAATCGCTTCTATGATGAATTGCACCTTCTTTTACCAAATCTGGTGAATTTTCAATTGAGTGTGGCGCAATGCATGGCTCTGATGGTTGCTGTTGAAAATGATGACACCTTTTCACGTCAGAAGAGCGAGGTGGAAAGGCAGTGTCTGGACCTGACAAAAAAAATAAACCAGTTAAAACTTCAGTTTTTTGCCCGCTATGCACTGGTGATCCGTCGTGGGGTAAAAATCAAACCTGAAATACACGCTGTGCTTGAGTCCGCATTGATCACATTGTGTGATGAAGCGGGTCTCGGCCTGCAAAAACTGTCCGCCAGATTAATCTCGCTGACTGAACATGCTGATTATATCCAAGAAATCGGCGTGTTCAGGTTGTCGTTTACGAGAATTCAAAAATTTTCCGATGAAGTGAATACAGCGTTCAGTCACGTCATGGAGATTGATTATCGTGATTATTTCACTTTCCCGGCGATGGCATTTTGAATGGGTTGAGTTGTGGGGGGGAATAATGTTGTTCAATGGATTCAGTGCTCTTAGATGAGTATTGTTATATTGATTGTTTTTTAATTAATTTTAATGAGGTTTGAAATGAAACTGGAAATTGATTTGTTTTTGAATGCGGTAAAGCGGAATTTTTATTTTACCGATCAGGAAATAGAATCTCTAGCTAACGCATTTTCAGAAATGTATCGTTCTGGTTTGATTGGGAATGATTTCTTGCCTAAATTAGGAGGGGGAAAGGATCAATCATGTCAGGCTTTATCTGAATTGCAGCTGTTTAGATTTTTTCAAGAACATGGGTTTAAACCACAAAAAATAGGTTCTCAGAAAAAAGGGGTGCCTGATTTTTTGGTCAAGCTTAATAATGTTGAAATAGTTGTTGAATTAATCACTCCGATGCGCGTTGATACAGAGAATGCTTCCTTTAGTCATTTTGAGTCCACAACTGAAAATGGACGCCCTGTGTTCAAAAGAAAAGGTTCTATTGATGTTGTTCAGCTAAAAAAAGATTCGTTGTTTGAGGTTATATCCTCTTGCATACACACCAAGATGAAACAGTTCCGTAAGTATTTGAGTGATGATGTCAAGGTTATTGATGAAAGCCATGTTAACATTATTTGTATTAATTTAGGGTTTATTGATGGTGTTGATGAGGTCGATTTTCATTTTTTTAATTCTCTATACGGTTTGATAGCCACTCACATTGAAATTGAGGTGGACATGGATGGTCAAAGTTTTGTTAGTTCAAAGCAAAATATAAAATATGATCACACTTTCATTAAAAATAATGGCACTTGTGTCAATGGGAGCGTTTTTAGTGAGGGTTTGGATGATGCGATAATCAATGATTATACCATTATTAGTGGTATATGGTTTATTTGTTTGAATGAAGCGGGTGAACTCACTCAGAACAAACTGCTGAAAAACCCTCATGCAAAAAATCCGATGCCAGAGATTTTTGAAAATGCAAGTTCTGCGAGCAGGAATTATCCCTCTGCTAACAATGTGTAGATAGTTTTTATGGAAGATTTAACCCTTCGCTACTTCGACACCGAAATGCGCTATCTGCGTGATGCAGCGCAGGAGTTCGCCAGACTGCATCCGGAAGAAGCCCGATACATGGGCCTCTCACTGAACGGCAAAATGGACGAATCTGTGGAGCGTCTGTTCCAGGGCTTTGCCTTCCTGATGGGCGGCGTGCGCCAGAAACTGGATGACGATTACCCCGAACTGACGGAAGGGGTTATCAGCCTGCTGTGGCCGCACTATCTGCGTCCGTTGCCGTCGATGTGCGTGGTGGAAATTGCCCCTGAACCCGATGCGCTCAAACACAGCGACACGGTAGCCATGCACACCGAAGTGATTTCCGCGCCGGTGGGAGACAACCGGGTTCGTTGTCGCTACCGCACCACGCGACCGCTGACCCTGCAACCGCTCGCACTTCAACAGGCGGCCATTTTCACTGAACCCGGCGGCCGCAATGCCCTGCGTCTGCGCTTTGCCTGCGGTAACACCGCCGACTGGCGGCAACTCAGTCTTTCCGCACTGCCGGTGTACCTCAACGGTGACGCGCCGCTGGCCTCCCTGCTGCATCTGTTCCTGACCCGTCGGGTGGCACAGGCGTTTATCCGGATGCCCGGTAATGTGGACCGTGAGCCTTTACCCCTGCGTTTTCGTGCCTGCGCCTTTGATGAAGACGCGCATCTTTGGGATGTGGAGAAGAGCGAGTACAGCGGCTACCAGCATTTGCTGGAATACTTCACCTTCCGCGAGAAGTTTATGTTCGTCTCCCTGGAAGGGCTGGAACAGGTGGCGTGGCCCGAAACGCTGCCGTGGTTTGAGCTGGAGCTGCAGTTCACACAGCACTGGCCGCATGATTTTACCGTCAGCGAAGAGAACCTGCGTCTGCACTGCGTGCCGGTGGTGAACCTGTTTCGCCTTGATGCGCTGCCGCTGGCGATTAATGCCGGACAGACGGAATACCGGCTACAGCCGCTGCGAAATGATGACCCGCATACCGAAATCTTTGCGGTGGAATCGGTCGCCGCCTCGTTTGAAGAGGATGCGCCGTGCTATACGTCGTTTCGCCTGTTTGAACAGCACGGCGGAATGCTGCGGCGTGAACGTCCACCTCGGTATTTCCATACCCGTGTGCAACGCGGCCCCTCCGGGCGCACGGAAACGAAGCTTATCCTCGGCGGAGAAGAGTTTGAACGTGAACGCCTACAGCCGGACGAACCGCTGGCGCTGAGTCTCACCGGGACCAATGGCAGTCTGCCCCGCATGACCCTGAAGAGCGTGCTGCTGGATACGCTTTCCGGGACACAACAGACCCCGGTCCGGGTGCGTAATCTCTGTCAGCCCTCCATGCCGTGTTACCCGCCCAATGAGCGCCGTTTTCACTGGAAGCTGCTGAGTCAGCTGGGCAGCAGTTTTTTGTGGATGATGGATAACGCGGAGGTCCTGCGTAACACCCTGGCGCTCTATAACTGGGCTGAGGATGAGATGAACAGCCGTCGCCTGGATGCCATTGTGGAGGTTAAACACCACCGCCTCGAATACTGGAAGCGTGGCCTGATACGGGGCGTGGATATCGAAGTCACGCTGGACAGTACGCTGTTTGCGGGAGAGGGCGACGTCTGGCTGTTTGGCAGCCTGTTGAACCGCTTCTTCGCTCAGTACGCCGATATGCACCTGTTTAACCGCCTTACCCTGATACTGCAACCGACAGGACACTGCCTGCGATGGAAAGAAAACCATCTGTCAGCTTCACGCAGCTGAATGACGCATTCGGCACGCGCCTGCCGTACACCAGTTTTTACCGCTTTCTGCAGTGGCTGGAAAAGACGCACCCGGAGTATCCGCCGCTCGGCAGCAGCTGGCGTATCGGCGATGACCCCGTGCGTCTGCGTCCGCATGCTGGAATGGGATTCCCGGCGAGCGAGTTTAAAGGCATTGAATGCAACCCGGATGACAACCCGGACTCTCCGCCGACCGTCAGAACCACCTTTATGGGGCTGTACGGCGTTACCTCCCCGTTGCCCACGAGCTACATCGATGACATCACCCGGCAGCGTGACGGCCATGAAACGGTGGAGCACTTCCTCGATATCTTCAACCACCGGCTGATAACGCAGTATTACCGTACGTGGCGCAAGCACAGCTACCCAGCGTCGTTTGAGGATGGCGGCACCGACCGGATTTCACAGTGTCTGCTGGGCCTCGCCGGGCTGGGCATTCCCGGTACCGCTGAACACCTGGACACACCGCTGTCACGTTTTCTTGGCATGTTGCCGGCGCTGCAGGTGCCGGGGCGCACAGCCGAAGGCGTGGCCTCGGTGGTGAGGATGGTCACACCGGATACCTCGGTCACGGTGATACCGCGCTATAAGCGGAAAGTGGAGGTCCCGGAGCTGACCCTGAGCGCGAAAGGGGACGGATTTGTTCTGGATGACCGTCCGGTGCTGGGCGGCTTTGCCTGGGATGTGAACAGCACGATTGAAATCCGGCTGTATACCGAAAGCAGGGCTGACGTACGGGGCTGGATGCCGCCGGGCTACGCGCTGTACAACGACTTACTTTCCCTGCTGCGGGTGTACCTGGGCTGGCGCTATGACGCGCGTATCTCCCTGACGTTTCCCCGCAGGCTGTTGCCTGCACCGCGACTGACCGTCCGTGACCGCGAGGACAGCGTGTATATGGGCTATTCGTTTCTGCTGGGCCACGACCCTGATGATACGGGGCCGGACCCGGAAATGTCGGACGACGTGACGATTAAACTTGGCCGGTACGAAGGACTGAAAAAGAACCCCGCGCGCTGCGAGGTCACTGAGGTTGAGGACTGAAAGGACAATGATGAAACGATTTACTGCACTGCTGTTGCTGGCTTTGACGTTAACCGGCTGCGGCCTGACTCAGCGGGTCAGCGATGGCACAACTTCGGTGGCGAAGGCTATTTTCTACAAACAGGTGAAAACACTGCATCTTGACCTCGCTGCCCGTGCGGCACTGAATCCTGATGAAGATGGCATGCCACTGGCGACTGACGTATGGGTGTACCAGCTTAAAGACCGGCAGGCGTTTGATAAAGCGGACTATGCGGCCCTGCAGTCTGATGCCGGTGCGGTACTGAGCGCAGACCTGCTGGCTGAAAGAGACATGTGGATACGACCTGGTACCACTGTATCGCTGGATATGCCACTGGATGAAAAGGCGCAGTACGTGGCGCTGGTGGCACAGTTCCGCACCCCGGATGTACGTAAAAATGACTGGCGACTGGTGCTGGCCCGCGCTGACCTCGATCCTGACAAGCCGCGTACTGTGGCTCTGGAAGGGAATACGATGGCGCTGAAACCGACTGAAGATAAATGAGGGGGTTACGATGAAACGTGACTGGGATTTGTTGCGAAACTTACTAATAAATGTCGAAGAAGAGCGGGATTTGTTTTCAGGGCTGGATGACGGGTATGAAGATCTGGAAGAGGAACAGCAGCAAAAGGAATATGCAATATTGCTGGGGCATCTGGAATTGTTAACGACGAACGGGTTCATCAAGGACGTCGAGGTGCTGCGAACGGTTGGTGGTTTTGCGGGAATGTCTTTGGATACCCCTTACCTTACGATGGCAGGCCATGATCTTCTCGATACCATACGTTCAGCCACAATCTGGGAAAGCATTAAGGCGACGGCAAAAAAGAAAGGCATTGAGTTGTCTTTTGAGGTTGTGAAAGTGCTGGGCCTGGCTGCACTGAAGCATCTGGTGGGGTAAGCAAGTATGGCAGCTGACATTCAGGAAGACTGGCTTGCCATTTTGCCCCGGCAACTCCAGCCCGATGCGATAGCGCTGGTGAGATACCTCAAGGGGATCCCGGCAATGAAGCCTGTGGGTTGCCCGTGGTGTGACAGCCTGAACATCACGGGCTATCCCTCCGATCCCCGGATGTATCACTGTCGGGACTGTGACCGACGTTTTACCGCCTGGACGGGTACACCTTTTGCAAACTGTCGGCACCAGGAACGATGGACGCTTTATGCCCGTGCCAGGCTGTCCGGGCTCCGGCAGCATCAGGTCGGGCAATTAACGGGATTGTCGCACGGTGCCTGTGAATACCGGCAGGCGGTGATTGAAACGCTGATTGCTGAACGCTGGCCGCCATTGATGCCCTGGTGGCTCGGACAAATCAGTCGCGATCGGGCCAAACCCGCCCCGTTACGGACCGGGCCGTTTATCAGCAAAGAAGAGGTCTGGGCGCACCACAACCATGAATACGTCCAGTGCCTGGAGTGCGGGAAAATATACTCCTCACTGAACAGACATCTGAATCATGCACATAGCATGTCAACGATGGAGTATCGTGAGAAGTGGCAAATAATGAAGCAAATTCCACTGGCGGGATTTGCCAACCGGCGCAGCCATTCGGATTCAATTAACGAGAAGATCCGAAATGGTGACGTTGATCCACTGGCGCTGGCCGCCGCCATGCAGGAGGCTAATCGACTTAATGGACGGGCGAAGCCGTTTAATCCTGAGTACATCGGCAGGATGCACGGGGACCGCCTGAAAGCGCAAAAGTTGTGGGAACAGTCACCGGCGATTAAAACGACAGATAGTGCGATCCGTGAACGGGCGCTAAGACGAGCACGACAGCGCCATGACACTGGCGAAAAAATGAAGGATATCGCCCGTGAAGCCGGTGTTGTTGTGCAGACGCTTTACATATGGCTGAAGCGCTGGCCTGAACCGCCGTGATGCCACGATTGTGCAAGCGTTATTTGTAGCCGGGAATAAGATGTGTAACTCAGATTTAACCAATGGATAGTCAGTAAGAGATGTCAAAAGACGTGAGCGACAGCGTCGCTGAAAAACTGGAAGCCGCCGGATTATGGCGCAGAGCAGCGGCCCGCTGGCTGGCGGTGATGGATAGAGTTGAGCATACCGATGTTCAGCGTGAATGGATCCGCCAGCGGCGTAAACATTGCCAGTCGATGGTGACACCTGTTGCCACGGAGCCAGAGAAACTGGATATTGCTGCGATCAACCAGGCTGCGAGCGCCACACAGGCACGAATGGGTTTAAGCAGGCCCAACGGATCAATGTTCAGGATGCACCCTGAAGGGGCAGTAAAGCGTAAATGATTTTTTAGAAGGAGTATCATTTACTGATCGTCTGAGACAGAACGATGAATGGCGTTTGGCTTTGATAGACAATCACTTAAAAAAAAGGTGCATGATCTTTTCGGTTTGCATGCACCCTTTATCCATGCTAATAGCAACGCTATCCATTGTTGATAATATTATCGAGATTATCTACACCTGAAAGTGTTTTCAAGACCTCAAGATATTCAATGTTGTTATCATACAACCAGTGTAATACAGCATTGTTATTTAGAAGGCGAGCGATGTAAGCTTTGGCAATAAGAAGGTTGAGATTGTTTTCAGCATATTCATCTTTGATATTTTGTGTTTCAATCTGAAGTGCCGCCATTTCTTTTTCAAGTCGTGCTAATGTCTTAACAACATCTTTGTCTTCACTAATTTTATCTGGTGCAGAGACTAAAAATTCAGGTGCCAGGCTATGTAGCATAGAGAGGGCAAATTTTCGGCTGTAGTTATTCAGCGTTATCATGGTTGTTACAAAATCAAGCTGTTTGCCTGGCTTGACCTTACGAAGCACATCAAAAACATTCTGAGAAATATTTTTTTCAGCCAGCAAAGCGATGACTTCCGGTGTTATACCATCAGAGATGCGCAGACGAGCATTGATAATGCTGGGCGATACACCAAGAACGACACTTAATTTTTCAACAGGCACACCGGATTCAACTGCCTTTCTCAGCATCTTTTGTTCCTGCAGGATCGTTAACCTGTTCACCCGTTTGTTATACGAATAAGCCTCGTCAACGGGCGAGACCAGGCAATGAGCATGAGAGATACCAAGGTCTTTCAATGCTTCTACGCGAAGGTGCCCGTCGAGAATTTTTTGTATGCCATCATCACCAATGAAAATAACAACTGGCTCTATCAATCCAATTTCTGTAATAGATGTCAAAATTTGCTTGTATTTAGTACTGGATTTAATATTTACAGGAAGCGATCTGGATTTTTTCAAGTCCTCAACCGGATAAGTCTGGAATTGATTACTGAAGCATTGCTTAATCATTTCTGTATTAACTCCTTATCGATGTAAGACAAACAGGCGGGCATGTCCGTAATATTGTTTTTCCGTAACAGCAAGCAATACTGTTCATCACGTGTCAGTTTTCTGAAAATCTCCTTCACTGCAAGAAATGTTTCTCGGGCATATTTTGCTTTAGCCTGTATACGTATATGCTCATCAGCGTTCTTTTGGTAGATATCTGATAACTCCTCTGGTGTATATTTTCTGGCAGGGCGTTTATGTACGTATGCTTTGTTCGTGGCCCCTTTGTCACCTACTTTTCTTCTCTCAATAATACGCTTGATAATGTTAATCTGGTTGCCTTTAATTTTCCCATTCATTAATGCTTCTGTAAGAGAGTCCTGGATTTCATCGTCATTGGCCCTAGATATTTCAACCGCCAGATACAAAGGGATATGTCCGGCTTCAAAGGCAGTAAGTAGCTTTTTCTCTCCTTTTTCAAGTAGTGAGATCACGCCATTAACCCAACTGGTGGTGTATCCCAGGCAATCGCCTATTTCTTTATCAGTGAGTCCTTGTTTTTTTAACTGGCTTACGCTTTCCAGTAATTCTGTTGCACGGGGCTTTCTCCTTGCTATATTCTCTGTCAGGCTCATCAGGTGGCCCGTTTCTTCATCAACAACTTTAATAATTGCCGGGATATGAGTTTCACCATACTGAAGATACGCTTCAAGCCGTCCTTGTCCACAAATCAGGGCGTAATCATACGTGTCATCTATTATTTTACGTACGGATATTGGGCGTTTAAGGCCAATTTGATGTATGTTTTTCTTTATTTCATCGTGAGTAAATTTATCCCTTTTTCTTGGGTTTGATATATAAATTCTGGAAATTTGAATCAGTTTTATTTTTTCGTCGCTGTTCATTATGCCTCCGGGATCGCAGTTCGTTTGACCAGTTGATAAAGTAGTTTAAGGGTATCGAATCGATAGAATTCAAAACTAAAAGGATTTTGCTCCTTCAGGTAAATGTTATTCAGCATCAAATCAATTGACGGAAATATATAATAATCAATGACTGCCTCGTTGAGGCTATCCATCCTTGCAGCGATACTGATATCAGGGGCAAGAGTGTGATTAAAATTTATCCGCCATCTGAGGTTTGTTGGAGATGTTCTCTGACATCTGACTGCCTGGATCGCTAAAGTGAATTCATCATTGATGTTTAAAACACCGGCATTTGACGAATCACTAACCCATCCATCAGACTGGTAGATATTACTGATGATGGTATTGGTAATGTCTGCATTAACACCTTTGAGATATTTTTTGGTTTCGAGCCAGGAGTAATCAGTTTTGGGATTGAATCCAACGAGTTGATAAACTCTCAACAGACTTCCAAAACGAGATCGGTATACGCTGCTGGATGGCAGTAACTCTTCCTCATCAATAATCAGCCCAGAAAGTCGTCCCTTTCTCAGCAGTAATGCCCGGAGTTTTTCAAGCAAAATGTCCTCAGAGAGCACCTGGGAACGGGCACGAATGATTTCACGTGCAAGATTAAATTTCTCAGTACTGATGACGGGGTCGTAAGCACCATCAAATCGGATCCATTGCTCTTCAGGATTGATAATGTGTCGCTGTTTTAATTTGAATGACGTTTTATTATAGATGTTGTTACCAATATACTTTTCATTAGTCAGTATCTGGTGGATCTTTCCACGGGTCCATGCAGTGTTATTCTCAGCGATAATTTGTTTTCGATTGAGTTCAGAGGCAATGACCAGTTCTGGTTTACCTTCGTGGATAAACATGTCGAAGATCTGATTTACAATATCGACCTCATTCTGCGGTCCTGGTATAAGAATAACGCGATCGGTCTGGATACTTTTACGCTGACCAAACTCCAGAATTCCCTTTGGTGTTCGCTGTTCATCAATGAGCATACGTCGTAATCCATATCCAGCCATCCCTCCCTGGTGAAAGCCCCTTCGGATCAGATTCGCTTGCCCAATAAATACCTTTTCAGACAAATTACGGCTGTAGCTGGCAGCTCCATAGCGGGAGAATGAAAGACCAAGCATATGCAGCTCCGAGTGCTGATCGGCAAAGGGTTCCGCACAGTAGATAACACTCACTCCGTGTGTTTTTAGCAGATAGATATAATGACCTGCTTCATCCGTATCCTGAAATCGTCCGAATCGGCTGACATCGTAGACCAGCAGAAGGGAGATATTGATTTTGTGATTAATAACATCATTCAGTAATGCTTTCAGACCCGGTCTACCAGCCAGATTTAGTCCACTTTTACCTGCATCGTTGTAGGTATGAATGATCGTTATCCCTTTTTTGTCCGCATACTCACGAATAAATCCTGACTGGTTATCCAGGGAATATTGCTGATGCTCGGTCGACATTCTGACGTATTCAGCCGCATAGACTGGTGTAGCTCCTGATTCAGACAACAGTACTTCCATAAATAACCCCGCAATGATGATGCGTAAATAATGAAGATCTTATTTCCATTGGCAATAAGACACGAAAGAAAACTAAATGCTGTTTGTCTATGATCAATCATCATCAAATGGCTAAAAACATCCAAGAGAAAATATTGTCTATATAGCTGCTGTCCTCGCATTAAAAATGCGTGGCATCAAGTGCACAATATTTTAGTCATCAAAAAATATGCTCTGGGCTTGATCGAGCGCCAAACCACAGAGGCTTGAGAGATACTGTTTCAAGGTGAGCTGTGTGATGGGAGGTATCAAAGATGCAGTTGATAAACCGTATACCCTTTGGTCTGAGGCTTGTCGATCAGCAGTACGTTGATGTCGCTGACGTACCGAAAGGTAAGCAATGCGATTGTTTCTGCGGTTCTTGCCGGATCCCTTTGATCGCACGACAAGGGAAAGCCAATCGCTGGCACTTTGCCCATGCCAGTCGGGACGTCGATGAAGTAGAGAAGGAATGCGAGTTCTCGTTTTTCGTTTCGGTGCGTACGATGGCGAAGCAGCTTGCAGATGACTGAAGAATAACCCTCTCCCTTAATCAGGGAGAGGTTAATGACGAGTCAGAACGCCGTTTCTAACGTTTCCAGCACGTTATATTCCTCATCCACCAGCAGCAGCGCCTTCCATTTGTCGAACGTCAGGCAAGGATGTGAGGTGCTGAACACCAGAATATCCCCCACCTGCACGTCGGCACCTTGCTCAAATTTCAGCATGGCGTGCTGATCCATAATCCCCGTAACTTTGATGCTTCCGGAGGACAGCGGCAGCGCTTTGCCCTGGCGATAATGTGCTACAGGCTGCGGCAATCCAGCATCGAATGCGCTGTCACGCTTGCCGAAGTTCACAATCGCGCGGTCGCTTTCCGGCACCGACTGCACCATGGCGACCAGCTCCAGCGCGGAAACCAAATCCCCGCCCAGATCGCAGGCTACTTTATCGCGGGCCATAAGCTCATCCTGCGCCTGCTGATAAATGCCCCCGTCATGGGTGATATAGCAGCCGGGGCGGATAACGACGCGGCAGTTCTGCGGCTTCTTCGCTTCCAGCCAGACGTTGCACACCACGTCATACCAGACGGAACCTGCGCCGGTCAGAATAAACTCTCCGTCTACATAGCGCTCAAGCTGGCAGGCCAGCGCGGCGGCATCGCGCAGCAACGCTTCTACTTTTGGCTGCGGATTTTCACCGTGCAGCACGCCTTCGTACAGTTCCAGGCCGCGTAAACGCAGGCCCGGTAAACCCGACATCTCTTCTGCAAGCGCCCGCGCCTGTTCCGCCGTGCGGCAGCCGCAGCGCCCGCCCGGTACGCCCAGCTCAATCAGGATATCAAGCGTCTGGTTTTGCGCGCTGAAAAACGCCGAAAGGGTTCTGGCGTTGGCGACGCTATCCACGCAGCAAAGGTAATCGACGTCCGGGTATTCATTTTTAAGCTTCGCAATCAGCTGCATGTTCGCTTTGCCGACGAGCTGGTTAACCATCAGCACTCTTTTTACGCCGCTGACCATCGCGATGTTGGCCTGCCACGCGCTGCCGACGCCCACGGCCCAGGCTCCGGCCTTTTGCTGCTGCTGGAAGATCCACGGCGTCATGGTGGTTTTGCCGTGCGGGGCAAGGGAGACGCAGCGCGCGTCGGCATAGCGCTGCATCCATATAATGTTGTTTTCAATCGCCGCTTTTTTGATCACGGCGGCTGGCAGGCAAACATCTTCATTAAGGATATTGGCAGGGGTAAACATCAGGGCGGATTTGTGCGGAACGAGGTTACTTTCTTGGTATTTCATAACATAATTCCTTTGCGGTTATCTTTTCTTTCAGACTGGGTATCGTTTTTAACTTAATGAAAAATAATTAATTTAAATTTCACTAAGCGTGTTTTTGAATAAAAGTATCATGAAATCATATGCGATTTGCGTAGTTTTTCACTGTTTTTCACGCTTGTAAATGGTTAACTTTAGCCCAGAACATAACGGGGGTTAGGAACATATGAAGTTCGACTATCTGTTCAGGAACGTAACGGTTATTGACGGCAGCGGCGGGGCGGAATATCGCGCCGATGTCGCGATTGCAGGCGATCGGATCGCAGAGATTGCATCCGCGATTCAGGGCGAGGCAAAGCATGAGATTGACGGCGAAGGCCGCGTGCTGGCACCCGGTTTTATCGATGTTCACACCCACGACGACATCAACGTGATTCGTATGCCGGAATACCTGCCGAAAATCAGTCAGGGCATTACTACGGTGATCGTGGGCAACTGCGGCATCAGCGCGGCGACGGCGACCATGAAAGGCAGCGTGCCGGACCCGATGAATTTACTCGGTGACGTTGAGCACTTTATTTACCCAACGGTTGCGGCCTATGCCGAAGCGGTTGAAGAGGCAAGCCCGGCGATTAACGTCGGCACGCTTATCGGCCACACCGCGCTGCGTAATAACCACATGGACGATCTGTTCCGCACCGCAACGGCGGAAGAAATTAACGCCATGCGCAGCCAGCTCAGGCTGGCGTTGCAGCAGGGCGCGCTGGGGCTGAGCTCCGGCCTTGCCTACGCCTCGGCTTTCCATTCTTCGACGGAAGAAGTGATGGCGCTGGCTGAAGAACTGGCGGCGGAAAAGGGCATTTACACCACCCATTTGCGCTCCGAGTTTGAACCGATTCTGGAGGCGCTAGACGAGGCGTTTCGCATTGGCCGCCACGGCAAGGTGCCGGTGGTGGTATCGCACCACAAATGCGCCGGGGCGAAGAACTGGGGCCGCACGGTTGAAACGCTAAAGCTGTTCGACAAAGTGCGCGAGCAGCAGGACGTGTCCTGCGACTGTTATCCCTATTCAGCAAGTTCATCGACGCTGGATATGAAGCAAATTACCGACGAGTTCGACATCATCATCACCTGGTCCGAGCCGCATCCTGAAGTGGCCGGGCGGTCCCTGAAGCAAATTGCGCAGGACTGGTCGATGTCGCTTCACGAAGCTGGCAAATTACTGATGCCCGCCGGGGCGATTTACTACAACATGGACGAGCGCGACGTGCGCCGCGTGCTGAGCTACCCGGTGACGATGGTCGGCTCGGACGGTTTGCCAAACGACCCGATGCCGCATCCGCGTCTGTGGGGAGCCTTCCCCCGCGTGCTGGGGCATTACAGCCGCGACGAGAAACTGTTCCCGCTCACGGTCGCCGTGCATAAGATGACAGGCATGTCCGCGGCGCGTTTCCAGCTGCCGGAACGAGGCCTGGTAAAACGCGGCTATTATGCCGACCTCGTGATGTTCGACCCGGAAACGGTATGCGACGTGGCAAGCTTCAGCGATCCCCAGCGGCCTGCTGCCGGTATCGAAGCGGTAATGGTCAACGGCGTGATGAGCTATGGCCGGGATAAACAGGTTATCGGGCGCGCCGGGCGGTTCCTGCGCCGGTAGCATGACAAATTTGAACCGTTGGGTGGATAAGCGTTAAGCGCCATCCACCATAAGCAAAGGAGCAACAATGAGCATTAAACGTTATGGAGTAGGCGGCAGTACCGGTACCGGCGGGCAGCATCTGCCGTTTGCTAAAGCGGTGGAAGCTGGCGGCTGGCTGTACGTTTCCGGGCAGACGCCGATGAAAGACGGTGAAGTCGTGGAAGGCGGCATTATCGAGCAGTCTCGTCTGGCGATTCAAAACTGTGTCGACATCATGGAAAGCGCGGGCTACACGCTGGCTGACGTGGTGCACGTAAAGGTGTTCCTGACCGACGCACGTTACTTCCAGTCGTTTAACAAGGTGTTCAGCGAATTCTTCTCCGACCATCCTCCAGCCCGCGTGTGCTGCGTGGCGGATCTGGTTGTGGACTGCAAAGTGGAAGTGGATTTGACTTGTTATAACGCCGGGCGCGTAAAGTAAATCTGTCGCAGGGCGGGTAGCGCTACGCTTACCCGCTGTAATAAAGGGTAGATGGCGTATATCTACCCTATAAACAATATTAATAAATAATACCGGCACTTCCTTTGGTGCGTGCCAACGGGTTTCCTGTAAGTTTTTTTCAGGCGGCTAATTTCATCTTATTAATCTGGAAGTGAGCCATGAATAATTACTCTTTTCTTATTTGGTTTGCGATTTATGCCTGCGCCATGATAACGCTTGGCTGGTATGTATCGCGCAATCAAAAAAACGGCGATGACTTTTTATTAGGCGGACGCTCGTTGCCGATGATTTTAACGCTGGGTTCAACCGTTGGCACTATGGTTGGTACGGGGTCAAGCGTGGGTGCGGTAGGTTTTGGCTATACCAACGGCTGGGCCGGCATGCTCTACGGTCTGGGCGGCGCGGTAGGTATTCTGCTGGTGGCCTGGCTGTTTGCGCCGGTGCGTAAAATGCGTTTTATGACCATGAGCGAAGAGATTTCTTATTACACCGGCGGCAGCAAAATAATTAAGAACGTCGTGGCGATATTGATATTTATCGCCTCAATCGGCTGGCTGGGGGCGCATATTCTTGGCGGCGGATTATATCTGGCCTGGGCCAGCGGTATCGATATTAATACCGCAAAAATTATTATTGCCGCGGCGTTTGTGGTTTATGTCGGCATCGGCGGCTATTCCGCCGTGGTGTGGATTGACACCGTGCAGTCATTAATTCTGTTTATTGGTTTTATCCTGATGGCCGGGCTTGCCGTGCACCACGTCGGCGGCTGGAGCCACATTCAGCAGGCCGTTGACCCGACCGCACAGAGCCTGTTTGCCGTTGATAAGCTGGGCATTCTTCCCGCGTTTTCTCTGGCGATGGTGATTGGCGTCGGCGTGCTGGCAACGCCTTCTTACCGCCAGCGTATTTATTCCGCGAAAACGGTGGGCACGGTGCGTAAATCCTTCGTGATTACCGGCCTGCTGTATCTGGGCTTTTCCTTCCTGCCAGCGATTATCGGCATGGCGGCATACACCATGAACCCGGCGTTAGAGAACAGCGGCTTTGCCTTCCTGTTTGCCACCCAGGTTTTGCCGCCGGTGCTGGCGATGGCGGTGCTGATTGCCGGAATGTCTGCAAACATGTCCTCGGGCAGCTCAGATGCCATCGCTGCGGTTTCTATCATGCTACGCGACCTATACACGCTGGTGACCGGCCATATGCCCGCGCCGAAAAAAGCGATTCGTATGTCGCGTATTTTCCTGGTGCTGGTGATCGGCCTGGCGCTGCTGTTCGCTCTGACCTCCAACGACATCATCAGCTACATCACCAAAATGATTTCGATGATCATGTCCGGGATGTTTATCTGCTCGATGCTGGGACGCTTCTGGACGCGTTTTAACTGGCAGGGCGCGCTGGCCGCGCTGATTGGCGGGGCAGGGACGTCAATGGTTGTGCTGGCTAACGACGGCTGGATGAGCTTCTGGGGCAACCCCGTCGTGCCATCCGTGCTGGCGAGCCTGGGCTTTGCGGTTGTCGTGACCCTGGTGACGCCGGCCAGCAAAATGAGCCGGGAGGAAGCGCTGGAGATGATTACCCGTGAACGTGAAAGCCAGCCCGAAGCCGTGCCGGTCCCGCTGGGGAAACGCGCAACGGAGAACGCACGATGAGCGAGAGCTATATCGCTATCGACTGGGGCTCCACGCATCTGCGCGCCTGGCTGTACCGGGATCAACAGTGCGTGGACAGCCTGCAGTTGCCTTACGGCGTAAGCCGCCTGGCCGGGCAAACCACGCGTGAAGCGTTCGATAAATACATTGAGCCGTGGCGCAAAAGAGAAGCCGTACCGGTGGTGATGGCCGGCATGATCGGCAGCGACGCGGGCTGGCAGCCCGTGCCGTATTTGCCCTGTCCGGTGTCGCTGCATGAATTAAGCGCGCGGCTTTTTGAAGTCGCGCCGCAGGTGTGGATCGTGCCGGGCCTGAAGACATCACGAAACGTCATGCGTGGGGAAGAAACCCAGCTGCTTGGTGCGATGCAGCTTGTGCCTGCCTCCCGTTTCGTTTTGCCCGGCACGCACAGTAAATGGGTGCAGGTGACCCACGGCGCGGTCAGTGAATTTTCTACGGCGATGACGGGCGAACTGCACCATCTTCTGATGAACAACTCGCTGATCGGCAAAGGGCTGCCGGAGCAGCGTGAAGATGCCGGTGCGTTTCAGGCTGGTCTGCATCGCGGGCTTGAAGCACCTGGGCAGGTTTTCTCTCTCTTTGAAGCGCGTGCGCTCAGGGTACTTGGCGAGCTGCCGCAGGAATCCGTCAGCGAATGGCTTTCCGGTCTGCTGATCGGGGCTGAAGTCGCGGCAATGCGCGGCCCGGTCGAAAGCCTCACGCTGGTCGGCAGCGAATCGCTTTGCCGTCGCTATCGGCTGGCGTTTGAGACGGTGGGCATGACGGTCAATGAACTTGCGGGTGACGCTGCATTCCAGCAGGGCATAAGGAGCATTCTTGATGCAAGACGCTAAACCTCTGGTCGCCATTTTGCGCGGTATCCGGCCGTTTGAAGCCGGCGATCACGTCGGGGCGCTGATTGAAGAGGGATTCCGCTATATTGAAATCCCGCTTAACTCGCCTGACTGGCAGCAAAGTATTCCGGATATGGTTGATCAATACGGTGCAAAAGCGCTGATTGGCGCAGGAACGGTGCTGAAAGTCGAACAGGTGGATTTTCTGGCTCGGGCAGGCGCAAAGCTGGTGGTTACGCCGAATACCAACCCTGCGGTGATCCGCCGGGCGGTAGAAGCAGGCATGCTGGTTTGTGCCGGCTGCGCCACCGCCAGCGAAGCCTTTACCGCGCTGGAAGCGGGAGCGCAGTGGCTGAAAATCTTCCCGTCCTCGGCGTTTGGCCCGGCGTATATTTCAGCGCTGAAAGCCGTATTGCCGCCGGAGGTGCCAGTGCTTGCGGTAGGCGGCGTTACGCCTGAAAACCTGGGTGAATACATGCGCGCAGGCTGCGCGGGCGCGGGGCTGGGCGGCGATTTGTATCGCGCCGGGCAGAGTGTGGAAACAACGCGAGAAAAAGCCCGGCAGTTTATGACTGCTTTTTAAAAGATAAATGTTGGATGGCGCGAACCGCGGTGTGGGTAAGCGTTAGCGCCCTCCATCTGTTTAATCCCCTAAAGGCTGCCGGTCCACGCCGCCGCGGTGGCTGTCGAGCGCCAGTTTGATACGCCGCAGCCGGTCCTTCGCCTGATTTTTATTCGCCATCGCCAGCTCCGTTGCCAGCACGTCCACCATCGCTAACATCGCATAGCGCGAGGTGCTTGGCTTAAAGATGTAGTCGTTTTCCCGCACGATGAGCGGCAGCACGACATCGGCGTTGGCCGCCAGCGGCGTCTCCTCCGGGGTAATGGCGATAACTTTTGCACCGTACTGTCTTGCCATCGCCGCGCTTTCAATAATCTCCGGCGTATAGCCGCCGAGCGAGAGCGCCAGCACCACGTCGTTTGGCGTTACGGCTGAACTCATCATGCGCACCAGCAGGCCGTCGCTCTGGCTGACGACCGGCAGCCCGAGGCGAAACAGGCGGAACTGCACTTCCTGGGCGCAGATCGTGGAGCCGCCGCCCATGCCAATCGCCAGAATTTGCCGCGCGTCGCTCAGCCATTCCACGGCCTTTTTCAGCGAGTCAGGATCGAGCGCCCGACGGTTAATATCCAGCACGTTAATGATAGTTTCATAGATCCCCTGCACGCCTTCGAGGTCGGGCACGTCAAGAATAAAGCGCTGGCCCACCGCCAGCGACTGAGCCAGCTTCACCTTGAGCTCCCGCACGTCTTTGCAGCCGATTGCGCGGGCAAAGCGGGTAATCGACGCCTGGCTTGTCTCGGTCAGCCGCGCCATTTCTGCAATCGGCAGCGTGGCGGCAGACTGCACGTCATCGAGAATAAACTGTGCGATGCGCTTTTCCGTGGCGGTCAGCTCCACAAAGCGGTCGGTTATGCAGGAAATAATATCGATGGAAAAGGCCATGGCGCGTCCTGAAAGTAAAGATGAAGGGCTGGTACTTTGTACCATAAAATTCTTTCCGGCGCTGACAACCGGCGAGCAGAAACGAGAGGTTTACGCATGATAAGTTTACAAAATCGCCGCGGGCAGACCATTATTTACCCTGTTTCCACGCATGGGGCCTGCAAATGACCAGAATGACAGCGAAAAACTTCCTCCGGAACTCCTTGAACACTTCGATTTTTGCGTGCTCGGCAAAATCAGCAAGCGCGAGTTTCTCGATCTGGCGTCTAAATTTGCTGTCGGTGGCCTTTCTGCCATGGCAGATCGTCATTTTCTCACTTGGGTTCTATAGGTGTTACTTGTTCGTACAGTATTACGGACAATTTTCCTGCCATCATCCGGGGCGTGGCGAAGTGTTCGTACGATGCCAGAGATGCCGTCTGGTATCCTTACCTCACCTGCTGGCTGGCAAGGGTACCAGGCTGCCTTATTGTAGCGGTCGGCTTCGCGGGTCATGACCGCTCTGACCAGTTTCGGGAGCGGCACCGGACGATAAAAATAATAGCCCTGTAGCAACTGAATACCCTGACGATTCAGATAATCAACCTGCAAGGGTGTCTCAACCCCCTCAGCCACAATACTTAGTGACAGTTTACGGGCCATATCGATAACGCAGTCCACCAGGCGGGTGGACTCTGGTTCGGCACTGATGCGGCTGACAAAACTCCTGTCGATTTTGATGAAGTCAAAAGCCGCATCGTTCAGATAAGACAACCCGGAATAGCCAGTGCCAAAATCATCCAGCGCCAGCATTACCCCCATTTCGCGAAGTATCATCATTCGGGTCTGCACGTCAGCAGTGATGTCCAGGGGCTCGCGCTCCGTAATTTCCAGTACCAGCCTGACGGGCTTCTGGCCGAACGCCTGCAGAAAGGCCTGACACTCATCGACCAGTTGCGGCGTGTTCACGTGTGCTGCGGTGATATTGATGGCGATATGGAGATTATCGAGGAAGTGATGAATAACCGGAGCGAGGACGGCCTGCACCTGGTGCATCAGATAGTGAGTTAGCGGGATAATTAATCCGCTTTTTTCTGCCACGGGGATGAAGGCGTCGGGGGGTATAAACCCGGCACGCGGATGTTTCCAGCGGGCAAGGACCTCAAGGCCTTCAATATCCCCCGTTTGTCCGTTCACAACAGGCTGGTAATACGGAATGATTTCTCCCCGCTCCAGCGCTTTTCGAAGGTTTTCAGCCGGTGTGGTGTACTTGAGGAGATAGCGCCGTAGCAAGGTTCCGGCAGTTAGAGAGAGTAGGGCGGTTATTATCAGCAGCATCCCGCCCTGGCGGAATAACCGTTCAGCGCTAAAAAACGATGGCAATGCATAGCCAGTGCTGAAGGGATAGCGGGAAGATCTCAGCTGTAATGGTGACGCTGATGTCGGCTCCACTGCAAGTACCTCTCCCGCGCGTGTCAGTAGCTGGTTGCCGTCTGCGGGGCTTGTGTGGCGTAGGGCTGCGCCAACTCTGCGTATCCGTGACCCGTATAAGGATGAAAAGATGGCGGCAATCCACAACGTGCTGGACGAATGCAGTGCGGAGCATCCGGTTTTTTATGAAGATGAAGTGGATATCCATCTCAATCCCAAAATCGGTGCAGACTGGCAGCTACTCGGGCAACAAAAACGCGTGGTGACGCCGGGACAAAACGAAAAATACTATCTGGCCGGAGCACTGCGGAACGGGCAAAGTCAGCTATGTGGGCGGCAACAGCTAAAGTTCGGCGCTGTTTATCAGCCTGCTGAAGCGGCTTAAAGTGACGTACCGGTGGGCGAAAACCATCACGCTGATCGTGGACAATTACATTATCCACAAAAGTCGGGAACATAGCGCTGGCTGAAGGAGAAACCGAAGTTCAGGGTTATTGATCAGCCGGTTTACTCGGCATGGGTGAATCATGTGGAACGGCTATGGCAGGCACTTCACGACACAATAATGCGCATTCATCAGCGCCGCTCAATGTGGCAACTGTTGAAAAAGTTCGCCATTTTATGGAAACCGTCAGCCCATTCCCTGGAGGCAAACATGGGCTGGCAAAAGTGTAGCGGTATTAGGCGCTAATGAAATGGACACCTCTCCACAAAGACTTCAGTGAGCCATGCTGTAAGTGCAAACCAACAGCAATTATGAAGAGGTGTCCCGTGGAACAAATTATCGGAATTGATCTGGCAAAGCGAGTATTTCAGGTACACATCGTTTCTGTGCAGGGTGAGAAGAAAGTCAATAAAATGATCACCCGTGAAAAACTGCTGGCCTTTATTGCTCAACAGCCATCATCCCGCATTGTGATGGAAGCGTGTGGTAGTGCAAATTACTGGGCCCGTCAGATCAGTAATCACGGACATGAAGTAAAACAAATCAGCCCGCAGTATGTTGCTCCTTTCAGAATGGGCAGTAAGAACGATAAAAATGATGCTGTCGCAATTGTTGAGGCTGACAGCCGTCCGGGGATGCGTTATGTACCGGAAAAATCCCTTGAGCAGCAGGATATTCAGTGTCTGCACCGGGTTCGCCAGCGCCTGATGAAAAACAGAACGGCTCTCATCAATCAGATTAGGGGGTTAGGCCTGGAATACGGCATTGCGATGCCGGAAGGTGCGCACAAGATCATGGCGTGTCTGCCGGATTATCTGGAAGACGCGGAAAATGACCTGACCACGCTCAGCCGGCAGTTGTTTCACGAAATGCTGCAAGAACTACAGGCCAGTCAGCGTCGGATTAAAGAGCTTGACGTGCGTCTTGCCCATATCAGCCAGCAAAATGAGGATACACTCCGGCTGGAAAGCATGCCGGGCATCGGGCCGCTGGGTGCGTCAGCCCTGACAGTCGCTCTGGGTGACGGCAGCGATTTTCAGAATGGCCGACATTTTGCCAGTTATCTGGGGCTGGTGCCAAAAGAGCACAGCAGCGGCGGAAAAATCAGGCTTCTGGGTATAACTAAACGGGGAGATGGTTATCTTCGTGGGTTACTTATCCACGGAGCCCGATCCGTGGTTTACCGGGTGATTAACCTCCCGGATGAACAGTGCAACGGGCTGCAGCGATGGCTGAAAGGTATTATCACCCGGAGTGGAGTGAATAAAGCCGTCGTGGCGCTGGCTAATAAGAATGCCCGTGTGGCCTGGGCGCTGGTAAACAATAAGACAGAATACAAAGCAATGTAACCTACTGATTTTAATAAGTCCAAAGAGTTGATGTGCTGACAGGTAGAACCGACTCTCTGTGAACCTGACAAATAGCTGGGCTGCTAAAAGCCATGGCACTAATGAGGACAGAGAGTACGGATGTTCATCAGGGCTCACGAAGCCGGATATATGTGTGTGGCTACTTTGTCAGAAAGAGACCTGCCGGTGCTTGCATCGGAGAGGTGTCCATATAAGCTATTTAGATTTTGATTCCTGAATCGAAATGTTGTAATCCTGAAAATGTGTTTTCACATTTACAGAACCATTCCTAAAATGTCACTCCATAATACAACGCCATCTTCTGCACTGAAAATAATGAATTTCATCACTAAATAAAAATATAGTAGTTTTCTTTCAGTGGGATGAAAAATATTTGTTTTAACCCTGAAGATGCAGTCTTCCGACAAGATTAATGCATAATATTGTCAGTTTTATTATTGGGGGAATTAATTGTGTGTAGTTGATACGAAATTTGTGAGTTTGTCAATGATTGCCTGATTTTGTGTTTATTGTAAAAGTTGTCACTGTCTCACGAATTTTAATGCTGCGAAAGGATATTAACGTTATGTCACTTCAGGGGATGGCCTGTCATGGCCGCCTCATTATTAATGTTGTTCTCCTTTTTTGAGAGGTTTATATGTCTGGCTTTACGGTAGTGAATAACACGGATACACGTTTTCAGACGTTGCAGAAAGGGTTTAATTTGCGCTGGCCTGACGATGAGGGTGCTGATTATATTTATCTGTGCGATTCCGCACAGGCGGTGATCGATGCTGGTAATGACGCATTGGCAAAGGGACGGCGGATCACGGTGCGCAGCGGGGGAAGTTGCTATGAAGGACTGGTTGCCAACAAGTTGAAAGAGGATGGCAGCCAGCCACTGGCGATTATCGATCTCAGTGAGATGAAGGGAATGCGTTACGATGAAACCGGTAATGTGACTTCACCCTGGGATGCTTCTGCACATTACAAATTCTCACTTTCCAGCGGCAATCAGAACTGGGATGGTTATAACAGCCTGTATAAATCGGCAAACCGCACCATTCCGGGCGGTTCCTGCTATGCAGTCGGCGCAGGCGGGCATATTGCCGGTGGGGGTTTTGGCCTGCTGTCCCGGATGCACGGTACAACGGTGGATTGGCTGTCGGGCGTGGATATTCTGGTGTCGGACGGCAGCGCTACAGGACTGGTAGTAAAACACGTCAGTCTTAACAGCACCGGCAGCGAGCGGGATTTGTTTATTGCCTGTCGCGGCGCTGGGGGGGGGAACTTTGGCATCATATTGAATTACTATTTCAGCGAACTGCCTGTCGCACCGCAGACGGTCTATCTGTTAACGCTGGCCTATCCCTGGAGCAATTTCACCACGCAGGCGCAGTTTGATAACTTCATGCGCACCTACTGGCAGTGGTTTGCCGATCATGATGCTGACTGGAGTAACAGCGATCCGGCGCTTGCCAACGGCGGACTTTTTACGCTGCTAAAGGTACAGCACAGGACTGCCGGAGATATCAAACTGGTCATCCAGTATACCGGTATGAGTGGTACCGTGGGCGGCGTGCAGGATCAGCCGTTTATTGATTTTGTGAATGCCATGAACTCGGCGGCGGGCTTTACGCCGCAGGTGAACGAAGAGGTGAAAACGCACGGGCCAATGCTGGCAACCAGCCAGCCTGGCAGGATGTTGCAGGATCCGGTGGGCGATGCTCGCCTGATGGACTGGCTGTATGCAACCCAGACCATGAATACATCGGGTGATAACCGTAGGGGTAAATATAAATCGTCATACCAGAAAGGACAGTTCGGGCAGCAGGAACTGAATACTTTATGGGCCTGGCTGAACAATCCCGCTGAAACACGTATCAACCAGATGCTGGTGCAGTACGACAGCTATGGTGGTTGCATCAATACCCATAACGAAACAACCGATCCGACATCGATACACCAGCGCCATTCGATACTGAAATCGCAGTTTCAGGTTTACTGGCTGGATGCCGCTGATGATGAGTTTTATCTCGACTGGATGTGGCGCTTCTATACGGAATATTTTGCCGATTATGGCGGCAAACCTTATGATAGTGATAACTACGAAGGGTGTTATATCAACTATCCGGATGTTGATATGAAATATACTGACGAGGCCAAAACGATGGTAGACCCGCAGTGGCTGTCACTCTATTATGGTGACAAGGCGGCGATGCTTCAGGCCACCAAAGCCAGCATCGACCCCAATAATATCTTCCATTCAGAATTATCAATCCCGGCAGTGTAATCGTACCTTCAGCCCATGCCACAGGCATGGGCTGTTAGCGAATAATATTGACCCCCGCCTGTTTATAACGTCTGTAAATAGCATCCGGGAGTGCTTTGTCAGTGATGACGCAGTGCATACAGGAAAGGGTGCTGATGGTATACAGGTTAGTTTGCTCAAATTTACTGTGGTCGGCCAGCAGAATAATTCTTTTCGCGCGCTGGATGATGGCCTTCTTAACACCCACTTCAAACAGCGTGGCGTTGGTAATACCGGCATCCAGCGACAGTGCATCACAGGAAATAAATGCTTGTTCCACCGAGAAGGTGTTCAGCATTTCCGTAGCCAGGCTTTCACCGACGGTAAAATAGCCTGAGCGGATCATTCCGCCGATAATATAGCTTTCCACATGACTCATTTGCGCAAGGCTGTGAGCAATATTCACATCGGTTGTCACAACGCGGGCGGGAATATCCAGTATGTGCGCCAGCTCAAGGCAGGTGGTGCCGGAATCAAGAATGATGAAGTCGTTGGGATGAATGTACTGGCGCGCCAGCCGGGCAATCTCCTTTTTTGCATCGGTATTGATGCTCTTTTTCATGTCGAAAACAAACTCTTTATCCGCACTGCTGACACTAAAACGCAGCCCCCCGTGGTAGCGCTCCATGCCTGGATAGTGGCTGGCAATATAGTTAAAATCCCGCCGCAGCGTGGCCAGGGCGTAGTCCAACAGCTCATGGGCCTGCTGGATACTGAGCTGGTTGTGTAGCCAGAGGTAATGCAGAATATTGCCGATCCGTTCGCTGCGCTGCTGGCTCATGTTATTCCCCCGCAAATGCCTGTAAGGCCCGGGATATATCGCTGTGGCTGAAGACGGTACGCCCCAGCACCAGGTGCTGTGCGCCACTTTTCCGTAGCGCTGGCGCAACGGCGGGATCCACACCGCCGTCGGCCCAGATGGCGGTTTTTGGGAAGCGTGCGGCGGCATCAGCCACTTTGCCCACCATTGCCGGAATAAAACGCTGGCCTTCACCGTCGGGTTCGCTGGTCATGATAAGCAGGCCATCCAGGTGTTCGCGCAGGTAGGCGTAGCTGGCAACGGGTGTGGCCGGATTTAGCGCCAGCCCGGTTTTGGCTCCGGTGCGGCGAATGGCGGCCAGGTCTTCGGCAGGATTAGCCAGCGCTTCCGCGTGGAAAAAAATCCAGCCGGGCCTGAGAGGCGCAATCCACTCAAGCCACGGACGTGGGTTGGCCAGCATCAGGTGAAAGGAAAGAAGGTGGGGCGTGCTGTGGGCGACAGCGTTGATGGTTTTCATACCGAAGGTGATATTGCTGATAAAACTGGTGTCTTCAATATCAATGTGTAGCGTGCCGACGGGCAGGGCATTCAGCCGGATGAGGGTTTCACCGAGGATCAGCGGATCGGCAGAGGCCAGGGACGGATGAAGTGTTTGCATCTATTCCTCCTGATGTTCACAGGCGTTCAGTAAAGACAGTAGCTGGCTGTCGGTGTGTGCCTCACGCAGTTGCGCCAGCAGGTCCTCATCGTCAAGCAGCGCACTGATGCGCTGAATGGTGGCCAGATGGGCGCTGGCGTCGGTGGCACACAGCGCAAACAGCAGCCATACCGGGTCGCAGTCTTCATGGCCGAAACATACTGGCTCCTCAAGAGTGGTGACGGCGATACCGTTAGCCCTTGCACCCTGTTCCGGCCTCGCGTGGGGCAGGGCGACGCCGGGGGCGACGATATAATACGGCCCCCATTCCAGCGTATTATCGATAACGCCCTGGCAATAACCCGCGTGGGTATAGCCCGTGGAATGCAGGGGAGCAAGCGCCACTTCCAGCGCCTGTCGCCAGTCTGTTGCCCGCTTTCTGGCCTGGGCCAGACGGGAATGCAGGATCAGCATATTGACTCCTTTCGCGTAATAGCGATTAATAAAGGCCCGGCGAACTTTTGGCGAAGGAGCCGGGCCGTTGTCATGATGGGGCGGGGCCGTTGCAAAACGGCCTCGTTTTATCCTCTCATCTGATGCACTTTCTCCATAAAGCGGGCCACCCGGGCCTCATCGACAAAGTTGTCAAATATCCCGTCTTTTTTGAAATGGGTTGCGGTCACGCAGCCGTCGGCGACAGACAACTGTTCCTCCACGTTCTCAAGACACACCCCGGTGTTGGCAAAAACGACCGTTTCCGGCACCGTCTCTTTAACGATTTTCAGGATCGCCGTATCCGTTTTGCTGCCAGCCGTCAGGCCGGAGACGCACAGCGCGTCCGGGTGGTTGTTGAATACCGTGGATTTGGCGATGGCGCGAATATCCCGGTTGCCCAGATACACGGCGGCTTCCGGTACGATATTGAACAGCGTTTTCACCTCTGATGCGCCAATCCGGTGCTGGTGGCGAATAGTCTCCCCCACACTGGTGTTCCAGATGCCAAAATCGCTGGCGTAGGCACCGGTAAAGATTTCACGGATAAATTTGCCGCCGGTCGCCATCGCCAGATCGAAGGACGCCACCGGATCCCACAGGACATTCACCCCAAAAGGCACGCGGATTTCCCCCATCAACTGCCCGATAATGCGCGCCATCGCGGCGGTGGTTTCCGGTTTTACACGGGTGAGGTAGGGCAGGCTGAATTCATTGGAGAACATCACCGCATCCACACCACCGTTTTGCAGGGCCATCAGATCGTCGTGCGCTTTGTCGATAACCCAGTTCATGCCTTTCTGGTGGTCAAAACCCGGATCTCCCGGTAACGCACGCAGGTGACACATGGCAATGACCGCTTTATCGCTACCTACAACAGTTTTAAGCCAGGACATACTTACTTCTCCATTAACAGATAAAAATCATGCGGAAAGTTCACGATTGCGTAAACCGATAACGACCAGTGCGGTGATACCCATACAGATAATGATGCCAATAATTCCCATACCCATGAGTTCGCTAATCGACCAGGCGAACGGGTTGCCGACCGACAGCGCTGTGATTTGTGCCCCGCCCCGGGCGAGACTGAAGCCCCCCTTCGCGGCCATGTCGGTAAAGAACGGTGCGAAATGCGTGGAAATCAGCAGGACCATTATCATGGTGATGATGCTGGTTATCAGGGTGCGCAGAAAATCGCCTCGGTGAATCACCGTTGCCATACAGACAAAGAACGGGGCAACGGGAAGATCCGCCAGCGGCAGCACCCGGTTGCCCGGCAGGAAACCGGCGATAATCAGCATGACGGGGATCAGTAGCAGGCCTACGGCGATGGTCGTGGGATGACCCAGGGTGACGGCGCTGTCAAGGCCGATATACAGCTCGCGGCCATGGAAATGTTTCTGAAGAAACTGGCGTGCGCCGTCGGAAATTGGCAGTAATCCTTCGACAATCAGGCGGATCATGCGCGGAAACAGCACCATAATGGCGGCTACGGTGATAACCAGATTCGCCAGGTCTTTAAAGCCGTATCCGGCAGCAAGGCCAAAGAGAATGCCCAGGATCACACCGATGATCACCGGATCTCCAATCATGCCGAAACGCTTCTGGATTTCGCTGGCATCGATGTTGTTGTTTTTCATAAACGGGATACGCTGGTAGACCCATTCCAGCGCCAGCGCAATGGGAACCGAACTGGTGCCCCAGCCCTGGGGGATGGAGATCCCTTCAAGACCGACGATGCTTTGCACCCGTTTAGCGCTGATATCGGCCATTTTCAACGACCACGCCGCGTGGCACATGGCTGCGACTGCGCCCCAGACCAGGCTGCCGGTAAGAATATTGACGATGGCCCCGGTAATGGCGTAGTGCCAGTAGTTATAGATATCCACGTTCATGGTTTTTGTAAGCCGCGTGACCAGCAACACAATGTTGAACAGGAAGATAACGGGGATCACGATAGCGCCAACGGCGGTGGCATAGCCCACGCCGGATGCCGGGCCAGCCCCCACGTCCAGCAGATTCAGGTGCAGCCCGAAACGGGCGATCATCAGTTTAATTGCCGGGCTTAAGCTGTCTATCGCCATCACAATCACCAGCCCCATACCGACAAAGCCAATGCCGATAGTGACGCCGGATTTCACTGCCTGGAGAAACGGGATGCGGAAAATCAGCGCGATAATAAACATGATGACGGGGACGAATACGGTGCCCCCCAGAGACAGAAAGTAGTCAAGCATGGTGATTTTCTCCCGCTTATTTCAGCAAATCAATCAGCTGCTGCCTGACTGTCGCATCATTGATCCCCGTAAGAAACGGCGCGCCATTCAGGACAGGAACGCCGTAGTCGGTGCTGGTTTTCATGGAGGTGACGATGAGATCGACCCCCTGCTTATTAAGTGGAATTTCACTCAGGCTGCACTGGCTGGTGGAAACCTGGATATGGTTATCAGCCAGAAAACGGGTGATTTTCTGGGCGATCATGGTGGACGTCGCCATGCCGGTGCCACAGGCGACAAGGATCTTTTTCATAATGAAGTCCTCAGGGATTTTGCAGTTAACGGGAAGGTGTTGGCTTTTGCCAGAACCAGACAGGCCAGCAGGTCGATGCAGTGTTGCAGGTCGCGCAGGCTGGCGACTTCAGCGGGTGAATGAGTGTAGCGGCAGGGGACAGACAACCCGGCGCAAAGAATGCCCTCCTGCTGGAGCTGGATATAGCCGCTTTCGGTAATGACGCCCGGGGCGACTTCGCGCTGAACCGGGATCTGGTGCGCCGCCGCCGTGCTCTCCAGCCAGTTGAGTACCGCAGGTGAGGTGATTAGCCCGGCCAGCGTACCGCGTCCGTGGTAATTGAGGCAGGTAATACCCGGTCCCTGGTTAATCACCAGATCGGCATAATCCACCAGATCCGGAGTGTCGCAGGAAGGCGTAATATCAATACCGATGGTCAGGTCGGGTTGCACATGATGGATGGCAGGCAGGATGCCGCGAATATTAAACTCTTCCTGGACGGCGGCGACGATAAATAGCGCGATATCCAGCTTCTGGTCGGCGATTTTATCTGCAAGACCCAGCAGGGCAGTGCATCCCAGACGGTTATCCAGCGCTTTGCTACAAACCAGGTTGTTGCCCAGGAGGCGTGGGGGATTATTCAGGGTAACGGGCGTACCGACGTTGATGCCCATGCTGAGCGCGTCCTGTTTGCTGGCTGCGCCGATATCTATCCATAAATGGTCAATGGATGGCGGCTGAGTGCGCTCGTCGCCTTTGCTGAAATGGTAGGATTTGATACCAATGCAGCCAGGAACGTTGCCTTTACTGCCCTGCAGGTTGACCGTTGAGCCGGGCATGGTGATTTGCGCCGGGCCACCAACCCGTTCAAAACGAATAAATCCGTTCGTTTCAATTTTGCGCACCATAAACCCGACTTCATCCATATGGGCGAATACCATGACCCGAAGCGCGTCGGGGTCCTGACTGCCATATTGTGCAATCACGTTGCCCAGTACATCGCGGCGGGTGCAGATGGCATGGCGGGCAAGTTGTGGCTCAATAACATCAGCCACCGGACCTTCGAAGCCGGGAATGGCGTCCAGCGACAGAAGTTGTAACAGGGTGGAACGGATATCAAATGACATAATCAGTCTCGGTGAGGGATACACGGTCGTGTTATCTGCTGAAACTGATTGATAAAATGTGACAAAAGTCACTTTCGAATGGGAAATAAACGCTATTTGCGGTGATGTGTGAGCGTAATAAAAATAATTCGCTCATTTTGAGTGTTCATTCGGAATAATCGCTCACTCAGGTTGAGTGATTTGATGTGGGATTCAGATCTGTGAGTGCTATAACGTACAAGCCAGTATTCTCCTCAGAATGCGGTTTACCAGCTTTCACTGAGGCGCGGTGGATGTCCTGCCGCGTTAATTTGCCTTCATTATGCCCGGTTGCAAACACTGCATTGTGGTAAGCCAGGTACGTGGCTGCGCCTTTCTGGTGCCAGATCTGCAAACCGGTCTCAGCGGTATCCATCGACGTCGGCCTGCGTGCGCCAAAAATCGGCCACTCTTTAAAGACGTAGCGAACCTGCGGATTGGCCTGCATCAGCGCCTCCATAACCGGTGCCTGATGCGCACAGACAGAACAGATAAGTGCACGAGCACAGACGGATTGCAAATGGATATACGTGCAGGGGAAAGCCTGATTGCGTTAGTAATAGCGTGCGACCAGCGCGCTAACCAGTCAGCCTGTGATGCGGGCGAGCGTGTGAAGGCTACGACAGCAGTGACTTCATTAGAGGGGACAGCGAGTCGACGACATGCTGCGTAGCCAGTGAGCATAGACGAGCCCTGACGACGTGCCGTGCGCACGCCAGCAGGTCACGTGGATGCAACAGGAAGCGACGTGTCGCTCGCGCGCCACTTTGCGCTGGTGGCTATTCCCACTCCAGGAAAGTAAGGAGAAGAAGAAATGATCCATAGATGGGAGTCTGAGAGGCAGGTAAGTACCAGGAGCAGACCTTTCTATAGAAAATTTTGTGTCAAAAAATTGGGTGCAGATCACTAACCTGTAAAGCGTGGGCCAAGAGAAAACGTTGCTTGCAGCAGAACACCTTAGTTTTCGGGGGGCAGGTCAATGATCGGCATCGCTCAGTCCCCTTGGTGATTTGAGATATTCAGCGATTGATCAGATCACACACTCCGGGCTGAGTTCCCTTTAAGGGATCTACTATTCCGCGCGGCTATTTAGATGATAAAAATATAATTTAAAAAAGCCAATAAGTGAAATTTCATTCCCGGTGATAAAGCAGGCCATAGGTTTTGACCTACTTCTTTATGAATGTTTATCTGGAGTGAATTATTGAAACAGTTGCTGCGGTGCTGTTTATTGTTTCAATAGATTCTTTTACTGTATTTTAGTTTTGCAGTAAGAGTGTCAGGACTGTGTTTTAATAACTCCCTTTTCTTTGCAATGAAATCTTTTGTGCTGTTAATTACTTGGCCTTTCGCAATGTAGTTATCTACTCGGAATTCACCAGTGTTAGTTTTGATTGAATAAATAACTACATCACCTGTTTTTGTTGTACAAAGCTTGATACCTTCCTGATACAGGATGTCTCTTATTTCTTGTTTTGGGTGATCATATTGATTCGCAAAATTAGAACCTACCACTGCAACCAGTGGTTTAACTTTCTTTAAGAAGGCCGACGTAGTGAAACCATTATCAGCTCCATGGTGAGCCATTATCATTACATCCACTTCATTTTTTATAGTGGATAACTCTCTTAAGTATGAAGCAATGTTTTCACTTTCGACATCACCCAAACTTAGCACGTTAAATGACCCTGTTCTGAATATTTTTACTGTGGATCTATTATTTGCATTATTAGTGTCTATTTCCAATGGATTATAAACAACATCAGAATATTTTAGCGCCCTTGCTTTATCCAGACTCTTGATATAAGAAGGTGTTATTGAAATTGCTGTGATTTTTTTATTTCTCTGGCGTAGAGTTTCGTTCTGATATTTGAATATTGCCTCCAAACACTTTTCACCATTGTCAGTATGCGGCTCATATCCTGGATACTCTATTTTTCCTGGCTTGAAGCTGCCAAGTATTTCTTCCAGCTCTGAATATTTGCAATGATCACTATCCCATGAGGTAATATGGAGGCAATGTATTTTAGATGCTCCACATAATGCCATTTCATCATTTAAATTCTGTCTATTGGCATTGTTGAGTCTCGCTTCAATTAATGTAAAAAAATTCCCATCAAAGTAAGAATATGAACCACCTTTATCTTCAAGCATGTACGAACGAAATCGAGTGTACTTAGAATCCGCAGCCATTGACTAACCTTATGATATTGCCTTTTTCTTGTAGCTCAATATAATGATGTGATGATAAGTATTTTTATATGATTTGGATCAAAGCATAAGCGAGGTAGGGCTGATGATTTATGGAACTCTCGATAAAAAAATATCGCTGGCTTTATCAGGTGGTGGGACACGAGCAATGGCATTTCATGCAGGTATGTTGAGATTACTTGCAGAAAAGGGAAAACTTGAAAGCATAAGTAAAATATCAACAGTTTCTGGTGGCAGTTTACTTGTGAGTTTAATTTATCAAAAATCTAGTGGGGAATGGCCTTCATCCAATTATTATCTCTCTCATGTCTATGATGAGGTAAGAAATGAAATGTGCCAAAAAAGCCTACAGTCCGGTATGATAAAAATGCTCTTGAAACCTAAAAACTGGAGGTTTGTATTCTCTAGAGCTAATCTACTTTCTCAGGTTTTAAATAAAAAATGGGGAGTGACATATAAGCTTTCTGATATTCGAAAATACCCTGAGTGGTCTATAAACGGCACGACCGCAGAGACAGGGAAAAGATTTAGATTTCGTAATGATAGTATTGGTGATTATACTATAGGATATGCATGTCCTAATGATTTTTTGCTCTCAGATGCTGTATCAGTTTCAGCAGCATTCCCTGGTGGAATTGGTCCGTACTCATTGTCTACGGCTCATTTTCGTTGGTTAAAAGGTGAGTGGGGCGATAGGTTAAATTGTAGCGAGGTAAGTCTACCTTATAAGAAACTTAGAATATATGATGGTGGTGTATATGATAATTTGGGCCTTGAACCTTTTTTTGACCATAGCAAACAGGTCCCAAAAGAAGATAGTGAAATAATAATTTGCTCTGATGCCGGTGCCCCACTACAAGTTGGGTTTGATGCATTTTCACTGAGTCCATGGCGATTAAAAAGGGTCGCCGACATTATTTCAGAACAGTCGAGATCGTTAAGGATTAGAGCTTTTGTAAACTACATCATGAAGTCTCAAAATGGATTTTACTTCGGAATAAGTAACCCTAATGTAAAAAAACAACATGATGAGCTTTCTAGATTTTCATGCGGTTATTCTACGTCGCTTAAGAAATTTAGAACTGAAGATTTCGATAAAATAGCAGAGCATGGTTATATTGTTGCAAAGAACATAACCGAAAATGTTAATTTTTCAGGGTGGTGAGGTAACCGTGTGGAATAGTAGATCCCTTAAAGGGAACTCAGTCCGGATTATCGTGATGCTCAAGATCACAACAAGTTGTGGGATTGTAGCATTAAGTTAGTGGAGCGCGGCGGAAATCTCTCCATGCAGACAAGTGGGGTCAAGTTAGACCCTGTAACGAAGATATCTTTGGCAGTTTGACGGGCACTACGCGGATGATTTCGGCGAATCGGCAGCGTTGATCTTCCGCCAACACCGATAATACGGATGGCGCGGATCCCGACGGTGAAGCAATACCAACTGATTAAGCGTAAAATCTGCTGGTGGCCTGGTGAACATACGCTGGTAAGTTTTGACCATTTTGTCGGGGTCTTTCACAAAGTCGATACCGAAGCATCGACGAATAGCCTTTCGGGCTTTACTCAGCACATCGTAGACATAAGTACCGTAGAGAGCACGGTGTGAGTCTTCCGTTTGCAGATTCATGGCAACCGCACTTTGCTGAATAATCAGTGGCGATATCCCCCTGTGGCTGCGAAATAAACGGTGAATCGCGAGGGTTTTTAGCAGGCTGTCGACATCCTGTGTTTGAAGCGCAATAAAGCAGGCTATGGCGATGATCTCATTATATCCGACAGGTAAACAGCACAAGATATCCTTGAGACCATACAGACAATCTTTTGGGCCGTGTTTTAATAGTTCATGCAGAAGCATCTGCATGAGCGGATGGGCAGGTAGCTCTGTTTTCGTACTCTTCTGGCGTCGTGAGATCTTCATCGTACTCCCACGTAGCACCCTGGTAACCTGCGTCTGATTACTGACCGTCAGGATCTGCCGCAGTAACCCACCCTTGCAGGGGATGACCTTACCCTTAATTCGAATATTTTCACCAAAATACTTTTCCCCCCACTCCGTCACGGGGCCAAAGACGCGTGCGTTCAGCTTTTTATTAATCAGCGTGGGTGTGAGGGCTAATGCATGACGGGCGTTACTGCCGCCTTCCGAGGCCGGATAGCGGTGGCCGAGTTGCACCGGCATCTTCGGTTTCAGCTTTAAGCGCCATTTTTTGCTTTTTTTGCCGGTGGTTTGCACTGCCTCGCCGCGCTGAAAGTATTCCACATCGACAGCAGCTTCCAGCAACGCTGCCAGTGTTATCAGTTCGCGGTCGGGCTGGTCATTATCACCACATTGCAGTGACGCGAACTGCAGCGGATGGCGTTTTACCATAGCTTCTGTACTCCGCATCCACGAAGAAGCGTTCAGCCACATGATGCTGTCATCATCGATGATCCGGCGGGCAAGTCGCGCGCATTCATCGCAGCAATACTTCTTACCCGGAGGGGCAAAATTAGCGCAGTTCTGACGGACACAGGGAGAAAGGGGCGGTGCTTTCGGCAAAGGAGGACTGAGGTATTCCAGGCGCTTTCGTTCGACGTACTTCCGGTAATGTTTTTTACACAGATAACGCTTTTGTTTTAATGCAGCTGTTGCGGCGAGTTTACCGCATCGGGTGCAGTGGGCTTGTTTACGGTCTTTTGCTGGCTTTGTCATTGAGGCTTCCCTGCTGGCAAAAAAGCCCCGAATGTGTGGATCATCCGGGGCCGTAAGGTTAGTCAATGTTACCAGTGCAGGTGAACCGGCGGGTGACTGAACATGCGGGTGTAGAGCTTTTTCTCAAATTTTTGCGGAGCACTCAAAATATCCAGTTGAAAAGTTTCATACAGCCAGCCGTGCACCCGTGCGATCAGTGCATCTTTTCCGGCCTGACGGGCTTCCTCAGTCTCCGCTGTCAGGTACGTATCGGTCGCCATTTGCAGCAGTGTACCCATGATGTTATCCGGGTTGCCCATCGTCACAGCATCAAAACAGAGCAGCGCAGTAGCCTCCAGAACACCACTTTGCTCGGCAAACAACAGATTCAGATGCTCCAGCCCCTTACAGTACTGGTCAAAATATTTATGACGCGTGCATTCACGGTACAGCAGGCCGAGTAATGGCAACTCGACGACAGGTGGTTCCCGGTCGATAATGGGAGCTCCGGTGACGTGTGGCATCCCACAACGAATGAACTCCAGCACGTGATTTTCCCTTTTCCCTTCCAGGCAACGTGTGATGAACTTGTTCTTTGTCAGGCACGGCCCTGGGGCCATATTGTTTGTGGCGTAATTTAACCGACTGACGCTGGTTTTCGCCAGGTCAGCGGCTGCGGGTAACATCTGATTATTTTTTTTAACGATGATTTCCGGTGCGATCCAGAAGTTTTCGGCGACCAGCCCACCGCCATTCTCTGGCGGATAGACGGCACAAAGCCCGGCTTTGAGCCATGCGTGCGGGAAGCCCAATGGCTTGTCGTCAACAACGTTATAGCAACCCTGTTCGTCTTCCAGATTACGAATACGCTCAAGCATTTTTACCAGTTGAATCGGGGTACCCCATGCGCTGGTGCCGAGTGCTGCTTTTACAGCAAGTGCAATCAACTTTTTGACCTGCGGGGTATGGATGAAATATTCCACCCAGCGGCTATGCACCAGGTCAGACCAACTGACATAACCAGCCTGGAAGTTTGGATCCGGAGGCGCTATAACTGAAGGCTGACGTTTCAGTGTCAGCAAGTTGCGATCTGCTTCGCAGCGTTCAGCAAGCGTTTGTGGTGCGACTTCAGCTTGCAAAGCTTCAGGCGCAGTAAAAGGTACATCGCATGTTGCAGGTGCCGGAAGTGAGTCCGCTTCAGTGGAGCTAGCGGCAGTTTTTACTAAACCATCGTTCTGGTTTGAAGGTGAATCATCAACTGAAGCGTCGTTGTTACTAATATCGCTGATCCCTGCGTCGGTTTTCAGTACAGGCACGCTGGTGGCGTGTTCGTCTGTATCAGCAGTCAGCTGGTCCATCAATGCTGTTTCGGGTGCAGTCGGCATTGTTCCTTCTTCTTGGTTTGTATCAGTCCGCGCTACTTTCGGCAGTGTTGATTGCTTATCCTCTTGCTTAACAAACGTGCGTGTTTTGCGAACTTCAATCTGAATAGTTTCAGGTCTACCGTTAATATCGGAGATGTTTAACTGCGTGCGCTTCACGATGCACGGATTTAATTTGTCAGGTTCGCTCATTGGCATTTGTGAAATAGTGATGGCTTCTGCTGGATCATCGGTTTCGATATCTGGCAGAACTTGCCCGTTGATTTTTTTATTACCAGTCATGGCGCTTCTTCTTATTGTTGTGGCACCGATGAAGCAAAAACTCATCAGTGCCGGATTGATATTTATTGCTGCATTATTTGCAGCGGTTTTTTGTGGTGATGCATGTATCAATGGCGTTGAATGTTGTTGGTCATGCAGTAAAAAATTTTTTGCATGACATGTATGGTTTAACATTTGCGTTTAGCCGCGAGCGTTTGCACGGTTAAGCAGCCATTCGTCCAGTTCCGAAGCCAACCAGCCAACGGATGATTTGCCCAGGCGGATCGGGCGTGGAAACGTCGGGTCATAGCGCGGTGATTTTTCGTTCATCCAGTCATAAATCGTGGACTTACCGACACCGAGGTGTTTGGCAACGACAGGAATCCGCAGTATCTGCACAAAATTTTTGGTCATTTGGGAATATGCTCCAGTCAGGTCTCATTGGGGTGGAGCGAGAATAACGGAGGCCGAAAAACAACGGCAGACTTGTGCTGGAGTAAAAAATTACTGTTGGCACAATTTGTAAGGAAAATGGCATTTAACGAGGATGGATTATGTGTGCAATGGCTGATGAAAACCAATTTTTTATAACTTCATCTGATTGTTTTTTAAGTAAATTAAAGAGGATGGGCCAAGCGGGACAGTTTGACTGGATAGCTGTAACAGATGAAGCGTCAGGCAAAAAATTTCAGGGGATTGAAGCACTGAAATATTATATTCAGCAGACACTGGATGATGCCCAACGGCAGCGGACAGCACCTGGGTTTCATTATTCGTATGAGGACTATTTGAAATCCGTAATATCTCAATTTGAACGGGGGTGGCGATACGAAGGGAAGATTGAGTATGGAGCTGAATATGCTTTGCTGCATTACCATCTGAGTTTGTATCTCTATCAGCATAAGAGCAAGGAGGAAGGTATTCATCACCTTATGGAGGCGATGCATTATCTTGGATCTTATGAAGGAAATTATCTTCTGCAAAACTATCTTGGCGTTCAGCAACGGAATAAAGTAAAGGCTTCGGCGGCTGGCGGTAAGGCCAAAGCAGATAAAAACCAGATAGTAAAGGATAAAGCGGCTGAATTGCTTAAGGAAAAAGGTCCTGAACTTATTGGGTTGAGTGAAAGAGAGCAGGCAGAGATTGTTGCTCGCGCACTATGGGATTTTATCGTTGCTTATAATGAAGAAACAAAAAAAATAAATAAGAAGGTCAAAGTAAGTGAGCAGAACCGACGATTGATTGATCTCACTGAAGATGCACTTCCTGATACTTTGTTGAAATGGTGGAAAAAAATGCCAGAACAAAAAGGTGTTTTGGACGGCGTTGTTGCTGAAAAAAATTAGCACACTGAATCCCCGCACTCCTGACAACCACAGGAGGCGGGTAACAGGGTTAATTACTGCTGTTCATGACGTAATTCGCCCAAGCCTGCATCATCGGTCTCCGTTGCTCCAGCAAATCGGTACGGTGATAGGCCGCTTCCACCTTATTTTGGACCGTATGCGCCAGCGCGCGTTCAGCCAGATCGCGCGGATAGCCATGCTCACTACACCAGTCACGGAAGCTTGAACGAAACCCATGCGCTGTAGCCACTCGACCCGGCACATCGCTTTCAGCTTCGACTCTGCGCAGAAATGAGGTAAGGGCCATATCCGATAAAACTATCTGTTTCCGAGGGGAAGGGAATACAAGATCTTTATGCATCCAGCGCATTGTGTTGAGAACAGCCATCGCCTGGTTTGATAAAGGAACCCGATGCTGCACACCGGCTTTCATTTTCTCTGCAGGGATCGTCCAGATGCACCTCTGAAAGTCGACTTCAGACCAGCGCATTTCTCTGGCTTCACCAGATCGACAGGCGGTCAGGATGACGAAAGTTAAAATTGCCCGACTGACGTCATACTTTTCTTTCCGGTCAAGGTGAGTCGCGATGAACAGAGGGATGTTTTGCCAGGGCATCGCAGGCTGGTGAACCCGGCGTAGGCTGGCACTTGTCTGCTGGGGCAACAGAAGCGACACCACGTCGACAGGATTTGCAGAACAATAACCATGCGCCCAACCCCACGCCATAACGGTATGAATACGCTGCTTAGTCCTCCTCGCCGTTTCTGAACGAGATAGCCAAAGAGGGCGAAGCACCGTGGCAACGTTCGCCGCGGTTATGTTACTGATCAGCACGGAACCAATAGTAGGGAAAACATGTTTCTCCAGTGTCGTCAGCCATTGGTGACCGTGCTTCTCATTCTTCCAGCCGGGCAGGAGCTCTGCGTGAACTTTACGGGCAGCTGCTTCAAAGGATGGGATTACGACCTTTTCGGCATGCAGCAATTCGAGCGGATCGACTCCGGTAGCAATTTGTTCCCTCATCGCGTTCGCAAGCTTTCCTGCTTCCGCGATGCTGACTTCAGGGTAAATGCCCAGACCTGCATTACGACGTTTTTGCGTCTGTGGACTGACAAAACGGAGAACCCATTTGCCTTTGCCACGCTTTGAAGAGGGATGCAGAGCAAGTCCGGTGACAATGCCGTGAGGGATGGGTTTATCTTCAGGTTTTAAGTTGCGTGCTTTGGTATCGGTAATTACAGCCATGGGTTTACCTGCAAATTCAGTATGCCATTGGGTATGCCATTGAGAGTGGCTTTCAGTGGATGTGATTGAACAGCTTTACATGAGGGATGTAAATAACTTGCTGATATTGAAGGGTTAATTAGATTGCATTGGACTAAATTAGTTTTGCGAAAAGCAGTCTACGCTTCCGCCAAATTCGAAACCCTGCGATAGCAATATCGCAGGGTTTCGAATTTGGCTTTATCTCTGCCACTACCGTCCGACATACTGACCACTCATACCACCCAATACAGAAGCATGACGACAAGGACTGTGATTTCTGGATTAGTGGTGGTAATTCAGCCAGTACACAGAATCCGAGTGACGTCCGTTCCTGATATCACAATTGTTGGGGGTGATCATGGACCATTGCGGTAACTGTCACGACAATGTGGTTGCTAAAGGCGTTTCCCGCGACAGCAGCATGAAAATATAAAGAATGTTTTGCATCTTTTCGAGAGATTGAAGATTTACCGCAGCCACGTCGTATGCAAGAACGGGCTGCGGCAAGCTGGCTATATTTCGATAGTGCGAGTATTGAATGGTAGCCAGCCGGAATGCATTCTAAATAAAAACTATTTCTTCGCAATTGATTTTATTGTTATTAATACTTTTTGGGAACTTTCTCCACAATAGTAAAAATCATCCGGAGCTTGTCCCATTGGATAATGGAAGAGAGGGCAGGGATTGACTCTAATCATTGCTCTGATCAATGCGGCTTTTGCTATGAAACACAGTGCTATTTCGTAACATTTCTGCATCGTTGATCAATATTTTTCGAGATTTAAGGGCAATACATTTTTCCGCTTCCAGTCTTGCAATAGAACGACGTAAAGTAGAAGTGGTTATGCCCAACAGACTGGCAATCTCTTTTTGCTGGAGAGGAAGGGAAAAGGGTGTTGCTGTAAAAGATTTTGCTTTATTCCTTTCTGACATAAGCAGAATAAACATTGCCACTTTCTTGAAAGCATCATGTTGAAGCAGAACCTTTATCATTTTTAGATTGTCATCAGCTGTTTCAGACAATAATTTTATCGTGTGGCTAAATGTTCCCAGCGTTAGCTGTGATAAACCATACATTGCCGAGTAATCTATCATACATACTTCCGCATCCTGCACGGCAATGGCCGTAGTGTGGTAATGGCTATGATACAAGTTTTCACCACCAATAAGCTGGCCGGGTGTGTAAACGGCTAATAAAGTCTTGTCCTCATCAACCACGGTGAAGCATCCGCTGCGAACGGCAATAAGGTGCTTTACTTCTTCCCCTGCGGTGAATAAACACTGCCCCTGCCTGATTTGAACTCTTCGCTGCAATGCGTGCGTAAAAGCAGGCACACTCTGTGTGAACATACATTCCTGACAGATCTCAGAAAATATGCAGTGCTGGCAGTCTACACAAAATTGAGTATTCATTTTTCCTTGCGTTATCTTGAAATTTTAGCAATAGCTTATCAGAACAACGATCGGTAAAGGGGGGATGATTCCGAAAGTCATTATTTGAAGCCTATGGCACCGACTTTATCGACACAGTCCAATAGCATTACAGACGGAAAATAACTAATGCAGCTATTACCGGTTGTTCTTTTCAGTATGTCAGTCTGTCAGGAAAGAAATTATTTTCGCTTCATCATCGTTGTCGTTACTCCTTTAAGAATAGTTGCCTATATTTTTGCATCAATATAATAAACCATTAGTTATTTATTTTAACCATAAAATAACAATATAACATTTTTGGAAACAATTAAATTTAAATTAAAAAGCATTAACTCTTAATAATGATGTTTTTATTTTTCTTTATTGGTATTAAAACCTATAAAATACTAATTTTATGGTATATATGTTTATATTGATTGTATTTATCGGGATTATCTGTCGATAATTTTATTATATGTATAAGATTGTTCTGTCTTGATCGCCCGAGCATGAAGATGTAAGGCAGATGAAGTCAGTTCGGCAAGATACCTGAAAGAAAGACGCAGGAGTAAGCCTCATAAGGAAGAAAACCCATCCTGATTGAGGCTGTAGCCGAGTTTTATATCGTATGAAATAATTAATGGAAACAGAGTATGAAACTTAACAAATTTGCAGTCGCTATCAGCAGTGTAATGTTCTCTTTTGGCATGGTTTCAATGGCGAATGCAACCTCCACCGGCACCATCACTTTCAATGGTGAAGTCACTGACACTACTTGTGAAGTGAGTGTGAATGGTCAGGGGGCTGATGCTACCGTGGTACTGCCTACCGTACCTGCAACTGAACTTAAGACTTCGGGCATGACTACGGGGCGTACTAATTTTGATCTGCAGTTAACAAACTGCACCGTGGGCGCTGATGGTGCAAAAACGGTTGCCGCTTATTTCCAGACCGGGGCTACTGTTGATAACACGTCTGGTCGTTTAAAGCAGACGGATACTGCCGGTGCTAAAAACGTTTCCCTGCAGCTGCGTGACGGTACTAATACAAACGTTATCTTTGTGGGTAGCTCTACTCAACAAAACACAAATAACTTCGTTGATATTTCCAGCGCAACCAGCGTAACGATGCCATATTCCGTTGAATATTATGCAGAAGACACCGCATCTGCTGGGGCAGTTGCCTCCAGCGTTGTTTATAACCTGCAATACAAATAATCAACTTTACAGATGTCTATCCCGGCGTAATGCCGGGATAACAAGTGCATATACCATGATGAAATTATTATCTGCAATTAAATTTGCCATTAATACGCTGACTATTGGTACATTAACCCTCGGCGCAGCTCATGCGAATGTGGTGTTGAGCGGAACGCGTGTAATTTTTCCTGAATCAGAAAAAGAGGTGACATTAAAAGTCAATAATAAAGGCAAAACACCCGTTCTGATTCAGAGCTGGATTGATACAGGCGATGTGAATGCATCTCCGGAAACTATCTCATCTCCATTTTTATTAACGCCACCGATGAACAGAATCGATCCGGATAAAGGGCAGACATTACGTATTTCTTATCCCGGGGGGATGGGTTTACCGAAAGATCGTGAAAGCTTATTCTGGGTGAATGTTTTGGAAATTCCGCCGAGAGCGCATGATGCTGTTACACCCAATCATTTACAGGTGGCTTTTCGTTCCCGAATAAAATTGTTTTTCCGACCTGCTGAACTCACAGGTGATGCATATCATTCTGCAGAGTCAGTTCGCTGGACTGCGCAAAGTAACACGTTGGTTGCGAAAAATGATTCACCGTATTACGTCAACCTTTTGGGCGTACATACCACAGGGGAGAACCACAAAATTCTTGCAGAAGGAGACATGATTCCACCCTATTCATCAATCACCGTGAAAGTGAAGAATGGTGTTGCGCTGCGTCCTGGTGAGAAACTGTCCTACGATTTTATTAATGATTGGGGCGCCGTAAAAACTGCAGAATTTATATTAAATTAATCCGAGTATTTCGATGATGAACAGGTCCCTGCCTTTTAGACTGACTCGTCTGGCAGCTATATTTATGGCGTCCAGCGGAAGCTTTTATAGTTATGCCCAACCCGATAATCATTCCGGTGCTTCTACCGTTGAATTTGATCCGATCTTTTTGAGCCCCGGTTCGGTGCATAAAGTCGATATTTCACGATTTGAACACGGGGCAACCGCGCTGCCGGGGATCTATAAAGCGGATGTTTTTGTCAACAATATGAATATTGGTACCGAAAGCATTCAGTTCAAAGAGCAGGAAGATAAATCTGTTCAGTTATGTCTGAGTCCATCGACGCTGATGCATCTCAATCTTGATACGGAACAACTGCCGTCTGAAGTTCTCGCACAAATGAAAGCGGGTGATGAAAATTCATCATGCCTGCCTGTTAATCAGCTATTACCGTGGATATCGAGTACCTATGACTCGGGGGCTCAGCGCCTCGATTTGTCGATTCCTCAGGCCAGATTGCAAAACCAGGGGCGGGGTTATGTTAACCCTGAGCTTTGGGATTACGGCGTTCCTGCTGCGCTACTCAGCTATAACGGTAGCTATTATTCCATGCGCTCTCACGGTAACACCACTGACTCCGCATGGTTGGGATTAAATGCCGGGATCAATGTCGGCCCCTGGCAGTTCCGCCATAACGGTAATTTGACCTGGCAGGAACAGACAGGTAAGTCATATCAGCGTACGAACACTTATGTGCAGCGGGATTTAACCGCACTGCGTGGCCGTGTGGTGGTGGGGGAAAATAATACCAGCGGCGCACTGTTCGACACGCTGCCGTTTCGTGGCGTGGAACTGGTTGATGATGAACGCATGCTGCCACAATCTGAGCGAGGCTATGCGCCGGTGATTCGGGGTATTGCGCGCACGAATGCCCGTATAACTGTGCGTCAGAATGGGCAGGTTATCTATGAAAATACCGTGGCCCCTGGCGCGTTTAACATTAACGACTTATACCCAACGGGCGCCGGTGGGGATTTGGATGTCACGGTAACCGAAGCAGATGGCGCAGTTCAAAATTTCAAAGTTCCATTTGCCTCAGTGAATCAGTTACTGCGTCCGGGAACACACCACTATGATTTTATTGCGGGCCAGCTTAACGATACGAGCCTGTCGTCGCATCCTGAACTGTACCAGTTATCCTGGCAGCAGGGGCTTAGCAATACCTTTACTGGCTATGGCGGCATACAGTTCAACAGTCACTACTATGCGGCCCAGTTAGGTACCGCGATAAATACTCTGGCAGGGGCAGTGGCTATCGACGCCACGCATGCAAGGACAAAACTGGACAGTAATCAGCCCGATTACAGTAAAGACCGCAGCGGTCAGAGTTACCGCGTGACATACAGCAAATTTGTTCCCGAAACCAACAGTAATTTTGCAATCGCTGCTTACCGTTATTCCACATCAGGATACCTGGATTATTACTCTGCAATGCAGATCCAGGATGCACTTAATAACGGGAGAACACCGGGTAATCTCTATCGTGCAAGAAACCGATTTACCGCGACGATAAACCAGGGATTGCCTGCGGGCTATGGGCAATTTTATCTGACCGGCTACGTACAGGATTACTGGGGTAAAGATACCCAGTCAGATCTGCAATATCAGTTTGGCTATAACAATGTATTCCACTCCGTTACCTACGGCATTAATGCCGGACGCACGCGTAACGGCAGCGGGAATATGGAAACGACTTATCAGCTCAACTTTTCCGTGCCGCTGGGCAGTATCGGAAGCTCAAATACGCCACAGTTGACCACCTCGTTCACGCGTGACAGCAACGGTAATACCGGACAACAGCTCGGCGTGGCGGGGTCTGCGGGTGAAGATCACCAGTACAGCTATGGTATGACTGCCAGCCATTACAGCAACGGCGCGGGTACCAGTGGTAGCGCGAACGCGCAGTATCGTAGTCCGGTAGCCAATATGACGGTTTCTACAGGGGTAGGCAAAAACTACCAGAGTAGTTCAGCGGGTCTGAGTGGAACCATTATTGGTTATCAAAATGGCATCATGATGACGCCATACATCAGCGATACATTCGCCATTATTGAAGCCGATGGTGCTGCGGGCGCGCGCGTGGGTGGCTATAGCGGTGTGCGGGTAGATCATTTTGGTCACGCAGCTGTGCCGTATCTTAATCCGTATGAAATGAATGAGGTCAGCCTCGATCCACAAGGACTGTCAGATACCATCGAGCTCGATAATACCAGCCAGAAAGTGGTGCCTCACGCCGGTTCAGTTGTGCTGGTGAAATACGGCACTCGCAAGGGATACCCGATTCTGGTTCACGTCACGCGAGACGGATCGCAGCCTCTGCCTTTTGGTGCCGATGTGCTGGACAGCAAAGGGGATAATGTCGGATCAGTAGGTCAGGGTGGGGTTATTTATGCCCGGGTTGCCAAAGAACACGACACTTTACAGATTCGCTGGGGAGAACGTGAGAATCAACGCTGTCTCATTCCTTATCGCATTATGCCGGGAACACAGGCCACCGGGAAAACCGCTATATCCCGATTTGAATCAACGTGCCAGGATTAAAATCAGAGATGAAATGGTTTAATCTTTTTATGGTAAAGGTCATCGCTGTATTTATTTACGCACTGCTGTGTTCATTCGTCGTATTCATTGAATATGATGATGTCGGGATTGTTGATAACGATGAAGATGAGGCTGATTACTACATGTATTAATTAGCTGGTTTAATTAATAATCATAGAATGCTTTTGCAAATCCGGATTGGATTTTCATGCGTGCTGTCCTGATAAATTTTGAGAATCTAAAATGAAGAGTTTTTTTTACATTTGTATAATGCTGTTTGGCTTATTCTTGAAGCCCGCAATGGCAACTTGTGCATTTACTTCAGATAGCCCTATTCAGAAGGAAGTTATAGCATCGATACCTTTATCTGTTGGTAATATTACAGCAGGAGCAGAAATTCCAAATGGTACTGTGCTATACAGGCAGACGTATCGGCCTGGTTATAGTAATGCGGCGACATCATGTACCGATCGTATCTATGATACTCAGTTTTTATATACCAGTACGCCAAAGCCGCTTTCCTCCTGGAATGGCTCTCCATATGGAGGAAAGGTATATGAAACAGGGGTGCCTGGAATAGGTGTGGCATTCTGGCGTTCCGGGGACGCTTTTCCTAAAGTTTTCGGGGGAGGATGCAGCGGTTCATCGAATTGTATTATAGCAAATGGATTGCTTACCTGGGACATTTCTCTTATTAAAATCGGCAATATTACGCCGGGCACGATATTGGGCAGTAATTTACCCTGTATGAATGAGTCGCTTGGGAACGTAAACTCACCTGTTTCTCTATTAAAAGCGTGCTTTAGTGGCACAATCAACGTTGTTTCCAGGACGTGTACGACACCAGATGTGACGGTGAATATGAGTAAGCACGATATTTCGGTGTTTCGTGCTACCGGGAGTACAACGGAGTGGGTCGATGCCTCAATTAAACTGACTGACTGCCCTGTGTTTTATGGTACTGCTGATGATGGTGATAAAAATAGCTGGTCAGAAAATGGCACTATCAGTATCGGTGCGGTAACGGCCAATAAATTGGGAGTGACGTTAACGCCTAATACTTCAGTACTGCAATCCAGCAATGGGGTCTTTGCTTTATCAGAGTCGGCTGATAGCGCATCAGGTATTGGTATTCAATTGGCTTACGGGACCAGTGCCTCTCAAACTCCGGTCACTTTTTTACAGGAAAAACGCTATACCATGACGCTGGGTTCATCAGGCAGTGTCAATATTCCTCTGGTAGCAAGGTATATTCAAACGGAAAGTAGAGCACAACCGGGCAAAGCAAATTCAGCGGTAACATTTCTGATTAGCTATTATTAATCTATTCCTCCCGGCATTCAATATAGAGTAATTAAAGGTGCATTCAAAGTGTGATGCATTCATGGCTGCTCTGTTGCCAACATTTATATATTAAATGGTTAAATGTAATGAAAGTTTTTATTATAGCACTGCTGGCTATTGTTGTGCCTGTGACGGATGCTCTGGCTGATATCTCGTGCTCTGCCCTGACTCCGCAGTCAAATACAGTACCACTCTCTTCGACAATATTATCAGGTGCTGATTTGCCGATAGGTAGTGTAATATATCGCCTGACAATTACATCCAATGGGTTTGGCCTTAAATGCAATGGTGTAATGAGTGGCATTCCCCTATTATTTAGTGTGTCTAATGAACCGTCTACGCCAGTATCTGTTGCGGGATCTCCTTATAGTGGGGCGGTAGTATACCCAACGAATCTGCCTGGTGTAGGTGCGGTTGTGTGGTATTCAGGACACGCTTTTACGAAAGCATTACCGTATAAAACATTAACAATTAATTATAGTTCAAGCGCTAATCTTAACAATATTTATTATTTTTCAAGAAATGTTGATATATCACTGATTAAAACAGGTGCAATTTCTGCTGGTTTCGTTAATGGTTCATCGTTACCTACGATAGTGTTGTATACACCTGAAACTGCTGGATATACCGGGCTGCCGTTGAATTACTGGACGCTGAAATTCTCTGGTGTCGTTGGTGTGACTACAGGAACCTGTACAACGCCAAATGTGAACGTAGATCTCGGAAAACACGACCTGCGGACAACATTTAAGGGAAAAGGGTCAGCTTCAGAATGGGTTGACTCGTCGATTATTCTGGAGGATTGCCCGGCATTTTTGGGGTACTACCCCACCAGTAACCCACAAAAATCATCAACCACCGGCGACACCAGTGGCGGCACTACGCCTTCAGGCAGCGCAACGGCAAATAGTCTGGTTGTTTCTCTGACGGCAAGTACCGGTATTATTGATAGCGCAAATGGGGTTATTGCACTCAATAATGACGGAGGTGGTTCAAGTGCGACAGGAATCGGTGTGCAAATTGGTTATAAAAACACGACGAATCCGACGCTATGGAATTTTTCAAATTCATGGACGTACAACACTACGAGTGATGGTGCTGCAACGATTAAGTTACCTCTTGCCGCGAGATATTATCAGTACTCAGATGTTGTGACGCCTGGGAAAGCAAATTCGAGTGTTATTTTTACCATTAGTTATCAATGATAAATAATTTAGTCTTTTTTATTTCTGAGTTTAAAAATATGGAAAATCTGACTTTAACCGATAGTGATGTTTACACCTATATGGGAGGAAATATCGTTCCCTATATTCAGCCTATTATTGATTCGTCTAATAATAACCTGACAGGTGCAGAGGTTCTGATGAGGATAAAACGCGAAGATGGTGCCGTCATTCCACCGATTGATTTTATCGACAAGATAGAACAAGAGGGTAAATTGGTCTCTGCCACCAGAGTCATTATGCATGAGGTTGTTGATTTTTTTAAAAATAAAGTGGATTTGTTCCCTGACCGATTTTATTTTTCATTTAATATCAGTGCTGCACATTTTCATTATGACGGTTTTGTTGAGGATTGTCAGCGTTTTATTAATGCTTTCAATGGGCGAGTTGGATTAGTTATCGAATTACTCGAATGTTCTGTTCTGCAATTTGATAAAACAACTGTCAAAGTTATAAAACTGTTGGCAAAGAAAGGGGTACGATTTGCGCTGGATGACTTTGGTAGTGGGCTTTCTCGGGTGATTTATTTCCATTATGCACCCATTTCAATTGTCAAGTTGGATAAGACTTTAATGAAGAATACAAAAAATAGAATGGAGTATGCTGATGTCTTAAAAGCACTCTATGCTTTTTCTCGCCAGCTTGATATGACCATAATAGCTGAAGGTATTGAAAATGAAATTCAGAAGCGAAAGATGGACGAAATTGGTGTGAATTACCATCAGGGCTTTTTATATTCCAGACCGGTTCCGAAAGATGTTTTTTTTACAAACTTTCTTAATTGAGTAGAACTACATGAATCTGATTCATATCTATTTTGATAATATCGACCCCTATGCTAAGGCGGAGCTTTCAGGTTACCTCGAGTTTATGACTGGCAAGAGATTGGTTGTCATGAGCAACCTGAGTGAACTGATGTCGATGAACGACTCGCAGGAAGTTATCATCTTCGTGAACAAGCTCACGCATGGTGCTACGTGTTTTTGTCAATACGAACGTCTTAACATGAAAGTTATCGATGTGGTGGACGACCTGGTAACGTCATGTTCCGCTTTAAGGCGGATAATCAACCTGCGACAACCTATATCTTGTATATTTGAAACAATCACCCGGGTGATCAATAGCAACCATCATCGAACTGCTTGTCAGCTTTGTCATGTTCTTAGTGAACTCACGCCCGAAGAAAAAATGCTGATTAAAATAATCAGAGAGGGTAAGCACACGACAGAGGAGATGGCGTCAGAAATGGGTATTGGTAATAAAATTATCAGTAAACACAAAAGGAAAATTATGGATAAAGTAAATATCGATAACTCAATCTCTTTTTATAATTGGGTTATTAATATGGAATTCTTCAATTTGTCTGGTATTTCTGGGTGAATCATTCATTTTTGCAAAAGATGTAATCTGCTATCAACTAGATTTTCCGAATCAATCTGCTATATTTACCATGGGTTTAATCTGGATTCATATTGTATTCAATAGTTCCGTTTCTATTTTTTGAAGATGAAAATTAATGAAATATTTGATAGATAATATTGTTGCATTTGATGATAAGAACGGGGTGTTGGAAAATAAAAACTCTGGCACATCGATAGTTTTGTCCACTACAGCGATCAGGATTTTATCTTTTTTACTTAAAAACCAGGGTGTTGTACTTAGTCGTGACGAGTTTTTTGAGACTGTGTGGGATGCCTACGGACAAGAGGCTTCTAACAACTCTCTGAATCAATATCTTTCTGTTTTAAGAAAAGCGTTTCGGAATGTGGGTCTGGAGCATGAAATCATTATTACTGTGCCGAAGCAGGGTTTTCTGATTAAGGTCAATGTAGATTATGATGAAGAAGACGTATCAACGCTTAGTGAGCAAAATTTTACCTGTGTGAAGCCTGAACCTGAACCTTTGGATACAATAACCTCTCCAAATGATGTTGAAATAACTGAGGAAACAATACTTCATGATGACAGTGGTTCGAACGAGATACCAAAACAAAATAGCCCTGCTTTTGATAAAAAACATTATTTTCTTAATGCTCTTTTAGGGCTGGTGTTTATTTTTACGATAATATTTGTATTTCAGTACTGGCCATCGACTTCAAAAGTGATACCTACCGTACAACTGCATTCAATCGGAAAAGTAGAATCATGTTTGGTCTTTTCGCTTTACGAAAGTTCGGAGGAAATGACTCAGGTTAAAATGAATATTGCACGTGGAATGATAGTTGAGCATAAACTGCCCTGTATTCCTAATGCAATTTATATCTTTCAACCTGATGATATGTTTGTTTATAATCAAATGGGACGTGTTATGCTAAGTCGATGCACGGCGAGAAAAAATGATCCACTACATGGATTGGCCGGTTGCAAGGATATTTATATTTATGAAAAATAAATCATATAAATTAATGGCTTTCATGTTCACTATGTTTTGCATAGTACTATGTAGTGTTACCTATTGGTTATATCAAAATAATGAGAATGACAAACGCTTTGAATGTTATTCTCTCACTACATTCCCTAAAGCCCCACCTGTTGGAAATTTAACGCTATTGACGCATTTTATTCTAAGTCAGAATGATGAGGGGGTCATTACGTTTACCGGTGAGAATGATAACTCTGAATCAAAGCTCCAGGTATCGAGAGAGGTCCACTTCGATTATCAATGGACGGAAAATGGTAAGCTTAATATTTTCAATGTTAATGTTGTCATAAACCAGTCTGATACAATCAGTAATGATGTGTTTAAAGCAAACGTTTTTAATTTTCAACGTCCAGAAATTCATATGTTTATACATCGTTTTAAAAACAGCTACGTTTTGGGAAGTTTGTCATCACCAATTTCCATGTGCGTTGATAAGGATAATATGCTATGAGTCTTTTACCAAATTTATCGAAGTTTTATGTTGCTTCTTAATTTTGGGAACGCTTGAGCTGAAAATTCGATGTGAGAAAAGTGGTCAACGCTTCCACCGAATTTGAAAACCAGGTCGTTATGCGGCCTGTTTTTTTTGAGCCGGTTTCAGCATGCGATTCAGTCGTGCTGATGTGACGCTGGAACGGCGTTCTGGCATACCAGTGAATATCAACCGCAGGGGCGGTTCCTGGCAACCTGGGTGCACAACGCGTTATCAACAGGACGGACAAAATCCTGCTCAAATTTTAGCATAATGATTTGTTTTATATTTTTTAACGTCCAGCCCTGGCTATTACTATTTTTAATGCCCATACGTTTTTTCGTATAATAAGATGCTGTCTCCATTACGAGAGACATCATAGTGAACAGGTTCTTAATAATTTTTCATGTTTCATTTAATTTTCTGCAAATAGTTTGGTCTGACACGCAAAACTGATTAAATCATGGTGTGGATCACTGCCGACAGAGCGTAACTGAAATATAATGGCGGTATCGTTCTGAAGCAGGGTTTATTCGCTTCAAAAAATTACTATTATCCACCATGAATGGAAGACATGATGAGAGGAAAAATCCCCAAGAGCGAGTTGCTGGTGACGTTCGAAGTTGTGGCGCGTCACGAAAGCTATACCCGCGCGGCAGAAGAACTGGCGTTAACGCAGAGTGCAGTGTTCAGACAGGTGACGGCCCTGGAGGAGTTTTTACACACCTCATTATTTAACCATGCCAAAAAACGGATTTTTCTAAATGCAGCTGGAAAGCATTATCTGAATATCGTGAAAGAGACGCTTAATAGGCTGGAGCGCGATACAAATATGATAATGAGCTGGCAGCCTGCCGTTCAGGTGGTGGAGTTAGCGGTAAATCCTACCTTCAGTACGCACTGGCTGATCCCCAATTTATGGGAGTTTAATAAATTAAATCCTGATATTATTGTCAACATTCACTCGCTGGCTAATATCGGCGATTTTTTAAATCGTGAATACGATGCGGCTATTATGCGCGCAGATTTTTGTCCTCCGTGGTCGGAGGTCGATTATTTATTTGAAGAGGAGATCCTGCCGGTCTGCAGCCGAAGCTTGCTCCCCAGTGCGGAGCAGAAACTGGGGGTTGAGGAGCTGCTAAGAGAATTTCCACTGTTACACCAAAGCACTCGCATCAATGGCTGGCAGGAGTGGTTTGCGCTTTCCGGTATTACCAGTCCGGATGTGAATCTTGGCCCGCGTTTTGACCTCCTCTCGATGCTGATTGCCGCAGTACGATCGAATCTTGGTGTCGCGCTGCTTCCCCGCTTCGCCATCCAGCATGACCTGGACTGTGGCGAGATGGTTACCCCCTGTGATGTTCCTATCCGCACCGGCAATCGCTTCATCATGACGTGGCGGGAGGAAAAGGCTCAATCCCTGCCGTTACAGACCTTCCGCGAGTGGCTACTACAAAAATCAGTAGTGTCTCCGGTGGAGTAAAAATACCGGATGGCGACAGCATAGCGCGCCATCCGGTACCGACATGCTTACCAGTCAATGCCTTCCTGTGCCTGAATACCGCTGTCAAATGCGTGCTTTACCGGGCGCATTTCGCTAACTGTGTCGGCAAGCGCCAGTAATTGCGAGTGGCAGCCGCGTCCGGTGACGATCACTGTCTGCTGCACCGGACGGTTCTCAACCGCCGCGATCACTTCCTGAGTATCCAGATAGTGATAAGCCAGCATATAGGTGAGCTCATCCAGAACCACCAGGTCGTAGCTCGGGTCAGCCAGCATGCGTTTACTCTCCTGCCATACCGCCGTTGCGGCCTGAATATCCGTCTCCCGGTTTTGTGTCTCCCAGGTAAAGCCGGTGCCCATAATGTGAAACTCGACGCCGAGCGGATGCAGGGTGTTGTATTCGCCATTATCCCACTGACCTTTAATAAACTGCGCGACGCCAACGGTTTTACCGTGCCCGACGGCACGCGTTGCCGTGCCGAAGGCAGCAGTGGACTTGCCTTTTCCGTTGCCAGTGAAGACGATCAGAATTCCTCTCTTCTCTGTCGCCGCCGCTACGCGGGTATCAACCTGCTCTTTACGCTTTTGCTGCCGTTGGCGGTGTCTGTCTGCGTTAGCTCGCGCTTCCATAATGGATCCTTAATGTCCGGCAGGGCAGGATGCACAGCGATGCTGCTGCTCAAACTGGCTGAAGAAATTATTCCCTTTGTCATCAACCAGCACAAAAGCGGGCAGATTTTCGACCTCCATCATCCACACCGCCTCCATGCCCAGTTCGGGATACTCAAGACAGCGCAGGCTTTTCACATACTGCTGCGCCAGCAGGGCCGCCGCACCGCCGATGCTGCCGAGGTTGAAGCCGCCGTGCTTATGGCAGGCATCGGTGACCTGCTGGCTGCGGTTGCCTTTGGAAAGCATGATCAGGCTTCCGCCCGCGGCCTGGAAAGCATCGACGTAGCCGTCCATGCGCCCGCCGGTGGTTGGACCGAGGGAGCCGCAGGCCTGATTCTCCGGCGTTTTCGCCGGACCGGCGTAATAGACGATATGGTTTTTCATGTACTCCGGCATCGGCTCGCCGTTATCCAGCCGCGCTTTGATTTTTGCGTGGGCGATATCGCGGGCGACCACAATCGGGCCGCTTAACGACAGCCGGGTGCCGATCGGCAGGGCGGACATATCGCGCAGGATCTCACGCAGCGGGCGGTTCAGGTTAATCTGTACGGCTTGGGCGTCGTTTTCATCACGGCTGGCCTCCGGGATATATTTCCCTGGGTTATGTTCCAGCTTCTCCAGCCAGATACCGTGTTTGTTGATTTTCGCTTTGATATTGCGGTCGGCGGAGCAGGAGAGTGCCATGGCGACAGGGCAGGAACCGCCGTGGCGCGGCAGACGGATGACGCGGATATCGTGCGCGAAGTACTTGCCGCCAAACTGGGCGCCGATGCCGAATTCGCGGCTGGCGTTGAGCAGCGTGGCTTCCAGCGCCGTGTCGCGGAACGCCTGGCCCAGCTCGTTCCCGCTGGTGGGCAGGTTGTCATAATATTTTGTTGAGGCCAGCTTCGCCACCTTCAGCGCCTGGTCTGCAGAGAGACCGCCGACCACAAAGGCAATGTGATACGGTGGACAGGCCGCGGTACCGAGCGACTTCATTTTCTCGATCAGGAACGCGGTGAGCTTCTCCGGCTGCAGAATGGATTTCGTTTCCTGAAACAGCGCGGCTTTGTTAGCCGAACCGCCGCCTTTATTGACGAACAGGAAGCGATATTCACTCCCCGGCGTGGCGCTGATGTCTATCTGTGCCGGCAGGTTGGTTTGGGTGTTGACCTCGGTATACATGTCCAGCGGTGCGTTTTGCGAATAGCGCAGGTTACACTCGCTAAAGGTGGCATAAACCCCTTTGCTCAGCGCTTCGGCGTCATCACCGCCGGTCCAGACGTGCTGGCCTTTGCTCGCCACGACGGTGGCCGTGCCGGTATCCTGACAGTTTGGCAGAACGCCTTTTGCCGATACCTCGGCGTTACGCAGCAGCTGCAGGGCGACATACTTATCGTTACTGCTGGCCTGCGGGTCGTGCAGGATGCTGGCTATCTGCGTTAAATGTCCGGCGCGCAGGAAAAATGAGGCTTCATAAAAGGCCTGCTGGGCCAGTAGGGTCAATGCCTCAGGCGCCACCTTAATGACCTCCTCGCCCTCTAACTCCGTCACCGTAACGTGTTGCGTGCTGAGGAGTTCATATTCCGTCGTATCGTTACTTTGAACAAACAATTCCTGCCAGACAAATGGTTTAGACATAATACTTCTCTCTTTGTGGTCGTTTTTGCCGGGCGCTGGCGTAGCTGCCGCGCCCGGCTGACAAAATCACAGGCTGTTAGGATCAATGGGCTAAAAAGAGGTTGGCCTGCGTCGCCCCGGCAACATACGCAATCGTCTGCTGGGCGCGGACGCTATTCCCGGCGGCATCCAGCGGTGGCGAATAGACCGCGATGGCGTATTGCCCAGGCACGATGGCAACCATGCCGCCGCCGACACCGCTCTTCGCCGGGATCCCAACGGAGTACAGCCATTTGCCGCTGCTGTCGTACAGCCCGGCAATCGCCATTTCCGCCAGAACCTGCGGTACGTAGCGTTCATTCAGCAATTGCTTACCGTTGAAAGGTGATTTGCCTTTGTTCGCCAGCACTGCGCCCATTTTGGCGAGCTGCTCAACGGTGATATCTACGGAACACTGGCGGGTATAGATTTCGACAGCTTCCCGGGTATCGCCATAAAAGCTGTTGTAGGACGCCATCAGCATCGCCAGCGCCTGGTTATGCTGATTGGTCTCCATTTCTGATTTGAACACCGGTTCGTTGACGGTCAGCGAGGCATCGGCCCACGCATTCAGGTTATTGAGAATTTTGTTCCAGCGGTCGGTCTTATCTTTCGCCTCGATCAGGCTTACCGTGCTCATCGCCCCCGCATTTACCAGCGGGTTTTCCGGCGCACCTTTGGTCAGCTCAACCGCTAAGCCGGAGTTGAAGGGCAGACCGGTCGCACTGGCACCGAGTTTATCCAGCACCTCCTGCGGGCCACGCTGCTCCATCGCCAGCGCCAGGGTGAACACTTTACTCAGCGACTCCATTGGGAACGCTTTTTTGACATCGCCGACCTGGTAAATGTTGCCGTCGACCGTGGCAAGGGTGATGGCGAAATTGTTGGGGCTATAGGTCGCCAGGGCAGGGATGTAATCGGCGACTTTCCCCTCATGATTACTTTTAAATTTTTGGTGAGCCTGCTCAAGCAGCTGCGCGTAGTCCGGGGCGGGTTGCGCCAGCGCGGCGGCGCTAAACAACAGGCTGACGGATAAGAGGCTGACGCCGAAAATATTTATCTTCATGGGGCTATCCTGTAAATCGGAAGATAAAAGGCCAACGACGGTTGGCCTTTGTAATCAATACATGGCGATTTCTGTGTCTGAAGTGGTACTTTCTTTGGCCGGAACCTTGCCGCGGCAGCCGACGCCGAAGTGTTCGCCTTCCCAGCGCCCGACGATAGCGGCACCCATCGCGTTACTCATCACGTTGGTGGCGGAACGGCCCATGTCGAGGAACGGATCGACGCCCATCAGCAAAATCAGGCCCGCTTCCGGAATGTTGAACTGGTTGAGCGTGGCGGCAATAACCACCATCGATGCACGCGGCACGCCCGCCATCCCTTTCGAGGTCAGCATCAGGATCAGCAGCATGGTGATCTGCTCGCCAATGCTCAGTTCGATGTTGCACGCCTGGGCGATAAACACGGTAGCAAACGAACAGTAGGCCATTGAGCCGACCAGGTTAAAGGAGTAGCCGATGGGCAGGACAAAGCTGGCAATCCTTGAGGAGACGCCGAATTTTTCCAGTTTGTTCAGCGTGCCCGGGAAAGCCGCTTCTGAACTTGAGGTCGTAAAGGCCAGCAGCGCAGGTTCGAGGATCGCTTTTGTCAGACGACTGATGCACGGACCGACAATCATCGTGGACAGGCCAATCAGAATCGCCCACAGCAGGCCGAGCGTCATGTAGAACTCGCCCATGAAAATACCGGCGCTGACCATCACACCCAGACCGCGTTCGGCAATCAATCCGGAGATCGCGGCAAACACGGTCAGCGGTGCAAACAGCATGACGTAGCCCGTCAGCTTCAGCATCACATGCACCAGAGAGTCGAGCACCTTAATGATGGGCTCGGCTTTCTCGCCAATTGCCGCCAGGCTGCAGCCGAGGAAAATCGAGAACACCACGATTTGCAGGATCTCGTTGCGGGCCATAGCATCAACGATGCTGGTCGGTACCGCGTGAGAGATAAACACTTTCAGCGTGAACGGCTCGGACTGAACGGCCGCGACGGCCCCGGCGTCATGGGCGACAAAGTTAATGCCTGCGCCAGGCTGGAAGATATTGACGATAACCAGCCCCAGCGCGATCGACAGCAGCGAGGCACAAATAAAAAGGAAAAAGGTTTTGGAGAATATACGGCCGAGTGTTTTAGCATCACCCATTTTGGCTATGCCGACCACCAGGGTTGAAATGACCAGTGGGGCGATAATCATTTTCACCATACGTAAGAATATAGTGGTGAAAATAGAAATATCTTGTGAATACGATTTTGCTGTATCTGCTGATGCCATATTATTAATGACCACCCCGGCTATCATGCCGAGTATCAAACCTAATATGATCATTTTCGTTAAGCTTATTTTTTTCATGTTTACTCCATCGGATAAAGGTTGGTTAATGTGTAGGGTCGCGTGCGTCTGAGCCATGACGAACCGCTCAGACGCACGTTTGTTGTGACCAACCGCATGAATTATCTGGAATACAGTGATACAGCAAATATCTATATCCCAATGGACGTTGTTGTATTTGTAGTGTTACAGCTCAAACTCAATACTTAATAACGGCGCATGCTGCTGGGCACCATAAACATCATTGTCACCGACGTTGCCGGAGATAATATCGCGAGGCATGACGATTTTGACCGCATTGGCCGGGTCGAACCAGATAATGCGATGTATAAAGTCAGGCTTAACGTTATATAAACGGGCAATAAGCTGTGGCGTTAATTGCTCCGAGGCTTTTACCCGCTGATAGTCTTCACGCGTTTTAAATAAAATATCCAGAACCAGCTCATACGGCCCCGCATTTTTAGAACGAATGACCTGCGCCAGTGAGCAAATACTGTGTTTCATAACTGAACTCCTTCTGGCGTGACCTGCTCGATGTGGAAATCAAACCGTAGCGCGTCACTCGCTTCAATCAGGTGATAGATTGAGAACTCATACACCGGGCCGCTCTGAATATCGGAAGGGGAGAACGGGAACGCGAGGTTGCCCGCTGTGGCGATCCGGTTTTCATAGCCGTAGTGCAGCAGGGTAGAGCGCACCAGCGAACAGACGCTGTTGGCGATATCCTGGGTGGGGGCCACCACGTCCAGCAAAATTCCCAGCTCGTGCCCGGCAGACTGCATTGGCTCATGGTTGCCCATCACGCCATTCTTTCCGTACAGGTGGAACGTCATGCGGATGCTGTCGTCATTCAGCGAGAGGTTGCGCTTCACGCTGACCTGCACTTCTTCGAGGATATTATCGATCCCGGCAATCATGATCGGGTCGCGAGTACCGGCAATGGTCAGGCAGCGGAAGCCGACCCGGCGTGCGCCTTCCAGCTTCAGCGCATACGGCGTTTCTTCGTGGCGGGAACCGCTGACGTACACTTCGCCCTCGTTGATCGCTTTGAAGCTGCACCCTTTCAGGTTCAGGACGCCGCCCGGTCCCGGCAGGAAATACGGGTCGGATTTCTCATACAGGGTATGCGCTGCAGCCGATGTTTCGGTGAATTTACGCTTCGGATTAAACGTTTTCAGCGTAAAGCCGTTATCGTCAATGATGCCCATCGCGCAGTCGGAGCCAGATCCCGGCGTAGCAGCAATCGCCGCGCACTCAAGGATCTTACCGCAATGCAGCGCCAGACCTTCATCGAAGCCCTGCATGACAGGCAGTGCGGCAAAGCAGGCCGGATCGTATGCCCGTCCGCCCAGCACCACCTGCGCCCCGGCCGCAAGAGCCCGCTGGAAAGGCTCGATACCCATCTGCGCGACAATATAGGTGCTCTCCTCGATGGCCTCGTGGGTCAGCTCAGGGACGAAATCCAGGGCAGTGATTTTCCCGTTGTCCAGCGCCTGATGCACAGTGGCTTTATCGACATCCGACGGGATCAGCGCCATAGAGAATGAGAGTTTCTCTTCCTGAGCAATCTCGAGGATTATCTGCCGGCACCACTCCAGATGCGGCGCGGCACCGGAGCCACCCGCGGTACCGATCACCACCGGAATATTGTGCTTAACGCCAGCCACGATCATATAGCGCAGATCGCGTTTTACCCCCGCCCGATCGGTGAAAGGCTTACCTGCCCCCAGGTAGTGGGGGCCAGGGTCGGAAGAGCCCGCGTCAACAGCAATAAGATCCGGCGATTCTTCCATAGCTTTACGAAAACTCTCTTCCGGGAAGCCATAGCCCAGGATTGCCGTTGGCGATAAGATCTTAAATGTACGTGCCATCTTTTAATCCTTAGTTTGCAACAGTGCGATGGTGCGGTTCATTTCGTTAAACACGATGTTAAGACCTTCATCGAAGCCCATGCCCGGCTTGATCAGCATGCGCATCGGGCGAGCGGCGAGGGCCACGTGCACGCAGGTGCGGGCGCTGATTTCCGTTTCGTTACAGGTACCGCCCTGATAGGCTTCCATGCCGTGTTTGTTGCAATACAGCACCGCATCAACGATGTTGTGAATACCGCCCAGATCCGGGGTTTTAATCTGCACCATGTGGCAGCTGCCCGCATCGGTGAAATCCACAATGTCCTGATAGGTGTTACACCACTCATCGGCAACGATTTTCACGCCGGAACCCAGACGCATCAGCTCGTGGGTGATGGCGGTCAGCAGGCGGATTTGGTCCGGCTTGTTACCCGCATCCACCGGCCCTTCAATGTACAGCGGCAGGCCCTGGGCCTCTTTTTCGAGGCTGGCGATATACGCGGCGCAACGGACCGGGTCCATATCGAAAATCAGACCGATAGTGCCGTACACGTCAATGTGCAGCGTCGGGCGATAGCGCGGGCTGGTACGCAGGCTTAAGATGCGGTCGGATAACCAGCGTACATACTCACGCAGTTTTTCACCTTTCAGGCCCAGCTTCTCTTCCACGTTGTTGATAAGCGCATGCGGCAGTACATCAACGCCTTTGAGGATCATTTTGTCGACGGCGATATAGCGGTCGTCACCGCTCTGACCAAATAATGGAATGGCTTCCGGGACGCACGGCAGTTGCCACTCGTCACAAACGACTTCCGTTTTCAGACGACCGGTCGCCAGGGCCGCCGCGTCGAGCAGCGCCTGCGACAGGCCATAACGCACGGCGGTATGCAGCAGATGGCCATCTATACGCAGTTCGTCAAAGAAGCGGGCGTTCGTCAGGAACCGGTCAACGTCACGGCCTTCCAGCAGCGGTTTGATGTGATCGTTAAGGAATGGAATGAAGTGTTCAGCCAGGAACAGCGGATCGCGACCGCCTGCACCTGAATATTGCACCGCTGCACAATCGCCCACCGCCACCGCGCCGTTTTCCAGAATCAGCTGTACGGATACGCATTCACCCGCCTGACGAACAGACGTAAATCCAGGCGTTACCGGAGCGCCGGTATAGATAAACCCGTCATGCCCGGCACCGTTTTTGATGGCCTGCTGATCGTCGAAATAGAATGAGGAGTAGCCTGCGGTGAAAAGGGCCTGTTTAATTTTCATTATGGTCTTCCTATTAATTTACTGTGGGATACCGCGTTGATGTCATCAACAACCATCTGGAATGAGGGCTTACGTCCTTCAAAACGCGCGCGCTCGGCGACGTAATCGTGATGCAGGGCGAGAATATCTTTCGGCAGCGGAACCGCGCCGGCTTCCAGCACGCGAATCGCACCGGCGTTATCACGCACCGGCAGGATTTTGCCCGCGTTGCAGGAGGCGGGAGCAAACGGTACGTCCAGCACGCCAGCTTCAAACGCCAGCACCGTTCCGCGCGCGACATCGCCGTTGCCCAGCTCGAAGACTTTCTTCAGCACGGCGCGGACTTCGCTCTTAATGAGCTCGACTTCCTGCTCGACGGCGGCACACGGTGGGAATTTCTGATCGCTGACCATGTTGAGCATCTGACGCGAGGCCTTCAGCCCCTGGGCGTTTGCGGCAGCGGTCGGAATACCGAACGCTTCGTGCGGGCTCTTGGTGATCACTTTGGTCGCACCGGACATACCGGCAACCGCTGCACCCCAGGAGATAATGGCAAATGCTTTCGACTCATCTTCCGGGAAGCCGCCCATCCACTGGTGGAAGACGGTACTCAACTCGTAATCGTCAAAGCCGTGGTTATGGAAATATTCGTGGGAGAGTTCACGCAGAGCCTGAATGGCGGCGATATCCTGCGTCAGGCTACCGACCTGGCCGTAGCCGACGGTGATTGACTTCACGCCCTGTTCCAGCGCCAGCAGACCTTCGATAATCGCCACCGAGTGGGACACAAACGGCGGGATCAGGGTGCCGGTCAGCGGGCCAAACGGTTCGCGGTTGATTCGGATGCCGTTCTCTTCGTACAGGCCCATCAGGCGGTCGCAGTACTGCCAGTCGCGGATGGATTTTTCCAGAGTGACGCGCTTAGCGTACGGGATGTTGTACGAGATACCGCCGCCTTCATAGCTGGTAAAGCCGCTGGCCATTGCGATCTCCGCCAGCAGGCGCGCATCCGGCGTGCCGTGACGTACCTGAATCGGTTTCTCCAGCGCTTCAGTCATGCGACGGCAGGCGGCGACGCCGTGGTTAACGACCGGTAAGCCGTTAAGCTTGGAGGTGCCCGCTTCGATGGATTTTTGGATCCCTACCGCTGCCTCTTCATAGCGATTCAGACGGGTGTAGGCATCAATGGTGCTGGGCAGCAAATCGCAATCTTCCTGCAGCGTTTTGAGCAGGGCGATATGTTCATCCATGAGCGCTACGCCAGCGCGCGGCTGGCTCAGGGTTTTACCTTCCTGATCCGCCTTCAGTAGAGCGTGAGAAAAGCGTTTTTGCTCAGGAATGGTTTGCTGGTACTTCACGCCATCTTCGAAGTTCTCAACGTCCTTGCCGGTATGCCAGGTTTGTAAGACCTGTTGCCGCTCAGTCATGAATTCGTCATGGGTTAGCTTTTTATTTCGAAGTTCCATTCGTTGCTGCCTTAGGTTTTATAGGGTTAAACAATGAATACTGGTGCGAGCCGCCGCCTGCGGGTCCAGCCTGGCGACATTTGCCAGCAGAGGAAGCAGACCTTTTGCATCGCGGTAATAGTCAAACTGCCCGGGTAAAAGCACGCGTCTGCTGCTGTCGTCCAGCTCGCGGTACTTCAGCCAGCGGTGAACATCAAACTGACTGGCGCGGGAGAGCCATCCCCCGGAGCCCACCACTTTGCGCACGGTGGTCAGATCGCGCCCCACCTGCAAATCGACGTTACCTACGCAGGTGCAGACCTGTTTTTTGGTGCCAGCGTGGCGCTCGCTGGCGTACCCAACGCACAGCCCGGCCAGCAGCGTGTCGAAATGTTTTTCTTCTTCGGTGACAGGCAGATAATCCGGATGTGCGACCAGATGGCGCAGATAGCCATAAAACGCTTCCTTGCGCTGAGGCTGATGGGCAAACACCGCGTTCACCAGTTCGTGTGTACTTTCGCCGACCACCACCGCCGAGACGCGCATACCGAGGTCTCCCTCGACGGTGCGTTTCACAAACGGCTCAGGCACGCCGTGCAGAACGGTATCCGGGGAGAGCATGTTGGCGCTGGCGGAATAGACGTCGGTGGTGGCACCGCCCATGTCGATCAGCATGAATTCTTTCCACGCGCTGTCGACGTCGCTGATCGCTTTCACCAGCTCGTAGACGGTCCACGGTGTTGGCATCGGCTCCTCGCCGGTTTCCCCGACGATAACGTCCAGTCCTTTCCCCTTCACAATGCGGGACAGAAAGACATCGCAGATGGCCTTGCGGGCGGCATACGGATTCGGGTGATCGAGGTCAGGCAAAACGTTGTCGACCGTAATCAGATCTTTGTGGCCAAGAATAGCCTGCACGTCGTCCTGAATATCGCGGTTTCCAGCGTAGATAATGGCGCAATCCAGCGTTGACGCTGCCAGCGCGCGGGCATTGGCAAGACCATAGCTCTCTTCTCCGCCGTCTGTACCGCCAGTGAACAGCAGAATGTCTGGTGGGGAATCCTCCAGTGCCCGGATATCGTGGCGGTTAAGTTTGTAGGAGTAGTACTGGGCAATTTTGGCACCCGCCGAATGGGCGGTGACTTTGGCCGATTCCAGGGTGATCGACGGCACCAGACCCATTGCGGCAACGGCGAGCCCACCTTTTGCCGACGAGGAGTATTTCAGCGTAACGTCCCCGCTGTTCAGCAAAGGTCGCGCATCGGCAACGTTTAGCACCTGGTTCAGGCTGGTAAAGAACCCCTCCGCCAGGTGGTGGGTCGTCGTCGGGGTCAGAACATGGTTGACCAACGTTAGCGCATCACCCTCCGGCGTGAAGAGTGCTGCTTTGGTCCACGTCGAACCAATGTCGACTGAGACGATTTGCATCAGAAGCCCTCTTCGAGACAAAGCTCTTCAACGCGCTGACGCTGCTGTATATCGTTCGCCATCAGCTGACAGACGTCTTCCAGGTCGTGGCTTGGGGCGAAAACGCGGTTGAAACCCATCTCTTTGAATTTGGCTTCGACGTCGGCAAAATCGTGCTTACCCACGACCAGATTACCGCCCACAAAAAGCAGGATGTCGCCGATACCGCGTTCGATGCAGCGCTCACGCAGCCCCAGACAGTCGATATCGCCATGGCCGTAGATGGATGAAACGACAATAGCATCAGCCCCGGTTTCGATGGCCGCATCAATATATTCATCCTGGCTCACCATCACACCAAGATTGATTACGTGAAAATTATGGGAAGTAAAAACACGGTCCAGAACTTTATTGCCTACCGCATGGCAGTCAGCACCAATGACGCCAATAACAAGTGTTGATTTCTTCATGGGTAATCCTCTGTAGGGCTGATTGTAAAAATATTATGGGTATTAAAAATAGTTAATGGGTATTCGGACTGTTAATGGTATTGGAGTGTCTTTTGAAGACGAAAAGGAAGCAATTGATCTATTTTCAAAAAATCCTTCCAAAAATGATGATGGTAATGGTGTTTTGATGAAAGTCATTGTTATTCAATGTGTTGGCGTGGGTTTATTTTGGCTTTGATATTTATCTGTAAACGTTGGTGACAAAAGCATTGTAATATTTGTGATCGAGCGCCTGTTTTATTTCTGATGCTGGTAAATATGTTTTTTAATTTTTATGAGGGGAGGAGGGGTATTGCCATGTGGGCAGATAGAAGAAGCTATTTACTGTTTTATTGATATTGGTCATAAATGCCACTCGTGCAATTAAGGGAGAGTGATAAATACATCAAATTTTTGGCATCTGGAGGTGGGTATAATTCAGCGCTAATTTTAATTACCCGCTTTCTTACGTCTTTGAATATTTAATCTGAGGATATAACGATGAGTAAAGGGAAGGTTTGGCTTGTAGGGGCAGGGCCTGGCGATGCGTCTTTAATTACGGTAAAAGGTCTGCACTGTATCCGCCATGCGGAGGTGATTGTTCACGATCGCCTGGTTAACCCTGAGCTTCTGGTTCAGGCTCCGGCAAGCTGTCTGATTATTGATGTCGGTAAAACCCCAAGTCATCATCCGGTACCTCAGGAACAAATCAATGCCTTGCTGGTCAAGCACGCCGGGGAAGGGCGGCAGGTGGTGCGTCTGAAAGGCGGTGACCCCTACGTTTTTGGCCGCGGGGGGGAAGAGGCCGAGCAGCTGGCAAAAGACGGCCTGGCGTTCGAAGTCGTGCCGGGGATCAGCTCCGCGATTGGCGGATTGGCCTATGCCGGGATCCCGGTCACGCACCGTCATTACGCCTCCAGTTTTCATATTGTGACCGGTCATATGTGCCAGGGGAACGACCCGCAAAACTGGCATGCGCTGGCGCAAATCAACGGAACGCTGATCGTTCTGATGGGAATGACCCGGCTGACGGAAATTTGCCAGCAGCTCATCGAGGGAGGCATGTCTGCCGGGACGCCGGTGGCGGTAGTGATGTATGCCAGCCAGTCTCGTCAGCAGATTGCCAAAGGTACGCTGACCGATATCCACCTCGAGGTTGAGCGTCAAAAACTGCATGCTCCTGCGCTGATTGTTGTCGGTGAGGTGGTCAACCTGCAGGAGATACTGGCGTTTTCTGCATCGCATATCGCGCTGAATCAGGTTGTTGTCTGATGTTATCCTGACATTTTCGAAATGGCCGAGTGAAACGAATGAGTGAGCATGGTGGTAATGTCCTGGAAACGGGGCTGCAGTTGGGGATCGCTCCCGAGTTGCTGTTGGATTTTAGCGCGAACATCAATCCGTTAGGCCTGCCCGAGCGCGTCAGGTCGCTCATTGTGTCCCATCTGGATATCATCACGCAGTACCCGGACGTTGAATACCGCCATCTTCATCAGGCGCTGGCCAGCGCCAGTCGGTGTGACTACGACCAGACGATTGCCGGGAATGGCGAAACGGAGCTGATCTATGGCCTGGTGCGAACGCTTGCCCCTCGCCGGGCGATGCTGCTGGTGCCGGGGTTTGCCGAATATCGCCGGGCATTACAGCAGCAGGGTTGCCAGATAATCGACTACGCGCTGAGTGAGCAGAACGGGTTCCAGGTGGATGCTTCTATACTGGACGCCGTTCGTGCGCACAGGCCCGATTGCCTGTTTATCGCAACGCCGAATAACCCTACCGGACTCATGCCTGATGCCGATCTTCTCGCCCGGCTGGCCTCGCTGTGCGAAACGCTGGAGATTTCGCTGATTGTGGATGAAGCGTTCATCGATTTTCTGCCGCAGGGCTCCACGCTGGTGCCACGGCTGGCTGAGTCACGCTATCTTTACCTGCTGCGTTCTCTGACCAAGTTTTTTGCTATTCCCGGGCTGCGCCTTGGGTATCTGCTCAGCGGAAATACGCATACTATTCGCCAGCTGAAACGCACCCGCGAGCCCTGGTCCGTGAATGCCTTCTCGGCGCTTGTGGGGCAACATTTGTTGCTGGATGAGGACTATATTTCTCGCAGCCACGCCTTTATCGCCCGGGAGCGGGATTTCCTGTGGCAGGCGATGACGCGCTTTTCCTCGCTGGCGGTCTGGGAGCCGCAGGCCAACTTTATTTTCTTCCGCTGCCTGCGTCAGGGTTTCGACCTGAAAGCGGCACTGCTTGGTCACCATATCCTTATTCGCCACTGCGAAAACTATCCCGGGCTCGATCGCGACTACTATCGGATTGCCGTGCGTACTGAAGCGGAGAACCGTCGGTTTATTGCCGCGCTGGCTGACGTTTTACAAGGCTAGGCGATGGACTATTTCCCGATTTTTTGCAACCTGAAGGGTAAGCTCTGCCTGATCGTCGGTGGCGGGCAGGTGGCGACGCATAAGGCAAAGGGGCTGCTGGCTGCCGGGGCTGAGCTGCGTCTGGTTGCGCCTACCCTGACGCCGGAACTCGGCAGCCTGCACGCGTGCGGTGACATCGAGTGGGTCCCGGCGACGTTTGCGCCGCAGTATCTGCAATCATGCTGGCTGGTCATTGCCGCAACCAGCGATCCGCAGGTGAACCGTCAGGTCGCCAGGGCCGCCAGCGCGGAGCGTCTGTTTTGCAATGTCACAGACGACCCTTCTGCTGCCACCTTTATCTCGCCGGCTATTATTGACCATTCGCCGATCATTATTGCGCTGAGCTGCGGGGGCAATGCGCCGGTGTACAGCAAGATCCTCAAAGCGCATGTCGCAGCCCATCTTCCTCCGGGCATGCGGGAAATCGTGCGGCTGGCGGGGGTGCTGCGTGAAAGGGTAAATAGCGCGTGCAGTGATCGGGAGCGCAAGCGTGCATTTTGGGACGCGTTTTTCCGGCATGTTCCGCTGCAACAGGCTTTAGCGCAGGAACACGAGCAAGAGGTTAAGCAGCAGGTCGAGTGGCTCATTCAGCACAAGTTGCTGTCAGAGTAGCGTCACGCCGCCTTTTACCATCCGCAGCAGGTGTTGTTCAGGCCAGTGGCGGGTGAGCTGTTTTTTCGCTAACAGCCATTTCACATAATCGACATCGTCTTTATTTCTGTCCAGCATCAACCCCACGACGCTGCCGCTGTGCGCCACGTTCACCCCGTAGATGCCGCACTCCTCCACCAGTGAGAGCAGTGCGTCAAAATCCGGTTTAGGCAACAGCGTCTGGCTGGCGATGGCGCTGAGGGTTGCCGCTTCTCCCATCCGGTAAGGGTTTTGCGTCATACAGGATTCCTGTACTTTTTCCCAAGCACGCTTCAGCGCTGGCGCACCGGCATGTAACCCCGCCTGACGCGGGATGCGGTGGTAATCGGCCGTGCGCAGCGTTTGCGGACTTTCGAGAACAAGCAGATCGAGATTGGGCTGGGCGTCGCAGGCAATCTGCGTGGAGGCGTCGTTATGATCGAAAAGGGTCAACTGGCGAAACACGGTACTGTCGGTGGGTTCGAGCGAAACGCAAAGCGTTGCCAGCGTGCTTTCGTCAAGCTGATGCCCCAGATGGTGGGCGGTGGCGACGGCGGTGGCGGCAATATCTGCGGTGCTGCTGGCCATCCCTTTGGCAATCGGGATGGTCGAATGCACATCAATGCGGATATCCTGGCTCAACTGCGCCGGGTAGTGCCAGTGCTGCAATAACCGCTCGACCATCGCGCGCGACAGCGGGCGTTCATCCGCCTGGGCTGAGCCGTAGCTCACCTCAACCGTGCTGTACCATTCGACAGGGCAGGAGACCAGTTTCTCACTGCCCAAAATCCAGCCCTGGATAAGCTCACCGCATGACGCGGGGCATTGCGCAACAGCCACGTTTCCACCTTTCTGGTCTGCAAATTCTGAAGCATAGTGTCATGAGGATATCCCTCGTACCTTGATATACCGCAAATTCCCGCCTGGATAATCTACATATTATTCTGCGATTCTGCTGAATACGTAACGCATCAATAAAGCCACACGAACTTACGTTGAATAGCAATATTATGTGATAGCCAGGTTTTAATGCCTTAATGAATTTTGATCACGATAAAATGAAAAAATATCAAGTGGTGCAATAACTTGTCATAGCGCAATAAATATTGAGATTTTAAGCGTAATTATCTTTGCTTTTAATTTTTTGTGATAAAACGTTGAGTTATTGAGGAAGGCGTCAATTATTCTGGCGCCACATTTTACTCAGCGTGTATTTCATTACGGTTAAGTATTTGCCTAAGATGAAGTGAAACACCGTAAATAGCATTGCTGTTTTATAACGCGCTATTTTCTCATTATGTAAGCCGACCGGTTTGCCACATTTGTGGTAGGGAAGGGGGTGATAATCCCCCGCAGCCCCCGCTGCTGTGATGCTGACGACCCCGTAATGACCACTGATCGTGAGATTGGGAAGGACGGGCGAGGAGGACGCTAAGCCAGAAGACCTGCCTGTCGGGAACGTTCAACAACTTCGGTGGGAAGTGGGTTGTACTGATGCATCATACAGTCGAAAGACTGGGGTTACGTGTATCTATACCTCCCGACCACCCTGGACAGGATCAGGGCCATGGCGGCAAAGCAGTACGCGTTTGTTCTTGCAGGTACCGGAAGCGGGTGTGGTAAAACCACGGTGACGCTAGGCCTGTTGAGTCTGTTAAAACAGCGTGGGTTAAGCGTCCAGCCATATAAAGTGGGCCCTGACTATCTTGATACCGGCTGGCATACCAAAGTCAGCGGTACATCCTCCCGCAACCTCGACAGCTTCATGCTTCCTGAGCCGATACTCAACGCGCTGTTCTGCGAGCATATGCAGCAGGCGGATATCGCGGTGATTGAAGGTGTGATGGGGCTGTATGACGGCTACGGCACCGACCCGAACTATTGCAGCACCGCCGCGATGGCAAAACAGCTGGGCTGCCCGGTGATTCTGCTGGTGGATGGCAAGGCGGTCTCGACTTCAATTGCCGCCACGGTAATGGGCTTTCAGCGATTTGATCCCACCCTCAATATTGCCGGGGTGATTGTCAATCGCGTCAACAGCGAATCACATTATCAGTTGCTCAAAACGGCAATTGAACACTACTGCACGGTACCCGTTCTGGGTTATGTCCCCCGCGTTGAAGGCGTCGGTTTGCCCGAGCGCCATCTGGGACTGGTCACCGCCCGGGAGTCGGTCGCGGACCTGCAGACCTGGCAGAATTTTTCCGCCATTCTCGAACGTACGCTGGACATCGGGCAACTTCTCTCGCTCAGCCAGATGGCGTCGCTGCCGCAGGGCTCCTGGCCCGCGCTCCCTGACGGGGACGCCGGGCGCGGGTTGACGCTCGCGATGGCCGATGACGAGGCCTTCAACTTCTATTACGCGGATAACATCACGCTGCTCGAACGTACCGGGGTCGACATTATCCACTTTAGCCCGCTGCGCGATACCCATTTACCTGACTGCCAGATGGTCTGGCTTGGGGGCGGTTACCCGGAGCTGTACGCGGCACGGCTTGCGGAAAATACCACGATGCTGGCCAGCCTGCGGGAGGCGCACCGGCGAGGCGTAGCGATTTACGCCGAATGTGGTGGGCTGATGTATCTCGGCAGCACGCTCGAAGATAGGGAGGGGGCCACGCACCGGATGGCCAATGTTATCCCTGGCCACAGCAGGATGGGTAAACGGCTGACCCGTTTTGGCTATTGTGAGGCGCAGGCGCGCCAGCCCACGCTGCTGGCCGATAGCGGAGAGGTGCTGCGTGGGCATGAATTTCACTATTCCGACTTCTCTCCCCAAACCCCCGCGGTACTGGCGTGTCGCAAAGTACGCGATGGCGTAACGATGCAGGAGTGGGCGGGCGGCTGGCAGGTTGGCAACACGTTCGCAAGCTATCTGCACCTCCACTTTGCCCAACGCCCCATGATGCTCAACCGCTGGCTGACGGCGGCGAGGGGGGCGCTATGACCCTGCTGGCCTGGTGCGTCGCGTGGCTGCTCGATGTCATCATCGGCGACCCGCAAAACTGGCCGCATCCGGTGCGCTGGATAGGCAACCTGATCAATGCGATGCAGCGGAGTATTCGCCGCTGCTGTCATAGCGACACGGCGCTACGCGTTGGCGGCGGCGTCATGTGGCTGGCGGTAGTGGGGCTGACCTGGGGCATATCCTGGGGTGTGCTGGCGCTCGGACGGATGGTTCATCCCTGGCTGGGCTGGGCGATTGAAGTGTGGATGATGTTTACCGTGCTGGCCGGGCGCTGTCTGGCAAACGCTGCACGGGACGTTGAACGTCCTCTGCGAGCGGGCGACCTTGATGAAAGCCGCGAAAAACTCTCCTGGATAGTGGGACGCGATACGTCTCAACTTCAGCCGGAACAGATCAACCGGGCGGTGGTGGAGACCGTCGCGGAGAACACGGTCGATGGCGTTATCGCCCCACTGTTTTTCCTCATGCTGGGCGGTGCGCCACTGGCGATGGCCTATAAGGCGGTGAATACCCTCGATTCAATGGTGGGCTACAAGCACGAAAAATACCGTGCGATCGGCATGGTCAGCGCCCGTATGGATGACCTGGCGAACTATATCCCCGCTCGTCTGAGCTGGCTTCTGTTGAGCATCGCGGCGTGGCTATGCCGTGACGATTTCTCCCGTGCGCTGCGCGTCGGCTGGCGCGACCGCTACAACCACAGCAGCCCCAACTGCGCGTGGGCAGAAGCGACGGTCGCCGGCGCGCTGGGCATCCGGCTTGGCGGACCCAATGACTATTTTGGCCAGCGCGTAGAAAAGCCGTGGATTGGCGACGCGCAGCGCCCGATTGCGGTAGACGACATTTCCCGAACGATTCGACTGATGTGGGTTTCCTCCACCCTGGCGCTGGCGCTGTTTATCGCAGCACGCTGGTTGATGGTTGGCGTGGCCTGAGGACAAGAGACAATGCAATACATCCAGCAACCCCAGGCGATTGAAGCCAAAAGTTTCGACATCATTGGCGAAATCATTCGCGAAACGCGGCCGGAATACCGGTTTGCCAGCCCGCTGCATGAGGCGATCGTCAAGCGGGTGATCCATACCACCGCAGATTTTGACTGGCTGGATATTCTCTGGTTTTCAGATGATGCGCTGGAACAGCTTTGCGCGGCGCTCCGTCGCCCGTCAGTTATCTATACCGATACCACGATGGCGCTCTCCGGGATCAACAAAACGCTGCTGGCGACATTCGGGGGTGAATGTCGCTGCTATATCAGCGACCCGCGGGTGGTGGCGCAGGCAAAAGCGCAGGGAATAACCCGCTCGATGGCGGCGGTGGATATCGCGGTGACGGAAGAGAGCGAGAAGGTCTTCGTCTTTGGCAATGCGCCAACGGCGCTGTTTCGCCTGCTTGAGCATGATGTTGCCGTCAGCGGCGTGGTGGGTGTTCCGGTGGGGTTTGTGGGAGCGGCGGAATCGAAAGAGGCGCTGACGCACAGCAATTTGCCCGCGATTGCGGCTCTTGGGCGCAAAGGCGGCAGCAATGTGGCGGCGGCGATTGTGAACGCCATGCTCTATTACCTGCAGGGGGCGCGATGAGCGATTCAACCTTCGATGCCCCGGTATGGCATAACGGGAAGGCGTTACGTAAAGGCTACACCACCGGTTCCTGCGCGACCGCGGCAGCGAAAGTCGCCGCACTGATGGTGCTGCGCCAGCATCTTATTCATCAGATCTCCATTGTGACCCCCTCCGGCGTCACGCTATGTCTGAACGTGGAGTCGCCGCACATTGAAGGTCAGCAGGCGATTGCGGCCATCCGCAAAGACGGGGGGGATGACGTCGACGCCACACACGGCATGCTGATTTTCGCCCGCGTGACGCTCAACGACAGTGGCGAGATTACGCTTTCGGGTGGCGAAGGCGTGGGGACCGTCACGCGTAAAGGCATTGGCCTGCCCATCGGCAGTGCGGCGATCAACCGCACGCCGCGTCACACCATTGAGTCCGCAGTGCGCGAGGCGATTGGTCCGACGCGTGGGGCTGACGTTGAAATCTTTGCGCCTGAAGGCGAAGCGCGGGCGCAGAAAACCTACAACTCACGCCTCGGGATCCTGGGCGGGATTTCGATCATCGGCACCACCGGTATTGTCACACCGATGTCAGAGGAGAGCTGGAAACGCTCGCTCTCTCTGGAGCTGGAGATTAAACGCGCGGCGGGGCTGGAACGGGTCGTGCTGGTGCCGGGCAATCATGGCGAGCGTTTTGTCCGCGAGCAGATGGGCATTGATGAAGATGTCGTGGTCACCATGAGCAACTTTGTCGGCTACATGATCGAAGAGGCGGTGCGGTTGGGGTTTCGCCAGATAGTGCTGGTTGGCCATCCCGGCAAACTCATCAAAATTGCCGCCGGGATTTTCCACACCCACAGCCATATCGCCGATGCGCGCATGGAAACGCTGGTGGCGCATCTGGCGCTGCTCGGCGCGCCGCTGGAGTTACTGACCCTCGTCAGCGATTGCGATACCACCGAGGCGGCGATGGAGCATATCGAAACCTGGGGTTTTCAGCCTATTTACGGCCACCTCGCTAAACGTATCTGCCTGCGCGTGATGCAGATGTTGCGCTTTACCAAAACTCCGCCGACCTGTGACGCCATTCTGTTTTCCTTTGATAACCAGGTGCTGGGTAGCAACCGCCCGGTCGAGGCGATTGCCCGGGAGCTGCAATGTTAACGGTCGTGGGAATGGGGCCTGCGGGATTGCATCTGATGACGCCCGCTGCGCGTGAAGCCATTGAGTGTGCCGATGCGCTGGTCGGCGGAAAACGTCATCTGCTGCAGTTCCCGGCGTTTTGCGGCGAGACGTTTGTCCCGGGCGCTAACATTCCGGCGCTGCTGGCCTGGATAGAGGCGCGTCAGGCGAAAAAGGTGGTGATTGTCGCCTCCGGCGATCCGCTGTTTTACGGTATCGGAACGCGAATGGTGGCGCATTTCGGTATTGCGCGCGTGCGCATTATTCCCGGCATCAGCGCGGTGCAGTACCTGTGTGCGCAGGCGGGCATTGATATGAATGAGATGTGGCTCACCAGCAGCCATGGTCGCAGCGTAAATGTTGATGAGCTTGCACGGCATCGCAAAGTGGCGATGGTCACCGATAGCCAGTGCGGGCCGAAAGAGATTGCCGCGCAGCTGGTGGCACGCGGTAAGGGCCATCGCTGGATGGTGATTGGTGAAAACCTGGCAATGGAAAACGAACGGATCCACTGGCTGCCCGTCAGTGAGGTCAGTGCCGACTATGAAATGAATGCAGTGGTGATCCTCGATGAAAGATGAACTGTTTTTGCGCGGCGAAACGGTGCCGATGACCAAAGAGGCGGTACGCGCCCTTGCCATCGCAAAGCTTGCGTTGCACCGCGCCAGCCACCTGATTGATGTCGGCGCGGGGACCGGAAGTGTGTCGATAGAGGCGGCGCTGCAGTTTCCCTCGCTGCGCGTGACGGCCATTGAACGTAACCCTGCGGCTCTGCAGCTGCTTGCAGAAAATCGCCAGCATTTTGCCTGTCACAATATCGCTATTTTGCCGGGCGTAGCGCCGTTGCCGGTGGCGGATAAGGCCGATGCGGTATTTATGGGCGGCAGCGGTGGCCATCTGACATCGCTTATTGACTGGTCCATGCGCCAGCTACATCCGGGCGGACGTCTGGTGATGACGTTTATCCTGATGGAAAACCTCAATACCGCGCTGGCCCATCTGCAGCAGATCGGCGCGCAGGACATTGATTGCCTGCAAATGCAGGTCTCCGCACTGGCCCCGCTTGGCAGTGGCCACTATTTCAAACCGAACAATCCCGTTTTTGTTATCGCCTGTCAGAAGGAAGAACACCATGTCTGAGACGTTTGATTCCCGTTGCGTGTGGTTTGTCGGTGCTGGTCCCGGCGATCGAGAGCTCATTACGCTCAAGGGATACCGGCTGCTGCAGCAGGCGCAGGTGGTCATCTATGCCGGCTCGCTTATCAATACCGAACTGTTGGCCTATTGCCCACAGGGAGCCGAATGCCACGACAGCGCGGAACTCCATTTAGAACAGATAATCGACCTGATGGCGGCGGGCGTAATGGCCGGAAAAACGGTGGTGCGTTTACAGACCGGTGATGTCTCCCTCTACGGCTCCGTCCGGGAACAGGGTGAAGAGTTGACCAAACGCGGAATCGCCTGGCAGGTGGTGCCCGGCGTCAGCGCCTTCCTCGGCGCTGCGGCGGAGCTTGGGGTGGAGTACACCGTGCCTGAAGTCTCGCAGAGCCTGATTATTACCCGCCTCGAAGGTCGTACGCCGGTGCCGGCGCGTGAACAGCTGGAGTCATTTGCCAGCCATCAGACCTCAATGGCGATTTATCTTTCGGTCCAGCGTATTCATCGGGTGGCGGAACGCCTGATTGAAGGCGGTTATCCAGACACCACGCCCGTTGCCGTCATTTATAAAGCGACCTGGCCGGAAAGCCAGACCGTACGCGGCACGCTGGCGGACATCGCCGACAAGGTACGCGAGGCGGGGATCCGCAAAACGGCGCTCATTCTGGTCGGGAAATTCCTGGGCGAGGAGTATCACTACTCAAAACTCTATGCCGCGGATTTTAGCCATGAATACCGTAAAGCCTGAGTCCATCGCGCTTTTTTGCCTGACCCCGGGCGGCGTGTGGCTGGCGAAGCGGCTGGCGGCGATGCTGCCGGTAACCTGCTTTACCAGCGAGCGTTTGCAGGAAGAGGGCTTTGTTCCCTTCGACGGCGGCTTTGCCCCGGCGGTTCGCGAGGCGTTCACGCACTACCCGTCGCTGATTTTTATCGGCGCAACCGGCATTGCGGTGCGCGTCCTGGCACCGTTAATCCACGACAAACTGAGCGACCCGGCGGTGGTGGTGATCGATGAACGCGGGCAGCACGTGATTAGCCTGCTTTCCGGCCATGCTGGTGGTGCGAATGCGTTAACCCGCCACCTGGCGGGAATACTGGGGGCTGACCCGGTGATTACCACCGCCACGGACGTCAACGAGATGGCCGCGCTGGATACCCTTGCTTTCCAGCTGAATGCCCGAATGAGCGATTTCCGAACGACGGTAAAAATCGTCAACCAGATGCTGGTGAGCCACCAGCGGGTAGGGCTGTGGTGGGATGCGGAACTCGATGACGACGTCAGTCGGTGCGATCGGCGCGGGTTTATCACCGTGAGCGACCTGCAGCACCTGCCGGAACTGGATGCGCTGGTGTGTATTACGCTGCGAAACACGCTGCCGGAACTGCCATTGCCGCACTGGAAGCTGGTCCCTCAGCGGGTCGTGGCGGGCATCGGCTGTCGACGCGACACGCCGTTTCCGCTGCTGGCGACGCTGCTGGCGCGTCAGCTTGAGGCGCAACGGTTCGACCCGCTGGCCCTAAAAGCGATTGGCAGCGTCTCCCTTAAAAAAGACGAAGCGGGTCTGCTCCAGCTTGCCGCCTGCTGGGGTGTGCCGTTTGAAACCTTTACCGCTGACGCGCTGCGTGAGCACGAACATCGCTTTCCGGCCTCACCGTTTGTACGCCAGACGGTTGGAGTGGGAAGCGTCTCGGGACCGGCAGCGTTGCTGCTGAGCCATGGGCAACTACGAGGCGAAACCCTGCGCGAACAGGGCGTCACTATCACTTTGGGAGTTTCACACTGATGTTAACCGTAATTGGAATCGGCCCAGGCTCGCAGGCCATGATGACCATGGAAGCCGTAGACGCGCTGCAGGCGGCAGAAATCATCGTTGGCTACAAAACCTATACCCATCTGGTGAAGGCCTTCACCGGCGACAAACAGGTGATCAAAACCGGTATGTGCAAAGAGATTGAACGCTGTCAGGCGGCGATCGAGTTGGCGCAGGCCGGGCATAACGTCGCGCTTATCAGCAGCGGCGACGCCGGTATTTATGGGATGGCGGGGCTGGTGCTGGAGTTGGTCAGCAAACAGAAGCTGGACGTTGAGGTTCGCCTGATCCCCGGAATGACGGCCAGTATCGCCGCCGCATCTCTGCTTGGCGCACCGCTGATGCACGATTTTTGCCACATCAGCTTAAGCGATCTGCTGACGCCGTGGCCGGTCATCGAAAAACGTATTGTCGCCGCGGGAGAAGCGGACTTCGTCATCTGTTTCTATAACCCGCGCAGCCGGGGGCGCGAGGGCCATCTGGCACGGGCGTTTGAGCTGCTGTCCGCCAGCAAAAGCCCGCAAACGCCGGTAGGGGTAGTGAAGTCTGCCGGGCGTAAAAAGCAGGAGAAGTGGCTGACCACCCTGGGCGACATGGACTTTGAACCGGTCGATATGACAAGCCTGGTGATCGTCGGAAATAAAGCCACCTTCGTTCAGGAGGGGCTGATGATCACCCCCCGGGGCTATGTGCTGTGAACTATGGCGACGTGTTGGTCATGGGCGGCACCAGCGATGCCCGCGCGATCTGCCAGCAACTGGATGCGGCGGGCGTGGCCTACACCCTGTCGGTGGCGACGCCCACCGGGCAGAGGCTGGCGGGAGACATTAACGGTCAGGTGCGCTGTGGCCGCCTGGAGCCACAACAGATGGTTGACTGGCTGGCGGAAAACAGGACCCGCTGGGTGATTGACGCTTCGCATCCCTACGCTGAGGTGCTCAGCCGCAACATCCTGACGGCCTGTGAAACGGTGGGCGTGTTACTTAGCCGCTATCAGCGCCCCGAACAACTCAGCGAGCTGACGCATCCGCTGCTCTACAGCGTGCCGGGAATTGAAGAGGCCTGCGACATCGCGCGGCGGCTGGGCGAACGGGTGCTGTTGACCACCGGCAGTAAAGATCTGGCGCGCTGGCGCGCAGGTCTGCCGGAGAAAACGCTGATGGCCCGGGTTTTGCCAGTGCCGGAGGTCATCGAGCAATGCGCCGGACTTGGCTTTGGCGTTACCGAGATCTTTGCTATGTGCGGGCCCTTCAGCGCTGAATTTAACGCGGCGTTTTATCGCCAGTGCCGGGCTGACGTGATGATAACCAAAGCCTCCGGCGCAGAAGGTGGCTATCAGGAGAAGGTTCAACCCTGTCTGGATGCGGGCATCCCCTGCATCGTGATTACACGCCCGGCACCGCTGGTGACGGGAGAGGAATTACTGGAAAGTCAGGCCGCATTCGCCGGGCGTTTAGCGCGCTGGCTGGCCGCTGCTTAAGGAGTTAGAGATGAAAAAGGCGCTTCTGGTGGTCAGCTTTGGTACCAGCTACCACGATACCTGCGAGAAGAATATTGTAGCGTGCGAGCGTGCGCTGGCGGAAAGCTGCCCTGACCGCAAGCTGTTTCGGGCATTCACCTCCGGGATGATCATTCGCAAGCTCAAACAGCGTGACGGCATTGAGATCGATACGCCGCTGCAGGCGCTGAAAAATCTTGCGGCTCAGGGATATCAGGATGTGGCGATTCAGTCTCTGCACATCATCAACGGCGATGAGTACGAGAAAATTGTCCGTGAAGTGCAGAGCCTGCGTCCGCTGTTTTCCCGCCTGACGCTGGGGGTACCGCTACTGAGCAGCCACGACGATTACGCGCAGCTGATGCGCGCATTGCAACAGCAGATGCCGACGCTTGGGACAAAGGAAAAAGTGGTGTTTATGGGCCACGGTGCCAGCCATCACGCCTTTGCGGCCTATGCCTGCCTCGACCACATGATGATGGCCCAGGGCTTCCCGGCCCGCGTCGGCGCGGTGGAGAGCTATCCGGAAGTCGACATCCTGATTGAGAGCCTCGGTAAAGAAGGCGTCACCGCCGTGCATCTGATGCCGCTGATGCTGGTGGCAGGCGATCACGCCATCAACGATATGGCCTCTGACGACGAGGACTCCTGGAAGACGTTGTTTAACGCCGCCGGGATCACGGCGACGCCGTGGCTGAGCGGGCTGGGTGAAAACCCGGCGGTACGCGCAATGTTCGTCGCTCATTTACAGCAGGCGCTAAGTATGGCGCTGGAGGAGGCGGCATGAGCGGCAAACTGTACGCCCTGAGTACCGGGCCGGGCGCGTCGGATCTTATCACCGTGCGTGCCTCACGGATCCTTGGTTCGCTGGATATTCTCTACGCCCCGGCGGGCCGCAAAGGCGGCGATAGCCTGGCGCTTTCTATCGTCCGGGCGTTTATCGGCGAACAGACCGAAATCCGCTGCTGCCACTTTCCCATGAGCGCCGACAGTGCTGAAAAGGAGGCGGTGTGGGATGCGGTGGCCGATGCGTTAGTGCGTGAGGTGAACGACGGGAAACAGGTTGGTTTTATCACCCTGGGCGATGCCATGCTGTTCAGCACCTGGGTGTTCTTACTTCAGCGCATTGGCAGCCCGGACTGGCTGGAGATTGTGCCCGGCGTGACGTCGTTTGCCGCGATTGCCGCGCGTTCAAAAATGCCGCTGGCGATGGAACAGCAGTCGCTGGCGGTGATTTCCTGTACTGCGCCGGAAGCAGAAATTGCACTGGCGCTGCAGCAACACGACAGTCTGGTGCTGATGAAGGTCTATGGCCGGTTTGCGCGCATCAAAGCGCTACTGACGCAGGCCGGGCTGCTGAACTGTGCACTGATGATGTCAGAGGCCACGCTCCCCGGCGAGCAGTGCTGGCGGCATCTGGATGAGGTTGCTGATGACCAACCGTTACCCTATTTCTCGACCATTCTGGTCAACAAACAGTGGGAGTATGCGCAATGAAACTCGAACAACAGCTTAAACAGCTGTCATTAAGTGGCCTGGCGGCGGCGCTATTGCTGATGGTGGTACCGGAGCAGGCGTTCGCGATGCATATCATGGAAGGGTTTTTACCGCCGATGTGGGCGCTGGCGTGGTGGCTGCTCTTCTTACCGTGTCTATGGTACGGGCTGGTGCGCCTGCGTCGTATCGTGCAGGAGGATAATCACCAGAAAGTTCTGCTGGCGCTGTGCGGGGCGTTTATTTTCGTGCTGTCGGCGCTGAAGATCCCATCGGTAACCGGCAGTTGCTCGCATCCGACCGGCGTGGGGCTCGCCGTGATTCTGTTCGGGCCGGGCGTCGTCGCCATTCTCGGTGCCATCGTGCTGCTGTTTCAGGCGCTGCTGCTGGCGCACGGCGGGTTAACCACGCTTGGCGCGAACGGCATGTCGATGGCGGTGATTGGGCCGGTTGTCGGGTACATGGTGTGGAAGATGGCCTGCCGTGCCGGGCTTCGCCGTGACGTCGGGGTATTTTTGTGCGCCATGCTGGCGGATCTGGTGACCTATTTTGTCACCTCGGTCCAGCTTGGCGCGGCGTTCCCGGACCCGGCGACGGGTGCCGCGGGCTCGATGGTGAAATTCATGGGCATTTTCTGCCTGACGCAAATCCCCATTGCCATCGCGGAGGGCTTGTTAACCGTCATGATTTATGACCAGTTGACCAAACGTCGGCTGATTACCGTGCAAGGATACTGAGATGAAAAAGACACTGATGCTGTTGGCGATGGTGCTCGCCCTGATCGTAATGCCATTTTTTATCGATCACGGTGGCGAATTTGGTGGCTCGGATGGTGAAGCCGAAAATCAAATCCAGGTTGTGGCACCGCATTACACGCCATGGTTCACGCCACTCTATGAACCCGCCAGCGGTGAAATTGAAAGTCTGCTGTTTACGCTCCAGGGGTCCATTGGCGCAGCGGTGATTTTCTATATTTTGGGCTACACCAAAGGCAGACAGCGCCGTGATGACCGGGCTTGACAGGCTGAGCTACCAGAGCCGCTGGGCTCAGGTTGCGCCGGAACGCAAGTTTCTGCTCTGGCTGGCGCTGATGACTCTGGCGTTTGCGCTGCCGCCGCTGGGGCAGGGGATCGTCCTGGCGCTGACGGCGGGACTGACCTGCTGGCTGCTGCGGATGACCTTCTGGCGCTGGTGTCGCTGGATGTCGCTGCCGTTTGGCTTTCTGCTGGTCGGGGTACTGACGATCCTCTTTAGCGTCACCCGTGATCCGCATACGCTGGCGATGAGCGTTCCGGTGGGGCACTACTGGCTGGGGATAACCGCTTCCGGGCTGACCGCCGCGAATGAAACCTTCTGGCGCAGCCTTACCGCGCTGGCGGCAACCTTCTGGCTGGTGCTGAACCTGCCGTTTCCTCAGCTGATTGTGCTGCTTAAGCGGGCGCGCGTGCCGCGCCTGCTTACCGAGCAGATTCTGCTGACCTGGCGCTTTATTTTTATTCTGTTAGACGAAGCGCTGGCGATTCACCGCGCGCAGACGCTGCGTTTTGGCTATCGTAGCCTGCCAAAAAGTTATCGCTCGCTGGCGATGCTGGTCGGTTTGCTGTTTACCCGGGTGCTGATTCGCTATCAGCAGATGGCGACCACGCTGGATATTAAACTCTACCAGGGTGATTTTCCCCTGTAAGGAATCGCACCATGCTGACCACTGCCGATCTCTGGTTTCGCTATCAGGAGACGCATGTACTCAAAGGTCTGACGCTGGATTTTTCGACGCATGCCGTCACCGGGCTAGTGGGAGCTAATGGCTGCGGAAAGTCGACGTTATTTATGAACCTGAGCGGTCTGCTGAAGCCGCAGCAGGGGGCGGTGCTGTGGCAGGGGAAGCCGCTGGACTACAGCAAGCGCGGACTGCTGGCGCTCCGTCAGCAGGTCACAACGGTGTTTCAGGACCCCGATCAGCAGATCTTCTATACCGATATTGATAGCGACATCGCCTTCAGCCTGCGTAACCTGGGCGTAGCGGAACCGGAGATTGCGCGGCGCGTCGACGATGCGCTGACGCTGGTCGACGCGCAGCGTTTTCGCCTGCAGCCGATCCAGTGCCTGAGCCATGGGCAAAAGAAGCGGGTCGCCATTGCCGGGGCGCTGGTGCTGGGGGCGCGCTATCTTCTGCTGGACGAACCCACGGCCGGGCTTGATCCTTCAGGACGCTCGCAGATGATCGAGATCATCAGGCGCATTGTGGCGCAAGGGAACCACGTGGTGATCTCCAGCCATGATATTGACCTGATTTACGAAGTCAGCGATGCCGTTTACGTGCTGCGCCACGGAGAAGTGCTGGCGCACGGCGCGCCGGGTGAGGTCTTCGCCCGCGGCGAACTGATGGAACGGGCCGGATTAACGCAGCCCTGGCTCGTCAAACTGCATGCGCAGCTTGGCCTGCCGTTGTGTAAAACCGAAGATGAATTTTTCAGCCGCATGCGAAAACAAAACGCAATGAAGGAGGCCTCATGACGCAGGCAATTATGTTGCAGGGCACCGCTTCTGACGTCGGCAAAAGCGTCCTGGTGGCGGGGCTGTGCCGGATTTTTTATCAGGATGGCCTGCGTACCGCGCCGTTTAAGTCGCAGAATATGGCGCTCAACTCCGGTATCACGCCGGAGGGAAAAGAGATGGGTCGCGCGCAGATCCTTCAGGCGCAGGCGGCGGGGATTACGCCGGACGTACGGATGAATCCGGTATTGTTAAAACCAACCAGCGACCGTAAAGCGCAGGTGGTGCTGATGGGACAGGTGGCGACCGATATGGACGCGGTCAGCTACCACGAGTACAAACCGCGCCTGCGGGAGCAGATCCGCGATGTCTATAACAGCCTGGCCGGGGAGTATGACGTGCTGGTGCTGGAAGGTGCGGGCAGCCCGGCGGAGATCAACCTGCGCGATCGCGATATCGTCAACATGGGCATGGCCGAAATGGCGCAATGCCCGGTGATCCTCGTGGCGGACATTGACAGAGGCGGCGTATTTGCCGCCATCTACGGTACGCTGGCGCTTCTGCACGACCACGAGCGGGCGCGCGTGAAAGGGGTCATCATCAATAAATTTCGTGGCGATGTTGCGCTGCTTTACTCGGGCATTGAGCAGATTGAAAATCTGACCGGCGTGCCGGTACTGGGCGTTATGCCGTGGCTGGATGTCGATCTGGAAGATGAAGACGGCGTGGCGCTGCAAAAGGGAAAATACCTGCGAACCGCGCGGCGCGATATCGACATCGCCGTGGTGCAGGTACCGCATATCTCCAATTTCACCGATTTTAACGCCCTGGCGGCGCAGCCCGATGTTCGCGTGCGCTATGTCCGTTATCCCCAGGAGCTGGCGGGGGCTGACCTCGTGATTCTACCCGGCAGTAAAAATACGCTGGGGGATCTGGCCTGGCTGCGGGAAAGCGGTATGGCGCACGCGGTGCTCCAGTCACACCAGCAGAACGTACCCGTCATGGGCATTTGCGGCGGCTACCAGATGCTTGGCGACACCATCATCGATGAGGTGGAATCTGGTATGGGAACCCAGCCAGGGCTGGGTCTACTCCATACCGTGACCCGCTTCGCGCAGCGAAAAACCACGACGCAGGTTTCGGCGCAGATGGCGTCGGCGCTCCCGGCGTGGCTTAAGTCGGCCGCGGGCATTAAGGTGCAGGGCTATGAGATTCATATGGGAGAGACCCGGCTGACAGCCGACGATTATCCGGCACTGTTTCTGGAAAAAGAGGGCGAGCGCATAGCGGACGGCGCCATCAGCGCTGACGGGCAGGTGATAGGGACGTATCTCCATGGGTTGTTCGATAACGATGCCTTCACGCGCGCGATAGTGGATGGCTTACGCCAGCGCAAAGGACTGGCGCCATTAGACGTTGCGGTAGATTACGCGGGCTACAAAGCGCAACAGTTTGATCTCTTAGCCAGCGCGATGAGAGAACACATTGATATTAAAAAGATCTATCAAATAATGCAGGAGCATCAGGAGGTGGGGGCATGATTTTAGTCACCGGAGGCGCGCGCAGCGGGAAAAGTGCGCACGTCGAACAGCTGGCGGCGCAGCAGTGCGAGCGCGTGCTGTATATCGCGACGTCGGTGATTACCGATGAAGAGATGGCGCTGCGCGTTGACAAGCACCGCGCACAGCGTCCTGCGCACTGGCGAACCTGGGAAGGGTATCGCGATCTGGGCGACGTGATTCGCCATCAGGTGCAGCCGGGCGAAGGCGTGGTTCTGGAATGCGTCACCACTCTGTTGTCGAACCTGCTCTATGACGCCAGCGGCGGCGCTTCGCCGGAGACCCTCGATTTTTCCGCGCTTGAGGCGGTGTTGCAACAGCAGGTGGACGACCTGATTGCGGCCTGCCAGCAGTCGGCGGCGCCGGTTTATATTGTGACCAATGAGCTGGGCATGAGCATCACGCCCGAGAATCGGCTGGCGCGTCATTTTGTTGATATTGCCGGTCGCGCGAACCAAAGGCTGGCGCAGGCGGCACAGGAAGTGTGGCTGGTTGTCTCGGGAATTGGAGTAAAGATTAAATGCCGTTAAAAATGTTGTGGGCGACGCTGGGATTTATTACCCGCATTCCGGTGCCGCAAAAGTGGAGCGACGGCGTTGAATTTTCACAGTATGGCCGTGGCGTCCCCTGGTTCCCCGTGGTGGGCCTGATCGTTGGGGTTTTGGCCGCCTTAGGCTATCTGGTGGTGAGCCAGACCGGCGGGGGGATTTATATAGGTGCCGTCGCCTGGGTACTGGCGCTGGTGCTGCTGACCGGTGGGTTTCATCTGGACGGTCTGGCGGACACTTGTGATGGCGTGTTTTCTGCCCGCACCCGCGAACGGATGCTGGAGATTATGCGCGATAGCCGGTTGGGGACCTACGGCGGTCTGGCTATCGTATTCTGCATTCTTATCAAGGTCGCAGCGGCGATCTCCCTGGCTCACCTTCCGGTTCATACCCTGTTTGCGCTGCTGGTGTGCGCGCCGATCGTCGGGCGAACGGGAATGGTGTTGGTCATGTACCGGCAGCACTACGCGCGCGAAGGTGCAGGGATGGCAAACGCCTATCTCGGCCATATCAGCGGCAAAGAGACGCTCATCACCCTCTGCATCGGCGTGGCGCTCGTGGGGCTGCTGGCGGGGATGCAGGGGCTGGTCGCCAGCGTTATCACCTGGATTGTCGTCAACGCCGTAAAGACCTTTTTAAGCCGCCGACTGAACGGGCTGACGGGGGATACCCTGGGCGCGATGGAGGAGATCGGCGAAATGGCCTTCCTTCTGGCGCTTCTGTGGGTTTGATGTATGCGTATTTTTCTGGTTCGGCACGGTCAAACAACCGCTAACATCAGCGGCGTGTTTTACGGGAGCACCGATCTGTCGCTCTCGCCGCAGGGTATTGCGCAAAGCCAGCGTGTTGCCGGGTACCTGTCCGGGGTCGCGTTCGGGCACACGCGCGTCAGCGCGCTCCAGCGTTCGCAGCAAACGGCGCGGCTTATCGTGCCGACAGCCCATGATATCCATGTTGATGCGCGTCTTAATGAGCTGGATTTTGGTGAATGGGAGATGCGGCACTTCAGCGACATCGAAAAAGAACATCCCGCGTCGTGGCAGAGCTGGATGGATGACTGGCAAAACGCCACGCCCGACGGCGGCGAGGCGTTCCCGCATTTCGCCGCGCGCGTCAGGGCGGCGGCGGATGAGATGAGTCAACTGCAGAAGCGCGAAGACACGCTTATTGTGGCGCATCAGGGCGTGCTGAGCCTGCTGCTGGCAACCTGGTTAGGGATGCCCGTGGCGGCAATGTGGCATTTCCCGTTCAGTCACGATGCCTACACGGTCGTTGAAAATCGGGCCGGGCATTGGGTGTTACGCGTATTTAATGGCAGAAACGTTTGGCAAACTGAGGAATGAGGGTGTGAGGATGGGGACAGTGAAGGAGCTGGCGGCGGCCATCAGACCGCTTGATAAACAGAAGATTCAGGCGGCCTCGCGGCATGTTGATGGCTTAATAAAGCCGACAAACAGCCTCGGTCGGCTGGAGAGCCTGGCTATACAGCTTTCGGGAATGTGGGGAATCGACAGGCTCGATAATCTGCAAAAAGAGATTATCGTCATGTGCGCCGACCATGGCGTATTTGATGAAGGTGTGGCCGTGACGCCGAAAGTGGTGACCTGGCTTCAGGCCGTCAATATGCAAAAGGGGGTGACCGGGGTGTGCGTGCTGGCCCGCAATAGCCAGACGTCGGTACTGCCCGTTGACATCGGTATTGACGGTGAGCCTATCGACAATATGCTCAGCCTTAAACTCTCGCGTGGCAGCGGTAATATTGCTCAGGGTCCGGCGATGAGCCGTCAGGATGCCGAGCACCTGCTGCTGGCGAGCGCCAGCCTCGTTAAACAACGCGCTCAGGAGGGGATCTCCATCTTTGGCGTTGGCGAGCTGGGTATTGCCAACACGACACCGGCTTCGGCAATCATCAGCGTACTGACCGATAGCGATCCGCATGATGTGGTGGGGATTGGGGCCAATTTACCTCAGGATCGGGTCCAACATAAGGAAACCGTTGTCCGTCAGGCGATACGCATTAACCAGCCGGATGCGCGAGATGCGGTTGATGTTCTGGCCAAAGTCGGCGGCTATGACCTGGTGGGCATGACCGGAGTGATATTGGGCGCTGGCGCATGCGGATTACCCGTGGTGTTAGACGGTTTTCTCTCGTATGCCGCGGCCATCGCCGCCTGTCAGATTGCACCAGAGGTTAAGAGCTACTGTATTCCCTCTCATTTTTCCGCCGAAAAAGGTGCCAGACGTGCGCTGGAGCACCTTGGGCTGGCGCCCTTTATCCATCTTGACATGCGTCTTGGCGAAGGGAGCGGCGCCGCGCTGGCTATGTCTATCGTCAGTGCGGCCTGCGCAATGTACTGCGAGATGGGGCAACTGGCGCAAAGCGGCATTGAGTTGCCGGTTCCGGCATGACGGAAAAGTAAAAACCCTGCGATAGCAGTATCGCAGGTTTTTTTGTGTACAGGAAACCCCAGCCCGGCAGGTAGCCGGAAAGCGTTCAGCTTTGGGCCAGTCATCAAAACCCCGTTAACAGGGCATTCTGGTGCTGAGGATACGACGTCGATACTGCAGCGGCGTCTGACGCATCATCTTTTTAAAGCAGGTGATGAAATAGGTCACCTCGCTAAACCCGACGGCCAGGGCAATAGTGTCAATACTCTCATCGCTGTACCGTAACAGATCGCAGCTGCTTTTTATCCGCCGGGTCAGCAAATATTCGTGGATGCTGCCCCCGGTCTGCTGGCGGAAAATGCGTGAGGTATAGCTGCGCGAAAGCCCCAGGTCGTGCGCTAGCTGGTCGAGCGAAAACTTGTTGGCATAGTGGGCTTCTATCCAGCTCATAATCCGCGAGGCGACGGTCTGCTGGCGCGGCGGGTAGGGCTGAGGTTGCTCGGGAAGAAATGTCATGAGCTGCATCACCAGAAATGCCACCTCGCAGGCCTCGGTCTGCTCGTTGCCCTCCAGGCGCTGGAACTGCTCAAGGATCCTCTCGATAAACGCCGCGTGCTCGCTGAGATCGTAGATTTGCGCGGGCAGATTGCTGGCGGCCAGCGCGGCGAACCTGGCCTGATGGCGCGGGAAGGCGCTAAGCGCACTTTCGACGACCGCTTGCTCAATGTGCATAGTGGTGCGGTGATAGGGGTTTTTATCGCTATGATCGACTTGCACTTTGTGCAAACGGAAGGGCGGGAAGATAAATAATCGCCCCGGACGGGCGGTGTAGTGCTGATTATCCACCACCACGATGCCGTAGCCGCTGGAAATGTAGAGCAATTCAACGCATTGATGCCAGTGGTAGTAAATCGCGCTGCTGGCGTACAGGCGGTTAAAAGAAATGGCCTGCCGATCGAGCGTAATGCGTTCCAGCAGCTGCGTTTCACCCATTTTACCTCCAGGACAACAGATTTAAATTTTTAGGCCATCTTTTGTAATTTATCCTCCTCACGATCGATAAAATCCAGCAAAAATGAAATGGCGGTTCAATTTTGTGAGTCTGCTCACTCAGTGCCGGGAATAAAAGCAGTTACTCTTCATCCAGACGTCGCACTCGTGGCTTTAAAAAGCCTAATAACAATAAGTTATCTCTACCCTCGTGTAATGCGGGAGGACCCTGTGCAACCTGAAAATATTAATCTGGATAATCCACTGACAAGTCGTGAAGAGGTGCTACGGCTGGTTAACGATATGCTAAACGCAGTGGCGCCTTACTTTAAAAACGACGCCAGCCGCATTGATTTAGCGAACTTTACCGCTCACTACGGCCAGCAGGTCGCGAGTATGGAAACGTTTTCCCGTCTCCTGTGGGGCGTAACGCCGTTGTTGGCTGGCGGCAGTGAGCCGCAACATTTCTCCTTTTATTTACAGGCGATCAAAAACGGTACCAATCCGCAACATGCCGATTACTGGGGCGACGTCGCGCCTTACGATCAGCGAATCGTCGAGATGGCGGCCTACGGGCTGCTGCTGGCGCTGGCGGGCGATACCGTACTGGCACACTTCTCTGAGACCGAGAAAGAGAATTTATGGCGCTGGCTAAAGCAGTGCGAGACCCAGGAGATCCCCGATAACAACTGGCACTTCTTTCCGATTCTGGTGCAGGTCGGCTTCCATTATTGCGGCATGCCGGCCAACTCGCAGGTGCTGGAAAATCATTTTGCTGCCATGGAGCACTACTATCTGGGCGATGGCTGGTACGCCGATGGTCCGGGCCGGCCGCGCGACTATTACATCTCAATGGGCTTTCATTTCTATGGCCTGATTTACGCGAAGCTCATGGTCGATGTCGATCCAAAGCGTTGCGCAACGCTGCGTCACCGGGCCGCGCGTTTCTCCTCTGACTTCATCCATTTCTTCGCCGAAGACGGCGCGGCGATCCCGTTTGGCCGGAGCCTGACCTACCGCTTTGCCGAGGCGGCGTTCTGGAGTGCGGCGGCCTTCGCCGGGCTGGAGGTCTTTTCGCCCGGCGTCATAAAGGGCATCGTTCTGCGTCATCTGCGCTGGTGGCTGAAGCAGCCGATGTTCGACCGCGACGGCGTACTCAGCGTCGGTTACAGCTACCCGAACCTGGCGATGGCGGAAGACTACAACGCGCCGGGTTCGCCGTACTGGGGCCTGAAGACCCTGCTGGTGCTGGCATTAGAAGAGGGCGATGCCTTCTGGCAGGCGGCTGAGCTGCCGCTGCCGCCGTTGCCCGTCCAGCACACGATAGCCCACGCGGATCAGGTGGTGGTGCGTCAGGCCGATCACCTGTGGATGCTGACTTCCGGCCAGCTGGAGCTAAACAACTTCGTCAATACCGAAGCGAAATACTGCAAATTTGCCTATTCCACCCGCTTTGGCTTCACCATCGAACGCGGGCGCTACGGCCTGAACCACGCCGCGCCCGATTCGATGCTGCTGCTGGCCGAAAAAGATAACTACTGGCGTGGCCGCCGCGAATGCCAGCACGTGGTCACCGCAGACGGCACCATTTACAGCATCTGGCTGCCGTGGCGCGATGTGGTGATTGAGAGCTGGCTGCTGGCGCTGGGCGACTGGCAACTGCGCGTCCATCGTATCAATACCCGGCGCGCGCTGGATTGCGCGGAGGGTGGCTTTAGCCTGGCGAACCGCCCGCAGCCGCAGGTACACGAGAGCGACAACGCCTGCTGGTTACGCAATCCCCAGGATGTATCAGCCATTTTCTGTCTGCATCCGCACGCCCGCCGCGGCGAGACGGTGTTGACGCCGCCAAACAGTAATCTGTTGTTCGCCGAGCGCGCGGCGGTGCCGCTGCTGCGCGGCGAACTCGACCCCGGTAAGCATGTGTTGATAAGCGCGGTGTGGGCGGGAAATGCCGCCGACTTCGATCCGCAACGCTGTCCACAGGCCATCATTAGCGATGATGCGGTACGCTTCGTGACGGCACGACAAGAAATGACGCTCGTTCTGGCCCAGGAGGCATCGCTATGAGCACATCATCGTCCGTACGCGCCGCACAGTGCAAAATGAGTACCTTTATTTTCCTTTACTTTTTCACGTGGTCATCCAGCTTTGGCCTGTACGCCCTGTGGCTGAGCCAGAAAGTGGGCCTGGATAGCATCACCATCGGCAGCGTGTTCGCCATCAATGGCGTCTTCGCGGTGGTCCTGAAGCCGGTGTACGGCTACATCATGGACAAAATCGGCATGAGCAAGTGGCTGCTCTATTTTGTCTGCACCATTTCTGCGCTGATGGCGCCGTTCTTTGCGCTGGTGTATCAGCCGCTGCTGCAAAGCCATGCGATGGCGGGGATTATCATCGGCGCGCTGTATCTGAGCCTGGGCTGGTACGCCGGCGTGGCGGCGTCTGAATCTTACGCCGACCGCTTTAGCCGCCTGTACGGGCTGGAGTTTGGCCGCATCAGAATGTGGGGTTCGCTGGGCTGGGCGATGGCGGCTTCGGTCTCCGGGCTGTTGTTTAACTTCACGCCGCTGGCCAACTTTCTGCTCAGCAGCGGTACCTCGGTACTGATGCTGCTGGTGCTGATTAGCCTCAAAATCGGTGATGAGCAGCTGCGCAATAACAGCGTCATCTCCGCCAATAAGATCGTTTTTGCCGATGTGTTGATGCTGCTGAAAAACCGCAAATTCTGGATGTTCAGCCTCTACGTCGCCGGGGTGGCGTGGATGATGTTTATCGCCGAACAGCAGTTCCCGCGCTACTTCGTATCGTTCTTCGCCACCAAAGAGCAGGGAAATGCCTGGTACGGCTACCTGAGCACCGTCCAGTCGGGGATGGAGTTCGTAATGATGATGTTTATCCCGTGGCTGGTGAACCACTACGGCGCTAAGCGCGGCCTGCTGTTCTGCGGCTGCGTGGTAGGAGCACGGCTGATCGCCTCCGGATTGACCAGCGACCCGATTGTTATCTCCATCATCAAACCGTTTTATGGCGTCGAGATCGCGCTGCTGCTGATATCGGTCTTCAAATACATCGCCGAACATTTCCATCGTCGGGTTAACGCCACGATGTACCTGCTGGGCTACCAGGCGATGATTTACGTTGGCTCGATTGTGGTCGCTCCGCCTGCCGGCTACCTGTACGACAGGATAGGCTTTGAGCATACCTATCTGCTGATGGGCTGCTGCGCCCTGATATTTACGCTGATTTCCGCCTTTACGCTGTCGCGCTGCCAGTCGACGCGCGATTCCTCACGCCCCTTTGCTCCGGCTTTAGAGACCGCCACGGTTGAACCGGCCAAACATTAATTCAGGAGTTGTTATGACCAAATCTGTTATCACCGAAGCGCTGCGGCCAATCGAACTGCATCAGGTTGATCGCCTGGCGCTGAGCCAGAAGCTGGAAGCGGCCTTAACCCGCGTAACGCGCAAGATCGACAACAATATTGTCGCCTTCGGCGATAAGTTCCCCGGCGAAGCCTGTGAGAAGGGGGTCTGGCCGCGCACCGATAACGTGGAGTGGACCACCAGCTTTTGGCCAGGCCAGCTGTGGCTGGCCTGGGAGATGACCGGCAAAGCGCATTATCGCGAAGCTGCCGAGCGCTATTTACCGTCGTTCGCCAGGCGCATTGAGCAGCGTATCGACACCGCAACGCACGATCTCGGGTTCCTCTATTCGCTCTCCTGCATCAGCGCCTGGCGGCTCACCGGCAACGAAGCCGCTCGCCAGTCGGCGCTGCTGGCTGCCGAGCGTCTGATGGAGCGTTTTAACCCGACGGCCAATATTATTCAGGCGTGGGGTGATTTAAACGACCCGGAGCAGCAGGGGCGAATGATCATCGACTGCAATATGAACCTGCCGCTGCTGTACTGGGCCAGCGAACAGACCGGCGACCCACGTTACGCGCAAGCGGCGACGGCTCACGCCGGACAGGCCGCGAACTATATCGTGCGTGAAGATGCCTCGACGTATCACACCTGGTATATGGATGTGCAGACGGGCGAGCCGCGCTTTGGCAACACCCATCAGGGCTACAGCGATACCTCGTGCTGGTCGCGCGGCCAGGCGTGGGGCATTTACGGCTTCCTGCTCAGCTATCAGCATACCGGCGATAAGCAGATGGTTGAGCTGTCACGCAGCCTGGCGCATTACTTCCTCAACCGTCTGCCGGAAGATGATGTTTGCCACTGGGATCTGGCCCTGCTCGGTACCGACGCCGTGCGCGACAGTTCAGCGGCGGCGATTGCCGCCTGCGGCCTGCTGGAGCTGGTCAAGGCGCTGCCGACGCTCGACGCAAACCGTGCGTATTATGAAGAGATGGCGCTGCGCATTGCGCAGTCGCTGACCGATAACTACCTTGCTCGTGACGATGATCCGACCGAAGGGCTGCTGCAGCACTCGGTTTATCATATGGGCAGCGGTAAGGGCGTCGATCAGTGCTGTAGCTGGGGGGACTATTTCTATCTTGAGCTGCTGGCGCGGCTGCGACAGATTTGGCATCCGTACTGGTAACCCTTAAGCCATGGAGAGCAAGATGAAAAGCGTAGCCGTGCTATTAGCCCCCGGTTTTGAAGAGGGGGAAGCGATTGTCACTATCGATATCCTGCGCCGCCTGAATATTACGGTTCAGACGATTGCCTGCGGCGAGAGTTGCGAAGTGGTGAGTTATCACGCCATCTCGATGGTGGCGGATAGCACCCTGAAGGCCAGCGTTGATCAGACCTTTGACGCCGTGGTGTTACCGGGCGGCCCGGAAGGCGGCGTTAACATGAGGAAAAGTGCGGAGGCGATCGCCTTCATTCGGCGGCATGATGAAGCGGGCAAATATATCTGCCCGATTTGCTCCGCCGCCGCCCGCGTGCTGAGCGGCAACGGACTGCTCAAGGGGCGTCGCTATGTCTGTTCCGGCGATTTGTGGAAAACCGTCAGCGATGGCATGTACGTTGATGCCGACGTTGTGGAAGACGGCAATCTGCTGTGCGGCCGCGGGCTGGGTAACGTATTTGATTTCGCCTTTACCCTGGCGGCGCGATTACAGGGCGATGAGACATTGGCGCGCGAGCAGGCCAGTCATATTAATTACCCCTTATCCGGACGACTTGTTTGAAAACCCTCCGGCTATGCCGGAGGCTATTTATTTCGTTTTACAACCCGATCACCAGCTCCCCGGAATGACTCCGCGAACAGCACAGCGCCACATGCTGATTTACCGCGCTTTTTTCCGCTTCCGACTGCACGCTATCCCGGTGATCCACCACGCCGTCGATCACCGGCGTCAGGCAGGCCCCACAGATCCCCATTTCACAGGACAGCGGCACGTCCACGCCGTTTGCCTGTAACACCTGGGCGATAGTTTTATCCGCTGGCACCGGCCAGCGCTCGCCGGTGGAGGCCAGTTTGACCGTAAAAATCTCACCCGTTTCACCGCAGGAGAGAGGGGCAACAGGCTGGAACGCCTCGCTGTGAAGTTGGGCGTCCTCCCAACCCTTCGCCGTCGCGACCTCCCGCACTTTTTCCATGAATCCTGCCGGACCGCAGATCCAGGCGTGAAGTCCCGCCTCAGCCGCCGGGAGATGCTCTGCCAGCACTGTGCGCGGGCTGGCGGTATGAATGATGCACTCAGCAAACGGCGAGAGTTCGCGCGCAAACGCCGCGCTTTCGCGGTTTCTGACGTAATAGTGCAGCGTAAATGGCATTCCGGCCGCCTTCAGCTGCAGGGCCATCGCATACAGCGGCGTAATGCCAATGCCCGCCGCCAGCAGCAAAACCCGTTCTGCCGGAAGAAGCGGAAACAGGTTGCGTGGGGCAGAGATCAATAATTTCTGTCCGGGACGCAGCGTATCGTGCACATAGCGCGACCCGCCGCGCGAGGCGGTTTCCCGGCCCACGCAGATAAGATAGCTCTCGTCCTGACATGACCCGGTCAGGGAATACTGGCGCACCACCCCGCAGGGCAGGTGCACGTCAATATGCGCCCCGGGCTGCCATGCCGGCAGCGCTTCGCCGTTTTCAGCCACCAGCCTGACGGCGAGGCTTTTGTCGCCCTCACGCCAAATCCCGTCAACAATCACGCTCAACATATCGGCCTCCGTCATACCAGGAAAAATTCGCCAAAGCCCATTTTTTTCAGTCCACGGCGGTAGGCAATTGAGCTTTTATCTGCGGGAATATGGGCTTCCAGCGTCAGGTCCAGCGGCAGGCTTTCCGGGCGCTGAGTTTCGACCATCAGACGATCCTCTTCAAAAATGCGCAGATTGAAGGCATGCACATCTTCCACCGGAATATGCAGGTCAAAATTACGCGCGATAGGGGCGAACATGCGGGTGACGCGTGATGACACGGGCGACGCGGCATTCATGATCACCAGCCTCGATTCTCCCGGAAAATGAATCGTCAGGGTGGCGGTAAACGGCAGATGCATTTCAAAATGGCGTAGCCACTGAAACCCTTCCGGCGCCTGCACGTCCGAGCTGGCGGGATAGTTACTAACAGAACTCCAGTAATCCGCCATGAAGCCGAACGGCGTCTCCTGCGGCTGATAGGCGGGTACAAGCTGATTATTGGGATCGGCAAAGGTATCGGTGTGGATCCACGCAAAGTGCGCCACGTCCAGAAAGCCCTCCACCTGTCGTCCGGCGAAGCCGTTTACCTCAAACGCCGGGCAGTTGATCTGCTGAAATCCGTCGTCATCCCAGTGCGGCATGGTGGGCAGCGGCGCAGGATTGTCCGGGTCAAACGCCAGGCAGGTCCAGATCAACCCAAAGCGCTCCTCCACAGCGTAGTTAATCAGGTTCAGCTTCGCCGGAACGGGTTGGTCGGGGCTGGACGGAATGCGGTTACAGCGCCCATCTTCCCCAAAGCGTAAACCGTGATAAGGGCAGATGATCCCGTGCTCGTCGTGAAAGCCGAGCGTCAGCGGTACGCCACGGTGAGGACAAACGTCACGGGCGACCACGACCCGATCGTGGATCCGGTAAATCACCAGCTGTTCATCGAGCAGGGTCGCTTTGACCGGTGCCGGGCCGACGTCGCAGGCTCGGGCGACGGGGTGCCAGCATTTCGCCAGGCGCAGCCAGTCCTCAGGCTCAAAGGTACAATGGGCGGGTGGAGTCGGTTCTATTTTCATCGTTATCCCTCTTGTGTTCAGCCTAATGGTCCGCCCTGAATGGTGTCGCACAGACCCTTGATGATGCGCTCTCCGGTCTCCTCTTTGAGCTCCTGATACCAGGCCTGCGTCAGCGCCATATCTTTCCCGTGGGTGACGTCGCAGCGTTTGCGGGCTTTTAGCACCAGGTCGCGAACCCGGTCGCAGCGCAGCGCTTCGTACTGTCTCAGTGCCAGCATGATGTTATGGTTTTCACGCAGACAGTCCCCGAGCACCACTGCATCCTCCATGGCGGCGCAACCGCCCTGGCCGATATCCGGCGTGGTGCTGTGCCCGGCATCGCCGAGCAGCGCCACCTTGCCGCGTACCAGGCTGTCGAACGGTTCGATATCGTGAATTTCGATGCGGTTGGTCGTTTCAGGTTCCAGCGCCGCGATGAGCTTCTGCACCGGCGGCGCCCAGCCGCGGAAGTAGCCGGTGAGATCGGCCCGCACCGTCGTGCGATCTTCTGCCAGCCCGAGGGGAAGCGGAACATCAAAAAAGAAGTAGAAACGACCGCCGGAGACGGGCATCAACGACACGCGTTTGCCTTCCCCCACGAAGGTTGTCCACTGGTGAGCGGGAGCAATCTCTTCATCAATCTTCACCAGCCCGTTCCAGTTAACGTAGCCCGCATAGCGGCGCTCGGGCGTATATCCCAGCACGTACGGACGAACCGCCGAGTGGCTGCCGTCGGCGGCAATCAGGAAATCCCCGGTTGCGGTAGTGCCATCGGTGAAGGTCACCGTGACGCCAGCGTCATCTTCACTGACATGTTCGACGCGCTTGCCAAACCGAACCTTGTCGCGCCCCCAGAAGTCCAGCATTTCGCGCTGGAGTTCAGCGCGCGAGACGGGGCAGGGACGCCCTCCGGTACGCTCAACCAGCGGGGCAAGGCTAAAGCGGGTCAGGGTCTCGCCGCGTCGGTAATCCTTGTAGGCCATAAAACGCATCGGACCGCCGTAGGTCTCGATGATGTCGCCCATGCCGAGGTGCTGCATACATTTCACCCCATTAGGCCAGATGGAGATGGCCGCCCCGACGGGCCTGATCTCTTTTACGGCTTCAAACACGGTACAGTCGATGCCCGCTTTCTTCAGCGCGACGGCGGCGCTCAGGCCGCCAATACCCGCGCCAATGACGATTGCTCTCATGCTTCTCTCCTTTTGCAGGGTGTAATGAGAGTGAGCAATTTGCGTACCAGGCTGCAGAGCGGCGAAAAGGGCATTGTGAGAGGTGACGTTGCACTGCTAAGGTGCGCTGGCGCGGTAAAAGTGGCGCGATTTGTGCAACAGCCAGAAGGATTGTGATAAAGGAGCCACTATGATCGCACTGCACGACTTCAATCATCTTCCTGACAAAGATGCTCTTGCACTGCTACGCCCCTGCGTAGCCATTCCTGCCTGGGCCGAGGCGTTGGTTCGCGGTCGGCCTTACCCGAGCCGGGAGGCATTGTTCAACGCGGCCACGGCACAGGCGCAAACCTGGGATGATGCGGCGTTAGCGCAAGCCCTGAGCGCGCATCCGCGCATCGGGGAAAAACTAACCGGTTCACAGGCCGAGGCAGCGCTGTCCCGTCAGGAGCAGGGGGCGGTGAATGACCGCGACGCAACCCTTGCGCAGGCATTGCGCGAAGGTAATGCCCGTTATGAAGCCCGTTTCGGACGCGTATTTCTGATCCGCGCCAAAGGCCGCAGCGGAGAGGACATTTTACAGGCGCTGCACGCGCGGCTGGAGAACAGCGATGCGCAGGAAGTCCGTGTCGCGCTGGAACAGCTGCGGGAAATCACGCTACTACGGCTGGAAGGAGTCATAAACGAATGAGCACCTTAAGTACGCATATTCTGGATATTTCGACGGGAAAACCGGCACAGGGGGTGACGGTTTATCTGCAACAGGAAGGAAAAACGCTGGCTACGGACGTGACCAACGCGCAGGGGCGCATTACCACGTTCGTTCCCTTTCTGCCCGCAGGCCGCTATCGGCTGGTGGCGGAGATCGGTGAATGGTTTCGCGAAACTGGCCGCGACACCCTCTATCCCTGTGCGCAAATTGATTTTGTGACGGGAGGAACGGCAGAGGAGCACTTCCATCTGCCGTTTGTGATTGCGCCCGGTGGGTGGTCAACCTACCGGGGCAGTTGACCAGACCCGCTCGCCGTTGACCCAGGTCTCGCTGATATTGCGCTCGTCGCCCAGAGTCATCAGCACGAAAAGCTGCTCGTAGATATCTTTGCAGCGACGATTGCGCAGGCGTTGTAACGGCGTCACGTCAGGGTCAATCACGATGAAATCGGCTTCTTTACCCGGTGTGAAGTTGCCAATCTTGTCGTCCAGCCTGAGCGCGTGCGCGCCACCCAGCGTGGCGTGATAAAACGCTTCACTGGCGCGCAGGCGATAGCTCTGTAATTGACCCACTTTATAGGCTTCCCCCAGGGTGCGCAGCATGCTGAAGGTGGTGCCTGCGCCTACGTCAGTGCCGATGCCCATCCGCACCTTGTGCTGCCAGCAGGCGGGCAGGCGAAACAGCCCGCTACCGAGAAACAGATTGGAGGTGGGGCAAAATGCGACAGCGGAGCCGGTCTCATGCAGGCAGCGCCATTCGCTCTCATGCAGATGGATCCCGTGGGCAAACACGCTGCGCTCGCCGGTCAGGCCGTAGTGGTGATACACGTCCAGATAACGTTCGTGCTCTGGCCAGAGATCGCTCACCCAGGCTACTTCATTCGGGTTTTCGCTCAGATGGGTCTGCATCCACGTATCCGGAAACTCTTCTCTGAGTAAACTCACCGCCGCGAGCAGCTCGGGTGAAGACGTCGGTGCAAAACGCGGGGTAATGGCATACCCCAACCGTCCCCGGTGGTGCCAGCGCTGGATCAGCTCCCGCGTCTGCCGGTAGCTCTGTTTGGCGTCTTCGCTGAGATAGTCCGGGGTGTTCCTGTCCATCATCACCTTGCCGGCGATAAGGCGCATGTTGAGGCGCAGGGCTTCGGTAAACAGCGCCTCGACCGATTCGGGATGCAGCGTACAAAACACCAGCGCGGTAGTGGTGCCATGGCTCACCAGCTGGTTAATGAAAAATTCGGCAATCTCTTTCGCATACACCTCATCGGAAAACTGGCTCTCCACCGGGAACGTATAGGTGGTCAGCCACTCCAGTAGCTGCTCGCCAAACGCGCCGATCATCTCCGTTTGCGGATAATGGACGTGGGTATCGACAAAACCGGGCATCAGCAGTTTGCCGCGCAGGTCGGTGTAGCCTTTGTGAGGATCAAGATACTGCTCGCCATCCTGCCACGCCATCTGCGCCTGAATTTTACCGTTCTGTATGAACAGCAGTCCGTCCTCAAGATAGCGTGCGTGTTGGGCGATAGCGTCTGCACTGTCGCAGACCTGGGCAATATCAAAAAATGCACCGCGGATCGCTGTCTGGTATTCCATCATGGTTCCTGCCTTTATGTTTGCGTAGCGGAGTCATGAGAATGAGCAAAAAGGGTGCCAGCTTGAGGAAGGCCGCAGGAAACCTGCGGCCAGAAGGAAGGGTTACTCTTTTTGCGTCGCCACGCGGGAGTTAAATTGCGGGGCAGCAGCCACTTCGCGCTCTTCCCGAGCCAGCCAGCGGTAGGTCACGCCACCGAGGAAGACGCCGATGAACCAGCTAAAGTTCGCCACTTCGTGCAGGGCCGGGATGAAGCTTATCACCAGCCCTATGCCAACGGACGGAAGCAGCGCAGCGATGGCTTTCGGGTTAAAGCCGTTGCGATACCAGTATTTGCCTTTTGGCGTGTCGTCGAACAGATCGTCCACAGAGACTTTCCCGCGCTTAATCAGGTAGAAGTCCGCAATCAGAATACCGAACAGCGGGCCGATAAATGCCCCGAGCACGTCCAGGGTGTAGTGGATAAGCTCCGGAGAGTTGAACAGGTTCCACGGGGTGAGCAGGATCGAACCAACGGCGGCAATCATCCCTCCGGTGCGGAAGCTGATTTTCTGCGGCGAACAGTTAGAGAAATCAAACGCCGGGGAGACAAAGTTCGCCACGATGTTGATCCCGATGGTAGCGGTGATCATCGTCAGCAGACCGATGGCCACGGCCAGATCGTTGCCCACGCGGCTGACGGTTTCAATTGGGTCGGTGATCATGCGGCCAAACAGCGACTGGGTGCCGGAGACAATCACCACGGTAACGATGGAGAACAGCAGGAAGTTAAACGGCAGTCCCCAGCGGTTTCCACGGCGAATTTCACCCATGCTTTTGCCGTAACGCGAGAAATCACCAAAGTTGAGCAGCGGGCCGGAGAAGTAAGAGACCACCAGCGCGGTCGCCGTGATCATCTGCCAGGTCTGCTCGCCCGCGCTCAGGGATTTGCTGGCAAGGGTAAAGGAGATCCCGTCGAACCCGGTCTTGTATACAATCCAGCCCGCCAACGCCAGCATCACCACGTACACCGCCGGACCGGCGATATCAATAAAGCGCTTGATGGCGCTCATGCCGTGCCAGAAGACCATCGCCTGCAATACCCACATAATGGCAAAGCAGATCCAACCCAGGTGCGACAACCCGAGGAACGCGTCGGTGGTGAGCGAAGAGAGCGATGGCCAGAACTTCAGCGCCACCAGCATCAGGGCGTTGGCGGCCAGATAGGTCTGAATGCCGTACCACGCGAAGGCGATAAGCCCGCGGATCACCGCCGGAATGTTCGCCCCGAAGACGCCAAACGCCTGACGGCTGATCACCGCATAGGGCACGCCCGCCATCTGGCTCGGTTTGGCCACCAGGTTGGCGCACAGCTGTACAATGCAAATCCCCACCAGCAGGCAGAGCAACACCTGCCAGCTTGCCAGCCCGAGCGTAAAGAAGCTCGCGGCGACTACATAGCCCCCCATGCTGTGAACGTCGGACATCCAGAAAGAAAAGATGTTGTACCAGCTCCAGTTCTGGTCACGCGTCGGTGCCAGATCCTCATTGCAAAGCCGTGGGCTGTAAACCGCACCGGAATCAGCGGCCGTACCTTGCTGCGTATTTTGTCTGTTTGGCATGAAACCTGCTCCTGTGAATGAAAACCCGTTAAGTGGGAGTGCAACGGGTATTGCAGGATCCAGGCCAAAATAATAAATCTTGTATGCAATATTTTATTTTTATGTATACGATTCGATATCGAAAAGTAAAAAGTGGAGTGGGTAATGAACAACGTAAACAGTCTGCACGCCGCGCCAGACCTGCAAGACAAAGACGAATCCATCTTTCAGGCGTTGATGACTGCGATTGTCGAACATCAGCTGCTGCCGGGGAGTAAGTTGCCGGAAGAAGCGCTGGCCGAGGTCTTCGGCGTGAGCCGCACGGGTATCCGCAAGGTGCTGCAACGACTCGCGGCTGTGCAAATGGTCACGTTAACGCCCAAACGTGGTGCACATGTCGCCAGCCCGACAGTAGAAGAGGCGCAACATATCTTTCGCACACGTGCTCTGCTGGAGGTCGCCAACCTGCCGGACGTGCTGGCCCACTGCCAGCCGCCACATCTGGCGGCACTGGAAGCCATTATTCGTCAGGAGCAGCAGGCGCACGAGGCGTACGACGGCCCGGCGGCAATCCGCCATTCCGCCAATTTTCACATTCAGCTGCAGGCCATCTCCGGCAACCAGGTGCTGACGGAGATGGTGACCAGCCTGAGCCAGCGCTCGTCGCTGGTGATTGCCACCTGGGGCGCGCCGTGGCGTCAGGGTTGCCGCTGTAACGATCACGAACAGCTTGTGGAGCTGCTGCGCCAGAAAGCGCTCCAGCCGCTAAGCGATGCCCTGATGCACCATTTTGAACATATCGTCGCCAGCCTCTGCTTCGAGCGGGCGGGCGAGTGCCTGCCTGATTTTGCCCGGCTGTTTGCCGGCCACAAGGAGTCGTAATGTCTGTCTGTATACAAGTGATCAACCCCAATACCAGCCTCGCGATGACGGAAACCATCGGCGCGGCGGCCCGGGCGGTGGCTTCGCCGGGTACGGAGATCCTCGCGGTCTGTCCGACTGCAGGCGTGCCGTCGATAGAAGGCCATTTTGATGAGGCCATTGCCGCCGTTGGTGTCCTTGAGCAGATCAAAAAAGGCAGAGAGCAGGGCGTATCGGGTCACGTGATTGCCTGCTTTGGCGATCCGGGCCTGCTGGCGGCGCGCGAGCTGGCGCAGGGGCCGGTGGTCGGCATTGCCGAAGCCGCCATGCATATGGCCACGCTGGTGGCGACACGCTTTTCTATTGTCACCACGCTGCCGCGCACGCTGATCATCGCCCGTCACCTGCTGCACCAGTATGGCTTCCAGGATCATTGTGCAGCCCTGCACGCCATCGATCTCCCGGTGCTGGCGCTGGAAGACGGCAGCGGTCTGGCGCAGGAAAAAGTGCGCGCGCGTTGTATACAGGCACTGAAAGAAGATGGCTGCGGGGTCATTGTGCTGGGCTGCGGAGGTATGGCGACGCTGGCGCAGGAGCTGACGCGCGAGCTGCGTGTGCCGGTCATCGACGGCGTCAGCGCGGCGGTAAAAATGGTGGAGTCGCTGGTAGCGCTGGGGTTATCGACCAGCAAGTATGGGGACCTGGCGTTCCCCGAGAACAAAACGTTAAGCGGACAATTTCAGGCATTAAATCCATTTTAATTTTGGGGGGTGGCAATGGGGCTTTTTGAACAGGATTACCCGCGGGATCTGCGTGGCTACGCAGGTACTCCGCCGCACGCGCAGTGGCCGAATCAGGCGCGCATCGCCGTGCAGTTTGTGCTCAATTATGAAGAAGGGGCGGAAAACCACGTTCTGCACGGCGATGCCGGTTCAGAGCAATTCCTGTCGGATATCATCGGTGCAGCCAGCTACCCCGATAAACATATGTCCATGGACTCCCTCTACGAATACGGCAGCCGCGCCGGGTTCTGGCGGATCCACAATGAATTTCAAAAGCGCGGTCTGCCGCTGACGGTCTTTGGCGTGGCGATGGCGCTGGCGCGTCACCCGGAGATCGTTGAGGCGATCAAAGCGGCGGATTACGACGTGGTCAGTCACGGCTGGCGCTGGATCCATTATCAGAATATGGACATCAGCCAGGAGCGTGAACATCTGCAGAAAGCGGTGCATGTGCTGACCGATCTGTTTGGCAAGCCGCCGACCGGCTGGTACACCGGACGCGACAGCCCTAACACGCGTCAGCTGGTGGTGGAGCACGGTGGTTTTGACTACGACAGCGACTACTATGGCGATGATTTACCCTTCTGGACGGAAGTGGCGTGCGGCGACGGTACCCGTAAACCACACCTGATTGTGCCATACACGCTGGATGCGAACGACATGCGCTTCGCGACCGCGCAGGGGTTTAACACCGCCGAGCAGTTTTATACGTATCTGAAGGACAGCTTTGATGTGCTGTATGAAGAGGGGGAAAGCGCGCCGAAGATGATGTCCATCGGCATGCACTGCCGCCTGCTGGGGCGTCCGGGGCGTTTTCGCGCGTTGCAGCGCTTTCTTGATTATGTGCAGCAGCATGAGCGGGTGTGGGTCTGTACCCGTCAGCAGATTGCCGACCACTGGCGGGAAGTGCATCCGTTTCAGAAGTAATGTGTCGTGTTTAGCCGGGTGGCGGTTACGCCTTACCCGGCCAGCTATCTTACGACATCACACTCACCTGTGCCGCCACGATCCGCCACCCACACGCAAACCGCACCCACGTCTGCTGCTGGCGTCCAATGCGTTCTGTGCCTTCGCGGGTAAACTCGGTGCTGCACACGGCGTAATCTTCACCGAAGGTGGTGATCAAGGTGCGACGCAACGTCCGCTGCAACCCGGCGGACGGACGTGCCGCGCGAAAGGCGCGGATTTCCTCAATGCCGTACAGGTTTTCTCCGGCGCCCAGCCGCACGGTGTTTTTATCGTGCCAGAACAGCTCGTCCAGCACCGCAATGTTGTTGCTCACCAGCGCGTCTTCATAGCGGTAAAACGCGGCTGTCACCTCTGTAACCACCCACGGGAGGTTAATGTCATCGTGATTCATCATGCTGCACTCTCCGCCGGACGGGCATCGGTTATTCCTCTCTCTTCCAGAACCCGCGCCACGCGCAGGCAGGCCTGCTCGTTAAACGGCGCGGCAATCAACTGCAGGCCAATCGGCGCACCTACGGCGGTGCGTAGCGGAACGGTGGTGACGGGCAAACCCAGAAACGAAATCGGCTGCGTCAGCATCCCCATGCTGGCGCGTACGGGTAGCTGCTGACCGTTGATTTCCATGAATTGCTCGCCAATCAGCGTGGCGCTGCGTGGCGTTGCCGGGGCGATAAGGATATCAGCCTGGGCGAATAAGGTTTTGAACGCCTGCCGGGCGTGCGCGCGAAAACGCTGGGCCTGGATGTACCAGGCGGAGGGGATCATCGCCCCGGCCAGCAGCCGCTCACGCGAGTGTGGTTCGAATCGTTCAGGCTCGCCGCGAAGCGCGGGCAGGTACTGATTTCCTCCTTCGGAGGCGCTGATGATAAACGCTGCGGAACGTGCCAGTTCGGCATCCGGGAAATGCAGTTCATCCTGCACGTCGAGCGCTTTTGCCACCCGCGCTACGGCGTCGCGGGCGTCCGCGTCGCACCAGGTGGTGAAATAGCCGCCAAGCACGGCGCAGCGCAGACCATCAAGCCCGCGATCGAGCAAGGGACGCGTCTGTTCGCGCGAGCTTTCTGCCTGAAAACCGTCGCTGGTATCCCGCCCTTGCAGCGCGTCGTATACCGACGCCAGATCGCTCACGCGGCGGGCAAACGGGCCGATATGGTCCAGACTTGCCACAAAAGGATGGCTACCGGAGCGCGATAAGCGGCCAAAAGTGGGCTTCAGGCCATATATCCCGCACAGGGAAGCCGGAACGCGAATGGAGCCATTGGTGTCGGTTCCGAGCGAAAAGTGCACCAGCCCGGCGGCAACGGCGGCGGCAGATCCGCCTGACGATCCCCCCGCAATGCGCGCCAGATCGTGCGGGTTATGCGTCGCGCCGTAGTGGCTATTTTCAGTGGTAAAGCCGTAGGCGTAGGCATCCATATTAACCATCCCGGTCAGCAACCCGCCGGCACTGCGCAACTGACGCACCGCAAAGCTGTCTGCGGCAGCGGCAGGGCGCTGGCTGAACAGTTCCGCCCCTGCAAGCGTGGTGTGTCCGGCAACGTCAAACAGGTTTTTCACCGCGTAGGGCACGCCTGCCAGCGGCGGTAGCGGGCGTTTTTCCCGGCGCAGGGTGTCAATATTTTCGGCCTCGGCCAGCATGCGTTCTTCCGTTACGGCGGTCCAGGCGTTGATCTGCGGGTTAACGCGGGTAATCGCCTCCAGCGTCTGGCGGGCTATCTCTCTCGCGCTCAGCTCGCCCGCGCTCAGGGCCTGCTGGATCGCGCTGATACTCATCTCGTGTAGCGTCATGCTTTATACACTCCTGCAATCTCCAGACGGTCGTCGAGCGGCAGCGCCATCAGCGGCGCGGCCATGGCGGCAATGCGGCTGAACTGCAATTGCAGTTCGGCGCGACGGGGGGCGTCCAGCGTCACGCCGAGCACGGTTTCCATTTGCGCCAGATACGCGTGCCAGTCGGGTTGTTGTGTTGTCATTGTTTTCTCCTCAGAATCCGGCAGCCGCGCCGTTGCTGCGCGGGTCAAATGCCCCTTCGAACAGGCCGTTCGGGTGGCGGACAATCGCGCCCGCGTGGCCCATGGCTTCACTGAAGTCAGGGAATATTTCCACCTCATGACCCAGCGTCCGGAGCTGAGAAACCGTCTCAGCGGTAAAGCGGCCTTCCAGTTTTAACGTGTCCGAGGTTTGTCCCCAGGTGCGTCCCAACAGCCAGCGCGGGCGGGAGATGCTCTCCTGCAGCGGAACGCCCTGAACGACGTAGCGGGTAAAGAGCGTGGCCTGGGTTTGTGGTTGTCCGTCTCCGCCCATCGAACCGTAGACCATCACGCGCCCGTCGTTCAGCCGTGCCGCCGCCGGGTTGAGGGTATGGAAGGGCTGTTTGCCAGGGGCAAGCGCCAGAAGATGTTCGGGGTCGAGGCTGAAAGAGGCGCCCCGGTTCTGCCAGACGATGCCGGTATCGGGTAGCACCACGCCGCTGCCGAACTCGTGATAAATACTCTGGATAAACGACACGGCAAGCCCGCTGTTATCCATTACCCCCATCCACACCGTATCGCCGGGGCCTTTTCCGGTGCCCCACGGTGCGGCGCGGCTGTCGTCAATGTGTCCGGCAAGCGTCTGAAGGGCAGCGGGTTCCAGCAGGCTCTGGATATCGGTTTTCAGCTCACGCGGGTCGGTGATGTGGGCATCGCGCAGGCCAAAGGCCAGCTTGGTGGCTTCAACGATGCGGTGAATGGTTTCGGCGTCGTCGGCCTTCGCCATATTCAGGCGATCGGTGATGCCGAGTATCGCCAGTGAAACCAACCCCTGCGTCGGCGGGGCGAGGTTAAAGACTTCTCCCTGCTGATGCTGCAAGCGCAGCGGCGTGGTGCGCCGGGCGACATGCGCGTGTAAATCGGCCAGCGTAACGGGCAGACCCAGTTTCGCCATTCCCCGCGCCAGGCACTCTGCCAGCGGGCCGCGGTAAAAGCTGTCCAGACCGTCCTCTGCCAGGCGTTTGAGCGTTGAGGCCATGGCGGGCTGGTAAAAACGGCTCCCGACCTGCGGCGGTTTGCCGTCCACCAGCCAGGTTTCCGCGAATCCTGGGATCTCTTTCAGTTCCTCGTATTTACTGGCCGTGGCGCTGGCCTGAGAGGCAGTGACCGGCGTGCCATTCTGCGCGTAATCAATGGCGTCGGCCAGCAGGCGAGCCAGCGGCAGCGCCTTGCCGGTCATCTCGCGCGAGACCTTAAGCGCCTCGTCCCAGCCGCTGACCGTTCCGGCGACGGTCAGCGCCGCCTGAGGTCCGCGATGGGGAATATGTGCCAGCCCGTCGTAGGCGGCGAGCGTTGCCAGCGAACCCGCCGCACCGCTGGCGTCAATGGCGATCGGATCGCCTTCCGGCGGCACGATAAGCCAGAAGCCATCGCCACCCAGCCCGTTCATGTGCGGGTAAACCACGGCAACGGTGGCTGCCGCTGCGACCATCGCTTCTATCGCACTGCCGCCTTCGCGCAGTACTGCCAGCGCGCTCTGGCTGGCAAGATGGTGGGGTGCAACGGCCATGCCGTGCGTGGAGACATTACTTTGCATGAAGCGTCCTCGTAACTTTGAAAGTCACAAGGTGCTGCAAAAGCTGTTCCAGTTCTGAAAGAAAAGTTTCAGTAAACTGGCACGTATAATGAAAGGTAGAATCAAAGGCAAAATGTGATGAAACAAAAGTTACAGAGGCGCTATGGAACAACTGGATGAACGTCTGAAAGCACAATACCCGTCACTGTCGCCGCAGGAGCAGCGGGTGGCGGATTTTATTTTCGATCACTTTGACGACCTGATTAGCTACAACAGCGCTGAGCTGGCGCAGCTCAGCGGGGTGTCGAAAGCCACCGTGAGCCGCCTGTTTAAGCGTCTGGGCTATGAGAAATATAAGGACATGCGCGACGAACTGCGCACGCTGCGCCAGAGCGGGATGCCGCTTACCGATAACCGTGACGCGGTGCAGGGTAATACGCTGCTGGCACGTCACTATAAACAGGAGATGGCGAACCTGACCCAGTGGGTCAATACTCTCGACGCGCAGCAGTTTGCCGAGGCGATGGCCTGCATGGTGAAAGCGCGGCGCATTATCATTATGGGTATGCGTAACGCCTATCCGGCAGCCTTGCATCTCCGCCAGCAGCTGCTGCAGGCGCGCGGACAGGTGCTGGTGCTGCCGCAGCCCGGGCAGAGCCTGAGCGAGGAGCTGGTAGATTTAACCGCTGACGACCTGGTTATCATGATGGCTTTTCGCCGTCGCCCGCGTATTGTCCGCCCGCTGATGCAGCAGCTTCAGCAAAGCGGAATTCCGGTGCTGCTGATGTGCGAGCCGCAGGCGCACAGCCTGTTTCCGCTGGCAAGCTGGCAGCTTTGCGCCCCGCTGGACAGCGTTTCGGCCTATGACAGCTATTCCTCGGTCAACAGCCTGATCAACCTGCTGGCGAATGCCTTCCTGCATGAGATTCTCGATAAAGGCCGTCCGCGCATTCACGAGATTGCCTCCCTCTACCAGCAACTGGACGAACTCGAACAACGATAATGGGGCATCAGGCTGGTGCTTTGCATCTAAATGGTGCATCTGGCGGGTCGGGAAAACACGCGTTTTTTCGACCAGCCTCCGTTTTATATGGCTTTAGAAGAATATTTCCCGCTTCGCCTTATCTGGCACATTAGTTGCAAAATCACATTCAAAGAATCTTTTGTTTCATGTTAACGTTACGGGGAAGCACCATGAAAAAACTGTTGATTGCACTGACCGGGGCCGTATGTCTCTTCACACAACTGCCCGCAAAGGCGGACCAGCTTCAGGATATTGAGAAACGCGGCACCATCCGCATCGCCGTTCCGCAGGATTTCCCGCCGTTTGGCTCGGTGGGGACCGATCTGCAGCCGCAGGGGTATGACATCGACATGGCGCGTTATCTGGCTAAACAGATGAAGCTCAAGCTACAGCTGGTACCCGTGACCAGCGCCAACCGCGTGCCGTACCTGCAAACCGATAAGGTGGATCTGGTCATTTCAAGCCTCGGTAAAAACCCGGAGCGCGAGAAGGTGATCGATTTTAGCCGCGCCTACGCACCGTTCTTCCTCGGCGTGTTTGGCCCGAAAGGGGCAGAGCTGAAAGATGCCGCCGCGCTGAGCGGAAAAACCATCGGCGTGACGCGCGGGGCGGTGGAGGACATGGTGCTGACCAGCCTGGCACCGAAAGACGCTGACGTGAAACGCTATGAAGACAACAACACCACGCTGTCTGCCTACCTTTCCGGGCAGGTGCAGTATGTGGCCACCGGCAACCTGGTGGTAGCGGCCATTTCCCGCCAGAACGCGGCTAAAGCCCCGGTACCGAGCTTTATGCTGAAGGACTCACCGTGCTTTATTGGGCTGAAAAAGAATGAACCGGCGCTGAAAGCAAAAGTGGATGCGCTGATTGAGCAAGGCATCAAAGACGGCACGCTGAACGGCCTGTCTGAGCAATGGCTGAAAGCTCCGCTGCCGGCAAACCTTGGCGCCTGAGCCGATGACAGAGCAACTTCATTTCTCCGAACTCTGGCCACACTGGCCGGAGTTGCTGGCGGGGTTGTGGGTCACCATTCAACTGACCGTTATGGCAACTTTCGGCGGCCTGGCAATCGGTATTTTTGGGGCGGCCATTCGCAGCGGGCGGGCGACGTGGTTCAGCCGGATCTGGGGCGGTTATGTGGAGATTATTCGTAACACGCCGTTTGTGGTACAGCTGTTTTTTATCGTTTTCGGCCTGCCTAATCTGGGGTTGAAAATGACCGCCGGGGAAGCGGCACTGCTGGCGATGGTGGTGAACCTTGGCGCCTACAGCACCGAGATTATCCGGGCAGGCATTCAGGTCACGCCGAAAGGGCAGTGGGAGGCCGGACGCGTGTTGGGGCTCACCCGCCTGCAGACCTTTATTCGCGTGGTGTTGCCGCCTTCGCTGCAGCGCATTTACCCGGCGCTGGTGAGCCAGTGCATTATCGTAATGCTCGGCTCGTCGGTGGTGTCGCAGGTCTCGTATGAAGAGCTGACCTTCGCCGCCAACCTCATCCAGTCCCGTACGTTTTTGAGCTTTGAGGTTTACCTGGTGACAACCGGCATTTACTTAGCGCTGTCGATTACCCTGCGCCAGCTGATGATGGCGGCAGGACGGAAATGGCTGGGGGTGCAGGCATGATGACCACCTTTACCGACTGGGACATTATTCGCAACCTGCTGCTGGCCGGGCGCTGGACGGTGCTGCTGTCGCTGGTGGCGTTTGTCGGCGGGGCGGTGGTGACGCTGCCGCTCCTGCTGCTGCGCCTCACGGGTGGACGCACGGTCAGGTGCATCATCCGCGGCTATATCGAGCTGTTTCAGGGCACGCCGCTGCTAATGCAGCTATTCCTGGCCTTCTTTGGCGTGGCGCTGTTCGGCATCGACGTTTCGCCGTGGACCGCCGCCTCGCTGGCGCTGACGTTCTACACCAGTGCCTTTTTGCTCGATATCTGGTTTGGCAGCATTCGCGCCCTGCCAAAAGGCCAGTGGGAAGCGTCGCGCTGTCTCGGGCTGACGTTTGGCCAGACGCTGTTTCGCGTGGTCGCCCCGCAGGCGCTACGTATCGGCATCGCCCCAACGGTCGGTTTTGCCGTGCAGGTGATCAAAGGTACTGCGCTGGCGTCGATTATCGGCTTTATCGAGCTGACCAAGACCGGGACGATGCTGACTAACGTCACGTACCAGCCGTTTAAGGTCTTTGCGCTGGTGGCGCTGGGCTACTTTATTCTGTGTTATCCGCTGTCCCGCTACAGCCGCTATCTGGAGACGAAATTCAATGCCTCTCATCACCATTAATCAGGTGCAGAAGTACTACGGCGATAACCACGTGCTCAAGGGGGTCGATCTGGATATCGACATGGGCCAGGTCATTTCGATTATCGGACGCAGCGGGTCGGGGAAAAGCACGTTGCTGCGCTGCATCAACGGTCTGGAAGGGTATCAGGACGGCAGCATTAAACTCGGCGGCATGACCATTACCGACCGGGATTCCCAGGCGCGTGAAATCAGCCGCTCGGTCGGTATGGTGTTCCAGAGCTTCAACCTGTTCCCGCACATGACGGCGCTGGAAAACGTGATGCTCGCTCCGCGTCGGGTGCTGAAGAAAAGCGCCGCCGAATGTCGGGAGCTGGCGCAGCGCATGCTGGAGAAAGTCGGGTTGGGTGACCGTCTGGATTACTACCCGTCGAGCCTCTCCGGGGGCCAGCAGCAGCGCGTGGCGATTGCCCGCGCCCTGGCGATGTCGCCTAAAGTTTTACTCTGTGACGAGATCACCTCCTCGCTTGACCCGGAGCTGGTGGGCGAAGTGCTCAAAGTGCTGGAGCAACTGGCGGCCGAAGGGATGACGCTGATACTTGTTACCCATGAAATGAATTTTGCCCGCGAAGTGGGCGACCGCGTGGTGTTTATGCACCAGGGGAAAGTCTGGGAGCAGGGCGACAGCAAAACGCTGTTTGCTAACCCGCAGACCACAGAACTGAAACAGTTCATCTCTTCCGTGCGCGGCCTCAATTAACCTAAGGACACAAAGATGGACATCGCTCAATTTCCGCAAATCAACCCGCCGCAGCGCCTGCTGATGGGGCCGGGCCCGATCAACGCCGACCCGCGCGTGTTGCGCGCCATGTCGAGCCAGCTGATCGGCCAGTACGATCCGGCCATGACCCACTACATGAACGAGGTGATGGCGCTCTATCGCGGTGTATTCCGCACCGAAAACCGCTGGACGATGCTGGTGGACGGCACATCCCGCGCGGGGATAGAAGCGATTCTGGTGTCAGCCATTCTTCCAGGGGACAAAGTGCTGGTACCGGTCTTTGGCCGCTTCGGTCATCTGCTGTGCGAAATTGCCCGCCGCTGCCGCGCGGAGGTACACACCATCGAAGTCCCCTGGGGCGAGGTGTTCACCCCAGACCAGGTTGAAGATGCCATCAAACGCGTGCGCCCGCGCCTGCTGCTGACCGTGCAGGGCGATACCTCCACCACCATGCTGCAGCCGCTCGCGGAGCTGGGTGCCATCTGCCGCCGTTACGACGTGCTGTTTTATACCGATGCCACGGCCTCGCTCGGCGGTAACGCGCTGGAGACTGACGCCTGGGGGCTGGACGCGGTCTCGGCAGGGATGCAGAAGTGCCTCGGCGGTCCGTCGGGCACATCGCCGATCACCCTTAGCGCGCGAATGGAGGAGGCGATCCGCCGCCGCAAGTGCGTTGAGGAGGGCATTCGTACCGATGCCCACCGCGACGGCGACGAGGAGATGATCTACTCCAACTACTTCGATCTCGGTATGGTGATGGACTACTGGGGGCCAGAGCGTCTCAACCACCACACCGAAGCGACCACCGCGCTGTTCGGCGCCCGCGAATGCGCGCGTCTGATCCTGCAGGAAGGGCTGGATAACGGCATCGCTCGCCACAAGCTGCACGGCGATGCGCTGCTGAAAGGCATTCAGGCGATGGGGCTGGAAACCTTCGGCGACCTGCAGCACAAGATGAACAACGTGCTGGGGGTGGTGATCCCTCAGGGCGTGAATGGCGATCGGGTGCGCAAGCTGATGCTGGAGGATTTCGGGATTGAAATCGGCACGTCGTTTGGCCCGCTGCACGGCAAAGTGTGGCGCATTGGCACTATGGGCTACAACGCGCGTAAAGACTGCGTGATGACCACCCTGAGCGCGCTGGAGTCGGTACTCAATTACCTGAAATTTACCACTACGCAGGGCGCGGCGATGCAGGCCGCGTGGGATCACTATCGCAGTGAGACGCCAGAATGAGCCCGGCGGCAGAACGGGTGATGGCGCGCGCCGACGCGCTGGCCGCCATCAGCGAAAGCCCGGATGCGCTGACACGGGTGTATCTCTCCGCGCAGCATTTACAGGCCAACCAGCTGGTTGGGCAGTGGATGAGCCAGGCGGGGATGACCGTCTGGCAGGACAGCGTGGGTAATATTTGCGGACGTTACGAAGGCGAGCGAGAGGGCGCCCGGGCGGTGTTGCTCGGTTCTCACCTGGACACGGTGCGCAATGCCGGGCGCTACGACGGTATGCTTGGAGTGCTCACCGCCATCGAAGTGGTGGACAGTCTGCATCAGCAGGGGATTCGCCTGGCGCAGGCTATCGAGATTGTTGGCTTTGGCGACGAAGAAGGCACCCGCTTTGGCATCACGCTATTAGGTAGCCGTGGTCTGACGGGAACCTGGCCGCAGGGCTGGCTGGAGACGTGCGATGCCGGTGGCATCAGCGTGGCGCAGGCGATGGTGCAGGCAGGACTCGATCCTTCACGCGTGGCAATGGCGGCACGACATCAGGACGATTTCAGCGCCTGTCTCGAGTTGCATATCGAACAGGGGCCGTGTCTGGAGCAGGAAGGTCTGGCGCTGGGGGTGGTGGAAGCCATTAACGGCGCACGCCGCCTCAACTGTCGCTTTATCGGTGAAGCCGGCCATGCCGGGACCGTACCCATGAATCATCGCAAAGACGCACTGGCGGCGGCCGCTGAATGGATGGTGCAGATTGAAAACGCCACTCTGCAACACGGCGGTAATCTGGTCGCGACGGTCGGTGAGCTGCGCTGTTTTCCCGGTGCGGTGAACGTGATCCCGGGCGAGGTTGCGCTTTCGCTTGATATTCGTGGCCCGCAGGATGCGCCGCTTGATGCGCTGCTCGGTGAACTGCTGTTGCAGGCGCGGTCGATAGCGGCCCGCCGCGGGATGCATTTTGCTGCCGAAGAGTTTTACCGCATCGCCGCCACGCCGTGCGATACGCGTTTGCAGCGTCTGCTGGGGGAGGCCGTTGAGTCGGTACAAGGGCGCTCGTTATCCCTGCCCAGCGGTGCCGGGCATGACACCATCGCCCTGGCGGAGCGCTGGCCGGTCGGGATGCTGTTCGTGCGTTGCAAGGGGGGCATCAGCCACCATCCGGCGGAGTCGGTGATGGCTGAAGATGTCGCGCTGGCGATTGAGGCGTTTGGGCTCGCGGTCACATCGCTGGCGTCTATTTAGTGTTTTTCCGGGTTCGTAATGCGGGCAGCATCCTTTCCAGGGTGTTGTCATGCATGACGTAATGGTGAAACAGCGCAGCGGCAGCGTGCAGACCAATCAGGTAATAACCGGCATTGGCGACGATCTCATGGACCTCTTTCAGCCCGTGTTGCAGGTTCACGTCTGGTGTGGCCGCGACGGGCAGTGCGATCCCGAAAAACGACCACTCAATCTGACCGAAGTAAAGAGAGGCCATGCCCAGCAGAGGAAGTGAAATGAACATCAGGTAGATCAATCCGTGAAGGGATTTTGAGGCAATCTCCTGCCAGCGTGGCGGGGCAGGAACAATATCCGGATCGCTGTTTCGCAGCTTCAGCACCACTCTGAGGATCATCAGCAGCAGAACGCTTAGCCCTGCCGTGTAGTGGATCAGCCCCATAGTGGTTCGCGCGGGTGTTCCCTTCGGTGCGAACCCTTTCAGGTTCATGGTGGCATAGGCGACGATAATCACCAGTAGGACCAGCCAGTGAATTATTATCTGGCTTCGTGCATAGCTGTTTTTCATTTTTAACTCACCTTACAGGGTTATAAGGTGAGTTATAGAAGAAATAACTTAAGCAGACATTAACGGCCTTAGCCTGGACGACAAGGCGCGTTAAATTACTCCAGCCCCAGCGTATATTGCGCGATCTTGAAGTAGATAATCAGCCCGGTACCGTCGATCAGCGTGGCAATAAACGGCGCGGAGACGACGGCCGGATCAATGCCACAGCGCTTAAGCACCATCGGAATGACGGACGAGACAATCGCACTCCACAGCGTAATGCAGACCAGGGTCAGACTGACGATGAGCGTGATTTCCATCCCAATGCCCATCATCCAGGCACGAATACACCCGGCCAGGCCGAGCGTGGCGGCTATCATCAGCGAGGTGCTCATCTCTTTACGCAGCACGCGGCCAACATCACGCAGATGCACTTCCCCCAGCGCCATGGCGCGCACCAGCGTGGAGGTGATCTGCGTTCCGCTGTTACCACCGGTACCAATCAGCAGCGGGATAAAGAACGCCAGTGCGATGGCGGATTCCAGCGCCTCTTCAAAATGCTGGATCACCGAGCTGGTGTAAGCTTCTGCGACAAACAACAGCAGCAACCAGACGGAGCGTTTCTTCCACAGACTGAAGGCGCTGGTTTCCAGATAGGGTTTCTCCAGCGGCAGCGTCGCCCCCTGAAGCTGAGCATCTTCGGTGACGTCATCTTCCAGCAGATGCGCGATTTCGCGCTCGGTGAGGCAGCCAACCAGCTTTCCATGGGTGACCACGGGCACGACATCCGCACCACCGTGCGCCAGCAGGCCGGCGACATCGGCGCGTTCATCCTCCGGTTTGACCTGCAGAAACTGCGAGATCATCAGCGCTCTCACCGGTTGTACCGTATCGGTGGTCTGCAGTAATTTGCGCACCGCAATCATGCCCGCCAGGCGACCATTATCTTCGATAAAAATATGCGACGGAATATCATCATCTTTTAATTTCTCAAAGAATTGCTCGCGTGCCAGCGCCACGCATAATGAAATATCGAGGACAATAAAATCGGTATTCATATATTGCGCGATGGCGCTGTCATTGAATGCCAGGTTTTGGTTGTGAATAGCGTAAGACATAGTGAATTCCCTTTGAATAATAAAATCTCTCAGGGGCGAGCAAGACAGGGCATGTCGAAGAGGAGATCCCCACGTCCTGGTTTCAGCACTGTACACCGTATCCCGCGAGGGAAGTTATACTGACAAAGCCTTGATTCGACAGTGCCTGTTTTACCCTGTGCCGGTTCTCTCGAACCCACCAGAGCGATAACGTGTATTTGTACAGGAGCCTCGCCATAACGAGATCGTTGTAAAACGAAAGAAATAATACGCTTATTTTATTTTGCCGCTCAGAATTTTAAATAATGTTTAAGAATGGTTTAGGAGAATCTTATTAATGGAATGTTGAAGGTTTATTTAAGGTTGTTCATTTTAAATGGAGAGTGAAAAGAAAAATGGAGGAGGGGAAAATGACATGGCTCGACAATCTGCTGAATCATTTTGCGCTTTATCCGGCACATCTTTTTGCGGTGTTGTTTATCATGGCACTGAGTAAATCGACGGCGCTGATCTCTTCCGTGCTGCCGCCTGCCTCGGTGATGCTATTGGCGGGCATTACCGTCAGCCAGGCTAGCATGCATCCTGCGCTGGCATGGCTGGCCGTGGTGATGGGCGCAACGGTGGGTTCGGTGCTGAATTACCATATCGGTCAGTTGATGGGGAACACGCGGTGGGTGGCACGCTTCACCGCAAAACATGCCGGCAAATTTTTACGGGTGCAACATCAGCTACAGAAAAACGGCGTGCTGGTGCTGTTCACTGCGCGTTTTCTGGCGGTGTTGCGCTATATCGTACCGCTGGCAGCGGGTATGCTCAGGCTTAACGTGGCGAAGGTTTACGTTGTCAGTCTGTTCTCTGCGGCCGTATGGGCGGCGCTGTACGTCGGCATTGTTACCGGCATCAGCGCCTTTTGAACTACAGGTTTCCTGTTCCGCCGTCGACCAGCAGTTCCGTACCTACCGTGTAGCTCGATTCGTCAGAGGCCAGATAGAGTGCGGCTTTCGCCAGCTCTTTCGGCGTCCCCATTCTTCCCAGCGGGACAAGGTTTGCAATATCCCCCTGTAAGGCTTTCTGCGCTTCGGCGCTTAACCCCAGCTTGTTGAGCGCCGGGGTTTCTACCGGACCCGGGCTTAAACCGTTGACGCGAATGCCGCGCGACAGCAGCTCTGCTGATAGCGTTCGGGCCAGCGACAGTAAGCCCGCCTTGCTTGCCGCATAAACGCTGCTGGTAGGCAGACCGATACGCGCGCTCACGGACCCACAGAGGATCACTGAGGAAGGATTATTGAGCAGCGGTAGCAGGGCCTGAATCAAAAAAAACGGCCCTTTCAGGTTGATGCGCATCAGACGATCCCAGGCATCTTCCTGCCACTCTTCCAGCAGACCGTGCGTCACGTCTCCGGCGTTGATAAAGACGGCATCTAGCCGCGGCCAGCGCGAGGCGAGCGTCTCCGTCAGCGCTTTTTGTGCGGCGATATCTCCCGCATCAGAGGGGAGCACCCAGGCTTTGTCGCCCAGAATGCGTTGCGCTTCGGCAAGGGTTTCCGGATGACGTCCGGTGACGGCCACGTGCGCCCCTTCGGCGATAAACTCCTGCGCGGTGGCAAGGCCTATGCCGCTGGTTCCGCCGGTAATCAGCGTATATTTACCTGCTAAACGACCCATGTTCTTCTCCTGAAATGACTCTGGAGAAAGCACTATAGAAACGTTAGTATCGAAAGGAAACCAGGTACCGTTTGGATACTAATGAGGCAAGAGGTGTGCGATGGCGGAATTACTCGATGTTCCCGGCGAAAAAAAATCTGACGTTTATCTGTGTCCGATGACCCAGTTTGTGAACCTGATTTCGGGTAAATGGGCGATCCCGATCCTCTATCGCCTGATTGTGTTGAATACACCGGTTCGCTTTGGCGATCTGCTGCGCGCCGCCGCTCCCATTACGCAAAAAGAGCTAACGAAACAATTGCGTTTGTTCGAGCAGCGCGGGCTGGTGTCGCGCACGATTTACCCGGAGATCCCGCCGCGTGTGGAGTATCAGATAACTGAACTGGGGTTAACCCTACAGGGCGCGCTCTCGCCGCTGGCCGCCTGGATGCGTGAATACGGCGACCAGCTCAAACGATAGACTACTGTTTGACATAGCGCGGTGCAGGAATACCGGTGCGCGCGCTGTTAAATAGCTCAAGACGTGCGACTTCGTAGCGTTCCCACAGGCTGACGTCATGCATCGGTGGAATGGTGATCAGTTCGCCCTGATCCAGACCCGCCAGCGATGCGTCGACCATATCGTCGGTCGTCATCACCGAGCCTTCCGGCAGATCGTTAACCGTCACGCCAGAATGACTCCAGATCTCTGTAGCCGTGGCGGCAGGTAAAACAGCCTGAATACGCACATTGCTGTCGGCAAACTCTTCCTGTAGTCCGCGGGTAAAGCTAAGCACCCACGCCTTGGTGGCACTGTACAGCGCGCTACCCGCCCGCACATGCAGGGACAATACCGAGGCGATATTGATCAGCGTACCGCGATTGTTCTGCGTCAGACGCGGCAGGATCGCATACGTCAAACGCATCAATGCCGTGGTGTTAAGGGTATTAATCGCCTGATGCTGCGCCACATCGCCCGCGAGGAAGGGCGCCATCTGCGCCGTGCCTGCGTTGTTAATCAGCGTGTCGATAGCGGTATTGCTGCGCAGTTCCTCTTCCACGGCGCGGATCCCAGTTTCCTCGGTCAGATCGGCGACCAGAATATCGACAGATACGCCATAGCGCTTACGAAGATCCGCGGCCAGCGTTTGCAGACGTGCTTCACGTCGGGCGACCAGCACCAGATTGGTACCACGTGCAGCCAGGCGATCGGCATAAACAGCGCCAATTCCGGAAGAGGCGCCAGTAATCAGGGCGGTAGTGAGTTGCGTAGTCATCGTGTGTTACCTCTGAGTAAAGTGGGTTATTTGGTTTCAATATGAAACTTTATTTACTCTCTGTCATTTGGTTTTATAATGCAACCATTTTGCTGGCAATTTTTTGTTTTTGCCTGGCGAAGCGGGTCAGGAAGGAAGTTTTGGCACTATCTCTTCAGGTGTCAGTTCGCGGCCATCGTCGGCGATAAGTGCCAGTTTACGCAGAGGTTTACGCCGTTCGGTATCGACCAGCACGGTGCCGAATTCGTCTTCAGCAAACAAAAATTCATTGCCCCACTGCGACAGCGCAACCAGTACCGTCTGCAGGGCGCGCCCTTTATCGGTCAGGACATACTCCTGCCAGGCGCTGCCGTCGGATGCCGGCTGGAGCGTGAGGATACCTTCGTCGACCAGCAGTTTCAGACGCGTGGTCAGCATGTTTTTCGCAATACCGAGGCTTTTCTGGAACTCACCGAAGCGCGTGATACCCCGCAACGCGTCGCGAACAATCAGCAATGACCACCAGTCGCCGATGATATCCAGCGAACGGGCTACAGGGCAGGTGCTCTCTTCAAGACGGGTACGTTTCACAGTCAATTCTCCGGCGGGGTATGGTTTTATTATAAAACTAATCTGTCTACCGGGTAAGTCTGTTATTCATCAGTTTGAGAAATGCTTCCCGGAAAAGTGTTACGAATCTGTCACACTAAACGCGACATTTAAAACGAGTGAGGAATTAGGGATGAGAAAAGCACTACTCGCGCTGGCAATCGCCGGTTCCATTTCAGCGACATTTGGCGTGCAGGCGCAAGAGACGCCGGAAGGGTATCAGCTGGAGCAAGTTTTAATTATGAGTCGTCATAACCTACGCGCGCCGCTCGCCAATAACGGCAGCGTACTGGAACAATCGACGCCGAAGCAGTGGCCGCAATGGGAGGTACCAGGCGGTCAGCTCACCACCAAAGGTGGCGTGCTTGAAGTCTACATGGGCCATTACATGCGGGAATGGCTGGCTGAGCAGGGGATGGTGAAGACGGGAGAATGTCCGCCAGCGGATAGCGTCTACGCCTATGCCAACAGTCTGCAACGTACCGTTGCCACCGCGCAGTTCTTCATCACGGGGGCCTTCCCTGGATGCGATATCCCTGTGCATCACCAGGAAAAAATGGGCACCATGGATCCGACCTTTAATCCGGTGATTACCGATAACTCGCCTGAGTTCCGCGAAAAAGCGCTGAAGGCGATGGAAGCGGAACGGCAGAAAATGCAGCTCGGAGAAAGCTATAAGCTGCTGGAGCAGATGACCAATTACGCTGATTCGCCGTCCTGCAAAGAGAAGAAAATATGCTCTCTGGCGGATGCGAAAGATACCTTCAGCGCAGACTATGAAAAAGAGCCAGGCGTATCCGGACCGTTGAAAGTGGGTAACTCGCTGGTCGATGCGTTTACGCTGCAGTATTACGAAGGTTTCCCGGCCGATAAGGTGGCCTGGGGAGAAATCAAAACCGACCAGCAGTGGCGCGTGTTGTCGAAGCTGAAGAACGGCTATCAGGATTCGCTGTTTACCTCCACCGAAGTGGCGCAAAACGTGGCGAAACCGCTGGTGAAATATATCGACAAAGCCCTGGTGACCGATCAGGCCAAAGCGCCAAAAATCACCGTGCTGGTGGGGCATGATTCGAACATTGCTTCGCTGCTCACCGCGCTGGATTTCAAACCGTATCAACTGCACGACCAGCACGAACGTACCCCGATTGGCGGCAAGATTGTCTTCCAGCGCTGGCATGACAAAAATGCCAATCAGGAGCTGATGAAAATTGAGTATGTCTATCAGAGCTCGGAGCAACTGCGAAACGCCAGCGTGCTGTCGCTGCAGTCTCCGGCGCAGCGCGTGACGCTGGAACTGAAGGGATGTCCGGTTGATGCCAACGGTTTCTGTCCGGTCGATAAATTCAATGCGGTAATCAACAACGCGGCGAAATAGAAGATACCCCCCGCCCTGGCGGGGGGATTGTTTCAGACGTTTTTACGTTCGATGGTTTGCTCACCCCAGAAGAGCGCGTCTTTGTCCGTCTTTTCGAAGGCGCGCATTAGCACTTCATCGCTGCCTTCTTCCCAAATCTGCTCTGCCAGCTTCTCGTCATATTTTGCGACTTCAAAAATGGCTTCGGCAATCTCCGGAGAGGTATTGCGTAAACTTGCCCATTCACCCACGCGGTGGGCTTTTGATTCTTGAGTAGGCATACTTGTCCTCCTGTTGGGTTAGCCGTTCAGTTTTTTGGCGAGACCTGCGACATATTCACCCTGATAGCGGGCGATAGTGAGCTCTTCATTGCTCGGCTGTCGGGAGCCATCGCCACCGGCAATGGTGGTTGCACCGTAAGGTGTCCCGCCACGTACCTGAGAAACATCAAATAACTCCTGTGCGCCGTAGCCAATCGGCACGATCACCATTCCGTGATGAGCAAGGGTCGTCCAGGTTGAGGTGATGGTTTGTTCCTGGCCGCCACCGGTTCCGGTGGAGCTGAAGACGCTGGCAAGCTTGCCGTACAATGCGCCTGAGGCCCATAACCCGCCGGTTTGATCGAGGAAGGTGCGCATCTGGCCGGACATATTGCCAAAGCGGGTGGGTGTCCCGAAGATAATGGCATCGTAATCTGCCAGCTCCTGAGGCGTGGCGACCGGGGCATTTTGCGTTTTCCCCCCGGCCTTCGCGAAGGCTTCTGCCTGCATGGTTTCCGGTACGCGCTTCACCACAACCTCAACGCCATCCACCCTGTTTGCACCTTCTGCTACCGCGTGAGCCATGGTTTCGATGTGTCCATACATGGAATAATAGAGCACCAGAACTTTTGCCATTTTGCATCACTCCTCGTATGTTTTTTCTGGCAGCGGATCGCTGCGTTCATTTAAAGATATGCCATCACAGCCAGACTGCAAAAATGAACGGCATTTCTTTGATTTATAACAAAATGGATGAGAAAACGCTTTGTAGCAAAATGAAACAACTTTTTGGCGGTCGATTTTTGAAACGATAAGAAAGGCTTATTAATGGCCGTTACGCAATCTCATACGAAAGGCTGAGATCATGTTGCAGGATATTACCTGTGACTTGCCTGATCGCCTCACTCCACTAAGCTTAGTCTCACGTGACACAGATAAAGGTACTCACCTGGTGTCGCGAGGTGAAAGAATCCTCTTTTACTGAATGCAATATGATGTCTAATGTTTCACATCCTGGAGGTTAGAGATGGCAAACCATCGTGGTGGTTCAGGTAATTTCGCTGAAGACCGTGAAAGAGCATCAGAAGCAGGTCGTAAAGGTGGCCAGTCCAGCGGGGGTAACTTCAAAAATGACCCTCAGCGCGCATCAGAGGCTGGCAAAAAAGGGGGTAAAAACAGCCATGGCAGTAACAAGTAATATGCCGTGCTGTACCCCTGCCGCCGGGGTTTCCCGGCGGTTTTTTTATTTCTGCAACATTGAACTGTAACCAAAGGCAACGCACACTACAGAATTGAGTTTAATTTCTGGTGCCGCATGTCTGTCTCACGCTTCAAATTCTCCGTTAAACCGCAGGAAGCCATCCTCATTCTTATCACCATGTTTTGGGGCGGGACCTTTCTGGCCGTCCAGTACGCGGTGACCCTCAGCGATCCGTTCTTTTTTGTTGGTCTGCGCTTTGCGACGGCAGCGATTGCCGTGGGGCTGATATCGCTTAAAACGCTGCGTGGACTGACGCTTAAAGAGCTTAAGGCGGGCATCGCAATCGGGGTGGCAATTGCGATGGGCTACAGCCTGCAAACGTGGGGGTTACAGACGATATCCAGCAGTAAATCGGCGTTTATCACTGCCATGTATGTACCGCTGGTGCCGTTACTGCAGTGGCTGTGTCTTGGGCGACTACCGGGGCTGATGTCCTGTATTGGCATCGTACTGGCGTTTATTGGTCTGATTTTACTTGCCGGGCCGGAAAACAACCTGCTGGCACTGGGGCCGGGGGAGATCATCACCCTGGTGGGGGCCATTGCCATTGCCGCGGAAATTATTCTGATCAGCGCCTGGGCGGGCAAGGTTGACGTTAAGCGCGTGACGGTGGTGCAGCTCGCTACGGCATCGCTAGTGGCGTTTGCTGCGATGGTTCCGGCAGGGGAGTCCGTGCCACCGATGTCCACCGGGTTGATTGTGGTCGCGCTGGGGTTGGGCATCTTTAGCGCCATTATTCAGGTCACTATGAACTGGGCGCAGCGCAGCGTATCCCCGACGCGGGCGACGGTGATCTACACAGGAGAACCCGTCTGGGCCGGGATTTTCGGGCGTCTCGCTGGAGAACGTTTACCGCTGCTGGCGCTGGTTGGTGCGGCGTTTATCGTCGTTGGGGTGTTGGTGAGTGAGCTAAAGCTGAAACGGAAGAAAAAAGCGCTGCCGGAAAATGACAGCGCTGTGTTAAATCACGACTCTTGATGCACGACCTCGCCCTGCGGTGCGGCCGCTTTCCGGCGGCTCAGCAGGGCGTTAAGCAGAATCGCCCCGAAGGTCGCCGTACCTATTCCACCAATCGTAAACCCGCCCAGCGTCAGGGCAAAATCGCCCGCGCCCAGTACCAGCGTGACCGCCACCATAATCAAGTTGCTGTTCTGGCTGAGATCGACGCGATGCTGTACCCAGATACGCGCGCCGGCCACAGCGATAAGCCCAAACACCACAATGGATGCCCCGCCAATCACCGGCGACGGAATGGTATGGATCAAAGCCCCGAATTTCGGTGAGAAACCGAGCAGCATGGCCATCACCGCTGCCGCCACAAAGACCAGTGTCGAATAGACTTTAGTCACCGCCATCACGCCGATATTCTCGGCATAGGTGGTCACGCCACTGCCGCCCACCGAGCCGGAGAGCATAGTCGCCAGCCCGTCACCGACAAATGCGCGGCCCATATACGGGTCCATACTGCGCCCGGTCATCCCCGCCACTGCTTTCAGGTGGCCTAAGTTCTCTGCCACCAGGATCACCGCCACAGGCGCGATGAGCATCATCGCCTGGGTGTTAAAGGTGGGAGAGGTGATCTGCGGCATGCCGAACCAGGCAGCCTGATGAAGCAGGGTAAAATCGACCGGTTTGCCAAGGCCAAAAACATTGGTCAGCAGGGCATAGACCAGGCAGGCGACAATCAGCCCGACCAGAATCAGCAGCCGCTGGATCATACCCCGGGTGAACACCGCTACCAGACCGATACAGAGCACGGTGATCACCGCCATCCAGCTTTCAAACGGCGAGCCGGAAACACTTCTGACCGCAATTGGCGCGAGGTTCAGACCAATCGCCATCACCACCGCCCCGGTCACAACCGGAGGCATCATGCGTTCGATCCAGCGTGTTCCGATCTTCATCACCACCAGACCGATCAGGGTGTAGACCAGACCGCAGGCGATGATGCCGCCGAGGGCCACGCTCAGGTTAGGGTTGATCCCCTGGCCGTTAAATCCGGTGGTGGCGATGACCACCCCCACAAAAGCGGCGCTGGAGCCCAGATAGCTGGGGACGCGCCCGCCGGTGACAAAAAAGAACAACAGCGTACCGATACCTGACATCAAAATGGAGAGATTGGGGTCTAGCCCCATTAGCATCGGCATCAGCACCGTGGCGCCGAACATCGCGACCGCGTGCTGGACGCCCATCACCAGGGTTTGCCCGATAGGGAGCCTTTCATCCGGCGCGACCACGCCAGGTTCTGTGGAGGTCGATTTCAACTGCCAGTGGGGAAATCCGAACATTGCCATGAGCTATCTCCTTAAGGAGGGTTAACAGGCGGGTCGCATAAGCGCGTGGTAGCCGCGGTCGAACCACACCAGCCCTTGCGGCGCGGGGTGGCGAATAATCGAAACAATGTCGCAAAACAGGATGTCGTGGGTACCCACGCTGACCACCTGGCTGATACGGCAGTCAAACGAGGCCAGCGCCTCTTCCAGACGCGGACAACCCGTGTCGCCCGTCTGCCAGCGGGCGGCGGCAAAACGTTCCTCCATGGGGGTTTTACCACCAAACAGGTTGGATAGCGGCTCTTGCCCGGCGCTCAGGGTATTCACGCAAAGCGTGCGGTTTGCGCTAAAGGTCGGCCAGACCGATGCGCCACGGTTCAGGCACACCAGCAAAGTGGGCGGTGAATCCGTGACGCTGCACACGGCGCTGGCAGTGAAGCCTGCCATCCCTGCCGGGCCGTCGGTAGTGATGATATTGACTGCTGCCCCGACGCAGGCCATGGCGTCGCGAAAGGTTTGTTTATCCGGTACTGTCATCATCGCTCCTTACGCCAGCCCGCAGGCATCGTCGAAGTCCAGACGCGGCAGGCGTCCGTAAAGTTTGTTCGTATCACCATAGCCAATGTTGATCAGCAGATTGCTTTTAAGCGTTGTGCCGGTGAAAAAGGCCTCATCGACTTTTTGTCGGTCAAAGCCGGACATTGGGCCGGTATCCAGCCCCAGGGCACGACAGGCAAAAATAAGGTATGCGGCCTGCATTGAGCTGTTGCGAAAGGCGGTCTCTTCGGCAAGTGCCGGGCTTGAGGTAAACCAGCTTCTGGCATCGCCATGCGGGAACAGTTCGGGCAGGCGCTCGTAGAATTCCCCGTCCCAGGCCACAATGGCCGTAACCGGGGCGGTGAGGGTTTTCTCCAGGTTGCCGCTGGAGAGGGCCGGGCGCAGCTTCTCTTTTCCCTCTGCACTTCGTACAAACACAATCCGCGCCGGGGAGCAATTGGCGGACGTGGGTCCCCATTTCATCAGGTTGTAGATCTCGCGCAGCGTCTCGTCGCTGACCGGAATGTCCTGCCAGCCGTTGTGAGTGCGCGCGCCAGTAAATAACGTCTCCAGCGCGGTGGGGTTAATGGCTTCGCTCATCAAAACTCCTTATAAAGCGGGTTCAGGGCTGTGCAGCAGGCTGGCAAGCCCGTTCAGCAGCAGGGTGTTAAAGATGTCAGGTTCGGTGACGTTGCAGGCATGGCCGCCCTGGCGCATCACCGCCTTGTGGCTGTGTGGGATCGCTACCTGCAGTTCCGTGGAGCACACCGAGGGCACCAGCATGTCGTCAACGGAACAGATAATGTGTACCGGGCAGCGAATGCGTGCGGCGTGGCGGCTGAAGTCGGCCTTTTTCAGTGCGTCCAGCCTGCGCAACAGGTTGGCTTTGCCCTGAAAGTGGGCCAGCGCCAGGGCGTCTTCTGCCTCAAGACGCGGCGCGCGGGCGGCCATCCAGTCAGCCGGGTAGAGGAACAGCGGCTGTGCCTCTACCCACGCTTGCGCACCACCCGCATGCAGCAGACGCTCGCGGATCTGAAAGCAGCGGCGGGTATGGGCGTTTAGGGTCAGCCAGCCGTTGACGCACACCAGCGCAGTCAACGATTCTGGTTTATCGAGCGCCAGCTGCAGACCCACCAGCGCTCCCAGCGCATGGCCTACCACGCAGTAGCGCGTGATCCCGGCATCATTCAGCGCCTGCGCCAGCTCGTCGGCCATCTCAGCAAGGCTATAACCTTCCGGCAGGGTGGCGGGATTATTGCCCGTACCGCGCTGGTCATAGCACACCACCTGATACTCCTTCTCCAGTGTGGCCAACTGGGGCAGCCAGTAGCTGCCGCTGCCACCGAGTCCGGCAATCAGCACCACCACGGGCGCCCCCTCATACGGGGGCTGTGAGACAGAGAGTTTCATGGCGGCCTCACTTCGCGATGTGTGCAACGGACGCAATCTCAACGAGCGCCTCCGGCTTCACCAGCCCGCACTGAATGCAGAACCGGGCCGGTTTATCACCGGGGAAGAACTCCGCGTAGATTTCGTTAATCGCGGCGTAGTTTTTCCAGTCGGTGATAAAGATGCTGTTGAAGGTCACATCCTCCATGGTGCCACCCGCTGTTTCGATCACATTTTTGATCGTCTCCAGCACGTGGCGCGTTTGCGCCTTTGGGTCGTTGATAAACACCACGTTATTGTCTTTATCAAATGGCAGCGTGCCGGAGACATACACCACGCCATCGGCAAGGGTGCCGGGAACAAACGGGGCAATCGGCGTACTGGTGCCAGCGGGGATGATTACGGATTTCGGCATCATGTGTCTCCTCAGGCAATACGGGCGAGTGGGGGATTCAGGGCGTCGCAGAAATCAGCCACATTACTCACCCAGCCAAAAAAGGTTTCGATATTAAACAGAGCCGCTTTCTGGGCGAATTCCGGCCCCGCCTGATGCGTTGCGTCTTCCAGCACGACACCGAAATACTCAAGGAAAAAGCCGTCACGCAGCGTGGATTCCACACAAACGTTGGTGGCAATGCCGGTGAAGACCAGATGACGAATACCCCGGCTGCGCAGCAGGCTGTCGAGTGGGGTGTTGAAAAAGCCGCTGTAGCGTGGTTTGGGCAGCACGATATCGCCTGCCTCAGGAACCAGTTCATCCACCAGCTGGTAATCCCATCCGCCTTTTGCCAGCAGCTTGCCCTGTAACTCGGGTTGTTTGCGCATGGTTTTCAGGGCGTTCGATTTGTGGAAGTTGGGCGAGCCAGGGCCTCCAGCCTCCACGTATTGATCGTCCCAGCCGTTCTGAAACCAGATGATGAGCATCCCGGCGGCGCGGGCAGCGGCTACGGCGGTTTTAATGTTCTCAATCACCGGTTTGGTGGCGGAAACGTCGAACCCCGCCAGATCCAGATAGCCGCCCTGGCTGGCGTAGGCGTTTTGCATATCCACCACAATCAGGGCGCTCTGCTGTGCATCAAACGTGATGGTTTCCGGACGTGCAGCAAGTGTCGTCATTACGCAACCTCCTTTGTGATAGCGGGAATATGGGCGCGGCACTGCATCAGCGGTTGGATACGCTCGCCGAAGGTTTCCACGCCGGTGAGGAAATCATCGAAGGTCAGCAGGACGCCTTCAGCGCCAGGCACTGCGGCCACTTCATCCAGCATTCTGGCGACGCTGGCGTACGAGCCAACCAGCGTGCCCATATTGATATTGACGGCGGAGGTCGGGTCGGCCATCTGGCGCACGTTGGTATCTGAGCCGGAACGGGTATCTTTCTGGCTCTGTTCGGTGAGCCAGCTTAGCGCCTCCTCGTCTGCGCCATCTTTGTAACGCTCCCATCTGGCGCGAGCGGCGTCGTCGGTCTCGTCGGCAATCACCATAAACAGCACGTAGGAACCTACGTCGCGCCCGGTTTTGTCGGCGGCCTCTTTCATCCGTGCGGCGGTCGGGGCGAAGGCGGCAGGCGTGTTTACGCCTTTTCCGAAGCAGAAGTTGAAGTCAGCGTATTTAGCAGAGAATTCCATCCCCGCGTCGCTCTGTCCGGCGCAAATGACTTTCATAGGGACAGAAGGCTGCGGGCTGACGCGACAGTCATTCATGGTGAAGAAGTCACCTTTGAAATCGCTTTTGCCGGTGCCCCACAGATCGCGCAGAACCTGCACATACTCGGTGAGGTAGTCGTAGCGACGAGAGAAGTAATCGTCACCCGGCCAGAGTCCCATCTGTTCATACTCCGGTTTTTGCCAGCCGGTCACCAGATTGACGCCAAAGCGCCCGCCGGAGATGGAGTCGATGGTGGAGGCCATACGCGCCACAATTGCAGGTGGCAGAGTGAGGGTGGCGGCGGTGGCGTAGATCTGAATACGCGAGGTTACCGCGGCCAGCCCGGCCATCAGAGTGAAGGACTCCAGGTTGTGATCCCAGAATTCGGTTTTGCCGCCAAAGCCGCGCAGCTTGATCATCGAAAGCGCAAAATCGAAATGGTAGTGCTCCGCTTTCTGCACGATGGCTTTATTCAGCTCGAAGGTCGGCATGTATTGCGGTGCAGTGGTCGAGATAAGCCAGCCGTTGTTGCCGATAGGGACGAATACGCCAATTTTCATCACGAACCTCTCTTCATTACGTCGCAGGTGTAACGGTGTTTTTGCAAAGGCAGTGCCAGTTTTGAAAATGGCAGTGTTATTAATGTGTTAACCAGAAGTTGGTGGTTTGATGCGATAAAATGTGGACTAAATGGTCAAAAACATTGCACAGAAAACAGGCACTCATGCGCGATCGGAGTGCAGGATGTCGTGGCGAGACAGGGGTTTTGCTATGCTGAGGGCAATGCAGAAAATGGAGAGCAGGAATGACACAAGGCGCAGTGAAAACACCCGGTAAACGTTCGCAGGCCGTGAGCGCCAAGAAGCAGGCGATCCTCAGCGCGGCGCTGGAGACTTTTTCACAGTTTGGTATTCACGGCACGCGCCTGGAACAGGTGGCGGAGCAGTCCGGGGTGTCCAAAACCAATCTGCTCTACTACTATCCGTCGAAAGAGGCGCTCTATGTGGCGGTGATGCAGCAGATCCTTGATATCTGGCTGGCACCCCTCAAGGCATTCCGTGAAGAGCTGGCTCCGCTGGTGGCTATTAAGGAGTACATCCGCCTGAAACTTGAGGTGTCGCGTGATTACCCGCAGGCATCAAGGCTGTTCTGTCTGGAGATGCTGCAGGGCGCGCCGCTGTTGCAGGCGGAACTGACGGGGGATTTAAAGCAGCTGGTTGATGATAAATCGGCCATTATTGCCGGATGGGTCGCCAGCGGGAAACTGGCACCGGTCGACCCGCATCATCTGATCTTTATGATTTGGGCCTCCACTCAGCATTACGCTGACTTTGCGGCCCAGGTTGAGGCGGTGACCGGAAAAACGCTCCAGGATGAGGCGTTTTTCCAGAGCACGCTGGAAAATGTGCAGCAGATGATCATTGAAGGGATCCGCGTGCGTTAGTTTCCCGGCGGGAGAGGGCAGCTTAAGTCGCCCTCTTCACACTGCATCAGCGAGGTCAGAAACGCTTCACGCTCCACGGTTTTTTCCGCCAGACACTGATTAACGATCATTGGCTGAACGCTGCCTCCTTCCGTACCCGAACCGATAAATGTGCAGTCCGCATCGCGCAGGGCAATCCAGGCCTGCTGCGCCTTTTTCAGCAGATCTCGCTGGGGGGCTGCCGCGCGTTTGATGGCGGCCTGGTACGTCTGGTTGAGTTTTTTATCGGCAGCCTGATACTGCTGCGCGCTACAGGTGTTTAGTTCAAGCTGAGTGGTCGCTTTGTCGCACTCATCGGCCAATGCGCTGGCGCTCATCAGCATTACTGCGCCCGCAATAAGAAATCGTTTCATACACTCCCCAATAAAATAAGGCTCCGTCTCCGGAGCCTTATTAGCACAGCGTTAGCCGATTGTCATCAGGCTGGCGTTACCCCCTGCGGCGGCGGTGTTGACGCTGAGTGAGCGCTCAACGTACAGACGCTCCAGCAACAGGTTGGTTTCACCGCGGGCGAAGCCCTGCACCGAAACAATCGCCCCGCTGCGGGCAGCAACCTGCTCGCACAGTTCACGGAGCTGGTCAGAATCACCGTGGTAGATAACGGCGTCAAACGGCTGCGTCAGCAATGCATCCGCTTTCGCGAAGTGAATGCGGGACGAGACTGCTTTCGGCAGCTGTTTAGCCAGGTCACGATGCAGCGCATCTTCCGGCCACAGCACTTCACAACCGGTCGCCGCGGCAGCAGCCAGCTGCACCAGCGCATCCTGCTCGTTATCCGCCACGCACAGCACGCGCTCACGCGGCATCAGCGTCCAGGTGTTGCGCTCGCCGGTTGGACCCGGCAGCAGACGCTGGGTACCGGCCTGCGCCAGCTCGCCATACTGCTGCGCGAGAGCACGCAGTTCAGGACGTTTTTCCGCCCATGTGATAAGCGCTTCCAGCGGCTGCGTCAGCACGGTTTTCAGCTGCGTATCCACCGGATAGTCTGCGTCCTGACGTGCCAGGGTGACGCCCAGCGCGTTCTCCGGACGGTTCGCCAGCAAACGGTACAGATAGAGCGGACCACCCGCTTTTGGACCCGTACCGGACAAGCCTTCGCCGCCGAACGGTTGCACGCCCACAACTGCACCCACCATGTTACGGTTGACGTACAGGTTGCCCACTTTGGCGCTACCGGTCACCTGAGCGATGGTTTCGTCAATACGGGTATGGACACCCAGCGTCAGGCCATAGCCAGAAGCGTTGATCTGCTCAATCAGCGCGTTAAGGTTGTTACGGTTGTAGCGCACCACGTGGAGTACCGGACCGAAAACCTCTTTTTTCAGTTCGTCGAAGCTCGCCAGTTCAATCAGCGTTGGCGGCACAAAGGTGCCGGTCCGCCATTCGCGGGTATCTTCACTGTTTTCACGCACCGCCTGGAATACCGGACGGCCTTTCGCGCGCATGGTCTGAATGTGGTTTTCGATGTTGGCTTTAGCTTCCGCGTCGATCACCGGGCCGATATCGGTGGTGAGACGGCCCGGATTGCCCATACGGCATTCGGACATTGCACCGCGCAGCATCTTCAGCGTGTGGTCGGCCACGTCATCCTGCAGGCACAGCACGCGCAGGGCGGAGCAGCGCTGGCCGGCGCTGTCGAAGGCGGAAGCCAGAACGTCAACCACCACCTGCTCGGTGAGCGCGGAGGAGTCAACGATCATTGCGTTCATCCCGCCGGTTTCCGCGATGAGCGGCGTCGGACGACCTTGCGCGTCAAGACGGGTGGCGATGTTGCGTTGCAGCAGGGAGGCCACTTCGGTCGAGCCGGTGAACATCACGCCGCGCACGCGGTTATCGGCGGTGAGCTTCGCACCGACGGTTTCCCCCCGGCCAGGCAGCAGCTGAACCACGCCCGCCGGAACGCCGGCCTCCAGAAGAATGTTGATGCCCTGGGCGGCAATCAGCGGGGTTTGTTCTGCCGGTTTTGCCAGCACGCTGTTACCCGCCGCAAGCGCAGCGGCAATCTGGCCGGTGAAGATCGCCAGTGGGAAGTTCCACGGGCTGATACAGACGACCGGGCCAAGCGGACGGTGGGTTTCGTTATCGAAATCATCACGCACCTGGCCGGCATAGTAGTGCAGGAAGTCGACCGCCTCGCGCACTTCGGCAATGGCGTTGCTGAAGGTTTTACCCGCTTCGCGCACCAGAATGCCGATGAGCTGTTGCATCTGATCTTCCATCAGCACCGCAGCGCGTTCGAGAATGGCGGCACGTTCCTCAGGAGGGGTGGCGAACCAGATAGGGGCGTTATTTACTGCGCTGTCCAGCGCCTGATCCACTTCCGCGTCAGTCGCTTCACGCACGTAGCCGACGATATCTTTTGGCTCCGCCGGGTTAATCACTGGCTGCATTTCTCCATCAGCGACAGGTTGCTCCAGCATTGGTTTCGCCTGCCACTTCTGCAGCGCGCTGTTGAGCAGGGCAGAGGAGAGAGAGGCCAGACGGTGTTCGTTGGCGAGATCCAGACCTGCCGAGTTCACGCGGCCTTTGCCGTACAACTCGCGCGGCAGGGCAATCTTCGGATGCGGCAGGCCAATCTGGCCTTCCTGCGCAGCCATCTTCTCCACCGCCTGTACCGGGTCGGCCACCAGCTCGTCCAGCGGCAGGGTGGTATCGGCGATGCGGTTAACGAAGGAGGTGTTCGCGCCGTTTTCCAGCAGACGACGCACCAGGTACGCCAGCAGGGTTTCGTGGGTGCCCACCGGGGCATAGATACGGCACGGACGGTTCAGCTTGCCGTCCGCCACTTTACCGGTGACCTGCTCGTACAGCGGTTCACCCATGCCGTGCAGGCACTGGAATTCATACTGGCCCGGGTAGTAGTTCTGTCCGGCCAGGCTGTAGATCGCCGCCAGGGTGTGGGCATTGTGGGTAGCGAACTGCGGATAGATCAGGTTCGGCACGCCGAGCAGCTTTTTCGCGCAGGCGAGGTAAGAGACGTCGGTGTACACCTTGCGGGTATAGACCGGATAGCCTTCCAGACCGTCCATCTGGGCGCGTTTGATTTCGCTGTCCCAGTAGGCGCCTTTCACCAGACGGATCATCAGGCGGCGACGGCTGCGGCTTGCCAGGTCAATCAGATAATCAATGACGAACGGACAGCGCTTCTGGTAGGCCTGAATAACGAAACCAATCCCGTTCCAGCCCGCCAGCTCTGGCTCGAAGCACAGTTTTTCCAGCAGATCGAGAGAGATCTCCAGACGGTCGGCCTCTTCGGCATCGATGTTAATACCAATATCATACTGGCGCGCCAGCAGGGTCAGCGATTTCAGTCGTGGGTAGAGTTCTTCCATCACCCGGTCGTACTGCGCGCGGCTGTAGCGCGGGTGCAGCGCGGACAGCTTAATGGAGATGCCCGGGCCTTCATAAATCCCGCGACCGTTTGACGCTTTACCAATGGCGTGGATCGCCTGCTGGTAAGAAACCATATAGGCCTGCGCGTCGGCGGCGGTCAGCGCTGCTTCACCCAGCATGTCGTACGAGTAGCGGAAACCTTTATCTTCCAGCTTGCGGGCGTTTGCCAGCGCTTCGGCAATGGTTTCACCCGTGACAAACTGCTCTCCCATCAGGCGCATCGCCATATCCACGCCCTTGCGGATCAGCGGCTCGCCGCTCTTGCCGATGATGCGGTTCAGGGAACGGGAGAGGTTGGCTTCGTTATGGGTCGAGACCAGCTTGCCGGTAAACAGCAGACCACAGGTGGCGGCGTTAACGAACAGCGACGGGCTGCGGCCAATGTGTGACTGCCAGTTACCGTTGCTGATCTTGTCGCGGATCAGCGCGTCACGGGTGGCTTTATCCGGAATACGCAGCAGCGCTTCCGCGAGGCACATCAGCGCCACGCCTTCCTGTGACGAGAGGGAAAACTCCTGCAGCAGACCCTGAACCATTCCGGCGCGGCCGGTGGCGGTTTTCTGGTTACGCAGCTTGTCCGCTAATTGATACGCCAGGCTGTGTGCCTGCGCGGCAATCGCTTCTGGCAGGCGGGCCTGCTCCAGCAGCATCGGAACGGCGTCGGTTTCGGCACGGCGCCAGGCGCCGGTGATGGCGGCACGGCTGACGGATTGCGGCAGGATCTGCTCGGCAAATTCAAGGAACGGCTGATGACTGTCTTCGCCCGCGATCGGGGCTTCCTCACTTTCATTCGCCGCGCCAGCCAGCAGGGCAGGCAGCTCTGGCAGACCGTCTTCACTCTCCAGTCTTTCCAGATAATTAAAAATTGCCTGCTTGATTAGCCAGTGTGGTGTGCGGTCAATGCGGGTGGCTGCGGACTTAATCCGTTCGCGCGTTGCGTCATCCAGCTTAACCCCCATGGTGGTCATACCCATGCCAAAACTCCTGTTGTTCTTTAATAGTGTTCTGTCGTTAGCGTGAAATATCCACCATGTTGCAACTTTGTGCAACCGTGTTAAATGTGACCTGGTTTGCAACCCAGAAAATGAATGGATTGTTAATGAATGGTTAGCTGGAAAAAAGAGCTGGCTTCTGCATCTCAGGCCTGTTTTTATGCGGTGCTTAACATTTTTAAAAGGTGCAACCCGTATAAGTGTGAGCGAGTGCAACCTATAGGAAAGTTGTATCAAGCCAGGGATGAATTTGATGTAAATGCAGTGTTAAATCGTTTGTCAGCGGGGTGCGCATACGGCAGGATAGCGCGCCCAACGGAAACACAAGATACATTCACCACGTTCCGGTGATCATATAACAAGGCAGCCCGGACGGTTGTCGCTCGACTTTTTGGAGAATTTGAATGGCTATTAGCACACCGATGCTGGTGACATTTCTCGTTTATATTTTTGGCATGATCCTTATAGGGTTTTTGGCATGGCGTTCAACAAAGAACTTTGACGACTACATTCTGGGCGGACGTAGTTTAGGCCCGATGGTGACCGCGTTATCTGCGGGGGCATCAGACATGAGCGGCTGGCTGCTGATGGGGTTACCAGGCGCGATTTTCATCTCCGGTATTTCAGAAAGCTGGATTGCCATCGGCCTGACTGTCGGGGCATGGATCAACTGGAAACTGGTGGCAGGCCGTCTGCGTGTGCATACCGAGGCCAATAATAACGCCCTGACGCTGCCGGATTACTTCACCGGACGCTTTGAAGATAACAGCCGCATCCTGCGCATTATCTCTGCGGTGGTTATTCTGCTGTTCTTCACCATCTACTGTGCCTCCGGCATTGTGGCGGGCGCGCGTCTGTTCGAAAGCACCTTCGGCATGAGCTACGAAACCGCCCTCTGGGCCGGTGCTGCGGCGACCATCCTGTATACCTTCGTGGGCGGTTTCCTGGCCGTAAGCTGGACAGACACCGTGCAGGCGAGCCTGATGATCTTCGCCCTGATCCTGACCCCGGTGATTGTGATTTTCACCGTTGGCGGCTTTGCCGATTCGCTGGAAGTGATCAAACAGAAGAGCATTGAAAACGTCGACATGCTGAAAGGGCTGAACTTCGTTGCCATCGTGTCGCTGATGGGCTGGGGTCTGGGTTACTTCGGTCAGCCGCATATCCTGGCGCGCTTTATGGCCGCGGACTCTCACCACACCATCGTGCATGCGCGTCGTATCAGTATGACGTGGATGATCCTGTGTCTGGCGGGGGCGTGTGCGGTAGGCTTCTTTGGTATCGCGTACTTCAACAATAACCCGGCACAGGCGGGCGCGGTGAACCAGAACGCCGAACGTGTGTTTATCGAGCTGGCGCAGATTCTGTTTAACCCGTGGATTGCCGGTATTCTGCTCTCCGCGATCCTGGCGGCGGTGATGTCTACCCTGAGCTGCCAGCTGCTGGTTTGCTCCAGTGCCATCACCGAAGACCTGTACAAAGCTTTCCTGCGCAAAGGTGCAAGCCAGAAAGAGCTGGTGTGGGTAGGGCGCTTTATGGTTCTGCTGGTGGCGCTGGTGGCGATTGCACTGGCGGCCAACCCGGAAAACCGCGTGCTGGGCCTCGTGAGCTACGCATGGGCGGGCTTTGGTGCGGCATTTGGTCCGGTCGTGCTGTTCTCCGTCATGTGGTCACGTATGACCCGTAACGGCGCGCTGGCGGGAATGATTATCGGTGCGCTGACCGTTATCGTCTGGAAACAGTTCGCATGGCTGGGCCTGTACGAAATCATACCGGGCTTCATTTTCGGCAGCGTTGGTATTGTGGTCTTCAGCCTGCTGGGTAAAGCGCCGTCCGCCTCCATGCAGAAACGCTTTGCTGAAGCAGATGCGCATTACCGCTCTGCACCGCCGACTAAGCTGCAGCCGGAATAATTTTTCCCTCGGAACACTGAAGGCCGGGCAAGCGGTAGCGCTGCCCGGCTTTTTTCTTGCCAAAATCCGTAATTTCCTGTGATATCCATGTGCTTATAACAATGAGGATAGCGAAGCATGACAATCAAAACAGGGGTAATGGCAGCGGCATTACTGATGCTGGCTGGCTGCACTGCGCCATCGCAACACGCGGCGGTAGAGACCTGCAAAGCGGATAACCAGATGCAGCAAACCACGCTCTATTTCGGACTGAACCGTCCGGCTGGGGCGCAGATCACCAGTAACGAGTGGAAGCAGTTTGTTGATCAGGACGTTACACCGCGTTTTCGTGACGGTCTGACGGTATTTGATGCGCGTGGGCAGTGGTTGGGGAACGACGGGAAAGTGGCGCGTGAACCGAGTAAAGCATTGATGCTTATCCACGGTAAAGATGCGCAGAGTGAAAAGAACATCGAAGCGTTACGCGGGATTTATAAATCCCGCTTCGCGCAGGAATCGGTGATGCGTGTCGACCAGCCGGTTTGCGTGCAGTTTTAATCACAACGGCGGGGTATCCCGCCGTTCTCATTTACAACACTAAACCCGCAAAACTCGCTGACAGCAGACTCACCAGCGTCGCGCCATACACCAGACGCAAACCAAAACGTGACACTACGTTCCCCTGCTGCTCGTTCAGGCCTTTAATCGCCCCGGCCACAATGCCGATGGATGCAAAGTTCGCGAACGACACCAGGAAGATGGACAAAATGCCCAGCCCGCGCGGTGACATCTCATGGGCGATTTTTTGCAGCTCAATCATCGCCACAAATTCATTCGCCACCAGTTTGGTTGCCATAATACTTCCCGCATTTAAGGCATCGCTCAGAGGAATGCCCACCAGCCACGCCAGGGGATAAAATACATAACCCAGGATTTGCTGGAAGCTCATGCCAAACAGGCTGGAGAAGAGGGCGTTAACGGCGCTAATAAGGGCAATAAAGCCAATCAGCATCGCCAGAATAATCATCGCCACTTTAAAACCAGCCAGAATATACTCGCCGAGCATTTCGAAGAAGCTCTGGGATTCATGCAGTTTTTCAAGTTTGATATCCGGCTCCGCTTCCGGGCGCGCCGGGTTGATAACGGAGAGAATAATAAAGGTGCTGAACATGTTCAGAATCAGCGCCGCCACCACAAATTTGGCATCGAGCATGGTCATATAGGCGCCAACAATCGACAAAGAGACCGTCGACATGGCTGTAGCCGCCATCGTGAAGAGGCGACGTGAGGAGAGATCGCCCAGCACGCCTTTGTAGGCAATGAAGTTTTCAGACTGGCCGAGGATCAATGAACTCACCGCATTAAAGGATTCCAGCTTGCCCATACCGTTCAGTTTTGACAGCAGCGTGCCGATCACCCGAATAAATATCGGCAGAATTCGCCAGTGTTGCAGAATACCGATCAGCGCGGAAATAAAAATAATCGGGCAAAGTACGCCGAGGAAAATGAACGCCAGCCCTTTTTCACCCATTCCGCCAAAGACAAAATTGGTGCCTTCGGCAGCAAATTTCAGCAGTGATTCAAAGAACCCTGAGACGTATTTAATCAGGAATAACCCGCTTTCGGCGTGCAGGAAAAAGAACGCCAGAGCAATCTCAATGACAATCAGCTGTAAAACAAAACGAATGCGAACTTTTCGGCGGTCGAAACTCACCAGCCAGGCCAGCGCAAGAATAATCACCAGCGCCAGCAGGAAATGGACAATCTTAAACATAATTAATTTTCACCAGGTGTTTGAGGCAGGTATTTAGCCACAGCCCTGATTAACCGTAAATGGGCATTTTCGTTATAACTTATAAACTTAACGATAACGACAGCAACTATTACCAGACTTTGCGTTTACAACTCGTCATCAAAACAACACACATTTCGCTTGTTTTTCTCTTCGCCGTAATGATAATCACTATCACAAGAATTTACCTTTCTTTGCATCAGTTGACTGCGATAAACATTTAAGGTGTCGGCATGTTTGTTCCATTTCTCATTATGTTGCGTGAAGGGCTCGAAGCTGCCCTCATCGTCAGTCTCATCGCCAGTTATCTGAAGCGAACCCAGCGCGGACGCTGGATTGGCGTCATGTGGGTGGGGGTGTTCCTTGCCGCGGCGCTCTGTCTGGGCCTGGGCATCCTGATCAATGAAACCACCGGTGAATTCCCGCAGAAAGAGCAGGAGCTGTTTGAAGGCATCGTTGCGGTGATCGCGGTGGTGATCCTCACCTGGATGGTGTTCTGGATGCGTAAAGTCTCCCGTAACGTAAAGGTACAGCTGGAGCAGGCGGTGGATAACGCCCTGCAAAAGAGCAATAACCACGGCTGGGCGCTGATCATGATGGTCTTTTTCGCCGTCGCGCGTGAAGGCCTGGAGTCCGTTTTCTTCCTGCTGGCGGCGTTTCAGCAGGATGTCGGCATTTGGCCGCCGTTAGGTGCGATGCTGGGCCTTGCTACGGCTGTGGTGCTGGGTTTCCTGCTCTACTGGGGCGGCATTCGCCTTAACCTGGGGGCCTTCTTCAAGTGGACGAGTCTGTTTATTCTGCTGGTGGCGGCAGGGCTGGCCGCAGGGGCGATTCGCGCCTTCCATGAAGCGGGCCTGTGGAACCATTTCCAGGACGTGGCGTTTGATCTCAGCAACGTTCTTTCCACCCATTCACTGACCGGCACCCTGCTCGAAGGCATCTTCGGCTATCAGGAAACCCCGAGCGTCAGCGAAGTGGCGATGTACTTTATCTATCTCATTCCGGCGCTGGTGCTGTTCGCAATGCCGCCGCGTACCGGCACGCAGGCGTCGCGCGTTACACCATAATATTTACTTTAGTTACAACATACTTTTAAAGGGAAGAGCCATGGCAATTCAGTTCCGTCGTAGTGCATTATGCGCAGGCATCGCCGCGCTGTTCGCTTCTGCATTCTCCGCCTGGGGTGCGGATGTTCCTCAGGTTAAAGTCACCGTCAATGACAAGCAGTGTGAGCCGATGACCCTCACGGTTAACAGCGGCAAGACCCAGTTTATTATCCAGAACCACAGCCAGAAGGCGCTGGAGTGGGAAATTCTGAAGGGTGTACTGGTGGTGGAAGAGCGCGAAAATATCGCTCCTGGCTTCAGCCAGAAGATGACCGCCAACCTGCAGCCGGGCGAGTATGAGATGACCTGCGGTCTGCTGACTAACCCTAAAGGTAAGCTGATCGTCAAAGGTGAAGCAACGGCCGATGCGACGAAAGGTGCGGCGGTGCTGAGCCTGGGTGAGGCGATTACCGCCTATAAAGCGTATGTCTCCAAAGAGACGGCCGACCTGGTTGCGGGTACTAAAGCCTTTACCGATGCGGTGAAAGCAGGTGATATCGAAAAAGCGAAATCCCTCTATGCGCCAACCCGTCAGCACTACGAGCGTATCGAGCCGATTGCTGAGTTGTTCTCTGACCTTGATGGCAGCATTGATGCCCGCGAAGACGATTTCGAGCAGAAAGCGGCCGATCCGAAATTCACCGGTTTCCACCGTCTGGAGAAAGCCCTGTTTGGCGACAACTCCACCAAAGGGATGGAGAAATACGCTGAGCAACTGAACGGTGACGTGCTGGAGTTGCAAAAGCGCATCAGCGAGCTGGCCTTCCCACCGTCAAAAGTGGTGGGCGGTGCCGCAGGGCTGATTGAAGAAGTGGCCGCCAGCAAAATCAGCGGTGAAGAAGATCGCTACAGCCATACCGACCTGTGGGATTTCCAGGCCAACGTCGACGGTTCACAAAAAATTGTCGATCTGCTGCGTCCTCAACTGCAGAAAGAGAACGGCGAACTGCTGGCTAAAGTGGATGCTAACTTCAAAAAAGTCGACGCCATTCTGGCGAAGTACCGTACCAAAGACGGCTTTGAAACCTACGATAAGCTGACCGATGCCGACCGCAACGCGCTTAAAGGCCCGATTACCGCCCTGGCGGAAGATCTCTCCCTGCTGCGTGGCGTACTGGGTCTGGACTAAGCACGATGAATAAGCATAACGAAAGCGAGGTGGTTGAGCCTTCACGTCGTCGGTTGCTAAAAGGGGTAGGGGCGCTGGGGGGCGCTCTTGCGCTGGCTGGTGGGTGTCCGGTGGCGCATGCGGCGAAACCGCAAAGCGCGCCCGGCACGCTGTCCCCTAATGCTCGCATGGAGACGCAGCCGTTTTACGGTGAACATCAGTCGGGCATTCTGACACCGCAGCAGGCGTCTATGATGCTGGTGGCATTTGACTCACTGGCGAGTGATAAAGCGGATCTGGAGCGTCTGTTCCGTCTGCTGACGACACGTATCGCGTTTCTCACCACAGGCGGGCCGGCACCGGAAACGCCAAATCCGCGTCTTCCGCCCATGGACTCCGGTATCCTGGGGCCGTTTATCGCCCCGGATAACCTGACGATGACCGTTTCGCTCGGTGAATCGCTGTTTGATGCGCGCTATGGACTGGCAAAACAGAAGCCAAAAGCGCTGCAGAAAATGACGCGTTTCCCGAATGACTCGCTGGACGCTGCTCTCTGTCACGGTGACCTGCTTCTGCAGATTTGCGCCAATACCCAGGACACGGTGATCCACGCCCTTCGGGATATTATCAAGCACACGCCGGATCTGTTGAGCGTGCGCTGGAAGCGGGAAGGGTTTATCTCGGACCATGCTGCCCGCAGTAAAGGGAAAGAGACGCCGGTTAACCTGCTGGGCTTTAAGGACGGTACGGCCAACCCGGACAGCCACGATGGTGCGCTCATGAAGGAGGTGGTGTGGGTCACTGCCGATCAGGGCGAACCAACATGGGCCGTTGGGGGAAGTTATCAGGCCGTGCGGATTATTCAGTTCCACGTGGAGTTCTGGGACCGCACACCGCTCAAAGAGCAGCAGACGATTTTTGGTCGTGATAAGCAGAGTGGGGCACCGCTCGGCATGAAGAACGAGCATGACGTGCCCGACTACGCCAGAGATCCCAATGGCGATGTGATTGCGCTGGACAGCCATATTCGTCTGGCTAATCCGCGCACCAAAAATACGCAGTCCAGCCTGATGATGCGCCGTGGCTACAGCTACTCTCTGGGCGTAACCAACTCCGGCCAGCTTGATATGGGGCTGCTGTTCGTCTGCTATCAGCACGATCTGGAAAAAGGCTTCCTGACCGTGCAGAAGCGGCTAAATGGAGAAGCGCTGGAAGAGTACATTAAACCTATCGGCGGCGGCTATTTCTTTGCCCTGCCAGGCGTACGCGATCAACACGCGTATCTCGCTCAAGGGCTGATTGAGGCCTGATCGCTGTCCCTGCGCCACGTTCGCAGGGACATTATTTTTTCATATGACGATTCTGTTGTTATATTTCTGTAATATTTCTGTATGAGACTGATTTCAACTGTAGGGACAGTCTTAAAGGTTGCAATCAGGTAAAATAAATGTTGCATTTATGATAACACCTGATGTAATTAAGATAAGACAGCGGTAGTTCCCGGCAGTGATGCTGAATCACTATGGAGATCGCGAATGGTTGCGTCCTGTACTGGACATGGTAAACACAACAACCGCAGCACCCGGCGCGGAGGCTCAGACTCCGGCAGCGATTTCCTCACTACTAAATTCTCCCCCCTTCCTCAAGAATCTCATTCGACCGACGTGCAGAACGGTGCGCGTAGCTGTTCCGTATCGTCATCCGATAAAGCAAGCAATGGCTTACAAGGAAGCCAACCCTCTGATGTTCGTGCGCATAATCGTGCTGAAACTGGCGCGTGTGATGAATACCAACAACTCAAGGTGCTATCCATGGGAAGACAAAAAGCAGTGATCAAAGCTCGTCGCGAAGCAAAACGTGTGCTGAGACGGGATTCACGTAGCCATAAACAGCGTGAAGAAGAATCGGTCACCTCGCTTGTGCAGATGAGTGGCGTAGAAGCAATTGGCATGGCGCGGGACAGCCGTGACAATTCTCCAATTGTGGCGCGCAATGAGGCTCAGGCGCACTACCTGAATGCTATCGAGAGTAAACAGCTCATCTTTGCAACCGGTGAAGCCGGATGCGGGAAAACCTGGATCAGTGCAGCCAAAGCGGCGGAAGCGCTGATCCATAAGGACGTGGAGAGGATTATTGTCACCCGTCCGGTACTGCAAGCTGATGAAGATCTCGGCTTCTTGCCCGGAGACATTTCGGAGAAGTTTGCCCCATACTTCAGGCCTGTCTATGACGTGCTGGTGAAGCGACTGGGGGCTTCCTTTATGCAGTACTGCCTGCGGCCAGAGATTGGCAAGGTGGAAATCGCGCCGTTCGCCTATATGCGCGGACGTACATTTGAAAATGCGGTCGTCATTCTTGACGAGGCTCAGAACGTGACCGCTGCGCAAATGAAGATGTTTTTGACGCGCCTCGGGGAGAACGTGACGGTTATCGTTAACGGCGATATTACCCAGTGTGACCTGCCATCCGGCGTGAAATCCGGACTGAGCGACGCTATGTCACGTTTTGAGGAAGATGAGATGATTGGGGTGGTCCGCTTCACCAAAGATGACTGCGTGCGATCGGCGCTGTGTCAGCGCACGCTGCAAGCGTATTATTGAGTTTGCTGTTCTGTTCAAAGCCCGGGAAACCGGGCTTTGTTTTTTTCCCTTGTATGTTTAAAGCCACTTTAGTTAACGTCGTTAAATAAAACTGTCGTCATCATCGCTGTAGTCGTCATCTGCATCGTCGTTCTGCCAGGTGTCGTTATTATTGCCGAACGGATCGTCCTGGTTGAGGAAGCGGGTGTCAGAGACATTATTAACGTCGCCGTATTGATTACCGATAAACGACTCATTACCGGCGGGCGTTGTCGGTTCTTCGATGATGTTCACGATCTCTTCCGGCCGCGACTGATGGAACATACTGGTCAGCATCTCGGCCAGCACGACCCCACCGGCCACGCCAGCGGCTGTTTGCAGCGCGCCTGCCATAAAACTGCCGCCGCGAGGAGCCGAAGCCGGCGCTGCCGCCCGTGAATAATCCTGCGCCGGTGGCTGTTGCTGCTGGGCATTCCAGCTGTTGTCCGGCTGCGGGTTGCTTTTCCCGCCACCAAACAGGCCGCCGAGGAAACTGCCGCCCGTCGAGGGTTTGCTTTTTTGCGCGGCTAATTCGCTTTCAAGCTCCTGAACCCGGGTCTGTAGGCGTTTCAGCGCCGCTTCCTGAATCAAAATCGATTGCGCCATATAGTAGGGGGCCGCAGGCTGCTGTCTGACGAATTCCGCGATCTGACGCTCTGCATCGGCATCCCGTTGGCTGTTTTGGTGTTCGGTCTGTTTCAGACGTTCGAAAAGGCCGTTGATTAGCTGCTGTTCTTCATATTGCATGACAATAACCTTCCGCTCTCCAGGGGGGATACCGCCTAGTTTATCAGCGGTGATAAACTGTGTCTGGCGAGTGAAATGTTTGTTTAAGATTGGTTGCAAGTTAGCTGAAACTCGCTCTGCTTTTGGGCGAAAAAAAAGCCCGTACTTTCGTACGAGCTCTTCTTTAAATATGGCGGTGAGGGGGGGATTGACTCGCTTTGCTCGCCCTGCGGGCAGCCTGTTCGCTGCGCTCTCAGTCTGTCCAACTGGCTGTCGCCAGTTGTCGAACCCCGGTCGGGGATTTTCATCCCCCCCAGCATGAGTGCAACATGCGAAAAAAAAGCCCGCATTTTCATGCGAGCTCTTCTTTAAAGATGGCGGTGAGGGGGGGATTGACTCGCTTTGCTCGCCCTGCGGGCAGCCTGTTCGCTGCGCTCTCAGTCTGTCCAACTGGCTGTCGCCAGTTGTCGAACCCCGGTCGGGGATTTTCATCCCCCCCTGCATGAGTGCAACATGCGAAAAAAAAGCCCGCATTTTCATGCGAGCTCTTCTTTAAAGATGGCGGTGAGGGGGGGATTCGAACCCCCGATACGTTGCCGTATACACACTTTCCAGGCGTGCTCCTTCAGCCACTCGGACACCTCACCATATTGTTTTGCTGCCTGACCGCTTGGGGGGCAACGGGGCGCTACTATAGGGAGTTGCGCTAAAACGGTCAAGCAGATTTTCTGCTTTAGTGCCTGTTCGGTTAAGCCTTAATCAGCTCATGTCGCTTAGAGCCGGATTAACGCTGTGAATCGAGCACTTCGCTGTTTTTTACCACTTCCTGTGCTTTGCCGTAGCTTTCGATCAACAGCTGATAAGCCGGGAAGATGTGGGTATACACCTCGGCCCACATGGCCGCGTCTTCACGGTTCCAGGTTCGCTGGATTTCTGAGGCGACTGCCGCTGTATCCATTGGCACTACGCCAGCCTGGACGACACGAGCCAGGGTGATCTCTTGTGCCATTTTGCTGTAGGTACCGGACGCATCGATCACCGCAAAGACTTTATAACCATCAGCAACCGCACTAATTGACGGGAAAGCCATGCAAACGCTGGTGATGGTACCCGCGATAATCAGCGTGCTGCGCCCGGTGGCTTTCACTGCCGCCACAAATTCCGGGTTATCCCAGGCGTTAATCTCTCCTTTACGTGGTACGTACTGCGCATGCGGCGCGTTGGCGTGGATTTCCGGGATAAGCGGGCCATTCGGCCCCTGGGGAACGGACGCTGTCGTGATTACCGGGATCTTCGCCAGGGTAGCGATCTTTGCCAGCGCTGCCGCACGGGCACGCAGTTCCGGCATTGGCATATCCCCAACGGTCTGGAAAAGACCGCTCTGGTGATCGATAAGCAACATCACCGCATCGTTCACATCAATAACCGGACGCGCTCCGTTGAAATTTGCAGGTGTGGACATTTTCTTCTCCTTTATTACGTTCAGATCTGGCCGAAGCGGCCGGAGTTGAAATCACGAATGGCTTCGTTGATTTCGCTTTTACTGTTCATGACAAACGGGCCGTAGCCCACAATGGGTTCGTTCAGTGGCTCACCGGCCATCAGCAGCACTTTTGCATCGCTACTGGCTTCCAGATGCACTTTGTCGCCTTGCTGGCTTAAGACGACCAGTTGCGCTTCACCCGCTTCAGCCGTGCCGTTTACCGTGACGTTACCTTCCAGTACCACCAGCGCGGTGCTCCAGCCTTCTGGCTGATTGAGCGTCAAATGGCTTCCCTGATTCAGCGCAATATCCCAGACATTCAGCGGTGAAAAGGTGTGAGCCGGGCCGGTCACATCCTGGTAGCGACCGGCAATAACTCTCAGCGTGCCGCTGTTATCCAAAAGCGTCACGACTGGAATGTCGCTTTTGGTGATGCTCTGGTAGCCCGGTGCCGCCATCTTGTCTTTCGCCGGAAGGTTGACCCAAAGCTGCATCATTTTGAGTTCTCCGCCTTTCTGCGAGAACGCGCTGGAGTGGAACTCCTCGTGCAAAATGCCTGCGCCTGCCGTCATCCACTGCACGTCGCCGGGGCCAATTACACCGCCTTTGCCCGTGGAGTCACGATGCTCGACTTCACCGGAATAGACGATAGTGACCGTTTCGAAACCCCGGTGAGGATGTTGGCCTACGCCGCGTTTCGCACCATCTGCCGGAAAGGTGTATGGGCCCGCGTAGTCCAGCAGCAGGAACGGGCTGAGAGGCTCCCCGTGCGTCTGATAAGAGAACATTGAACGGACCGGGAAACCGTCGCCCACCCAGTGCTGTCGGGGAGCGGTATAAACACCTGTTACGTTTTTCATGATGAACTCCTGATGTTCAGTTGATGCAATTAGCTTATATTCAGGTTTAATATCCCGGTAGATAGTGAAAATGGCATTCACTGTTCTAATAATGGAACGATGAGGATTTATGCAGGATCTCAATGACTTCGTCTGGTTTGTGAAGGTGGTGGATTACGGTGGCTTTGCGGCGGCGGGAAGGGCGCTTGACCTGCCAAAGTCCAGGCTAAGCCGCCGGATCGCGCAGTTGGAAGAGCGCCTTGGCGTGCGGCTCATCCACCGAACAACCCGGCAATTTACGGTGACTGAGGTCGGGCAGACTTTCTATCAGCACTGTAAAGCGATGATGGTGGAGGCGGAGGCGGCAGAAGAGGCCGTGGCGGCACTGCAGGCAGAACCGCGCGGCATTGTCAGGATCACCTGCCCGATAACCCTGTTGCATGTCCATGTTGGTCCGATGCTGGCAAGATTTATGGCGCGTTATCCCGGCATCAATCTTCAGCTTGAGGCTACCAATCGACGGGTAGACCTGGTGGGAGAGGGCGTGGATATCGCGATCCGCGTCCGCCCTCGCCCGTTTGATGACAGCGATCTGGTGTTAAGGGTGCTGGCTGACAGGGGGCATTGTCTGGTCGCGAGTCCGGCGTTGATTCAACGCATGGGAGAACCGATAGCCCCGTCTGAACTCAGTGCCTGGCCCGGGCTAAGCATGAACGAGGGGAAACATATTCATAAATGGGCACTGTCCGGGCCTGGAGGTGCTAAAGCGGAGATCCATTATCACCCTCGATTGATCACCACCGATATGCTTGCGCTACGTGAAGCTGCCATGGCTGGCATCGGCGTGGTGCAGCTGCCGATTTTGATGGTGAAGGATCAGCTGGCGTCAGGCGAACTGATTCGGGTACTTGAGGCCTGGGAACCCAGACGGGAAGTGATTCACGCTGTTTATCCATCAAGACGCGGGTTGTTACCTTCTGTCAGGACGCTGGTGGATTTTCTGACCGAAGAATATGCGAAGATGGTTGAAGAATAGTTTTTTGTAGGTCGGGTAAGTGCAGCGCCACCCGACATAAAGAGCGCAGGGAGTCTCTGGATTCTCATCCCCCCGCAGCGTGCAATATGCGAAAAAAAAGCCCGTACTTTCGTACGAGCTCTTTTTTAAATATGGCGGTGAGGGGGGGATTGACTCGCTTTGCTCGCCCTGCGGGCAGCCTGTTCGCTGCGCTCTCAGTCTGTCCAACTGGCTGTCGCCAGTTGTCGAACCCCGGTCGGGGATTCTCATCCCCCCTGCATGAGTGCGACATGCGAAAAAAAAGCCCGCATTTTCATGCGAGCTCTTCTTTAAATATGGCGGTGAGGGGGGGATTCGAACCCCCGATACGTTGCCGTATACACACTTTCCAGGCGTGCTCCTTCAGCCACTCGGACACCTCACCATATTGTCATCCCGTTGTTACCGGGACGGGCGCTAATGTAAGGAAAAGCCGAACTGCCGTCAACTCACTTTTTCAGTAATTTAGCGTGTTTAGACAAACTTCAGGCAACCTGATTCTTAAATGTGCTGAAAGCGTCTTTTTTATCAGCAGCACAGTCGCGCAATAAATTTGTTATGCTGGCAATCCAGTTGAAAATCAGAATAATTCAGCGCAATAAAAGGCAGGAATGACTATGGATATACTCTTCTATCACCCCACGTTTGATGCGGCATACTGGATCAAGGCGCTTACCGCGGCGTTACCCGGCGCACGCGTTCGCGAGTGGAAGCGGGGTGACAACGAACATGCTGACTACGCGCTGGTCTGGCATCCGCCGGTAGAAATGCTGCAGGGGCGTAAACTGAAAGCTGTCTTTGCCCTGGGCGCCGGTGTGGACTCCATTCTGAGCAAGCTGAAGGCTCACCCGGAAATGCTGCCGGAAGATATTCCTCTTTTCCGTCTCGAAGACACCGGTATGGGCCAGCAAATGCAGGAGTATGCCGTGAGCCAGGTTCTGCACTGGTTCCGCCGCTTTGATGACTATCAGGCATTAAAACAGCAATCCCACTGGGAACCGCTGCCTGATTATCAGCGCGAAGATTTTACCATTGGTATCCTCGGTGCTGGTGTGCTGGGTTCAAAAGTGGCGGAAGCGCTTGCACCGTGGGGCTTTCCGCTGCGCTGCTGGAGCCGCAGCCGCAAGGATTATCCAGGCGTTAAGAGCTTTGCCGGCACGGATGAACTGCCGGACTTTCTCAACGGCACGCGCGTGCTCATCAACCTGCTGCCCAACACGGCGGAAACAGTCGGCATCATCAATGAATCGTTGCTCAACCTGTTAGCCGATGAGAGCTACCTGATGAACCTGGCGCGCGGGGTGCATCTGGTCGAGCCCGATCTGCTGAAGGCCCTGGACAGCGGAAAGCTAAAAGGCGCCATGCTGGATGTCTACAGCCGCGAGCCGCTGCCTGCGGAAAGCCCTCTGTGGGCGCATCCGCGTGTGGCCATGACCCCGCACGTGGCTGCCGTGACGCGTCCGGCAGAAGCGGTGGCGTATATATCCCATACCATTAGCGAAATGGAAAAGGGTAATGCAGTCACCGGACAGGTCGACAGGCAGCGCGGCTACTGAGAGAAACCCGGCGTTCGCCGGGTTTTTGCTAATATTCGCCGCTGATAACTGCTATCCTTTGGAAAAACCGCAGAGGAGAGAGAGATGTATCCCGTTGACCTGCATATGCACACCGTCGCCAGCACCCACGCGTATAGCAATCTCCACGATTATATCGCCCAGGCCAAGCTTAAAGGCATCAAGCTGTTCGCGATAACCGATCATGGCCCGGACATGGCGGATGCGCCGCACTACTGGCATTTTGTGAATATGCGGATTTGGCCACGTCTGGTTGACGGCATTGGGATACTGCGTGGTATCGAGGCGAACATTAAAAATACCGACGGTGAAATTGACTGCACCGGTCCGATGCTCACTTCCCTGGATCTGATCCTGGCCGGTTTCCACGAGCCGGTATTCCCTCCACAAGACAAAGAGACAAACACCACGGCGATGATTGCCACTATTGCCAGCGGCAATGTGCATATTATAAGCCACCCGGGTAATCCAAAATATCCGATTGATATTCAGGCTGTCGCTCAGGCGGCAGCGAAACACCGCGTGGCGCTGGAGATTAACAACTCCTCCTTTGTTCACTCGCGTAAGGGCAGTGAAGCAAACTGCCGTGAAGTGGCCGCTGCCGTGCGAGATGCCGGAGGTATGGTGGCGCTGGGCTCTGACTCCCATACCGCGTTTACGCTGGGTGATTTTAGTGAGTGCCTGAAGGTGCTTAATGACGTTAACTTCCCGGAAGCGCAAATCCTGAACGTGACCCCACGCCGGCTGCTCGATTTCCTCGAGTCGCGCGGCATGGAACCGATTGACGAATTTGCCGATCTTTAATTGTGTAATGGAATAATAAAAATGAACGAGTTCTCCATCCTTTGTCGCGTGCTGGGTACGCTCTATTATCGCCAGCCGCAAGACCCTCTGTTGGTTCCGCTCTTTACGTTAATTCGTGAAGGTAAACTGGCGCAGAACTGGCCGCTGGAACAGGATGAGTTACTGGAGCGTCTGCAAAAAAGCTGCGATATGCAGCAGGTAGCGACCGACTACAATGCGCTGTTCGTGGGTGATGAATGCCGCGTTTCGCCATACCGTTCTGCCTGGCAGGAAGGGGCGACAGAAGCGGAAGTCCGTGCTTTCCTCTCCACTCGCGGTATGCCGTTGAGCGATACACCAGCCGACCATATTGGTACGCTGCTGTTGGCTGCATCCTGGATCGAAGACAACGCAGGTGATGATGAGAATGAAGCTATCGAAACCTTGTTCGAAACGTATCTGTTGCCATGGGTCGGAACGTTCCTTGGCAAAGTCGAAGCACATGCGACTTCGCCATTCTGGAGAACGCTGGCTCCGCTGACTCGAGACGCCATCGCGGCAATGTGGGATGAGCTGGAAGAAGAATACGAAGAGTGATTTAGATCACATTAACTATGCAACTATACATTTCAACTTGCACGTAATGTGCTAGTGATCTCATTTCTATGGTGCGCTTCTGCTAAGATGCGCACCATGAACATATTACTTTGTATCGCATTAACCACTGGTATTCTCTCCGGGCTTTGGGGATGGGTAGCCGTGTCTCTCGGGCTGCTCAGCTGGGCTGGGTTTCTTGGCTGCACGGCCTATTTCGCCTGCCCGCAGGGGGGTGTTAAAGGTCTCTTTATTTCAGGCTGCACCCTGATGAGCGGTGTTATCTGGGCACTGGTGATTATGAAAGGCAGCGCGCTGGCCCCGCATCTGGAGATGCTGGGGTATGTCATGACGGGCGTGGTTGCTTTTTTGATGTGCATCCAGGCAAAACATCTGTTGCTTTCGTTCGTGCCGGGAACTTTTATGGGGGCGTGTGCGACCTTTGCAGGGCAGGGTGACTGGAAACTGGTTGTCCCCTCGCTGGCGCTGGGGTTGCTGTTTGGCTACGCCATGAAGAACAGCGGTCTTTGGCTGGCGGCGCGGCGGGAAAAAGCGCAAAGCATCACTGCGGTGAGTGAATAAAAAAAGGCGAGATAATCATCTCGCCTTTTTTATGCGCTTCCTGTCAGGATTCCGGAGGAACTGACATATCGCGGTATTTCACCAGGATCGGGTTCTGCACGTCTGCTTTGTTTTGCAAATCCCACAACCCGCGATCGATACCATCGTTAATTAAGAAGATAACGCCGGTTTCAATGGCAGACATCAGGCACATCATGACCGGTTCGTTAGAGGTGTAACCAATTTCACCCTCCAGCAAACGCTGGTAGTCGATGAAGCGGAATACCCCAGCCTGCACTTCATAAGACAGAATGGTTTTGCTGGTGTTCACCGAAGAGAGCACTTCGCCCGTACTGACGTTAACCACACGCAGGTTAACGGCGATTTGGTCGAGCTGATACTGGGTATCAGCGCCGATACCGAAGTAACGTGCTCCTACACCACCCGATTTAACGTTACTTTCGTAACCGATAATCGAACCTTCAATCATGACATTCGCGGCTGCCAGAGATTGCAGAGGCGTCCGGTTATTGTCCGCGACGGTGCCGTTTTCCTGTGCTGCACGAATAATTTTACGTTCATTCAACAGGTTCTGTAGCCCCTGGCGTTCCAGAGGAATAAACCAGTGTGAATCCTTGAGTGCGGTAACCAGCATGGCAGTGGCGCTTTGCGGCACCGCTGTGGAGAAGTTACTTGCCGGGTAAGGTTTAAATTGCCCGGTTTCATCCTGAATGTTGTAAACAGAGACAAATATCTTACCGGTTGGTGACGGTAAATGTGTTAAATCACGATAACTTTGGGCCCGAGGCATTAAAGTAGGTTTTGCAGCTTCTTTAGGTGGAGCAGTTAAACAACCGCTCAATAAGCACACTGCAACAAATATCAGGAAGCGCTGCATGATCATTGTCCTTATTTTGCTGTTGTTTAAAAGTCAGTTGAATTACTTTGTAGACCGGAAACCTGGATCGTTGAGGTTTTTCCTGATTTACGATCGGTAACATTCAACTGGAGCTGTCCGTCCGTGTTGGCGATGTCGACAATAAAGTCGTTGGTGACCATTCGACCGGGTTTACCGGTATTAATGTTGGTCAGTAACCCACCTAAAATCTGCGACTGAATAGCCTGTGTGAAGTTGTCCAGAGCAGACGGGGTATCAACGCTAAAATCCTTATAACTCGGGTCCTTATAAGAGTTTTGCGCCTGAGCTTCATTCAGCAGGAACGCACCGTTGTTAGGGTTACCGCCAAAGTTAGGGTTACGGAACTGGAACGTCATGTTCCCGGCCCAACTTATGGGGGTGATCAGCATTATCGAAACAACTGCATATGCAATACGCATGACAGCCTCCGCATATCGGTTCGCTAGAACTCGTCTTTTGCTAAATCGCTGGTGCTTAATAGGGCTTTATCTATTTGCAGGCGATTAATAGCGTCTTCTGATTGTGCCAGTGCTAAGGATACGTTTTTGTCGAAGTCCATTTTTGTGGGGAATAAAAACGTTTGATAAATAACGTACTGATTAGCCGTTATTGTTATCCAACTTCCCCATCGTGCACTGGGCCGCTCGTTGATTGTTATATTTCCAGTGTATGTGCTGTCCCATTTATCACTGAAGGCACGGTAAAAACTGTGCCCGATCGATGAGACGGTGTGGTCTGTTAACAATCCGGGAACTTCGACCTCGACGGCCTTCAGATTCCCGGCAGCGAGCAGGAAACTCGCTGCGGCGATCCAACTCAACGTGCGCTTCATGTGATTAACGCCTGAGGTTATCGTTTGCCCACGAAACCGCCTGAGTTCGGTTTTTCACAGCTATCTTCTTGAAAAGATTATAAAGGTGCGTCTTTACCGTATTTTCGCTGATAAATAACGAACGGGCGATTTCAATATTTGAAGCACCAATGCGTAACTTGTTCAGGATCTCTTTCTCACGGTGCGTTAGCAGTGCTGACTCTGAACTGTTATAGCGATAATTTCCGGAGTGTGTGATGAGGTAGCTGGCAAGTTTTTGCGAAAAATAACACTCTCCGCGCAATATACCTTGCAGCCCCTCTACCACCCGGTCCTCTTCTTCCGTGACGTAGAACACGCCATTGATATGCGGCCAGCTTTCAATATCTCTGAAAGGATACTCATCAGGCGTATTCAACAATAGCACGCGGATATTATTGTTTTTCCTGCTTAAAATATCCTGCCAGTAATGGATAAGCTTTTTATCAGCTTCCATCATATCGAGAAGAATAATGCTGCCAGGTGCAATATCATCGAAAGAACGTTGAATATTATGCAATTTCCCGCTCAGTGATAAAGATTGCTTTAAATGTTGTAATAAAGCTGTCGCTTGCAAAGAAGGTTTTGTGATCAACAGTAATGTATGACCATGTAAACTATGGACTTCATTATACATGATGAAACCCCACTTTTTTTTGGCACCTGGCAGCTGTCCTCCTGTAAAAAGAGGACACCAGAAGTACTGACAGATGTTGCACTGCTGTGTGTAGAATCAGACCATAACCTCCACAGGGAGGTAAATATAAAACCAATTTCGTACATCTAATTTCAATCTAGCTTTTACGAAGTTTAAAGCAAGTGTTAATCATGTAACTAAATGTAAAAATCAATATTAATTTGTGATATTTGGCGGTATTGAATGCCGCATTTTGATAATAAAGTTGTACATGCAAATATGTGTGCACAGATTTTAAAAATCATACAAATATTTATAATTAATTGATTTTATTGTTTATTTGTTATTTTTTAATGATTGTTGAGAGGTATGAGATGCCGATTTTTTCTAAGTCATGGAATGACGATGTTTCTGTCTTAAGAAAACACGCCTCGTGTCACGCGATGAGAAAAATGGCATCCTGCCGTTCCGTTTAAACAAGGCGGGATGAAGCGTGGACAGCCCTCGCGATGTTGTACAAGCTGGCGAGAAGAAATGTTTAATAAAAAAATAAGCTGTCCTGTTTAAAGCAATTTTTTCCTTAAATTACGACTTTGTGGTGACCCGACAAATAAAAATAAGCCGCGTGGGTGAGATATTTAAAATGTTTCAGCGGACATACTCTTCACCGTAACGACGCGTTAACACATCACGAGTCGTTTTAACAATATCATTGTTACATGGTTATGGAGTTCTTAAATAGCCAGGTCCAGGGTGACAACATGAAAAACATATCGTTATTTATGATGTTTACATTGCTGGGTGCGCCTGGATTTGTAACCGCGGCTAATTCAGATATGGCGAATACTGAATATAATTTCGCGGTTAACGAATTAAGTCTTTCATCTTTAAATCAGGCAGCCATTATTGGTCAACGGGGCATTCTAAATGACGCTCAGGTTCACCAGGACGGTTCAAAACTATTATCCATAGTTTCCCAGGATGGGGCAGGTAACAGAGCGAAAGTTGATCAATCAGGGAGTTACAATATGGCCTGGATCGATCAAAGCGGCAACGGGAACGATGCAGGTATTACGCAAGATGGATATGGTAATAGTGCGAAAATTATCCAGAAAGGGTCGGGTAATAGAGCAAACATTACGCAGTACGGTACACAGAAAACCGCAGTTGTAGTGCAGAAACAGTCGCAAATGGCAATTCGCGTCATCCAGCGCTAACTATTTCGCGACGACTTTAATCAATCCGATGGGGGTTTACCATGAAATTTATCAAAGTGGCAGCACTCGCAGCAATCGTAGTTTCTGGTAGTGCAATGGCTGGTCTGATTGATCAGGGCGGATGGGGTCATGGACATGGCCATGGCGGATACGGTGGCCCAAATTCTACCCTGAATATTTACCAGAACGGTGGCGGTAACTCTGCTGTAGCATTGCAGACAGATGCCAGAAATTCAGTTCTGAATATTAGCCAGACCGGTGGCGGTAACGGTGCTGATGTTGGTCAGGGGTCTGATGACAGTAAAATTAACCTGACCCAGAACGGTTTCGGCAACAGTGCAACACTTGATCAGTGGAACAGTAAAAATTCTACTATGAATGTTAGCCAGTACGGTGGCCTTAACGGTGCAATGGTCGACCAGACTGCTTCTAACTCAACTGTCAACGTTACCCAGATTGGTTTTGGTAACCACGCGACAGCTCATCAGTACTGATTCTGAAATCTGTGCTACAAAAAAACAGGGCATCTGCCCTGTTTTTTTTCGGGAGTTCATCATGAATACCTTAATTCTCCTCGCCGCGCTTTCCAGCCAAATCACGTTTAAAACGTCACAGCAGGAAAATATGACCACCATTATTCCGCAGGTTACTCTGACGGAGCCGTGCGATTGCCAGGTCCAGATTGTCTCTGTGCGGGAAGGGCAGGGCGGGCAAAGCTCTTCGCGACAGCAAAATACACTTTTTATACCCGCTAATCAGACGATTGATTTAATGCGGTTGAGTTTAAATATTGACGCGGGGGATACGGTAAAAATCGTTGTCACCATTACTGATGGAAAGTCGCTTCATTTATCACAACAATGGTCGCCGGCGGAAAAGAGTTTATAATCATTCATTAAATCAATATGTTATGAATGTGGCGGGCCTACGGCGTTGAGCTATGCTGATATCAGGAACTGAGTAGTGATGTTCCGTAACGCGAGCCTTCGTTTGCCTTAATGAAGCGCGTTTACCCCTCAAGGACGATTCTCATTGAGGAGTGCATATAATGACCAAATATTTAGCTCAGCTTGCTACAGGCTTGGGTTTGATCGCTTCTGCTTTCATTCTCCCCGCTTATTCAGCCACCCTTGCAAATGGTGGGGTAATTCATTTTCGTGGTGCCATTGTTGCAGACCCCTGTGAAGTCACGCCGCAACAGCGACAGTTTGCCATGTCATGCCCGGATAATAACCGTATGCAAACGCGAATGGTCAGTTATGAAGAGGCGCTTAATGGCACGGTGACCGATTCCAGCCTCGCCACTCTCAGCATGAAATACCTTAATCCTGAAAAAACGCTCGCGATTGTCCAGATCCAGTATCGCTAATTCACTCTTCCGCTCCGCGGCGGAAGAGGATGTTGTCTGATAGTTTTTTCTCCCTGGCTCCTCTGCGATACACTTAAGAAAAAGGCGGGTTGCAGAGGGGTTTTATGAAACCGCAAATTGAAATCATTCATGGCGATATTACGACCATGCACGTCGACGTTATCGTCAATGCGGCCAATCCATCTTTGATGGGGGGAGGTGGTGTGGACGGTGCTATCCACCGGGCTGCGGGACCGCAGTTGCTGGAGGCCTGCAAAGTCGTGCGTCAACAGCAGGGAGAATGCCCTCCTGGTCATGCGGTGATTACGCTTGCAGGCAATCTTTCTGCCAAAGCGGTTATTCATGCTGTAGGTCCCGTCTGGCACGGTGGTGACCAGCATGAAGCGAGTCTTCTGGAGGAGGCATACCGAAACTGTTTGCGACTGGCTGCCGATAATGGCTATAAAACGATGGCATTCCCGGCCATCAGTACCGGCGTATATGGCTATCCGAAAGCGGCTGCAGCGACTATCGCCGTAGAAACGGTTTACCGTTATCTGTCGCTCAAACCGATGCCTGAAAAGGTTATCTTTGTCTGTTTTGACGAAGAAACCACCCATCTTTATCAACGGCTTCTGACCCAGCGTGGGCAGGAATCAGAAGCCTGAAACAACGGCGGCGCACTGAGTGCGCCGCCGTTGTTTATGACGCTTTCGCGGGTGGTTTTCCTGAAAAGAGAAAACGCAGAAGTGGGATCCGCAAATGGATCTCATAGAGTACGATGGCAACACCGACGACAAACACCAGCCCGGTAAAGAAACCCAGCGTGTTGGATGTAATATGCGGCGTGATGTAAGCCCCGAAAAACAGCGTCAGGGGATGATGCACAAGATAAATAAACAGCGATGCATTAACGAAGTAAGTCACGCGAGTGGACTTAAAGTTCAGCAGGCGGTGGCCGAGCGCGAATACCACATTGACCATCCACAAGCCCAGCAGCATGGTGATCACACTTTCCGTTTCATACATCCAGGCGTCGCCGCTACCGTAGCGCTGATTCAGCAGATAAGCCGCAAACGCGAGTGTAGCCCCCAGCGCGCACCATGGCGAAGGAGTGGTAAACAGTGATTTAAGTTTTGGATGAATAAATGCCAGCGCACCGATTAAAAAGAACGGAATGTAGAACAGCGACTGCATCACCACGAAATTAAATAACCCATCGCTTAAAATCGGCGGATAGACGATAAACAGGGTACGTCTCAGGGCGGCATAGGCGACCCCTAACAGCAAAAAGAGCACCGTCAGTTTGCCCATCGTAATATTGGCGAAAAAGGTATCGGCTTTATAACTCAAATGGTGGCGCAGGCGGCTAAAAATCAACACACTGACCGTCGTAAGCACTACCAGAACCAGCAGGAACCACAGATGGGACACCAGCTCCCAGACCAGCGTGTTGTACTTTTCATACAATGAAAGATTCGGCCAGTTCTCCGCCTTGCCTTTGACGTATTGCAACATAATGAACTGCGGCAGCGTCAACAGCGGAATGGCGGTCAACATTGGGATACCTACGCGTTCCACGCGCACTTTCCACCAGCGTTTGAGCGGGTAACGCAGAAACAGCATGTAAGAGAAATAGCCGGATATGACAAAAAACACCTGCATACGGAAGGCGTGAATAAAGTCATTAAACAACGTCAGCCACCAGGAGGGCATCTGGCTATTAACATGCCAGGTGTGGCTGGAGTAAATCAGTGAGATGTGAAAGGGGATCCCCAATAGCATCAGCCATGCCCGGATCGAGTCGAGGAAATATTCACGTTCTGTTGGTGTTGAGCTCATATAACTTTGTGCATTCTCAGACTTTTCGTCTTATCCCTAAGACTCATAATGGTTACATTCGAAGCCAACCCTACACCAAGACCGACACCCTGTCTCCAGGATAAGCACGTAAAGTGAATCGCGGGTTCTTTCATTTGCTTAATCCATGAGCCAGCAGCTGAACAAAGCAGTGATAATGTTGTCGGATTGCCTGAGTTTCCATTAAAATGGATCGGATCGATATAAGCACACAAAGGGGGAAGTGCTTACTTATTATGAAACATAAACCACAGATGATGAAAATGCGTTGGTTAGGTGCTGCAGTCGTGTTATCACTGTATACCTCATCGGCACTGGCCTTTAACATCGATGATGTCGCAAAACAGGCAAAATCGATGGCAGGCAAGAGCTACGAAGCGCCGAAAAGTAACTTGCCCTCCGTTTTCCGCGACATGAAGTATGCGGACTATCAGCAGATCCAGTTCAATCACGACAAAGCGTACTGGAACACTATTAAGACCCCGTTCAAGCTTGAGTTTTATCATCAGGGTATGTACTTCGACACGCCTGTTGCCATCAATGAAGTGACGGCAACGGCTGTACGTAAGATCAAGTACAGCCCGGATTATTTTAATTTCGGCGATGTGCAACACGACAAAGATACGGTGAAAGACCTGGGCTTCGCAGGCTTCAAGGTGCTTTACCCGATCAACAGCAAAGATAAAAACGATGAAATCGTCAGCATGCTTGGTGCCAGCTACTTCCGCGTGATCGGCGCGGGGCAGGTATACGGGCTTTCTGCGCGCGGTCTGGCTATTGATACCGCGCTGCCATCAGGTGAAGAGTTCCCACGTTTTCGCGAGTTCTGGATTGAACGTCCAAAACCAACGGACAAACGTCTGACCATTTACGCGCTGCTGGATTCCCCACGTGCAACCGGTGCTTATCGCTTTGTGATTATGCCAGGTCGTGACACGGTGGTTGACGTGCAGTCTAAAGTTTACCTGCGTGATAAAGTGGGCAAACTGGGTGTTGCACCGCTGACCAGTATGTTCCTGTTTGGGCCAAACCAGCCGTCACCAGCAACGAACTTCCGCCCGGAACTGCACGATTCCAATGGCCTGTCTATTCATGCCGGTAACGGTGAGTGGATCTGGCGTCCGCTGAATAACCCGAAACATCTGGCCGTAAGTAGTTTTGCGATGGAAAACCCGCAAGGTTTTGGCCTCCTGCAACGTGGTCGTCAGTTCTCTCGTTTTGAAGATCTCGACGATCGCTATGACCTGCGTCCAAGTGCCTGGGTCACGCCGAAAGGTGACTGGGGTAAAGGGAAGGTTGAGCTGGTTGAAATTCCAACCAACGATGAAACTAACGATAACATCGTGGCTTACTGGACACCGGATCAGCTGCCGGAAGCCGGTAAAGAGATGAACTTCAAGTACACCATTACCTTCAGCCGCGACGAAGATAAGCTGCATGCGCCGGATAGCGCGTATGTTGTGCAGACTCGCCGCTCAACGGGGGATGTGAAACAGTCTAATCTTATCCGTCAGCCTGACGGCACTGTGGCCTTTGTTGTGGACTTCACAGGCCAGGATATGAAGAAACTGTCACCGGATACCGCCGTTGCTGCTCAGGCCAGCATTGGGGATAACGGTGAAATCGTTGAGAATACCGTGCGTTACAACCCGATAACGAAGGGCTGGCGTCTGACTCTGCGTGTGAAAGTGAAAGATCCGAAGCAGACCACTGAAATGCGTGCTGCGCTGGTCAGTGACGATCAGCCGCTGAGTGAAACCTGGAGCTACCAGCTACCTGCCAATGAATAATACATCTGAATATATTGATGCCATGCCGCTGACGGATATCGAAAAAGCGGCACTGCCTAAGAGCGACATCCGCGCGGTTCATACCGCGCTGGATGGTGAACATCATCAGTTTTCCCGGGATGATGATACGCCGCTGGGGTCAGTTAAGGCTCGTCTGGAGCAGGCATGGCCGGACTCGCTGGCAGAAGGGCAGTTGATTAAAGACGACGAAGGACGCGATCAGCTTCAGGCAATGCCGAAGGCTACGCGTTCCTCGATGTTCCCCGATCCGTGGCGTACCAACCCCGTTGGCCGCTTCTGGGATCGTCTGCGTGGACGTGATGTAACGCCGCGCTATCTGTCTCGCCTGACGAAAGAAGAGCAGGCTTCTGAACAGAAATGGCGTACCGTGGGGACAATCCGTCGTTACATCCTGCTGCTTCTGACGCTGGCACAGACGGTTGTCGCGACCTGGTATATGAAAACCATTCTGCCTTACCAGGGCTGGGCGTTCATCAACCCGACTGACATGATGGGCCAGGATCTCTGGGTCTCCTTTATGCAGTTGCTGCCTTATATCCTTCAGAGCGGCATCCTCCTGCTGTTCGCTGTCCTGTTCTGCTGGGTATCGGCCGGTTTCTGGACCGCACTGATGGGCTTCCTGCAGCTGCTGATGGGGCGTGACAAATACAGTATTTCCGCGTCAACGGTCGGGGATGAACCCCTTAATCCTGAGCACCGTACTGCGCTGATTATGCCTATCTGTAACGAAGACGTTGACCGCGTATTTGCGGGGCTGCGTGCGACCTGGGAGTCCGTTAAGGCGACCGGAAACGTGGAGCATTTCGACGTTTACATCCTGAGCGACAGTTACAACCCGGATATCTGCGTTGCAGAGCAAAAAGCCTGGATGGAACTGATTGCGGAAGTGCAGGGCGAAGGCCAGATCTTCTACCGCCGCCGTCGTCGTCGTGTGAAGCGTAAAAGCGGCAACATTGATGACTTCTGCCGTCGCTGGGGTAACCAGTACAGCTACATGGTGGTGCTGGATGCTGACTCCGTCATGAGCGGTGACTGCCTGAGCGGTCTGGTGCGTCTGATGGAAGCCAACCCGAACGCCGGTATTATTCAGTCATCGCCGAAAGCATCCGGTATGGACACGCTCTATGCGCGCTGTCAGCAGTTCGCCACCCGTGTTTACGGGCCGCTGTTTACTGCGGGTCTGCATTTCTGGCAGTTGGGCGAATCGCACTACTGGGGCCACAACGCCATTATCCGCGTGAAGCCGTTCATTGAACACTGTGCGCTGGCACCGTTGCCGGGTGAAGGTTCGTTTGCCGGCTCTATTCTGTCGCATGACTTCGTAGAAGCGGCGCTGATGCGTCGTGCTGGCTGGGGCGTCTGGATTGCCTACGACCTGCCGGGATCGTACGAAGAGCTGCCGCCGAACCTGCTGGATGAGCTTAAACGTGACCGCCGCTGGTGTCATGGTAACCTGATGAACTTCCGCCTGTTCCTGGTAAAAGGGATGCACCCGGTTCACCGTGCGGTGTTCCTGACGGGCGTGATGTCTTATCTCTCCGCACCGCTGTGGTTTATGTTCCTTGCGCTCTCCACTGCGCTGCAGGTGGTGCATGCCCTGACTGAGCCACAATACTTCCTGCAACCGCGCCAGCTGTTCCCGGTGTGGCCGCAGTGGCGTCCGGAGCTGGCGATTGCGCTGTTTGCCTCCACCATGGTGCTGCTGTTCCTGCCTAAGCTGCTCAGCATCATCCTGATCTGGTGCAAAGGCTCGAAAGAGTACGGCGGTTTCTGCCGCGTGACCCTTTCACTCCTGCTGGAAGTGCTGTTCTCCGTGCTGCTGGCGCCGGTGCGTATGCTGTTCCATACCGTGTTTGTGGTCAGTGCGTTCCTGGGCTGGGAAGTGGTCTGGAATTCACCGCAGCGTGATGACGACTCCACGCCGTGGAGTGAAGCCTTTATGCGTCATGGCTCGCAACTTCTGCTGGGCCTGGTGTGGGCGGCGGGGATGGCGTGGCTGGATCTGCGCTTCCTGTTCTGGCTGGCGCCGATTGTATTCTCCTTGATTCTGTCCCCGTTTGTATCGGTCATCTCCAGCCGCTCAACGGTTGGCCTGCGAACCAAACGCTGGAAGCTGTTCCTGATCCCGGAAGAGTATTCCCCGCCGCAGGTACTGGTCGATACCGACAAATATCTGGAGCAGAACCGCAATCGCACGCTGGATGATGGTTTTATGCACGCCGTGTTTAACCCGTCGTTCAACGCGCTGGCAACGGCGATGGCGACAGCACGCCACCGTGCCAGCCAGGTACTGGAGATTGCCCGCGATCGCCACGTTGAGCAGGCGCTGAACGAGACCCCGGAAAAACTCAATCGCGACCGCCGTCTGGTCCTGTTGAGCGACCCTGTCACGATGGCGCGTCTTCACTACCGCGTTTGGTCCGCTCCGGAGAGATACTCTTCGTGGGTAAATTACTATAAAGAACTGAAACTGAACCCGCTGGCGTTGAAGGCGAAGTAAGTTGTTAAGTAGAGTGGGTAGCGAAGCGCCACCCGCCAAATAAAATACCGGCTTAATCGCCGGTATTTTTTTAGAGGTTTGAGATGAAAATTATCATCGTCGTCATGATGGCATGCCTGCTTAGCGGCTGCGGCAGCATCATCAGTCGCACCATTCCAGGGCAGGGCCACGGTAATCAGTACTACCCGGGTGTGAAATGGGATGTTCGTGATTCCGCGTGGCGCTATCTTACCGTGCTTGATTTACCGTTTTCGCTGATTTTCGACACGCTGCTGCTGCCGATCGATGCCAGCCACGGCCCTTACGAATAGCGTAAATTAACGCTCGTCCCACTCATCAGCTGCGGTTTGACCCTCTTCCGTATCCAGCGGTGGCTCGAGCTGAAACTCGCCCTCATCCCACTCGTGCAGGGTGTTCTCCTCCAGCCATTCCTGCCGCAGTTCGATTTCATCATAGTCGCCGTCAAAAACGGCCTGCGCACCTTCACCACTTAATATCGGCAAACATTCTCCTTCTTCCCCTTCATCGGCAAAGAATTCGGCCTGCCACATAATATCCCCATCCTGCAGAACGTATTTTTGGATATTAAGTTGTTGCACGTCAGCATCTTCTTCTTCAACGCCGGGGTTATCGGCGAGGAACTCTTCACGAGCGGCATCAATAGCTTCTTCCAGCGTGGCGTACATGGTCATTGGTGTCTCCCTGTTTTCCAGAAGGTTTCAGGGAAATAATAGCTGAATATAAGATCCTGCAAGTATGAATGCGAAAATAAGCTGTCAGGCGTTCGTGTTATTCAGCCACCGGTCGTAACGCACGGGATAAACTGAACCACGAGTAAATTGCATTGAACAGCACCACGCCCGCCGTCACGATAAAGACGGCGCGAAAACCGAAGCTTGCAGAAATGCCTGCCCCGATAAGCGGCCCGGTCACGTTACCGATGTCACGAAATGACTGGTTATAGCTAAAGATACGCCCGGCTATCTGATTCGTGGAGTTGTAGACCAGCAGGGTCTGAACGGCGGGGAGTAACGCCCCGTCGGCAGCGCCCAGCAAAAAGCGCAGAACGCCCAGCTGCCACGGGGATTGCACCATCGACATAGGGATAAGCAGCAGAACGGAAATCACCAGCGCGCAGATCAGGATCTTTTCCGGACCCACCCGGTCCCCCAGTTTGCCTAGTCTCGGGGCGCTAAGGAGCGCCGCCACGCCGGGAACGGAAGCAATTAGCCCGCTGATGAACGCAATATTGTTGACGTTACCGGCCAGGTCGCGAACGTACAGCGTCAGAATGGGGGCAATCGAACCGGTAGCTACCTGAATAATCAGGGTCGTCACGAACAGGCTCAGCACCAGTCTGGGGTTTTTCAGTGAGGTAAGAACATCCCTTGCGTGAAGCATCTCTTTTTTGGCGACAGGCGTGAAGTTTTCCCGAATACAGATCAACGTGACGACAAAGCACAGGAAAAGCACGCTGGCGGTGATGAAAAAGACGGGCCGCAAGCCGTAATTATCCGCCAGCAATCCGCCGGCCAGTGGCCCCAGCAAGGCACCACTCACGCCACCCGTTGAAAGCGTTCCCAGTGCCCAGCCGCTCTTGTGACGCGGAATTTGGGTGGCTATCAGGGCATTCGCATTGGGAATAAATCCACCGAGCAAGCCCAGTAATGCGCGTAAAATCAGGAACTGCCAGACGTTTTGCGCAATACCCATCAATGCCATGATGATGGCCATCCCCAGCGCCGAACGTAGCAGCATAATTTTACGCCCCTTACGGTCGGCAAGGCCGCCCCAGAAGGGTGAGGCAATCGCGGAAAAGAGAAACGTGACGCTGAACACCAGGCCAGACCACATATTGAGCGCGCTATGGCCCGTTACGCCCAGTTGCTCGACGTAGAGAGGCAGGAAAGGCATGACCAGGCTAAACGCCGCACCGGTAAGAAAACAACCAAACCATGCAACTGTGAGGTTACGTTTCCAGTTTATGGGGGCATCTGAGGGTGACATAACAATCCGCATAATGAGGTGCAGAACACCTGAGGCATGACGTAATAAGCCTGCTAATTATGCGCCTGGGTTATGATTGCTGCAATGAGGAGGAGCTTTAAATGCTAAAACAGCATGCGGCCATGAAGACCGCATGCGAGTTAATACCGGGAAGGCGTGCCCTGTGGCCGCGTTTTAAAGCGACGGTGCAACCACATATACTGTTCCGGCGCGAGCATGATGCACTTCTCCACAACGCCGTTCATCCAGCGAGCGGTGGTCTCTGCATCATCCAGCGGTGGCGCGAGTTCAGGTTCCAGCATAATCAGCTCGTAACCAGAACCATCCGGTTTACGACGGGGAACAAAGGGCACGATGGCGGCTTTGGACATCCGCGCCAGCATCCAGGTGCCGGTTGTTGTGGCGGCTTCTTCAACAGCAAAGAAGGGGACAAATACGCTGGATTGCGGACCATAGTCGTGGTCAGGGGCGTACCAGACCACTTCACCTGATTTAAGCGCGCGTATCATGCCCTTCAGATCTTTACGGTCGATCATGCTTTTGTTGGAACGCATACGGCCGTTGGTCTGGATTAAATCGATGACCGGGTTATCGTTGGGGCGATAAACGCCAATACCCGGTGCCTGCATGCCAAACATTCGCGCCCCGATTTCCAGCGTCAGAAAATGCACGCCAATCAGCAGGACACCTGTCTGATTCGCCTGCAGCGTATGCACTGGCTCCATGCCGGTTCCTGTCACTTCGCTCCAGCGCGCTATACGTTTGTCCGGCCAAAACCACGCCATACCGGTTTCCATAAGCCCCATACCGACAGATTCGAAATTTTTCGAGACCATGTCATGTCGTTCTGACTCGCTCATCTGCGGAAAGCACAATTCAAGGTTGCGGTACGCAATTGTGGCACGACGCTTCATAAACTTTTGCGCGAGATGGCCCAGAGATTTACCCAACCAGAAAATAACAGGGTAGGGAAGTTGCACCAGAAGCCATAAAAAGCCAATGCCAAGCCAGGTTAACCAATAGCGGGGATGCAAAAGGGCGACGGTAAATTTGGGTAACTGGGTCATGTCTTTCCTGTGTTCTAACGTCCTGTTTCGCTATTGTCTCATTTTTTGAGACATAGCCAAAATATCTGCGTTCGAAACGTGCACGAATACAGCAATTGTTAAGCCTGATTAACCAGGGCGAGTGAAATGTAGCGTAAATTGTGTGGATGTAAATTAACTTTGTTTGCTATATCATGCCGACCGATTTTTCATTCTCTCTAACGATCCCAGGACTTGTACACCATGCCAGTGTTACACAACCGCGTTTCGAATGAGATGTTAAAAGCGCGTATGTTGGCTGAAACCGAACCGCGCACAACCATCTCATTCTACAAATATTTCACGATCAACGATCCGCAAGCGACTCGCGATGAACTTTACCAGGCATTCACCACGCTGAATGTCTTCGGACGCGTCTACCTTGCTCACGAAGGGATCAACGCGCAGATTAGCGTACCGGAAAGTAAAGTGAATGCTTTCCGCGATTTCCTTTACCGCTTCGATCCGGCACTTGATGGCTTACGCCTGAATATTGCTCTGGATGATGACGGAAAATCGTTTTGGGTGCTGCGCATGAAAGTGCGTGAACGCATTGTGGCGGATGGCATTGACGATCCTGAATTTAACCCGGCGGATGTCGGTGATTACCTGAAGGCCGCAGAAGTGAATGCGATGCTGGACGATCCGGATGCCGTGTTCATTGATATGCGTAACCACTATGAGTATGAAGTGGGGCATTTCGAAAATGCGATGGAAATCCCGGCGGATACTTTCCGCGAGCAACTGCCCAAAGCGGTTGAGATGATGCAGGAACATAAAGATAAAAAGATCGTTATGTACTGCACCGGCGGTATCCGCTGCGAGAAGGCCAGCGCGTGGATGAAACACAACGGGTTTAATAAGGTCTGGCATATTGAAGGGGGGATTATCGAGTACGCCCGCCGTGCCCGTGAGCAGGGTTTGCCGGTGCGCTTTATCGGTAAAAACTTTGTCTTTGACGAGCGAATGGGTGAGCGTATTTCTGAGGACGTGATTGCTCAGTGCCACCAGTGCGGAGCACCGTGCGATACCCATACCAACTGCAAAAATGACGGCTGTCATCTGCTGTTCATCCAGTGTCCGGCCTGTGCTGAAAAGTTTAACGGTTGCTGTAGCGAACTGTGCAGTGAAGAGAGCATTCTGCCGGAAGAAGAGCAGCGTCGCCGTCGGGCTGGACGGGAAAATGGCAATAAGATTTTCAATAAATCTCGCGGCCGCCTGAATACCAAACTGGGTATCCCCGACCCGGAATAATGGTAACGCCCGGCAAGGTGAAAACCTGCCGGGCGAATTTATTATTTCTGTTGAACCCCTTCCACAGAAATAACCAGCTCGACATCCTGAGATGCCGGGCCTAAATCTGTTGTGATATTGAAATCTTTCAGATGAATTTTACCTGTTGCTTCAAAACCTGCACGTTTGCCGCCCCATGGATCATCTCCCTGGCCGATTAATTTCGCATCCAGGGTGACGGGTTTTGTTACGCCGTTAAGCGTCAGGTTTCCGGTAATATCCAGCTTATCACCCGCTTTTTTCACGTCCGTAGAGGTGAAGGTGGCTTGTGGGTATTTAGTGACATTCAGGAACTCTGCACTGCGCAAGTGTTTATCTCGTTCAGCATGGTTCGTGTCGACGCTGTTGGTATTAATGGTCACATTGACTTTATCGGTCGCAGGATTTTTCTCGTCGAAGCTGAATGTGCCGTCAAAATCCTTAAAGGTACCGTACAGCCAGCTATATCCAAGGTGCTGAATACGGAAATTGACGAAAGCATGTTGGCCCTCTTTATCAATTTTATAATCAGCCGCCACGGCGGAACCGGTGGTGAATAACAGAGAACCCAGTGCGATACCCAGCAGGTGTTTTTTCATTTTATACTCCAGAGTCAACTGACGAGCGGCCAAGCATGCGCTTTAGCGTATCGTCTTTATCAATAAAGTGGTGTTTGAGGGCGGCAAGCCCGTGCAGTACAGACAGGATCACGACGCTCCATGCCAGCCAGAGGTGAACGACCCCAGCAGTGTCAGCCTGAGAACCCGCATCGCTAAGCGTTGCCGGGACGTCAAAAATACCAAAGACGCTAATAGGTTTGCCATCTGCCGTCGAGATGAGATAGCCGCTAATGAGGATGGCAAAGAGCAGTATATAGAGCGCAATGTGCGCGGCAACGGCACTAATGCGAGTCAATTTACTGTGGGTCTTCGGCGCGCTGGGCGGTGGAGAAATATGTCGCCAAATCACGCGAATAACCAGTCCCAGCATCAACAGGACGCCAATGCTTTTATGTAACTCCGGTGCCTGATGATACCAGCCATCATAATAGCTGAGTGTTACCATCCAGAGACCCAGTCCGAACATAGCATAGACGGCAATAGCAAATATCCAGTGCAAACATATGGATATTATTCCATAGCGCCGGGAAGAGTTACGTAATTGCATCAGAATGTCCATTTTCAAATTAACCGAAGGGTAAAAATGAACGGGAAGGTGTGATATTGCAACTGAAATAAATGTATATTGATTTTTATTTTATTTATTTCAGCGATTTTGAAAAGGATCGATAAAGGTAATTCAATCTCTTCGTGCAAGATGAAATTTAGAGTTTCAATAAAACTAAATTAATGTCAATTATTGTCAGTCTGGCTTTTCAATAAAATACAATGTAAACAAAATCAATAATGGCCAACAGTGCCCACAATAAGATATAGAGCATAAAATGCTCGCGAATATTATTCATAAGAAAGTTAACGATCCTGCGCATAACGCTCCGCAATGCAGTATGAATGAAACGGGCTCCGGGACGTCCGGAGCCTGTTGGGGATTATCCGTTAAAACGCGAGAGTGAGAAGGGCCTCAGATCAAACTGCGGTGTTATTCCCTGAGCAAACTGCGCGGCGATTTCGCCCAGCACGGAAGCAAACTTAAAGCCGTGGCCGCTCAGTCCTGTGATGAGCAGAGTGTTGTCATGCCCCGGCAGCGTATCAATGATAAAGTCTTCATCTGGCGTGTTGTCGTAGGTACAGGCCGCGCCATACAGCAAGCCGCCGATGCCTGGAAGAATATTGCGCAGGAACGAGAAGGCCTCTGACCCATCCTGTGGGTAAGCGCCGAAGGGTTTACGCTCCTCAGGGGAGGAGATAGCCTGGCCCCCGTTGTGTTTACCGATTTTCAGTGCGTCTTTTTCTGACGGGAAGCCGTAGAACTGGTCGCCGTTGGGTAATTCGCCGGTGAAGGCCGGGAATTTATTCTGGGCGCTGTAACGACCATCCGACTGGAACCAGGAGAAGACCTTGCGCACCGGCTGGATCGGCAGAGCGGGCAGCAGGCGGGTAACCCAGGTTCCCGCGCTGACCAGCAGGCGATCCGCGGAATATTCACCGTCAAGGGTCGCTACCGTGACGCCATTATCGTCATGGGTGATGGCGTCTACCGGACAGTTGAACAGCTGCGCGCAGCCTGCCTTCGCGGCAAGCTCGATCCAGGTCTTGATCGCCGTTTCGCAATGCAGCACCCCGGAGTGGGCTTCAAAGAGGCCGATATAATCTTCCGGGACGGTAATTTCGGGCCAGCGCGCGGTAATACCCGTCGCGTCCAGCTTCTCAACGTCCAGATTAAAAGCTTTCGCGCTGCGTTCGACGTTGGCGAGAAAATCAGAACTAGCCGGGCCGAGGTTGATCACCCCTGTGCGCTCGAAAATGCGATCTTCAGTCTGTTTCGCCAGGTCATCCCACAGCGCCTGTGCGCGAAGCACCAGAGGAACATAGCGCTCACCTTCACCATACGCATGGCGTATGAGTCGGGTGTCGCCATGATGGCTACCCTCTGTATGAGGAGGGCGGTGGGCATCAATCATCAGGACGTTCAGCCCTGCCTGTGTCGCATAATATCCGGCGGCGGAACCTACGGAGCCGCTACCAATAATGATTAAGTCGTATCTCATATGCATCTCGTAAACTCACGTTATGTGAGCAGAGTAATTAACAACGCGGGGTTAGACAAGGGTGAAATAAATAAGGCACCGCAAGGGTGCCTGTTGAGTGAAAGGTTGGCATTCGTTTAGTGCCGCTTATACTCATTTTCCTGATAGTCGCCAGATTCTATTTTTGCAATACCTGCCTCTAAAATAGAAATAAACTGACGAGCGACGTCTGTTGTTAGCCACAGCGTCTGTCCAACTTCCGCTTCTTCACGGTTGAGTTGATTCGGGGTTTGGTAGTGCAAACGCAGCATCAGTGCATCGTAGCTATCTACGGTACTGATATCCCAGCCTACAAGCGGATGGGTCTGGATGACTTCACTATTCTTTTCCATTATAACCCCCTTAATGCGTGTTAGAAGACAACGGCTCTGAGGTTCAATGCATGTTTTTCTGAAGCTTTTTCAGTATACCAAGTAATAAGGGTTTCGACGGTAAAAATAAACAGGTAGCAACACATTTTTCTGCTTTTTAGGATTGTTCGAACAATAAAACACCATCTCGTTCACGATTTTTAAAGAAGATATCGGAATAATTTGAACTTTCAGAATTTTCAGGCGAAAAAAAAGCCGGGGCGACCCGGCAAAAAAAACGCAATGAGGGAGCAGTATTAATCTGTGATGAACCAGTCGTCAGCGCTTTCCCATGTTTCTTGCAGAATTTCGCTGATGCGATCTTTATCTTCTTTCGCAGCACCAATGACGGAGAGGTTGTTTGCTGTCGCATAACGAACCGTTACGGCACCGGTATTGTCGGGAAAGGTGTTGTTAATTCGACGGGATAATTCCCCTGCCAGCGCATCCAGCGCGCCAACAGGCAGGACGGTAGTTTTGGCTATGGTGACTTCAATACGCATAAATGCCCCCTGTGTAATATACTGTTTATTTATACAGGCATATTATCGGTTTGACAACAAGGGGCACTGAATATTTAGCGTTTTACTGTCCAGTGAACGGTTTCGCCTGCCAGGAATGGGACAAGGGTGTCATCCGTCAGGGCAATGGATTCCTCAACCTGGCTTGCTTTACGCTCCAGTTCGATGAAGGTGTCATTGACCGGCAGGCCATAGAAGCGCGGGCCGTTGAGGGAGCAGAACGCTTCAAAATGCTGCAGTGCGTTCATCTCTTCAAACACGGTCGCGTAGCTTGCGAGGGCGGTTGGGGCGTTGAAGCAGCCCGCGCAGCCGCAGCTTGCCTCTTTACGATGGCGGGCGTGAGGCGCGGAATCGGTACCGAGGAACGCGCGAGAGAACCCGCTGGCTACCAGCTCGCGCAGGGCCTGCTGGTGAATGTTGCGCTTAAGGATCGGCAGGCAGTAAAGGTGCGGACGTACGCCGCCTACCAGCATATGGTTACGGTTAAACATCAGATGCTGAGGGGTGATGGTGGCGGCAATAAGATCGTTGCCGTCACGCACATACTCTGCCGCGTCTTTGGTGGTGATGTGTTCGAACACGACTTTAAGCGCAGGCAGTCGCTGGCGCAGCGGTTCCATCACGGTCTCAATAAAGCGGGCTTCACGGTCAAAGATGTCAATCTCAGCGTGGGTGACTTCACCATGTACCAGCAGCGGCATGCCCAGTTTCTGCATGCGTTCCAGCACCGGCATGATGGCATCAATACTGGTGACACCGTGGCTGGAGTTAGTGGTGGCATTCGCCGGGTAGAGTTTTGCCGCAGTAAATACGCCTTCGTTAAAACCGCGCTCCACTTCGTTCGGATCCAGTGAATCGGTCAGGTAGCACGTCATCAACGGGGTGAAATCATGCCCTTCGGGAACGGCATCAAGGATGCGCTGGCGATATGCGATTGCGGCATCGACGGTGGTGACTGGTGGAACCAGGTTAGGCATGACAATCGCGCGGCCATAAATTTCGCTGGTATAGGGCACGACGGTTTTCAGCATATCGCCATCACGCAGATGGATATGCCAGTCGTCTGGGCGGCGGATTTTAAGAACCTGGGGTTGTGCAGTCATGGAAGCTCCGGCTTGTCAGGAATCAGTCATTAGGATGGCTGTTTTTGCCGGACACAAATCATAAGCGGAAACGTTTTCGTTTGCACACTTTTCCGTAAAAAAAAGGGCGCCTCAGCGCCCTTCAGGTTAATCGGTGAAAGGAATGACAATTTCTCCCGGTTTCACCTCTATCCCTTTTGCATATTTTTTCGCAAGGGCTTCACCCTTACTCTTGTCTTCACTTAAGACATACGCAGGCTGCTGATTAAAATAATTACGCAGCGACTGGTTCAGATAGGGCATCAGCGTTTGCAGAACCGGAGCCATCTTATCCGGGGAAACCTGAGCATCGACCACTTCCATCTCCTGCAGGAAAATCGCGCCTTTCTCTTTATTGAAAACGGGAAGGGCCTTCAGTTTGAGCTTAATATTAGCTTTCTGGTTGCCAAAGAGAGAAGACATATCAAGATCTGCATCTCCTGCCAGAGTGACTTTGTTTGGCTCTTCACGCCCAATCTGGCTGGTGAGATTGGAAAGGACGATATGTGCGTCGGCAAGTCCTGGCACGCCAATGTCTTTAGAGAAATTGTTATGTTTTTCCAGCGCCTGATTAATTTCCTGTTCACTGACGGTATATTGCGTTAGCTGGTTACAGCCAACCAGCAGACCGCTGACAATCAATGCTGCGGCGAAAACAATTTTCTTCATAGTGTTCCTCAACGAAAAATCGGCGCTTCTGTCCTGTGACGTCAGTATGTCAGTGTGAAATTGCAGAAACCAGCAGAAAAAACTGAGAAATGGGAGCGGGAGTGTACTCCCGCTCAAGGGAAGTGCTACGCGCCAGGCTCGAGCATGCCGCTCGCGCTGCGTTTCTGGCTGAACTGCCACCACAGGGCCAGCAGTGTGATTAAACCCACCACGCCGAGCATCATCCAGGGCAGTTCGGGTTGATTCAGGGCTTTACCGGCATCAAATAACCAGCCGCCGCCGGTGTAACCTAATGCGCCGCCAAGCGCCAGCCCCAGCCGGCTGAACCCCATATAGCTGCCACGCGCCCGCGCATCCGCAAGCGAAGCGCTCAGCGTTTCACGGGCGGGCTCGGCGATGATAGAACCAATATAGAACGTGCAAATCAGCGTAAACAGTTGCTGAAGGGAGTTCACCAGGCCGATCGGCATCATGCTCAGCGTCATCAGGAAAAGCCCGGCCATCAGGCGATGCTCCAGACGAAAACGCCGTTCGCTCCAGCGGGCAATCGGATACAGCAGCGTCAACGACAGGCAGGCTTCGATGGCATACATCCATTTGACGGCAGTTGGGGTTCCCGCAATGTCGTTAACCATGATCGGCAGCATCAGCATCACCTGTACGGCGAGCATGTAGTAACCCGTCAGGGTTAACACGTACGTGACGAAACGCTTGTCGCGCAGCACACGACCGAGGCCTTCCCGGACGGGGGCTTTGACCGTCGACAGTTTCCAGGCAGGCAGGAACAGGCCATTAAACAGCGCGCACAGAATAAAGAGCACCGCACCAGCGGCGCACACCAGCCGGAAGTCATACTGCAGCAGCCAGCTTCCCAGCAGCGCGCCGATAACCGCACCCGCACTGTCCTGCATCATCAGAATCGAGAAAAAACGCCCTCTGTGCTGCGGGCGAATGAGCTTCACCACCAGCGCAGTGCGAGGCGGATCAAACAGCGTGCCCCCGATACCGGAAAGGAAGCAGGAGAACCACAGCAGCCAGGGCTCCTGAGCGACCGCCATCGTGGCAAAACCTGCCGCGCGAAGCAGCATACCGGTAACGATCATTGGTTTCGCGCCAAAACGGTCAGCGATGGCGCCACCAAAGACACCGAGACCCTGCTGGACAAACTGGCGTAACCCCAGGGCAATGCCAACCATCAATGCCGCCCAGCCCATTTGATCGACAAAACGAATGGAGATAAGGGGGAATACGACAAAAAAGCCGAGCACGACCAGCATGTTATCGACGAGCAGGAAATATTTACCCAGGCTCCTGGCCTGTGATACGCGGGACATTTTCCCTCCAGGGAAAATAAGAAGGTGAGCACGCTAACATTCTGCGGTGTCATTCCGCTTTTTCCCACCCCTGTACGTGACAATATTTTTTTATCAAAAGGGTGCTTTGATAGAGAGTTCTCATCGAAAATGGTGAAAAGAGGGCAAAATGGTATGTCACTGTTTTCACAGACGGCGCAGGCGCAGGTATAGTAAAGCTAATGGGTAAGCAGAAGTGACGGGAAGGAGTGGGATCGATGTTTGGCTATCGCAGTAATGTGCCAAAAGTGCGTCTGACAACGGACAGGCTGGTCGTTCGTCTGGTGCATGAGCGTGATGCCTGGCGTCTGGCGGACTATTACGCCGAGAATCGCCAGTTTTTAAAACCCTGGGAACCCGTTCGGGATGAGAGCCATTGTTACCCTTCTGGCTGGCAGGCTCGTCTCAGCATGATTGCGGAATTTCACAAGCAGGGAAGTGCTTTCTATTTTGCGCTACTGGATCCCGAGGAGAAAGAGATCATTGGGATTGCCAATTTTTCCAACGTGGTGCGGGGATCGTTTCACGCCTGTTACCTTGGCTACTCCATCGGCCAGAAATGGCAGGGACAGGGGCTAATGTACGAGGCGCTAACGGTGGCTATTCGCTATATGCAGCGTACGCAACATATCCATCGCATTATGGCGAACTACATGCCGCATAATCAGCGTAGCGGTAATTTGCTGGCGCGATTAGGGTTCGAGAAAGAGGGCTACGCCAAAGATTATCTGTTGATAGACGGAGAATGGCGTGACCACGTTCTGACAGCATTAACCACCCGGGACTGGACTGCAGGTCGTTAAGGAGAAAAGATGAAATATCAGCTAAGCGGTACCGAAGCGCGCGTGATTGGGTGCTTACTCGAAAAACAGGTCACCACGCCAGAGCAGTACCCGCTCTCTGTCAATGCCGTGACGATGGCCTGCAATCAGAAAACCAACCGTGAGCCAGTCATGAACCTGAGTGAACACGAAGTTCAGGATGTGCTGGATGAGTTGGTCAAACGGCACTACCTGCGGACCGTCAGCGGCTTCGGTAACCGTGTGACGAAATATGAGCAGCGTTTCTGTAATTCCGAATTTGGCAATCTGAGGTTGAGCGCCGCAGAAGTCGCGGTGATTACCACGCTGTTGCTGCGCGGGGCGCAAACGCCGGGTGAGCTGCGTACTCGTGCTTCCCGCATGCATGAGTTTGCGGATATGCAGGAAGTTGAGCAGGTTCTGGAAGGGCTGGCCTCGCGTGAAGAGGGGCCTTATGTGGTGCGTCTGGCGCGCGAGCCAGGTAAACGTGAAAGCCGCTATATGCATCTGTTCAGCGGCGAAGTTGATATTTCAGTAAAGTCTCTGGTAACCGATGTAAGTGTTGAACAAGATGATTTGGTTACGCGCGTGGCCGCGCTGGAAGACGAGGTCGCAGGACTGAAACAGCGTCTGGATACGTTGCTGGCACACCTGGGAGACTAAGGATGAAAAAATTACGCGTAGGCGTGGTGGGTCTGGGCGGCATCGCGCAAAAAGCCTGGCTACCGGTATTGGGTGCGGCAACGGACTGGACGCTTCAGGGGGCGTGGTCACCGAATCGCGAGAAGGCTGAGCGGATCTGCGAAACGTGGCGCATCCCTTATGCCAATTCTCTTCAGGATTTAGCCCACGAGTGCGATGCGGTCTTTGTTCATACCTCAACGGCAACCCACTATCAGGTGGTGAGTGTGCTACTCCATGCAGGGGTTCATGTATGTGTGGATAAGCCACTGGCTGAAAATGTCCAGGACGCGGAACGGCTGATTGAGCTGGCGGCGCGTAAAAAACTGACGCTGATGGTGGGTTTCAACCGCCGCTTCGCGCCACTTTACCAACAGCTGAAAGCGCAGTCCGGCAGTCTGGCCTCGCTCCGTATGGATAAACACCGTACCGACAGTATCGGACCCAACGATTTACGCTTCACGCTGCTGGATGACTATCTGCACGTCGTGGACACGGCGCTGTGGCTCAGTAACGGTAATGCGCAGCTGCAAAGCGGGACGCTCCTGACGAATGAGCAGGGCGAGATGGTCTATGCCGAACATCACTTCGCGATTGACCATCTGCAGGTAACGACCAGCATGCATCGTCGTGCGGGCAGTCAGCGTGAGTCCGTTCAAGCGGTGACTGACGGTGCGCTTTACGAAATCACCGATATGCGTGAGTGGCGGGAAGAGAAGGGCAACGGCGTGGTGACGCTTCCGGCGCCTGGCTGGCAGAGCACCCTGGAGCAGCGCGGGTTCGCAGGATGTGCCCGCCACTTTATCACCTGTGTGCAAAATCAGACGGTTCCTGAAACGTCCGGCGAGCAGGCCATTATGGCGCAACGCATTGTGGAACGGCTCTGGCGAGAGGCGATGAGTGAATAATTCGCTGTAACATCTGCGGATAGTAATTCGTTGAAATCCGGGTAGACTAAGCGCCGGTTGTTGGTTTCGCCGGGTGGCGCTTACGCTTACCCGGCTTACAAATCCGTAGGGTTGTGGAAATTCACATTAATGAACTTATTAAAATCGCTGGCAGCCGTCAGCTCGATGACCATGTTTTCCCGCGTACTCGGTTTTGCGCGCGATGCAATTGTGGCAAGGGTCTTTGGTGCAGGGATGGCTACGGACGCCTTTTTCGTCGCGTTCAAATTGCCAAACCTGCTGCGTCGTATTTTTGCGGAAGGGGCATTTTCTCAGGCTTTTGTTCCGATCCTGGCGGAATATAAAAGCAAGCAGGGTGAGGACGCGACGCGCGTATTTGTCTCTTATGTCTCCGGGTTGTTGACGCTAGCCCTGGCTGTGGTGACTGTCGTCGGGATGCTGGCAGCACCCTGGGTGATTATGGTAACCGCGCCTGGTTTTGCCGATACGGCAGATAAATTTGCCCTCACCTCACAGCTTCTGCGCATTACCTTCCCTTATATTCTGTTGATCTCGCTGGCCTCGCTGGTGGGGGCGATACTGAACACCTGGAACCGCTTTTCCGTTCCGGCATTTGCGCCGACGTTTCTTAACGTCAGCATGATCGGCTTTGCCCTGTTCGCCGCACCGCATTTCAATCCGCCGGTACTGGCGCTGGCATGGGCGGTGACCGTGGGTGGCGTGCTGCAGCTGGCTTATCAGCTGCCGCATCTGAAAAAAATAGGCATGCTGGTGCTGCCGCGTATCAATCTCAAAGATGCCGGTGCAATGCGTGTTATTAAGCAGATGGGACCTGCGATCCTTGGCGTCTCCGTCAGCCAGATCTCACTTATCATCAATACCATTTTTGCTTCTTTCCTGGTGTCCGGCTCGGTCTCCTGGATGTACTACGCCGACCGTCTGATGGAGTTTCCGTCCGGGGTGCTGGGGGTGGCGCTGGGGACAATCCTGCTGCCGTCGCTGTCGAAGAGTTTTGCCAGTGGCAATCACGATGAGTACTGTCGGTTGATGGACTGGGGGTTACGTCTTTGCTTCCTGCTGGCGCTGCCAAGCGCGGTGGCGCTGGGTATTCTGGCCAAACCGCTGACGGTCTCGCTCTTCCAGTACGGGAAATTCACCGCGTTTGATGCCGCCATGACGCAGCGCGCCCTGATTGCCTACTCGGTTGGTTTGATGGGGCTGATCGTCGTCAAGGTGCTGGCCCCGGGCTTCTACTCGCGGCAGGACATCAAAACACCGGTGAAAATTGCGATTGTGACGCTGATTATGACCCAGCTGATGAACCTGGCGTTTATTGGTCCGCTGAAGCATGCGGGCTTGTCATTGTCTATCGGTCTGGCCGCTTGTCTGAATGCCGGGCTGTTGTACTGGCAACTCCGCAAGCAGGATATCTTCACGCCGCAGCCGGGTTGGTCACGTTTCCTTGTGCGACTGATCGTCGCGGTGCTGGTGATGTCTGCAGCGCTGCTCGGCATGATGTACGTGATGCCGGAGTGGTCCCAGGGAACCATGCCATACCGTCTGATGCGGCTGATGGCCGTGGTGGTGGTTGGCGTGGTGGCTTACTTTGCCACGCTCGCCGTGTTGGGGTTCAAGGTGAAAGAATTCACCCGTCGTACGGCATAAACGCCAAAAGGGGAGTTCACCTTATGGTGCTCCCCACTGCATGATTTGTCGCTGCTGCTTCAAATCGAAATCTTTTTTACACCCGCAATACGTGCAGTAGCAGTCTGACCATCCGCACCGTACAGTCCGGTTTCTTTATGCGGTTTCAACACCTCAAGCGCTTGCTGATTACGCTCTATCTGACCTTCAAGCAGCCAGCCGTTATGCTGGTTAAGATCGCGCAGGTGTCGCGTTTTTTCAGTAATGGTCTGCCAACGCTCAACAATATCGTCATTTGCACTGCGCTTAGGATCTTGCTCAGCGCGGCGTTGTTGCTCCAGATAATCCAGCGTTGCCAGAAGCGAACTTTTGTCTTCAGTAATCCGCTGCAACGCGCTGCCGTTAATGTGACCGGAAGAGAGATGCTGTTGCTCTGCGTCCATTACCGTTTTCAGGTCGTTCAGGACAACCGTCATTTGATCCAGTATTTCTGACAGTCGACTCATACGGTTAGTTACTCTGTAAGAAACTCTGTGCTTCCTGAATCAGGGCATCAGCGATTTTGCTGGTGTCCATTTTCAGTTCACCGTTACGAATTGCCGCTTTCAGCGTTTCAACACGTTCCATATTGATATCGTTGCTGCCTGGCTGCATCAGTTTTGCCTGAGCATCACTCAGGGTTACGCTGGTGCTGTTAGACGTTGACGGTTTTTCCAGACGCGCTTTCTGCGCTGGCGTGTCATTCGTTTCGCGAGGTTGTACAGCGCTTACCGGCTTCAGGGCTGATGTACGATCAATGCTCATAGTGTTGTCCTCATCGAGGGTTCGCGGCGTTTGCGCCTGACATCATCATTAGTTGAATATTTATCGGCAAGCGGCGCGAAATCTTTAAAAAGATTATAGGTTAATCAGAATATTCCCATCAGAATCGACGGTTCCGCTAACCACCTGGCCTGAGGTCATTCTGACGCGGACGTTTTGTGCCACCGCAGCATTGTTTAACGCTTTCCCTTCGCTGTTGATACTAAAGCCATCTCCGTTGGCCACCACCATCACCTGCTGACCTGCTTTTATCCGCCATGCCTGGCGCAACATTGAGAGCTGTATCGGCTGGCCTGGGGCGACGTCGCGCAGACTGACAGCGTCCTGCGCCTGGTTAATTTCCAGCATCGTGCGTGGCGGCAACTGATCCAGACGGCCGCGTTTTAACGTCACGCTGTTTGTCTGCAGCACGCTGCCGCGCGCAATGGGCACGGCGGCGACAACATAATTGCCCGTCGCCTGAACTGCAACCTGTAAATAGCGTTTTTCGTTGGCGCAGCGTGCCAGCACGTTCACATTCCCCCAGAGCTTTGTGAACCCCACCACGCTGAATGAAGGCTGATCACACGTAGGGTAGAGATTCGGTGGCGTGCGTACGGTAACGGTGACGTCATCGCTAAAACCCGCCAGCTTTTCAGCGAAAAAAGCCGTCAGTTGATCCTGTAAGCCTTCAGCCTGCACCAGAGGGCTAAACAGCAAGAAAGTTGCCACCAGACCACGTTTTAACGTTTGCATCGCAAGTTCCACCGTTTCCAGAATTGAGTGAATTCTACCTGCAGTGGTTTTGCATCAACGGAATAAATAGCGACGCATTTTGCGCTTATTCCGTCGATAGGGGAGACCGGGTGAGATTTAAGCTGTGAACTGAAATTTTGCCATCAGCGGAGGAGACATGCTCGATAAACTCGACGCCGCGTTACGTTTTCAGCAGGAAGCGCTCAATTTACGCGCCCAGCGGCAGGAGATTTTAGCCGCCAACATCGCTAACGCCGATACCCCAGGGTATCAGGCGCGCGATATTGATTTTTCCAGTGAACTCAAAAAGGTGATGGAGCGTGGACGTGCCGAAGGAACGGGTGTTGCACTCGCCATGACATCCTCGCGCCATATTCCTGCTCAGGCGATGACCGCGCCAACGACCGATTTACTCTATCGCATTCCCGATCAGCCTTCACTCGACGGCAACACCGTGGATATGGACCGGGAGCGTACGCAGTTTGCCGATAACAGCCTGAAATACCAGACGGGACTGACCCTACTCGGCGGACAAATCAAAGGCATGATGAACGTCCTGCAGGGGGGCAACTGATAGATGGCCTTGCTGAATATTTTTGATATCGCCGGTTCGGCGTTAACCGCGCAGTCCAAACGTCTGAACGTGGCTGCCAGTAACCTGGCGAACGCCGACAGCGTGACTGGACCAGACGGCCAGCCTTATCGTGCCAAACAGGTTGTCTTCCAGGTTGATGCGGCACCTGGTGCGGCAACGGGCGGCGTGAAAGTGTCTGATGTGGTAGAGAGCCAGGCACCGGATAAGCTGGTGTATGAGCCCGGCAACCCACTCGCGGATGCTAACGGATACGTGAAAATGCCTAACGTGGATGTGGTGGGTGAGATGGTGAACTCCATGTCGGCTTCCCGTAGTTACCAGGCCAACGTCGAAGTGCTTAATACCGTGAAGAGCATGATGCTCAAAACACTCACTCTCGGCCAGTAAAGGAGACATGCATGTCCATCGCCGTAAATGTGAATGATCCTACGAACTCGGGTGTTAACAACACAAAGAGTACGACGGGTTCTAACTCCCTCACCGGGAGTAACGCCGCCGATCTTCAGGGCAGCTTTCTGACGCTGCTGGTGGCGCAGCTTAAGAACCAGGATCCCACTAACCCGATGCAGAACAACGAACTGACCACGCAGCTTGCGCAGATCAGCACCGTTAGCGGCATTGAGAAACTGAACACCACCCTCGGTTCCGTCTCTGGTCAGATTGGTAGCAGCCAGTCTCTGCAGGCCGCGAGCCTGATTGGTCATGGGGTAATGATCCCGGGCACCACCATTCTGGCGGGCTCCAGCACCACCGAAGGCAACACCACAACGACCACCACACCGTTTGGTGTTGAGCTCCAGCAGGCGGCTGAGAAGGTCACCGCCACGATCACGGATTCCACTGGCGCGGTTGTCCGTACCATTGATATCGGCGAGCTGAAGGCGGGCGTTCACACCTTTACCTGGGACGGCACCCTGACCGACGGTACTAAAGCACCAAACGGTTCCTACAAAGTGGCAATCAGCGCCAGCAACGGGACAACCCAGCTGGTGGCGCAGCCGCTGCAGTTCGCGCTGGTCCAAGGCGTGATTAAAGGAAGCGACGGCAACAAACTGGATTTGGGTACCTCAGGTACCACCACACTCGACGAAGTTCGGCAGATTATCTAAGCCTTAACACTTATCAGGAGTAAGTCATGGCCTTTTCTCAAGCGGTCAGCGGCCTGAATGCTGCGGCCACCAACCTGGACGTCATTGGCAACAACATCGCCAACTCCGCGACCTATGGTTTTAAATCCGGTTCTGCTTCCTTTGCAGACATGTTTGCCGGTTCCAAAGTCGGCCTGGGCGTCAAAGTTGCGGGCATCACTCAGGACTTTACCGACGGCACCACCACCAACACCGGTCGTGGTCTGGACGTCGCCATCAGCCAGAACGGTTTCTTCCGTATGGTTGATTCCAACGGCTCTGTGTTCTACAGCCGTAACGGCCAGTTCAAGCTGGACGAAAACCGCACGCTGGTTAACATGCAGGGCATGCAGCTGACGGGCTACCCGGTAGCGGGTACGCCGCCAACCGTTCAGACCGGTGCGAACCCACAGGCGATTACTATCCCGAATACCCTGATGGCGGCGAAATCGACCACCACCGCGACGCAGCAGATCAACCTGAACTCAACCGATCCTGTTCAAACTGCCCCGTTCGATGCGACTAACCCGGATACCTACAACAAAAAAGGGACCGTGACCGTCTTCGACAGCCAGGGTAACGCCCATAACATGTATGTCTACTACGTTAAGACAGCCAACAATAAATGGGATCTTTACACTCAGGACGGCAGCGTTGCGGGTTCTACAGCAGCGAAAGCGGCGCAGATGAACTTTGATGCGAACGGTAACCTGGCGGGTGTCTATAACTACGACGCTGCGGGTGTGCTGAGCGCAACGCCAAACGCAACCCCTGCAATCAACATCACCACCGGTTCTGTCAGCGGTGCGACGGCGGCGACTTTCTCCCTGAGCTTCCAGAACTCCATGCAGCAGAACACCGGTGCGAACAGCGTGGTGGCAACCAATCAGAACGGCTACAAGCCTGGCGACCTGGTGAGCTACCAGATCAACGACGATGGCACCGTGGTGGGAAGCTACTCTAACGAACAGTCTCAGGTTCTGGGTCAGATCGTACTGGCAAACTTTGCCAACAACGAAGGTCTGAAATCGGAAGGCGATAACGTCTGGTCTGCCAGCCAGTCCTCCGGCGTGGCGCTGCTGGGTACCGCAGGTACCGGTAACTTCGGCAAGCTGACCAACGGCGCGCTGGAAGCCTCCAACGTGGATATGAGTAAAGAACTGGTGAACATGATCGTCGCGCAGCGTAACTATCAGTCGAACGCGCAGACCATCAAAACCCAGGACCAGATCCTCAACACGCTGGTTAACCTGCGTTAAGCGGCTAACAGGAAAGCGCAATGGATCACGCAATATATACCGCGATGGGCGCGGCAAGCCAGACGCTCAATCAGCAAGCCGTTACGGCCAGCAACCTGGCAAACGCCTCGACACCGGGTTTTCGTGCCCAGCTTAATGCGCTGCGCGCGGTGCCGGTTGAAGGGCTTTCCCTGCCAACCCGTACGCTGGTTACGGCATCTACCCCTGGCGCAGATATGACGCCAGGGCAGATGGATTACACCTCACGCCCACTGGATGTTGCCCTGCAGCAGGACGGCTGGCTGGCGGTGCAAACCGCAGACGGCAGCGAAGGCTATACCCGTAACGGCAATATCCAGGTGAGCGCGACGGGCCAGCTGACGATTCAGGGTCATCCGGTGATGGGGGAAGCGGGTCCGCTGACCGTGCCGGAAGGCTCGGAGCTGACTATCGCCGCGGACGGCACCATTTCGGCGCTGAACCCGGGCGATCCGGCCAATACCGTTGCGCCCGTTGGTCGTCTGAAGCTGGTTAAGGCGGAAGGCAAAGAGGTGCAGCGCGGCGATGACGGCATGTTCCGTCTGACCCAGGCGGCTCAGGCGACGCGTGGTGCCACGTTACAGGCCGATCCGAGCATCCGCGTGATGTCCGGCGTTCTGGAAGGCAGCAACGTTAAGCCGGTAGCCGCCATGAGCGACATGATTGCCAGCGCCCGTCGTTTTGAAATGCAGATGAAGATCATCAGCAGCGTGGATGAAAACGCGGGCAAGGCTAACCAACTTCTGGCTATGAGTTAACAGGACTCCTTATGATCAGTTCTTTATGGATCGCGAAAACTGGCCTGGACGCCCAGCAAACCAATATGGACGTGATTGCCAACAACCTGGCAAACGTGAGCACCAATGGTTTCAAGCGTCAGCGCGCCGTTTTCGAAGATTTGCTTTATCAAACCATCCGCCAGCCGGGTGCACAGTCTTCTGAACAGACGACGTTGCCGTCGGGTTTACAGATCGGTACCGGCGTTCGTCCGGTAGCCACCGAGCGTCTGCACAGCCAGGGCAACCTGTCTCAGACCAACAACAGTAAAGACGTGGCGATCAAAGGCCAGGGCTTCTTCCAGGTGCAGCTGCCTGACGGGACTTCTGCCTATACCCGCGACGGTTCGTTCCAGGTCGATCAGAACGGCCAGCTGGTCACGGCGGGCGGTTTCCAGGTTCAGCCTGCGATTACCATCCCGGCGAACGCCCTGAGCATCACCATCGGACGTGACGGTGTGGTCAGCGTGACCCAGCAGGGACAGGCCGCGCCGGTTCAGGTCGGGCAGCTCAACCTGACCACCTTCATGAATGATACTGGTCTGGAAAGCATTGGTGAGAACCTCTACACCGAGACGCAATCCTCCGGTACACCAAATGAGAGCACCCCGGGCCTGAACGGCGCGGGCCTGCTGTATCAGGGCTATGTTGAAACCTCCAACGTGAACGTGGCGGAAGAGCTGGTGAATATGATCCAGGTCCAGCGCGCGTATGAAATTAACAGTAAAGCAGTGTCGACGACCGACCAGATGCTGCAGAAACTGACGCAACTCTAAGGTGTAGCCCGGTGCGGTAAACGCCGCGCCGGCTCCCTGTTTTCGAAGATGAAGGCAATGCAAAAAAACGCGGCGTTTCGTTATCCGATACTGACTGTTCTGGCTGTCACCCTCAGCGGGTGTGCCTGGATCCCGTCTAAACCTTTGGTCCAGGGTGCGACGACTGCCCAACCCGTTCCTGGCCCCGCGCCAGTGGTAAACGGCTCCATTTTCCAGACCGCGCAGCCGATTAATTACGGCTATCAGCCGCTGTTTGAAGATCGCCGCCCGCGTAACGTCGGCGATACATTGACCATTGTGCTGCAGGAAAACGTCAGCGCGAGCAAGAGCTCGTCGGCGAACGCCAGCCGCGATGGCAAAACCAATTTTGGCTTCGATACCGTGCCACGCTATCTCGAAGGGTTGTTCGGCAACGCGCGTGCGGATGTGAACGCGTCCGGCGGCAATACCTTTAACGGTAAAGGCGGCGCGAACGCCAGCAACACCTTCAGCGGCACGCTGACGGTCACGGTTGACCAGGTTCTGGTTAACGGCAACTTGCACGTTGTGGGTGAAAAACAGATCGCCATCAACCAGGGCACTGAATTCATTCGTTTCTCGGGCGTGGTTAACCCTCGCACGATCAGCGGCACCAACACCGTTCCGTCCACCCAGGTGGCGGATGCGCGCATCGAGTACGTCGGTAACGGCTACATCAACGAAGCGCAAAATATGGGTTGGCTGCAGCGCTTCTTCCTTAATTTATCGCCGATGTAAGCGAGGTGACCCATGTTTAAATCGATCTTCGCCGTGGCGCTGGCGCTGGTGGCAACGTTTGCCCAGGCTGACCGTATTCGCGATCTCACCAGCGTTCAGGGCGTACGCGAAAACTCCCTGATTGGCTATGGCCTGGTGGTTGGTCTGGATGGAACCGGTGACCAGACCACCCAGACGCCTTTCACCACTCAGAGTTTAAACAACATGCTTTCCCAGCTCGGTATTACGGTCCCGGCGGGAACCAACATGCAGCTGAAAAACGTGGCCGCCGTTATGGTTACCGCGTCCTACCCGGCGTTTGCGCGTCAGGGACAGACCATTGACGTGGTGGTCTCCTCAATGGGTAACGCCAAAAGCCTGCGCGGCGGTACGCTGCTGATGACTCCGCTGAAAGGCGTTGACAGCCAGGTCTATGCGCTGGCGCAGGGGAACATTCTGGTTGGCGGAGCGGGTGCTTCCGCAGGCGGAAGCAGCGTGCAGGTGAACCAGTTGAACGGCGGACGTATCACTAACGGTGCCATCATTGAGCGTGAGTTGCCGACCCAGTTTGGCGCGGGCAACACCATCAACCTGCAGCTCAATAATGAAGACTTCACCATGGCGCAGCAAATTGCCGATACCATCAACCGCAGCCGCGGTTACGGTAATGCAACGGCACTGGATGCGCGCACCGTGCAGATCCGTACCTCAACGGGTAGCAGCAACCAGGTGCGCATGCTGGCAGATATCCAGAATATGGAAGTGAATGTTCCAGTGCAGGATGCGAAGGTGATCATTAACTCCCGTACGGGCTCGGTGGTGATGAACCGGGAAGTTTCTCTGGACAGTTGTGCCGTGGCGCAGGGTAACCTCTCCGTGACGGTGAACCGCTCCGCGAACGTGAGTCAGCCAAATACGCCATTTGGTGGTGGCCAGACGGTGGTGACACCGCAAACGCAGATTGATCTGCGCCAGAGCGGCGGGTCGTTGCAGAGCGTTCGCTCCAGCGCCAACCTGAACAGCGTGGTGCGTGCTCTGAACGCCCTGGGTGCAACGCCGATGGATCTGATGTCCATCCTGCAATCCATGCAAAGCGCGGGCTGTTTGCGTGCCAAACTGGAAATCATCTAATGCTGACCGATAGCAAACTGTTGACCAGTGCCGCCTGGGACGCCCAGTCGCTCAACGAACTGAAAACCAAAGCAGGTAAAGACCCGGCGGCGAATATCCGCCCGGTTGCCCGCCAGGTGGAAGGGATGTTTGTACAGATGATGTTGAAAAGCATGCGTGAAACCCTGCCGAAAGATGGGATGTTCAGCAGCGATTCAACGCGTCTGTACACCAGCATGTATGACCAGCAGATTGCGCAGCAGATGACTGCCGGTAAAGGTCTCGGTCTGGCTGACATGATTGTGAAACAGACCGAAGCCGCGCAAGGTATTCAGCCGCAAGAGCAGACGCAGCAAGTGCCGATGAAGTTCGACCTGGAAACGGTGACCAGTTATCAGAACCAGGCGCTGACGCAGATGGTGCGTAAGGCGATCCCGAAAACAACGGGGGGCGGTGATGAACCCCTCTCCGGTGACAGCAAAGACTTCCTGGCGCAGCTTTCTCTGCCTGCGCGACTTGCCAGTGAACAGAGCGGTGTTCCACACCACCTGATTCTGGCACAGGCCGCGCTGGAGTCGGGCTGGGGTCAGCGACAGATCCGCAAGGAAAACGGCGAGCCGAGCTTTAACATCTTCGGCGTGAAGGCGACTTCCGGCTGGAAGGGGCCAACCACGGAGATCACGACCACCGAATACGAGAACGGTGCGGCGGTGAAGGTCAAAGCAAAATTCCGCGTTTACAGCTCTTATCTGGAAGCGTTGTCCGATTATGTCGGCCTGCTGAGCCGAAATCCGCGTTATACCGCCGTTACCCAGGCGGCGACGGCGGAGCAGGGGGCTCAGGCTCTGCAAAATGCAGGTTATGCGACCGATCCGAACTATGCGCGTAAGCTCACCAGCATGATCCAGCAGCTGAAATCCATGGGCGAGAAGGTCAGCAAAGCCTATAGCACAGATATTGAAAATCTGTTCTGAAAGTTCTCAAGTCCCGGTGGAGGTTGCCGATAACCTTCATCAGGACTCGTGTCTGAACGTATAAAAGGAACCCCCATGTCCAGTTTGATTAACAGCGCCATGAGTGGCCTCAGTGCTGCGCAGTCGGCACTCAATACCGTCAGTAATAATATTTCAAGCTATAACGTGGCAGGTTACACCCGCCAGACCACGGTGCTGGGCGCGTCTAACAGCACGCTGACCGGCGGTGGCTGGGTGGGTAACGGGGTTTATGTCTCCGGTGTCCAGCGTGAGTATGACGCTTTCATCACCAACCAGTTGCGTGCCGCGCAAACGCAGAGCAGCGGCCTGACGACGCGCTATCAGCAGATGTCAAAAATCGACGATGTGCTGTCCGATACGACCAACTCGCTCTCTACGACGTTGCAGGACTTCTTCAAGAGTCTGCAAACGCTGGTAAGTAACGCGGAAGATCCGGCTGCACGCCAGACGGTGCTGGGAAAAGCGGGCGGTCTGGTCAATCAGTTTAAAACCAACGATCAGTATCTCCGCGATCAGGATTCTCAGGTAAATACTGCAATTTCGACCAGCGTTTCTCAGATCAACAACTACGCCAAACAGATTGCGAATCTGAACGATCAGATTTCCCGTCTGACTGGTGTTGGTGCGGGTGCATCCCCTAACGATCTGCTCGACCAGCGCGATCAGCTCGTCAGTGAGCTGAACAAAATCGTAGGTGTGGAAGTTTCTGTTCAGGATGGTGGCACGTTTAACATCTCTTTCGGCAACGGTTACAGCCTGGTGCAGGGCAGCAAAGCCAACCAGCTGGCGGCCGTTAAGTCCAGCGCAGATCCGGCTCGTACGACCGTGGCTTACGTCGACGACGTTGCGGGTAATATTGAGATCCCGGAAAAAATGATTACGACCGGCTCTTTAGGTGGTTTGCTGACATTCCGTAATGAAGATCTGGATAAAGCCCGTAACACCCTGAACCAAATGGCACTGGCCTTTGCCGATGCAATGAACACGCAGCATGAAGCCGGTTTTGATGCAAACGGTGATGCGGGCGGTAAGCTGTTCGACTTCGGTTCTCCGGCGGTTCTGTCCAATAGCAAGAATGGCGGTTCGGCCGTTGTTACAGCTTCTGTAACGGACAGCAAACAAGTCCAGGCGACAGACTATAAACTGCAATTTAATGGCACCGACTGGACGGTCACCCGTACCTCCGATAAAACCAGCTTTACGATGAGCCCGGATGCAAGCGGCAATCTGTCGTTTGACGGTCTTAACGTCAATGTGAGCGGCACAGCAAACACCAAAGACAGTTTCATTGTGAAGCCTGTTTCCAATGTCATCATGAACATGGATCTGGCAATCAGTGACGAGTCCAAACTGGCGATGGCATCTGTGCAGAACGGCGGTGAGAGTGACAACCGTAACGGTCAAAAACTGCTTGATCTGCAAAACGCCAAAGTGGTGGGTGGAAACAAAACATTCAACGATGCATACGCTTCTCTCGTCAGTACCGTCGGGAGCTCAACGGCGTCACTGAAAGTGAGCAGCCAGACGAAAGCGAATGTGGAAACACAGTTAACTAAGCAGCAGCAGTCCATCTCAGGGGTAAACCTCGACGAAGAGTATGGCAATTTGCAGCGTTATCAGCAGTATTACCTGGCCAATGCGCAGGTTCTACAAACTGCCAGTACGCTCTTCGATGCAATTATCAATATTCGCTAAGGTTGAGGTGAAAAATGCGTATTAGCACCCAGATGATGTACGATCAGAACATGCGGGGGATCACCGACTCTCAAAGCAAGTGGCTGAACTACGGCGAGCAAATGTCCACCGGAAAGCGCGTCAATCGTCCGTCGGACGATCCTATCGCGGCGTCGCAGGCAATTGTTCTGTCTCAGGCTCAGGCCCAGAATAGCCAATTCGATCTTGCGCGTACCTTTGCAACGCAGAAAGTATCACTTGAGGAGAGTGTCCTTTCTCAGGTTACAACGGCCATTCAGAGCGCTCAGGAAAAAGTTGTTTATGCGAGGAACGGGACATTAAGTGACAGCGATCGGGCATCGCTGGCGACGGATCTGCAAGGGATTCGCGATCAGCTTATGAACCTGGCCAACAGCACTGACGGTAATGGACGATATATCTTCGCAGGTTATAAGACGGATAATGTCGCGTTTGACCAAACCAGCGGCGATTATATCGGTGGTACTACCCCGATTAACCAGCAGGTGGATTCTGCGCGAAACATGCAGATCAGCCACACTGGCACAGAGGTTTTCGCCACGTTTACCAGCAATGCAACACCGGAGCCGGGTGGTGGAACGCCGGAAAAGAATTTGTTCAAGATACTGGATAATGCTATCACCTCGTTGAACACACCCGTCGGTGACGATCAAACTAAGGTGGATCAGGAGAATGCAGCTATTGATGCTGCAAACCGGGGGTTGCGTAACTCACTTGATAATGTATTAACCGTGCGGGCCGATTTGGGTACCAAGCTTAACGAACTGGATAAACTGAACACGTTGAGTAATGACCGTTCGCTCTCTCAAACTTCGCAAATGAGCGATCTTGTGGACGTTGACTGGAATGCGGCAATTTCCTCTTACACCATGCAGCAGGCGGCCTTGCAGGCGTCTTATAAAGCGTTTAGCGATATGCAGGGCATGTCTCTGTTCCAGCTGAACAAATAACATCTTGACCTCTTGGAACATGTCTTGAAACTGGGCATGTTTTACTGCCCAATCCGTCAGGATTGGGCATTTTTTTATGCAACTTCTGCTGGTGTGGAGGCGACTCGGGCGCTTTCAACCAGACGGATCCCCAGCGCAATGACGCCACAGACGGTTGCCAGAGCGACCACGCCCGTCCAGCCCGCCAGCGAGTAAATATTACTGCCTATGGCTGAGCCCAGTGCCATGCCGATAAAGATAACGGTAAAGAGCAGAGCATTAAGGCGGCCCCGGGCCTGTGGTTCAAGGCTGTAGACCAGATTCTGATGGGCCACCAGACTGGACTGCAGACCCAGATCGAACCCAACGGCGGAGACGGCAATCAGAATCAGCTGCCCGTGAATTCCCAAAGCAGGCATCAGGAACATCAGGGCAAACGAGACGGTCACAAGTAATGCGCCAAGCTGTGTGACTTTTCCGGCTCCCAGTTTATCTGCCAGCCCACCCGCCAGCGGGGCGGCTAATGCACCTGCTGCACCCGCAATACCAAAACCACCGGCTACGGCACTACCCAGGTGATAACGCTCCAGAAGCATAACCGCCAGCGTGGACCAGAAGGCGCTAAAGGCAATCGAGAGAAAACCCTGTGCCAGCGCTGCACGGCGCAATGCCGGATAACGACGCCACAGATGTTCCATAGAACGCATCAGCGCGGGGTAGCTCAGCGTGGAGTGAATGGCGAAACGGGGAAGTACAATCCACATCATCACCCCGATAAACGCAATGCTCACCGCAGCCAGCTGGTACATGACGCGCCAGCCAAAGGCTTCTCCCACCACGCCGCTAACAGTTCTCGACAACAAGATGCCCATCAGCAGCCCCGTCATTACCGTACCCACGGTTTTACCCAGCTTCCCTTCCGGCGCGAGAATAGCCGCCGCCGGAACGATATCTTGTGCCATGGTGGCGGCCATGCCGATAAGTAAACTTGCCAGCAACAGGGAATGGAGTTGCCCGGTCAGGCTACAGCCCAGCAGGAACAGCGCCAGCGCCGCACTTTTAATCAGGATTAACGTCCTGCGGTCATGACGATCGCCCAGTGGAAGCAGGAACAGAATGCCGAGCGCATAACCTGCCTGAGTTAAGGTTGGTACTAACCCCATGCCTTCAATGCTCAGATGAAGATCGGCCCCCATTAGCGGAAGAAGGGGCTGTGCGTAATAGATGGATGCCACGCTAAAGCCAGCGCCCAGCGCCAGCATGAAAATTACCCAGCGGCTGGCTGCGTGGGGGGAAGTCGTTGTGTTCATAAGATGTTCCTCATTCGTCGTGTGGGGCTATTTTTTATCAGTCTGCCTTGCGAGGGTAGCCAGCCTGGTGGTAAAACGCTTATACGTTAAACGTATGTCAGGGAGGTGTATGAAACGAGTTGAGCGTTTAGACAGAGTGGAATTGATGCGAACGTTTGTTCGTATCGTTGAAACCGGGTCGTTATCAGCAGCGGCAAGGCAGCTTTCAACCACTCAGGCCACGGTTAGCCGACGTTTGCAGTCTCTGGAGACCCTGCTGGGGGCTCGCTTGCTGCTGCGTACAACCCATGCGACCCGACTTACTGACGATGGTGAGCGCTGCTATCAACACGCCCGGCGCGTGATTGACAGCTGGCTGGCACTTGAGGATGAAGTCGGACAGGCTGAAGATGAACCGGTGGGGGTATTACGGGTGCGTGTACCGCACGCTTTCGGGCAGGATCAGTTTCTGAAGCCATTAACCGAATTTTTGCATCGTTATCCGCAGTTGTCCGTTGAGTGGATGTTGCATGACAGGTCGGTAGATTTCCTGAGTGACAACATTGATTGCGCGATCCGAGTAGGGGCTGAGGTCGATCCGGCGACGGTATCAGTGCAACTGGCAGAGGTGCCGCGCTCCGTCGTGGCATCCCCGGTACTGCTGGCGCGTTTTCCGGAGGTCAAAACGCCAGAGGATTTGCAGGCACTTCCCTGGATCGCCATCAGTACCTTTTATCAGCGACATATAGAGTTATTTGACGGCTCGGCACAACCAACGCGTATCGCCATTACGCCGCGTCTCAGTACTGACAGTTTGTACGTGGCGCGCAATACGGTATTAACCGGGCTGGGTGTCGCGATGGTCTCCAGCTGGACGGTGAAAGAGGATATTGAGGAAGGGCGCCTGATTCATCTTCTTCCTGAGTGGCAACCTGCGGCTCTGCCAGTCCATCTGGTTTATCCCTGGTCGCGATACTATCCGGCGCGTTTACGTCGTTTTCTTGAGATGATGAAGCAGGTGATGCCGGACATTGCCGGAATGAGAAAGCCTGTAAACAAGCAATAAAAAAGCCGACCCGGAGGTCGGCTTTTTACTTGATGCCGTTACTCGACAGAGCGCGGGCGAGTCGCCGGTGCAGTCGCCTGATGCGTTGCACTATGACCACCTGCTGAGCCTTTGCCTTCGAAATTGAAAGCAGGGCGTACCCAGTCACTGTGACGCGGGGTTTCAGGCACGTACTCAGGTGCCGGAGCGCGCGTCATAGGAGCTGTCGCCACGTGGGCAGAAGCTGGAGCAGACACAACCGGCTCCGGTTTCACCTCAGGTGCTTTCACTTCTTCGGCTGCACGAACAGGTTCAGCGACAATCTCAACATCCTGAACCACATTTTCAGTGACGGTTTCGGCCACGATTTCAGCGGTATCTTCAACAGCAGCAGGCTGTACTTCTTCCGCGACCTCTTCTGCCACTACGGTATCTTCTTCAGCAATCAGCTGCGGTGCAGCATCAACCGGGGTGGCAATCACTTCCGGATGCGTGGTTTCTACCGTCACGGCATGCGGGTTTTCAACCTCAATAGCTTGCGGTTCAACCACGATGGCTGCTTCAGCTACGGCTTCTTCCACTGCTGCGACTGGCGCAATCAACTCTTCTGTCACCACCTGTTGTTCCACAACCTGCTCCGGACGAGCGACCGGGTAGCGGATCCAGACTTTACCGGATGCCATTTCAGGTGATGCGCATGCCACGGCTAATGGCATTGGTGACTGAGCAGGGTAACGCTCGTCACGATAACGACGGCGACGCTGCCCGCTGACGCGCAGATGGCGTGGAGAACGACGTGAACGGCGAGGCATACCGGCATTATCGCGGTTTTCACCGTTTTCATCCTGCTCAACCGTGTTTTCTACCACAGCAGGCAGATCAACTTTTGCCAGTTGGGTACCGGTTGCGCTCTCGCTTGTTTCAGCGGCGACAATGGCTGGCTCTTCGGTAGCTTCGGTGGCGAAGCGAACTTTCTGAGTAAGCTGGCGCTGCTTGCGACGCGGCATAACCTGAGTCCGTTCTTCCTGCTCACCGTCCTGCTGTTCGACAGGCTCTTCGCGGTTCAGGTTTTTGACTTCCTGCTGCGCCTGACGTTTCTCGTCGTTACGACGACGGTTACGCTCGCGACGTGGCTGCTGGTCGTCACGCTGTTTGCTCTTCTCAGACTCATCGCCCGCCTGCTGGCGAATTTCACGATCTTCAACATTTTGCTGTTGTTTCTCGCGACGGTTGCGACGGTTGTCTTCACGTTGTTCACGGCCTTCATCGTTGTCTGAACGGTTGTCACGACGCTCGCTGCGGTCATTACGGTCGTTGCGGTCATTACGATCGCGGCGATTGTTCTGACGCTTACGACGGTCCTGCTGACGCTCAGGCTTGGTCGCTTTAGGCTCTTCTTTCGGTTGCTCTGGCTGAGCTTCCTCGCCGGCAAACATTTTCTTCAACGCACCAAAGAAGCGGCTCAGAAGACCTGGTTGATCCGGTTGGGTTTTTTCCACTGTGGCTGCTGATTTCTGTGCTGCAGGTTTTGCAGCAGGTTTTTCCAGCGCCGTTTCAGGTGGTGCTTCAGGCATGATAAAGGTGGCTAACGCAGGTTGCTCAGGCAATTTGCGCTCGGCAGGCTCTTCATCGGAAGGCAGAGCCATCTCTTCTTCATGCAGCTTCGGCAGCAGGTAGCTGAGCGTGGTTGTCTCTTCGCCTTTACGGACACGCAGCACATGATAGTGCGGGGTTTCCATCTGATCGTTTGGCACGATAATGCAGCGAACACCACCCTGACGTGCTTCGATGGCACTAACCGCTGCACGTTTTTCGTTCAGCAGGTAGGACGCAATTGGCACAGGCACAATGGCGTGAACCTCTTTGGTGTTCTCTTTCAGCGCTTCTTCTTCGATCAGACGCAGGATAGAGAGGGACAGAGATTCGTTATCACGGACGGTACCGGTGCCGGAGCAGCGCGGGCAGACGTGATGGCTGGATTCACCCAGTGACGGGCTCAGACGCTGACGGGACATCTCCAGCAAACCGAAACGCGAGATATGGCTAATCTGGATGCGCGCACGGTCCTGACGCACCGCTTCACGCAGACGGTTTTCAACCGCGCGCTGGTGACGAACCGGGGTCATGTCGATGAAGTCGATAACAATCAGGCCACCCAGGTCGCGCAGGCGCAACTGGCGGGCGATTTCATCGGCTGCTTCAAGGTTGGTGTTAAAGGCTGTTTCTTCGATATCGCCACCGCGTGTTGCACGTGCGGAGTTGATGTCGATTGCGGTCAGCGCTTCAGTGGTATCGATAACGATAGAACCACCTGATGGCAGGCGCACTTCACGCTGGAAGGCAGACTCAATCTGGGATTCAATCTGATAATGGCTGAACAGCGGGATTTCACCGGTGTACAGTTTAATTTTGCTGGTGAAATCCGGACGACCCAGTGCAGCGATGTGCTGGCGAGCCAGCTCAAGCACTTTCGGGTTATCAATCAGAATTTCGCCGATGTCCTGACGCAGATAGTCACGGAAAGCACGCACGATGACGTTACTTTCCTGGTGGATCAGGAATGGAGCAGGGCGGCTTTCAGCTGCTTTCTGGATAGCTTCCCAGTGCTTCAGGCGGAAGCTTAAGTCCCACTGCAGTGCTTCGGCAGATTTGCCTACGCCTGCGGTACGAACGATAAGTCCCATGCCATCCGGCAGCTCAAGGCTTGCCAGCGCTTCTTTCAGCTCGGTACGGTCGTCGCCTTCGATACGGCGAGAGATACCACCCGCACGCGGGTTGTTTGGCATCAGTACCAGATAGCTTCCTGCCAGACTAATAAAGGTGGTCAGCGCAGCGCCTTTATTGCCACGTTCTTCTTTATCAATCTGAACAATAACTTCCTGACCTTCGCGCAGCACATCTTTGATGTTCGGGCGACCGTGGGAGTTATAGTTAGCAGGGAAGTATTCGCGAGCGATTTCTTTCAGAGGGAGAAAACCGTGACGCTCAGCACCGTAATCGACAAATGCAGCTTCAAGGCTTGGTTCAATGCGGGTGATTTTGCCTTTGTAAATGTTCGCTTTTTTCTGTTCGTGTCCAGGACTTTCGATATCCAGATCGTACAGGCGCTGCCCATCCACAAGGGCGACACGCAACTCTTCTTGCTGAGTTGCGTTGATTAACATTCTTTTCATCGTAACTTACTCGTTATTCTTACATTGACGACAAAGCTGCGGGCAAGGTGACGCTTTCCGGGGTATGAACCGATGGCCTCGTGTCTATTCACGTCGCCAACCTCACGGTTGTCGCTCGCTTAAGAGGCGCAGAGTGTCGGTTGCCTGTGTTTCATACGGAAACACAGCGCAATTATCAGGGGAATTGCCTGGGTAAAACTCTCCAGAGAACAATCCTTATACCGGGAAGTACTGCAACCCGCAGCCCGCTAACTGCCTGAAAGATCAATACGTCTTACGCCATTGCTGCGTGGATGATCGGTCAGACAAAATTGGTCATTCCGTCAGTATCCTTACTTAACCAGGATTTAACACGGAAAACGGTCTCATTATTCCACTGCTCGCCGGGTTATAGCAAGATGACTTTTACCAATTATCACCCGGTTACTCACAGTTTCTCCACTTCAGCGAAGCGATTGGTCTAATATCCACCAAATCGATTGCGCACGAAGAAAGCGTGCCGGATAAAAGTAAATATAAGCATAGAAAAATGAGTGGCGCTAATGCGTGACGATATTTAGAATCGCCAACCATGAAAACAGAGACTCCAGCCGTAAAAATGGTTGCCATCGCCGAAGATGAAGCGGGGCAACGTATCGACAACTTTTTGCGCACTCAACTGAAAGGTGTGCCAAAGAGTATGATCTACCGTATCTTGCGTAAGGGTGAGGTGCGGGTTAATAAAAAGCGCGTGAAACCTGAGTATAAGCTCGAAGCTGGCGATGAAGTGCGTATTCCGCCAGTGCGCGTTGCAGAACGTGAAGAAGAGGTCGTTTCACCTAAGCTACAAAAAGTCGCGGCCCTGAGCGATGTGATCCTTTATGAGGATGACTACATTCTGGTGCTAAATAAACCGTCAGGGACTGCTGTTCATGGTGGTAGCGGTCTGAGCTTCGGCGTGATTGAAGGGCTGCGAGCCCTTCGTCCGGAGGCGCGTTTCCTCGAACTGGTGCACCGCCTTGACCGTGACACGTCCGGCGTACTGCTGGTGGCGAAAAAACGCTCTGCACTGCGTTCTTTACATGAGCAATTGCGTGAAAAAGGGATGCAGAAAGATTATCTGGCGCTGGTTCGCGGTCAGTGGCAGTCCCATGTGAAAGTGGTGCAGGCACCATTGCTGAAAAACATTCTGCAAAGCGGCGAGCGTATTGTCCGCGTGAGCCAGGAAGGGAAACCGTCAGAGACGCGTTTCAAAGTTGAAGAGCGCTACGAGTTTGCCACACTGGTGCGCTGCAGTCCGGTGACCGGTCGTACCCACCAGATCCGCGTGCATACCCAGTTTGCAGGCCATCCTATCGCGTTTGATGATCGCTATGGCGATCGGGAGTTCGATAAGCAGCTGGCGGGCACGGGGCTGTCTCGTCTGTTCCTGCATGCGGCAGCGCTGAAGTTTACTCATCCAAATACGGGCGAAACCATCCGTATTGAAGCACCGCTGGATGACCAGTTAAAGCGCTGTCTGAAGGTTCTGCGCGGCTGATTTTGCCTGGTGCCCTCTCTCTGTGGGGGGCACCAGGACGCAATGGTTTTATCACGACGTCAGCGGATTACACGCTTCTCGCCTTAACATCTGACACAAGGCAATCAGCGGTAACCCAACCAGCGTGTTCGGGTCTCGACCTTCGAGTTTGTCGAACAGCGCAATCCCCAATCCTTCACTTTTAAAGCTCCCCGCACAGTTCAACGGTCGCTCACGACGCACATAATCCACAATCTCTTGCTCGCTGAGATGGCGGAAGTGCACATCGAAAGGCTCGCACTCCGTTTGCAGATGGCCAGAGGCCGAGTTGTACAGCGCCAGGCCCGTATAAAAGGTGACGATATTACCGCGTGCGCTCATCAGCTGCTGAATGGCATTCTCTTCGGTGTGAGGTTTCCCGGTGATAACGCCGTCAAGCACGCAAACCTGATCGGAGCCTATAATCAAATGCGAAGGATAATGTGCGGCGAGCGATTGTGCTTTCTCCTTAGCAAGACGCGTCACCAAATGACGCGGTGATTCGCCAGGCTGTGGCGTCTCATCAACGCCTGGTGCAGCACATTCAAACAGGATCCCGAGCTTTTCCAGCAGCATTCGGCGGTAGGGAGAAGTGGAAGCAAGTACGAGATTTGGCATATTTTTATCACCAGATATAGCGTATCGATGCCAGCCATTTTAAACTACAGGCCGCAATGTGTGCGAATAATTGGCAAAAGGCAGCCCAGGTTGCCTTTTTCTTTGACTATATGACGTTACAAAGTTAATATGCGCGCCCTATGCAAAAGGTAAAATTACCCCTGACTCTTGATCCGGTTCGTACGGCTCAAAAACGCCTCGATTACGAAGGTATCTATACTTCCGATCAGGCCGAGCGTATTGCCGAATCCGTAGTCAGTGTGGACAGTGATGTAGAATGCTCCATGTCGTTCGCTATCGATAACCAGCGTCTCGCCGTTTTAACCGGTGATGCAAAGGTAACGGTAACGCTCGAGTGTCAGCGTTGCGGGAAACCGTTTGTACAGCATGTTCACACAACGTATTGTTTCAGTCCGGTTCGTTCTGACGAACAGGCTGAAGCACTCCCGGAAGCGTATGAGCCGATTGAGGTTAACGAATTCGGTGAAATCGATCTTCTGGCTCTGGTTGAAGATGAAATCATCCTCACCTTGCCAGTGGTTCCGGTGCATGATTCTGAACACTGTGAAGTGTCCGAGGCGGACATGGTCTTTGGGGAACTGCCTGATGAAGCGCAAAAACCAAACCCATTTGCCGTATTAGCCAGCTTAAAGCGTAAGTAATTGAGGAGTAAGGTCCATGGCCGTACAACAGAATAAACCAACCCGTTCCAAACGTGGCATGCGTCGTTCCCATGACGCGCTGACTGCAGTTACCAGCCTGTCTGTAGACAAGACTTCTGGTGAGAAACACCTGCGTCACCACATCACCGCTGACGGTTTCTACCGCGGCCGCAAGGTTATCACTAAGTAATCACGCGCAAGCGTGATGAAGCTTAGTGAGGATTTCCCCGTGCAAACGGGGAATTTACCGAACCAGGCTGCGACGATACCTTGACACGTCTAACCCTGGCGTTAGATGTCATGGGGGGAGATTTTGGCCCTTCTGTGACAGTGCCTGCAGCATTGCAGGCACTGAATTCTAATTCGCAACTCACACTTCTTTTAGTCGGCAATCCCGACACAATCACGCCATTACTTGCAAAAGCTGACTTTGAACAACGTTCGCGTCTGCAGATTATTCCTGCGCAGTCAGTTATTGCCAGTGATGCCCGGCCCTCGCAGGCGATTCGCAATAGCCGTGGTAGCTCAATGCGGATGGCGCTTGAGCTGGTGAAAGAAGGGCGAGCGCAGGCTTGCGTCAGTGCGGGAAATACCGGTGCGCTGATGGGGCTGTCGAAATTGTTGCTCAAGCCTATTGAGGGTATTGAGCGCCCGGCGCTGGTGACGGTATTACCGCATCAACAGAAGGGCAAGACAGTGGTGCTCGATTTGGGCGCTAATGTCGACTGTGATAGTACAATGCTGGCTCAGTTTGCCGTGATGGGTTCGGTGCTGGCAGAAGAAGTGGTCGGGATCAACAATCCCCGTGTTGCGTTACTGAACATTGGTGAAGAAGAGACCAAAGGCCTGGACAGCATTCGCGAAGCTGCAGAATTGCTCAAACAGGTTCCTTCCATCAACTATATTGGTTATCTCGAAGCCAATGAGTTGCTGACGGGTAAAACGGATGTTCTGGTGTGCGATGGCTTCACCGGAAACGTAACGTTAAAAACCATGGAAGGGGTCGTGCGCATGTTTCTTTCTCTGCTGAAATCTCAAGGAGAAGGCAAAAAAAGCGCCTGGTGGTTGATTTTATTGAAGCGTTGGTTACAAAAAAGCCTGACGCGGCGATTCAGTCACCTCAACCCCGACCAGTATAATGGCGCCTGTCTGTTAGGATTGCGCGGCATCGTGATTAAGAGTCATGGCGCCGCCAATCAGCGAGCATTTTCTGTCGCCATTGAACAGGCAGTGCAGGCGGTGCAGCGACAAGTCCCTCAGCGGATTGCCGCTCGCCTGGAATCTGTATTAGCTAAAAGTGACTGAGCGTACATGTATACGAAGATTTTAGGTACCGGCAGCTACCTGCCAAAACAAGTGCGTACCAACGCCGATCTGGAAAAAATGGTAGATACGTCTGACGAGTGGATTGTCACGCGCACAGGTATCCGTGAACGTCGTATCGCCGCGCCAGACGAAACCGTGTCCACCATGGGTTACGAAGCCGCACAGCGTGCTATCGAAATGGCGGGCATCGATAAAGAAGAGATTGGCCTGATCGTGGTCGCCACGACGTCAGCCACGCATGCTTTCCCAAGCGCGGCGTGCCAGGTGCAAAACATGCTCGGCATTAAGGGCTGTCCGGCGTTTGACGTCGCTGCTGCGTGTGCAGGTTTCACCTATGCCCTGAGCGTTGCCGATCAGTATGTAAAATCCGGTGCCGTGAAATATGCGCTGGTCATTGGCGCTGACGTGCTGGCGCGTACCTGCGATCCAACCGATCGCGGTACGATCATTATTTTTGGTGATGGTGCGGGTGCGGTACTGCTGGGCCAGTCCGAAGAGCCGGGCATCATCTCCACGCATCTGCATGCCGATGGAAGCTACGGTGAATTGCTGACGCTGCCTAACGCCGATCGCGTTAACCCGGATAACTCCATTTACCTGACAATGGCGGGTAATGAAGTCTTCAAGGTAGCGGTGACTGAGCTTGCGCACATTGTTGACGAGACGCTGGAAGCCAATAACCTTGAACGCACTGCACTCGACTGGCTGGTGCCGCATCAGGCGAACCTGCGAATCATCAGCGCGACCGCTAAAAAGCTGGGCATGTCGATGGATAACGTTGTGGTGACGCTGGATCGTCACGGCAACACCTCTGCGGCATCGGTACCGTGCGCATTTGATGAAGCGGTACGTGATGGACGAATTAAACGGGGCCAACTGGTCTTGCTTGAAGCCTTCGGTGGTGGGTTCACCTGGGGTTCCGCGCTGGTTCGTTTCTAGGATAAGGAATAAAAAATGACGCAATTTGCTTTTGTGTTCCCGGGCCAGGGATCTCAAACCGTTGGGATGTTGTCTGAAATGGCAGCAAACTATCCGGTAATTGAAGAGACTTTCCGTGAAGCTTCAGATGCACTGGGTTATGATCTGTGGGCACTGACTCAACAGGGGCCGGCTGAAGAACTGAACAAAACCTGGCAGACTCAGCCAGCGCTGCTGACTGCATCCGTTGCGCTGTGGCGTGTCTGGCAGCAGCAGGGCGGTAAAGCGCCAGCGCTGCTCGCGGGTCACAGCCTGGGTGAATACTCTGCGCTGGTGTGTGCCGGTGTGATCGCGTTTAGTGATGCGGTACGTCTGGTGGAGCTGCGCGGTAAATTCATGCAGGAAGCTGTACCAGAAGGCACGGGTGGCATGTCTGCCATCATCGGCCTTGATGATGCCGCCATTGCGAAAGCCTGTGAAGAAGCAGCCGAAGGTCAGGTCGTTTCTCCGGTTAACTTCAACTCGCCGGGCCAGGTGGTTATCGCCGGTCATAAAGAAGCGGTTGAACGTGCGGGTGCTGCCTGTAAAGCCGCGGGCGCGAAGCGTGCTCTGCCACTGCCAGTGAGCGTGCCGTCACACTGTGCGCTGATGAAGCCTGCTGCCGACAAACTGGCGGTTGAGCTGAAAAAAATTACGTTTAACGCACCGACAATTTCCGTTGTGAATAACGTCGATGTGAAATGCGAAACAGCGCCGGACGCCATCCGTGACGCGTTGATTCGCCAGCTCTACAGCCCGGTACAGTGGACCAAAACCGTTGAGTTTATGGCGTCACAGGGCGTTGAGCATCTGTATGAAGTCGGTCCAGGTAAAGTCCTCACCGGTCTGACAAAACGTATTGTTGACACCCTGACAGCTTCGGCGATTAACGAGCCAGAAGCGATGTCAGCGGCACTCTCGCAATAAAAGAGGAATACCATGAGTTTTGAAGGAAAAATCGCCCTGGTGACGGGTGCAAGCCGCGGTATCGGGCGTGCAATTGCTGAAACACTGGTTGCGCGCGGCGCGAAAGTGATTGGTACAGCAACCAGCGAGAATGGCGCTCAGGCCATCAGCGAATATCTGGGTGCAAACGGTAAAGGTCTGGTACTGAATGTGACTGAACCTGCATCCATCGAATCTGTTCTGGAAAATATTCGCGCAGAGTTCGGCGAAGTGGATATTCTGGTAAACAATGCCGGGATCACTCGTGATAACCTGTTAATGCGAATGAAAGACGACGAGTGGAACGATATTATCGAAACCAACCTGTCATCTGTATTCCGTCTGTCAAAAGCGGTAATGCGCGCTATGATGAAAAAGCGTCATGGTCGTATTATCACTGTTGGTTCTGTGGTTGGTACCATGGGAAATGCTGGTCAGGCTAACTACGCTGCGGCGAAAGCAGGTCTGATTGGTTTCAGTAAGTCGCTGGCGCGTGAAGTCGCGTCTCGCGGTATTACTGTGAACGTTGTTGCTCCGGGCTTTATTGAAACGGACATGACGCGTGCGCTGACTGAAGAACAGCGTGCGGGTACACTGGCAGCAGTTCCTGCAGGTCGCTTAGGTGACCCTAAAGAAATTGCCAGTGCGGTTGCATTTTTAGCCTCTGACGAAGCGGGTTACATCACTGGTGAGACCCTCCACGTCAACGGCGGGATGTACATGGTTTAATCACGATGAAAAATATTTGCGTTATTGTAGGGATTGGCCTCAAAATAACGTAAAATCGTGGTAAGAACTGCCGGGATTTAGTTGCAAATTTTTCAACATTTTATACACTACGAAAACCATCGCGAAAGCGAGTTTTGATAGGAAATTTAAGAGTATGAGCACTATCGAAGAACGCGTTAAGAAAATTATCGGCGAACAGCTTGGCGTTAAGCAGGAAGAAGTTGTGAACTCCGCTTCCTTCGTTGAAGACCTGGGCGCAGATTCTCTTGACACCGTTGAGCTGGTAATGGCTCTGGAAGAAGAGTTTGATACTGAGATTCCGGACGAAGAAGCTGAGAAAATCACCACCGTTCAGGCTGCCATTGATTACATCAACGGTCACCAGGCGTAAGTGAACATCTCCAGGCGGTCATTCGACCGCCTGAGTTTTATCTTTTTTGTCCCACGAATCCCTTTTTTATCCCTCCCTGGAGGACAAACGTGTCTAAGCGTCGTGTAGTTGTGACCGGACTTGGCATGTTGTCTCCTGTCGGCAATACCGTAGAGTCCACCTGGAAAGCTCTCCTTGCCGGTCAGAGCGGCATCAGCCTAATCGACCATTTCGATACTAGCGCCTATGCAACGAAATTTGCTGGCTTAGTAAAGGATTTTAACTGTGAAGAGATCATCTCGCGTAAAGAACAGCGCAAGATGGATGCCTTCATTCAATATGGAATTGTCGCTGGCGTTCAGGCCATGCAGGATTCTGGTCTTGAAATTACGGAAGAGAACGCAACCCGTATCGGTGCCGCTATTGGCTCCGGAATTGGCGGTCTTGGCCTGATTGAGGAAAACCATACATCTCTGATGAATGGTGGCCCGCGTAAGATCAGCCCGTTCTTTGTTCCGTCCACGATTGTTAACATGGTGGCGGGTCATCTGACCATCATGTTTGGCCTGCGTGGGCCAAGCATTTCTATCGCGACCGCATGTACGTCCGGCGTGCATAACATCGGCCAGGCCGCGCGTATCATTGCGTACGGCGATGCAGATGCTATGGTTGCGGGTGGTGCTGAAAAAGCCAGTACCCCGCTGGGTGTTGGTGGTTTCGGTGCCGCGCGTGCGCTGTCTACCCGCAACGATAATCCTCAGGCGGCAAGCCGTCCGTGGGATAAAGACCGTGATGGTTTCGTACTGGGTGATGGTGCGGGTATGCTCGTGCTGGAAGAGTACGAACATGCTAAAAAACGCGGCGCGAAAATTTATGCTGAAGTCGTTGGCTTTGGTATGAGTAGCGATGCTTACCACATGACGTCGCCTCCAGAGAACGGCGCAGGTGCTGCGCTGGCTATGGAGAACGCGATTCGTGACGCGGGTATTACCCCGGCACAAATTGGCTACGTAAACGCGCACGGTACTTCTACGCCAGCAGGCGATAAAGCGGAAGCTCAGGCTGTTAAGTCTATCTTCGGCGAGTCTGCCAGCCGCGTACTGGTGAGCTCCACGAAATCCATGACCGGCCACCTGTTGGGCGCGGCGGGTGCAGTAGAGTCTATCTACTCCATTCTTGCCCTGCGCGATCAGGCTGTTCCGCCAACCATCAACCTGGATAACCCGGATGAAGGTTGCGATCTGGACTTCGTTCCTCACGAAGCGCGCCAGGTCAGTGGCATGGAGTACACCCTGTGTAACTCCTTCGGCTTTGGTGGTACGAATGGTTCCCTGATTTTTAAAAAGGTCTGAGCCTGACTGCCTGATGGCGATAAAAAGGTCCGCTTGTCGGACCTTTTTTATTCGGTTTTATCCCCTTGTCCGATGTTATTCACCTTGCCAGACTGTACGACCACGCATAAGGAGCCAGTATGTTTCTAATCAATGGCCTTGAGCAGGACACGCTGCCTGCAAGCGACAGGGCGACTCAGTTTGGTGACGGCTGCTTCACCACGGCGCGCATTCATCATGGCGATGTCTGTTTCCTTGCAGAGCATATCCGACGATTGCGGGGGGCCTGTGAAAAACTGCTGATCCCTTTCACGGACTGGGACACACTTGCCGGCGAGATGGCTCAACGGGCAAAAGGGCATTCCAGCGGCGTGCTGAAAGTGATCATCAGCCGTGGTAGTGGTGGCCGGGGTTACAGTGGCGCGAGCTGCCAGCATCCGGTGCGGATCCTCTCCGTTTCTGCATATCCTTCACATTATGAACGTTGGCGTCATGACGGTATCACGCTTGAATTAAGCCCGGTACGCCTTGGGCGAAACCCTGCACTAGCCGGAATAAAACATCTTAACCGTCTTGAGCAGGTCTTGATTCGTGCTCATCTTGACCAGTCAGACGCAGACGAGGCGCTGGTCCTTGACAGCGAAGGGTTCATTACTGAATGCTGTGCGGCTAATTTATTCTGGCGGCAGGGCAGCGATGTCTTTACGCCGAAGCTTGATCAGGCTGGCGTAAATGGCATTATGCGCCAGTTTTGTCTACAGCAACTGGCACACTCTGGTTTTCGCGTTGTCGAAGTTAACGCAGCTGAGAATGCGCTGATAACAGCAGAAGAGGTCGTTGTCTGTAATGCGTTAATGCCAGTTGTACCTGTTCGCGCCTGCGGCCAACATCGCTGGTCATCGCGCGAGCTGTATCATTTTTTAGCCCCGTTATGTGAGCAAACCAGAACGTCATGAAGAAAATGTTGCGCTTTATCCTGCTCCTGGTTGTTGTGCTGGCTATTGCTGGCGGAGTCGGAGTGTGGAAGGTTCGTCAGCTGGCGGACAGCAAGCTTCTGATCAAAGAAGAGACAATATTTACCCTTAAAGCAGGAACCGGACGTCTGGCGCTGGGTGAACAGCTTTACAGCGATAAAATCATTAACCGTCCGCGTGTCTTCCAGTGGTTATTGCGTATCGAACCCGAGCTGTCGCATTTCAAAGCCGGTACCTATCGTTTTACACCTGGCATGACCGTCAGAGACATGCTGCAACTGCTGGAAAGCGGTAAAGAGGCTCAATTCCCGCTGCGTTTTGTGGAAGGGATGCGCCTGAGCGATTATCTCAAACAGCTGCGTGACGCGCCGTATATCAAACATACGTTAAAAGACGATAGCTATCAGACGGTGGCTGACGCGCTGAAGTTTGAACACCCGGAATGGGTGGAAGGCTGGTTCTGGCCAGACACCTGGATGTACACGGCAGGCACCACCGATGTGGCGATTTTGAAGCGGGCACATAAAAAAATGGTCACCGCGGTGGATTCCGCCTGGGAAGGGCGAATGGAAGGGCTGCCATATAAAGATCAAAACCAGTTTGTCACGATGGCCTCAATCATAGAGAAAGAGACGGCCGTCGCGGCCGAGCGCGATCGGGTTGCATCGGTGTTTATCAACCGTCTGCGCATCGGTATGCGTCTGCAAACCGACCCTACTGTCATCTACGGCATGGGAGAGAGTTATGCGGGTAAGATCTCGAGAAAAGATCTTGAGACGGCAACGGCGTATAATACCTACGTGATTAGCGGGTTACCGCCAGGCCCGATTGCCACACCAAGTGAAGCTTCTCTGCGTGCGGCCGCACATCCGGCTAAAACACCGTATCTCTATTTTGTGGCTGATGGAAAAGGGGGGCATACCTTTAACACCAACCTTGCCAGCCATAATCGCTCTGTTCAGGACTATCTGAAGGCACTTAAGGAAAAAAATGCGCAGTAAATATATTGTCATTGAGGGACTCGAAGGGGCGGGTAAAACCACCGCTCGCAACGTGGTGGTTGATACACTCAACGCGCTCGGCGTTGCGGACATGGTCTTTACCCGCGAGCCGGGCGGTACGCAACTGGCTGAGAAGTTGCGTAGCCTGGTGCTGGATATTAAATCCGTTGGCGATGAAGTTATCACGGACAAAGCTGAAGTTTTGATGTTTTACGCTGCGCGCGTACAGTTGGTTGAGACGGTAATCAAACCCGCGCTGGCCGCTGGCAAGTGGGTAATCGGCGACCGTCACGATCTGTCTACTCAGGCGTATCAGGGGGGGGGGCGTGGTATTGACCAGACGATGCTGGCCACGCTGCGTAATGCCGTGCTCGGTGATTTTCGTCCCGATTTGACGCTCTATCTGGATGTGACCCCGGAAGTGGGGCTGAAACGTGCCCGTGCGCGCGGTGAACTGGACCGTATTGAGCAGGAATCTCTCGACTTCTTTAACCGCACTCGTGCGCGTTATCTGGAGCTGGCAGCGCAGGATAGTTCTATTCGCACTATTGATGCGACCCAATCTCTGGAAGAGGTTACCCGCTCTATTCAGCAAACCGTGACGCAGTGGCTTCGGGAGCAGCAGGCATGAAATGGTATCCATGGTTGCGCCCACACTTTGAACAGCTGATCAGCAGCTATCAGGCGGGTCGGGGGCATCATGCGTTACTGATTCAGGCGTTGCCAGGGATGGGGGATGATGCGTTGATTTATGCCATCACCCGTTTTCTGATGTGCCAGCAACCGGAAGGGCACAAGAGCTGTGGTAAATGCCGTGGCTGTCAGCTGATGCAGGCGGGCACGCATCCTGACTACTACACGCTTGAGCCTGAGAAGGGCAAAAACACGCTGGGTATTGATGCCGTGCGTGAAGTCAGTGAAAAATTGTACGAACACGCGCGACTGGGCGGCGCAAAAGTGGTCTGGCTTAAAGACGCCACACTGCTTACTGAGGCGGCAGCGAACGCACTCTTGAAAACCCTGGAAGAGCCGCCGGAAAAAACGTGGTTCTTCCTCTCTTGCCGTGACCCGGGACGATTACTGGCGACGCTGCGCAGTCGTTGTCGGCTTCATCACCTTGCAGTGCCTCAGGAATCGTGGGCGTTAAGCTGGCTGGAGCGAGAGGTGACAACGTCACAAAATGGTGCGCTGGCCGCATTGCGTCTGAGCAGCGGTGCGCCTGCTGCAGCTCTGGCACTGCTGCAACCTGATGTCTGGTCGCAGCGAGAGACGCTCTGTAAGGCAGTCGACTCTTCACTCAACAGCCATGACTGGCTAAGTTTGCTGCCTGCACTGAATAGCGATCAGGCCGTTGAACGTCTGCACTGGCTGGCCTCCTTACTTCTGGATGCACTCAAGATCCAGCAAGGTGCAATGCTGCTGACCAACCTGGATGTGTGGCCGCTGGTGAACACACTGGCAAACCGCCTCTCAGGTACGGTTCTGCACGCTATCCTTCATGAGGTTTGCCAGAGCCGTGAACAGCTTTTGACAGTCACTGGTCTTAATCGCGAGCTGTTACTGACCGACCAGTTACTGCGTATTGAACATTACCTGCAACCAGGCATCACACCGCCTGTTTCCCATCTCTGAGAGAGACATTATGTTTTTAGTCGACTCACACTGCCATCTTGATGGCCTGGATTATCAATCTCTGCATAAAAACGTCGATGACGTGCTGGCGAAAGCCGCCGCCCGCGATGTGAAATTCTGTCTTGCGGTAGCAACCACGCTGCCGGGCTACCGCTCCATGCGCGAGTTGGTGGGCGTTCGCGATAACGTGGTGTTCTCCTGTGGCGTGCATCCGTTGAATCAGGACGAGGCGTACGACGTTGAGGACTTACGTCGTCTGGCGGCGGAAGAGGGTGTTGTCGCGATGGGTGAGACAGGGCTGGACTATTTCTACACACCTGAAACTAAATCTTGCCAGCAGGAGTCCTTCCGTCATCATATCCGCATTGGCCGCGAACTTAACAAGCCGGTCATTGTTCATACCCGCGATGCGCGTGCCGATACGCTGGCGATCCTCCGGGAAGAAAACGTGACGGATTGTGGTGGCGTACTACACTGTTTCACAGAAGACAGAGAAACGGCGGGCAAACTGCTTGATTTGGGGTTTTATATTTCGTTTTCTGGGATCGTGACGTTCCGTAATGCAGAGCAGCTCCGTGATGCTGCGCGTTATGTTCCGCTCGATCGCATTCTGGTGGAAACAGACTCTCCTTATCTGGCACCGGTACCGCATCGCGGTAAAGAGAACCAGCCAGCCATGACGAGAGATGTAGCTGAGTACATGGCCGTGCTTAAAGGTGTCAGTATTGAAGAGCTGGCCCGCGTCACGACCGAAAACTTCTCTACGCTGTTCCATATCGACCCCGCCCGCCTGCAATCTGTTTGATACACCTGTTTTTTTTAGGCTCGTAATTAATAAATAAAACGAGTAAAGTTCACCGCCTCATTTGGGGCGGTGAGGGTGTTTTTAGACACATCCAGACATGCTTTTTGTAAATAACTGAAAGTTTTTCGACCGCCTTAAGCTGAAACGTGATAGCCGTCAAACAAACCCAGAGGGAATTATTTTACTCTGTGTAATAAATAAAGGGCGCTTAGATGTCCCGTCCACGGCACGGTACTCCCCCCGGGCCAATGCGTGAAAGCGTAAAAAAAGCACAAATACTCAGGAGCACTCTCAATTATGTTTAAGAATGCATTTGCTAACCTGCAAAAGGTCGGTAAATCGCTGATGCTGCCAGTATCCGTACTGCCTATCGCAGGTATCCTGCTGGGTGTCGGTTCTGCAAACTTCAGCTGGCTGCCAGCCGTAGTATCCCATGTGATGGCCGAAGCAGGCGGTTCTGTCTTTGCTAACATGCCTCTGATCTTCGCGATCGGTGTGGCTCTGGGCTTCACTAATAACGACGGCGTTTCTGCGCTGGCAGCAGTTGTGGCCTACGGCATCATGGTGAAAACCATGGCTGTGGTTGCACCACTGGTTCTGCACTTACCTGCAGAAGAGATCGCTGCGAAACACCTGGCTGATACCGGTGTTCTGGGCGGTATCATCTCCGGTGCGATTGCGGCCTATATGTTTAACCGCTTCTATCGCATCAAGCTGCCTGAGTATCTGGGCTTCTTCGCGGGCAAGCGTTTCGTTCCGATCATCTCTGGTCTGGCAGCGATTTTCACTGGCGTGATCTTGTCCTTCATCTGGCCACCAATTGGTTCCGCGATTCAGGCATTCTCTCAGTGGGCGGCCTACCAGAACCCCGTTGTTGCGTTCGGTATCTACGGCTTCGTTGAACGCTGCCTGGTACCATTCGGTCTGCACCACATCTGGAACGTACCTTTCCAGATGCAGATTGGTGAATACACCAACGCGGCAGGCCAGGTATTCCACGGTGATATCCCACGCTACATGGCGGGTGACCCAACTGCAGGTAAACTGTCAGGTGGCTTCCTGTTCAAAATGTACGGTCTGCCAGCTGCCGCGATTGCTATCTGGCACTCTGCTAAGCCAGAGAACCGTGCAAAAGTGGGTGGTATCATGATCTCCGCAGCGTTGACCTCGTTCCTGACCGGTATCACCGAGCCGATCGAGTTCTCCTTCATGTTCGTTGCACCGATCCTGTACGTTATCCACGCGATTCTGGCGGGTCTGGCGTTCCCAATCTGTATCCTGCTGGGTATGCGTGACGGTACGTCCTTCTCTCACGGCCTGATCGACTTCATCGTTCTGTCCGGTAACAGCAGCAAACTGTGGCTGTTCCCAATCGTTGGTGCGTGCTATGCCGTTGTTTACTACACCATCTTCCGTGTGCTGATCAAAGCACTGGACCTGAAAACTCCAGGTCGTGAAGATGCAACAGAAGACAGCAAAGCAGGTGCAACCAGCGAAATGGCTCCGGCACTGGTTGCCGCGTTCGGCGGTAAAGAGAACATCACTAACCTGGACGCGTGCATCACCCGTCTGCGTGTGAGCGTTGCCGACGTCGCGAAAGTAGACCAGCCTGGCCTGAAAAAACTGGGTGCAGCAGGTGTTGTTGTGGCTGGTTCTGGTGTTCAGGCAATCTTCGGTACTAAATCCGATAACCTGAAAACCGAAATGGATGAGTACATCCGCGGCCACTAAGTTGTGACCAGGGGAGACTAAGGCAGCCGAATGGCTGCCTTTTTTATTGGTGCGGAATATGTCTTAAAAAACGTCTCTAAGGCGCGCAAGCGGTCACTCTTCATACAGCAGATGAACATTCGGGAAAGAAATCGGGGGAGAAGGTTGAAAGGACAGGAGAAACTCGCTCATACTCTTGCGTTATGTCACACGATCGTTGAGAGAGTGTGTTAACAGCGGATGCACCACGTCAGACTAAACACAAAAGGAAAAGGTCATGGCTGAAGAAACAATTTTCAGTAAAATTATCCGTCGCGAAATTCCTTCGGATATCGTCTATCAGGATGAACTGGTGACGGCTTTCCGGGACATTTCCCCTCAGGCACCGACTCACATCCTCATCATTCCTAATATTCTGATTCCAACCGTAAACGACGTAAAAGCCGAGCACGAACTGGCGTTAGGTCGTATGCTGACGGTGGCCGCGAAAATTGCTGAACAGGAAGGGATTGCTGAAGACGGCTACCGCCTGATCATGAACTGTAATCGTCATGGCGGCCAGGAAGTTTATCATATTCACATGCATCTGCTGGGTGGACGTCCTCTGGGACCGATGCTGGCACATAAAGGTCTTTGACATGCTTAAAGGGCGTATTGCAGCGCTGATACTGATGGTGATGATTGCGGGGTGCAGCTCGCGTCCGGCGATCCCCGTGAGTGATGAACAGACGCTGGTGATGGAATCTTCTGTGCTTGCTGCGGGCATCACGGCGCAACAACCTGCGTTGACCATCAGTGAAATCAACTCTTCTGCTTCCTCTACGCTCTTTAATGAAAGACATGAGCCTGTGACGGTTCATTACCGTTTTTTCTGGTATGACGTAAGAGGTCTTGAAATGCACCCGCTGGAGGCGCCGCGCAGCGTCACGATTCCGGCAAGATCGTCGGTAACGCTCTATGGCAGCGCCAACTATCTGGGTGCACATAAGGTGAGACTTTATCTTTATCTGTAAGGGGTGAACCTTGATTAAAAATATGAGCCGTTATGCGCTCGTGACAGCTTTTGCTTTATTCCTCGCAGGGTGTGTGACCCGTACTGAGCAGCCTGCGCCTGTGGAAGAAGCTAAACCCGGGACTGAGCAGCCGACACAACCCACGCAGCCGGAGCCAACCGTGCCGTCTGTACCGTCAATCCCGTCGCAGCCGGGCCCGATTGAACATCCGGATCAGACGTCACAACCAGCGCCACGCGTGCGTCATTATGACTGGAACGGTGCGATGCAGCCGATGGTGGGAAAAATGCTGCAGGCTCAAGGCGTGACGGCAGGCAGTGTGTTGCTGGTGGATAGCGTGAACAACCGTACCAACGGTTCACTGAACGCGGGTGAAGCGACAGAGACGCTGCGCAATGCTCTGGCAAACAACGGTAAGTTTACGCTGGTCTCGGCTCAGCAGCTCGCGGTGGCTAAACAGCAACTGGGCCTGTCACCACAGGATAGTCTCGGTACCCGTAGCAAGGCGATCGGTATTGCCCGTAACGTAGGTGCACAGTACGTGTTGTACTCTAACGCCACCGGGAATGTGAATACGCCAGCTCTGCAGATGCAATTGATGCTGGTTCAGACAGGCGAAATTATCTGGTCAGGTAAAGGTGCCGTTACGCAGCAGTGAATTTACGCGTGAAGAGATCCTGACGCGTTATTTTCCCCAGTATCGCCTTATCGCGCCGCAGGCCCAATCCGGGCTTGGCGGCGCGAGTTGCATTATAGAGCGAGACGAACAACGGTTGGTATTGCGGCAGAACCATGATCCTTTCGCACCTGCTTCCCATTTTCGTCGTCAGTTTCGCGCCCTGAAGCGTCTTCCGTCGGATCTTGTGCCTGAACCCTGTTTTTTCCGGCAGGGCTGGATGGCTGTTGGGTATCTGGCGGGTGAGGTCAAAAGCGAGCTCCCGGACACCCCTGTGCTTGCGGCTATGTTGTATCATTTGCACCAGCAGCCGCGTCTGGGGTGGCGAATCGCACTGCTTCCATTGCTTGAGCACTACTGGCAGCAAGCCCTGCCAGACAGACGTACCCCAATGTGGCTTGCACATCTTAAACGGCTGCGTAAAGCGGGTGAGCCACAGCCGATGCGGCTCTCTCCGTTGCATATGGATGTACATATCGGGAACATTGTTCATACGTCAGCAGGAGCCAGGCTTATCGACTGGGAATATGCCGGAGACGGCGATGTTGCGCTTGAGCTGGCGGCAGTCTGGACAGAGAGTGAAGCCGCGCGGCAAAACCTCGTCCGAGACTACGCCAGGATGGCACATTTTGATGTTGAAGTGCTTGCGCGTCAGGTCAGGCGGTGGCGACCGTGGGTTGTGATGCTGATGGCTGGCTGGTTTGAAATGCGTTTGCAGCAGTCCAGAGACAAACAATTTATTGCGCTGGCAGACGATGCCTGGCGTCAGTTACAAACTAAAGGATAAGAGAGGTTGGTGTGGGTCCAGTCATGTTGGATGTAGAAGGGTTTGAACTGGATGCGGAAGAGCGTGAGATTCTGGCGCATCCGCAGGTGGGTGGTCTGATCCTGTTTACCCGCAACTATCACGATCCGGCACAGCTGCGTGAACTGGTGCGTCAGATCCGCGACGCATCGCGCAATCATCTGGTGGTGGCCGTCGATCAGGAAGGTGGACGCGTGCAGCGTTTTCGCGAAGGTTTTACCCGTCTGCCAGCAGCCCAGTCTTTTGCTGCACTGCTGGGTACAGATGAGGGGGGAATACTGGCGCAGGAAGCTGGCTGGCTGATGGCCAGTGAAATGATTGCCATGGATATCGACATTAGTTTTGCCCCGGTTCTGGACGTGGGACATATCAGCGCTGCCATTGGTGAACGCTCATATCATGAAGATCCACGTATTGCGCTGGCGATGGCGACCCGGTTTATCGACGGCATGCACGATGCGGGAATGAAAACCACCGGGAAACACTTCCCGGGCCACGGTGCAGTGACCGCGGACTCGCACAAAGAAACTCCGCGCGATCCGCGCCCGGAAGCGGAAATTCGAGCCAAAGATATGTCGGTGTTCCGCTCGCTTATCACCGATAACAAGCTGGACGCCATTATGCCAGCGCACGTGATTTACAGCGACGTCGACCCGCGTCCTGCCAGCGGCTCTCCGCACTGGCTGAAAACCGTTCTGCGTCAGGAGTTGGGGTTCAATGGCGTGATTTTCTCAGACGACTTGTCGATGGAAGGGGCCGCGATTATGGGCAGCTATGCGGAACGCGGTCAGGCGTCGCTGGATGCAGGTTGCGATATGATCCTGGTCTGCAATAATCGTAAAGGTGCCGTTAGCGTGCTGGATAACCTGTCGCCGATCAATGCACAGCGTGTTACACAATTGTATCATAAAGGTTCATTTAGCCGTCAGGAGTTGATGGATTCGGCCCGCTGGAAGGCGGTCAACGCCCGGCTTGAAGACCTGAATGAGCGCTGGCAGGCACATAAAGCCAGCCTGTAAACCCTCCCGGAAGGCGTAGCGTGGTGAGAAGACAATGATCATCTATTTACACGGTTTTGACTCAAACAGCCCTGGTAATCATGAGAAGGTGTTGCAACTGCAGTTTATTGATCCGGATGTTCGGCTGATCAGTTACAGCACGCGCCATCCGAAGCATGACATGCAACATCTTCTCAAAGAAGTGGACAAGATGTTGCAGCTCAACGTCGATGACCGTCCGTTGATTTGCGGTGTAGGACTGGGCGGCTACTGGGCGGAACGCATTGGCTTCCTGTGCGACATCCGCCAGGTGGTGTTCAATCCTAACCTTTTCCCGAACGAGAATATGGAAGGCAAAATTGACCGTCCGGAAGAGTACGTCGATATTGCGACCAAGTGCGTCAGCAATTTTCGTGAGAAAAACCGCGACCGCTGTCTGGTGATCCTTTCACGTAAAGATGAGGCGCTCAACAGCCATCGGGCTGCTGAACTGCTGCATCATTACTATGAAATTGTCTGGGACGAAGAACAGACGCACAAATTCAAAAACATCTCACCGCACCTGCAGCGTATCAAAGCGTTTAAAACGCTGGGTTAACCTCTCATCCGCAGGCACCAAAGCCCGGCCGCGAAAGCGTACCGGGCTTTCTTTTTGACCAGAATTGTCTACTTTTAAGCCATCAAAACTTGATGCATATCAATTTTGGTATGACCAATGCGCCTGACGTGGTATTCTCAATGCACCTGAATGGTTTCAGTGATGTAACCTGTTGTTAATTAAGGGTTATTTTTATAACTTTTAATTAACAATTGGTTAATAATTTGAGGGGGTCACGTTGACTACGCCATTGAAAAAGATAGTGATTGTAGGCGGTGGTGCTGGCGGGCTGGAGCTGGCTACACAGCTGGGCAAGAAGCTGGGTCGCGGTAAAAAAGCCAAAATTACGCTGGTAGATCGTAACCACAGCCACCTGTGGAAACCGTTGCTGCACGAAGTGGCAACCGGTTCTCTGGATGAGGGTGTAGATGCGCTCAGCTATCTGGCGCACGCGCGCAACCATCATTTCCAGTTCCAGCTGGGCTCGGTGGTGGATATCAACCGTGAAAGCAAAACCATCACCCTGGCAGAGCTGCGCGATGAAAAAGGGGAGCTGCTGGTTCCTGAGCGTAAACTGGCGTATGACACGCTGGTCATGGCGCTGGGCAGTACCTCCAACGACTTCAACACGCCAGGCGTGAAAGAGCACTGTATCTTCCTCGATAACCCGCACCAGGCGCGTCGTTTCCATCAGGAAATGCTGAACCTGTTCCTGAAGTACACCAGCAATTTGGGTGCGAACGGTAAAGTTAATATCGCCATTGTCGGCGGTGGTGCGACGGGCGTAGAGCTGTCTGCGGAACTGCACAATGCGGTGAAACAGCTGCACAGCTACGGTTACAAAGGGTTAACCAACGAAGCGCTGAACGTCACGCTGGTTGAAGCCGGTGAGCGCATTCTGCCTGCGCTGCCGCCACGTATTTCCGGTGCGGCGCACAATGAGCTCACCAAACTGGGCGTGCGGGTGCTGACGCAGACGATGGTGACCAGCGCAGACGAAGGTGGCTTGCACACCAAGGACGGCGAATACATCAAAGCGGATCTGATGGTCTGGGCAGCGGGTATCAAAGCACCTGACTTTATGAAAGATATCGGCGGCCTGGAAACGAACCGCATTAACCAGCTGGTGACGGAGCCGACGCTGCAAACTACACGTGATCCTGAAATTTTTGCTATCGGTGACTGTGCTTCCTGCGCGCGTCCTGAAGGTGGATTCGTGCCGCCGCGCGCCCAGGCTGCTCACCAGATGGCAAGCCTGGTGCTGCACAACATTCTGGCGCAGTACAAAGGCAAGCCATTGAAAGGCTATGTCTATAAAGACCACGGTTCTCTGGTATCGCTGTCAAACTTCTCTACCGTCGGCAGCCTGATGGGCAACCTGATGCGTGGCTCAATGATGGTAGAAGGGCGCATTGCCCGCTTCGTGTATATCTCCCTGTACCGTATGCACCAGATTGCGCTGCACGGCTACTTCAAAACCGGGCTGATGATGCTGGTGGGCAGAATCAACCGTGTGATCCGTCCGCGTCTTAAGCTGCACTAATCTTTCACTCCCTCCGGGTCCTCCGGAGGGAGTTTTTAGCATATCATGCTGCTCATCATAGATTGAGTGCTTAAGAGTTCTCCTAAATACAATATATCTCCTCTCAACGCCCCTTTTTTGATCCTTTATCTTATTGGCGAAGCCTTGTCTCCATTGCAAAATTGTTACCAATAGCAACAAAGGAGGAAGTCCCGTGAATAAATCAATGTTGGCGGGTATAGGGATTGGCGTCGCGGCTGCGTTAGGTGTGGCTGCCGTTGCCAGTCTCAACGTATTAGATCGCGGCCCGCAGTATGCACAGGTGGTTTCTGCTACACCGATTAAAGAAACCGTGAAAACCCCTCGTCAGGAGTGCCGCAACGTCTCCGTGACGCACCGTCGTCCGGTACAGGATGAAAACCGCATTGCCGGTTCTGTTCTGGGTGCGGTAGCGGGGGGCGTAATTGGTCACCAGTTTGGTGGTGGTCGGGGTAAAGATGTGGCGACCGTGGTCGGCGCGCTGGGCGGCGGCTATGCCGGTAACCAGGTGCAGGGCGCGATGCAGGATAATGATACCTACACTACGACTCAGCAACGCTGTAAAACCGTCTATGACAAGTCGGAAAAAATGCTGGGTTATGACGTGACGTACAAAATTGGCGATCAGCAGGGCAAAATCCGCATGGATAAAGATCCTGGCACACAAATTCCACTGGATGGAAATGGTCAGCTGGTTCTGAATAACAAAGTGTAAAAAAGATGTTCTCTGAATTTAGCTCCTCATGCGCTCAGGCTGAGGAGCTTTTTTTTGCTTCAGATTTTGAGTAGTTCAGGCCACAGTCGTAGGGTGGTATCGGTAATACTCTGCAGTTTTTCCAGCGTTGCGCCTTCACGTGCGCTTATCGACATCCCCTGCAAAATACAGCTCAGGTATTGCGCCAGTATCTGAGGATTGCAATGCGCGGGAATTTCACCACGCTGCTGACGCTGTGCCAGAAACGCACTTAGCGTCTCCTCCTGCATGGCATGACGCGACTTCACCGTTTTAGCGATCTCTTTAGAGGACGCCGCAAGGGTGGCAGAGGTGTTAATCATAAAGCAGCCCGCAGGCGTATCTTTACTGCTGAAGCAAGTGGCGACGCTAGTGAAAAAGTCCCGTAGCGCCTGTTCAACGCTTTTCTCTTCACAAAAAAGTTGGGCTTCGTGCTTCGCTGCAAAGCGCGAAATGTATCTGTCCAGCACTGCCCTGAACAGCCCCTCTTTATTGGTAAATTCGGCATACAGCGTCGGCGCTTTGGCTCCGGTAGCTTCTACCAGATCGGAAAGCGAAGTTGCTTCATACCCATGTTGCCAGAAGAGAGTCATGGCCTTATCAAGCGCTGCATCCCTGTCAAACACTTTTGGTCGGCCACGGCTTTTCTTCGCACAACTCGTGACATCGGTTGTCATTTGCCGTTGGTCCTCTGTTGGTTTGGTGAATGACCATTATAAAAATAAACGCAACCCACCACCAGTGCAGAATGCTTAAAAATAAATTAATCATATACGTATGAAAAATAACGACTTTAAAAATAAGTTAATGCTCGTTATAAAATTATGTTGACGCGTGACCTGGATCACATTTATCATTTACCTATCGATCGTTAACTAAATGATTAACGACCTCCAAATTCATCTGCTAAAGGTAAACATCATGAAAAACGTAAAAACCCTCATCGCTGCCGCAGTCCTGAGTTCACTTTCATTCGCAAGCTTTGCAGCTGTACAGGTGCAATCCACCCCTGTAGATCAGCATAAAGTTGGCACTATCTCTGCGTCTGCCGGTACTAACCTGGGCTCCCTGGAAGATCAGCTGGCGCAAAAAGCACAAGAGATGGGTGCAAAATCTTACCGCATCACCTCTGTTACCGGTCCTAACACGCTGCACGGCACTGCTGTTATCTACAAATAAGCCCGGCTGAACCCTCATTTATGCCACTGCAATAAAAAACGCCCTGCATGAGCAGGGCGTTTTTCTTATCTGTGCGTTTACATCGCCTGTGAAGCGACGTTGTGATGTCGGGTGACATCGGTTGGCATCCCTGACCGGGCCTCCATTGCGCGCTCCATGACTACGCCATCGGTGCTGGTATTCGTTTTAAAACTTACCATTGCGGCATTCAGGTTAATGGGCAATGTCTGCGGGTCATCGCCGATGTTTTTCGATAATGGCTGGTGAATTTCTACCAGTCGCACGCCACCCGGCTCTTCCGAGACTTTAATCGGCGTATTGATAATATTCACCTTGGTTCCCGGTGTGATGACGTTGAAAAGCGTCTTGATATCGTCATCACGCAGACGAATACAGCCGGAGCTGACGCGCATGCCGATGCCAAAGTCTGCATTCGTTCCATGCAACAGATAGACACCACCGTAAGCCGCCAGGCGAATCGCGTGGTGACCCATTGGGTTGTCAGGTCCTGCCGGGACAACAACCGGAAGGTCGATGCCCTGTGCTTTATAACGGGCACGAATATTAGCCGTGGGTGTCCAGGTTGGGTTAGCGCGCTTATCTGATACTGTGGTAACCATCGTTGGCGTCAGGGTATCACCGCCCAACTGACCAATACCGATAGGGTAGACAGTAACTTCATTCTTACCCGGTGGGTAATAGTAGAGACGTAACTCTGCCAGATTTATGACGATCCCCTCGCGCGGGGCGTCCGGCAGGATTGTTTGCAACGGGATGGTGAGTACGCTGCCCGCACGCGGTACATAAGGGTCCACGCCAGGGTTCGCCTGAAGAAGCGCCAGAAAACCGACGTTATATTTTTTAGCAATCGCTTCCAGTGAGCCACCATTGTTTTCAACCACATGAAAGCGGTTTTCCCCCACGACCTTGCTGCCCGGTGGTGGAAGTGGCCAGGTGTTTGCACGGGCAGGAAGCGCAACCGCGACGGTGGCTGCCAGCGCAAACAATGTTATCCAGCGAGTAAAACGCGAAGAGGTCATCATTACCATAGTCCATATAAATATTAAGGTTATTGTTTTATAAGGCGTTAATGATAATTATGGCGAATGGGTGTGTCGGGAAGATCGGGTGAAGTGCAAAGTGTTTGTAAATTCTCCCCCCGCTAGAGGGGGAGAATGGGTTAAGCGATCGCGTTCTCTTCCAGTTGACGCATAAAGTGACGCACCCAATCCATGCGGGTTTTGCGTTCCGTTAGCTCCTGGGTAAATTTCAGGCGCGTTGGACCATCCAGACGGAAATGTTGCGGCTGCATTTGCAGCAGACCGATCAGCCACATCGGGTTGACGTGGTTCTTCTCGGCAAATTCAATCACGCCACCTTTTTCATTCCCTTCGAGCTTCCGAATACCGAGCTTCTGCGCCTGCTGACGCAGGCGTGCGATGTCCAGCAGATTTCTCGCAGGGTCTGGCAGCAGGCCGAAGCGGTCGATCAGCTCAACCTTAATCTCTTCCAGTTCGTTCTCACTCTTCGCACTGGCGATGCGTTTATAGAACGACAGCCGGGTATTTACATCCGGAATGAAATCATCCGGCAGCAGGGAAGGCATACGCAATTCAACCTCGGTCTGCTGGCTGGTGAGATCTTCCAGCGACGGCTCGCGTCCGGCCTTCAGGGCATCGACCGCGTTTTCCAGCAATTCCATATACAGGGAGAAGCCGATGGTCTCCATGGAGCCGCTCTGGTCTTCACCCAGCAGTTCGCCGGCACCACGGATCTCCAGGTCGTGTGTTGCCAGCGCAAAGCCTGCGCCAAGATCTTCCAGGGAGGCGATCGCTTCCAGACGCTTTTGGGCATCGGTGGTCATCGCTTTCGGATGCGGCGTTAACAACCAGGCGTAGGCCTGATGGTGTGAACGCCCGACGCGGCCGCGCAGCTGGTGGAGTTGCGCCAGACCAAAGTGATCGGCTCGTTCGATGATGATGGTATTCGCCGTCGGAATATCGATCCCGGTTTCAATGATGGTGGTACACACCAGGACGTTAAAGCGCTGGTGGTGGAAGTCGTTCATCACCCTTTCCAGCTCGCGCTCACGCATCTGCCCGTGACCGATAGCAATGCGCGCTTCCGGTACCAGCTCCGCCAGCCTGTCCGCCGCTTTCTGGATATTTTCCACATCATTGTATAAGTAATAGACCTGACCTCCGCGCAGTACTTCACGCAGAATCGCCTCACGTACCACCAGATTATCGTACTCGCGGACAAAGGTTTTCACCGCCAGACGACGCGCCGGTGGGGTGGCAATAATGGACAGGTCGCGCATGCCGCTCATCGCCATGTTCAGGGTTCGCGGGATTGGCGTTGCGGTCAGGGTGAGGATATCGACATCGGCACGCATCGCTTTGATGCGCTCTTTATGACGTACCCCAAAGCGGTGCTCTTCATCGACGATCAGCAGCCCCAGGTCTTTCCACTTCACGTCGCTTTGCAGCAGCTTGTGGGTGCCGATCAGAATATCGATTTTGCCTTCACTTGCCTGTTCGAGGATCTGCGTCTGCTCTTTGGTGCTGCGAAAACGCGAGAGCATCTCAATACGTACCGGCCAGTTGGCGAAACGGTCGCGGAAGTTGTCGAAGTGCTGCTGAGCGAGCAGGGTGGTTGGCACCAGTACCGCTACCTGCTTGTTGTTTTCAACCGCAAGGAAGGCGGCGCGCATCGCCACTTCGGTTTTGCCGAAGCCTACGTCGCCACAGACTAAGCGGTCCATTGCCAGTGGCTGACACATGTCGCTCAGCACGGCGTTAATGGCCTGGGCCTGATCTGGCGTGGTTTCAAACGGGAAGCTGTCGCAGAACAGTTGATACTGTTCTTTATCATGTTTAAAGGCGAAGCCCTCTTTGGCCGCGCGTTGTGCATAGATATCCAGCAGCTCAGCCGCCACGTCACGCACTTTTTCCGCTGCTTTCTGGCGCGCGCGTGCCCAGGCATCGCCACCCAGCTTATGCAATGGCGCATTCTCTTCTGCGCCACCCGCGTAGCGGCTGATCAGATGCAGGGAAGAGACCGGAACATACAGTTTGGCGTCGTTCGCGTAGGTCAGCATCAGGTATTCACCTTTGATACCGCCTGCTTCTAGCGTGGTCATTCCCTGGTAACGCCCGACGCCATGCTCCAGGTGAACAATCGGCTGGCCCGGGTGTAGCTCGGCCAGGTTGCGAATCAGCGTGTCCGGGTTGATGGTACGACGGCTGTCCTGACGGCGACGTGCGACGCGCTCACCCAGCAGGTCGCTTTCACAAATCAGCGCCAGGTTATTGAGCGTATCAATAAACCCATGTTCGGCGGCGCCAATCATCAGATAACGACCGTTTCCGGTGGCTTCGCTCAGACGCAGGATACGCTTCGGCGCCACTTTAATGCGCCCCAGCAGCTCCCCGAGTGCTTCGCGACGGCCTTCACTTTCAACCGAGAACACCACCGGGCCGGTAAAGGATTCCAGAAACTTCCGCAGATTATCCAGCGGTGATTTCTGCTGCGCCTGAACGGCCAGATCTGGCAACGTCTGAAACGCGAGGTTGGTATTGGCGGCTTTGGCGGCAAGCGAATCGGTTTTAAGCTGCATACGCGGCCAACGCTTCAGCTCGGCGTTGAGTTCATCGGTTCGCAGCCAGAGCGCCTCCGGGGGCAACAGCGGGCGCATCGGGTCAACGCCGCGGCTTTCAAAGCGGGCGCGGGTTTCGTTTTCAAAGCGGCTGGCGCTGGCGTCGATATCTCCGGTGTTAACAATCAGCGTATTTGCCGGGAAGTAGCTAAACAGCGGAGGCAGGGGTTCATTGAAGAACAGCGGTTGCCAGTACTCAATACCTGCGGGCAGCGTACCTTTGCTGACCTGCTGATAAATATGTTCGGCATCGCGTTTGACGTCGAATTTATCGCGCCACTGGCTGCGGAACAGTTCGATAGCGGTTTTGTCCGTCGGGAACTCGTGGGCGGGCAGTAAATTGATAGATTCCACTTCTTCCAGCGTACGCTGCGTGTCAGCGTCAAACACGCGCAGGCTGTCGATTTCATCATCGAAAAAGTCCAGGCGATACGGTTGGTCACTCCCCATTGGATAGAGATCGAGTAACGCACCGCGCGTGGCGTATTCTCCGTGTTCCATCACCTGATCAACATGGCGATATCCGGCGCTGTCCAGCTGCACGCGCAGGGTGTCGCGGGACAGGCGCTGACCTTTTTTCATCACCAGCGCGTGACCGTGCAGATAGCTGTGCGGACAGACGCGCTGCATCAGGGTATTCACCGGTACAATCAGCACGCCACGCTGCATGGTCGGGAGTTGATACAGCGTCGACAAACGCGAGGAGATGATCTCCTGATGTGGGGAGAAGCTGTCATAGGGCAGCGTTTCCCAGTCGGCCAGGCTGAACACCAGGCTATCGGTGAACTGGCGAATTTCGTCGTGCAGACGCAGGGCGTTTTGCATGTCCGGGGCAACCAGAATTACCGGGCCAGGATGACGCTCAGCGATTTCCGCTACCAGCGTGGCGCACGCCGCGCCCGTGAGTTCACCCAGCTGGCGCTGGTCACCCGCTTTGACAGGCAAGGAATAACGATAGTGTTCAGGCATGGCTATGTCAGAGTCTCTTATGGATATACCAACAGTATTGGGGCATATCACTGATACGCAATGTCTTTATTATCCTCGATCGTTTTGTATAAGCAAACCAGAACCGCACAGGGGGAAAATTCGCCCCAGCAGGGGCGAAGAGAGCCATCAACGGGAGGATGGCGACAGGCTCAGCGTTGACGGAGGGGAGAAGAAAACGTCCCCGAACAGCGCGGTGGAGAGTTTACGCACCCCGAGCCCGGCAAGTGTACAGATAAGCAGGCTGGCAAACGGGTAGATCAGAAGCAGACCCAACTCCGCCCAGACCGGCCACAAGGCACTATTCATCTCGCCAATCAGGAACAGGCTAAAGGCCTCGATTAAGATGCGGTGGGTGGTATAAATCGCGATCGTGTTTGAGCCAATCACGTTCAGCAAGTTGTCAGGATGCACGGCATAACGCTGCTCAAGGTTATAAAAAAGCTTCATGATCAACACAATCGACAACACAGAGAGCAGTAGCGGGACGTTAGCAAACCACAGCACCACGGAGACGGCGGCGAAAGCGCCAGTTGCCAGCCAGATGCGGCGCAGGTTGAGGCTTTTCATCCACGCCATCATCTCTGCGCCATACCACGCCCCGAGGCTGTAGTAGATCATGTTGCGTACCACGCTGTTCATCCCCCACCACGGTAGCGGCAGGAAGTTGATCGCGATACTTGCCAGCGCCAGCAGCCCCAGTACCGGCAGCTTCCATCGGCTCAGCAGTTTACACAGCGTGAAGTACACCACCAGAGCATACAGATACCAGAGGCTGGTGCTGGCGGTGAGCATCCCCAGCACAAATCCTGAGAGCGAGTCGGCGTAGGCCGCATTCGATGATGTGGCGAGTTCACGCTCGGGTGCCAGCCAGGCATTCATATGGGTCAGCGCCTGCCATTGCAGGATGCCCCACAGCGCCAGGACCCAGACAATGCTCCAGATCCGTTTGTCGAGACTGGTTCGCCAGTCCACCTCAGCAATATAACGACGGATCAGATAGCCGGAGATAAAGAAGAAGACCGGCATTCGGAACGGAGCGAGATAGAGGTTAAAATAGACCCAGCATTTGGCGAGAAGGCCGGAGAGCGGGTGTTGCAGCCCGATCAGATGCGGATAAAACGTGATAACCGAATGGTAAATAACCACCAGGCAGATACACAGCCCTTTTATCTGGTTAATCCATAATGCTTTTTGCTTCATTGTTCGCCACTACCTTATTGCCATAAACGAACGAGCAATTGTTGTTAAACGACGCCTGGATGTAACGGGTAACAGTCTGTATCAGGAGCTTTTTCGGAAAAGGTGGAGGTTACAAGGCGAGTATTCAGACAATAGCACTCTGATTTATCTGAATTTTTCGGAAAAATGATTACCAAAGCTTACTGTTTCAGTCATTTACGCTTAGCGGATTCGCTTATATACTCGTGGGTCTGCTATCAGCAAACAGACGGATTTCATGTACCAACCTGTCGCACTCTTCATAGGCTTACGTTACATGCGTGGGCGCGCCGCGGACCGCTTCGGTCGCTTTGTCTCCTGGCTTTCGACTATTGGCATTACGCTTGGCGTGATGGCTCTGGTGACGGTACTGTCCGTCATGAATGGCTTTGAACGCGAGCTGCAAAACAACATCCTGGGGCTGATGCCGCAGGCCGTTCTCTCATCAACCAACGGTTCGGTTAACCCGCAACAGCTGCCGGAAAGCGCGGCGAAGTTACAGGGTGTCACGCGCGTTGCGCCGTTAACCACAGGCGATGTGGTGCTGCAAAGCGCCCGCAGCGTGGCGGTCGGCGTGATGCTGGGGATTGACCCGGCGCAAAACGATCCGCTGACGCCGTATCTGGTTAACGTAAAACAGACCGATCTGGAAGCGGGTAAATACAACGTGATTCTGGGCGAACAGCTTGCCGGGCAGCTTGGCGTCAACCGCGGCGATCAGCTGCGTGTGATGGTGCCGTCTGCCAGCCAGTTCACGCCAATGGGGCGCTTGCCAAGCCAGCGCCTGTTCAACGTGATTGGTACCTTTGCCGCCAACAGCGAAGTCGATGGTTACCAGATGCTGGTTAATATCCAGGACGCTTCGCGCCTGATGCGCTACCCGGCAGGGAATATTACCGGCTGGCGCCTGTGGCTCGACGCACCGTTGAAAGTTGATACCCTCAGCCAGCAAAAACTGCCGGAAGGGACCAAATGGCAGGACTGGCGTGAGCGTAAAGGCGAACTGTTCCAGGCCGTACGCATGGAAAAAAATATGATGGGGCTGCTGCTGAGCCTGATCGTGGCCGTTGCCGCGTTTAACATCATTACCTCACTGGGACTGATGGTGATGGAGAAACAGGGTGAAGTCGCTATTCTGCAAACCCAGGGACTCACGCCGCGCCAGATCATGGCGGTCTTTATGGTACAGGGTGCTAGCGCCGGGATTATCGGCGCGCTGCTTGGGGCAGTGCTGGGTGCACTGCTTGCCAGCCAGCTTAACAACTTAATGCCGATCATCGGTGCGTTGCTCGATGGTGCGGCGCTGCCTGTGGCGATTGAGCCACTACAGGTGATCGGAATTGCGCTGGCCGCGATGGCGATTGCGCTGCTTTCTACGCTTTATCCTTCCTGGCGCGCTGCCGCCACTCAACCCGCTGAGGCTTTACGTTATGAATAAGATCCTGTTGCAATGCGACAACCTGTCCAAACGCTATCAGGAAGGCACTGTGCAGACTGACGTGCTGCACAATGTGAGCTTTAGCGTGGGAGAAGGCGAGATGATGGCGATTGTCGGTAGCTCTGGTTCCGGCAAAAGTACCTTATTACACCTGCTGGGCGGGCTGGATACCCCAACCAGCGGAGACGTGATTTTCTCCGGCAAGCCGATGAGCAAAATGTCCTCAGCGGCGAAGGCCGAGTTACGTAACCGTGAGCTCGGTTTTATCTACCAGTTCCATCACCTGCTGCCGGACTTCACGGCGCTGGAAAACGTGGCGATGCCGCTGCTGATTGGCAAAAAGAAACCGGCAGAAATTAACGCCCGCGCCAGCGACATGCTGAAAGCGGTAGGGCTGGGCCATCGCGGTAACCATCGTCCCTCTGAGCTTTCCGGCGGCGAGCGCCAGCGCGTGGCGATTGCCCGTGCGCTGGTCAACAACCCGCGTCTGGTGCTGGCGGATGAGCCTACCGGTAACCTGGACGCGCGCAATGCGGACAGTATTTTCCAGCTTCTGGGCGAGCTGAACGCCTCGCAGGGCACCGCATTTCTGGTGGTGACCCACGACCTGCAGCTGGCAAAACGCATGGGACGCCAGCTTGAGATGCGTGACGGTCATCTGAACGCCGAGCTGACCCTGATGGGAGCGGAGTAATGGCTTCACCGTTATCGTTACTCATTGGGCTACGTTTTAGCCGCGGTCGCCGTCGCGGTGGCATGGTATCGCTTATTTCGGTGATTTCCACCGTGGGCATTGCGCTGGGTGTCGCCGTGCTGATTGTGGGGCTGAGCGCCATGAACGGCTTTGAGCGCGAACTCAACAACCGCATTCTGGCGGTGGTACCGCACGGGGAGATCGAGCCGGTTAACCAACCGTGGAACAACTGGAGCGATGCCCTGACCAAAGTGGAAAAAGTGCCGGGCATTGCCGCCGCCGCCCCCTACATTAACTTTACCGGGCTGGTGGAGAGCGGGGTAAACCTGCGCGCCATTCAGGTAAAAGGGGTAAACCCGGCGCAGGAGGAGCGTCTGAGCGCACTGCCGAAGTATGTACAGAACGGCGCATGGGCGAACTTTAAGGCCGGTGAGCAGCAGATCATCATGGGTAAAGGCGTTGCCGATGCTCTGAAAGTGAAGCAGGGCGACTGGGTGTCAATCATGATCCCGAACGCCAGTGCCGACCACAAACTGCAGCAGCCTAAACGCGTGCGTCTTCATGTCACCGGTATTCTTCAGCTGAGCGGCCAGCTTGACCACAGCTTTGCGATGGTGCCGATGGAAGATGCGCGTCAGTATCTCGATATGGGCGACAGCGTGACGGGCATTGCCATTAAGGTTAACGACGTCTTTAACGCCAACAAACTGGTACGTGACGCAGGCGGTGTGACCAATAACTATGTCTACATCAAAAGCTGGATCGGCACTTACGGGTATATGTACCGTGATATCCAGATGATCCGAGCCATTATGTACCTGGCGATGGTGCTGGTGATTGGTGTCGCGTGCTTTAACATTGTCTCGACGCTGGTGATGGCGGTCAAAGACAAGAGTGGCGATATTGCTGTGCTGCGCACCTTAGGCGCAAAAGACGGTCTTATCCGCGCCATCTTTGTCTGGTACGGTTTGCTGGCGGGGCTATTCGGTAGCCTGTGCGGCGTGGTGATTGGTGTGGTGGTTTCTCTGCAACTTACGCCGATTATCAACGGCATTGAAAAACTTATTGGTCACCAGTTCCTGTCGGGTGATATCTATTTTATTGACTTCCTGCCGTCTGAACTGCACTGGCTGGACGTTTTTTATGTGCTGGTGACAGCACTTTTACTGAGTCTGCTGGCAAGCTGGTATCCGGCGCGTCGCGCAAGCCGAATTGATCCGGCGAGGGTACTAAGTGGCCAGTAATTACGTCATGATGTAGCGGTTTTGAGGCCGCTATGTCAGAAAGAGGAATGCATTATGTATTATGGATTTGATATTGGCGGCACCAAGATTGCGCTCGGCGTGTTTGATAAAGATCTCAAACTGCAGTGGGAAACCCGCGTTCCCACGCCGCGCAAAAGCTACGACGAATTTTTAACCGCCATTGCCGCGCTGGTGGCGCAGGCGGATGAACGTTTCGGCGTGAAAGGCAGCGTCGGCATTGGTATTCCGGGCATGCCCGAAACCGACGACGGTACGCTTTACGCGGCCAACGTGCCTGCCGCCAGCGGTAAACCGCTGCGCGCCGATCTCTCTGCTCTCCTTGAACGCGACGTGCGTTTAGACAATGATGCCAACTGCTTTGCGCTCTCGGAAGCCTGGGACGAAGAATTTACACAGTATCCCCTGGTGATGGGGCTGATCCTCGGCACCGGCGTTGGTGGTGGGATCATTTTCAACGGTAAGCCCATCACCGGGCGCAGCTACATCACAGGCGAGTTCGGCCATATCCGTCTGCCGGTGGATGCGCTTGATGTGGTGGGGCGTGATTTCCCGCTGACCCGTTGCGGCTGCGGTCAGCACGGCTGTATTGAGAACTACCTGTCAGGCCGCGGGTTTGCATGGCTTTACGAACACTTCTATCATCAGAAACTTGAAGCTCCTCAAATCATTACCCTGTGGGAGCAAGGGGATGCGCAGGCGCGTGAGCACGTTGAGCGCTATCTGGATCTGCTGGCGGTGTGTCTGGGAAACATTCTCACCATCGTCGACCCGGACCTGCTGGTGATCGGGGGAGGGCTTTCAAACTTTACCGCGATTACGGAACGGTTGTCCGGGCGTTTGCCCCGACATTTATTGCCGGTTGCCCGCGTGCCGCGTATTGAACGCGCGCGACACGGGGACGCAGGAGGCATGCGCGGAGCCGCATTCCTTCATCTCACCGATTAGTTTACGAGGTTTCTATGCTGTCGCGTCGCCAGGGTCGACTCAGCCGTTTTCGCAAAAACAAACGCCGCTTACGTGAGCGCTTGCGCCAGCGGATCTTTTTCAGAGACAGAATGATGCCAGAAGCGATGGATAAACCCAGAGTGGTGGTGCTGACTGGCGCGGGGATCTCCGCCGAGTCAGGAATTCGAACCTTCCGCGCGGCGGACGGGCTGTGGGAAGAGCACCGCGTGGAGGATGTGGCCACGCCGGAAGGCTTTGCCCGCGACCCGGATCTCGTGCAGGCGTTTTACAACGCCCGCCGTCGCCAGCTTCAGCAGCCAGAGATTGCGCCGAACGCGGCGCATCTGGCGCTGGCGAAGCTGGAAGAGGCGCTGGGCGATCGCTTTCTGCTGATTACGCAGAATATCGACAACCTGCATGAGCGGGCCGGTAACCACAACATCATCCATATGCACGGTGAGCTGCTGAAAGTTCGCTGTGCCTGGAGCGGTCAGGTGCTGGACTGGAAAGAGGACGTGCTGCCAGAGGATAAATGCCACTGCTGTCAGTTCCCCGCGCGGCTGCGTCCGCATGTGGTCTGGTTTGGTGAGATGCCGCTGGGGATGGATGAGATCTACAGTGCGTTGGCGATGGCAGATGTGTTTATCGCTATTGGCACGTCAGGCCATGTCTACCCGGCAGCGGGGTTTGTTCACGAGGCGCGGCTGCATGGCGCGCATACGGTCGAACTGAACCTGGAACCAAGCCAGGTGGGAAGCGAGTTTGAAGAGAAGCACTATGGCCTGGCAAGTACGGTCGTACCGGAATTTGTCGACAAGCTGCTGAAAGGGCTGTAATCCAAAAAGGCACCCGTTTCCGGGTGCCTTTTTGTTATGAATTAAAGAACGCCAGCGTTTTCTCCAGCGACTTAGCCTGTTCGTCCAGCGAGAGGGCAGCCGCAGAGATTTGCTGAACCAGAGAAGCATTCTGCTGGGTCGTACTGTCCATTTGATTGACGGCAGTGCTCACCTGGCTAATTCCCCGATTCTGCTCGTCCAGGGCCTGAACCATATCGTTGATCACCAGATGGACATGCGATACGGCCTCAATGACCTGTTTCATCATGACCCCCGTCTCATTGACCAGCTCAACGCCTTTGCTGACGCGACCTGACGACTCGGCGATCAGCTGAGAGATCTCTTTAGCCGCGTTAGCGCTGCGCTGGGCAAGATTGCGGACTTCACCTGCCACTACCGCAAAACCGCGTCCCTGTTCGCCAGCCCGGGCCGCTTCAACGGCAGCATTCAGCGCCAGGATATTGGTCTGGAAAGCAATGCCATCGACGATGCTGTTAATCTCGCCGATCTTACGTGCGCTCTCATCAATCTCTCCAATCACAACGACCACGTCGTTCACCAGTGTTTCCCCGTGCCCGGCGAGCGTGGCGGCGCGGTCGGTCAACGTTGTCGCCTTATGCGCATTATCGGCATTGTTCTTCACCGTGACCGAAATCTCTTCCATGCTGGCGGCTGTTTCAACAATCGCTGCCGCCTGTTCTTCGGTACGTGAAGCGAGATCAAGATTACCCGCCGAAATTTCGCTGGTGCCGCCGTGTACGGAATGGCTGGCTTCGCTGATATTGTCGACGATGCGCTTGAGCTGCATCTGCATAGTGTGCAGCGCGTAAAAAATACTGCTGGTATCCCCGGGACGAACCGGGATGGTATTGTTCAGATCCCCTTGGGCAACAGCCAGGGCGATCCCCGCGGCATCTGCCGGTTCGCCTCCAACCGGACGGTCAACTTTACGGGTAAATATCTGTGCCATCACCAGACTGACGGCAACGATGCTTAACACCATCAGGATGATAGCTTTCAGTAAAAATGCCCTTGCTTCGGCCATCACTTCGCTGACCGGTGTGACAATAGCCAGTTTCCACGGTGTCTGACTGTTGCCGATAACAATGTCCTGCCAGGTGATAAACACTTCTTCTTTCAGTAGCGGATCGTCCGCCCGGATGACGTCATTACCGGCAATCTTGCCCGCGTAAGGCTTGCCTGTGGCACGTTTGTCCGGACTGGAAACCACGTTATTACCCGCGGAGAGGAGCAGGGCGTAACCAGTGCCGTTCCACGGTTTAATCGCCCCGATCATCGACTGCAGCGTGGCAAGCGAGAAGTCAGAGGTGACTGATCCCAGGAACTGACCATCACGCATGATGGGCGCGGCAATTGAGGTAAGCATCACGTCCACGCCGTTGTAGGGATAAATATAAGGTTCGATGATCACATCTTTATGACGCTGCTTCGGCAGCAAATAATAATCGCCGCTGCCCGGCGATTCGAAATCCGTCAGCAAGTGCAATGCGGGTTTGCCGGTGGCGTCGCGGTCGACGTAGCGGGCGTAACGCCCGGCAGGGTCTTCACCGCTCTGCCCGGCAAAAGTGGCGTCTTTGTCGTCGAAAGCGTTGGGTTCAAAGGCCATCGACATGGAGAGAAACTGTGGGTGAGCCGAGAGATAATGGGTGAGCAACTGATTGAGGCTCTGACGATCGGTTACGCCCGCCTCGTGCAGCGCCAGAGCGCTGTTACCCATATCCCGGGCGGCTGACAGGGCGGAATCCAGCTGTTTGCTGACCTGCAAAGACTGCACTTCGGCAATTTGTCGGATATGTTTTTTGGCCAGAATGTCTTGCTGTGCCATCCACTGCCACATCATAAACCCGATCGTTGCGGTAAAGCCCACCGTCACGGTGAGGAAAATGGACAATAGCATCAACGTCTTGACTCTCATTTTTTGTTTTCGGACCATGGCGTCTTTCATTCTCATCTCCCGTAATGTTGTGCATGTCGGGCAGGCACACATTACTTATCGGATATATCGCCTCCTTTCTGTAGAGTACCAGGTATATTTAATTTAAATTTCAGGATTTCAAATCCTGTTAGTTAGTGTGGATGCTTTTATTTTGTGCATTCAATCAAAATAGTACTCGATAATGCTCGTTATCGTCGTGTAGAAAGAGGATGCTAATAAATATAAAGTTGTAGAGGAGGATGGGATATGTACGGATTTATCGCGCGACAACCCATTTTTAATCCTGATATGAATACGGTAGCTTATGAGCTGCTTTTCAGAGATGGGATGACAAACCGTTTTCCGGATGTGTCGGCGGAATATGCCACCTCCAGAATGATATCCGACCAGTTTTTATGTGTGCCCTCTCAGCGCATCGCCGGGGCGCATGTGTCGTTTATTAATTTTCCTTCCAGGATGGTCATTGACCGCAGTGGAGAGGCGCTTGATAAAGAGAAAGTGGTCATTGAGATCCTGGAGGATGCTGTTCCAGGGGAAGAACTATTGCTGGCTGTCAGGGAAATGCATGCGCACGGATACCACTTCGCACTTGATGATTTCACCCTTGCTCCGGAGTGGGATGCTTTTTTACCCTATATTTCAATACTGAAATTCGATGTCAGAAATTATTCCTTAGCGCAAATTAAACAGTATCTGAATGAACGTAAACACCTGACCGGACATATTAAATATCTCGCTGAAAAAATTGAGACTAAAGAGGAATTCAAACTATACCGGGATGAAGGTTTTTCTCTTTTTCAGGGATATTTTTTCTGCCGTCCGGAGGTGATTAAATATAAAAGATTATCGCAAAATCAGCTGGCTATTTTCCGTCTGCAAATGGAAGTGGGACGCAATAAACCTGATTTTCGGATCATCGAGTCGTTGATAAAAACCGATCTCACCTTGTCGTATAAAATCATGCGCTATATGAAGCACACCGCATTTAAACATGTCGGCGCCTGTAATTTCAGTAAGTTAACCCTGAGTGAAGTGCTCAGATATCTCGGGGAAAACCAGCTCAGGCGGTTTGTTGCCGTCGTGGTCCTGGCGAGTGCGGGGAATGATACCGTCAGCGAGCTTTACCCGTTGAGCATGATGCGCGGAAAGTTCTGTGAACTGATTGCAGAGAAGATGAACGAACCGACGCTGGCTGAAAATGCCTTCATGTGCGGTCTGTTTTCACTGCTTGATACCCTCCTTGAACTGCCGATGGCTGAGTTGATGAAGCAAATCGCGGTGCCACAGAGTGTGAGCAATGCGCTGTGCCATCATGAAGGGCAGTTATCGGATATGGTTACGCTTTGCCGTTATTATGAGCAGCAGCGGTGGGACGATGCGACCAGGGTTCGTCAGGCACTCGGGCTGTCAGATGAGGATGTGGTCGAGGCAATGCGAAGGGCAACACTCTGGGCGGGGGAGAATGCCGTGAGTTAAACGCTTCCTCACGACGTACAGACGGCGTGAGGAAGAACGAGATACCGGTTAGCGGCCCGCTTTTAATCTCTGGTAGTACTCCTCGTAAAGGCGGCTGGCGTCACAGACATCGTTTTGCCATTCACCTTTGCTGATGGTTTGGGCATCCGGATAAAGCGATTTATCGTTCGCCACAGCCGGGCTGAGCAGTTTGCGCGCAGCCAGGTTGGGTGTCGGATAGCCAATCGTCTCAGCAACCTGTTTAGCCACGTCCGGGCGCAGCAGGAAGTTAATCAGCTTCAGAGCACCATCCACGTTTTTCGCATTGGCAGGAATTGCGAGACTATCCATCCAGAAGATACCGCCTTCTTTCGGCCAGACCACCTCAAGCGGCGTACCGGCCTGGCGGGCGACATACGCTGAGCCGTTCCAGACCATGCCCAGGTTCACTTCACCTTCCATATACGGGTTTGCCGGGTTATCAGAGTTGAAGGCCGCCACGTTAGGCATCAGCTTTTTCAGCTCGGTATACGCCGCTTCAATCTCTTTTGGATCCGTCGTGTTGCCAGAGTAGCCCAGCTTGCGGAGCGCAACCTGGAATACTTCGCGTGCGTCGTCGGTTAACAACAGGCTACCTTTATACTCCGGTTTCCACAGATCGGCCCAGCTAGTCACCGATTTCGGATCGACGGCCTCGCTGTTAACGCCAATCGCAGTTGCTCCCCAGATATATGGAATGGAGTAGTCGTTATTTGGGTCGAACGGCTTGTTGAGCATCTCAGGATCGAGGTTTGAAAAATTGGTTAGCTTCGTTTTATCGATCTTCTGGATCATGCCCTCTTTGCGCATTTTGTCGACAAAGTAGGTAGAAGGAACCACCAGATCGTACGCGCCGTCTTTGTAGGTTTTGAGCTTAGCGTACATGGTTTCATTCGATTCGTAGGTCGAGTAGATAACCTTGATGCCCGTCTCTTTGGTGAACTGTTCCAGCAGGCCCGGCGGCACATATTCGGTCCAGTTATAGAAGTAGAGCGTTTTGCTGTCATCAGCGTGTGCCGCACCCATGCCAAGCACCAGCGCCGCAGCGGCGAGCATTTTTTTCATTTCATTGTCCCCTGAGATTTTGTTTTATCACGAGCAATAACCTGGCTGGCGATCACCAGAACCAGCGAAAACACCAGCAGAATGGTCGCCAGCGCGTTCACCTCAGGTGAAACGCCGACTTTTACCATCGAATAGATTTTCAACGGCAGAATTTCATAGCTCGGCCCGGTCACAAAGGAGGAGACGACAACGTCATCCATCGACAGGGTAAAGCTGAGCAGCCATCCAGCCGCCACGGCGGGCATCGCCAGCGGCAGGATGATTTTGCGCAGGATGGTCATCTCGCTGGCGCCCAGATCTTTCGCCGCCTCCAGCATGCGCACGTCAAAACCTTTCAGGCGCGCAAAGACGGTCACCACCACAAACGGCAGGCAGAAGGTGATATGGGAAAACAGCAGTGACCAGAAGCCAAGCTGAACGCCCAGCAGCATAAACAGCACCAGCAGCGAAATCGCCATGACGATATCGGGTGACATCATCACCACAAATAGCATGCCGCTGACGAACGGTTTGCCGCGAAAGCGATAGCGGTAGAGCGCCACGGCGGTAAGGGAGCCAATCAGTGTCGCGAAGGTGGCGGAGAAAATCGCCATCGTCAGCGAGTGCTGAGCGGCCTGCAGCAGGCTGTCGTTGTTCATCAGCAGGCTGTACCAGTTGGTGGTAAACCCCTGCCAGTTAATCCCGAAGCGCGAGCTGTTAAACGAGTTCACGATTAAAATGATAATCGGGATATAAAGGTAAGCGTAAATGGCGGTCATAAAACCGCCGCGAAGCAGTCGACCGATCATTCAAGCTCCACCTTTTTGTTCAGTAAACGTGAGGCACGCCAGTAAACCAACAGCATCAGGCCCATTACCACCGTCAGGGTAATGCTGGTGGCCGAGCCGAACGGCCAGTCACGGATGTTGAGGAACTGGCTTTTAATGACGTTACCAATCAGCAGGTTTTTCGCTCCGCCCATCAGGTCAGAAACGTAAAATAGCCCCATCGCCGGCAACATCACCAGCAGACTGCCCGCGATAATGCCGGGCATGGTCAGCGGGACGATAATGCGGGTAAAGGTCTGCAGTTTATTGGCACCCAAATCTTTAGCCGCTTCAAGCAGGGGTTTATCCAGCTTTTCAATGCTGGAGTAGAGCGGCATGACCATAAACGGCAGCAGGATATAGACCAGTCCAACGATCACCGCGCCCGGCGTAAACATGATGCGCATTGGCGTATCAATCACCCCCAGCCACAACAGAAACTCGTTGAGATAGCCTTTAGTACTCAGGAAGATTTTCAGCCCGTAGATGCGAATGAGCGAGTTGGTCCAGAAAGGCACTATCAGTAAAAACAGCAGCACCGGGCGGACCTTTTGCGGCAGATGCGCCAGAAACCACGCAAATGGATAACCGAGCACCAGACAGGCAACGGTGGCGAACAGCGCCATATTGAGTGAATGAAGAAGCACGTCAAAATAGAGCGGATCGAGCAGGCGCGCGTAGTTTTCCAGCGTAAAGACCAGCGAAACGAAGTTTGTATCGTCACGGGTCAGGAAGCTGGTGGCAATGATCATCAGGTTGGGTAAAAAGACAAATAACACAAGCCAACCGACGATAGTGGCAATCACCACATTCTGGAATTTACTTGTGTTCTTCATCAGCCAGTACAACCTCCCAGCTTTCTACCCAGTTGATAACCATTTTCTGGTCGAGAGAGTGGTCGAAGTCAGGGTCATCCTCATTAAAGAACTCGCTGACCATCACCATTTTGCCGTTCTCCAGTTCGACGACGGATTCCAGCGTCATCCCTTTATAGTTCCGCTCGCGGATATAGCCGATAAGCCCCTCAGCCTCCGTATTACCGTGGATTTCATCGACACGCAGGTCTTCCGGACGCAGCAGAACGTTGAGTTTTTGTCCCTTTTCGACGGGGAAATTCACGGTGATATTGCACTCGCGACCTTCAACACTGGCGCGCACCCGCTGGTCGTCCAGGCGTTCAATCACCGTGGCATTGAAGATATTGATCTCACCAATGAAGCTGGCGACAAACAGATTTTTCGGCTCTTCGTAGATTTCGCGTGGCGTACCGTCCTGTTCGATTTTGCCGTCGCGCATGACCACGATACGGTCCGACATGGTCAGCGCCTCTTCCTGGTCGTGGGTCACGAACACAAAGGTGATGCCAAGCTTGCGCTGCAGGGCTTTAAGCTCGTTCTGCATCTGCTTGCGTAATTTGTAATCCAGTGCTGAAAGAGACTCATCCAGCAGGAGTAGACGCGGTTTATTCACCACGGCGCGGGCGATGGCCACACGCTGTTGCTGACCGCCGGAAAGCTGATGAGGCTTACGCTGAGCAAACTCTTCCAGTTGCACCATACGCAGCGCGTCAGTGACACGCGGAGGGATTTCGCCAGCCGGCGTTTTTTGCATGCGCAAACCAAATGCCACGTTCTCGAACACGGTCATATGCGGGAAAAGCGCATAGCTCTGAAAGACGGTGTTAACGTGACGATCTTCAGCGGGGACCTGGGTAATATCCTGGTTTTCAAGATGGATTGTGCCGCTATCGACATTTTCCAGCCCGGCAATAAGGCGTAGTACGGTTGTCTTGCCGCAGCCAGAGGGGCCAAGCAGCGTGAGGAACTCACCGTCATTGATGGTCAGGTCGAGCTCTGAAATGACCTCTTTACCATCAAAACTCTTACGAATTCGTTCCAGTTGCACCAGCGGTGAACGTGAACGGGATTGTGTATTCAATTTTTGCGCTGTCCCATATAGACGCCTCAGGCAGCAGACTGAAGCGGGGTTTGTGTGTAACCACCTTGGTGACTCGTAATGAGGGCGGACATTCTACGGTAAACCACTGGAATCGCCAATCCTTGTCACTGATTCATAAGCTACATTTACTAGCGCATAACGATATAAACGGAAAATATTCTCGTTTGCGGGATAAAAGTGACCTGACGCAATATTTGCGTTTTGATGCTTATTGATAATGTTGTCACAAAAAGTGAGGGTGACTGCATGGATAAATTACTTGAGCGTTTTTTACAGTACGTTTCGCTGGATACCCAATCTAAACCGGGTGTCCGCCAGGTGCCGAGCACCGAAGGCCAGTGGAAGTTATTAAACCTGCTTAAAGAGCAGCTTGACGCCATGGGGCTGGTTAACGTCACGTTAAGCGATAAAGGCACTGTGATGGGAACGCTGCCTGCAAACGTCCCGGGCGATATTCCGGCGGTTGGCTTTATCTCCCATGTCGACACCTCTCCGGACTTTAGCGGCAAACACGTGAACCCGCAGATTGTTGAAAACTACCGCGGCGGTGATATTGCGCTGGGCATTGGTGATGAAGTGCTCTCTCCTGTGATGTTTCCGGTGCTGCACCAGTTACTCGGCCAGACGTTGATCACCACCGACGGGAAAACGTTGCTGGGGGCGGATGACAAGGCGGGTATCGCGGAAATCATGACCGCGCTGGCGGTACTGAAGGGCAAAAATATTCCACACGGTGATATTCGCGTGGCCTTCACGCCTGATGAAGAGGTCGGCAAGGGCGCGAAGCATTTCGACGTGGAAGCCTTTAACGCGCAGTGGGCCTATACCGTCGACGGCGGTGGCGTCGGTGAACTGGAGTATGAAAACTTCAATGCCGCATCGGTGACGATCAAGATTGTCGGGAACAATGTTCATCCAGGCTCCGCCAAAGGAGTGATGGTGAATGCGTTGTCGCTGGCATCACGCATTCATGCGGAAGTACCTGTAGAAGAAAGCCCGGAGCAGACGGAAGGCTATGAAGGTTTCTATCACCTGACCAGCATTAAGGGCACAGTCGACAGCGCGCAGATGCACTACATCATCCGCGATTTTGACCGCAAAGCGTTTGAAGCGCGCAAGCGTAAAATGATGGAGATCGCGAAGAAGGTTGGGAAGGGCTTGCACCCTGACTGCTATATTGAGCTGATCATCGAAGACAGCTATTACAATATGCGTGAGAAGGTGATGGCGCATCCGCATATTATTGATATCGCCCAGCAGGCGATGCGCGATTGCGACATTGAACCGATCTTAAAACCGATTCGTGGCGGCACTGACGGATCCCAGCTGTCATTTATGGGTTTGCCTTGTCCGAACCTGTTTACCGGTGGCTACAACTACCATGGCAAACACGAATTTGTGACGCTGGAAGGGATGGAAAAAGCAGTGAAGGTGATTGTGCGGATAGCGGAGTTAACCGCGAAGCAGTAAGACATTGCCCGGTGTCGCTACGCTTACCGGGCCTACGATCAGAATGTAGGCCGGGTAAGGCGCAGCCGCCACCCGGCAAATGTTTACAACTCAGTCCTCAAAGAACCAGTACCCGCTGTTTACAAGCGCAGAGAGCATCGCGAGGAAAGAGGGATCTTCCAGTGCATCGCCGAAGGTATCAGCAGTCAGCACCAGATGGCTGGCGATGGCGTCGAGGGCAGGACGGTGTGGCGAATCCAGCTTCTCGCCATTGACGAACACCCCTTCGCCAATCCGCAGAACGCGCAACCCGCCCAGACGAACCAGCTTGTCGCCCTGTTGCAACGCATCATAAATTTCATCGGCCTGATACGGCGGTTCTGGCGGCGCAACGTCCAGCTCATGACGCGACTGGCTGATAAACTCACCAAACCACTGACGGAAATGTTCGGGCTCGTTGATCAAATCCAGCATCATGCCGCGCAGTTTATCCAGCTCTTCTGGCAGAATATCAGCCGGGTGCTCGCGCGCAGGGACATCGGGATCGCTGTAACGATAACTGCCCAGTTCGCGTTGCAGAACATAGTCGGCAAAACCGCTGATCATCTCGCGACCGCTTGGCGCACGGAACCCGACAGAGTAGTTCAGCGAATTTTCCAGTGAATAACCTTCGTGCGGGAATCCCGGCGGAATGTAGAGAATATCCCCCGGCTCCAGCTCTTCGTCGATGATCCCTTCAAAAGGGTCTACCTGCAGCAGGTCCGGATGTGGGCAGTGCTGTTTCATCGGCACTTTTTCGCCCACGCGCCAGCGGCGGCGGCCAGTTCCCTGAATGATAAATACGTCGTACTGATCCAGATGCGGACCCACACCGCCGCCAGGTACGGAGAAGGAGATCATCAGATCGTCCATTCGCCAGTCAGGCAGGGCACGGAACGGACGCATTAATGCGGCAGTCGGCTCGTGCCAGTGGTTGACCGCCTGCACCAGCAGTGACCAGTTGTTTTCACCGAGATGATCATAGCTTTCGAAAGGACCGTGGCTGACCTGCCATTTCCCGTCCTGGTGGCTGACCAGGCGGCTGTCGACTTCGTTTTCCATGGCCAGACCGGCCAGTTCGTCTGGAGAGATGGGGTCGATAAAATTGCTGAACCCGCGTTTCAGAACCACCGGGCGTTTTTGCCAGTAACGTTCAATAAACTCAGGCCAGTTAAGTGTTAAGTGATAGTCCATATTTTTTTATTCCGCAGGCTCTTACTGACTCGGATTATAACGGAAGCTCAGGAGCCTGGGTGCGAGATCCTCGCATTTTTCACATAACGGGTTAACTATCGTTCAATATGGGCTGCTGACGACCAAAAATCACTTCCATTCTGGCGCCGCCCAGTAAGCTATCACCGGTTTCGATGTTGCCATCGTACTGGTCGACAATCTCACGTGCGACGGATAATCCCACGCCCTGGCCGGGACGCAGTGTGTCGGCACGCTGGCCGCGATCGAACACCATTTCACGTTTATTAAGTGGAATGCCCGGGCCATCATCTTCAACAATAATGTGCAGTTCGTTCTCTGTCTGACGCGCCGACACTTCTACAAACTCCAGGCAGTACTTGCAGGCATTGTCGAGAAGGTTCCCCATCACTTCCATAAAATCATTTTTCTCGCCGACGAAACTGATCTCCGGCGAGATATCGAGGCTGATATTTACCCCTTTTCGCTGATAAACCTTGTTCAGCGCAGACGTGAGGTTGTCCAGCAGTGGCGCTACAGGATGTAATTCGCGGCTTAATAACGCGCTACCCGAGCGCATACTGGCGCGATGCAGATAGTAGCCAATTTGCTGAGAGATACGGCTGATTTGTTCAAGCATCACCGGTTCAGCATCATCGACGCTGAGTTTTGAACTGCGCATTGAACGCAATGTGCTTTGCATTACCGCAAGCGGTGTCTTGAGGCTGTGCGTCAGGTCGGTAAGTGTGGTGCGGTATTTGTCATAGCGTTCGCGCTCGCTTTTCAGCAGGCGGTTGAGGTTCCGCACAAGGCTTGTCAGTTCACGCGTGGTTGCAGGGTTGAGCTTTTCACGGTGGTGTTCTTCCAGTTCGCGAACCTCTTTCGCCAGTGATTCGATGGGGCGCAAGCTCCACCACGCCGCCACCCACAGCAGTGGGATCACCAGCAGCAGATTCGCGGCCAGAACATAGATGAACCAGCTCCAGACCATATAAGAACGTTTCAGTTCCACAGGAATGGTGTCGATCACTACGATGGTCAACTGCGGCATGTTCAACGTCGCCGGATAAAGATTGATTGCAACGGAGTGGGTCATTTCCGTTTCGGCATCATCGGCGCGGATCTCATTCAGTTTCTGTTGCAGAGAGCGATCTTCACGAATCAGCGAGCTGGTGGTATTGAGATCGGCTTCAATTTCATGAAACCCGTTGGTTTTAAGCCACTCCGGACGAATGCTGTTGACCAGCCAGGGAATATCGCGCTGTGCCCAAAGCAATTTTCCCTTTTCGTTATAAATCAGGGCCAGCGTTGGACTCTGTTGGTTGAGGTTTTCCGGCATTTCAACGGTGATTTTGTTGTTTTCCCACTTTGCCAGGGTATAAAACAGATTACTTTCACCGCGCAACAGTCGGAAGGTCGTTTTATCGAAGCTGACGCTGTAGCCCACCAGCGCCACCATACCGTACGAAAGCGACAAGACCAGGACAACGGCGGCCGTTGCCAGTAAAAAACGAACCCGTAGCGAGAGGGGCAGTATGTGGCGCAAAATCCGTCTCATCTAGCGTAATTCGAACAGGTAGCCCTGACCACGGACGGTGGTGATCACGTCCTGTGGGTACTGCGCCTGAATTTTCTTACGCAAACGTCCCATCAGTACGTCAATGGTATGGCTCTCGCGCAGTTCAGCATCTGGATAAAGCTGGAGCATTAAAGAATCTTTGCTCACCACTTTGCCATTGTTACGGATCAGCGTTTCCATAATGGTGTATTCGAAGGCGGTTAGCTTGATCACTTCATCGTTGATGGCTAATTCCCGCCGGGAGAGATCAACCTGGAACGGAGGGATAGAAATGACCTGCGAGGCCAGCCCGCTGTTGCGGCGTAACAGCGCCTGCATGCGCGCCGCCACCTCTTCAATATGAAACGGCTTGGTGACGTAATCATCTGCCCCCGCACTGAGCACTTCGACCTTGTCCTGCCAGCCTTCACGGGCAGTCAGAACCAGAACCGGGAGAGAAACATCATGGCTGCGCCAGCGACGAATTAACGACAAACCGTCTTCATCAGGTAACCCTAAATCGACGATGGCGATATCCGGCAGGTGTTCATTGAGATAATAATCGGCTTCTTTTGCATCTTCGGCATCGTCCACCTGATGTCCCATCTCCTGAAGCTGTACTTTCAGGTGATGGCGTAGCAATGCATTATCCTCAACAACCAATACGCGCATCATCTCTTCTCCCTAAATTAATGGTATGAATAGTTTAACGCTGATTATGTTGTTGTGGGGATAAACATTTAGTAAACCGGGGGAAAGCAACCCTCTTTCCGGGCGGAAAGAGGGTAGAGGGCCTTTACTTCAGTTCATCAACCATGGTGATGGCGCGACCAATGTAATTGGCCGGGGTCATCGCTTTCAGGCGGGTTTTCTCTTCTTCTGGCAGTGCCAGACTGTCGATAAACTGTTTCATGCCTTCAGCGTCAACGCGTTTACCGCGAGTCAACTCTTTCAGTTTCTCGTACGGTTTTTCGATACCGTAACGACGCATCACGGTCTGGATTGGCTCAGCCAGAACTTCCCAGTTGTGATCCAGTTCGTCCAGCAGACGGTCACGGTTCACTTCCAGTTTGCTCACGCCTTTCAGGGTGGACTGGTAAGCAATCAGCGCGTAGCCAATGCCCACACCCAGGTTACGCAGAACGGTGGAGTCTGTCAGGTCACGCTGCCAGCGGGAAACCGGCAGTTTGCTTGCCATATGTTGCAACACGGCGTTCGCCAGACCCAGGTTGCCTTCAGAGTTTTCGAAGTCGATTGGGTTCACTTTGTGCGGCATGGTAGAAGAACCAATTTCACCGGCGATGGTTTTCTGTTTGAAGTGGTTCAGCGCGATGTAGCCCCACACGTCACGATCGAAATCGATCAGAATGGTGTTGAAGCGGGCGATGCAGTCAAACAGTTCGGCGATGTAGTCATGCGGCTCAATCTGGGTAGTGTACGGGTTCCACTGAATACCCAAAGAGGTGACGAACTGTTCGCTGAACTGATGCCAGTCCACTTCCGGGTATGCGGCGATGTGGGCGTTATAGTTACCGACCGCACCGTTGATTTTACCCAGAATTTCAACCTGTTCCAGCTGACGATACTGGCGCTCCATACGATACGCGACGTTCGCCATCTCTTTACCCATCGTGGATGGGGTGGCTGGCTGTCCGTGGGTACGGGAGAGCAGCGGAATGTCGCGGTATTCCACGGACAGCGCTTTTACCGCGTCGATGATTTTACGCCAGTAAGGCAGTACCACATCTTTGCGTGCGGTAGAGAGCATCAGCGCGTGAGACAGGTTGTTGATATCTTCTGATGTGCAGGCGAAATGAATGAATTCAGATACGGCATGCAGAGCAGGCACAGCAGCCACTTTCTCTTTCAGGAAATACTCAACCGCTTTCACGTCATGGTTGGTGGTGCGCTCGATGGTTTTGATACGCGCGGCATCTTCTTCGTTGAAGTCAGCAACGATTTTATCAAGGTAATCGTTTGCCTGGGCGTCAAAAGCAGGAACTTCCTTGATTGCTGCCTGGGCGGCTAGCTTTTGCAGCCAGCGTACTTCAACCTGAACACGGAACTTCAGCAAACCATATTCGCTGAAGATCCCGCGCAGCGCGCTGACTTTATCGCCATAGCGTCCATCGACAGGGGATACGGCGGTCAGTGAGGATAATTCCATAATTCGCAACTCCGGGAGGTTAACAATGAGCAAGAATTTGTTTTGCCTGAGTAGTCAGGCGATTACGAGAAAACATTAACTGCAGGCGGCCGCCGCCAACCTGATGCCACAGCACAGCGGCGCGGATCCCGGCCAGCAGGGAGGCACGCACTTTTGCCTGGACCTGAGGGCTTTGCAGAACAGCAGGGGAACCGGTGACCTGAATACGCGGGCCAAGTGGGCTAATGACGTCAACATAAATGGCAGCCATGGCACTCAGCAGCGTTTCGGACTGCAGATCAAAATGGTCGAGCTGACGTTGCAACCCGGCAATGCGGTCACCAAGCGTATTGAGTGCACCTTTCGCTGCGCTCAGTTTACGCTCAAGCACCATCAGGCTTAACGTGTAGCGGGTCAACTCTGCGTTTAATCCCTGACGGCTACTGGCGTTCAGCACGCCAAGCAGGGTTTCAAGACCGAGACGAAGATTAGTTTCACTCCCACCGAAGACACCCAGGGTTGAGCCAGGGTTGAGGTCGATAACGCTGTTGAGTGAAACGTGCAGCGCATCAGCGTCGCAATGACCCTGATGCGCCAGCTGTTGCACCAGACGGGCAGACTGGCAAATTCCCGCCAGTGCCAGGGTGATGTCATAGTAGTTCTTCGCCACACGGTCTCCTTTAGGTGTGCAATCGTGTTAAACAGCGGTCAGCGGCAGGCGCTGTTCAATGATCCCGCCACCCAGGCAGATTTCGCCGCTATAGAAAACAGCAGACTGACCCGGAGTGACAGCAGCAACAGGCTCGTCGAAACGCACGTCAATGCGATCGTCATCGAGCGCGGTAACAGTGCAAGGAATATCGGTCTGACGGTAGCGCGTTTTCACTGTGCAGCGCAGCGTGCCTTTCAGCGGTTCGCGATCGACCCAGTGCAGCTGTTGCGCGATCAGGCCAACGGACATCAGACGCGGGTGGTCGTGACCCTGAGCGACAACCAGAATATTGTTTTCGACATCTTTGTCGACCACGTACCACGGATCTTCGCTACCTTCTTTCGTCCCGCCGATACCCAGGCCTTTACGTTGGCCTAAGGTGTGGTACATCAGCCCCTGATGCTGGCCAATCTCTTCCCCGTCGACGGTAACAATTTTACCTGGCTGCGCAGGCAGGTAACGCCCCAGGAAATCGCGGAATTTGCGCTCTCCGATGAAGCAGATACCGGTAGAGTCTTTTTTCTTCGCGGTGATCAGGTCCAGCTCTTCGGCGATTTTACGCACCTGCGGCTTTTCCAGCTCGCCGACCGGGAACAGGCTTTGAGCGATTTGCTCGTGGCTCAGCGTATAGAGGAAGTAACTTTGATCTTTGTTACCGTCCAGGCCGCGCAGCAGCTGGCTTTTGCCATTCACATCGGCACGACGCACGTAGTGACCGGTCGCAATGAAGTCTGCGCCCAGATCTTCCGCCGCGAATTCCAGGAAGGCTTTAAATTTGATCTCTTTGTTGCACAGAATATCCGGGTTTGGCGTACGGCCTGCTTTGTACTCTTCCAGGAACAGTTCAAAAACGTTGTCCCAGTATTCTGCGGCAAAGTTAACGGTGTGAAGTTCAATGCCGAGCTTGTCGCATACGGCCTGCGCATCGGCGAGATCCGCAGCGGCAGTGCAGTATTCCTCGCCATCATCTTCCTCCCAGTTCTTCATGAACAGGCCCTCCACCTTATAGCCCTGTTGTTGTAACAGGTAGGCGGAAACGGAGGAATCGACACCGCCGGACATGCCGACGATTACTTTTTTCTGGCTGTTATCTGACATGGAATACTCACGACATTGAACTTCAAGGCGGCGTATTCTATCACGCCCCCCCACCATTGACACCCTCTGTAAACGGCCAGTTAAATTCTCCGATAACATCCAGCGGTAAGCGGCCAGAAGACTGCCAGCAGCGAATGCTTTCCGCAACCAGCGGCGAGCGCAGGTTTGGCGCGTTCAGGATCTCGTCAGCAGTGACCCACAGGCAGCGGTCGATATCATCATCCTGCGGCTCTGTGGCGCACATTTCGTTAAGCTCAACGGCGAATAAAAAGCGCAGGAAAGGCGTGTGGTCAGGCGCTATCCACTGGTGCAGGCGGATGAAGTGCTGAGGTTCGGCATGGATCCCCGTCTCTTCCCACAGCTCGCGTTTTGCGGCCTGCAGCAGCGTTTCGTTTTCTTCGAGGTGTCCTGCGGGCTGGTTCCATAAGGCTTTGCCGCCAATCGTCTCCTCGACGACCAGGAATTTACCTTGCGCGTGAACGACACAGGCGACAGTGACATGAGGTTTGAACATAGTGACTCCTTAGGAGGTAGCGTCCCGCCATTCACCGTTAGCCAGGCTCTCCAGCGTGTAGTTGCCCATGGCGTAGCGAATCAGGCGCAGGGTAGGGAAGCCAACGTGTGCGGTCATGCGCCGAACCTGACGGTTTCGGCCTTCATAAAGGGTAATTTTGAGCCAGCTTGTCGGAATGGATTTGCGTTCGCGGATGGGCGGGTTACGCGGCCACAGCCACTCCGGTTCATTCACGCGTTCAATACCTGCCGGCAGAGTTGGACCGTCATTCAGCGTGACGCCGCTGCGTAATGTTGCCAGCGTCTCTTCATCCGGTTCACCTTCTACCTGTACGAAGTAAATTTTACCCGTGCGCTTCCCCGGCTGCGTAAGCTTCGCCTGTAGGGCTCCGTCGTTAGTTAAGACCAGCAGGCCTTCGCTGTCACGGTCCAGACGCCCGGCAGCATAGACGCCCTGGACTGGAATGTAATCCTTAAGCGTGCTGCGCCCGGCTTCATCAGTGAATTGCGGCAAAACATCGTAGGGTTTATTGAACAAAATAACCCGCTTCGGCTGGCTTTCTTGCGGTCTTCTGGCGGCTTGTCGCGAGCTGAATCGCTCAACCCGGTGTTTTGTAAAAGAAGTTTTCTTCATGGTATTTTCAGGCTCTATCAATTGCCGCATTATAGCCTAATAACGAAGACCTTTCATGGCGTCGGACAATCAGGTACTATCGAAGGGCTCATTACAATTTATTAACATAAGATCAGTAACAACCAGAAGCGCTCGAAGGAGAGGTTAATGGAAAGCAAAGTAGTTGTTCCGGCGGAAGGTAAAAAGATCACCCTGCAAAACGGCAAGATTAACGTTCCTCACAATCCGATTATCCCGTTCATCGAAGGTGACGGTATCGGTGTAGACGTTACCCCGGCAATGCTGAAAGTGGTTGATGCCGCTGTTGAGAAAGCCTACAAAGGCGAGCGTAAAATTTCCTGGATGGAAATTTACACCGGTGAAAAATCTACTCAAGTTTATGGCCAGGACGTCTGGCTGCCAGCGGAGACGCTGGACCTGATCCGCGACTACCGCGTTGCTATTAAAGGCCCACTGACCACACCTGTCGGTGGCGGTATCCGTTCTCTGAACGTTGCACTGCGTCAGGAGCTGGACCTGTACGTGTGTCTGCGTCCGGTTCGTTACTACCAGGGCACACCAAGCCCGGTTAAGCACCCTGAACTGACCGACATGGTTATCTTCCGCGAGAACGCAGAAGACATCTACGCAGGTATCGAATGGAAAGCTGACTCTGCAGACGCAGAAAAAGTGATTAAATTCCTGCGCGATGAGATGGGCGTGAAGAAAATTCGCTTCCCTGAACATTGCGGTATCGGTATCAAGCCGTGCTCCGAAGAAGGCACCAAGCGTCTGGTACGTGCGGCCATCGAGTACGCCATCACCAACGACCGTGACTCTGTGACCCTGGTTCACAAAGGCAACATCATGAAGTTCACCGAAGGCGCGTTCAAAGACTGGGGTTACCAGTTGGCGAAAGAAGAGTTCGGTGGTGAGCTGATCGACGGCGGCCCGTGGCAGAAAATCAAGAACCCGAACACTGGCAAAGAGATCATCATTAAAGATGTGATCGCCGATGCGTTCCTGCAGCAAATCCTGCTGCGTCCTGCTGAATACGACGTGATCGCCTGTATGAACCTGAACGGTGACTACATTTCTGATGCCCTGGCGGCACAGGTTGGCGGTATCGGTATTGCCCCGGGCGCGAACATCGGTGACGAGTGCGCCCTGTTCGAAGCGACTCACGGTACTGCACCAAAATATGCAGGCCAGGACAAAGTGAACCCAGGTTCTATCATCCTGTCCGCAGAAATGATGCTGCGCCATATGGAGTGGTTCGAAGCTGCAGACCTGATTGTTAAAGGCATGGAAGGCGCTATCGCTGCCAAGACCGTGACCTATGACTTCGAACGTCTGATGGATGGCGCTAAGCTGCTGAAATGTTCAGAGTTTGGTGACGCGATTATCGCGAACATGTAATCCAGATTCTGGGTTAAACAAGAGCGGGGGCCTGAAGGTTCCCGTTTTTTTTACCTCTGCCTGCAGGATACAACACGATGTTAGCCACTGTCCTTATCGCTGTCGTTGCATTCATCCATCTCTACATTCTTGTGCTGGAAATGTTTCTGTGGAACACCGAAACAGGGCACAAGGCTTTTAATCTGCGTCCCGATTTTGCGCGCGACACCCGCGTGCTGGCCGCAAATCAGGGGCTGTATAACGGTTTTCTGGCGGCGGGTCTGCTCTGGAGCCTCTGGCTCGGTGAAAAGGGCGTTCATGTGGCCATCTTCTTCCTGACCTGCGTGCTGATCGCCGGGCTCTTTGGCGCAGCCACCGCCAGCCGAAAAATTTTGTATGTACAGGCCGTGCCCGCTCTCGCTGCGCTGCTTGCGTTACTCATCTGAAGCAATGCTTTGGTTGAGGTAAGGCGTCCGATATACTGATGGCTTTACCCTTACAGGTTAGCAACGAGATAGTTATGAATAACGTTATCCCACTGAAATATTATGATATTGCCGATGAGTACGCGACGGAAGCCGCAGAGCAGGTCGCTGAATCAGAGCTCGATGCGCTGGCACATTATTTCCAGCTGCTGCTCACCCGTTTATCAAATAACGAGGAGATCAGCGAGGAAGCCCAGCAGGAGATGGCCACTGAGGCCGGGATCCGTGCTTCTCGCATTGATGATATTGCGAATTTCCTCAATCAGTGGGGGAATGAATAGTCTTCCTCAAAAGCCATTATGCTGATGCTTTGCTATGCAGCTGAGCATCACGCTATCAGACCACATGCATTTTTTACGCAGAATATGTGAAGCGGGGGCGTCGATAAACAACGCGAAAATAACGGTCAGACAGAAAAGTACCACTGGTAATAGTAAGGATAATTTCACGTTTTTAACCAAAATAAGAGTGTGCTTCAGGGTAATCTACCGTCTGATTGTGACAACTATATGTTTTTGGGTGAGGAATGAAAATGCCTGATCCGAAAAAACATGGGCACGCCAGACATCAGTGGCTACCGCGCGACTCCGACAAGTTTCTGCGCCAGCTCACTGCGGGTCAGTGATTTTGAGAAATACCATCCCTGAACCAGGGCATCGGGATATCTGTCGGCAATAAAACGATATTGTATTTCATTCTCTACCCCTTCAAAAACAAGGGATTTATTCAGTCGGGCGAGAGCATCACTAAAAATAACAAAGATGTTCTGTTTATAATGTTCACTGATGCCGTCGACCAGCGATTTGTCGATTTTGATTTCATCATATTCCAGAAGTGACAGTCTGGCCAGATTTGAATTTTGCACACCAAAATCATCTATTGATACTTTTATGCCAAGGGATTTTAATTCCCGACAGAATTCTTCAAGAATATCTACAGTGGAAACGGCCTTTTCAGAGAGTTCGATTTTTATCAAGGAGAGTGGAATGCGATGAATTAAACACGCGCGACGTAAGATAGCAATGAATTGCCCGTCTTCAATTTCCGTTCGGCCAACGTTGAGTGAGACGACCAGTTGATGTTTTGTTGCAAGTGATGCAACTTCTAAAAGGGATTTTTCGATAATATTAATGTAATATTTTCTATACAGGCCAATCTTCTTGATTAATGGAATAAAAAGCTCCGGGGAGACATCACCGTGTTTTTGATCGTGCCATCTCGACAGAACCTCAATACCCACTATTTTTTTATCCTGAATTCGAATGATTGGCTGATATTTAACACCAATGGTATTGGTGATGACAGCCTTGACCAGCGTTCGTTCGAGAGAAAAACGATCTTCATAAATGCGGAAGAAAAAGAACGTTATCGCTACCCAGATAAAATACAGGATGACCACAAGAAACGTAAACACAACGGGAGATAGCGAAGCAAGCCCTGCGTTGTGATGTTTCACAATGACGCATAAATCCCAGAAAGCACTGCACTGTGTGAGGGTGATGGTAAACAATGCCGAATGCAGCAAGTCCTGTTGCTTAAACGCAGGGGTGGTCGAAAAGAATGTTCTGCCAAAGTCTTTGGTGGTTGCACTCAGAGAGTAACTCTCTGTAACCGGAGAGAATTTATCGTAAGCGTAGCGGGAGGTGAAGATAATAATGTTATGATAAATTGCCGCGTTACCTGTAAAGAACTCTTTTTTGTCAAACTGGGCCAGGAGAAAGCCCCTTGGGGTTTTATGCAGTTCTGTAGGAAGTGCAACAGGTGTAGCGAGTTTACCCCAAAAAGCAGTACAGACTATTTTTCCTTTCTCTATGAATCCGACGTCACCAAAATAGAGACTGTCGAGTTTTATTTGCCTGTAACTATCAAGACTGGTTTTATCACATCCCTGTGTAGTGATGCTTTTGAGAGCCAGTGCCACGTTTTGGGACAGGTCTTCTGAATATTGTAAAAGCGTATGGGAAATCTCAAGCTGTTTGCTCTTCTGCTGGCTAACGATAACCGCATTGACCGCATAAAGAGACAGGACGACCAGAAGTGTTGAAATGATAGCAACAGCAATGATCTTTTTCATTTTCCCGTTATCCTGTCTGCTCCCTCATTTTACAAATCCTAACACAGACAGGACCAGGCACAAGCCTGATAGTCACGCCCGTTGATCACATTCAGAACGATAACTCATGCAAAAGCATCAGTTTTTTAAGATAGCTTTTGACTAAGCTATTTTTAATGCTATATGCAACGCTGAGTTAAACATAGCGCCTTTTTCAGGAACCCTACTTGTTTTTCTGGTAAGGAAAAATCATGCGCAACCTTATGATGCCCATCCTCTGCGCTTTATTTCTCTTTCTGAGTGGCATGTTAATTATTAACTGGCAGTTATGGCATATGGCTACACTCGGTTACACCCAGACCGCCGCCGCAAGCACTCAAAAAATAGATAATATTCTTGCTGAAGCTGTCAGTGCCGCCAATACCGCTAAGCATGTTGCTGCACAGGGATGTACCCGTGACGGACAGCTGGAGCTGGGGACAGAAGCCGCACTGAAACCGCATCTGCGTGCCGTGATGATCCAGCAGCAAGGCCAAATCATTTGTACCTCACTGCCGGGAAATGGCGTATTAATTGTTCGTCCTCAAACGTTACCCAACGAAACATTGATGCTGTTACCGGGTAATCGACTGGTGAATGGTATTCCGGTTCTCATTTTCCAGATGTCGATCGCGGATGGGCGCGTGATTGTCAGCGTAAGTGACGCACATTTGCGGGATGTGATTGCAAGCGCAACAAATAGCGCTGACATGGCGTTGGTTGTGGGTGAAAGAATGCTTGCGCGCACCGGTGATGTGAGGGACTGGAAAGCCGCCTCATGGGCAGGGGCGTTAACGGCATCGGCGCATTTCCCGTTTAGCGTGGTCTGGCAGCCACCCGCTTTTTTCAGTCTGACGCGATTACTGCAACAAGGATGGAGCCTGATACTGCTCATTCTCGCATTGTCCGTTACGGTTGGATTTTTGATCCGCCGTTACAAGGGGAAAAGCTCCTCATTTGAAGACGATCTGCGGAAAGCCATTTTGCACGGAGAGATCGTTCCTTATTATCAGCCGATCGTCAATGGTGATACCGGTGGGCTGTACGGTGTTGAGGTATTAGCAAGATGGAAGCATCCAAAATCGGGTTTTATCCCGCCGGATGTTTTCATTCCGATTGCGGAACGGAGCGGTTTGATTATTCCTCTGACCAAAGGGTTAATGGCGAAGGTGGTCAACCAGCTAAAGCCGCTTCTGCCTAAGCTACCAGACGGGTTTCACATCGGGGTTAACATCAGCGCCAGACATATCAATGCACCTTCTTTTATTGGTGACTGTCGTGTCTTCGGAAAGGGGTTTCAGGGGAAAGAAGTTAAACTGGTCCTCGAGGTGACGGAGCGTGAACCGTTGATCGATAATCCTCATCTTGTGGAAAATCTCAACACGCTACATAACGCTGGCTTTGTCATTGCACTGGATGATTTTGGGACGGGCTATTCAGGGCTTTCGTGCCTTAATGCGCTGGCCATTGATTATATTAAAATTGATAAGAGCTTTGTAAACCGGGTCTCTGAGGAGAAGGATTCAACGATTCTGCTGGACTGCGTCATTGATCTGGCTAAAAAACTGTCATTGCGCATTGTGGCTGAAGGCGTAGAAACGAGGGAGCAACTGGAGTATCTCAACCGTAATGAGATTACCCTTTTGCAGGGATACTATTTTGGTAAGCCCGTCTCCTATATTGACTTTATTAAAGTCATTTTATCTAAGCCCAGGGAGACTATGAGTTTGTAAAATGCAATTAAGGCCAGCTTCTGTTGTATGCTTAAGTGCAATTCATTTTCCTCTTATCCTGAGCTTTGTTACAGTGACAAGAGTTGTCAGCCAGGGATGTCAGGCGTGATAAGGTGGAAAAGCTTGTGCATGTAAAAAATACTTTCTACACAACAACCATTACCGTCATCATTGTCTCATTGATCATCTCGCTTTCGCTTGCTGTCCAAATTAGCACATCCAGACAGCAGTCAATCCAGCAAATTAATACCAGTGTTGCCAACCTGAGTCATACCCTGGATGTGTATACTGAGGGGATCATGCGCCAAAGCGAAATGCTGATTACGACTGTTTCCGACATAATCGAAATTTATGGCATGACCCCAGAACAGGCGACCAATATCCAGCGGATGATAAGCAACCAGGATAATCTCCTTACCCAGATTAATAATGTGGTTGTTTACGACGTCCGGGGCGAACTCTTTACCGCATTGCACGAAACTTTTTCTGGCCCCCGGAAAGGAGCGGACAGGGCTTTTTTTATCTACCACAAGAATAATAAGAGTCAGCAGATTTTTATTGGTGAGCCTGTGGTAAGCAGAACTAATGGTAAATGGGTTATCACCATTAGTCGACGCCTTGAAACCCATACCGGAGCGTTTAATGGTGTCGTCGTTGTGACACTGGGCATCGAAAACTTTCTGGCGCTCTACGGGCAGATTAATATTGGTCATTCTGGCGTCATTGGCTTAACGACACAGTCAGGCGTCTTGCTGGTCCGTTATCCCTTTAAAAATAACTATATTGGCGCGATTGTCTCTGATTCGCCTCTCTTCAGAAAATATCTCAAGGTACAAAATACCGGGATCGCCAGTTCTATTTCCCGGTTTGATAAAATCGAACGCATTTATGCCTATGAGAAAAACACACGTTACGGACTGGTCACCACGGTGGCCGTCAGCACCGATGAAGCACTCTCTCCCTGGCGCAAGCAGGCTATTCAGCTTGCCGTTCTTATTTTCGTTTTTACCGTAATACTCATTGTGGCGTCGTATTTCCTGTATTCGGATTTATCACGAAAAACCAGAGATAACAAAGAGCTGAAGATTATTGCCTCTGAAGATGCGCTGACGGGGCTTTTCAACCGCCGCAGTTTTGATGAAAAAATACTCTCGGAAATTGCGGGTTGCATAGCGCGCGGTGCGCCGATTTCGGTGCTGATCGTGGATGTGGATTACTTCAAAAAATACAATGATAACTATGGCCATCCTGAAGGGGATCGGTGCCTGGCTCTACTGGGAGACACTCTCAGGAAAAGTCTTACCCGTGATAACCAGATTGTGGCGCGGTATGGCGGGGAGGAGTTTGCGCTGATCTTACCTGATGCAGATATCCAGGAGGCGCGGCGTATTGCTCAGACGATTATTCGCAATGTCTTCTCTTTACAAATTGAACATGCGTTTAGCCCTTTTGGGCGGGTAACGGTAAGCGTAGGGGTCTCCACTGCACGTGCTGTAGAAATAGCCGGTAGCCAGCAGAGTATTATCATTGCTGCAGATCAGGCGCTTTATCAGGCAAAACGCGCCGGCCGTAACCAGTACGCTTTTGTTGGGGTATGAGCAGAAAAAAAAGCCCACTCAAGAGTGGGCAAGAAATACTGGAAGCAATGTGAGCAATGTCGTACTGAATACTTGAGTCTTTTACTCAACTACTCAGTGTTGAGAAAGATAATCTTTCTCAACAAAAGATGCAACCCCACAATTTATGTGAAACGCTCTTTTTTGTTGGTGAATAAACAGACGCTCTCTCACTGTGATGCTTATCACAAATTTTCTTTCTCTGATCCTGTGCTATTCTTTTTGTGTCGTTGATTTAATGACAAAAACCATACAGAGAGGAAAGTTATGGGAATTTTATCCTGGATTATCTTTGGGCTTATTGCGGGTATTCTGGCGAAGTGGATCATGCCGGGCAAAGATGGCGGTGGGTTTATTGTTACCGTAATACTGGGGATTGTCGGCGCGGTCGTCGGCGGCTGGATCAGTACGCTGTTCGGTTTTGGCAAGGTCGATGGCTTTAACTTCGGCAGTTTTGTCGTTGCAGTGATTGGTGCGCTGGTTGTTCTGTTTGTCTACAGAAAAATCAAAAGCTAAATCTGAACGCGTTGAAAAAGGCTGCCAGAGGGCAGCCTTTTTTACGTAGCGGGTTTACCACCAGCCGAGCTGTGTACCGGCAAAAGCCCCAATGGCAACGATCAACATAATGAGGGTTGTTTTTCTCATTTATGCCCCCGGTGCTGCGTAACCACCGACAAAAAACCACGCCAGAAAAACCACAGCCGTTATAAAAATAACGACCGGGAAGAGGATCCCTATTCTCATATCATCACCTGTTTCGGTTTCTATAACGCCGTAGAGTGTACGGGGTTAATCCATAGTGAGAAAGCGTGTTTTGCTTTTTCCTTTCTTATCCTGATACATCGCGATATCAGCGGCGTGTAACGCACTGTCCGGATCGGTTACGTCAGGATCAACTTCGATAACGCCAATGCTGGCTCCCGGGTAAATGATATGGACACTGCCCAACCAGTATTCACCCGCAATGCAGGCGCTGAGGCGTGTTTTTAGCAGGTTTATCTGCGTGCTATCACCTTCATTGCCCGTTTTGCTCAGAGAAGCCACCAGGAACTCATCGCCGCCCAACCGGCCAATGATATCGTCCTGCTGTTTTTCTTCCGTCAAACGCTTGCCCACTTCAACCAGGAACTGGTCGCCAGCTTCATGCCCGTAACGATCGTTAATCAGTTTGAAATCATTCAGGTCAATAAACGCGATGATGGCATTACGTTTAAGGTGTCGCGCCAGAGAAAACAGGGTCGTCAGATCCTCAAAAATGGCTCGACGGTTGGGTAAGCGGGTAAGGGCATCGGTATAAGAGTGCGCGATGAGCGCGGCATTGGCTTCCCGAAGCTGGGCCACCAGAGACTCTTTCTGAATGTACTGGGCAATCAACCCGGCGAACAATTTCAGAACCTGTTCGCCGCGCTCGCTGAGCGGTTTCTTTGCCGTGCTGGTGGCGCAGAGCGTTCCGTAAAGTGAACCATCAGCAAGATGAACAGGAATACTCATGTAGGTGGTAATGCCAAGCGCTTTCGCAGCCTCGCAATCAGGCCAACGTTCAGGAACATCATTGCTGAATAGCGTGTTGCTATCCAGTGCGCGCTTACACAGTGTTTCATCCCATGGAACACTCAGTCCCTCCGGGATCTCCATCTGCTTGCTGTTGCGGGCATAGAGAATATGCTGCAGTCGTGCTTTGATATCGACCTTCGTCAGATAGGTCGACTCCATATCAGTCACAATCTCCAGCATCTCCAGCAGTTGACGAACGAGACTTTCAAGGGATTGTTCAGTGGCGAGGGTTTCTGAAACACGGGCAAGGATGATATCCGACATGACGTAGAATGACTCCCATGCAGAAGGCGTCTGCATCTGCATGTTATGCTGAATTTTTAGACTTCTGGCATAGTAAAACATGAATATAGAAAATTTAATATATGCAGGGGGAGAGGCGTAGGCGAAAAAAAGCCCCGTTGTTGAGACCGGGGCAAAGACATCTTGATTACGGAATGATGTTCTCTGGTCATGTTGAGAACACGCCACACTATAGCGTTGAAAAGTGCAGTTAAAATGGAGAAACCATGGAGAAAGCGCGAGTGACCCGTTACCCTTAAACTATTGATGAGTTCAAAAGGATCACTAAGATGAGATTTCTGCTTCTGGCGCTGGCACTTCCCCTGGCCGCCTGCACCACCAAAACACCACCACCTGATGCCCCGAAACCGCCTCACGTTGTCGGTATGGCAAACCCGGCCTCCGTTTATTGTCTGGAGAAAGGCGGGGAACAGATCCCGGTTCAAAGCCCACAGGGTGTCCGCACGGAGTGCAAGTTACCGGGTGGCGAAGTGATCGATGAATGGACGCTTTATCGTCGCGATCATCCGCAACCCACCAGGTGACAATGACATATTGACTGCGATACACTTCTCTTTAGGATTATTCTTAGCCAGTTTCTGGCCACCTTTACCGTGAGAGAAGTATGTTTCAGCTTAAACCGGGCAGCATGGCGATGATCATCGGTGCCCGCACAGCCTCTGGCCGTCGCAATATTGGTAAATCCGTTGAATTGTTTGGTCTTTGCCAGCCCGGCTTGCGTTTCGTTAACCCGGTCAATGGTGTGATGACGGAACTGCCCGCGACGGCGGATCGCGCGCTATGGCTGGTAACGGGAGATGTCTACGCCTTTGACAATCAGCACGGCTTTGCATTTGTTCGCCCTGAACACCTGATGCCGCTTACCCCGGATGAAACACCGCAAACCCTTGATGAGCTGATGATCGACTGATTATAGATGGCGCAGCCAGTCGGCTAATACCAGGGCATGATTTTGTGTCTTATCTTTTGCGCCGTAGAGCAGGGTGACGGTCTGCTTTTTTGCCCGCTCCGCCAGGCGCATTCCTTCCTCTTTGTGCTGCGCCAGCTCTTCACGATAGGCCTTACTGAAGGCTGCGAAATCAATGGCTTCTCCGTGAAAGGCCTTGCGTAATTCATTTGACGGCGTGAGGGTTTTACACCATTCATCATACGCGAGGTCCGTTTTTTTAACCCCTCGCGGCCAGAGCCTGTCAACCAGAACCCGATAACCATCGTCCGGGCTTGCCTGCTCATAGACGCGTTTGCATTGAATCATATTTCCACCCTCCTAATTTAAGGTATTGTGATAATTGCAGAAGATCGGTAGTCTGAGGTTCCTTATGTTATCTGATAATTCCCTGGCATAAGGAACCTTTAATGGAACACCTCCCGGTAAAAACGACGCTGCGCATTGCGCTGGTTGGCGATTACAATCCTAATGTTATTGCACATCAGGCGATTCCGCTGGCCATTGACGACGCCGCCGCAGTCCTCGACCTCACCGCCGATTACGACTGGCTTGCCACGACTGAACTGACCAGTCCTGAAGATCTGGTAGGGTACGATGCCATCTGGCTGGTTCCTGCAAGCCCCTATAAAAACACGGAAGCTGCCTTTATCGCGGCACGCTACGCCCGTGAAAACAGCATTCCGTTCCTCGGTACCTGCGGTGGGTTCCAGCATGCGTTGATTGAGTATGCCCGTAACGTATTGGGCTGGAGCGATGCGGCACATGCCGAAACGGATACCGAAGGCACCATGGTGATTGCACCTTTGGCCTGTTCGCTGGTGGAAAAAACCGATGCCATTGAGCTGCGTAATAACACGCTGATCGCGAAAGCCTATGGTAAGCCGGAAATTGAAGAGGGCTATCATTGTAACTATGGCGTATCGCCGGCGTTTGCACAGGCGCTTGAAAACGGTGATATGCGCGTGACTGGCTGGGATGAGCAGGGTGAGATCCGCGCCGCAGAGTTGGTTACCCACCCCTTCTTTGTGATCACCTTATTCCAGCATGAGCGTGCGGCACTGGAAGGTCGCCCGGTGGTACTGGTACAGGCGATGCTGCGCGCGGCGCGCGGCTAAAAAAGGCAGACCCGACGGCCCGCCACAATGTTTAACGGGGCGTGATCTCCCGGTCACGCCCGGCGAGCATACCGCAGATGGCCATGACCACCGCAGCCAACGCGCAGCCCAGAAGCGGGATGCGCCAGTCTCCCGCAGTATCGTGAATTTTTCCCATCAACGGTGGACCGCAGGCAGCGAGCAGATAGCCAATTGACTGCGCCATACCGGATAACGCCGCAGCCTGGTGTGCAGAGCTGGCGCGCAGGCCGATGAACGTCAGGCCGAGGATCATCGTTGCGCCGGTGCCAAAGCCGAACACCAGTGTCCACAGGACTGCCATCTCAGGTACAAACCACAATCCTGCCGCGCTGACTGCACACATCAGGGCCACAACCCCGGCGATTATCCGCTGATCCTTCAGACGATGGAGGATCAACGGCACAGCAAGACCAGGTACGGCGGTGGCGAGCTGTAACAGACCATGCACCGAGCCGGCCTGTGCTTCGCTGTATCCGTGGCTGAGTAATATCGCCGGCAGCCAGCCGATGATAACGTAGTAAATCAACGAGTTAATCCCCAAAAACAGCGTCACCTGCCAGGCAAGAGCAGAGCGCCAGATCGCGCGATTATGCAACGCCCCAGCGCCCGTTACCGTCGCGACGTGTTTTTGACGCCACTGTGGCAGCCAGAGCAGCAGTGCGATCAGGGGAAACACCATCAGCATCAGCAGTGCGCCATGCCAGCCAGCGTCACCTTGTGCCAGAGGAACAATCAGCGCAGAGCCTAACGCCGCAGAGACCCCCATCGTCAGGGAATAGGCCCCGGTGAGACGGGCTACCTGACCTGGAAAATCACGCTTAATTAATCCCGGCAGCAGAACATTCCCCAGCGCAATACCGCAGCCAATCACCGCCGTACCCGTGAAAAGCAACGTTGCGGAGGGCAGGGAACGAACCGCAATCCCGGCGCAAATCAGCAGCAGGGCGATAAACAGGCTTCGCTCCATGCCGATACGCCGGGCGACACCTGCGGCGAGCGGGGAGACAAGCGCAAAAGCCAGCAGAGGCAGGGTGGTCAGCAGACCGGTTTGTGCCGTGCTTAAGCCATAATCAAGGCGAATAGCGTCGAGCAGCGGGGCTGCCCCGGTGAAGGTAACGCGCAGCGTGGTGGCAATCATCAGGATGCCTGCAATCAACAGCGTGCTTTGTTTTCCAGAGATGCGAATAGCAGTTGTCATTGTGTTCTCATACGTTCAAGCGAGGGCACACAATACCGATTTTCTCAGTGGTTGAAATCAGGCTAAAATGACAGTTTATCGCTAATATCGGACAACATGATGATCGGTCTGGGACTGGATGGCTACGATCCTGATAGCCAGCACGATGCGGCCATCGCGTTCCGCATCCGCGTGGTGGCGGAGGAACAATATATTCCATTGCATCATCACCGTAAGGGACAGCTGATTCTGGCCCTTGGTGGCGCTATCACCTGCGAAGTGGAAAATGCCATGCTGATGGTACCGCCTCAGTATGCTGTCTGGATCCCCGGCCAGATGCCGCACAGTAACAGGGCTACGCCGGGAGCACAGCTCTGCTTTTTATTCATTGAACCCGGTGCTGCCAGTTTGCCCGATCGCTGCTGCACCCTGAAAATCTCTCCCCTGGTACGGGAACTGATTTTATCTCTGGCGGAAAAGTCGCGTGAGCAGCTTCATCTTGCGGCTACGTCACGCCTGGTGGAAGTTCTGTTTGATGAACTGCCGCTGCAGCGTCAGGAGCATTTGCAGTTACCCGTTTCACCTCATCCCAAAATCAGGCTGATGAGTGAGAAGATGGCGGAAGAACCTGCCGCCTGGCAGACGCTGGCACAGTGGGCGAGCCACTTTGCCATGAGCGAACGCAATCTGGCGCGGCTGGTGGTGAAAGAAACCGGTTTAAGCTTTCGCCGCTGGCGTCATCAGCTGCAGCTAATTGTGGCGCTACAGCATTTGATTAGCGGGAAGTCGGTACAGCAGGTGGCACAGACACTGGGCTATGACTCTACCACTGCATTTATCACCATGTTCAGGAAGGGGCTTGGCCAGACACCGGCACGTTATATGGCTAACCTGACTACGACTTCCCAATAAACAGTGAGACCAGCCCCGCTGCAATCAGCGGGCCCACTGGCACGCCGCGAAAAAGCGCTACACCCAGCACGGTTCCCACCAGCAGACCCGCCACCAGCGAGGGCTGACTGCTCATCAGCGTGACGCCACGCCCCCCCAACCACGAGACAAAAATACCGACCGCAATCGCCACCAGCGATTTCCAGTTTACAAACGAGTGCAGCAGCGTTGAGGCAGGCAGCGTACCGCTGGCAATGGGAGCCATCACACCAATGGTAAGGATGATTATCCCGATAGTGAGGCCTTGTTTTTCTATCCACGGGAAAAAGGTGTTTAAGGGCGTCACGCGCACGATGATAAGCACCAGAATCGAGATGGCGACGGTGGTGTTATGGCTGATAAAGCCGAGCGCGGCGAGCGCCAGAAGAATGAGCAGAGTAGGGTCAAACATAGGGAATCCTTGCCAAAAAAATCATCCTGCTTACTTTACGCGGAAAAACGGCGGAGGACAGTTTTTAAAAGATCTCATCACTGTCATAACCTTGTCATTTACGCGGATTAAAACGAAGACAGAAATCGCAAAAGGGGTCGCTATCATGAACGATCACATGTTTGTTGAGACGCTAATTATCTCATCGTCGTTTTTCGCAATTGCCGTTATTCTCGTTGCCTCTGTTCTGTTTCTGGAAAGAAAAGGCTGACAGAAATGCCAGCCTGTGTGATTAGGCCTTATGGAACGTCACAAGCTCAGGACGGGCGATACGCAGATAATCCTGGGTATCCATAATCACAGATTTATCCAGCAGACCGGCGTTGAACGCGATCTCGTCAAAACGCTCGAACAGCAGCGGGTCGGCAACCAGCGTCAGATCGGGATGGAAGCTGAAAGGCGGGATAGCGCCGAAAACGCAGGCGGTCAGAGTATCAACTTCGGCCGGGCTGGCGAGCGACGCTTTTAATCCGCCAAAATGGCTGGCAAGCTGGCTCAGGTCGGCCTGCAGATCGGCGGCCAGGATCGCCAGAACGTGTTTTTTTACACCGTTTCCCTTCACTTTGCAGACCAGAGCTTTAGCGCCTTGCCTGAGATCGGTCCCGCGAATTTCACTCACCGCCTCACATTTCCCCACCGCCTCGTGCTCCATGACGCGAAACCGCGCGCCCTGCTCGGTGAGTAAAGCGATCAGCTGCTGGTGAGTCCCTGTCCCAATAACGTCATCAGACATAACGATTTTCCCGGTGATAATTCAGTATGCAGTTTTCTACATTAGCACGGGATGAACGGGGTCGAAAGAAAACAGCCAGCGAATTCGCTGGCTGTAGGGTCAGGCATTGCTGGTTGCAGATTGCTTGTGGAACAGCTCCCTGAACACCGGATAGATGTCATCCTGGTCACGGATATGCTGCATGGCAAAGTTATCGAACATAGATTGCAGATGTTCATATTCCCGCCACAGGGTCTGGTGCGCACGACGGGTAATTTCGATATAGCTGTAGTAACGCACGACGGGCAGAATTTTCTTCGCCAGAATTTCATGACACAGCGGCGAGTCATCTGCCCAGTTATCGCCATCCGAGGCCTGCGCGGCATAAATGTTCCACTGCGCCGGGTCGTAACGCTCTTTTACCACTTCATCCATTAGCTTCAGTGCGCTTGATACAATGGTTCCCCCGGTCTCCTGGGAGTAGAAGAACTCATGCTCATCCACCTCTTTGGCCTGCGTGTGGTGGCGAATATAGACCACCTCCACGTTCTTATAGGTTCTGCTCAGGAACAGGTAGAGCAGAATATAAAAACGCTTCGCCATATCTTTGGTGGCCTGGTCCATTGAACCGGAGACGTCCATCAGACAGAACATCACGGCCTGGCTGGACGGCTCCGGACGTTTTTCGTAGTTCTTGTAGCGCAGGTCGAAGGTGTCGATAAACGGCACCCGATCGATCTTCGCCCTCAACTCAGCAATCTCTTTACGCAGGCGCTCCTCTTCCAGCAGTTGTGCCGGTTCCGTGTTTTCCACGACTTTCAGGTTGCTTTCGAGTTCGCGCAGTTCGCGACGTTTACCTGCCGTCATGGCCGTGCGTCGCGCCAGTGAATTCTGCAATGAACGCACGACGCTGATATTGGCGGGTACGCCATTGGCGGTATAGCCCGCGCGATGGGTTTTGTACTCGTTAAGCTGACGATGCTGATTCTTTCTCAGATTCGGTAGCGCCAGATCCTCAAACAGCAGGTCGAGATATTCATCTTTCGAAATCTGGAAGACAAACTCGTCCTGACCTTCACCATCCTGGCTGGCCTGTCCCTGACCGCTTCCTGAACCACCGCCGCCGCCCTGAGGACGCTCAATTCTGTCGTTCTGAACGAAGTGGTCATTACCTGGGTGAACGCGATGGCGCAGTCCGCCACGCCCCTGATGAAACATCGGTTCGCTGATGTCATCGGTAGGGATGGAGACAGATTCGCCGCTGTCGACGTCAGTCACCGAGCGTTTGTTGATGGCCTCGGAGATAGACTGTTTAATTTGCGCTTTATAACGGCGCAAGAAGCGCTGGCGGTTCACCGTGCTCTTGTTTTTGCCGTTAAGACGCCGGTCAATAAACCAGGTCATATACCCCCCGTACTGCATTTGCCAACTTGCATTTTGTAGGCCCGGTAAGCGCGAGTGCCTACCGGGCACTTGTTTTAAGACGATTTACGCACACGCAGATACCATTCGCAGAGCAGGCGAACCTGCTTGCGGGTGTAGCCTTTTTCCATCATACGGTCGACAAAGTCGTCGTGCTTTTTCTGCTCATCGGTTGAGGTTTTGGCGTTAAACGAAATAACCGGCAACAGCTCTTCGGTATTGGAGAACATTTTCTTCTCAATAACCGTGCGCAGTTTTTCGTAGCTGGTCCAGTTCGGGTTACGTCCGCTGTTATGCGCTCTGGCGCGCAGCACGAAGTTCACAATCTCGTTGCGGAAGTCTTTCGGGTTGCTGATCCCGGCAGGCTTCTCGATTTTTTCCAGCTCTGCGTTCAGGGATTCACGGTCAAACAACTGGCCGGTATCCGGGTCGCGGTACTCCTGATCCTGGATCCAGAAGTCAGCATAGGTGACATAACGGTCGAAAATGTTCTGCCCGTATTCTGAATAGGATTCCAGGTAGGCCGTCTGGATCTCTTTGCCAATGAACTCGGCGTATTTCGGGATCAGGTAGCCTTTCAGGAACTCAAGGTAGCGTTCAGCCTGTTCCTGCGGGAACTGCTCACGTTCGATTTGCTGTTCCAGTACATAGAACAGATGAACCGGGTTGGCGGCCACTTCCGCATGATCGAAGTTAAAGACGCGGGAGAGGATCTTAAACGCGAAACGCGTAGACAGACCGTTCATCCCTTCGTCGACCCCGGCGTAATCACGGTATTCCTGATACGACTTCGCTTTCGGGTCGGTGTCTTTCAGGCTTTCACCATCGTAAACGCGCATTTTCGAGTAGATGCTGGAGTTTTCTGGCTCTTTCAGGCGCGACAGGATGGAGAAGCGTGAGAGGGTCTCCAGAGTACCGGGCGCGCAAGGGGCATGTACCAGCTCACTGTGGTTAAGCAGTTTCTCGTAAATTTTGATCTCTTCAGAGATCCGCAGGCAATAAGGCACTTTGACGATATAAACACGGTCAAGGAACGCCTCATTATTTTTGTTGTTACGGAAGGTCACCCATTCTGATTCGTTTGAGTGTGCCAGAATGATGCCGTTAAACGGCAGGGCGGAGATACCTTCCGTCCCGTTGTAGTTCCCTTCCTGGGTGGCCGTCAGCAGAGGATGCAGCACTTTAATCGGTGCTTTAAACATCTCTACGAATTCCATGATCCCCTGGTTTGACCGGCACAGTGCGCCAGAATAGCCATAGGCATCCGGATCGTTTTGCGCAAAGTTTTCCAGCTTACGAATATCGACTTTCCCCACCAGGGCTGAGATGTCCTGGTTGTTCTCATCGCCGGGTTCCGTTTTGGCGATGGCAATCTGTTCCAGAATGGATGGCCACACTTTCACCACGCGGAATTTGGTAATGTCGCCACCAAACTCATGCAGACGTTTTGCCGCCCACGGCGACATAATAGTGCCAAGATAACGACGCGGGATGCCAAATTCTTTATCCAGAATTTGCGCATCTTCCTGCGGGTTAAACAGACACAGCGGATGGTCATTTACCGGGCTGCGTTCTCCGTTCGCACTCAGCACATAAATAGGGACGCGCTGCATCAGTGATTTCAGGCGTTCAGCCAGAGATGATTTACCACCCCCCACTGGACCCAGTAAATAGAGGATCTGTTTCTTCTCTTCCAGACCCTGGGCGGCATGCTTCAGATACGAGACAATCTGTTCGATGGCATCTTCCATACCATAGAACTCTTCAAACGCCGGATATCGGGCGACCACCCGATTCGAAAAGAGACGGGAAAGCCGGGGTTCCAGGGCAGTATCAACCATGTTTGGCTCACCAATAGCCATTAATAGCCGTTCTGCCGCATTGGCATAGGCACTGCGATCTTGCCGACAGATGGTAAGAAACTCCTGCAGTGTGAACTCTTCGTCCTTGGCAGCTTCATAGCGCTGGCGATAGTGATCGAATATATTCATGGCATGCCGTCCTTTCGTTTTTTAGCACAGGATAAGAGCCGTTCGTATGAGTAGTGGAGGCTCCCGGAAGAGAATCTCTCGCACCTCACTGCCAGAGCAGCAACCTGTGTGCCAGGTCAGACGCTAAGAACCGCAGGGTGTTCAGGAAAACTCTTCTTAAATTAAAGCGTAGATGGCATTTGCAAAACTTGCATGCCGATAAAATCTAATTTCAATGACATATCAATAACTCATCCAAAAATTTCCATTGCCGATATAAGTCATAAGGGCATTCTTCACCTGGTGGTCATATAAATGAAAACGGCCTGTCATCTGAAAAATGAAAAATAACGGGTTAATCAAAGTGATTAGCAGGCAAAAAATTTGGGGAAGTACGGGTCTGGCGGTTACACTTCACCCGCTGATTATTTGACTACAGGAAAGAATGGATTGTGACCAAACTCAAACTTCTGGCATTAGGCGTACTCGCCGTAACCGCAGTTAGCACCGCACAGGCGGAAAGTCAGTGGACGGTTGGGGCGGGCGTTGGCGTCATTAACAGCCCATACAAACAGTATGACCGTGATCTTTACCCCGTTCCGGTTGTCACCTATGAAGGCGATAATTTCTGGTTCCGCGGTCTGGGCGGCGGCTATTATCTGTGGAACGATACGGCCGATAAGCTCTCCATCATGGCCTACTACGATCCGACGCACTTCAAACCAGGTGACAGTGACAGTCACGCCTTGCGTCAGCTCGACAAGCGTAAGAGCACCATGATGGCCGGTCTCTCTTATGTGCATAACACCCAGTATGGCTTCCTGCGTACCGCGCTGGCGGGAGATACACTGGATAACAGCAACGGCTTTATCTGGGATCTGGCGTGGCTTTATCGCTACACCAACGGTGCGCTGACCCTGACGCCAGGTATTGGTGTGCAGTACAACAGTGAGAACTACAACGACTACTACTATGGCGTTTCTAAAAACGAGTCCCGTCGTAGCGGTCTGAAAAGCTACAGCGCAGATGATGGTTGGGATCCGTACCTGGAGCTGACCGCGAGCTACAACTTCCTCGGTGACTGGAACGTATACGGTACTGGTCGTTACGAGCGTCTGAGCGACGAAGTGAAAGATAGCCCAATGGTCGACAAGTCCTGGGCGGGCATTTTCTCTGTTGGTGTGACCTACAAGTTCTGATTGTGCATTAATACGGTGCAGTCAGTGCATCAAAACGGGGCGCAAGCGCCCCGTTTGCTTTATCGTGGTGCAACCAGATTAACGCTTAACAATGCGAATGGTTTGCCCTAAACGAGATGGTTTTTCTTCGCTGGCTTTCTGCGGTGTCGTCACGCAAGCCGTTTCTACGCAGACGAAGGTTTTGTAACCATCGTCAGGTACGTCTGCCATGCTAACAGAAAGTGCCGGACCTGGGTTCCAGCCCACCACGTCGCTGTGATGGTGGTGAACCACTTCAATTCCGCGGTTCAGGGCTCCGTCGTGGATCACGCTGCACGCTTCCGGATGCTGATATACGCGGTCGGTACGATCAGGGAACGTTTGTATCCCGTCGCTGAGCTTGCCTTCTTTGGCGTTGTCCACTTTGTCGATAAAGGTATCGCCAAGACCGCTCACCTTCACTGCGTTGATATCACCCACGTTGAAATAGGTGTGCAGGGCAGAGGTGGTTTCGAACTCGCCATGGGCTTCCAGTTCAATTTCACAGGTTTTAGCCAGCTTAAAGCGGGCGTAAAGGGTGAAATCGTGCGGCCAGAGGGCGCGGGTTTCATCATTAGCCTGCAGCTCAAAGGTCAGCACTGCGCCGTTGTCATCTTCATTATGCGCTTTCAGCGTCCACTGCTGGTTACGGGCAAAACCGTGAGAAGGCAAACCCGGTTGCGTGGACGGGCCGAACCACGGCCAGCAGATCGGCACGCCACCTCGGATCGCGGCCCCTTTTTTGAAAGAGGTTGCATCACTCAGCCACAAACCTTCAACTTCTCCTTCAGGTTTCCAGGAGAGGAGGTGGGCGCCGTTCAGCGCTACGGAGGCTTTTACGCGCGGATGGTCAACGACGATAATATCGGCACCGTCGATCTGACGGCGGGAGAGCACAGGGGTAAGTTGTTCGACTACCGGAAGTGCAAAAATTTTATTAATCATTACGCAATCCTCTGTCTTTAAAGCAATAAAAAAGGCGACCGTAGTCGCCTTTTTGGATCAAGCACTCATCTCAACTTATTTGGAGATGTGAGCGATCAGGTCCAGTACTTTGTTAGAGTAGCCGGTTTCGTTGTCGTACCAGGATACCAGTTTAACGAAGTTGTCGTTCAGTGCGATACCAGCTTTAGCATCGAACACAGAAGTGCACACTTCGCCGTTGAAATCGGTAGATACAACGTCGTCTTCGGTGTAGCCCAGAACGCCTTTCATTGCGCCTTCGGAAGCAGCTTTGATTGCTTTCTTAATTTCTTCATAAGAAGCAGCTTTTTCCAGACGAACGGTCAGGTCAACAACGGATACGTTAGGAGTTGGAACGCGGAACGCCATACCAGTCAGTTTGCCATTCAGTTCTGGCAGTACTTTACCTACAGCTTTAGCAGCACCGGTAGAGGATGGGATGATGTTCTGAGCCGCGCCACGGCCGCCACGCCAGTCTTTGTGAGACGGGCCATCAACGGTTTTCTGAGTAGCGGTGGTCGCGTGAACAGTAGTCATCAGACCTTCGATGATGCCGAAGTTGTCGTTGATAACTTTAGCCAGCGGTGCCAGGCAGTTGGTGGTGCAGGATGCGTTAGACACGATATCCTGGCCAGCGTAAGTTTCGAAGTTTGCACCACGAACGAACATTGGGGTGTTGTCTTTGGAAGGACCAGTCAGAACAACTTTCTTCGCACCCGCGGTAATGTGTTTACGCGCAGTTTCGTCGGTCAGGAAGATACCGGTTGCTTCAGCAACAACGTCAACACCGATTTCGTTCCATTTCAGGTTAGCTGGGTCTTTCTCAGCAGTAACGCGGATGGTTTTGCCGTTAACAACCAGGTGGCCGTCTTTCACTTCAACGGTGCCGTCGAAACGACCGTGAGTTGAGTCGTACTTCAGCATGTACGCCATGTATTCAGCGTCCAGGAGATCGTTGATACCAACGATTTCGATGTCAGAACGTTTCTGAGCAGCACGGAAAACAATACGGCCGATACGGCCAAAACCGTTGATACCTACTTTGATAGTCATATATTCCACCAGCTATTTGTTAGTGAATAAAAGGTTGCCTGTAAAATTACAAAAACCTTACGCAGCGTCAAGCGGAATCGTGTCAATCATTGCGACAAATCAATCCTGTGACTAACGTTTGTGCGACTGACTCGCCTCACTTTCCCTTTGAGCTTGCAACCAAATGGGGGCTGCGCCCGGGATTTTAAAGTCCTCACAGGATAAAAATGTGAACAAGATCACAATTGCCTGACCGCTTTTTCGCGACACATAAGTTTAGAACAAAAGTGCACGCAAGGGTGTTAATGTTTTGTTAGAATCCGGGTTAAAAGATGTCTGTTTCTACAGCGAGATGTAAGCATATGTCGAACCAACGTAACCCTGACGATTTGAAAAAAAACCTCACAGAAATGCAGTTTTACGTGACCCAGAATCACGGAACAGAACCGCCATTCACCGGGCGTTTACTGCACAACAAACGAGACGGCGTCTACCACTGTCTGGTCTGCGATGCCCCACTGTTCAATTCCCAAACGAAATTTGATTCCGGCTGCGGCTGGCCGAGCTTTTATGAGCCGGTAAGCGATGACGCAATCCGCTATCTGACAGATTCCTCACACGGCATGGTGCGCACCGAAATTCGTTGTGGAAACTGCGACGCGCACCTTGGTCATGTCTTCCCGGATGGCCCTCAGCCAACGGGTGAACGTTTCTGTGTGAACTCAGCCTCTATGAGCTTTACCGATGACGAAAACGGCGACCAGATCAAAGGTTGAAAAAACGATTCAGCAAATTATTCCTTTGAAAAGGAGAGATCGTGAATATTGATGACATGATTAACGGTATGACGCCGGAAATTTATCAGCGTCTGGTTACCGCCGTAGAACTGGGAAAATGGCCTGATGGCGTTGCGCTTACCCCGGATCAAAAAGAGAACAGTTTGCAACTGGTGATGTTGTGGCAGGCGCGCAATAACACGGATGCGCAGCACATGACTATCGACACCCAGGGTCAGATGGTGATGAAGAGTAAGCGCGAATTGAAAGAAGACTTTGGTATCACGCCGAAGCCGATTGCGACAATGAAAATGCAATAACGGTGCGCCTCACGCAACCCTCTCCCACCGGGAGAGGGCTTGATTGACTCACTACTTGTGTGGGATCCCGAGCGACTCCGCCAGCTGTTTCGCTAGCAGGTTTTCGTCGTCAGCCCCGTACTCCCAGAACATCGCCCCGGCGAGACCTTTCTCTTTGATGTAGTCCGCTTTGATTGCAACGGAACGCGGGTTCTCATAGGAAATCGCAAACAGCGCGTTGCCATCGGCACCCTTCACCGAAAGCCACGGCACTTTCGCCTGATCGTCCCAGTGCTCGGTAAAACGCTTCTGCGGATCGTTCAACAGCTTCTTCACGATATCGTTGTACTTCACGTAAGTATCTTTGGTCAGGTCGTAGCCGAGAGACTTAAATAACCCGATCTCCTGAGTCCCAAAGTACGGCTGGGTGACAGGATTTTTTTGCGCATCCGGTTTGCTCCAGTCAATACCCGGTTCAACAGAGCGTTTCGGCACGCGGCCATAGAAGCCGATCCCAAGGTTCATTTGCTGTGGCTTTAACCCGGCGGCAAGATAGTTGTTCACCACAAAATCGACGCTGTACTTGTCTGCGGCAGCCACCGTCGGCCAGGCGCTGGAATCATACAGATTGGCGTTGAAGTACTGTGTACCGTACGCCATGTCATAGGTCATCAGGTTGATGTAGTCGAGCAGGGGAGCGATGGCTTTGACATCCACCCAGTTTTTCGGACTTTCCGCATTGGCGCCTACCGCGATGGTAACCAGCTTTTTGTGCCCGAAGGCATTGCGCATCTCTTTCAGCAGGGCGGTGAAATTATCCCTGTCGGCAGGCGTACTGGCAACCAGCCCCCAGGCGCCGTTGACCGGATACTCCCAGTCGAGATCGATCCCGTCCAGACCGTATTTGTCGACAATCTCCTGTGCGGAGCGGATAAATACCGCGCGCGTTTCTTTGGTTGCCGCGGCGCCGGAGAAGCCACGCGCCCCCCAGCCGCCAACGGAGAGTAGCACTTTAAGGTTTGGATTTTGTTTTCGCAGGGCAGGGATCAGGGCCAGATCGGAAGCAACTTTTGGCGATAGCCAGATCTGATGCAATTTCGCCGGATCTTTCAGCGCGGCGTTGGTTTCGTCTTTTTCGTCGTTATAGACCAGACCGAACGAGTAGTTGAGGTGGGTGATCTGGCGAACGTCCAGTTTATTGATATCACCACCCGGTCCGGCGGTGACATCGCCACCCCCGTTAAAGTAGCCCACGGACATCAGGGGTGCGGCGGAAGCAAGTGACGCGCAAAGCAAGGGTAATGCTGCCAGCAAGGGCAAACGTTTCATACAAGTTCCTCTTTGACTTAATAAAATTAACCACGCCACGGAAAAGGCGTGGCGAAAAAACAACCTGAGGAGAATAGCATTGCCGCTTCGCTGAGGATGCGAGGGAGTTCACTTTATGGACGATCGGAGGGGGGATTGCCGGATGGCGCAACCGCCACCCGGCTAAAAGGACTACGCCTGCGTTTCCAGCCAGTCTTCGAGCGTATACAGCGTCGCGCCTTCAGCGGCCATATCCATAAACGCCTGGGCGCTGTCCTGTGGTTGAATGTTCACCCCTCGGCAGCCGTCGGTGATGATGCTGACGGTATAACCTAACTGGAGGGCGTCCAGTACGGTAAACTTCACGCAGTAATCCGTTGCCAGACCCAGCACGATCAGCTCCGTGATTTCGTGGTGACGTAACCACCCGTCCAGCGCTGTTTTCTGGCGATGCCCGTTATCGAAAAACGCGCTATAGCTGTCGATAGCCGAGTTTTCCCCTTTATGGAACACCGCGTCGATGGCCTTCTGATTCAGGAGCGGATGCAACGCCGCACCTTCCGTCTGCTGCACGCAGTGATCCGGCCAGAAGGTTTGCGCCAGGCCGTCAAGTTCACCCTGGCTGAACGGCTCTACGTTGTGCTGACTGGCAAAACTACCGTGATTCGCCGGGTGCCAGTCCTGGCTTGCGAGAACCGCTTCACCGCGAGCTTTGCACCAGTCAATCAGCGTATTTGCCACGTCAACGGTGCTGTCACCTTCGGCGACGGCCAGCGCACCGCCCGCGCAGAAATCATTTTGCAAATCGACCAGTAGCAGGGCGCGTTGCTTCATGAGCACTCCTTATTCGTCCGGGGTCAGTTCGCCGCGCAGGTTTTGCATCATCGCGCTGCGAATGGACTGAATGTCCAGATCCTGACTCAGTAAATAGTGAAGTTTAGTCAGCGTTGCCTCAACGGTCATATCGAAGCCGCTGATCACCCCAGCATGCGCCAGCGCGTTACCGGTGGCATAGCCGCCCATGTTGACCTTTCCGGACATACACTGGGTCAGGTTCACGACCACAATTCCGCGTTCGCTCGCTTCCTGCAACTCTTTCAGGAACTCGCCGTTCTGCGGCGCATTGCCCACGCCATAGGAGCGTAAAATTAGCGCTTTTACTGGCTGACGCAGGAAGTTGCGCACCACGTCGGCGGAGATTCCCGGGTAAATGGTGACCACGCCAATCGGTTGCGGAGTAATCGGATGCACAATCAGCTCGCCGGCGGTGTTCGGTGCCGGAGGCGTTCCCAGACGACGGATATGAATACCGGCTTCCAGCAGCGGCTGCAGGTTAGGGGAGGCGAAGGCGTCAAATCCGTCGGCGTGGGCTTTAGTTGTGCGGTTGCCGCGATACAGACGGTTATTAAAGAACAGCGACACTTCGTTAATCGGGTAATTCGCCGCCACGTACAGGGAGTTAAGCAGGTTGATCTGCCCGTCAGAGCGAAGCTCCGCCAGCGGGATTTGCGACCCGGTGACGATAACCGGCTTGCTCAGGTTCTCCAGCATGAAGGAGAGCGCCGAGGCGGTGAACGCCATGGTGTCAGTGCCGTGCAGGATCACGAAACCGTCGTACTGGTCGTAATGGGCTTTAATGTCATCCGCGATGTGCTGCCAGTCTTCCGGCGTCATGTCGGAGGAGTCCATCAGCGGCTCGTATTCGTGGATAGTAAAGTCAGGCATTTCCGGACGGTGGAATTCTGGCATCAACGCAAGCTGACGCTGAAGGTGGCCGGAGACAGGGATATAGCCGTTTTCAGAGCGCTGCATACCGATGGTACCGCCAGTGTAGGCTACATAAATCGATTTCTTCTGCATGGTAGTGAGTTCTTGTTCTTCAAAAGAAAAAAATCCCCTCTTCGCAGGAAGAGGGGACGGTTTTTAACGGACGTTCGCGCAGGTCAGGCAAAACGCGTAACGACTCTGTGGATCGTTAAAGGCCGCGAGCTTATCGCTCTCTGCTTTCATCGCTTTGGCGGCAGTCACCACTGGCGCAGGCAGGTACGCCTGCAATGCCTCAGGCAACATGGCGCGAACCGAGCCGGACATACTGTTCATCACCAGATCAAAGAACGACGGTTCATCCTGGTAATACTCAACATGCCACTGCTTGAGCTTCGCCAGCTCAGCGGCTTTCTTCACCGCGTCATCGAAGTCGCCCAGGCTGTCGACCAGGCCGTTGCTCTTCGCATCCTGACCGGTCCAGACGTGACCCTGTGCAATCTGGTCTATCTGGTCCGGCGTCTTTTTACGGGAATCTGCCACCAGAGTGATAAAGCGTTTGTAGCCATTCTCAATACTGAGCTGCATCATCTCAGAAACTTCCGGCGGCAGGGATTTGGTCACCGACACATCCGCCAGCGGAGAGGTGGCAACGCCATCGGTGTGCACACCCAGCGAATCCAGACTGTTTTCCACGGTGTTGATCACCCCGAAGATGCCAATCGAGCCGGTCAGCGTGCTTGGGTTGGCCACGATGTAGTTGGCTGGCGTTGAGATCCAGTAACCACCAGAGGCGGCCATTCCACCCATTGATACGACGACCGGCTTGCCAGCGGCACGCACTGCTGCCAGTTCGGCGCGGATCACCTCTGAAGCACTGACGCTGCCCCCAGGGCTGTTCACCCGCAGGACGATCGCTTTCACTTTCGGATCCAGGCGAGCATCGCGGATTTGTGACGCGGTAGTATCACCGCCCACGTTACCCGGGGTCTCCTGACCGTCCATGATGGCGCCGTTGGCAAACACCACGGCGACGCTGTCACCGCTGTCATCCGGCTTTTTCGTTGAGTAATCATACATGCTGATGGCGCTGTAATTTTTATCCTCTTTGCTCCAGCCAAACTGCTTGCTCAGGGATTTTTCAATCTCGGCACTCGTGCCCAGAGCATCAACCAGTTTGTTATCAAGCGCATATTTCGCGGTATCACCGTCAACCTTACGCAGGCCATCCAGCACGCCCTGCGCGCCAGGGAACACCTGCTCCGGCGTAATCTGGCGGTTCGCGGCAACGGTGCCCAGATAGTTCTGCCACAGCTCGCCAATCCAGCGGCTGTCGGCTTCACGGGCGGCAGGGGACATATCATCGCGAATAAATGGCTCAACGGCAGATTTATAGGTACCGACGCGGAAGACGTGGGTGGTGACTTTCAGCTTGTCGAGAAGGGATTTGTAGTATAGACCATTGGTGGCAAAGCCGTGCAGATCCACCGTGCCCTGCGGGGAGAGCCAGATTTTATTAGCAAAGCTCGCCAGGTAATACTGCCCCTGGCTGTAGCTGTCCCCTACGGCAATCACCGGCTTGCCGCTGTCGCGGAATTCGCGCAGGGCTTTACCGATGTACTGCATGGATGGCTGATCGCCTCCGGCAAAATCTTTCAGATCCAGCACGATCCCCGTGATGTTACGGTCGTCTTTCGCCTGACGAATGGTATCGACAATATCAAACAGGGAGTTTTCCTGCAGGCGGTCTGAGGTTGCGCCAAACAGCTGGCGACCAATCACGCTCAGGCGACTGCTTGTGGACGGCTTATCAACAATCACGCCGGTGATATCGAGTAATAGCGCGCCGCGCGTTGAATGCTGAGACTGATTTGCACTGCTGATGTGCATCCAGATGCCCGCGCAAACCAGAACCAGGAAGATGAAGAAGATATTCATCACCAGGTTGCGGACGAAGTTGAGCAGTCTCCACGTCCATTTAAAGAAACCGGCAAAGATTCGCCAAAGGGTTCGCATGTATTCTCCCTAACCAGAAAATGACTGTTTCCGTCGCCACTGGACGGTAATGTTGGGTTATCGTAATGACCCAACCGCCACTTGTCAGCAGGAATCGCCTGCCAGGCTGTAACAAAATCTGCCGTCGTGTTAATTTTGTGAGTAAATTTCAAGAAAGGAGTTAACCAATGGACGCACTCGAACTGCTTGTTAACCGCCGTAGCGCTTCCCGTCTGGCCGAACCTGCCCCGGCAGACGAGCAGCTGAGGAACATTCTGCGTGCCGGCATGCGTGCCCCGGATCATGGCACGCTGCAGCCGTGGCACTTCTTTGTGATTGAAGGCGAAGGCCGCGATCGTTTCAGCCAGCTGCTGGAGCAGGGCGCGATTGCCGCCGGACAGGATGAGAAAGGTATCGACAAGGCGCGCAGTGCCCCGTTCCGCGCACCGATGATCATCGCCGTCGTGGCAAAATGCCAGCCAGACCATAAAGTGCCGGTCTGGGAACAGGAAATGTCCGCAGGCTGTGCGGTGATGGCGATGCAAATGGCTGCCGTCGCGCAAGGGTTTAACGGTATCTGGCGCACCGGTGCATTAACCGAAAGCCCGGTGGTTCGTGACGGTTTTGATTGCGGTGAGCATGACAAAATTGTCGGTTTCCTCTACCTCGGCACTCCACAGCTTAAAGCCTCCAGCACCATCAGCGTGCCGGACACCACGCCTTTCGTCAGCCGTTTCTGATAACGCACGCTAAACTGTCTGGATTCTGAGCATCTGCCGCAGAATTCAGACAGTCATACTTACCTCTTTATGGAATGAGCGCTACCATAGCGCGATTGAGATGACAGGAGACGTCCATGAGCGAGCAAACCATTCGTTTAACGCAGTACAGCCACGGAGCCGGTTGCGGTTGTAAAATTTCCCCGAAAGTGCTGGAGACCATCCTGCACAGTGAACAGGCGAAGTTTGTCGACCCGAACCTGCTTGTCGGCAATGAAACGCGCGACGATGCTGCAGTTTATGACTTAGGTAACGGCACCAGCATTATCAGTACCACCGACTTCTTTATGCCGATTGTCGACAATCCGTTCGATTTTGGGCGCATTGCGGCCACCAACGCCATCAGCGATATTTTCGCCATGGGCGGTAAGCCGATTATGGCGATTGCCATTCTGGGCTGGCCGATCAACACCATCCCGCCGGAAGTTGCCCGCGAGGTGATCGAGGGTGGGCGTTTTGCCTGCCAGCAGGCGGGGATTGCGCTGGCCGGCGGTCACTCGATTGATGCGCCTGAGCCTATTTTTGGCCTCGCCGTCACTGGCGTGGTTCCTACTGAACGCGTGAAGCGCAACAGCACTGCGCAGGCAGGCTGCAAACTGTTCCTTACCAAGCCGCTGGGCATTGGCGTACTCACTACCGCTGAGAAAAAATCCCTGCTCAAACCGGAGCACAAAGGGCTGGCAACGGAAGTCATGTGCCAGATGAACCTCGCCGGTGCGGCTTTCGCCAATATTGACGGCGTGAAGGCGATGACCGACGTGACCGGCTTTGGTCTGTTGGGACATCTTTCCGAGGTCTGTCAGGGTGCGGGCGTGCAGGCGCAGGTTTGGTATCAGGATGTGCCGAAGCTGCCTGGCGTGGAAGAGTATATTGCTCAGGGCGCGGTCCCGGGCGGTACCCAGCGCAACTTCGCCAGCTATGGTCATTTGATGGGCGAGATGCCTGAAGAATGGCGTAACCTGCTGTGCGATCCGCAAACCTCTGGCGGCCTGCTGCTGGCGGTCACACCGGAATCCGAAGCAGAGGTACAGGCCACTGCTGCCGAGTTTGGTATTACCCTGACGGCGATCGGTGAGCTGGTGACCGCGCGCGGTGGCCGACCGATGATCGAGATCCGTTAATTCGATGCGGTTGTTTATTGCCGAAAAGCCGAGTCTGGCGCGAGCCATCGCCGATGTGCTACCTAAACCGCATCGCAAAGGCGATGGCTTTATCGAATGTGGCAACGGGCAGGTGGTCACCTGGTGTATTGGTCACCTGCTTGAGCAGGCGCAGCCGGATGTCTACGACAGCCGCTATGCCCGCTGGAATCTGAACGATCTGCCCATTGTGCCAGAGAAATGGCGCCTGCAACCCCGGCCTTCGGTCACCAAACAGCTCAACGTGATCAAGCGCTTCCTGCATGAGGCCACTGAAATCGTCCACGCGGGTGACCCGGACAGAGAAGGGCAACTGTTGGTCGATGAAGTGCTGGACTATCTGGAACTGGCACCGGAAAAGCGTCAGCAGGTGCAGCGTTGCCTGATTAACGACCTCAACCCGCAGGCCGTTGAACGAGCGATCTCCCGTCTGCGCGCCAACAGCGAGTTTATCCCACTGTGCGTCTCCGCGCTGGCCCGCGCCCGTGCGGACTGGCTGTACGGGATTAACATGACCCGTGCGTATACCATTCTTGGGCGTAACGCGGGTTATCAGGGCGTGCTCTCTGTGGGCCGTGTGCAAACGCCGGTGTTGGGGCTTGTTGTGCGTCGCGACGAGGAGATTGAGAACTTTGTCGCCAAAGATTTCTTTGAAGTGAAAGCGCATATCGTCACGCCTAAAGACGAACGCTTTACCGCTGTCTGGCAGCCGAGCGATGCCTGTGAATCGTATCAGGACGAAGAGGGGCGACTGCTGCACCGTCCGCTCGCGGATCATGTGGTTAACCGCATTACAGGTCAGCCGGCTATCGTTACCAGCTATAACGATAAACGGGAATCAGAACCGGCACCGTTGCCGTTCTCGCTATCAGCCCTGCAGATTGAGGCCGCGAAGCGCTTTGGTCTCAGCGCACAGAACGTATTGGACATCTGCCAGAAGCTCTACGAAACCCACAAGCTGATCACTTATCCGCGTTCAGATAGCCGTTATCTGCCGGAAGAGCACTTTGCCGGACGTCATTCGGTGATGAACGCCATTAGCGTCCACGCGCCGGATCTGCTGCCGCAACCGGCGGTGAACCCGGATACCCATAACCGCTGCTGGGACGATAAAAAGGTGGATGCTCACCATGCGATTATCCCGACGGCGCGCGCCAGCAACGTCAATCTGACCGATAACGAAGCGAAGGTTTATAACCTGATTGCCCGTCAGTACCTGATGCAGTTCTGCCCGGACGCGGTGTTCCGCAAGTGCGTTATTGAGCTGGAGATTGCCAAAGGCAAGTTTGTCGCCAAAGCGCGTTTCCTTGCAGAAGCAGGCTGGCGTACGCTGCTGGGGAACAAAGAGCGTGATGAAGAGAACGACGGCACGCCGCTGCCTGTCGTCGCCAAAGATGACGAACTGCTGTGTGAGAAGGGCGAAGTGGTTGAACGTCAAACCCAGCCCCCACGCCATTTCACGGATGCGACGCTGCTTTCAGCCATGACGGGGATAGCCCGTTTTGTGCAGGATAAAGATCTGAAGAAGATCCTGCGCGCAACCGACGGATTGGGTACCGAAGCAACGCGTGCAGGTATTATAGAACTGCTGTTTAAGCGCGGTTTTCTGGAGAAAAAAGGGCGTTACATCCATTCAACGGAGCCCGGACGCGCACTGATTCATTCGCTGCCTGAGCTGGCGGCAAGGCCAGACATGACGGCGCACTGGGAGTCCGTGCTGACGCAAATCAGCGAAAAGCAGTGCCGCTATCAGGACTTTATGCAGCCGCTGGTGGGGACGCTTTATCAGCTGATCGATCAGGCGCGCAGCACGCCGGTGAAGCGGTTCCGAGGGATGGTTGCGCCAGGTGCTGGCGCGAAGAAACCCTTTAAAAAGAAGAAGAGTGCGGCATGAGTTTATAGGCCGGGTAAGGCGTAGCCGCCACCCGGCGAAAAACTTAAATCACACCCTGCCCAATCATTGCATCCGCCACCTTAACGAATCCGGCAATATTCGCGCCGCGCACGTAGTTGGTTTGCGATGCCTCACCGCCGTACTCCACACACGCATGGTGAATATCCAGCATGATATGGTGCAGACGCGCATCCACTTTCTCTGCTTTCCAGCCGAGACGTGCGGCGTTTTGCGCCATCTCAAGGCCTGATGTCGCCACGCCGCCCGCGTTCGCCGCTTTACCCGGTGCAAACAGAACGCCTGCTTCCAGGAACAGATCGGTCGCTTCGATGGTGGTCGGCATATTCGCGCCTTCAGCCACTGCTTTCACGCCATTGCTAATCAATGTTCGGGCAGCTTCCACGTCCAGCTCATTCTGTGTCGCACACGGCAGGGCGATATCCACCGGCACGCCCCACGGCTGCTTGCCTTCCAGCCAGGTCAGGCCAAATTCCCGGGCATAGTCCGCCACGCGCCCGTCGCGGCTGGCTTTGATCTCACACAGGCGCGCCAGCTTCTCAGCCGTAAAGCCCGCTTCATCCACCACCGTACCGCCGGAGTCAGAGGCGGTCACCACGCGAGCGCCAAACTGCATTGCTTTCTCAATCGCGTACTGCGCCACGTTGCCGGAGCCCGATACCGCGACGCGCATGCCTTCGAAGCCTAAGCCGTGACGCTTGAGCATGGCTTCAGTGAAGTAAACCAGGCCGTACCCGGTCGCTTCCGGGCGGATCAGGCTCCCGCCAAACGACAGACCTTTGCCGGTAAAGACGCAGGCGCTGTTGTTGGAGAGTTTTTTCATCATTCCGGCCATAAAGCCCACTTCACGGCCACCCACGCCGATATCCCCCGCCGGGACGTCGGTGTCCGGACCAAGATGGCGATAGAGTTCGGTCATCAGCGCCTGACAGAAGCGCATCACTTCGCCTTCGCTTTTGCCTTTCGGGTCGAAATCACTTCCGCCTTTACCTCCGCCCATTGGCAGGGTGGTTAGGGCATTTTTAAACGTCTGCTCAAAGCCAAGGAATTTCAGGATCGACAGGTTCACCGAAGGATGGAAGCGCATCCCACCTTTGAACGGGCCGATGGCGGAGTTGAACTGCACGCGCCACGCGCGGTTGACCTGGACCTGATTGCGGTCATCCACCCAGGTCACGCGGAACTGGATCACGCGCTCTGGCTCTACGAGGCGCTCAAGCAGAGACATCTGACGATAACGCGGGTTTTCTTCAAGGAAGGGCCACAGAGTGGTCATCACTTCACGTACGGCCTGCGCAAACTCACTCTGATGCGGGTCGCGCTGTTGAACATGGGCAAGGAAACTTTCCAGAGAACGTGTCTGATCCATAGATATAAGAACCCCTTATGGTGTTTTATGATTATTGCTTATGCGATTTGTGTTGTTTTTTTGACTATACCACCCGCACCGCTTTGTCAGGCAAGCAGAAATTCATGCGGAAAGGGAAATTAATCATACGCAGCGCGTCATAACAAAAAGCGATGACGAGATAAATTAAAGGTTCTGCTTCGGTTAACCGTTATAGTTGTTAACAGAACACAACAGGAAGGCAAGTCTATGAACCGTTACGTGATGACCGCGTTATGTTTGATGTTTACCGCAGGCGCTCAGGCTGACCGTATTCGCCCGGATGTTCAGGTGAATGTGCCGCCGGAGGTCTTTAGCTCCAGCGGGCAAAGTGCCCAGCCCTGTAATCAGTGCTGCATCTATCAGGATCAGAACTATTCGGAAGGGGCTGTGGTGAAGGCGGATGGCGTCCTGTTGCAGTGCCAGCGCGATGAGCGCACGATCAGCACGAACCCGCTGGTCTGGCGTCGCGTAAAACAATAAAGGCTTCCAGCAGGGGAATATCCGCGGGGGCCAGGGCGTAGTCGAACGCCTCTTCAGGCGTACACCACACCAGCGCACTGTGGTAGTGCGCCGTCAGATCACCGCTAAACGCGGGAACGTGCCAGGCATGAAGGTTGATTAACCGCTGCGAAACTTCCCGCTGATGGCTTGCCACATACTGCCCCGGCTGGGCCTGAATACCGAGCTCCTCCCACAACTCACGGACAAGCGCCTCGGGTTGTGTCTCTCCGGCTTCAACTTTTCCACCAGCGAATTCCCACATACCGGGTTGGTCAGCATGGGCCGGGCGCTGCGCGAGTAAAATTTTATGGTCTTTTTCGATGATTGCCGCAACGACATCGACTGTTTTAAGCATGGTCGTCAATACTTGAAAGCGAAAACCACCATATTATCTTGCCCTTTGTCAGAGTCCAGTCATCAGGAGAATCAGGTGAAAGAAACCTCCACCTGGGTAGTGCCCATCTCAACCCTTCCGGCGAGTTTAAAACCGATTGCCGCCATGCAGAAAAAACACTTCGGTGTCGTGCTTAACCCCACGCGATGGTGGGGGCGTATGCCGCGTCTTTTCTGGCTGGTGGCGCTGTTTGTCGGTTTCCTCGAACGGCGTCATGCACGCCTGACGCCCGTGCTGCGCTCGCTGCTGATGACGCGGGTGTCGCAGATATGCCACTGTGCTTTTTGTATTGATGCCAACAGTCTGCGCCTTGCCGAACGCGTGGGCGCGCTGGATAAAGTCCAGGCCGTCAGCCACTGGCGTGACTCCGCGCTTTTCAATGAGCAGGAGCGCGCGGCGCTGGCCTACGCTGAGGCCGTTACCGCCACGCCGCCGCAGGTGGATGAGGCGCTCAAACGCGACCTCAAACGTCTTTTCACCGATGAGACGATTACCGAAATGACGGCACTGGTTGCGTTTCAAAATCTCTCCGCCCGCTTCAACGCCGCTCTCGATATCCCGGCGCAGGGACTGTGCGACACGCTAAAAGGAAAGCCGCATGCTTGATCGACATATCCATCCACGGGTAAAGCCCGCCCTTAACCGGCTGGCGGCCTGGCTGGATAAACCCGGTATTACGCCCGACGGATTAACCGTGGCCGGGTTTACCGTGGGCGTGCTGGCGCTACCGTTTCTGGCCCTCGGTTGGTATCTTGCCGCGCTTGTCGCCATCGTATTTAACCGCCTGCTGGATGGTCTGGACGGCGCGCTGGCACGGAGGAGAGGGCTGACGGATTCTGGAGGCTTTCTCGATATCGCTCTCGATTTTCTGTTCTATGCCCTGGTGCCGTTTGGCTTTGCACTGGCAGCTCCCGAAGAGAATGCGCTGGCCGCCGCCTGGCTGCTGTTCGCCTTTATCGGCACCGGCAGCAGCTTTCTGGCCTTCGCCGCGCTGGCGGCGAAACACGATATCGACAACCCGGGCTACGCGCACAAATCGTTTTATTACATCGGTGGTTTAACAGAAGGGACAGAGACCATTGCGCTGTTTGTACTGTGCTGCCTGTTTCCGGCGCACTTTACGCTTTTCGCGTGGGTATTCGGCGCGTTGTGCTGGCTGACCACCACAACGCGCATCTGGAGCGGTTATGTGACGTTGAAGTCACTCAATTCTTAGAGGGAACTCTCGGGCCCGCGCTCGCCGGTTGAGACCGGGTTTTGCGGGTGGCTGCTCCATTCGTACCAGCCGCCGTCATAGACGGCGACGTTCTTCCAGCCCATCGCCCGGGCGTACATAAAGGTCTCAGAGGCTCGCCAGCCGGTACCGCAGTAAAATGCGACATGCTGTTCCGGCAGGATATTCCAGCTTTTCCACATGCTGGCGATGTCGTCGGCGCTACGCATGGTGCCATCCGGGTTATGGAAATCCTCCATGTGAGTGGCGTCGCTTCCGCCATGACCCCAGCGGGCACCGGCAATTTCACCTTTCGGTTTGATGTAGCTATAGCCGCTGGTTTCGCCAATAAACTCCGGCCACGAGCGAATGCTGACCAGCGAGGCATCCTTGCGATGTAACATCCCGCGCGCCTGCTCCATATCCACCATCAGCTGCGGCTGACCGGGGATCGGCGCACCAAAATCAGCGGCAGGTTTCACCTCTGCAGGCATACCGCGTTCGACGGGCAGACCCGCATCTGACCACGCTTTCCAGCCACCATCGAGAATACGGACATCCTTCACACCTGCATACAGCATAATCTGCGCCACGCGCGCGGCAGCATACACATCACGGCCATACAAAATGACCGTGGTGTCATGACGGATACCGTGCTTTGCCAGCATCGCTTTCAGCTTGTCGTCAGAGACTTTATTCCACAGCGGCTCGCTTTCCACTTCGTTGGTGTCGATGTAGCCCGCACCGGGAATGTGATTCAGCAGATAAAATTTCGGCGCACCCCAGGCAGCTTCGATCACTTTCCAGTTCCCCGCCGGAGCGGCAGTGACGGGGTTACCCTGCTGGAGCTGGTGGATCCACTGCGGGTAGACGAGTTGCTCGAAGTGAGGCAGGCGCTGTAGACGAGCAGGCGTTTGCAGGGCATCGCTGAGAAGCGAAACATGAGTGTATCCGGCTTTCTCCAGACGGGCTTTCACGGCCTGGTTTGTTTTATCGCCGCCGTAGAGTGCGAGGGAGGTTGCGGGCGTAAGGTGATGCTGTTTTGCCCAGATAGCAATCTGCTCGTCGCTCATTGCGTCAAGCCAGGAGGCTGAAAGATTGAGCGCGGCAGGTTCATGGCCGGAGGTGCCGCTTAGCGACTGTGGCCAGCCGTTATAAAAGGCGCTGGCACGGGTGTCGATCACCGCACCGTGCTGTTCCTGAAGTTGAGACAGCGTCATTGTGTCAGGCATTTCAGCCGCCAGAGAGGAAAGGGAAGCGAGGCTGCAAAACAGAGCCAGCGCGGTCAGTTGAGAAACACGTTTCATCGTATAACCTGACGTCAGTAAAAGAGGGGGGCATTGTCGTCTCTCCCGAAATGTAAAACATTGCGTTAGCACATTATTGCCAGCGAGAAATCGCAATCACTTCACCGCTGGGTGGAATGTCTTCCTCATCATGCGTGACCAGAATAACCGGTATGCCGCGTGCCCGGACAACGTCAAACACCCATGTCCGAAACGTCGCGCGTAGCGTTTTGTCGAGGCGCCCGAACGGTTCATCGAGCAGTAACGCCTGTGGCTCAGCGAGCAGGGCCCGCAACAGACTGACCCTGGCACGCTCCCCGCCGGAGAGAGTCGCCGGATCGCTGGCGTAGTGGTTTTTAAGCCCGGCGGAACTCAGTGCCTGCTCGACCGCATCCCGCCGTGCGCGTCCGACAATCCGCTCGGGTAATGCCAGCAACAAATTTTGACCAACAGTGAAGTGGTCAAACAGCAGGGCATCCTGAAAGAGAATACCCAGCCCGCGGGATTCTACAGGAAGCCTGTCGCAGCGGCGCTCGTCTAACCATAACTCGCCCTGTGCCTGGAAATCGTCGGACAGCGCGCCCACCATCCAGGCAAAAAGGGTCGATTTCCCACTACCAGATGGTCCCATCATGGTGACAATCTCTCCGCGAGGCACACAGAAATTGACCTCGCGGAAAAGCGGTTCGATGGTGAGATCTTTTACCTTCAGCATTAACGTAATCCCTGACGATAGCGGCCCGCGAGCCGTGATAGCAGTGCGGCAAGGCCGAACACCATGCCCGTGACCAGCAATAACCCCAGCGCCCGGTTAGCCAGAACCGGGATACTGCCCCCGCTGCTGAGTGCGACGGTCTCCGTGGTGAGCGTGGTGAAACGGCCCGCGCCCAGCCAGAGCGTTGGCATATATTGCGCCATGCTGACGGAAAAACCGGTGGCAAAAGCCAGCAGAGCCGGGCGCACCAGCAGTGGACATTTCAGCAGGCAGAAGATTTTTACCCGTCGCCAGCCGAGCGTTCTGGCGGTAAGGATAAGCCGGGGATCGATCCTGTGCCAGGCGGGTTGCAGCACCAGCAGCATCCACGGTAACACCCACAGCAGATGGCTCCAGAGCACGGCGACATACTGCCCGTCGATACCCAGTCGCAACGCAATAAAATATTGCCCGGTGACGAGCGGTAGCGCCGGAAGGGCGAGGGGTAACCACACCCACAACGTACCTCGCTGCGGCCCCCATTCAAGCCAGAGAAAAATGAGGACCAGGGCAATCAGGCTGGAAAGCAGGCCGAAGGAAAGGCTGGTACCCAGGGAGCCCATCTCGTCCCGCTGTGCCAGCATCAGCAGTACTGCTACGCAAAGTACGCCGCACGCGGGTAACAGCCTGCTTATCGACCGCTCGGGCAGTGGGACAGGAGACGTGCGACGCGTCCCCGGCAGATCCGAAAGCGTGCGACGCCATGCCTTCCAGGCACCGTAACCCAGCGCGGCAAGTGCAGCCAACAGCAGGAGGATGAGCAGGCATAGCAGCATCCCTTTTGTTTGTTGCTGTGCGTCGCCCTGGCTGAGCCACTGCCAGGCCAGCACGGCCAGCGTGGGAGGGTTGCCTGGCCCAAGAACGATTGCCACATCCACGACCGAAATTGACCATGCAAGAACGGCCAGCATCACCGCCCCGAGGACTGGGGCGATAGCCGGAAGGAGCAGCCAGTTGAGTATCTGAAAACGTCCATAACCGAAGGTTTGCAGTACAACTTTTTGCTGTGCAAGACGTTTTTCCGGCAGTACGGCGTAAATAGCCCACAGCACAAACGCACTCTCTTTGACGGAGAGCGTCAGGCCCAGCCCTGCACCGTATCGGTCCAGCACAGGTGTACAGACGGTACAGACCTGGTAAAAAAGACCACCTTCCGCGAATAGCAGTAGAGCGCTAGTGGCGAACGCCACGTGGGGAATGGCTAACAGCCACGGCAGGCGCGTGTTGAGACGCCGCCAGCGTTTGCCGGGCCAGAGAAGCGCCAGCAGGGAAAGGGCGATTAGCAAGGAACCCGGCGTCGCAATGAGCGTTGAGACCAGCGTGGCGACGGTCGCCTGAGGCAGTTGCGGGTCGTTAAGCAGCGACTGCCAGTGAGTCACCGAAAATGCCGGGGCGAGCAGCATCGCACCAGCGGGCAGGATCGGCAGATAGATGGCCGCCATTGCCAGCCAGACAAGCCAACTCAACGGGTGCCGTAACGACGCAGCCATTCCTGCTCCAGCGCGTTAACCCAGGCCGATTGCGGCTCAGCCAGTATCTTCGGTAGCCCTTCAGGCGTGTGGGCTTGCAACTGTTTCGCTTCACCTTCGGGGAGTAATTTTACATCCAGTACGCTCGGGTCTCCCCAGATAGCCGGGTCAGCCTTGCGAATTTGCGCCTGCGGTGAAAGCAGGAAATTGGCGACCACTTTCGCACCTGCGCTCGCGCTGGCATTAGCCGGAATGGCGACAAAATGGACGTTACCGATCATCCCGGTGTGAAAACCAAAGCTGTAGCTGTCGGCTGGCAGTTCACCACTGGCGACTTTTTGTTGCGCATGTGCCGGGTTAAAGGTCAGCGACAGGTTCAGACTGCCGCTGGCAAGCAGGGCATCCATACGTGCTGGCGAAGGGGGAAAGTCTTTGCCTTCGCGCCACAGGAGTGGGTGGAGTTTGTCGAGGTAATCCCAAAGCGGGGCTGTTACCTGGGCAAAGGTGTTATCGGGTGCCTTTTGCAGCGCATCCGGCTGTGTGGTAAGTGTCAGGAGCAACTGCTCAAGAAACGCCGTCCCGGTAAAATCGGGCGGGCGAGGATAGCTGACTTTACCCGGATACTGCCGCGCGTAAGCCAGCAACGCCTGCGGATCCTCCGGCGGCGTCGGCATGCTCTTTGTGCGTGAGATAAAGGTCAGCTGCGCGCCGCCCCACGGCGATTCCGCCCCGTCAGTGGGAACAGCAAAATCTTCCGTTACGGGTTTGCGGGGATCGACATAGCGCCAGTTTGGTAGCAACTCTGCCCATCCGGTTTGCAGCAGGTTAGCCTCTTTTAATGTGCGGAAATTTTCGCCATTAACCCACAGCAGGTCGACTGATCCGTTGGTCTTACGTCCAGCGCTGGCTTCCGTCTGAATACGTTTTACCGCATCGGCGGCATCTGCCAGTGGGACAATTTTGAGGGTAATGGCGTAGTGCGTTTTCATCTCACCGCTTACCCACTCAAGGTAGCGGTTTAACGCCGGATCGCCGCCCCAGGCGTTAAACCAGACCGTCTGGCCTTTGGCTTGTTGTTGGATGGATTGCCAGCTGTCTGCGGCATACAAAGGGGTTGCCAGCAGCAGGCTGGTCAGAAACGTGCAAAAACGCACACGGCGCATAATGCCTCACTTTTTAGACGAAGGGGTATAACGGGTAAATAGCCGGCGTGTGACCAGCGGTAATAACCCCAGTAGTGTAAAGGCGAATACCATACCCGGCGACAAAATATCGCGCAGCGTTGACACTTTTCCCAGCTCGCGCCCGGCGTTCAGAAAGACAACCGTGGCGGGCAGCATGGCGAGCTGGCTGACCCACCAGTAACGACGTAGCCCAATGCGGGTAAGACCCATCAGCAAATTCACCAGAAAAAACGGGAACAGCGGCATCAGACGCAGAGCAAAAAGGTAGCCCGCGCCGTCATGCGCCATGCCGGCGTTTACCGTTTTCATCTGCTGAGCAAACCGCCGCTGGACCCAGTCGCGCAGCAGATAACGGCTGGCGAGCATCGCCAGCGTGGCACCAAGCGTTGAGGCAAACGAGACCAGTATGGTGCCTTCCCACAGAGGAAACAGCGCACCACCCAGCAGGGTCAGTATCGCCGCGCCGGGTATCGACAGGGCGGAAACCACCACATAGAGCGCAAAAAAGATCAGCGCACTTTGTAGCGGCGCGTGTTCAACATGAGAGAGTAACGCCTGCTGGTGAGTTTTAATTCCATCCAGGGAAAGTGTGCCCGGAGGAAGCGCGATAAATGTCAGAATAAATGCGCCCAGAAGGGCGCACAGGAAGAGTCTTTTTCGAATGTTCACACGTGGTTACAGCTTGAATTTTGCCCAGACCGGCGCGTGATCGGACGGTTTTTCCATGCTGCGGATATCGTAGTCGATACCGGTTTCAATGCAGCGCTCTGCCAGCGGCGAGCTGGCCAGCAGCAGATCGATACGCAGGCCACGGTTGTCATCAAAGCCTTTTGAGCGGTAGTCAAACCAGGAGAAGCGGTCCTGTGTTTCCGGGTTGGCACTGCGGAACGTATCCACCAGACCCCAGTCAAGCAGACGCGCCATCCACTCACGCTCTTCCGGCAGGAAGGAGCATTTGCCGGTACGCAGCCAGCGCTTGCGGTTGTCTTCGCCAATACCGATATCGAGATCCGTCGGGCTGATATTCATATCGCCCATGATCAGCACCGGATTCTCTTTTTTCAGTTCGGTGGTCAGGTAGTCCTGCAGATCCTGGTAGAACTTTGCTTTGGCCGGGAATTTTGTCTCGTGGTCACGGCTCTCACCCTGCGGGAAGTAACCGTTAATGACCGTGATATTCCCGAGTGCAGAAGGCACTTCCGCCATGATAATGCGACGCTGTGCTTCTTCACCATCGCCAGGGAAGCCGCGGCGGACGGATACCGGTGGCGCTTTAGTGAGCAGCGCAACGCCATAGTGGCCTTTCTGTCCGTGATAGAAGACGTTGTAGCCGAGTTTCGCCACCTCTTCGAGGGGGAACATGTCGTCGTGAACTTTTGTCTCCTGCAGGCCGATCACATCTGGCTGATGTTGCTCAACGATAGCTTCAAGCTGATGAGGACGGGCACGCAGGCCGTTGATATTAAAAGAGACAAATTTCATAGTCGCTGCCAGTGCAAGGTGAATAGTGCATGGATGGTAGCAGAATTTGCGTCAACTGTTACGGGGATTGACCAATAACTGCGACAGATAATGCCAGTGGTGCAATATTTGCACCATTCTGACGCGTCTCGCCCTCAAACAGGGCATAAATGACAGATAAATTTCGCGAGCGATCACAATTCCAGAATTATATTTGGCCTCTGCATACTCTTTCTTATTTTCATGCGGCAAAGCGCCGCTTGTCGTAAAAATATTCACTTTTTATGCACTAATAGTGAATAACTCCATATTGTAACTTATTGATATTCTGTTGGCTCAACCCGTTTATGCATTTTTATCGCTGGCTGGCACGAAGGCTGCAATCTACATTCACAGTGCAAACACTCAATTATTTAACATTCAAATAACTTTTTATTTACCTGATGAGGTCGCTATGTCTCTGTCAATTACGCGTGAAAATTTCGATGAATGGATGATGCCAGTATACGCTCCGGCGGCTTTTATTCCGGTTCGTGGGGAAGGCTCACGCCTGTGGGACCAGCAGGGTAAAGAGTATATCGACTTTGCAGGTGGGATTGCGGTGAACGCGCTGGGCCATGCTCATCCGGCACTGCGTCAGGCACTGAATGACCAGGCGGCGAAGTTCTGGCATACCGGCAACGGGTTTACCAACGAGCCCGCTCTGCGTCTGGCGAAAAAACTGATCGACGCAACATTTGCCGAAAAAGTCTTTTTCTGTAACTCGGGGGCAGAAGCGAACGAAGCGGCGCTGAAGCTGGCGCGCAAATATGCACACGATAAGTTTGGCACACACAAAAGCGGTATTGTCGCGTTTAAGAACGCCTTCCACGGTCGCACGCTCTTTACCGTCAGCGCGGGCGGTCAGCCTTCTTATTCGCAGGATTTTGCACCGCTGCCACCCGATATTCGTCACGGTGTCTATAACGATCTCCAGTCAGCCAGCGAGCTGATCAACGACACCACCTGCGCGGTAATTGTTGAGCCGATGCAGGGCGAGGGTGGCGTGCTTCCGGCGCAAAAAGCGTTCCTGCAGGGGCTGCGCGAACTGTGCGATCGTCATAATGTGGTACTGATTTTTGATGAAGTGCAAACGGGGGTGGGCCGTACCGGTGAACTGTATGCCTACATGCACTACGGTGTGACGCCGGACGTCCTTTCGACAGCCAAAGCGCTGGGCGGCGGCTTCCCGATTGGGGCAATGCTGACCACCGATAAATTCGCCAGCGTGATGACCGTGGGGACCCATGGCACCACCTATGGCGGCAACCCGCTGGCAACCGCCGTTGCCGGACAGGTTCTCGACATCATTAACACCCCTGAGGTGTTGAAAGGCGTTAAGCAGCGTCACGACTGGTTTGTTGAACGCCTGAATGCCATCAACAGTAAGACCGGCCTGTTCAAAGAAATTCGCGGTCTGGGGCTGTTAATCGGCTGCGAGCTCACCGCCGAGTTTGCCGGAAAAGCTAAACTTATTTCACAGGAAGCGGCAAAAGTGGGCGTAATGGTGCTGATTGCCGGTGCCAACGTGGTGCGTTTTGCTCCTGCGCTGATTGTCAGCCAGGAAGAGGTGCAAACTGGTTTAGATCGCTTTGCGCTGGCCTGCGAACATGTGAAATCCGGGGTGTCATCATGATGGTCATCCGTCCCGTTGAGCGCGGCGATCTCGCCGGGCTCATGCAGCTTGCCGGTAAGACGGGAGGTGGGTTGACCTCACTTCCCGCCGACGAAAAAACACTGTCGGCGCGCATTGAGCGCGCCCTGCACACCTGGCAGGGGACGTTGCCAAAAAGCGAACAGGGTTATGTGTTCGTTCTTGAAGATACCGACACCGGTGCTGTTGCCGGGATTTGCGCCATCGAAGTGGCTGTTGGGTTAAACGACCCGTGGTACAACTATCGCGTCGGCACGATGGTTCATGCTTCGAAAGAGCTGAACGTCTATAACGCGCTGCCGACGCTGTTTCTTTGTAATGACCACACGGGCGCCAGCGAGCTCTGCACGCTGTTCCTCGACCCGGCGTGGCGCAAAGAGGGCAACGGTTACCTGCTTTCTAAATCACGCTTTATGTTTATGGCCGCCTTCCGCGATCGCTTTAACGAAAAGGTAGTGGCCGAGATGCGCGGCGTGATCGACGACACCGGCTACTCACCGTTCTGGGAGAGCCTGGGCGAGCGCTTCTTCTCGATGGAGTTCAGCCGGGCGGACTATCTCTGCGGTACCGGTCAGAAAGCGTTTATTGCCGAACTGATGCCGAAGCATCCTATCTATACCCATTTCTTAACCCCGGAAGCGCAGGCGGTGATTGGCGAAGTGCATCCGCAAACCGCGCCCGCCCGCGCGGTGCTGGAGAAAGAGGGCTTCCGCTACCGTAACTATGTCGACATCTTTGACGGCGGGCCAACGCTTGAGTGCGATATCGACCGCGTGCGTGCGATTCGTAAAAGCCGGCTGGTTGAGGTCGCTGAAGGTCAGCCCGCGCCGGGTGACTGGCCGGCATGTCTGGTGTCGAATGAGAATTACACCAACTTCCGCGCCATGCTGGTGCGTACCAACCCGAAATGTGAACGTCTGGTGCTGACGGCTGCAGAACTGGATGCCCTGAAATGTAACGCCGGCGATACGGTTCGCCTGGTGCGTCTCTGCCCTGAGGAGAAAACAGCATGACATTATGGATTAACGGTGACTGGGTCACGGGCGAAGGCGAACAGCGCGTAAAGACCAATCCGGTAGGAAAAGAGGTGCTCTGGAAAGGGAATGACGCCAGCGTCGCGCAGGTTGAACAAGCCTGTCATGCCGCGCGCCGCGCGTTTCCGGCGTGGGCAAAACAGCCTTTCGCCGTGCGTCAGGCCATTGTTGAAAAGTTTGCCGGTTTGCTGGAGGCGAACAAAGCCGAACTGACGCGCATCATCGCCTCTGAGACCAGTAAACCGCGCTGGGAAGCAACAACCGAAGTGACGGCGATGATCAACAAAATTGCCATTTCGGTGAAGGCTTACCACACCCGTACCGGTGAACAGCACACCGAGATGCCGGACGGTGCGGCCACGCTGCGCCACCGTCCGCACGGCGTGCTGGCGGTGTTTGGTCCGTACAACTTCCCGGGGCATCTGCCGAATGGTCACATTGTGCCCGCACTGCTGGCGGGCAATACAGTGATTTTCAAACCGAGCGAGTTAACGCCATTAACCGGTGAGGCGGTGGTGAAGCTGTGGGAACAAGCTGGATTGCCACCAGGCGTGCTGAATCTGGTACAGGGTGGGCGTGAAACCGGTCAGGCGCTGAGCGCGTTGAGCGATATTGACGGTCTGTTGTTTACCGGCAGCGCCGGAACGGGCTATCAGTTGCATCGCCAGCTGGCGGGGCAGCCGGAAAAAATTCTGGCGCTGGAGATGGGCGGTAACAATCCACTGATCGTGGAAGATCCTGACGATATTGACGCTGCCGTGCATCTGACCATTCAGTCCGCCTTTATTACCGCCGGACAGCGCTGTACCTGTTCCCGTCGCTTACTGGTAAAACGTGGTGCGCAGGGGGATGCCTTCCTGAAACGGCTGGTTGAAGTGAGCGCGCGTCTGGTACCTGCAACGTGGGATGCCGACCCGCAGCCGTTTATGGGCGGTCTGATTTCCGAGCAGGCGGCGTTGAATGTGCTGAAGGCCTGGCAGGATCACGTCGCGCGCGGCGCGAAAACGCTGCTCGAACCGAAGCAGGTTCAGCCGGGTGCCTCGCTGCTTACGCCGGGCATCGTTGAGATGAGCGGGGCGAGCAACGTGCCGGACGAAGAGGTCTTTGGTCCGCTGCTGTGCGTCTGGCGTTACGACGATTTTGATGAGGCGATTGCAATGGCCAATAACACCCGTTACGGCCTGTCGAGCGGGCTGATTTCGCCGCATCGCGAGAAGTTTGATCGGCTGCTGCTGGAAGCGCGCGCCGGGATTGTGAACTGGAATAAACCGCTGACCGGTGCAGCGAGCACCGCGCCGTTCGGCGGCGTGGGGGCATCGGGCAACCATCGCGCCAGCGCGTGGTACGCCGCGGATTACTGCGCGTGGCCGATGGCAAGCCTGGAAACCCCGGCGCTGACGCTGCCGGAAACGCTCAATCCGGGTCTGGACTTTACCGGAGGGGATCGTCATGAAAGCGCGTGAAGTCAACTTTGACGGGCTGGTGGGGCTGACGCACCACTATGCGGGTCTCTCTTTTGGTAATGAAGCCTCGACGAAGCATCGTTTTCAGGTCTCCAACCCGAAACTGGCGGCGAAACAGGGGCTGCTAAAAATGAAAGCGCTGGCGGATGCCGGTTTCCCGCAGGCGGTTATTCCGCCGCAAGAGCGCCCAAACGTGGCAGTGTTGCGTCAACTTGGCTTCACCGGCAGCGATGAGCAGGTGGTTGAAAAAGCGGGTACACAGACACCGCATCTGCTCTCTGCGGCAAGCTCTGCCTCATCAATGTGGGTGGCCAACGCGGCAACCGTCGCACCGTCAGCCGATACGCTGGATGGAAAAGTCCATTTGACGGTGGCGAACCTGAACAACAAATTCCACCGCGCCACCGAAGCGGAAACCACCGAGCGCGTGTTGCGCGCCATTTTCAGTCATGACGACCATTTTGCGGTGCATCAGGCTCTGCCACAGGTGGCGATGTTTGGCGACGAAGGGGCTGCCAACCATAACCGGCTGGGAGGTGATTATGGCGACCCTGGTGTGCAGTTGTTTATTTACGGGCGTGAGGAGGGCGGTCATTCCGAACCCGTCCGCTATCCGGCCCGTCAGACGCTGGCGGCGAGTCAGGCCGTTGCCCGCCTGAATCAGGTCAATCCTTCCCAGGTGATTTTTGCCCAGCAGAATCCACAGGTGATTGACCAGGGCGTGTTCCACAACGACGTGATTGCCGTCTCCAACCGCCAGGTACTGTTCTGCCATGAGCAGGCGTTTGCCCATCAGGAGAAGCTGCTCGCTACGTTGCATGAACGCGTACCGGGTTTTATGCCGATTCAGGTGCCGACGCAGGCGGTCAGCGTGCAGGATGCAGTGGAAACCTATCTCTTCAACAGCCAGCTGTTGAGCCGTGACGATGGCAGCATGATGCTGGTGCTGCCGCAGGAGTCCCGGGATCATAAAGGGGTGTGGCGTTATCTGTCAGACCTGGTTAAGGCCGATAACCCAATTGACGAACTGCGCGTCTTTGACCTGCGTGAAAGTATGGCCAACGGCGGTGGGCCAGCCTGTCTGCGCCTGCGCGTGGTACTGACGCAGAATGAAATGCAGGCTGTTAATCCGGCAGTGATGATGAACGAGACGCTGTTTAACACCCTGAACGACTGGGTGGATCGTTACTATCGTGACCGGTTAACGCAGGCCGACCTGGTCGACCCTCAGCTGCTGCGCGAAGGCCGTGAGGCGCTGGACGCGTTGACATCCATCCTGCAGCTGGGATCGGTTTATCCGTTCCAGCGCTAAAGGAGTGAGTATGGAAAATCTACTGGCGCTGACCCTGGCTGACGAAACGCCTGAGCAGAGTGAGGGGGAGGGCCCCTCATTCCACTGGCGCTGGTTGGGGCGCGGAGTGCTTGAGCTGACGCCGACTGCGAAAAGCGATCTGTCGCTGCTGCTTTCAACGGGGATTCATGGGAATGAAACGGCACCCGTTGAGATTGTCGATCTGCTGTTGCGCGCGCTGTATCGCGGAGATATCACCCTTAAGTGTCGTGTGCTGGTAGTGCTCGGCAACCCGCCTGCGCTGGCACAAAACAAACGGTATCTGGTGAGCGATATTAACCGCATGTTCGGTGGGCGCTGGTCGCAGTTTCCACAGAGTGACGAAACGGTGCGGGCAGAGTGGCTGGAGAACGTCGTGAGCGCGTTTTTTGCGGCTGCGGGGCCTGCGCGCTGGCATCTGGATCTGCATACGGCGATCCGGGCGTCTTATCATGTTCGCTTTGGCGTTCTGCCGCAGCGTCATCAGCCGTGGGATGAATCGTTCCTGAGCTGGCTGGGCGATGCCGGGCTGGAGGCGCTGGTCTTTCATCAGTCACCGGGGGGAACGTTTACTCACTTTACCTGCGAACGTTTCGCTGCGCTGGCGTGTACCCTGGAGCTGGGAAAAGCACTCCCGTTCGGCCAGAACGATCTGACTCGCTTTGCGCCTACGCATCTCGCTCTTCGGGCGCTGCTGGGAGGAACGGTTCCTGAGCACGCGCATCAGCCCGTTGAACGGTATCGGGTCGTGCAGCAGATCACTCGCCGCAGCGATGCCTTCCTGCTTCATATGGCTGCACATACGCTCAACTTTACCCCGTTCCGTAAAGGCGTCCTGTTGGCCGAAGATGGTGAGGATCGTTATGAAGTACAGAAGACAACCGAATATGTGTTGTTTCCTAACCCGTCGGTGGCGTTTGGTTTGCGAGCCGGATTGATGCTGGAAAAAATCTCCTGAGTATTTCCCCTCTCGTCCTCTGAGGGGGGAAGGAAAAACCTTTTCTTAACGATTAAAGCGTTCGCACTTCTTTTGCAGAATATTCCTGGTGAATTGCTTTATTATTAATCTTCACTTCGCTATACTCATGCTTAATTTCTTTAAAATCATCGTGTTGTTTATTTTTTGTTGCAACTCTCCACGCTTTATCCTTATTTCCTCCACATTTGGCGAAAATTTGTTTTTTACACTTTCATTGTTTTACCGTTGCTCTGACTAATTGACGATAAAGCCCGTAAAGTTAATCTCGTCAACACGGCATAGCGCCGAAGAATAACTGAAAGAAAGGAAATAAATTATGCGTAAACTTACTGCACTGTTTGTTGCTTCTACCCTGGCTCTGGGCGCTACCAGCATGGCGTTCGCCGCAGATACGACCACCACCGCTGCCGCGCCAACTGAAGGCAAAATGATGATGCATCATAAAGGCAAGCCGGGTATGCACAACGAGATGATGATGTTTAAAGATCTGAATCTGACGGATGCGCAGAAGCAGCAGATCCGCGATATCAGGAAAGGCGAACGCGACCAGATGAAACGTCCTCCGCTTGAAGAGCGTCGCGCAATGCATGACATCATCGCCAGCGATAGTTTCGATAAGGCGAAAGCTGAAGCGCAGATCGACAAAATGGCTGAGCAGCACAAAGCCCGCATGCTGGCTCACATGGAAACCCAGAATAAGATCTACAACATTCTGACTCCGGAACAGAAAAAACAATTTAATGCGAATTTTGAGAAGCGTCTGACAGAACGTCCGGCGATGGAAGGTAAAATGCCAGCACCAACCGAATAATCGGTTCAACATCTTAAGACCGCCGGGATCCTGTCCACAAAAGCGCTATCGCTGTGGACAGGACCGGCGGTTTTTCTTTCCTTCCCTCTTGTCTGCCACCGCGAGCGCGGTATGCTCCTGTAGTCGCTTCAGAGAATGTTCGTAGAGTCATGGCGTTAGAATTTTTATTAACGTTCAGTTAATGCCTGCCCGCTCTGCTGCCGATACTGTGTCTGTGAAACCCTAACGATAACAAACAAGACAGCAACGATAGCAATATCCTTGCCCTGGCACAGGTTGTGCCATTCAGGAGTGGTGATGGAGTTCTTTGATATCCGTAAGATGCCGGTCAGTCTCTGGCGCAATGGTGCTGGCGAAACGCGAGAGATTTGTTGTTTTCCTCCCGCGACGCGGGATTTTTACTGGCGTGCCAGTATTGCGACTATTGCCAGTAACGGTGAATTCTCCTCTTTTCCCGGTGTTGATCGGGTCATAACGTTACTGGAGGGAGGAGAGGTGACGCTGGATGCCGGTCAGGCATTCTGTCATACCCTGAAACAGCATCAGCCTTACAGTTTTTCTGGCGATCTACCGGTAAAAGCACTGCTGGCGGATGGAAGGATGGCAATGGATTTCAACATCATGACCCGGCGCGATTGCTGCCAGGCAAAAGTACGCGTTGCCGATCGTACCTTTACCACCTTTGGTTCCCGGGGCGGCGTGGTGTTCGTGTTAGGCGGCGCGTGGCAGTTGGGGGATAAATTGTTGACCGCCGATCAGGGGGCATTCTGGGAAGAGGGTACCCACACTCTCCGTCTGCTGGAGTCTGAAGGCACCTTATTGTTCAGTGAAATTAACTGGCTGGCGGGTCACTCAGCACAATGATCTCATATTTGCCGGTTAATACCGGCTTACAGAGTATTTTGTAGCCGTCATGATCGAATCCGGCGGGTGTGCGTAGCAAGGTTGCCGCGTCGTTTACATTGTCAACGGCGCCCAGCCAAAGCCAGTTATTGATGATGTGATACTGGGTCATCGCTTCACCCACTTCCTTTAGGGCAACGGCATTTTCCCACGGCCAGCAGGCGACACTGATGGCCGCCAGCCCGTTGAGAAGCCGGGCATGATGTTCCTCAACACTTTCTTTCCCACAACAAGCACCTGCGCAGCGCTTCAGAGCGGATCGGAAACAGGCGCGCCCACGGGTGGTTGCCTCCAGACCCAACAGGCTGTAACAAAGCTGTAAATCATCCGCCAGCGTTTGCAGGGCCTGGAGTGCCGCACGTTTATTCGCGAATAACCCATACAGATTTGGGGCATGTGAAAAATCGACTTCACGTGCGTAGACAATCTGCGGTTTGCCCGCGGTTATCTGCAGGGAGCAAAGCTGACGATTGCGGCGCAAGCGCTTATTGAACAGCGGTTGTTGCTCTTTGATAAGTCGGGCTTCAAGCAACAGCGCGCCCATTTCTCCTGCGGTCTGAACCCAGGTAATGCGTCGTGACTGGCGCAGCATGGCGGCCTCGTCCGGCGTACGGAGATGGGATAATACCCGGCTGCGAATATTGACGCTTTTACCGATATAGAGTGGCAGGGTGTTACTCTCACCGTGAAAGATGTACACGCCAGGCTGTTTAGGCAGCGCCTCCAGCCATGGGCGAAGGTGCTCGGGATATTCGTAGATAGCCGCCGCTTCAAACTCAAGACGCGGGGCGGATTGACGCCTGCTCACATACCACTCCCTATACTGTTCAGGTATACAGTGTAGCAGGAGTGTGGTGGTTAAAAAAGAGCCGGGTGGCGGCTGCGCCTTACCCGGCCTAGATTATGCGGGTTACCGTTTTGCTCTATTTCTTCCAGAAGTCGTCAAACACCGTGATAGGCGTGTGGCGCTTGTGCTCGGTTTTCAGATACCAGCCTTCGATGATTTTCGCGGTACCTTCATCCAGTTTTTTACCTTCCAGATAATCATCAATATTGTCATAGGTGACGCCAAGCGCCGCTTCATCTGGCAGGGAAGGGCGATCGTCTTCAAGATCCGCTGTCGGCGCTTTCTTGTAAAGATGCTCAGGGCAACCCAGCGTGGCCAGCAGTTGCTTACCCTGACGCTTGTTCAGACGGAAAATGGGGTTGATGTCGGTGCCGCCGTCGCCATATTTGGTGAAGAAACCGGTGATCGCTTCTGCTGCATGGTCGGTTCCAACAACTACACCTTTGGTCATCCCGGCGATGCTGTACTGCGCTTTCATGCGCTCACGGGCTTTCTCGTTCCCACGGACAAAATCACTCAATTCTATGCCGGCTTCGCGGAGCGCCTGCTCGCTTGCCAGGACCGAACCTTTAATATTGACGGTCAGTACGCGGTCAGGCTGAATGAACGAAATGGCATCCTGGCAATCCTGCTCGTCGGCCTGCACGCCATACGGAAGACGCACGGCGATAAACTGCAGTGTCTCATCACCGGTCTCTTCGCGAAGCTCTGAAATGGCCATCTGGCAGAGTTTACCGGTCAGCGTCGAGTCCTGGCCCCCGCTGATGCCCAGCACCAGGGATTTCAGGAAAGGGTTCGTTTTTAAATAAGATTTTAAAAAATCCACGCTGCGGCGGATCTCTTCATGTGCATCTACCGCAGGCTTCGCGCCCAGCGCCTGAATAATCTCTTGTTGCAGAGCCATCATGCCCTCCATATGCAGAACATAAACCGAATGTATTTACTGCTAAAACTAACCCTTTGGGCGAGAAACGACAAGGATCACAGTTTTGAGTGCGCTAATTTGCGGCGATTTAGCAGGTTATCATTGTTTTATTAGAATTTTCCGAAATTCGTCTGGCGTAATTCACAAAGTTGAACAATCGTACTTTTTATTCCATGCTTAGATAACACGCTGATAAACAAGAGGACGGAATATGAACAAGAACGTAGCAGGAATTCTTAGCGCAGCGGCAGTACTGACTATGCTGGCAGGGTGTACAGCTTACGATCGCACCAAAGATCAGTTCACACAGCCAGTGGTTAAAGATGTCAAAAAAGGCATGACCCGTTCGCAGGTGGCTGCGATTGCCGGTAAACCTTCTTCTGAAGTGACCATGATCCATGCGAAAGGAACCTGCCAGACCTATATCCTGGGTCAACGTGATGGTAAGGCAGAGACCTACTTTGTCGCCCTGGATGATACCGGCCATGTTATTAACTCCGGCTATCAGACCTGTGCTGAATACGACACCGATCCGCAGGCACCTAAGGCGTAGTAACCCTGCGTATCTGAGGATGTTAACAAACCGACCAGTGGGTCGGTTTTTTTATGCATACAAAAATCTTATTTCTTTGCGCGAATTATTTGCCCGAAATGTGAAGGGAGTCAACAAGCCAGGTCAATGAGAGACAATTTGAGTCTGTTCAGAATTATCCCCTGTCTGTACCATTGCGTATACTCACTCCAACGACAAACAACGATACACAAGCTACCTGTCTGCCGGGACAGCGAGTCGAGTGATAGCAAGATGGCAGGTAGTCATACAAGAGGGAAATTATGATGGAAAAGAAACATATTTACCTGTTCTGCTCAGCGGGCATGTCAACCTCGCTTCTGGTGTCAAAGATGCGTGCACAAGCTGAAAAGTATGAAGTCCCTGTGGTGATTGAAGCGTTTCCTGAGACGCTGGCGGGCGAAAAAGGCCAGAAAGCCGACGTCGTTTTACTGGGGCCGCAAATCGCCTATATGTTACCCGAAATTCAACGACTGTTACCGAATAAACCGGTCGAAGTGATCGACTCAGGGCTGTACGGCAAGATTGATGGTTTAGGTGTACTGAAAGCTGCTGTGGCAGCCATTAAAAAAGCTGCTAATTAATTTTTATTTTTCCCGTCAAAGAGTTATTTCACACACAATACGCCGTAACTTGTGTTGCGGCATTTAAGGGTATTTTCCTATGAGTAAAGTCATCGCTTCACTTGAAAAGGTACTCCTTCCTTTTGCTGTTAAAATAGGAAAGCAGCCTCACGTTAATGCCATCAAAAACGGTTTTATTAAATTAATGCCGTTGACGCTGGCCGGGGCAATGTTCGTTTTAATTAACAACGTTTTTCTGAGCTTTGGTGAAGGTTCCTTCTTTTATTCATTAGGAATTCGGTTAGACGCTTCGACTATTGAAACCCTTAACGGTTTTAAAGCCATCGGCGGCAACGTCTATAACGGGACGTTAGGTATTATGTCGCTGATGGCGCCTTTCTTTATAGGGATGGCGCTGGCAGAAGAGCGGAAAGTGGATCCACTGGCCGCTGGTTTATTATCCGTTGCCGCATTTATGACCGTGACTCCTTACAGTGTCGGTGAAGCGTATGCAGTAGGCGCCAACTGGCTGGGCGGAGCTAACATCATTTCCGGTATTGTTATCGGGCTGGTGGTGGCGGAGATGTTCACCTTTATTATTCGTCGAAACTGGGTTATCCGTTTGCCAGATAGCGTTCCGGCTTCGGTTTCTCGTTCATTTTCCGCGTTGATTCCAGGCTTCATTATTCTTTCCATCATGGGGATTATCGCCTGGGCGCTTTCTCACTGGGGCACTAACTTCCACCAGATCATCATGGACTCTATCTCTACGCCGCTGGCGTCAATGGGTGGAGTGGTCGGTTGGGCGTATGTGATTTTCACTTCTCTGCTGTGGTTCTTCGGCGTGCATGGTTCACTGGCACTGGCAGCGCTGGACAGCGGGATTATGACCCCATGGGCACTGGAAAACGTAGCACTTTACCAGCAGTACGGCTCTGTTGACGCGGCGCTGGCAGCGGGTAAAACCTTCCATGTGTGGGCGAAGCCGATGCTTGACTCCTATATCTTCCTGGGCGGTACCGGGGCGACCTTGGGTCTGATCATCGCGGTCTTTATTGTCTCTCGTCGTGCTGACTATCGTCAGGTGGCGAAACTGGCGCTGCCTTCAGGTATCTTCCAGATTAACGAACCGATCCTGTTTGGTCTGCCAATCATCATGAACCCGGTGATGTTCATCCCGTTCATTCTGATTCAGCCGCTGCTGGCAGCCATTACCCTGACGGCCTATTACATGGGGATCATTCCACCAATCACCAACATTGCACCATGGACAATGCCGGCGGGTCTGGGCGCGTTCTTCAACACCAACGGCAGCGTGGCGGCCTTCCTGCTGGCGATATTCAACCTCGGGATTGCAACACTGCTTTACATGCCATTCGTGGCGATTGCGAACAAAGCAGCAACCATCATTGATGAAGAAGAGAGCGAAGAGGATATTGCCCTCTCACTGAAATTCTAAGATTGACCGGCGCGGGGAAACCCGCGCCAGCCACAAGGAGCTTAAAATGTTAGATTTGGATAGTATTGTTGCAGAAGAAAGCGCAGAGAACGATCTCGAAGAAGTGGTGATGGGGCTCATCATCAATTCCGGACAAGCCCGCAGCCTGGCCTATGCCGCCCTCAAGCAGGCCAAGCAGGGGGATTTCGCCGCCGCGAAAACCATGATGGATCAGTCCCGTACGGCGCTGAATGAAGCGCACCTGGTGCAGACGAAGCTCATCGAAGGTGACCAGGGGGAAGGGAAGATGAAGGTTAGCCTGGTGCTGGTACACGCGCAGGATCACCTGATGACGTCGATGCTGGCACGCGAGCTGGTGGCGGAGTTAATTGAGCTTCACGAGAAAATGCAATAAGTCAGGTCAGGCAGCAGGAGGTCAGCACGATGGAAATTAAAACCGCACTTGAGCAGCAACTGTTTAATGGCAAGAATTTTCACGTGGTCATTTACAACAAAACGGAGAGCGCCAGCGGTCTGCACCAGCATGACTACTATGAGTTCACGATTGTTCTGACCGGCCGCTACTACCAGGAAATTAACGGTAAGCGCGTCCTGCTTGAACGGGGCGATTTTGTCTTCTTACCGATGGGATCCTATCACCAGAGCTTTTACGAATTTGGTGCCACACGCATTCTGAATGTGGGCGTCAGCAGACGCTTCTTTGAGAAGCACTATCTGCCGCTGGTACCGTTCTGCTTTGTGGCATCGCAGGTCTATCGTGTCAAAAACGAGTTTATGACCTGGATTGAAACGGTTATCGCCTCGCTTAACTTCCGCGACAATGAATTCGATGAGTTTATTGAAACGGTGACATTCTATGTGATGAACCGGCTGCGCCATCATCGCGAAGAGCAGCAGGTCACGGATGATGTTCCGCAATGGCTGCGCGGTACTGTGGAACTGATGCACGATAAAGGGCAGTTCAGTGAAAATGCGCTGGAGAATATGGTTTCACTGTCGGGAAAATCGCAGGAATATCTGACTCGCGCGACACAGCGTTATTATCGTAAAACACCTGTGCAAATTATTAATGAAATCCGCATTAATTTTGCAAAAAAACAGCTGGAAATTACCAACTATTCTGTCACCGATATTGCTTACGAATCCGGATACAGTAGCCCCAGTCTGTTTATTAAAACCTTTAAGAAATTGACATCGTTCACCCCGAACAGTTACCGGAAAAACTTGACGGTAATTAATTAACTTTCGGCGGATTTACCCGCCGCGAATATTGCCTTGATTGCTTGCCCAAATAGCGGGAAGAGTACGCTATATCTTGCAGGCGATTAACCTGATACGCTAAGGGAGATATTATGCAAAAGAAATTAAAAGTCGTAACCATTGGTGGCGGCAGCAGTTATACCCCGGAATTACTTGAAGGTTTCCTGAAACGTTATCATGAATTACCGGTTAGCGAGTTATGGCTGGTTGACGTTGAGGAAGGCCAGGAGAAACTGAATATTATTTTCGATCTGTGCAAGCGCATGGTTGAGAAAGCCGGTGTGCCTTTAACCGTGCATAAAACCCTGGATCGTCGACTGGCGCTGAAAGATGCGGATTTCGTTACCACCCAGCTACGCGTGGGTCAGTTAAAGGCACGTGAACTGGACGAACGCATTCCACTGAGTCACGGTTATCTGGGACAAGAGACCAACGGCGCGGGCGGCCTGTTCAAAGGTTTGCGTACCATCCCAGTCATTTTCGACATTATCAAGGATGTCGAAGAGATTTGCCCGAACGCATGGGTGATTAACTTTACTAACCCGGCCGGGATGGTGACCGAGGCGGTCTACCGCCATACGGGTTTCAAACGCTTTATCGGCGTCTGTAATATTCCGATTGGCATGAAGATGTTTATCCGCGACGTTCTGGAACTGACCGACAACGACGATCTCTCCATCGATCTATTCGGCCTGAACCACATGGTGTTTATCAAAGATGTCATTGTGAACGGAAAATCGCGCTTTGCCGAACTGCTCGACGGCGTGGCCTCCGGTCGCCTGACGGCGGCGTCAGTGAAAAACATCTTTGACCTGCCGTTCAGCGAAGGGCTGATCCGCTCGCTGAATCTGCTGCCATGCTCATACCTGCTTTACTACTTTAAGCAGAAAGAGATGCTGGCTATCGAAATGGGCGAGTACTATAAGGGCGGCGCGCGTGCGCAGATCGTTCAGAAGGTTGAGAAGCAGCTGTTCGATTTGTATAAAGATCCGAACCTGAACGTCAAACCGAAAGAGCTGGAGCAGCGCGGCGGGGCATATTACTCCGATGCAGCATGTGAAGTTATCAATGCCATTTACAACGATAAGCAAGCGGAGCATTACGTTAATGTGCCGCATCATGGTCATATCGACAACATTCCGGCTGACTGGGCCATCGAGATGACCTGTATTCTGGGGCGTGATGGGGCGAAACCACATCCACGCATCACCCATTTTGATGACAAAGTCATGGGCCTGATTCACACCATCAAAGGATTTGAAGTGGCTGCCAGTCATGCGGCGTTAAGCGGTGAGCTTAATGACGTGCTGCTGGCGCTGAACCTCAGCCCGCTGGTCCATTCTGATCGCGATGCGGAGCAACTGGCCAGTGAAATGATTCTGGCACATGAAAAATGGTTGCCGAACTTTGCTGCAACAATAGAGAAGCTGAAGTTCAAACACCGTTAAGGGGATGCGCAATGGAAAACCTGCTGATCGTCAATGCTGATGATTTTGGTCTCTCCAGAGGTCAAAACTACGGCATTATTGAAGCCTGCCGTCGGGGGATCGTGACCTCCACAACGGCACTGGTTAATGGTGAAGCGGTTGAACACGCGGCGCAGTTGAGCCGCGACGTCCCGGCGCTGGGCGTCGGCATGCACTTTGTGTTGACGCTTGGGATGCCGCTTTCGCAGATGCCAGGTCTGACTCGCGACGGACAGCTGGGTAAGTGGATTTGGGAACTGGCGGAGCAGGATGCTCTGCCGCTCGAAGAGATTACCCGTGAGCTGGACTGTCAGTTCAACCGCTTTGTTGATGTGTTTGGCAAGGAGCCGACGCACATTGACAGTCACCATCACGTCCATATGATCCCCGCGATTTTCCCGCTTGTTGCGGAATTTGCGCGACGTAAAGGGGTTGCAATGCGCGTGGATCGTGACGTGCAGGCGCTGCACGGCCTGTCATTCTTCTCAGTGCCCACAACGGACGGATTCAGCAGCGCGTTTTATGGCGAAGGGATCGATGAAGCACTGTTCCTGAAAGTGCTGGATGATTCCGCCGCCCGAGGCGAACGGTCGGTGGAGGTGATGGCGCACCCCGCTTTTGTTGATAACACCGTGCGTAAAAGCGCCTACTGCTGGCCTCGACTGGCGGAACTGGATGTGCTGACGTCGGCATCGCTCAAGTATGCGATTGCCGAGCGCGGATATCGGTTGGGAACGTTCAGGGATCTGTAAGAAGTGCCGGGGGCGGTTTCGCCTTACCCGGCATTTTTTTACGCCGGTATCTGGTCAATCTTACTGCTGCGCGACCAGACGCGATGAACAGCGAGCAAATCAAACAGTTTCGTCATAAACGCGTCATTGACGTTATCGCCCTCCACAATGCCATCCTCACCCTGATCCGCCACCTTCAACTGCGCTTTAAACTGTCGCGCATCGCCGGATAGCGCGATCGGTTTAAGGTGTTTATAGGCTTCCAGCAAGTAATAGACGGCGTCACCGTTGGTCAGCAGGCTGTTAATATCCCCGCACGGCACAATTACCGCATCGACGGTTAGCGATGGCGCGCCGGCAAAAGTCGCCGCCACCGGCAGCACGGAGCCGTCATTGGCGGTCACTTCGCCCATGCGGGAATAAAGCAGTTTGGCGTGCACGCCTTGCTTTTTCAGCGCCTGCATAATTCCCAGCACATCACTGGCGCGGGTTTTATCATTTAGCAGAATGGCGACCACGCGGCCTTTAATTGAGCCACCCGGCACTGCGTACAGACTCAGTGACGGATCTTTTTTCACACCATTAACCGCTTTTGGCGGCGCCAGGTTGCGTTGCTCATCGGTGAGCGTAATACCCAGGTTATCGGCTACGCTCTGAGCAAGCTGAACATCAATATGCGCCAGCTGGTCGACCACGCGCTCGCGGATATAGGTGCGCACCACTTTGCTGAGCTCAAAGATGAAGCCGCCGATAATGTGCTGCTGCTCAATCGGCGTCTGGCTGTTCCAGAACAGGCGAGGGTGGGCGTAATACTCGCCAAACGACGGGCTGCGCTCGCGAATTTTGTTGCCATCAATACGCTCCTGATACGATTCGAATCCACCGCGTTTCGGCCCGGGTGGGGTTTCGCGCGGCCAGTTATCGTTGATGGAGTTCGGTTCATAGTTCGCCGGGTTGGTATCAATATCCTGACGGTGCATCCCGTCCCGCTGGAAGTTGTGGTACGGACAGGTTGGACGGTTAATCGGGATTTCGTGGAAATTCGGCCCACCTAGACGGCTGATCTGCGTATCGGTATACGAGAATAAACGTCCCTGTAAGAGAGGATCGTTGGTGAAATCCAGCCCCGGCACGATATGCCCCGGGTGGAACGCGACCTGTTCGTTTTCGGCGAAGAAATTATCCGGGTTACGGTTGAGCACCATTTTACCCACCAGCTGAACCGGCACCAGCTTCTCCGGGATCAGTTTGGTCGGGTCAAGGAGATCGAAATCGAACTTGCATTCGTCCTCTTCCGGAATGAGCTGCAGGCCCAGTTCGTATTCCGGGAAATCGCCCGCTTCAATGGACTCCCACAGCTCGCGGCGATGGAAGTCCGGATCGCGTCCGGTGAGCTTCTGCGCTTCGTCCCACACCAGCGAGGCTTTACCCGCCACAGGCTTCCAGTGGAAGCGGACAAACGTGGCTTTTCCCTCGGCATTGATCAGACGGAAGGTATGGATGCCAAATCCTTCCATTGTACGATAACTGCGCGGAATGCCCCTGTCTGACATCGCCCACATCACGTTGTGTAAGGTTTCAGGCTGCAGGGAGACATAGTCCCAGAAGGTGTCGTGCGCACTTTGTCCCTGCGGTATGGCCCAGTGAGGCTCTGGTTTTACCGCATGGACAAAGTCAGGAAATTTATGCGCATCCTGAATGAAAAACACGGGAGTGTTGTTGCCCACCAGATCGAAAATTCCCTCTTCGGTATAAAATTTGGTGGCAAAGCCGCGGATATCCCGGACGGTGTCTGCCGAACCCGCGCCGCCCTGCACGGTGGAGAAACGCACAAACACCGGTGTGATTTTATCCGGGTCGGAGAGGAAATCCGCTTTGGTGATCGCTTTCAGACTCTTATAGGGCTGAAAGTAGCCGTGGGCCGCGGAACCGCGGGCGTGGACGATGCGTTCCGGTATCCGTTCGTGGTCAAAATGGGTGATTTTTTCCCGCAGGATAAAATCTTCCAGCAGGGTCGGCCCGCGCGCGCCTGCGCGAAGGGAGTTCTGATCGTCAGCAATGCGCACGCCCTGATTGGTGGTGAGCGCAAAACCTTCGCCGCCTTTACGGTGTGGCGCTAGAGATTTCAGTTTTTCATTTCCCGTGTCCGGTGATTTCACGCTTCCCGGTGCGGTAGGTTGTTCGCCTGGGGCTGAAGGGCCGGGAGAGGGGCGGTGAGAGCCGTCAGCAGGGGCGAGGGAGTCCATTCCCGGTTGAGACTCTTCAGTGCCATGAATCGGCGATTGATGTGTTTTATCTTTGTTCGACATTGCACGATGCTCCTTGATTCATTGCTAAAAAACCTTTTAAGGATAGGACAATGTCGCAAGATGGTTTGCTAACTAAGAGTTTTCACATGCCGTCATTAGCGAAAGAAGCCATCTCACCCACTCGGGGCGCGACGGAAGGTAGCAGGATCGGCTATCATAGAATTTTCCTGCTTCAAGAATTTGCTTTAGTGAACCAGTCGCTTATGAAACCTCTTCGCCAACAAAACCGCCAGGTTATTAGCTATGTGCCCCGCGTTGAACCCGCGCCGCCGGATCATGCCCTGAAAGTGGAGGGTTTTCGTGATGTCTGGCTGTTACGCGGTAAATATGTGGCGTTTGTGCTGATCGGTGAACATTTCCGTCGTTCCCCGACTTTTACAGTACCGGAATCCGCGCAACGGTGGGCGATGCAGATCCGCCAGGATGAAGAGGTTGAAGAGTAACAGCCATAAAAAAAACCGCCATCAGGCGGTTTTTTTTAATTGTCAGTGTTTAACGGTGCGCCAGTTCGACGTCGTCTTCACTTTCCAGAATCGCTTTGTCAGTCTGCTTCAGCCACTGGCTGGTCAGCGTACCGGCCGTCATTGAGCCGCTTACGTTCAGCGCGGTACGCCCCATGTCGATCAGCGGTTCAACGGAGATCAGCAGCGCAACCAGCGTCACCGGCAGACCCAGAGCAGGCAGCACGATCAGCGCGGCGAAGGTTGCGCCACCACCGACACCTGCAACGCCTGCGGAACTTATGGTCACAATCCCTACCAGTGTAGCAATCCAGACTGGGTCAAGCGGGTTGATACCCACGGTTGGAGCAACCATCACCGCCAGCATCGCCGGGTAAAGACCTGCACAACCGTTCTGACCGATGGTGGCACCAAAAGAGGCAGAGAAGCTGGCGATAGACTCAGGCACGCCCAGACGGCGGGTCTGTGCTTCAACGTTCAGCGGAATAGACGCGGCGCTGGAACGACTGGTGAAGGCGAAGGTCAGCACCGGCCAGACTTTGCGGAAGTATTTCAGCGGGCTAACGCCGTTCACACCCAGCAGGATACCGTGCACCACAAACATAATGCCCAGGCCCAGATAAGAGGCAATCACAAAACTACCCAGCTTGATGATGTCCTGCAGGTTAGAGCCCGCAACCACTTTGGTCATCAGCGCCAGAACACCATAAGGGGTTAACTGCATCACCAGACGAACCAACTTCATCACCCAGCTTTGCAGGGTATCGATAGCGGTCAGCACGCGTTCACCTTTTGGTGCATCGTCTTTCAGCAGTTTAAGTGCCGCCACACCCAGGAACGCGGCGAAAATGACCACGCTGATGATGGAGGTTGGGTTGGCGCCGGTCAGGTCAGCAAACGGGTTCTTCGGAATGAAGGAGAGCACCATTTGCGGAACGGTCAGGTCCGCCACTTTACCTACGTAGTTGGTTTGAATCGCGGTCAGACGCGCTGTTTCAGCACTGCCCTGAACCAGCCCTTCGGCAGTCAGGCCGAACAGGTTGGTGACCAGTACACCTACCAGCGCCGCAATCAGCGTGGTAAACAGCAGCGTACCAATGGTCAGGAAGCTGATTTTCCCCAGTTGGGTCGCGTTATGCAGTCGGGCAACGGCACTCAGAATAGAGGCAAACACCAGTGGCATAACGATCATCTGCAGCAGCTGAACATAGCCGTTACCGACAATGTTGAACCACTGAATGGAATCTTTCAGAACTGGATTGTCGGAGCCATAAATTGCCTGTAATGCCAGACCAAATACAACACCCATGACCAGACCAACCAGTACTTTTTTCGCCAGACTCCACTGTTTGTGGCGCGCCTGCGCGAGAAGCAATAGCAATACAACGAACACAATGACGTTCGCGATGAGTGGAAAATTCATCCCCGTTCTCCTGATTTATTATGGGGTCGGTTTTTACCGATCCTGTTGGCGCAAGGTTAGCAGAAGTGTGATGTAGCGCTTATATCCAAATGGAATGGGTTATGACAAATGAGATAGTTTTGTCTGTTTACTGTTCAATCTGGTGATGAATAAAACGATTGAACTGAAATTGCAGCGAATTAATCATCTGGGAAGACCAGCGGACTGCACTGTTTTCGGGCAATGTTTGCGGCATCCAGACAGCATAGGCAAACAGCGCCATGCACAATACGCGCTCAAGCTGGTTACCTTTCTGCGGTGCAAGGATGGGAAAACGGAAACGCCAGCGGCAGGGCCAAAGCAGCGGTACGCCCGCAGGCGTTAGCATATCGGCGAGAATATGGCTTAAATAGCCCAGCACCATCCCCTGGATGGCATCTGCGGGGACAATCCAGCTTTCGGGCACTTTTAAGTAGAAGAGCGTCAGCAGGCCGAACACGGCCAGCAGACTATGCGTAAATCCCCGGTGGCCAAACGCGCGAGCGATAGGTTTTGATACCCACTTAAGGCGTTGCCCAAGAAAGGATTTGGGGTGGTCAATGTCGGGCAGCAAACAGGTCAATACGGCGGAAGGGACAATATGCCACCAGTCCCCCTGCGCCAGCACGGGGGTAAGTTCAGCGTTTTTGGCAAATACTGCGCACGCAATAGAAAAAAGCAGGTGGCCTTCCGCCGTCATGATAAAACCCACAAAACTGTCAATTCATACAGTATAGGGTTTTTATACAGTAGGCGGAAGAGGTGACGGTGTAACTGTTTGTCACAAACCCAACGCAGGCATTAACCGCCCTGCAGGTGATGCGTCGTCAACCCGACCAGTGAAGTAAGCTTCACATCGGCAAGGGCAAACCGGGGATCGTGGCGGGTTTCTTCGGCTGGAACCACAATGGAGCGCATCCGTGCGGCTTTCGATGCCACCATACCGTTTACGGAGTCTTCCAGCGCAACGCAGTTGAGCGGATCAATACCCAGCTTAGCGGCACAGTCCAGATAGACCTGCGGGTGCGGCTTGCTGTAAGGCAATTTTTCCGCTGATGCCAGCGCGTCGAAACTGTCGCGCAGTTCAAACATGATGAGCACTTTTTCCAGCATATGCAGCGGTGAAGCAGAGGCCAGACCGACTTTCAGCCCCTGAGCTTTACACAGCGCGACGGCTTCACGTACCCCAGGCAGCAACGGCTTGTTCTCTTCGACCAGCGAGATGGCGCGGCTGATAATGCGTGCGGTCACTTCATCACGATCCGGGCCAACCCACGGCTGTTGGGCAAACCACAGATCGACGACCATATCAATGCGCAGGCCAAGCGTGTCTGGAAGTTCATTACGGCGGCTGATATCTACGCCAAGGCTGGCGATGACGTCCAGTTCGGCGCGATCCCACAACGGTTCGGAATCGATCAGTAATCCATCCATGTCAAAAATTGCGGCAAGAATTTGGCGCGGTGTCGACATCACAACGTCTCCTTATCCAGGGTGTTCGACAGACGATAAGTGCTAAGCACAACCTGCAATTTAGCATATTGCCTTTAAAGATCGGGCGAAATTGATGACCAGCAGGTAGACTTAGGCACAAATAACGCGTCTTTATGAAGAGGAACTGATGACGTATCAACAAGCTGGACGCATCGCGGTCTTAAAACGTATTGCTGGCTGGGTGATTTTTATTCCAGCTGTCATTTCTACGCTGATCTCTGTACTGAAATTTATGTACGATCACAGCGAAAAACAGCCGGGTATTAATGCGGTAATGCTTGATTTTGCGCATGTCATGATTGAGATGATGCGTTTTAACACACCATTCTTGAATGTCTTCTGGTTCAACTCACCCACCCCGGATTTTCATCAGCAACTGAATATCGGCTTTTGGGTCATTTACGCACTGATCTTTATCGCCCTCGCATTGCAGGCCTCTGGCGCACGAATGAGTCGTCAGACGCGCTTTCTACGCGAAGGGGTTGAGGATCAGTTAATTCTGGAGCAGGCTAAAGGCCCGGAAGGGATGAGTCGGGAGCAGATTGAATCCCGCATTGTTGTGCCGCGTCATACCATTTTTCTGCAAATTTTCCCGCTCTATATCCTCCCGGTGATCATCATTGTGGCGGGATACTTCTTCTTCTCGCTGCTCGGTTTTCTGTAACAGATAAGGGTGGCGAAAGAGCCACCCTTATCTGCCTTCACGCGGCAAGTATACGTTCAAGGGCCCGCTGCGCGTTGACCAGGTGCTCCCCGCCAAACAGGATGGCTCGGTTCATCAGCGTATAAAGCTGATACACCGGCTGGCGATCGAGGAAACCGGGCGGCAGGGGGGAAACCGACTGGTACCCATCATATATTTGCGGTGGCTGTTCCGGATGCAGCGGCAACATGGCCAGATCGCATTCTCTGTCACCCCAGTAGCAGGCCGGGTCAAAAATATAGGGGCCGTTAGGGCCTAGCGCGCAATTATTTGACCATAAATCGCCGTGTAGCAAAGAAGGCTGAGGCTGGTGGGATGCCAGACGCTGCTGAACGTGCTCAACGATGGCATCTATATTGCCAAATTCCAGCCCTTTTTCTGCGGCCAGCTCAAGTTGCCAGCCAATGCGTTGCTCAGCAAAAAACGTCGACCAGCGACGCTGCCAGGCATTAGGTTGTGGGGTAGTGGAGAGATCGTTGTCGAAATCGAGACCAAACTGCGGCTGGTCGCTCCATTGATGCAGGCGCGCTAAATGTTGGCCGAGAATGAAAGCATTATGGGCATCTAACGGACGGGCTGGGAGATATTCCATCACCAGAAAGCTGTAGTCTCGGTCACTCCCCACGGCCAGAACTTGTGGGACCGTCACAGTTTTACTGCGCGACAACAGTTCCAGCTGGTCAGCTTCGGCGGTAAAGATCGGAAGCAGTTCCCGCTCATCACATTTAACGAAAAGGTCGCGTCCAGCGTAGCGTAAATGCCACGCGGCGTGGATCTCTCCGCCTGGCAGTTCGTTACGCAGTTCAATTTCACCTTCACCCAGTTGCTCACTTAAAAGATGACTGATAGCCTGCCACATGTTGTCTCTCCCATGTTGTCTGCCAGATCATAAAGTTAGCGCATAATTGCGGTAAAAAAATACGAACTAACGCACACCTGAGCGGTTTAAATTCATGCAGGGCACTTATTGTTCTTTTTTCTTCCAGCTTTCCCAGGTTTCCACGTCAATTTCGGCAGGCTTGTCAGTCACGCTTTCCACCAGACTGGTGCCCAGCGCATGTACCTCTTCCTGGCTCAGGGGACTGATTATGCCGAATGTCAGCGTGCCTAAATCATGAACATTGCCCTCGTCATCCGTGAGCGTGAGGAGAAAATTAGCCCGGGTGAACGCGTTGTTGAGCTCATTCAGCTCGGTGAGCGATGCTTCATGAAGGTTGACGGTTACAACGTAGCGGGTGATGTCACCACTGCTCATAATTCACCTCATTGTTATCATGAAAGTTTTCTTAGCATAGTCGATAGTCTGTGTTTGGCGACTACGATGTGAATTTCCCCTCCATAAAGAAGGGGAACGGGTGTTAATTGCGTGACAGGTAATCAACGATTTTTTGCGTATCGGCCAGTGAACAGAGACGCGTGCCCTGGTTGATGGTTGCAGCACTCCCCGCCGCCACACCGTAGCGTGTCATTTCCAGCAGTGATGCGCCCTGTGCCAGTTTCAGCGTCATTGCACCGACCATGCTGTCACCGGCACCCACTGTACTCTGACTTTTCATTGGGGGTGGCACAACCTGAACGGACGACGATTCATCGACTGCCAGCGCCCCCTGAGGACCAAGGGAGACCACAACGCGTCGCGCTTTACCGCTGCGCACCAACTCCTGTGCGGCGGTGCGAACATCATCTGGTTGTGTCAGTTCGCGGTTGACCAGTGCACTCAACTCTTTCTGGTTGGGTTTAACCAGCTCAAGATTGCCAGGCACTAATGCAGCCTGCAGGGCATCGCCGCTGCTGTCGACAATGCAGCGGATCCCGCGTTGTTGTGCAGCCCGGATGAGCGCTGTTAATTTTTCCGTGCTCACGCCGGGTGGCAGGCTGCCGCTCACTACCAGCAGTGCACCGCTTTCTATCGCCAGCACTTTCTCTTCCAGTTGACGAAATTCATCATCACTGAGCTTTGCGCCAGGCATGACAAAACGGTATTGCTCTCCGCTTGACTCCACGTGTACATGCAGGTTTTGTCGTGTCCAGTCTTTGGCATCGACTGTCTCTACGGCAACATGCTCATCTGCCAGCAAAGAGATCAGGTGTTCACCGGTGGCTCCCCCTGCGGGGAATATTGCTGTCGCTTTACCGCCGAGGTGCGTAATCGCGCGCGCCACGTTGATACCTCCACCGCCTGGCTCAAAGACAGGGGGCGTGCAACGCAATTTACCTTCCGGGTAAATCTGGGGCGTCAGGGTGGCGGAATCAAGGGAAGGGGAGAGCGTCAGAGTGTAGATAGAAACCATCATTACCTCCTTTTAGCATGGGTTCTTATTAGTCTGGCACCATTTATCAGGAAGGCAATGTAAATAACAGTATGATTTTAAATATGAATAGGGATGAAATAACATTTTGGGGATATATAAAATAAAACGCAATTTGAGATCGTTCTTATTCAAAAAATGAAATAAGAAAACATTGCTATGTTATTTGCGGCTTTTTATAATTTGTTACCTTTCTCTGGACGCCTTGTCATTGATCCTCAAGAAAGATTCCGGGACCGTGTGGTCTCTTTTTTTGTTGTACGGACTCCTTAATAAAATGAAGCTTTTGAAGACAGTACCCGCTGCACTGATGCTGGCGGGTGGCGTGTTTGTGGCAATGAACGCGAGCGCCGATGATACCGTTTTTACTGTCATGGACGATCCCACCACCGCGAAAAAACCGTTTGAAGGTAACCTGAACGCCGGGTACCTGGCACAATCCGGTAACACGAAAAGCTCCTCTCTGACAGCGGACAGTACGCTCACCTGGTACGGTAACACCACCGCATGGTCTCTGTGGGGAAATGCCAGCAACACTTCCGCTAATGATGAACGCTCTTCCGAGAAATATGCGGTAGGCGGACGTAGCCGCTACAACATGACTGACTATGACTACCTGTTTGGTCAGGCAAGCTGGTTGACTGACCGCTACAACGGTTATCGTCAGCGTGATGTGTTCACTGCGGGTTATGGTCGTCAGTTCCTGAATGGCCCGGTACACAGCTTCCGTTTTGAATTCGGTCCTGGTGTTCGTTATGACGAGTACACCGATGGCGATACCAAAACCCAACCTCTTGGCTACGCTTCCGGCACCTATGCCTGGCAGATGACCGACAACACCAAATTTACCCAGGGTGTTTCAGTATTTGGTGCCGACGATACGACGCTGAACTCCGAGACAGCGCTGAACGTGGCTATCAACGAACACTTTGGTCTGAAAGTGGCTTACAACGTGACCTGGAACTCTTCACCGCCAGAAACTGCACCGGATCATACCGATCGCAGAACCACTGTTTCACTGGGTTATAGAATGTAATAATGGCGGGCCGATGAAGATGTCGGCCCGTTTTACATCTTAGGCCTGTTGACGTACTTTCTGATGACGACTATTCGCCTCTAGCCCCAAATCATTGCCGCCCAACGCAGTAACAGCATAGCGCCGCAGATGGCTATCAGCACCAGCACCATTTTCCAGTGTTTTACGGCAAATCGTTTTGTTGGCATAACCTAATCCTTGTTCCTTGATACGCATAGTCTATCAAACAGGGCAGAAAAATGCCCCATCGCAGGGCGCGATTAGGTTATACCCGCTTAGGTGAGGCTCAGAACCAGTGGAATCGTTCGGCGAGAATTAACAATAAACCTGTGGCTGAAAGGATGTTCAATATCACAACCGTTCTACTAGATACGTTCATGGTATGCACCTTTGGGTTTAATGACCTGTTCAAGAGTAGCCCATCATCTCTGGAATGCGAGCTCCGGGGATATGCAACCGGCAAATTCATGCAAAAGTGCCAGCACACCAATCTGCCAGCAGAGGGTGCAATCTCCCTTTTGTTAGTGTTAACATTGCAAGGCTTGCCGTAAATCGGACGTTGTCTGATTTTCCTGCGGGTGAATGATGACGAACCAATTTGACGATTGTTGGTCAGATGGTGTCGTAATCTATTGTCAAATCACGATTATTTTCTTTGTATATGCTCTTATGTGTGGGGCATCACTGCAAATAAGGATATAAAATGCCTGTAATTACTCTTCCTGATGGCAGCCAACGCCATTACGACCACGCTGTTAGCCCAATGGATGTTGCCCTGGACATTGGTCCTGGTCTTGCGAAAGCGACCATCGCTGGCCGTGTTAACGGTGAGCTGGTGGATGCTTCCGATTTGATCGAAAATGATGCAACGCTTGCAATCATTACAGCGAAAGACGAAGAAGGTCTGGAGATCATTCGCCACTCCTGCGCACACCTGTTAGGTCATGCCATCAAACAGCTGTGGCCAAACACCAAAATGGCGATCGGTCCGGTAATCGACAACGGTTTTTACTACGACGTTGACCTTGACCACACCCTGACTCAGGAAGATATCGACGCGCTCGAAAAACGTATGCACGAGCTCGCCGAAACGAACTATGACGTCATCAAGAAGAAAGTCAGCTGGCACGAAGCGCGTGAAACCTTCGTGAAGCGTGGCGAGAGCTATAAAGTCTCTATTCTTGATGAAAACATCTCCCATGATGACAAGCCTGGCTTGTACCATCACGAAGAATACGTCGACATGTGCCGTGGACCGCACGTGCCGAATATGCGCTTCTGTCATCACTTCAAGCTGATGAAAATCGCAGGCGCCTACTGGCGTGGCGACAGCAACAACAAGATGTTGCAGCGTATCTACGGGACCGCATGGGCCGATAAAAAAGCACTGAATGCTTATCTGCAGCGTCTGGAAGAAGCCGCGAAGCGTGACCACCGTAAAATTGGTAAGCAACTTGACCTGTACCACATGCAGGAAGAAGCGCCGGGTATGGTGTTCTGGCACAATGACGGCTGGACCATTTTCCGTGAACTGGAAACCTTCGTTCGTTCCAAGCTGAAAGAGTACCAGTACCAGGAAGTAAAAGGCCCGTTCATGATGGACCGTGTGCTGTGGGAAAAAACCGGCCACTGGGACAACTACAAAGATGCGATGTTCACTACCTCTTCCGAGAACCGTGAATACTGCATCAAGCCAATGAACTGCCCGGGGCACGTTCAGATCTTCAACCAGGGTCTGAAGTCCTACCGCGACCTGCCGCTGCGTATGGCAGAGTTCGGTAGCTGCCACCGTAACGAGCCATCAGGTGCGCTGCATGGTCTGATGCGTGTTCGTGGTTTTACTCAGGATGATGCGCATATCTTCTGTACGGAAGATCAGGTACGTGACGAAGTTAACGCCTGTATTCGTATGGTCTACGATATGTACAGCACCTTTGGCTTCGAGAAGATCGTGGTCAAACTCTCAACGCGTCCGGAAAAACGTATCGGCAGCGATGAGACCTGGGATCGCGCAGAAGCGGATCTCGCCGTGGCGCTGGAAGAGAACGGCATTCCGTTCGAATACCAGTTGGGCGAGGGCGCATTCTACGGTCCGAAAATTGAATTTACCCTGTATGACTGCCTCGATCGCGCATGGCAGTGCGGTACTGTACAGCTGGACTTCTCCCTGCCGCAGCGTTTAAGCGCCTCTTATGTTGGCGAAGACAACGAGCGTCAGGTACCGGTAATGATTCACCGTGCAATTCTCGGTTCTCTGGAGCGCTTCATCGGCATCCTGACTGAAGAGTTCGCCGGCTTCTTCCCAACCTGGCTTGCGCCAGTGCAGGTCGTGGTGATGAACATTACCGATTCTCAGGCGGATTACGTTAAAGAATTGACGCAGAAACTACAAAATGCGGGCATTCGCGTAAAAGCAGACTTGAGAAATGAGAAGATTGGCTTTAAAATCCGCGAGCACACTTTACGTCGTGTCCCGTATATGTTGGTCTGTGGTGATAAAGAGGTGGAAGCAGGCAAAGTTGCCGTTCGCACCCGCCGTGGTAAAGACCTGGGCAGCCTGGACGTAAGTGAAGTGATTGAGAAGCTGCAACAAGAGATTCGCAGCCGCAGTCTTCAACAACTGGAGGAATAAGGTATTAAAGGCGGAAAACGAGTTCAAACGGCACGTCCGAATCGTATCAATGGCGAGATTCGCGCCCAGGAAGTTCGCTTAACAGGTCTGGAAGGCGAGCAGCTGGGGATTGTGAGTCTGAGAGAAGCAATCGAAAAGGCTGAAGAAGCTGGAGTAGATTTAGTTGAAATCAGCCCTAACGCCGAACCGCCAGTTTGTCGTATCATGGACTACGGCAAGTTCCTTTATGAAAAGAGTAAGTCTTCTAAGGAACAGAAGAAAAAGCAAAAAGTTATCCAGGTTAAGGAAATCAAATTCCGTCCTGGTACCGACGATGGCGATTATCAGGTAAAACTCCGCAGCCTGATTCGCTTTCTGGAAGATGGCGATAAGGCCAAGATCACGCTGCGTTTCCGCGGTCGTGAGATGGCCCACCAACAGATTGGTATGGAAGTGCTTAACCGCGTCCGTGACGATCTGAGTGAACTGGCAGTAGTCGAATCCTTCCCTACGAAGATCGAAGGCCGCCAGATGATCATGGTGCTCGCTCCTAAGAAGAAACAGTAAGGCCTTCAAGCAGCAAAATCTGTGGAGCCTTCGGGCTTCATAGGTTTTGTTCGCCTATGTTTCGTTTATTTAACAATGCGAAGTGGAAGTTATTAAGATGCCAAAAATTAAGACCGTACGCGGTGCTGCTAAGCGCTTCAAAAAAACCGGTAAAGGTGGTTTTAAGCACAAGCACGCTAACCTGCGTCACATTCTGACTAAGAAAGCTACCAAGCGTAAACGTCACCTGCGTCCAAAAGCCATGGTTTCTAAAGGCGATCTGGGCCTGGTAATCGCGTGCCTGCCGTACGCATAAGTCGTTAACGTTTAACTTTTTTAACTTAGAATAGATACAGGAGAGCACACATGGCTCGCGTAAAACGTGGTGTAATTGCACGTGCACGTCACAAGAAAATTTTGAAACAAGCTAAAGGCTACTACGGTGCGCGTTCACGCGTATACCGCGTTGCCTTCCAGGCTGTTATCAAAGCAGGTCAGTACGCTTACCGTGACCGTCGTCAGCGTAAGCGTCAGTTCCGTCAACTGTGGATTGCGCGTATCAACGCAGCAGCACGTCAGAACGGTATTTCTTACAGCAAATTCATCAACGGCCTGAAAAAAGCCTCTGTTGAAATCGACCGTAAGATCCTGGCTGACATCGCAGTATTCGACAAAGTAGCGTTCACCGCTCTGGTCGAAAAAGCGAAAGCAGCACTGGCATAAGCCAGTTGAGAGAGGGGGCTTAGCTCCCTCTTTTCATTTAACACCATCAGAAGATTGACTTTTACCGGTGCAACCTTTTCAATAAGGTCTTAACGGTATTTACCACACAAGGTAACGCAAGCATGAATGCTGCTATTTTCCGCTTCTTCTTTTACTTTAGCACCTGAATTCAGGAGGCTAGCGCGTGAAAGATGAAACGAAAAACAGCGCCAGATAAGCCTCCCGATGGAGGCTTTTTTTGTGCCTGAATTTGAGAGAATAACTCCACCAAATCGGTGTCTGCACCGACATAATGAGGAAAATCATGTCACATCTCGCAGAGCTGGTTGCCAGTGCAACAGCCGCCATTAATCAGGCCTCAGATGTTGCCGCGTTAGACAATGTCCGCGTCGAATATCTTGGTAAGAAAGGGCATCTGACCCTTCAAATGACAACCCTGCGTGAACTGCCGCCAGAAGAACGCCCGGCAGCGGGTGCGGTAATTAACGAAGCCAAAGAGCAGGTGCAGCAGGCGCTGAACGCACGCAAAGCTGAGCTGGAAAGTGCAGTGCTGAATGCGCGTCTGGCTGCAGAGACTATCGACGTTTCTCTGCCGGGTCGCCGCATCGAAAACGGCGGTCTGCACCCGGTTACCCGCACCATCGATCGCATTGAAAGTTTCTTCGGTGAGCTCGGCTTTACCGTGGCGACTGGCCCGGAAATTGAAGATGATTATCACAACTTCGATGCCCTGAACATTCCTGGCCATCATCCGGCACGTGCTGACCACGACACTTTCTGGTTCGACGCCACGCGTCTGCTGCGCACCCAAACTTCCGGCGTTCAGATCCGTACCATGAAGGATCAGGAACCGCCAATCCGTATTATCGCGCCGGGCCGTGTATATCGTAACGACTACGATCAGACCCACACGCCAATGTTCCACCAGATGGAAGGCCTGATTGTTGATAAAAACATCAGTTTCACCAACCTGAAAGGCACGCTGCATGATTTCCTGAATAACTTCTTTGAAGAAGATCTGCAGGTTCGTTTCCGTCCGTCCTACTTCCCGTTCACTGAACCGTCTGCGGAAGTTGACGTGATGGGTAAAAATGGCAAGTGGCTGGAAGTGCTGGGTTGCGGCATGGTGCATCCAAACGTACTGCGCAACGTAGGTATCGATCCGGAAGTTTACTCCGGCTTTGCGTTCGGTATGGGCATGGAGCGTCTGACCATGCTGCGTTACGGCGTGACCGATCTGCGTGCATTCTTCGAAAACGATCTGCGTTTCCTCAAACAGTTTAAATAAGGGCAGGACAGAACAATGAAATTCAGTGAACTGTGGTTACGCGAATGGGTGAACACCACGCTGGACAGCGAAGCGCTTTCTAACCAGATCACCATGGCTGGCCTGGAAGTTGACGGCGTTGAGCCGGTTTCAGGTGCCTTTAATGGCGTGGTCGTAGGTGAAGTAGTTGAATGCGGCCAGCATCCTAATGCAGACAAACTGCGCGTAACAAAAGTGAACGTGGGCGGCGAGCGCCTGCTGGATATCGTCTGCGGTGCGCCAAACTGCCGTCAGGGGCTGAAAGTTGCTGTGGCAACCGTCGGTGCGGTACTGCCGGGCGATTTCAAAATTAAAGCGGCTAAGCTGCGCGGTGAGCCGTCTGAAGGCATGCTGTGCTCGTTCTCCGAGCTGGGTATTTCCGACGATCACAATGGCATCATTGAGCTGCCGTTGGATGCGCCAATTGGCACCGATATCCGTGAATACCTGAAGCTTGATGACAACACCATTGAAATCAGCGTCACGCCAAACCGTGCTGATTGCTTAGGTATCATCGGCGTAGCGCGCGATGTTGCGGTGCTGAACCAGGTTGAGCTGAACGTACCAGACATCACGCCAGTTGCTGCAACCATTACCGACACTCTGCCAATTCAGGTTGAAGCCGCCGATGCGTGCCCGCGTTACCTGGGGCGTGTTGTGAAAGGCATTAACGTTAAAGCGCCAACCCCTCTGTGGATGAAAGAGAAACTGCGTCGCTGTGGTATTCGCTCCATTGATGCGGTTGTTGACGTTACTAACTACGTTCTGCTGGAGCTGGGCCAGCCAATGCATGCGTTCGATAAAGATCGTATCGACGGCGGCATCGTTGTGCGCATGGCGAAAGAGGGTGAAACCCTGGTTCTGCTGGACGGCAGCGAAGCAAAACTGAACGCTGATACCCTGGTGATTGCAGATCATGGTAAAGCGCTGGCGATGGGCGGTATCTTCGGGGGCGAGCACTCAGGCGTGAACGACGAGACGCAAAACGTCCTGCTGGAATGCGCCTTCTTCAGCCCGCTCTCCATCACCGGTCGCGCACGCCGTCACGGCCTGCATACCGATGCCTCTCACCGTTACGAGCGTGGCGTTGACCCGGCATTGCAATACAAAGCAATGGAACGTGCAACGCGCCTGCTGATCGATATCTGCGGCGGCGAAGCTGGCCCGGTTATTGATGTGACAAACGAAGACACTCTGCCAAAACGCGCAACCATCACTCTGCGTCGCAGCAAGCTGGATCGTTTGATTGGGCACCACGTTGCCGATGCGCAGGTCACCGACATTCTGAAGCGCCTGGGCTGTGAAGTCACCGAAGGTCAGGACGAATGGAAGGCTGTTGCGCCATCATGGCGTTTCGACATGGAGATCGAAGAAGACCTGGTGGAAGAAGTGGCTCGCGTATACGGCTACAACAACATCCCTGATGAGCCTGTACAGGCGGGTCTGGTGATGGGCACCCACCGTGAAGCTGACCTGTCTCTGAAGCGTGTGAAAACCATGCTCAATGATAAAGGTTACCAGGAAGTGATCACCTACAGCTTTGTTGATCCGAAGCTGCAACAGTTGATCCATCCGGGCCAGGAAGCGCTGATCCTGCCAAGCCCAATCTCCAGCGAAATGTCCGCGATGCGTCTGTCTCTGTGGACGGGGCTGCTGGGTACGATTGTTTACAACCAGAATCGCCAGCAAAACCGTGTGCGAATTTTCGAAAGCGGTTTGCGCTTTGTACCGGATAATCAGGCAAATTTAGGCATCCGTCAGGATCTTATGCTGGCTGGTGCCATCAGCGGTAACCGCTATGAAGAGCATTGGGATCTGGCGAAAGGGACGGTTGATTTCTACGATATGAAGGGCGATCTGGAAGCAATTCTCGATCTGACCGGTAAATTATCTGAAATTGAATTCCGTGCAGAAGCCATTCCGGCACTGCATCCGGGGCAAAGTGCAGCCATTTATTTAGACGGCAAACGTGTTGGTTTCATTGGTGTTGTTCACCCTGAGCTGGAGCGTAAACTGGATCTGAATGGCCGTACCATCGTGTTCGAGCTGGAGTGGAACCCGGTTGCAGACCGCGTCATTCCTCAGGCGCAGGACGTGTCACGCTTCCCGGCGAACCGCCGTGATATCGCGGTTGTGGTCGCGGAAAATGTGCCCGCAGCAGATATTTTGGCCGAATGTAAGAAAGTTGGCGTAAATCAGGTAGTTGGCGTAAACTTATTTGACGTGTACCGCGGCAAGGGCGTAGCAGAAGGTTTCAAGAGCCTTGCTATCAGCCTTATCCTTCAGGATACCAGCCGTACACTCGAAGAAGAGGAGATTGCCGCTACCGTCGCCAAATGTGTAGAGGCATTAAAAGAGCGATTCCAGGCATCATTGAGGGATTGAACCTATGGCGCTTACAAAAGCTGAAATGTCAGAATATCTGTTTGATAAGCTTGGGCTTAGCAAACGGGATGCCAAAGAGCTGGTAGAGCTGTTTTTCGAAGAGATCCGTCGTGCTCTGGAAAATGGTGAACAGGTAAAACTCTCCGGTTTTGGCAATTTTGATTTGCGAGACAAAAACCAACGTCCGGGCCGCAACCCGAAGACGGGGGAAGATATTCCCATTACAGCTCGCCGCGTGGTGACCTTCAGACCCGGCCAGAAGTTAAAAAGCCGTGTCGAAAACGCAACGCCCAAAGCAGAGTAATATGAACTAACTAAAAAGGCCGCTCACGCGGCCTTTTTTCTTTGCGCTCTTTGGCAAACCCGCCGTAAAATCAATTACATCTTACGTCAATAAAACTGTACACATGCTTGATTACGCCTATCGCCAGCACCGTTCCGATCAACGTCGCCTGTTTTTGCTGGTGCTGCTTCTTGTTGTCGCCGCCGGCATAAGCCTGTGTGCGGGCGACAGATGGATAGGGCCTGAAAGCTGGATGAGCCCTGACGGGCAGATCTTCATCTGGCAAATACGTCTGCCGCGCACCGTGGCGGTGATCCTGGTGGGGGCTGCACTGGCGCTCTGCGGCACCATTATGCAGGCATTGTTCGACAACCCGCTGGCGGAACCCGGGCTGCTCGGCGTATCGAACGGCGCAGGCGTGGGGCTGATAGCGGCCGTCATGCTTGGTGGGGGAGCACTTTCCGGGTGGAGTATCAGCCTGAGCGCCATTACTGGCGCATTGCTGATAACGCTCATTCTCCTGCGTTTCGCCAGACGGCACTTATCGACCAGCCGTCTGCTGCTTGCCGGGGTAGCGCTGGGTATCATCTGTAGCGCGCTGATGACCTGGGCGGTCTATTTCTCGACCTCCTTTGACCTGCGTCAGCTGATGTACTGGATGATGGGCGGTTTTGGGGGCGTGGACTGGCACCAGGGCTGGCTGATGGTTCTTCTGATCCCGGTCATATTGTGGGCGACCATGCAGGCACAACCACTCAACATGCTCGCGCTGGGTGAAACATCCGCTCGCCAGCTCGGGATGCCACTGGTGTTCTGGCGTAATGTGCTGGTTATTGCCATTGGCTGGCTGGTGGGGGTCAGCGTGGCGCTGGCGGGGGCGATTGGTTTTATCGGGTTGGTTATTCCGCATATGCTTCGCCTGTGTGGCCTCACCGACCATCGAACCTTACTTCCGGCCTCGGCAGTCGCCGGGGCGGTAACACTGCTGGTGGCCGATATCATCGCCCGGCTTGCCCTGACAGCCGCGGAACTGCCCATTGGTGTAGTGACCGCCACGCTGGGCGCGCCGGTATTTATCTGGCTACTATTAAAAGCCGGACGTTAAATCACGATCCGTAAGACAACCAGAGGGAATGCTATGCAGTCAGATATCCTGAACACCAAAGTGACCACCATTGATGGCGATAACACCACGCTGGAAGGCTACAAAGGCAATGTATTGCTGATCGTCAACGTGGCATCCAAATGTGGCCTGACGCCACAGTACGAGCAGCTGGAGAACATTCAGAAAGCGTGGGAGAAAGACGGTTTCACCGTGCTGGGTTTCCCCTGCAACCAGTTCCTGGGCCAGGAGCCGGGAAGCGAAGAAGAGATCAAAACGTTTTGTAGTACGACCTACGGTGTGACGTTCCCGCTGTTCAGCAAAATTGATGTTAACGGCGAAGATCGCCATCCACTGTATGCGAAGCTGATTGCTGCCGCGCCGACAGCCGTTGCGCCAGAAGGCAGCGGCTTTTATGAACGTATGGCGAGCAAAGGTCGGGCACCGCTCTACCCGGATGATATTCTGTGGAACTTTGAAAAATTCCTGATCGGTCGTGATGGCCAGGTGGTTCAGCGTTTTTCGCCGGATATGACGCCTGAAGATCCGATTGTCATGGAATCTATCAAGCTGGCGCTGGCGAAATAATGTCGTTGCTGATGCAGCTCACGGACGTTGCCGAGAAGGGACGTCTGGAGCCGATAACCGGTACCCTCAATGCGGGAGAGATCCTGCATCTTGTTGGGCCCAACGGCGCAGGGAAGAGCACGTTGTTGGCCCGTATGGCGGGGCTAACCTCCGGGCAAGGGCAGATATCGCTGCTGGAGCATACTCTAACTGACTGGTCGCCGGTCTCGCTGGCGCACCGGCGCAGTTACCTTGTGCAGCAACAAATGCCCCCTTTTGCGATGCCTGTCTGGCATTATCTGATGCTGCATTTGCACGACAAACAACATACGGCACTGCTGACTGAAGTGGCTGCGGCCCTGGGGCTAGAAGATAAACTGTCCCGGCACGCCAGCCAGCTTTCCGGCGGAGAATGGCAGCGAGTGCGCCTGGCGGCGGTCATTGTTCAGATTCACCCGGCAGGTAACCCTCACGGGCGGATGCTGCTTCTGGATGAGCCGATGAGCGGTCTGGATGTGGCGCAGCAGGCGGCGCTGGATTCGCTGTTAAGTAGTCTGAGCCGAAAGGGTATCGCCGTGGTAATGAGCAGTCATGACCTCAACCATACCTTGCGGCATGCCCACCGGGTGTGGTTGCTGTCACGTGGAAAGATGATCGCCAGCGGGACGCGGGATCAGGTTCTTACGCCGCCAAATCTTGCCCTTGCGTACAATATGTCTTTCCGCAGGCTGGATATAGAGGGACATAAGATGCTGATTTCTACCGGGCAGGAGTAACCGTTTCTTGCCTGTTAGCACAATTGCACGCTAAATTACGAAAAGAACAAAAAAAGCAGAGGATTCGTCTGAAAATGCGATTCTGGTTTCTCCTGATGACAGCGTTATTTCTCGCGGGATGCAGTAGCCATCGTGCGCCGCCGCCTAACCCACGGCTTTCAGATTCTATCACCGTCATTGCCAGCCTCAACGATCAGCTGAGCAACTGGCGCGGTACGCCTTATCGTTATGGCGGCATGAGCCGTGGCGGTGTAGATTGTTCTGGTTTTGTCCTGATGACGTTCCGCGACAAGTTTGACTTACAGCTTCCGCGCGAAACGCGCAAGCAGGCAGAAATAGGGACTGAAATTGATAAAGATGAGCTTCTGCCTGGAGACCTGGTGTTTTTCAAAACCGGGTCGGGTGAAAGCGGTCTTCACGTTGGAATTTATGATACAGACAATCAGTTTATTCACGCCTCGACCAGTCGCGGAGTGATGCGATCTTCTCTCGATAATGTGTACTGGCGTAAAAACTTCTGGCAAGCACGACGTATTTAGTCTGCCCCGGATGTGTCTTTATGACGGCATGGTAGCGAATAAAACATGCCGTTTTTTCGCAAATAAGATGATTAAAGTTAAATTTACCTAAAATTAGCTAAGCCCGCATGTGTCTGTTTTATCTAAAACTGGCTATTATTCAGTAACCAGGATAAGATTATTTTAGATTCAGGGATAAATCTGAAAATTAATACGGAACTAATGAAATTAATCTTATTAAAATCAAGACAGTGGAATTGTGTCGGCAATTGCTCCAGGATGTCCTCTCTCATCTTTAATGCGGGGCGAGTGCAATGATAATTACGCTAGATAATGCTTACCAGTCTGAACTATTGTTCATGCCTGCCCGTAATAGTGCAGGTGAGCTTAAAGGTTTAGAGGTTCTGGTTAACTTTACTGGCGTCGGCACTGATGTAAGGATCCCCACTGACCTCGTTATCCCTCGTCTTACAGCGACAGAAGAGTTAGCGTTGTTTAACGAGAAACTGCAATTGCTTGATACCTGCAAACTGTTTTTTATTCAGCATCAGTTAATTGCATGGATCAATATTACACCTGTTATTGTTGAGTTTTTATTAAGCAATGGAAACGCTGTTTCAATCCTTGAGCGTTATCCGTTTATTGAGTTTACTGTTAATGAGAACTATCCAGGTTTAAATAACGGAAAAGACGATCTCCAGTTGGCAAGAATGGCGATTCATTTCCCGTTGGTTCTGGCAAACTTTGGTGCAGGCGCAGCATCCCTCAAAGCCGTCTATGATGGATTATTTAAACGGGTGATCATCGACAAAGGGTTCATTCAGCAGCGTGCATCGGAGCTCTCTTTTGAACCTTTTATGCGTGCAATTCTCTGGCAGATAACACCACATTGCCAGTCTGTCATCGTAGCCGGAATCGACGATCACAACCTGTTGCAACGTGTCTTGTCCTTTAACGTCGGCGCGATGCAGGGAGCGCTCTGGCCAGCGGTCAGTGCAGAGCACGTCACCACGCTGGTTCAGCGATAACCCTTTCTTTCACCCGTGTTTAAGTGCGGGTAAACCCTCTACACTAAAAGCAGGAGGACTTATGACCCTGTCTTTTACTGCTCACTGGCATGACGAGTTGCCTGGTTTTTACACAGCACTCAAACCAACACCCTTACAAAATTCGCGTCTTATCTGGCACAACGATCGGCTGGCAGAGGAACTGGCGATTCCACCTGCCATGTTTCAGCCTTCAGACGGCGCTGGCGTCTGGGGGGGCGAAAAGCTCCTCGCAGGCATGCAACCCCTGGCTCAGGTCTATAGTGGACACCAGTTTGGCGTCTGGGCGGGGCAACTGGGCGACGGCAGGGGGATCCTGCTTGGTGAACAACAGCTTCCCAACGGGGAGACGGTTGACTGGCACCTGAAAGGCGCAGGCCTTACCCCTTACTCGCGGATGGGGGATGGGCGTGCGGTATTACGTTCAACGATTCGTGAATGCCTGGCATCTGAAGCGATGCATGCGCTGGGGATCCCGACCACCCGTGCGCTGTCGATTGTCACCAGCGACACGCCGGTTGCGCGCGAAACGATGGAAAAAGGGGCGATGCTGATGCGCATTGCGCAAAGTCATTTGCGCTTTGGCCATTTTGAGCACTTTTACTATCGCCGCGAGACGGAAAAGGTGCGTCAGCTTGCAGACTACGCTATCGCTCATCACTGGCCACATTTGCAGGATGAGGATGATAAATACGTTCTCTGGTTCCGGGATGTGATTGCCCGTACTGCATCAATGATCGCGCGCTGGCAAACGGTAGGATTCGCCCACGGCGTCATGAATACGGACAACATGTCGCTCCTGGGGTTGACCTTTGATTACGGTCCGTTTGGGTTCCTTGATGATTATCAGCCGGGATATATCTGTAATCACTCCGATTATCAGGGCCGTTACAGCTTTGACAATCAGCCTGCGGTTGGATTGTGGAACCTGCAACGTCTTGCGCAAACGCTGTCACCGTTTATCGACGTTGATGCCCTGAATGACGCGCTCGATAGCTATCAGGATATTTTGCTGCGTGAATACGGCATGTTGATGCGCAACAAGCTGGGGCTGATGACCCAGGAAAGGGGGGATAACGAGATCCTCAATGACCTGTTTGCCCTGATGGCGCGTGAAGGCAGTGATTATACCCGTACTTTCCGGATGCTGGGCCAGACGGAGCAGCACAGTGCCGCCTCACCGTTGCGGGACGAGTTTATAGACAGGCAGGCGTTTGACGACTGGTTTGCCCGGTACCGCACGCGGTTGCAGCAAGAGCAGGTTGACGATACCACCCGGCACGCGCAGATGAACGCGGCGAACCCGGCGATGGTGTTACGCAACTGGCTGGCCCAACGGGCGATTGAGCAGGCAGAGCAGGGTGAGTATGACGAGTTACACCGTCTGCATGTGGCGTTACGCACGCCGTTTGCCGACAGGGATGACGATTACGTCAGCCGCCCGCCTGACTGGGGCAAGCGGCTGGATGTAAGCTGCTCAAGTTAGTCATTTTGCCGGGTGACGCGACGCTCACCCGGCTTACCCGTCACTGTGCGACCCACCCACCATCCATGTTCCATGCGACGCCCCGGACATTTACGGCGCTGTCGCTGCACAAAAATAGCGCCAGTTCGCCCAACTGTTCCGGGGTGACAAACTCACCTGAAGGCTGTTTCTCCGCCAGAAGCTGGTCTCGTGCCTGGTCAGGTACGACGCCATCGGCAATGCGTTTGTCGATTTGCTGTTGTACCAGAGGAGTCAGTACCCAGCCCGGGCAGATCGTATTGGCGGTAATCCCCGTGCGGGCGGTTTCGAGCGCCAGGGATTTCGTAAAGCCCACCACGCCATGCTTGGCGGCGACATAGGCTGACTTTTCTTTTGACGCGACTAGCCCATGAACGGAGGCAATGTTAATGATGCGGCCCCAGTTTTTCTCACGCATGGCAGGCAGTGCCAGCCGGCTGGTGTGAAACACGGAAGAGAGATTCAGTGCGATAATGTCGTTCCATTTCTCTACCGGAAATGCCTCAACCGGGGCCACATGCTGTATTCCGGCGTTGTTAATCAGAATATCCACACTACCAAACTGCGATTCGGCGTAGCGCATCATGGCTTCAATTTGCAGTACGTCACGCAGGTCTGCATCGTGATAGCCCGGCTTTTTGCCGAGTTGCGCAATCTCTTCTCTTGCTGATTCGCTGTCGCCGAAACCGTTGAGGATCAGCTGCGCCCCGGCCTTCGCCAGCACGCGGGCGATCCCAAGTCCAATACCGCTTGTCGAACCGGTCACCAGAGCGGTTTTACCCTTCAGATTCATTTTTCTCTCCTTAAACAATGCCGGTCAGATAGAACACGGCAATGACAAAAAGCACTGCCAGACTTTTTATGAGGGTGATGGCGAAAATACCGCCATAGGCCTGACGATGACTCAGGCCGGTGATTGCCAGCAAGGTAATCACCGCGCCATTGTGGGGAAGCGTGTCCATACCACCGCTTGCCATCGAGGCCACGCGGTGCAGAACTTCCAGAGGAATATTGGCGGCGTGCGCAGCGGCAATAAAGCTGTCAGACATTGCCGCGAGTGCAATGCTCATCCCCCCGGAGGCGGAACCGGTGATCCCGGCGAGGACGGTCACGCTGATCGCTTCGTTTAACAGCGGGTTTGGGATTGCGGCCAGCCCTTTTGACAGCACCAGAAAACCAGGCAGTGCAGCAATAACGGCCCCGAAACCATATTCAGAGGCCGTATTCATCGCTGCCAGAATGGCGCCGCTGACCGCCGTCCGGCTGCCTTCAGCCAGACGCCCGCGGATATTGCGAAAACCAAAAATCAGCACCAGCATGATGCCGGAGATCAGCGCCGCCTCCACGGCCCAGATGGCGGTGATTTTACTCACTTCGGTCACAATCGGTTTCGCCAGACCTGGCAGGGTGAGCTCATGGCTCGTACCGTACCAGCCAGGGATCCAGCGGGTAAACAGCAGGTTGAGGATACCCACCAGCAGCAAAGGGGAGAGAGCAATCAGCGGATGCGGCAGATTTATGTTGTCCGGCGTTTCTGGTTCATTTTTGAGGTCCGAGCCGTAACCTTCATTGTTATTGAGTGCTTTACGGCGCTGACGCTCCAGCCAGAGCAGGCCAAAACAGATAATAAACAGGGAACCGATCACCCCAAGCCACGGCGCGGCCCAGGCGTTAGTACCAAAGAAGCTGGTGGGGATAATGTTCTGGATTTGAGGCGTGCCGGGCAGGGCGTCCATGGTAAACGAAAATGCCCCCAGCGCCACGGTGGCCGGGATCAGCCGTTTGGGGATGCCGCTCTGGTGGAACAGTTCGGCGGCAAACGGATAGACCGCAAACGCCACCACGAACAGCGATACGCCGCCATAGGTTAACAGCGCACAGACCAGAACAATGACCGGTATCGCGTGGCGACGACCGAGGATCCGAATGGCGGAGGCGACGATCGATCGTGAGAAACCGGAAAGCTCAATCAGCTTGCCAAAAACGGCACCCAGCAGAAACACCGGGAAGTAGAGCTTGACGAAGCCCACCATTTTTTCCATAAACAGACCGGTAAACGTCGGTCCGACAGCCCCCGGGTCGGTCAGCAACACTGCACCCAGCGCCGCAATCGGCGCAAACAAAATAACGCTATATCCGCGATAGGCCGCCAGCATCAGCAATGCCAGTGCCGCCAGGGCAATTAACACACTCATTACGACTCCTCACTATCATTGTTATATTCGGGTACCAACGAGATGTTTAACGCTCGACGGTCAGAGCGATGCCTTGTCCGCCGCCTACGCACAGGGTGACGAGTCCTTTTTTAGCCCCCTGACGCTGCATTTCGTACAGCAGCGTGACGAGAATGCGGCAGCCGGAAGCACCAATCGGATGACCCAGCGCAATCGCGCCACCGTTGACGTTCACCTTTGACTCATCCCAGCCGAGCAGCTTGCCCACCGCCAGCGCTTGCGCCGCAAAGGCTTCATTGGCTTCAATGAGATCCACGTCATCGAGCGTCCAGCCAGCCCGCGCCAGAGCCGTCTGACAGGCACTGACCGGACCAATTCCCATCACGGATGGGTCAACGCCCGTCACGGCGTAACTCGCGATGCGGCCCAGGATCGGCAAACCGCTTTCCCGTGCTTTTTCCTCGCTCATCAACAGTACCGCGGCGGCACCATCATTGAGCGTTGAGGCATTACCCGCCGTGACCGTGCCTTCCTCGTGTAAAAACGCGGGGCGCAGTTGCGCGAGCTGTTCTGCGGTGGTTCCCGGCCGGGGCTGCTCATCACGGCTGATGATCAGGGGCGGCTTTTTACCCTGTTTCACCGCCACTGGCACTATCTCGGCGTCGAATCGACCGGATTCAACCGCGGATGCAGCTTTTTGCTGCGACCGGGCGGCAAAAGCGTCCTGCTGCTCACGAGAAATGCCGTACTGTCGGGCGATGTTTTCTGCGGTGATCCCCATGTGGTAATCGTTGAACGCATCCCATAGCCCGTCGGTAATCATGCTGTCCTGCAGGTCTGTATGACCAAAACGCAACCCTGATCGCGCACCGTCCAGCAGATAAGGCGCGTTGCTCATGCTCTCCTGACCGCCCGCGATAACCACGTCGGCATCCCCACAGCGGATCGCCTGCGCGGCCAGTTGCACCGCTTTTAAGCCCGCACCACACACCAGATTGACCGTTGTCGCGGGCGTTTTGACAGGTAACCCGGCGCGGATTGCCGTCTGGCGCGCGGGGTTTTGTCCACAACCTGCCGTCAGCACTTGACCGAAGAGCAACTCGTCTATTTGATCTGCATGCAAACCGCTGGTCGCAAGCAGGTGTTGTACCGCTACTGCACCCAGTTCAACTGCAGAAAGGGAGGCGAGCGAACCGCGAAAACCACCCACAGGGGTTCGCGCTGCCCCGACAATCATGACGTTTTTCATGTTGAGTCCTCAGTTGAAGCGCATCTCGCGAACGTCGTCCGCCAATTTTATTTTCCCGGCCGTTTTCGCCACGATCTCGTCGATACTCACCCCCGGAGCGTATTCCCGAAGAATGAACGTGCCGTCCTTGATCTCCAGTAACGCGAGGTCGGTTAAGACCCGACGGATGCAGCCCACGCCCGTGAGAGGCAGCGTGCAGCGGGGGAGTAGTTTTGATTCACCACTTTTTGAGGCGTGAGTCATTACCACTATGATGTTCTGTGCCCCGGCAACGAGATCCATTGCTCCTCCCATCCCTTTCACCATCTTCCCGGGGATCATCCACGAGGCGATATTCCCTTCGACGTCCACTTCAAACGCACCCAATACGGTCAGATCGACATGACCGCCGCGGATCATGGCAAACGACTGAGCCGAGTCGAAAATGGCAGCACCGATCCGCGCGGTCACCGTCTGTTTACCGGCGTTAATCATGTCGGCGTCGAGGTTACGCTCATCCGGAAATTCCCCCATTCCCAGCAGACCGTTTTCCGACTGAAGCATCACATCCATCCCCGGCGGAATGTAGTTCGCCACCAGGGTAGGGATGCCGATCCCCAGGTTGACGTAGTAACCGTCGCGCAACTCGCGAGCGACGCGCATTGCCATCTGTTCACGGGTCAACATTGTCAGACTCCTTCCGCGCGCAGCGTGCGCTGTTCAATGCGTTTTTCAAACTGACCGACAATCACTCTGTCGACGTAAATTCCTGGGGTGTGAATAGCGGACGGAGGCAGTTCGCCCGGAGGAACAATTTCTTCCACCTCCACAACGGTTATCCGGCCCGCCGTGGCCATCAGTGGATTAAAGTTTTGCGCGGTATGGCGATAGATAACGTTGCCGTACCAGTCTGCTTTCCAGCCTTTGATAAGCGCGAAATCACCCGTAATGGCCTCTTCGAGGACGTAGTGCTTCCCCGCAAACTGACGAATTTCCTTGCCAGTCGCCACGGGAGTGCCATAGCCGGTGGCGGTGTAAAATGCCGGAATACCGGCTCCACCCGCGCGCACTTTTTCTGCCAGCGTCCCCTGAGGCGTGAGTTCAATCTCCAGCTCGCCGCTCAATACCTGTTGCTCAAACAACGCGTTCTCACCGACGTAAGACGCCACCACCTTGCGTACCTGCCGCGTCTCAAGCAGTATTCCGAGGCCGAAACCATCCACGCCACAGTTGTTTGAAACCACCGTCAGATCGTTCACCTGACGGCGTCTGACTTCTGCAATCAGGTTCTCTGGGATGCCACACAAGCCGAAACCGCCTGCCAGCAATGTCATCCCGTCCGTCAGCCCTTCCAGCGCTTGCGCATAGCTGCTGACGCGTTTATCCAGTCCCGCCATCGTCATTTCTCCCGTTGTCCGTGCCGGTATCATTAGGGGCGGTGACTCATTTGTTAATTTTGAATTTGTGACCCACTCATTTGGTTTTTTTATTAATTTCCTGTTAACTAAATTTTTTCAATTAGTTAACAGGATAAAAAATGAGAATGAGTGTCAAACAGTTACGTGCGTTTTTAGCGGTAGCTCACACTCTGAATTTCGCGCACGCCAGCGAACGGTTAAATCTCTCCCAGCCGGCACTGAGCCTGACGATTAAAGGGCTTGAGGATGTGCTGGGAGGGCTACTGCTGCAGCGGAGCACGCGTAAAGTGGCGTTGACACAGGAAGGGGAGACGTTTTTGCCCATGGCGCGGCAACTGCTTGCCGACTGGGATAACGTCGAAGAGGCGATGCATCAGTGTTTTACGCTACAGCGTGGCAAAATCTCGGTCGCGGCCATGCCGTCGTTTGCCGCGAATGTCTTACCGGAGGTACTCAAGGCCTTTCGCGATCGCCACGCCGGGATCAACGTCACCGTGCATGATGTCATCAACGAACACGTGATCGAGATGGTTCGGGAAGGGCGGGTGGAGATGGGGATCGCGTTTGAGCCGGCACCCACGCATAACCTGCTGTTTACGCCCCTGGGTCTCGACAGATTTGTCGCCATTGTGCCGAAAGATTCCTCTCTTGCCGGTAAAAAACGCTTGTCATGGGAAGAGCTGCTGACGCTGGATTTCATCACCCTGCAGCGACCCTCAGCGGTACGTCTGATGATGGAAGAGGAGCTGGCCCGAAGCGGCAGAAAACTGGATGTGGCGCTGGAGAGTCATCAACTGGTGACGGTGGGGCGGATGGTCGCCAGTGGACTGGGCGGCAGCGCTGTTCCGGCATTGTGCGAAACGCAGATGGCGGCGTTAGGCGCGGTCTGTATTCCACTGGATAACCCGCTTATTGAGAAATGCATTGGCGTGATCCATCCAGGGCACACGCAGCTTTCAAAAGCGGCGCGTGCCCTGCTGGAAACACTGAAGGATTTTTATCAGCCTGGTCAGGGGGCGAGAAACACCTGCGGCGTGGCGTAAACTGGATGTCTGCCGACGAGCACTTCTGCCCCGTACCAGTGTGCCAGCGCATCAGCCTGCAAAACGGCTTCAGGTGCGCCTTCGCAGACCAATCTGCCATTGTGTAACAGCAGGATCCGATCCGCCCACAGCGCCGCCAGATTAAGATCGTGCAGCACGACGCAGACGTGGAGATCTCCCAGATGGGTCAGGGATTTCAGCAGGCGCAGCAGATGTTGCTGGTGATAGAGATCCAGCGCAGACGTGGGTTCATCAAGGAACAGCCAGCCGCGCGGCGCACCCTCGTGCCACAGCTGCGCCAGCGCCCGCGCAAGCTGGATCCGCTGCTGTTCCCCACCGGATAGTGCGGCAAACTGCCTGCCCGCCAGCGGTAAACACCCGGTAATCTGCATCACCTCCTGAACAACTGCGGGTTCGGGGTAACGAGTCCAGGGAGCGCGGCCCATGCCGACTACCGCCTCCACAGGCCAGTCGAAGCCGAGCTGCGTGTTCTGGCGCATCACCGCCCGGCGGCGAGCGAGTCTTTCCGGCTGCCAGGCATTGAGGGGGATATCTGCCAGGTTGCACTGCCCGCCAGTAGGGTTTAAATAGCCCGTGAGCAGCCGCAGTAACGTCGATTTTCCGGCGCCATTCGGGCCAATCAACGCCACCATTTCACCCAGGGATAAATCCAGGGATACTTCGTTTATAAGCGTCCGGAGTCCGGTGTGGAAATCTATTTTTTCTGCACAATAGCGTTCAGCCATGCTCGCCTCCACGACGAAAGATCAGCCACAGAAACCACGGCGCGCCGAGAAGGCTGGTCAGCAAACCAACCGGCATTTCCGCCGGGGCGACCAGGGTACGAGCCACCGTATCCGCAATCAGCAGCAGCGCCGCGCCGGCGAGTACAGATCCGGGGATCACCGCCCGGTGATCTGCCCCGAGCCACATGCGCATCAGGTGGGGGACCACAAGACCGACAAAACCGATAACGCCACTGACCGCTACCGCAGCGGCGACCAGTAAGGCGCTACACAGCAGCAGGATCCGCTGCACAACCGCAACCTCCACACCGAGATAGTGCGCGTCTTCTTCACCCAATTGCAGTAAATTGAGCGCGCTGGCAAGACGCCATATCACCAGAAGAGTGGGCATCATCAGCGAGGTGACGGCCAGCAATGTTGACCATTGTGCCTGGCCGAGGCTGCCCATACCCCAAAGTGAAAGCTGGCGAAGCTGTGCATCATTACTGAGCCATGACAGCACACCGACGGCTGCCCCGCACAGGGCATTAATGGCGATACCTACTAGCAACAACCGGGAAAGCGAGCTGTTACGCTGCTGGCTGAGAAGGAAAATCACGAAAGTGGCAGACAGCGCGCCGAAAAAGGCCGCGATCATCGGGGCATAAAGCATGACCAGTGCAGGTAACGAGAGCGGAATAACCACCCATAACGCAACGGCAAGTGCCGCACCGCTGCTGATCCCGAGCAGGCCCGGATCTGCCAGCGGGTTACGAAATAACCCCTGCATTACACAGCCTGCCAGCGCCAGTGAACCCCCAATAACCAGCGCCAACAGCACTCGGGGCAGGCGTATGGTCAGCCAGATCTGACGCAGCGCATCATCGCTGCCGTTCCACAGCAGGCTGACCGGTAGATGCAACGCGCCAAAACCGGTCGCCACGATCGTCATCGTCGTGAGGAGTGCGGTCAGTATCCACAGTGACAAGGTGATCCGTCGGGACATCAGGGTAGTTGCTCCGCTCTGACGCGCAACTGTTGAATTGCCTGCGGCGTTCGCACGCCAAAGCCCAGAAGCGCCATATCATCAATTGCCAGCAGCTGCTTGTTGCGTCCCGCCGGCGTTTGCGCCAGACCCGGCAGTTTCCAGAGATTGTCTTCACCGCCCAGCGCGTTGATACCCTCCTGAGAAATCACCACCAGGTCGGGCTGGCTGGCAATCACGCCCTCCTGTGACAGCGGTTGATAGCGGGTAAAACCTTGCATCGCATTTCTAAGCCCCGCCGCCTGAATGGCGGCATCCGCTGCGGTCTGTTGTCCGGCAGCCATTGCGGTCATCCCTCCATGGTTGAGGATAAACAGCACCCGCTTGTTGAGTAGCGAGGCGGGCAGGGCGGTCAGGGCCTGACGTAACGTGTTACGCAGGATTTCTCCCTCAACCTCGCGATGTGTCGCTTGCGCGATGACCCGCACCTTTTCATCAATGACGCCCAGCGCGTTACTTGCCGGAACGGTGACGACCCTGATATGGCTTTGCTCAACCTGCTTTAATGCCAGAGACGGTTGCGCCTGGGCGCTTGCCAGCACCAGGGTGGGACGCATGGACAAAATGCCTTCCGCATTCAGCTGGCGCAAATATCCCACGTCAGGCAGATCGTTTGCTGCCTGTGGCCACTGACTGGTACTGTCGCGAGCCACCAGAGACGACTGTGCGCCAAGGGCAAAGACAATTTCCGTCACGTCGCCGCCAAGCGTAACGATTTTCTCCTGCGTGGCGGCAAACGCCATCAGGGGCAGGGCGCTGAGAACGGCGAGCCATTTTTTCATGCGGCCAACCCTTTCGCCGTTAAGGCGTCTATCTGGCTACGCCATTGGCTCTGTTCCGGCTCGCCTTCGGTACGCTGACCATACAGCTGAGCGATTTGTGTGCCGTCGGCGGCAAACAGCTCCAGGCTGGTGACATGCCCGTCAGCCGTCGGTTTGCGCGTGACCCACGTTTCCGCAATGGCTTCTTCAAGCAGATGCAGGGTAAAGGTAGGGTTAAAGATGTTCAGCCAGCCTTTCATCGGCACCAGTCTTTCCACCACGCCGGTGAAGATCTGCACGCAGCCGCGGTTGCCGACAAACACCATAATTTCGTTGCCGTCCCGGCGCGCCGTCTCCAGCAGCTGCGCCAGCGCGGAGTTCTCTACCCTGCAGGCCAGATCGTCACCCACCATGCGAAACGCCTGCTGGCGGCTGAGATTGTGGCGCTTCAGCAGGCCGAAGAACTGGTGCACGTCGGTCATGGCGCGCCACTCTGTGTCCACGAGCGCGGCTTGCGCGTTTTCTGCGTGAACCGGGACATCGGCCACCTTTAACGCCAGCGGTGGATTATCGGCAAAGATAAAGCGGCGCAGTACGTCGCTCCAGGCGGATACGTCGGTGCTATCGGTGGCGTAGACCTTCAGCAGCGCATCACCCTGATGGTCGAAGAACTGGATGCTTTGACGCTCGCCGCGCGCGGTAGCTTCACTGATGTGAAAAACGCTCGCCCACTGATTGAGGAACAGACGCAGATCCAGTCCGCGTGGGTTCAGTACCAGCCCGGCGTGACCGTGGAGATGCTGATTGGTGAAGGTCCCTACCTGCTCGTGAACGGCATGGTCATTGCGGCAAATGCATTTGGTTTCGCCCACGGCTTCCAGCGCGCCAAGGATATCGCGGATCTCACCGTTCAGGCGCCAGGCATCGTGACCGACGCGGGCAAAGGTCAGTTCAGCTTCACTGATGTTCATTAAACCTGCGATGTCACGCGCGTACTTACCCGGGTTTTCTTCTTTTAGCTCAAGCCAGCGTGTGTAGTGATTCATTGTTTCGTCCTTCTTCATGGATGCCACGGTGAACCGGGGCGAGGGGGTTACCACTGATAGCTTACGAAAATCTTGCCGTTGCGACCGTCCTGCGGAATACCCTGCGGTGACCAGTATTCTTTGTCGAAGGCGTTACCCAACACCACCGTCGTTGTGATGCCTTTCAGTTGTGCCTGACCCTGATAGCTGACGTAGAAATCGTTGACCGCGTAGCCAGGCTGCTTTTTGTAACTGCTGCTGATGTGCGTTGAACGGTCAACAAAGGTACCTATCCAGCCCACGGAGAAACCGCTTTGCGCTACCGGGATATCCAGCTTGCTGGTGACGGTGTCCGGGTTAATGCTGGAGATGTACTCTCCCGTGTCGGTATCTTTCCCGCGCGTGCGGTTATAGGCCAGGTCAAGGTTGAAGATCTCGGCGGAGTATTTCGCCATGACGTCCCAGCCCCAGATTTTGGCATTGGGAACGTTATAGGACATGGTGGTCGCCGCTGCGAAATCGACGGTAGTGGAGATGTAGTCTTTGGCTTTCGTATCGAAATAGCTCGCTTTGAACTCCAGGGCATCGTTCGCCAGCATCAGATCGTCAAAGCGCAGACCAAAACCGAACTCCTGAGTTTCATTGGTCTCCGGACGCAGGTTCGGGTTTGGCACCCAGTAGTTGGTATAGAAGCGGCCGATCGAGAAGTGCTTCGCATCGTTATACATTTCACCCATGGTCGGCGCGCGGAAGGCCTGCGCGTAAGAGCCGAACAGCATCAGCCAGTCGGCTGGGCTGACGGTTAAGCCGGCGCGGGATGACCACTTATCGGCATCCACATCGTCATAACCATCACTGCTGCCGCGATAGTTGTCATAGCGCGTCCCCCCCAGAAGGGTGATGGGCAGATCGCGCAGGGTAATTTCATCCTGCAGCCAACCGGAGCTGAAGTCGATTTTTGCGTCCGGGAAACCGGTCGTCGCACCGCCCGGGCTTTGCTCCTGGCGGTAATATTCTCCGCCGTAGGTCAGGAGGTGTGAGGCAAAGGAGTCGCTAAACAGTCGGGTGCGGTTTTCCACCTTCCCACCTTTCGTGGTTTGCTTGCGGAATTCACCGCTGCCGTTGATGTTCTGGGCGTTAATGCGCGCTTCAGACCAGTAGATTTTGGCATCGGCGTTCAGCCAGTCATTGCCTTCCGGCGCGATGTTGTAGCCCAGCTGAGCGTCACGCTGGATGGTGGAACGGTCAGTCATGGGGTTGCTGGAGGCATCCGCTTTAATGGTTTGCGGATTTTTGGGTTCCTGTGCGTCGTTGTTATAGTAGCGCAGGGAGCCGCTCAGGGTCTGCGCCGGGTCGATTTTCCATCGACCTTTTGCCAGCATGTTGTTAATGGATTCATCATTTGGTGCTGCTGTCCCGTTGCTCTGACGAATGTCACCCCGGTCACGGCTCGACCAGGAGACCAGACCGTCCAGCGTGTCGGTGCGGCCATACGCGCTGGCCCCCATTCCGAGGCTATGATCGCCCGTTGCACCCGTAGCAAATACGCGGTAGCCGCTGTTTTTTCCCGGCTCCAGCAGGTCTTTGGCGTCGGCAGTATCATAGGAGATCACGCCGCCCAGCGCGCCACTTCCGTAGAGCAGGGCGGATGGTCCACGAACCACTTCAACACGTTTAATCAGCGACGGATCGAGGAAGGTGCTGTTCAGGTGGCCGGTATCGGTTCCCTGGCGCACGCCGTCAACCAGCACCAGCACGCCGCGGCGGTCATAGCCGCGCAGGTTCACGTCCTGCCCATTGGTGCGCCCGGTGCCGTCCAGTGTGAGACCAGGAACGTTACGCAGCAGGTCGGCAGCAGAGCTGGCGGTTTGTTTCTCCGGCGCGCTGGCGTCAATCACGCTCACCATCATCGGAGCTTCAAAGGCGCTGCGGGCGTTGCCCGTGGCGGTGACGGTAATATCATCTGCGGCAGCAAACGCGACGCCCGGCAGGGTACTGACGACTGCCAAAGCCAGAATTGACGGGCGTAAAGACGCGGAATGCAGGTATGGCATAGCAACTCTCCATTAAGAATCGAAAGCGCTGGCTGCCTGGGGAACACCTGGGTGGCTGGCGAAGTTATCGTGTTGTTTATTTAGTCAGGATCAGTTTTCCGGCATGGGTCTGGCGTAGCAGGTAGTGCTGACCGTCATGCTCGATAATCACCCGCCCCTCATCGCCGAGCAGGGCTTTGCTGTCAATCCGACGCTCGGTGGAGGCAGGGGCTGTGTGTGTTTTTTCTGGCGTTGCCGCGTTGTTATTCGTACGTGACATAATGTTTATAAATGACAATCAATGTAACAATGATAATCATTATCAATAAACTGTAAAATCACAGCAAGCGTTTTTGTGAAAAAAGGGTGAGAGGATCAAATTTGGGGGTGAAGTGCAGCTTGATGCCCTCACCCCGCCCCTCTCCCACGGGGAGAGGGAGAAGGGCTGGATTTTAGAAGCGCGTATCTACCGCAGAAGCCAGTTTCTCCAGCAGCAGTTCGCTGTCTTCCCAGCTCAGGCACGGGTCGGTAATTGATTGACCGTACACTATTGGCTGTCCGGCAACGATCTTCTGCGTGCCTTCCTTGATGAAACTTTCGGCCATAATCCCCGCGATGGCGGTTGAGCCGCTGCGGATCTGCTGGCAAATTTCATCGCACACATCCAGCTGGCGGCGATGCTGTTTCTGACAGTTACCGTGGCTGAAATCCACAACCAGATGTTCCGGAAGGTCGAACTCTGCCAGCGTTTCACAGGCGGCTGCAATATCTTGTGCATGGTAATTGGGTTTCTTCCCGCCGCGCATAATGATATGCCCGTACGGGTTACCGCTGGTCTGGTAGATGGTCATGTGACCGCTCTTATCCGGCGACAGGAACATATGGCTGGCACGGGCAGCGCGGATCGCATCTACCGCGATACGGGTGTTGCCGTCAGTTCCGTTTTTAAAGCCGACCGGACAGGAGAGGGCGGAGGCCATCTCGCGGTGGATTTGGCTTTCGGTGGTACGTGCGCCAATTGCGCCCCAGCTGATGAGATCGGCGATAAACTGCCCGGTCACCATATCGAGAAATTCGGTCGCCGTTGGTACGCCCAGTTCATTGACCTGCAGGAGCAGTTTGCGCGCCAGCTCAATACCGTGGTTCACGCGGTAGCTACCGTTCAGATCAGGATCGGAAATCAGGCCTTTCCAGCCCACTACGGTCCGCGGTTTTTCAAAGTAGGTTCGCATCACGATCTCAAGGCGATGCTGGTATTTGTCCCGCAGCCCCTGAAGTCGTTTGGCATAATCCATTGCGGCATCCAGATCGTGGATGGAGCAAGGCCCAATCACTACCAGAAGACGTTTGTCTTCACCATTCAGGATTTTTTCAATGCGCCGGCGGGAAGCCGTGACATGTTCCGCAACGGTGGCGGAAACAGGATGCCGCAGTGCCAGTTCAGCTGGGGTAACCAGGCTGTCGATGCGCGCAGTGCGGAGTTCGTCGGTTTTATTCATGGAATGTCTCAGAAAATTTTTGCTTCATCGGCAGACTACCGGGAAGTGATGGGCATCACCTTAAACCAATCCCTGCTGATTTCAAGTTCGGGGCGACACCGCCCCGTGGTTGCCGATGATGATACCTGAATCTGAGCTAATGTACTAGCATATTAGTACATGCGACGATTAAGCCCCATGATGTCGAGAATTTTGGTGGCAATTTCTTCAACCGAATAGTTGGTGCTGTTCAGCCACGGGATCTGGTTTTTGCGGTACAGCGCTTCCACTTCGGAGACCTCCATCCGGCACTGGCGCATGGAGGCGTAGCGGCTGTTCTCGCGGCGTTCTTCGCGGATGGCGGCAAGGCGTTCCGGATTGATCGTCAGGCCGAACAACTTATGTTGCAGAGGCTTAAGGGCGGCAGGTAGCACCAGGTTATCCATGTCGTCAGCAATAAAGGGGTAGTTTGCGGCACGAATACCAAACTGCATCGCCAGATAGAGGCTGGTTGGCGTTTTGCCGCAGCGCGACACGCCAAGCAGGATCACCTGCGCCTGGTCAAGATTACGCAGCGAGATACCGTCGTCATGTGCCAGGGTGTAATCAATGGCAGCGATACGCGCATCGTACTTGGTCAGATTGCCGGGGTTTAGCCCGTGGGTACGATGAGCGATCGGGGTCGGGTCAAGCTTAAGCTCGCTTTGCAGCGGTGCCACCAGCGCCTGCACGATATCCTGACAGAAGCCTTCACTTTGCAGAATGATGGAGCGAATCTCGGGGATCACGATCGAGTAGAACACCAGCGGGCGGACGCCGGTCTGCTGGTAGATGGCATCAATCTGGTCCTTCACCGCTTTGGCGCGGCTCTCATTTTCGACAAACGGCAGCGTGATGCTGTTAATCGAAACGGGAAACTGCGACATCACCGCATGGCCCAGCACCTCGGCGGTGATCGCCGTACCATCAGAAATATAAAAAACGTGGCGATCGACAGCATTATCCATTTTACTCACCCTGAATATCATACCTAATTGCCTGAAAGCATAAATTAAAAAAGTAAATTACACAGCAAAGAACTTATCTTAATTATAAATGAAACGATGTTTTTGATTTTCCTGAAAAGTGGATTTCATTTTTCAAATAGCGACTTTATTTTTGTGGTTTCTGGCTGAATATATAGGAATCATCGGGTTCGTGGGTGATGGGAAAGTATCCGAAAAGTTGAAAATTTAAATTGCTTACACGATTCACCGTTTTTTTAGCGCTAATAAATATGCCACTATAAATACGTAGTCAGGTGTTACTTACTCCGATCAAATATCACAAAAGGATTGTTTCGATGTCCAACAATGGCTCGTCACCGCTGGTGCTTTGGTATAACCAACTCGGCATGAATGATGTAGACAGAGTTGGGGGCAAAAATGCCTCCCTGGGTGAAATGATTACAAATCTGTCGGGTATGGGTGTCTCCGTACCAAACGGGTTTGCCACAACTGCCGATGCGTTTAACCTGTTTTTAGACCAGAGCGGCGTGAACCAGCGCATTTACGACCTGCTGGATAAAACGGATATTGATGACGTTACCGAGCTTGCCAAAGCCGGGTCACAAATCCGCCAGTGGATTATCGACACACCTTTCCAGCCGGAACTGGAAAAAGCCATTCACGATGCGTACAACCAGCTCTCTGCTGACGATGCGCAGGCCTCCTTTGCCGTGCGTTCTTCTGCAACCGCAGAAGATATGCCAGACGCCTCGTTTGCCGGGCAGCAGGAAACCTTCCTGAACGTGCAGGGATACGATGCCGTGCTGGTAGCGGTGAAGCACGTGTTCGCTTCCCTGTTCAACGACCGTGCCATCTCTTATCGCGTGCACCAGGGCTATGACCATCGCGGCGTAGCACTTTCCGCAGGTGTACAGCGCATGGTGCGCTCGGACGTGGGCTCATCCGGCGTGATGTTCTCCATTGATACCGAATCCGGCTTCGACCAGGTGGTGTTTATCACCTCCGCGTGGGGTCTGGGTGAGATGGTGGTTCAGGGGGCGGTCAACCCTGATGAATTCTATGTCCACAAACCAACGCTGGCTGCTGGCCGCCCGGCGGTGGTGCGCCGCACTATGGGCTCGAAAAAAATCCGCATGATCTATGCCCCAACCCAGGAGCATGGCAAGCAGGTTAAAATTGAAGATGTACCGCAGGAGCAGCGTGATCGCTTCTCCCTGACTGACGCTGAAGTACAGGAACTGGCGAAGCAGGCGGTACAGATTGAAAAACACTACGGTCGTCCAATGGATATCGAATGGGCGAAAGACGGGAACACCGGCAAGCTGTTTATCGTCCAGGCACGTCCGGAAACCGTCCGCTCTCGCGGTCAGGTCATGGAGCGTTATACGCTGCACGCGCAGGGTAAAATCGTTGCGGAAGGTCGTGCTATCGGTCACCGCATCGGTGCTGGTCCGGTCAAAGTGATCCAGGACATCAGCGAGATGAACCGTATTGAGCCAGGCGACGTGCTGGTGACCGACATGACCGACCCGGACTGGGAACCGATCATGAAGAAAGCGGCGGCTATCGTCACCAACCGTGGCGGTCGTACCTGTCACGCGGCGATCATTGCCCGCGAGCTGGGCATTCCTGCGGTTGTCGGCTGCGGTGATGCCACTGAGCGCATGAAAGATGGACAGAATGTGACTGTCTCCTGCGCCGAAGGCGATACCGGCTACGTGTATGCCGATATCCTCGACTTCAGCGTGAAAAGTTCCAGTGTTGAAACCATGCCGGACCTGCCGCTGAAGATCATGATGAACGTTGGCAACCCGGACCGCGCGTTTGACTTCGCCTGCCTTCCGAACGAAGGTGTGGGCCTGGCACGTCTCGAATTTATCATCAACCGTATGATCGGCGTTCACCCGCGTGCACTGCTGGAGTTTGATGATCAGGATCCGAAACTGCAGAACGAAATCCGCGAGATGATGAAAGGCTACGACTCACCAAAAGAGTTCTACGTCGGCCGTCTGACGGAAGGGATTGCCACCCTGGGTGCCGCCTTCTACCCGAAACGCGTGATCGTGCGTCTGTCTGACTTTAAGTCTAACGAATACGCCAACCTGGTGGGCGGCGAGCGCTATGAGCCGGAAGAAGAGAACCCAATGCTGGGCTTCCGTGGGGCTGGACGTTATGTGTCCGAAAGCTTCCGCGACTGCTTCGCGCTGGAGTGTGAAGCGGTGAAACGCGTGCGCAACGACATGGGACTGACCAACGTCGAAATCATGATCCCGTTTGTGCGTACGGTGGATCAGGCGAAAGCCGTTGTGGACGAGCTGGCGCGTCAGGGGCTGAAGCGCGGCGAGAACGGGCTGAAGATCATCATGATGTGTGAAATCCCGTCCAACGCCCTTCTGGCCGAGCAGTTCCTGGAACACTTCGACGGTTTCTCAATCGGCTCGAACGACATGACGCAGCTGACGCTGGGTCTGGACCGTGACTCCGGTGTGGTTTCTGAGCTGTTCGATGAGCGTAACGAGGCGGTGAAAGCGCTGCTGTCGATGTCTATTCGTGCGGCGAAGAAACAGGGTAAATACGTCGGGATTTGTGGTCAGGGTCCATCCGACCATGAAGACTTTGCCGCATGGCTGATGGAAGAGGGGATTGATAGTCTCTCCCTGAACCCGGACACCGTAGTGCAAACCTGGCTGAGCCTGGCAGAACTGAACAAGTAACACCATCATAACCCGAAAAGGCGAGGAGATTATTCCTCGCCTTTTTTATTTCTCTTCTTATTTGCTCCCCATCACAAATAAAGTAAAAAACCAAATATCATAATTTGTCTGTTAATTTAGACAATTGTTAGCGCGCAAACCGTTGCTAATACTTGAGCCTTACTGCGCATTTCCCTACCGATGATGCGCAACTGGTTGAAATACGTTTTAACCTGATAAAAAGGCAAATAACAATGACACTTTCCTCTGTATTGCGTACCAAAGATAAAATAGGTTACGGCTTAGGTGATATGGCCAGCGCGCTGGTCTGGCAAACGGCTACGTTATTTCTTGCTTATTTCTATACGGACGTTTTTGGGTTGCCCGCCGCGATTATGGGCACCATGTTTTTAGTGGTACGCGTGGTCGATGCGTTTGTCGACCCGTGCATTGGTGCACTGGTCGACCGTACGCAAACGCGTCATGGCCGTTTCCGTCCCTGGTTGCTGTGGTTCGCCATTCCGTTTGGCGTGAGCTGCCTCATCACCTTCTATGTTCCGGACGTGGGACCTACGGCGAAAATTGCGTATGCCTGCGTGACCTACGCGATCTTAAGCCTGATTTATTCCGCGATTAACGTACCTTACTGCGCCATGCCCGGCGCGCTGACGCTGGATCCGCGCGAGCGTCACTCTCTGCAGTCATGGCGCTTTGGCCTGTCGTTTATCGGTGGGTTGATTGTTACGGTTATTGCCCTGCCGCTGGTCTCATTGTTAGGACAGGGCAACGTGCAGAAAGGCTATTTCTATGCCATGAGCCTGATGGGACTACTCGGGATTGTCCTGTTCTTCTGCTGCTTCCTGATGACTCGCGAGCGTTATTCTCCGCGCAATGATACCTCCGGCTCCATGCTCACCGATTTAAAACTGCTGGCCGGAAACAGCCAGTGGCGTATTGTGTTCGTGTTTAATATTTTGCTGTTAACGGCGGTGGTGACGCGCGGTTCCGCCACCATGTATTACGTCAACTATGTGCTGTTGCGTCCGGAGCTGGTTTTTGCCTTTATTGTTTCCGGAATGGTGGCCTCCTTAAGCGGCGCATTATTATCCGAACGGTTGCTGGGCAAATTTGACCGCGTCCGGGCCTACCAGTGGACCATTATTTCCTTCGTCATCTTCGGCGCGCTGATTTTCTTCCTTCCCCCTTCGCAGGTCTGGCTGATCTTTGGCCTCAATATTGTCTTTAGCTTTGTGCAAAACCTCACCACACCGCTCCAGTGGACCATGTTCTCCGATGTGGTCGACTACGAAGAGCACCGCAGCGGTCGTCGCCTGGACGGGCTGGTTTTTTCCACCGCGCTGTTTGCCATCAAATTTGGCCTGGCGCTGGGTGGGGCGGTCGTCGGCTGGGTCCTTGGTATGGTGGATTACGCCCCGGGACAGGCAACTCAGGCACCGCATGTTCTCTCTACCATTAATGCACTGTTCACCCTTATCCCTTGCGCGTTGTTCCTCTGCATGGTCGCGCTGCTTGCTATCTACAAACTTAACAGCCGGCTGGTGGATTCCATTGCCCGGGAGCTGGCCAGCAAACGTGAGGTGAGACCTGACACGGGGCAACTCAGCCCGGCAACCCCTTCCGCACTACAGGAGTAAAACATGACAGCTATCTATAAGGACGCTGGACGTCCCGTGCACGAGCGCGTCGCCGACTTACTGGCACGTATGACCCCGGAAGAGAAGTTTGCCCAGATGCATGCGTACTGGCTGATCCTCGATGAAAACGGTAACCATCGTGAGCGCAGCGATCTGAGTGACGAATTCTCCGGGGTGAGCGAGCAGGCTTCGCTCAGTGAACGGCTAAAGCTTGGCGTCGGGCAGATCACCCGTCCACTGGGTACCCATATCGTCGACGCGAAAACTGGGGTGCGTGCCGCTAACCGCCTGCAGCGCATGATGATGGAGGAGACGCGTCTCGGCATACCGGCGCTGTTCCATGAAGAGTGCCTGGTGGGGCTGCTGTGCAAAGACGCTACGCTGTTCCCGTCGTCGCTGAACTACGGCTCTACCTGGGATCCTGAACTGGTACAGCGCGCGGCAGAGCAGATCGGTAAAGAGGCGCGGTCCGTTGGCTGTCAGCAGGGGCTGGCGCCGGTGCTGGATGTCTCTCGCGATGTCCGCTGGGGGCGTACCGAAGAGACCTTTGGTGAAGATCCGTGGCTGGTGGGGGTGATGGCCACCGCCTACGTGAAGGGCTTACAGGGCGATAAACGCGATCTGCTGGCGACCCTGAAACATTACGTGGGTCACTCGTTCAGCGAAGGCGCGCGCAACCATGCGCCGGTCCACCTCGGATTCAGCGAGCTGAACGACACCTTCCTGCTGCCGTTTGAAATGGCGGTCAAGCTGGCAAACGCCGGTTCGGTTATGCCCGCGTACCACGATATTGATAACCAGCCGGGGCACAGCGACAGCTTCCTGCTGACCACCGTCCTGCGCGAGCAGTGGGGGTTCGACGGGATTATTGTCGCGGACTACGGCGGCGTCAGCCTGCTGCACCAGCACCACGGGATTTCCCACGACGCGGCCGAATCCGCTGCGCTGGCGTTCAACGCCGGGCTGGACGTTGAGCTGCCGAAAGATGACTGCGCGCGGCATCTGGCGGAAGCGGTAGAGCGCGGGCTGATCTCTATGGCGAAGGTCGATGAGATTGTGGCGCGTACGCTGACGGAAAAATTCCGCCTTGGCCTGTTTGAAAACCCGTACGCGGATGAAAATGGTATCGATCTGCAAAACGATAAGGCCCGCCAGGCCGCTCGGGAAGTGGCGACGAAATCGCTCACGCTGCTGGAAAACAACGGCATTTTACCGCTCGGGGGTAAACCCCGCGTGGCGGTGGTGGGGCCGACGGCGGACGACCCGCTCGCGCTGCTCAGCGGCTACAGTTTCCCGGTGCATTTGATCATCAGCGATATGGTAGAAGAGACCTCGCAGGTCACGACCCCGCGTGCGGCGCTGGAGCATTATCTTGGTGCCTCACAGGTCCGCTACGCCAAAGGGTGTCACATTATCGAAAAACGGATGGCGGGCGCGCCGGTCTTCCCGGGCGACAGCGGCGGCAAACCGATGCAGCAGTCGCCGGTTTCTCAATGTACTGATTTGATCCCCGAGGCTGTTAACGCTGCGCAAGAGAGTGATGTTGTAGTGGCTTGCGTTGGCGACCTCGCCGGATTGTTCCAGAGCGGCACGGTAGGGGAAGGGTCTGATACCGATTCTCTGAATCTGCCGGGTGTGCAGCAGCAACTTCTGGAGGCGCTGGTAGCCAACGGCAAACCGGTGATTGTCGTGATGACCGGAGGGCGGCCATACAACCTGCAGGGACTGGAAGACAAAGTAGCGGCACTCATTATGGCCTGGGCTCCAGGGCAGGAAGGGGGCTGGGCGATTGCGGACGTACTGACAGGGCGTGCGGAACCGCAAGGGCGTCTGGTAGTGAGCGTGCCGAAAAGTGCCGGGGCAATGCCGTATTACTACAATCACAAGCTCAAAAGTGGCGGTACGCCGTTTGCGTTCCATTTCGGATCTCGTTATCCGTTTGGTTTCGGCCTTGGCTGGACGCAGTTTAACTGGGGAACGGCGAAAGTGGTGGCATCCAGCGTGCCGGTTGACGGTGAGGTGACGCTGAGTGTGGATATTACCAATACCGGAGAACGCAGTGGCAGCGAGGTGGTGCAGGTTTACGTCAGGGATAAGGTTGCCACGCAGGTACGGCCACTTCAGGAGCTAAAGGCATTCCAGCGCGTCACGCTCTCGCCGGGCGAAACCGCCACGCTCACCTTTATGCTGCCAGTTGAGATGTTCAACTTCACCCGTCGGGACGGAAAACGCATTGTTGAGCCGGGTGAGTTTGAGTTGCAGATTGGCGCATCGTCGACGGATATCCGCGAGGTGGTGACGGTTAATGTGACAGGTGAAACGCGGGTGCTGTCTGCGGAGTGGCGGATGCTCAGTAGCTGTCAGGTTAAGCGCGCAAATGAAGGCATTGCGGTGTGTTAATCAATCGGGATCAGATCGGTTACCTTTGTTCCTGAAGGAAAGAATGTTAGAACAAGCCCCTGATGGGGCTTTTATGTTTAAAACTCTCTTGAAAGAGTAATGTACCCGTTGAACCTTATAGAGCATTCATCTTTATTCATAAGGCTTGTGGCAATGAAAACAGACTTCTTCCCTGCTTTGTTTGTATATGTATATTTTGCAGTTATAGATTTAACATCGTTATCATAGAAGCTGTCAAAATATGACTTTTCATCTAATAGCGGTTTATTGTTATTTCTGGCCTTATCCTCTTCATAATCTATCTTTGCTAACTCCTCTGCATAGAATCTAGATATAGGTGTAACATCGAGGATTTTTACTTTTGCTTTCATCTCGTCTACAGTTGAAGTGTCAATTTTTAAATCTTTAGAAAGTGCATCAAATAAGGATGATTCCATCGCTGCATTAGGTAATTCACACCCCGATTGTGCATAAGATATAACAGGAATATTAAATAGTAGAAATAATAATCTCTTCATATTAATCCTCAACTACCAGTATCTTATCTGTGCTTTTATTGATCGTGATACGCCCCTTTAAACCTAATATAATGCAACCATTTGAGGCACTTGAAGGATGTGCTCCACTGTTGCCGTGAATCAGAAAACCATCACGCCCGCACATTTGATTTTCTGGATAAGGTGTCAGCCTCATAGTGTAGGCTTTTGTCCTCTTGTGATAGAAGGCCGGTCCAATAGTATAAGTGCCTCTAGGAAGTGGGCCTTTATCCTTTACACACTCATTAGCTGAATCATTCTTAAAACCCGGTTTACCTGCATACATTGCATCAAACTGGTATGTACCGTTAAGATAAAAACTATGAGCACTTACTTTATATACCCAAGTCATTACGCTACCTCCTTGTTACCATTCCAAGAGTCAGAATGAATAATATTACCATCTAAATAGTGCCATGTGATTTTTTCATAAGCTAAATAGAATGCTTCAAGATGGTTATGCTTTTCATATGTAGGATTTTTAATATCAAACATGAAAGGCTCTACTTCATTGATTCTGACATTATCTAACGTCACCCTAAAATACTCTTCCTCTTGTCCGTTATGATTAATGCGATAGAATTTTAATATAGCTTGCTTAAACCGCTTACCAGATGAAACACCTTGATAGATGTAAGGAGATGAACTGTCTACTTCTTTAATTAAAAAATAGTCTCCGTGCAGTCTCTTAGAAGTGATTTTCCCTGTTAAGTTATCAGTAGGTAGTTCTACGTTATGCATTAACTCTACAATCTCTATAGAACCTTCCCTACCGTGAACATCTACAGACCCTTTTACTTGATTTCCTGCATCATCAATCAGCCATAAATAAACAGGTATAGCCATTTTTAACCCTCCATTGAAAAGGGTTATGTTAGCACCATGATTAGCAGGATCAATTATTTAGATAATGAATGAATAAAGGAGAAATATCACTGAGAGGAAAGAAAAGCCCCTACCAATGAGCGGCAAAGGCTTTACCGGAATTGCGGCAAATAGCCCCGCTAAACGGGAAGTAAAACGGGGGCGATAGTGTAGCGGATTACACGGGATGGAACAATTTTTAAAAGGGTAATACACAAAAACAACCTTCTGATTTTTAGGGGAATTTTAAGAGGCGTACAGGGGGTAGCATTTACTGCTAATTACACGTTTAGCGCACCAGTAGTACACTTAAATTTCACCGTACTTTGTAACTCACTGTTTTTAAGCGAAAAAAAAAGCCCATCGTGGGAGATGGGCAAAGACTACACACAGCAATTCGTTGTTTCACTCAGGGGATTTCCATGCTTATAAACCAAGGTGTTGATTTATAACCGTGTGCTAATACTAGGCATTGTGTTATTTAGCGTCGATCAGATTCGTCTCAATAGTTAAAGAGACGTAAAGATTTCTTGAGGTTAGCAGCAGATTTAGTGCAGGGAAGGTGGGTCTGACCAGTGCTCAATGAATAAATAGTTAAGTATTACTTAAGTATTAAGGGGCCGGGTAAGCATATCTTACCCGGCACTGCGGTTACTGACTGTTCTTATCTTCCAGCTCTTCCAGCTCATTCAGGATGAGGTCCGGGTCAGTACCCGGTGGCGGCACTTCATGCACCCAGGCGGAGAACAGACGCCATGTCACGGCGAGAAGCACCGGGCCAATAAACAGGCCAATCATGCCAAAGGCAATCAATCCACCAATAACGCCTGAGAGGATCAGGATCAGCGGCAGGTCAGCACCCATGCGGATGAGTATTGGACGAATGACGTTGTCCATCGTACCAACCACGCAGCTCCACACCAGCAGAACCGTTCCCCACGTGGTATCACCTGTCCAGTAAAGCCAGATGATGCTGGGTATCAGCACCAGCAACGGTCCCAGTTGCGCAAGACAGGTCATCAACATCACAACGGTAAAGACGGTGGCGTACGGCACACCGGAAATTGCCAGACCGATACCGCCCAGTATCGCCTGCACCAGCGCCGTTACCACAACGCCAAGCGCAACCGCGCGCACAGCCTGTGCAGCCAGCAGTACCGCTGCGTCACCCCGTTTGCCCGCCAGACGGGTAGCAAAATGACGAACACCCAAAGCAACTTGCTCACCACGCCAGTAGAGCAGGGCACTGAAGACCAGCATCAGGGTACAGTGCATCATAAAGCGACCAATATGCGCCGCCTGTCCCACAAACCAGGTGGTGGTGGTACCAATATAAGGACGCACTTTCGCCATCAACGCGCTGCCGCCCATCTCCAGCAGGCTATGCCAGCCGCTATAGAGTTTGGCACCCACCACTGGAATACTGTTTAGCCAGGCGAGATCCGGTAGCGTCAGCTCACCACTGGTAATGGCTCGAATTATCGGACCACTGGAATCCACCAGGCTATTCACCAGTAAAGCAATGGGAATAATAAACAGCAGGAACAACAAGAGTGTCATAACCAGCACCGCTAACCCGCGGCGGCCAAACAGCAGCTTCTGCAAACGCAACAGTAAAGGCCACGTGGCAACGACAACGGTCGCAGCCCAGGCGAAGCCGAGAATAAAGGGTTGAACAATCCACAGACACGCAATAATCATGAGAGCCAGGAACAGCACCGACAACAAGATTTGCGCAACATCCCTGGGCTGGCGAAGATTGACCATATTTGAAACTTCCTTTAATGAACACCAGCGTGGCTGGCGGGAACGGAAAACCGCGTCTCTCTAATCATTAGTGATCTCGGCGATTTTTGACAGGCGGATTTTGCCCGTAATTCTACGAAGCACATAAGAAAAAAATGTGATAAAACTTTCCAGACACAACGCAAACGATTTCAAATTACTCTAATTAGGGTCGACAGTCATGATCCCACAGATTTCTCAGGCACCTGGCGTCGTTCAGCTGGTGCTTAATTTTTTGCAGGCACTGGAGCAACAGGGTTTTACAGGTGATACCGCCACGAATTATGCCGACAGGCTGACGATGGCGACTGATAACAGTATCTACCAGCTTCTTCCCGATGCCGTTGTTTTCCCTCGTTCAACGGCCGATGTCGCGCTTATCGCCCGGCTGGCAACGCAGGAGCGGTTTGCTTCTCTGGTCTTTACCCCACGTGGCGGTGGCACCGGAACCAATGGCCAGGCGCTGAACCAGGGCATCATTGTTGATATGTCTCGCTATATGAACCGCATTATTGAGATCAACCCTGAAGAGGGATGGGTGCGGGTCGAGGCGGGCGTTATCAAAGATCAGTTGAATCAGTATCTCAAGCCTTACGGCTACTTTTTTGCCCCTGAGCTCTCCACCAGCAACCGCGCGACCCTCGGCGGGATGATCAACACGGATGCCTCCGGTCAGGGCTCGCTGGTGTACGGTAAAACCTCCGATCACGTGCTGGGTGTGCGTGCCGTTCTGCTGGGCGGTGATATTCTTGATACGCAGCCGATGCCGGTTGCACTGGCGGAAACCCTGGGTAAAGATAACACCGCCAGCGGACGGATCTATCGTACCGTGCTGGAGCGCTGCCGCGAAAACCGTCAGCTGATCCTCGACAAATTCCCCAAACTGAACCGTTTTCTGACCGGGTACGATCTGCGTCATGTGTTTAACGATGATCTGACCCGGTTCGATTTAACCAGCATACTGACCGGCTCTGAGGGAACGCTGGCGTTTATTACCGAAGCACGGCTGGATATCACCCGGTTGCCAAAGGTGCGTCGCCTGGTGAACGTCAAATATGACTCTTTCGACTCTGCGCTGCGTAATGCACCTTTTATGGTTGAAGCGCAAGCGCTGTCGGTTGAAACCGTCGACTCCAAAGTATTGAACCTGGCCCGGGAAGACATCGTCTGGCACTCCGTCAGTGAGCTGATTACCGATGTGCCAGATAAAGAAATGCTTGGCCTTAATATCGTTGAATTTGCCGGCGATGACGCGGCGCTTATTGAAAACCAGGTGACGACGCTCTGTCAGCGGCTGGATGAACTTATTGCGCAGGGTGAAGGTGGGGTGATTGGCTGGCAGCTCTGTAACGATGTGGCCGGCATTGAACGTATCTACGCGATGCGGAAAAAAGCCGTGGGGCTACTTGGCAACGCGAAAGGGGCGGCCAAGCCCATTCCGTTTGCCGAAGATACCTGCGTTCCGCCTGAGCATCTGGCGGATTATATCGTTGAGTTTCGTGCCCTGCTGGACAGCCACGGCCTGAGCTATGGCATGTTTGGCCACGTCGACGCCGGGGTGTTGCACGTGCGTCCGGCGCTGGATATGTGCGACCCGCAGCAGGAGATCCTGATGAAACAGATCTCCGATGACGTCGTTGCGTTAACCGCGAAATATGGCGGCCTGCTGTGGGGCGAGCACGGTAAAGGCTTCCGCGCTGAATACAGTCCGGCATTTTTCGGCGAGCAGCTCTATGCGGAGTTGCGCAAAGTTAAAGCGGCGTTTGACCCGGATAACCGTCTCAACCCGGGGAAAATCTGTCCGCCTGAAGGTGTGGATGCGCCGATGCTGCGGGTGGATGCCGTTAAACGCGGCACCTATGACCGACAGATCCCTATCGCGGTACGCTCCTCATGGCGCGGCGCGATGGAGTGCAACGGCAACGGCCTGTGCTTTAACTTTGATGTGAAAAGCCCAATGTGTCCGTCGATGAAAATCACCAGTAACCGTATCCATTCTCCGAAAGGGCGTGCAACGCTGGTGCGCGAATGGCTGCGTCTGCTGGCCGACCGAGGAGTGGATCCGCTCAAGCTTGAGCAGGAGCTACCGGAAAAACGCGCCAGCCTGCGTTCGCTGATTGAGCGCACACGGAATAGCTGGCATGCAAATAAAGGCGAGTATGATTTCTCCCATGAGGTGAAAGAGGCGATGTCTGGCTGTCTGGCCTGCAAAGCCTGCTCAACCCAATGCCCGATTAAGATCGATGTGCCGGAGTTCCGTTCGCGTTTTCTGCAGCTTTATCACACCCGATACCTGCGTCCGGTACGTGACCATCTGGTGGCGACAGTTGAAAGTTATGCGCCGCTGATGGCGCGTGCGCCAAAGACCTTTAACTTCTTTATTAACCAACCACTGGTGCGCAAGCTCTCCGAAAAACATATCGGAATGGTCGATCTGCCGCTGCTGTCGGTACCGTCGCTGCAACGACAGCTTGTCGGGCACCGCTCAGCGAACATGACCCTTGAACAGCTTGAGGCGTTAACCCCTGAGCAAAAAGCGAATGTGGTGCTGGTGGTGCAGGATCCGTTCACCAGTTACTACGATGCGCAAGTGGTCGCGGATTTCATCCGCTTGTCAGAGAAGCTGGGTTATCAGCCAGTGGTTCTGCCGTTCTCTCCGAATGGTAAGGCGCAGCACATAAAAGGCTTCCTGACGCGCTTTGCGAAGACCGCGCAGAAAACTTCTGATTTCTTAAACCGTGTGGCGCAACTGGGTATACCGATGGTTGGCGTCGATCCGGCGCTGGTGCTTTGCTATCGCGATGAATACAAGCAGACGCTGGGCGATAAACGTGGTGATTTCCACGTCATGCTGGTGCACGAGTGGCTGCCGATGGCCCTGGAGGATAAGGCTGTTCAGGATGTCAGCGGTGAACCGTGGTATCTGTTCGGTCACTGCACGGAAGTCACCGCGCTGCCGGGTGCCCCTGCCCAGTGGGCCTCTGTCTTTGCCCGCTTCGGCGCGAAGCTGGAGAGCGTCAATGTGGGCTGCTGCGGCATGGCCGGAACCTACGGACACGAAGTGAAAAATCACGCGAACTCGCTCGGTATCTACGAGTTGTCCTGGCATCAGGCGATGCAGCGTTTGCCGCGAAACCGCTGTCTGGCGACAGGCTACTCCTGTCGTAGTCAGGTGAAACGGGTAGAAGGTAACGGGGTACGTCACCCATTGCAGGCTTTACTGGAGATAATTGGATGATCTGGAAACGTGCTGTAACGCTGCAGGCGCTCAACGCCATGGGCGAGGGGAATATGGTGGGACTGCTGGATATCCAGTTCACCCGCATCGGTGACGATGAGATTGAGGCTACAATGCCTGTCGATCACCGTACTCATCAGCCGTTTGGTTTATTGCACGGCGGAGCGTCTGTCGTGCTGGCTGAAACGCTGGGCTCGGTGGCAGGGTATCTCTGTACCGAAGGGGAGCAGAAGGTCGTCGGGCTGGAGGTGAATGCTAACCATATTCGCTCGGTGCGTAGCGGTCGTGTGCGCGGTGTTTGCCGCGCGCTGCACGCCGGAAGTCGCCATCAGGTGTGGCAAATTGACATTCTCGATGAGCAGGATCGTTTGTGCTGCTCGTCGCGGCTCACGACGGCGGTTGTGTAAAGTTTTCAGATGTTTTGCCTTTGGTCAAAAGTTAGCCACTGTGTTGTGATATAGTGGTCAGGTTTTGTACATAAGCGAGGACATCATGGATACTGAAATAACCCCAACACAGCTGGCAATTGAATATTTACGTCGCGATAAGAGCAACCTGTCTCCGGCGCAGTACCTGAAAAAGCTGAAACAGCTTGAGCTGGAATTTGCAGATTTGCTGGCGCTCTCTTCGAATGAACTGAAAGAAGAGATCTACTTTGCCTGGCGGTTGGGCGTTCACGTCCATTGAGTGTATGTAAATGAAAGGGCCGCGATTGCGGCCTTTAATAAACCAGCAGTGGCAAAACGTCTGTGAAAGTTCATGTTTGTCAGAGCCCCATGTTTTGCGCAACTTCCATCTTTACAAGGTTTACCATAGCTACTTTCCTGGGAAAATACTGCGACTATCATGCGCCAGTTTTATCGCATTGTTCTCGAATTTTTCTATATCAAGGTATTCCTGAGCGTGAAATCAATGCATGGAGAGATGAGTCGATAAGTGATGATGAGAACCATCGCCAGCTTTTCGGAGAAGACGCGGCATAATCAAATCATTGATGCCCGCCAGGATCATGCGATTGATAAAATAAATGACGGGGACGACCTGTCTTGCCTGCTGATGATTGGGTAAGGGAAACGAGGCTCGCTGTTGCGAGCCTCATTCATTATCAGACATTCACTGCGTTTATCAACCGCGTTTTCATCGTCTGGTAAGATGAAGCCGCAAAATCCTCCGCCCAGCGCTGATCCTCAATCGCCTCCAGCTGCACCGCGCAGTATTTCGTCTCCGGCGTTTTGGAGATGGGATCGAGGTTGTCCTGCGTCAGTTCGTTACAGGCCCCAATCCACCACTGATAGGTCATATAGACCGCCCCGGCGTTGATACGCTCGCTAATGCTGGCGTGGGTAATCACTTTACCACGACGCGAACGCACCCAGACCAGTTGCCCGTCTGTAATGCCCAGCTTAGCTGCATCGGCAGGGTTCATTTGCACGCGGCCAGGCTCGTCGGCCAGGCTTTGCAGCGCGGCGCAGTTCCCGGTCATGGAGCGGCAGGAGTAGTGCCCCACCTCGCGTACCGTACAGAGCACCAGCGGGAAATCCGCATCCGGGGTTTCCGCCGGCGCGCGCCACGGGGCGGCAAAGAGCTTCCCTTTACCGGATGCGGTGTCGAACTGATTGCCTTTGTACAGGTACGGGGTTCCCGGATGATCCAGCGTCGGGCACGGCCACTGCACATGGCCCATCTCGCCCATTTTTTCATACGTCACGCCGAAGAACAGCGGGCACAGCTCGCGCATCTCGTCCCAGATCTGCTGGTTAGACTCGTAATGCATCGGGTAGCCCATTTCGCTTGCGAGAAGGCTGATGATCTCCCAGTCGCGCTTCACGTTGCCGCTGGCCTCGATGGCTTTGCCAAAACGCTGGAACCCCCGGTCGGCACAGGTAAATACGCCGCCGTGTTCGCCCCAGGAGGTGGCGGGGAGAAGAACATCCGCCACTTCCGCTGTTTTGGTCATAAAGATGTCCTGAACCACCACAAAGTCGAGGGCTTCAAAACCGCTGCGAACCAGGCCGAGATCGGCCTCGGTCTGAAGCGGATCTTCCCCCATGATGTAATAGGCTTTGACCTTACCTTCCAGTGCCAGGTGTGGCACTTCAGTTATGCGTGTTCCGACACGATCGTCCATTTTGTTGACGTCAATCCCCCACGCATCAGCGAACTTCTGCCTGATTGCCGGGTCCGTGACGTCCTGGTAACCCGGGAACATATTGGGTAGAACCCCCATATCGCAGGCGCCCTGTACATTATTTTGGCCGCGTACAGGGCCAACGCCGACGGCAGGTCGTCCAAGGTTGCCGGTCAGCAGCGCCAGGCTGGAAAGTCCTTTGACCACATCGACAGCCTGACCAAACTGCGTTACACCCATGCCCCACATCACGGTGGCTGACGGTGCCGCCGCAAAAGTGCGCATCGCCTGTCGAACATCGCGGGCGGGAATGCCGGTAAGATGTTCGACATTCTCTGGTGCGTAGTCTTTTACCGTCTGACGATAGGCCTCAAGTCCTTCTGTAAAACGCGCAACGTAGTTTTTGTCATAGAGTTCTTCTTCCAGCAGCACATAACCAAAGGCGTTCACCAGCGCCATGTTACTGCCGTTTTTCAGTTGCAGATGCTGATCGGCAATGCGCGCCGTTTCAATGCGACGCGGATCGCAGACGATGATTTTTGCACCGTTTTCCCGGGCCTTCAGCACACGTCTGGCGACGATAGGGTGAGAGTCTGCGCAGTTGTAGCCAAAAACCAGCAGACATTTTGAATTTTCGATGTCGTTGATGGAGTTACTCATTGCCCCGTTGCCCAACGTTTCCTGTAAGCCGGCAACGGAAGGACCGTGACAGACGCGTGCACAGCAGTCGACGTTGTTGGTGTTCAGCACAGCACGGGCAAATTTCTGCATCACATAGTTGGTTTCATTCCCGGTACCACGGGAGGAGCCGGTGGTCATGATCGACCGTGGGCCGTACTGCTCTTTAATGCTGCTGAGTTTGTGGGCGGTATAGCGGATTGCCTCTTCCCAGGTGACGGGAGTAAATGCCTCTCCTTTGTGGTAGCGGATCATCGGTTGGGTCAGGCGTGGGGTGAGGAGACGGGTATCGTTGAGGAAATCCCAGCCGTAAAAGCCTTTCAGACACAGGGTGCCCTGGTTTGTGACGCCCTCTGCCGCTTCGGCACGGATAATACGGTTATTTTCAACGACAAGGTTTAATTTACAGCCTGCACCGCAGTAGGGGCAGACGCTGGCGATCTTTTTCATCAATAACAGACCTGTTAAGAAATGAAGCAAAGTTGGCTGGAAAACCCAGCCCCGTAATCGGAAGTAAGCAGGAACCGTGCCAGGTTGGCTTTGCTGGTTTTACAGGGGGTTAAGCGGGGAAGGCGCGTGTCATCGTCAGAACATTCGTCAGTTTTGACGATGACACGAGAGCAGGATGAGTGGCCGTGATATTACAGGTCGTCCATGGTGTAGCCCACGACAATTTCCAGGGTCTTGCGAATAACATCCGCCTGGACAACGTCGTTGGTCGATTCCAGCGTCTGAATGAGCCAGAGTATGATCGCTTTGTTGGAGAGATGCCCTTCGGAGGCCAGAACACAGCGTACTGCAGTAGAAAAAACAGCGGACTCTTCAGCAAAACGATCGCCTGCGTGACGGAAATATTCCGACAGCGCACTGTCTAAAAAAGCAGAATGGTATTCGGGTTGAAGCTGAATATTTTGTCTCATTTGTTCTCACCGTAGCTGTTAAATGACAGTCAATGTATTTTTTTGGGGTTGGACGGTTTTCCACTTCCAAATAACGGCACAACATTGTCTTTGTTATCGTTGAGAGATCCCTCTCTGTTCGTTCGTCCTTGCGCGGTTCTGCGACGTGTAAAGGCGATGCTGTTTGAGCCGATCTCGGCAATCACCACCGCAAGTGTCTCCCGCCGCCAGGGATCCTTTTCATGTTTTTTCATGACCCGCAGACGCTGTAGCAATCCTTCGGTTGTCACTGGCCCCCGCTCTTTCAGAAGAGAAAGGACGGCTTCACCGATAAGCTGGTCTATCAGTCGATCTGCGTCACTGCTGTTCATGGCATTACCGCTCGAAGAGGAGACCAAGCAGCATGTGATAATGTTGTTCCTCTTCCGGGCCATCGGCCCTTTCGAGGCGGCTTAACAGTTTGGTACAGAGCGATTTGCGATTGAGGTTTCGCCCGTCGCTAAGAATCTCAACCACGACCTGACCCAATGTTTCCTGCTGAGTAGGAAGTGCTGCTTTTTCGAAGTACTGTGCAATCGCTGCTGCCGAATCTGCGACATAACCGTTCTGTTGCATGTTTCACTCCTGTAAAAATTCGTAATCAGTAACGTTACATTTAAGGTATACATAATTCGCAAATCTGTACATTAAAAATGTACAGATTTTGGATTTATTTGTGATATTTTTAATTAATTTCTATTATTTCAATGTGTTATTTGATTTTCGTGAAACGGTATCTCTACAAGATATATTGTACAAATCAGAGCGGCACTTTTAAGTTGTACGGCGCAAAAAAAGGAATCATTAAACGGCGTAAATGATTGAGTTGTAAATTATTTGTCAGGCAATTAATGTGCTATAAAAGATCCGTATCCACATGTTTTTGTGGTCAGAACCTTAACCCCCCCAGGAATAGCATGCTTACAACCATCATTTACCGCAGTCATATCTGCGAGGACGTTCCAGTGAAAGCACTGGAAAAAATGGTCGCTGCTGCAAATAGTAAAAACCGGCAATCCAATGTCACGGGGATCTTGCTGTTTAACGGCACTCATTTTTTTCAATTGCTCGAAGGGCCAGTCGAACACGTTTCGTCAATCTATGAGCAGATCTGTAAGGACGCACGCCACCATAACGTGGTGGAGTTGATGCGCGATCACGGGCCTACCCGGCGTTTTGGCAACGTGGGTATGGAGCTGTTTGATTTGCGCCAGTTCGACAGGGAAGAGGTACTTCAGCAGGTGCTTAACAAAGGCACCACACGTTATCAGTTGACATACAATGACCGTCCTTTGCAGTTTTTCCGCACCTTTGTCGAGGCCACTGAGAAAGCCAACTATTTTGAATTGCCTCCGGCGGATTCATGGGATTTTATCCCCGAAGAAACACCGCTATCCGCGCAACCTGAGGTGGTGGCAAAAGGAGCGGACTGCAGTTTTGCGTTTCAACCCATCGTCGATCCGTTCATGCAGCAGGTCGTCTCCTGGGAGGCGCTTCTCCGCACACCGTCCGGGGATTCACCAGGTGTGTACTTCGCCAACCGCCCACGTGATGACGTGTACGCATCTGATTTGCACAGCAAGCAGGTTGCGCTCTCAATGGCCAGCGCGCTGGGGCTACAGGACCAGACATTATCCCTCAACCTGCTACCTATGACGCTGGTGAATGTCCCAAACGCCGTGGACTTCCTGCTCACCACGATTGATGCAAATGGCTTTGTGCCCGAGCAAATTGTGGTGGAGTTTACGGAGAGCGAAGCCATTTCCCGTTTCGATGAATTTACCCATTCGGTCAGGCAGTTAAAAAGTGCGGGTATCAGTGTGACGATCGATCACTTTGGTGCCGGTTTTGCCGGGCTACAGTTACTGGCACAGTTCCAGCCGGACAGAATTAAAATTAATCGCGACCTGGTCGCAAACGTGCACAAAAGCGGCCCCAGACAGGCCATCATTCAGGCGATCATCAAGTGCTGTACCTCCCTTGAAATTCAGTTCTGTGCGGTCGGCGTGGAGAAGGCGGAAGAGTGGATGTGGCTGGAGTCTGCGGGAATTTCTCAGTTTCAGGGACACCTTTTTGCCAGCCCTCGGCATGGCGGAATTCCGGCTATTGCGTGGCCAGAGAAAAAGTCCGAGTTCTGAAAAAGCTGTACACAGTTCGACTGACGTGACTGTACGAACGGTAAAATTTATACAACAATGTATGAACAGGTAAATGGCTTGTAACGCAATCACCTGCTTAAAACGAGGTCTTAGTTATACAAATGGTTTGTACAATCTGATAAGGTTGGTGTAGTTGGGTATGGAAGTACTGTGCGTGAGGGAGTTAATGGCCTATTACAGTATCGGCGAAGTGGCCGAACGATGCGGTATCAACCCCGTTACGCTGCGTGCCTGGCAGCGCCGTTATGGATTGTTGAAGCCGCAGCGTAGCGAAGGGGGTCATCGTCAGTTTGACGATGAAGATATCCTGCGTATTGAAGAGATCAAGCGCCTGATGAAAAGCGGCGTCTCGGTCGGAAAAGTCAAAGCCTTACTGGAAAACAAGGACGTACTGACTCAGGGTAACTGGGTTTCATTTCAGGAAGAGATGATGACCGTTCTGCGTTATGCCAGCCCGGCAAAGCTACGCGCCAAAATTGGTGAGTTCCGCCGCGATCACGCGCTGGATGCACTGATTGATAACATCATCTCTCCCGTCCGCCAGCGAATGAATCAGGACCAGAACACCGTGCGTCACATGGCAAGCCTGCTTGACGGCGTCCTGATTGAATTCGCGATTGCAAGCCTGGCGGAGTCGCGCAAGAAAGCGGGTAAAGACGCGCTGCTTATTGGCTGGGAATGCGAGGACCGTACTCATCTGTGGCTTGAGGCCGCACGCTTATCGCAGAAAGGCTGGCATATTGATGTGCTGGCGGAACCTATTGACTCACCGCGTCCGGAACTTTTCCCGGGGCAAAAAATCTTCGTCTGGACGGGGAAATCCCCAACGCCTCGCCAGCAGGAACAGCTCGATCACTGGCGTGAACAAGGGTTCTCTGTGTCGTTTCATATTTAAACTAAGGGGTCCGGAAGGGCCTTTTTGCTTTAGATTTCGTCATCACCTGACCTGTTTCGTCAATCCAGCGGCGTCGGTTCGTCGATTTCGAATGCCATAATACAATAGCGTACAAAAAATAGAATAATTGATGTTCATTAAGCACAATACTCTACTTTTTTTCGGAAAATAATGTCATTAGCCTGCGATTAGCTATCACGGATTTATCTTCAGTACCGTAAGTATTTTTGATTGCTTTTTCTCAGGGCGGAATCCTTGGGGGATAGTTTGTATTTTTCAAAGTATTTTTCCTAAGGTTGAGTATAAATTAAATTATGAGGTTATATAGGATGAGGAAAAATAGCATTTTTTATTCAGGCCAGCGGCGTTCTGATGTAAGCAATAGTTATCTTCTGGGAAATGGTTACCGTGGTTTTAACCCCATTCTGAAACGTTTTACTGGCCAGGATAACATGAGCCCATTTGACGCCGGGGGGGGGAACGGTTTTGCCTATTGCAGTGGTGATAGCATTAATAACACTGATGCATCCGGGCATGGTCCATTGCTGGATTTTATTTTCATCTTTGCAGGTTTTGTTGGGCGTAATGTTCGCAGAGCCTCTGAAGAAATGGAAGTTGCCGGACAGGCAATGAACAGAGTCGAAGGGATGATGGATTTGGAGGTTGGTAGAAATGTTGTTTCAGCAGTTGCCACAGACGGTTCTTCATTTACTCCAGGAGATGCCTTAAACGCGCAAAAGGGATTTTTCGAAGATTTTTTGCGCCAACAAGATATTTTAGTAGATGGCTGGCAAAGTAATAACAAATTTAGCGCGTTCTATAATAGTGATAGCCGTAAATTGAAAGGCACAATAAAACTTGTGCTCAACAAGGAAGGTGGGTTTACAGCTAGAATTAAGCTTACGAAAAGAGGAGCATATCGCTTAAGTTGGGGGGGGAAGTTCGGGTGTTATATTTAGGAGACCAAGCCAGACGGTGGCTAAATATTATCTTGATTCCACTGTGCATAAAACCTTTATCAATCATTTTGAACGTTCGGTGCGAAGCCGTTTTCTGCATGCCCTACCAGATTATGCCGAGGCCTCTCAACTCTTTAGACCACGCCGACAAGGTCCGCGCATTGCCGTTGAAAATCTAAATTTACCCCCTGCCTATGATACACTGGGTTTATTGTTTGATTCTGCACCTCCCGCATATAGTGAAGTGTAAACACGTTTTATTTTGCCGATATATAGTGTAAATCTTCCAGGCCAGGCCATTCGGTATGATTGAATAAGCGCCATCTCCAGGGTGGTGCTTACATATGCTGCCTGCCCGTTGTTCACTGCAAGACAAAAATCTATCTTAAAAATAGGCATTTCCGATGCATATTTTATTTTTTCCTCTTCCTTCGTGTTTTTGGATGAATAATGCATTATTTATCAATGCATTGAACAATTAAATCCATCCCTCCGGCCTGTCGCAACAGGGTCTATGCTTAATAAAAGTAGCCAAAAAGGGCGGTTTAGCCGAATGCCCCTGCTGCCAGAGGGTTGAAGTGATAATCGTTATCACTAACATGGTGTTATGCCCTGATGGCTAATCAGATGAGGTGGACCTATGGAACTGCATTCAGAAACCTTCAATCCTGCCGATTTTACCTGGCGCGGTTTAACGCTCACGCCAGCGGCGGCGGCACATATTCACGAGCTGGTGGCGAAAAAGCCCGAGATCCTCGGCGTGCGCCTTGGAGTCAAACAGACGGGATGCGCAGGCTTCGGCTACGTGCTTGATACCGTCACCGAACCCGAGAAAGATGATCTGGTCTTCGAGACCGACGGCGCAAAATTGTACGTCGCGCTGCAGGCCATGCCCTTTATCGACGGTACAGAAGTGGACTACGTACGGGAAGGTTTAAACCAGTTGTTCAAATTTCACAACCCGAAAGCCCAGAACGAATGCGGCTGTGGCGAAAGCTTTGGGGTATAGGCGGAACTATGTCTCGTAATACTGAAGCAACGAGTGAAGTAAATACCTGGAGCGGGGGGCACCTCAACTATAAAGAGGGGTTCTTCACCCAGCTGCAGACCGACGAGCTGGCGAAAGGCATTAACGAAGATGTCGTGCGGGCGATCTCGGCGAAACGTAATGAGCCAGAGTGGATGCTGGAGTTTCGCCTGAGCGCTTACCGCGCGTGGCTGGAGATGGAAGAGCCGCACTGGCTGAAAGCGCATTATGACAAGCTGAATTATCAGGACTACAGCTACTACTCAGCGCCATCCTGCGGCAGTTGCGACGATACCTGTGCCTCTCAGCCTGGCGCAGTACAGCAGACTGGCGCTGAAAACAGCTTCCTCAGCAAAGAGGTGGAAGAAGCCTTCAACCAGCTGGGCGTGCCCGTACGTGAGGGCAAAGAGGTGGCGGTAGACGCCATTTTTGACTCCGTCTCAGTGGCAACCACCTACCGTGAAAAGCTGGCAGAGCAGGGGATCATTTTCTGCTCCTTCGGTGAAGCCATTCACGAGCACCCGGAACTGGTGAAAAAGTACATTGGGACCGTGGTGCCCTCTAACGACAACTTCTTTGCGGCGCTCAACGCGGCGGTGGCCTCTGACGGTACCTTTATCTATGTGCCGAAAGGCGTGCGCTGTCCGATGGAACTCTCGACGTATTTCCGCATCAACGCCGAAAAAACCGGTCAGTTTGAACGGACCATTTTGGTGGCCGATGAGGGCAGCTATGTCAGTTACATCGAAGGGTGTTCCGCCCCGGTGCGTGACAGCTACCAACTGCACGCGGCGGTGGTGGAGGTCATCATCCATAAAGATGCCGAGGTGAAATACTCGACGGTGCAAAACTGGTTCCCGGGTGACGGCAATACCGGTGGCATCCTGAACTTCGTGACCAAACGTGCGCTGTGCGAAGGTGAAAACAGCAAGATGTCGTGGACCCAGTCAGAAACGGGCTCGGCTATCACCTGGAAATACCCGAGCTGCATTCTGCGTGGGGATAACTCCATCGGTGAGTTCTATTCGGTGGCGCTGACCAGTGGCCATCAGCAGGCAGATACCGGGACCAAGATGATCCACATCGGGAAAAATACCCGGTCGACCATCATCTCGAAAGGCATCTCCGCCGGACACAGCCAGAACAGCTATCGTGGTCTGGTGAAAATCATGCCGACGGCCACCAATGCGCGCAACTTTACCCAGTGCGACTCGATGTTGATTGGCGCGGACTGCGGGGCGCATACCTTCCCGTACGTTGAGTGTCGTAACAATACCGCCCAGCTTGAGCACGAGGCGACGACGTCGCGTATTGGGGAAGATCAGCTCTTCTACTGCCTGCAACGCGGGATCAGCGAAGAAGATGCTATTTCGATGATTGTGAACGGCTTCTGTAAGGACGTGTTCTCTGAACTGCCGCTGGAATTTGCCGTTGAAGCCCAGAAACTCCTCGCCATTAGTCTTGAACACAGCGTCGGTTAAGGAAAGCACATGTTACGTATTAAAGATTTACAGGTTAGCGTGGAAGACAAAGCGATCCTGCGTGGCCTTAATTTTGATGTCAAACCGGGTGAAGTTCACGCCATCATGGGGCCGAATGGTTCCGGGAAAAGTACGCTTTCAGCGACGCTGGCAGGCCGTGAAGATTACGAAGTGACCCACGGCTCGGTCGAATTTAACGGCAAAGATCTGCTGGAAATGTCCCCGGAAGATCGTGCGGGAGAGGGCATCTTTATGGCCTTCCAGTACCCGGTAGAAATCCCTGGCGTCAGTAACCAGTTCTTCCTGCAAACGGCGCTGAATGCGGTGCGCAAGTATCGCGGCCTGGAGGCGCTGGACCGCTTCGATTTCCAGGATTTGATGGAAGAGAAGATCAAACTGCTGAAAATGCCGGAGGATCTGCTCACCCGCTCGGTTAACGTTGGTTTCTCTGGGGGTGAAAAAAAACGCAACGACATCCTGCAGATGGCGGTTCTGGAACCCGCGCTGTGCATTCTGGATGAGACCGACTCCGGGCTGGATATTGACGCCCTGAAGATTGTCGCTGACGGCGTTAATTCCCTTCGCGATGGTAAGCGTTCGTTCATTATCGTCACCCACTATCAGCGTATTCTCGACTACATCAAGCCGGACTACGTCCACGTGCTTTACCAGGGGCGCATTGTGAAATCGGGTGATTTTACGCTGGTTAAACAACTGGAGGAGCAGGGTTATGGCTGGCTTACCGAACAGCAGTAATGCGCTCCAGCAGTGGCACCGACTGTTTGAAGCCCAGGGTGAGACACGCTCTGAGCAGGCGCAGCAGCATTTACAGCAGATGCTGCGTCTCGGCCTGCCTTCGCGAAAGCATGAGAACTGGAAATACACCCCGCTTGATGGCCTGATGAACGGCGAGTTTGTCACCCGTCTGGCGGATATCACCCCAGTGCAGCGCGATGCGTTGGCACTGAGTGTGGATGCCGTGCGTCTGGTGTTTGTCGATGGTCAGTTCCGCCCGGAACTGAGTGATGACACGCAGGAGAGCGGGTTCGGCATCGCGATTAACGACGATCGTCAGAGCCTGACGACAGCAGTTCAGCCGGAAGTGTTTCTGCATCTCACTGAAAGTCTGGCGCAGTCGGTGACGCATATTCATGTGAAGCGTAACCAGCGCCCGGCCAAACCGCTGTTGCTGATGCATATCACCCAGGGGCTGGACGGCGACGAGATCAACACGGCTCACTACCGCCATCATCTTGAACTGGCTGAGGGGGCGGAAGCCACGGTGATTGAGCATTACGTCAGTCTCAACGATATCCGACACTTTACCGGATCGCGTCTGACGATGAACGTTGCCGCCAATGCCCATCTTCACCATATCAAGCTGGCGTTTGAGAATGCGCAGAGTCACCACTTCGCCCATAACGATATTTTGCTCGGTCAGGATGCCGCAGCCTACAGCCACAGTTTTCTACTCGGTGGCGCCGTGCTGCGCCATAACACCAGCACGCAGCTTAACGGTGAAAACACCACGCTGCGCATCAACAGCCTGGCGATGCCGGTCAAAGCGGAAGTGTGCGACACGCGCACCTGGCTTGAACACAACAAGGGCTACTGCAACAGCCGTCAGTTGCACAAAACCATTGTCAGCGACAAAGGGCGTGCGGTGTTTAATGGCCTGATTAACGTGGCGCAACACGCGATTAAAACTGACGGGCAGATGACCAATAACAATCTGCTGCTGGGACGACTGGCAGAAGTGGATACCAAACCGCAACTGGAGATCTACGCCGACGACGTGAAATGCAGCCATGGTGCGACGGTCGGGCGGATTGATGATGAGCAGATGTTCTACCTGCGTTCCCGCGGTATCGACCAGCAGGCGGCGCAGAAAATGATTATCTATGCGTTTGCCGCCGAACTGACGGAAGCGTTGCACGATGGCCTGTTAAAACAGCAGGTGCTGGCCCGTATTGGTCAGCGTCTGCCTGGAGGCGAAGTATGAGTTTTCCCGTAGAGAAAGTGCGGGCAGATTTTCCGGTTCTGACCCGTGAAGTGAACGGTCTTCCTCTGGCCTACCTGGACAGTGCGGCCAGCGCACAGAAGCCGAATCAGGTGGTGGATGCGGAAGCCGAGTTCTACCGTCATGGCTACGCCGCCGTGCATCGGGGGATCCACACGCTGAGTGCTGAAGCGACTCAACGCATGGAGAATGTGCGTACGCAAATAGCCGCCTTTCTCAATGCACGGTCACCGGAAGAGCTGGTGTTTGTGCGGGGTACCACGGAGGGGATCAACCTTGTCGCCAACAGCTGGGGCAACGCGCAGGTCCACGCAGGTGACAACATCATCATCACCCAGATGGAGCACCACGCCAATATTGTGCCGTGGCAGATGCTCTGTGAGCGTGTGGGGGCGCAATTGCGGGTCATTCCGTTGAATGAAGACGGGACGCTGCAGCTCGAGCAGCTTGACGCATTACTCGACGATAAAACCCGGCTGGTGGCGGTCACTCAGGTCTCCAACGTACTGGGGACGGAAAACCCGGTCGCAGAGATTGTCGGGAAAGCCCATCAGGCCGGCGCGAAGGTGCTGATTGACGGTGCCCAGGCGGTAATGCACCACGCGGTTGATGTTCAGGCGCTGGACTGTGATTTCTACGTCTTCTCCGGGCATAAGCTGTATGGCCCAACGGGGATTGGCGTGTTGTATGTGAAAGAGGACATCCTGCAGGCGATGCCGCCGTGGGAAGGCGGCGGGTCGATGATTGCCACCGTCAGCCTGTCGGAAGGGACTACCTACGCCCGTGCGCCGTGGCGTTTTGAGGCGGGGACACCTAACACAGGCGGGATTATCGGGCTGGGGGCGGCGGTCTCTTATGTCTCCGCGATCGGCCTTGATAGTATTCAGGAGTACGAACAGCTGCTGATGCACTATGCGCTTGCGGAGCTTGCCAGCGTGCCGGATCTGACCCTCTATGGACCTGCCGACCGGCAAGGGGTGATCGCGTTTAATCTCGGGAAACACCATGCTTATGACGTGGGTAGTTTCCTCGATAACTACGGCGTGGCGGTCCGTACCGGACACCACTGCGCCATGCCGCTGATGGCGTTTTACCAGGTGCCGGCAATGTGTCGCGCGTCGCTGGTGATGTACAACACAATGGAAGAGGTCGACAGACTGGTGGCGGGGCTAAAACGTATTCACCAGCTGCTGGGCTAACGGAGAGGCAAAATATGGCAGAGTTGCCGGATAAAGATAAATTGCTGCGTAACTTCGGGCGTTGCGCGAACTGGGAAGAGAAGTATCTCTATATTATTGAGCTGGGACAGCGTTTACCTCCGCTCAGTGAAGAGGCGCATAACCCGGAGAATACCATTCAGGGCTGCCAGAGCCAGGTGTGGATTGTGATGGAGCAAACTCACGACGGCACAATCCAGTTGCACGGCGACAGCGATGCAGCGATTGTAAAAGGGCTTATCGCCGTGGTGTTTATTCTTTATCACCAGATGTCGGCGCAGGACATTGTTGCGTTTGATGTCCGCCCGTGGTTTGAAAAAATGGCTCTGACTCAACACCTCACCCCCTCCCGTTCCCAGGGACTCGAAGCGATGATTCGCGCCATACGCGCTAAAGCTGCAATCCTTAGCTAGACTTATAAAACAGCATTCATTCTGTTTCGCGAGGTGGTTCCCGCCTCGCTGGTTTTTCAGCTTTCTGACGTTCTGTCAGTGAATAAGGAATCTCAGCATGAAGCGCGCGTCTCTCATAACTCTATTACTCCTTGGTTCGCTCGGTGCTCTTAATTCGGCCCGCGCGATGGACTACCCATTGCCGCCCGCAGGCAGTCGTCTGATTGGGCAAAATCAAACCTACACGATACAGGAAGGGGATAATAAGCTGCAGACCATTGCCCGCCGGTTTAATACTGCAGCCCAGGTGATCCTGGAAACCAACAATTCTATTGCGCCGATAAACCCTGCCCCGGGAACCGTTATTACCATTCCGTCGCAAATGCTGTTGCCGGATACGCCCCGCGAGGGGATTGTGGTGAATCTCGCTGAGCTTCGGCTCTACTACTTCCCGCCGGGAGAAAACATTGTTCAGGTTTTCCCGCTCGGCATTGGACAACTGGGGCTGGAAACACCCGTCACGACCACGCGGGTGAGCCAGAAAATCCCTAATCCTACCTGGACACCAACACCGGGCATCAGAGCACGCTCTCTGGAGCAGGGGATTAAATTACCTCCGGTTGTACCCGCCGGGCCGAATAACCCGCTAGGACGCTTTGCACTGCGTTTAGGCGTGGGTAATGGGGAATACCTGATCCACGGCACCAGTGCGCCGGACAGCGTCGGCCTGAGGGTCAGCTCTGGCTGTATGCGGATGAACGCCCCGGATATTAAAGCTCTGTTTGAACAGGTACGGGTTGGCACGCGGGTACAGATTATCAATGAGCCCGTGAAGTTTTCCGTCGAACCGGATGGTAAACGCTATATTGAAGTCCACCGTCCGCTGGCGCAGGTTGAGGGGGAAAACCCGCAGGTTTCGCCAATCACGCACTCCGCAGACTTTGCGACATTTGTTTCTCAGGTGGGAAGTGATAAAACGCTTATCAATAAGGCCCTGTCACGCCGTGCCGGGATCCCGGTTGTTGTATCGTCGGGTAGCGCGCCATCAGCCAGTAATAACGTGTTGTCGGTGCAGAACAGTCAGGCGTCTGCTGCCGTAGCGGAAGATGAAGGGGAGAAGGTGACGCAGTAGCAGTTTGATGCAGGCAAAAAAAATGGCGCACAATGTGCGCCATTTTATTAACAGGTACTATTACTTACGGTATTTAGTAGCCTGGTTGTCCAGACGCTGGTTAGCGCGAGCTGCGTCGTCTTTAGCAGCCTGAACGTCGGAACGCATTGCGTTCACGTCGTTGCTCAGCTGGTCAACTTTAGCGTTCAGAGTCTGAACGTCAGAAGACAGCTGATCGATTTTAGCGTTGCTGGAGCAACCAGCCAGCAGAGTAGAACCCAGGATTACCGCGCCCAGTACCAGTTTAGTACGATTCATTATTAATACCCTCTAGATTGAGTTAATCTCCATGTAGCGTTACAAGTATTACACAAAGTTTTTTGGGTTGAGAATATTTTTTTGATGGGAATACCCCTATTTTTGATCGTTCGCTCAAAGAAGCATCGAATCAGCCCTTTTCGGGCAAAAATCTATGTAAAAAAAGGCATTTATCATCGGATTCATCTTAGATAATTCGCAATTAAATAGAAAAACCCGATTTGCATTTTGAATGACTTTGGCTAATGCCAGGAATAAAAAAAGCGCCCCGAGGGGCGCTTTTTACCAAAATTAATTCGTTCGGGAATTATTACAGCACGTGAACAGATGCTGTATTGGTAGTTCCGCTTGGTACCAGTGCACCAGAAACCATAACCACAACGTCACCTTTCTGAGCCAGGCCACGATCAACCAGCTCCAGAGCCACTTCTTTACCCAGGCGATAGAAATCATCGGTAGAGGCAATTTCTTTCACCAGGTGAGGCACAACGCCTTTGCTCAGTACCAGCTGACGAGCAGTGGTTTCATTGGTGGTCAGTGCCAGGATGGTCGCATCCGGGAAGTATTTACGCACAGCGCGAGCAGATTTACCGCCCTGGGTGGCAACCACGATCAGTGGCGCTTCCAGTTTCTCTGCAGTTTCAACTGCACCACGGCACACCGCTTCAGTGATGCGCAGTTTACGGCTGTCGTTGTTGTAATCCAGACGGCTTTTCATCACACGGTCGGTGCGTTCGCAGATGGTGGCCATGATGGTCACTGCTTCCAGCGGATATTTACCCTTCGCGGATTCGCCAGACAGCATAACTGCATCAGTACCGTCGAGGATGGCGTTTGCCACGTCGCCTGCTTCTGCGCGGGTTGGGCGTGGGTTTTTGATCATGGAGTCCAGCATCTGCGTTGCAGTGATAACCACTTTACGCGCGCGAACACATTTCTCGATCATCATCTTCTGCGCGAAGATCACTTCTTCAACCGGGATTTCAACGCCCAGGTCGCCACGTGCAACCATGATGCCGTCAGAGGCTTCGAGGATTTCGTCGAAGTTGTTCAGGCCTTCCTGGTTTTCAATTTTGGAGATGATCTGGATCTTCTCGCCGCCGTGCGCTTTCAGGTGCTCACGGATCTCAACCACGTCGGAACGTTTGCGGATGAAAGAGGCTGCAACGAAGTCAACGCCTTGCTCGCAACCGAAGATCAGGTCTTGTTTGTCTTTTTCAGCCAGTGCTGGCAGCGCGATGGAAACGCCCGGCAGGTTAACGCCTTTGTTTTCACCCAGGTCGCCGTTGTTCAGCACTTTACAGATAACTTTGTTACCTTCGATAGCGGTGACTTCCATACCGATCAGACCATCGTCTACCAGTACGGTGTTACCGACGGACAGGTCGCTGGTGAAGCCTTCATAGGTCACAGCAACGATTTCGCTGTTGCCGACAACGGATTTGTCAGTAGTGAAGGTGAAAGTCTGGCCCGCTTTCAGAGAGACGTCGTTACCGCCTTCCAGTTTGATGGTGCGGATTTCAGGACCTTTGGTATCCAGCAGGATCGCGGCTTTTTTACCGGTCTTGCTCATCACGTTGCGCAAATTCTGGATACGCTGACCGTGTTCTGCGTAGTCACCATGGGAGAAGTTCAGACGCATCACGTTCATGCCGGCATCCAGCATTTTGCTCAGCATCTCTTCAGATTCGGTTTTCGGGCCGATAGTACAAACAATTTTCGTCTTTTTCATGACAGTCTTAGTCTTTAAGTTGGGAAGGATATGGAAATCTCGCTCCTGGGGCGCACCGCCGCGGAGTCAAACCTGTGTTGCAAAAGAGTATATGACACGCACTAAGGATAGGAGACATCAAATGAGCGTGCAGAAGAAAGTGTGCCTGAGTGACAGCCCAACGAAGGAGAGGAGAAGTTGTACGTTGTTTTTTGTATTCCAAGCGCTGAAACCATTCACCAGGGATTAGGCGCGCATTATACGCTGATTTTTAGCTAAAAGGAAAATGGAAACGGTGTTTCAGAAATAATCTGTGAAGTTTCACATAATATTGTTATCAAGGCGTTAAGCCATAATGACAACTTATGGCGGCAGGGGATTAACCTGCCGCATTTTGCTTATTTTTTCAGCGCCTGACTGAGGTCGGCAATCAGGTCTTTTGGATCTTCAATTCCCACTGACAGGCGGATCAGCTGCGGCACAATGCCGTTTGCCAGGCGTTGCTCCAGCGGAATCGAGGCGTGCGTCATGCTGTAAGGCTGGCTCACAAGGCTCTCAACGCCGCCCAGGCTTTCCGCAAGGGTGAACAACTTCAGGTTGCGAATCACTTCTGCTGCACGTTGCGCATCGCCTTTTACGACAACAGAAATCATTCCGCCGGGCAATGCCATCTGCGTTCGGGCAAGCGAATATTGTGGGTGCGATTCCAGTCCTGGATAGAACACTTTTTCAACCTGCGGATGTTGCTCCAGCCATTGCGCAATCGCCAGCGCGTTGGTGCTGTGCTTTTCTACCCTCAAAGCCAGCGTGCGAATACCGCGCAGCGTCAGGAAGCTGCTGAACGGATCCAGTACGCCACCGACCGCGTTTTGCAGGTAGCCAAGTTTGTCCGCCAGCGCCTGGTTATCTCCTACCACCGCCAGTCCGGCGACGACGTCAGAGTGGCCGTTAAGGTATTTGGTCGCGGAGTGCACCACGATATCGAAACCCGATTCCAGCGGACGGTGGATCACCGGCGACGCGAAGGTGTTATCCGCCACGCTGATGACGTTATGACGACGGGCGATAGCTGCAATGGCCGCCAGGTCCGCCAGCTTAAGCAGTGGGTTGGTGGGCGTTTCGACCCAGACCATACGCGTATCCGGGCGAATGGCGGCCTCCAGCCCGGCTAAGTCGTCCGGTTTAACCCAGCTGACCTGCAGGCCGGTGCTGTGCTTGCGCACGTTCTCGATCAGGCGATACGTCCCACCGTAAACGTCATCGATGGCGACAATATGGCTGTCTTTATCCAGCAGTTCGAGCACCGTGGAGATGGCCGCCAGACCGGAGGCAAACGCGTAGCCGCGCGTGCCGCCCTCCAGTTCGGCGATGGCGGTCTCCAGCGCGTGGCGAGTCGGGTTGCCGCTCCGGGAATATTCATAGCCGGTATGTTCTCCGGGGGACGGTTGCGCAAACGTTGAGGTGGCATAAATCGGCGGCATCACCGCGCCGTGCTGATCGTTGAACTCGCCGCTGTGGACGCTCAAGGTAGCCAGGTTTTTCATCATCTATTCCTTTATTGCTGAAGACGGTTGCGCCAGGCGGTCAGAACGTCGCTGCGCGTAATCAGACCCAGAAAACGGTCGTTGTCATTGATCACGGCCACCAGACCGCGGTCGAAAATGGTATTCAGGTCGCTTTCCGGGGCGCGTTTATCGAGGAACTCCACCTGACGGGTCATGGCCTCAGTTACGGGAAGTGCGAAGCGATCGCCATCGCCGTCGATATTCCGCAGGAGATCCCACTCGTCGATAATGCCGACGACCTTGCCGTTCTCCAGTACCGGCAACTGGGAGATGTCATACAGACGCATGCGTGCCAGGACGGTGGAAAGCGTGTCGTCCGGGGCGGCGGTGACGGTAGCCCCTTCATCGTGGCGCAGGGCGATATAGTCGGAGAGATCGCCTGCCTGCGGGCGCGTGATCAGGCCTTGCTGACGCATCCAGTCATCGTTGAACATCTTCGAGAGGTACTTATTGCCGCTGTCGCAGGCGAAGGTCACCACGCGTTTTGGCGTGGTTTGCGCCTGGCAATACTTCAGCGCCGCCGCCAGCAGCGTGCCGCTGGAGGAGCCTGCCAGAATACCTTCCGTTTTCAGCAGCTCGCGCGCGGTGGTGAAGGCTTCCCGGTCGGTGATGCGCCAGGCGCGATTCACGCCTTCGATGTGGGCCAGCGGCGGAATAAAGTCTTCGCCAATTCCCTCAACCAGCCAGGAGCCGGCATCGTGATATTTCCCGGTTTCTACCTGGTCTGCCAGAACGGATCCTGCCGGGTCTGCCAGCACAAACTCCGTGTGCGGAGAGTGCTCGGCGAACCACGCCTGCAGGCCGCCCAGCGTCCCGCCTGAACCCACACCCACTACGATAGCGTCGATCTTGCCGTCCAACTGCTCATACAGTTCCGGGGCTGTGGTGGTGCGGTGTGCCAGCGGATTGGCTTCGTTATTGAACTGGTCGATGTAAAACGCGCCGGGCAGCTCGTTGGCCAGGCGCTGGGCGTAATCCTGGTAATAGGCGGGATGGCCCTTATTAACGTCGGAGCGGGTCAGTACCACCTGGGCACCCAGCGCGCGCAGGTGGAAAATTTTCTCGCGGCTCATTTTGTCCGGTACCACCAGGATCAGCGAGTAGCCTTTCTGAGCGGCGATCAGGGCCAGGCCGAGACCGGTATTTCCCGCCGTCGCCTCAATGATCGTACCGCCCGGCTGCAGCTGCCCGGTACGCTCCGCTTCATTAATCATCGACAGCGCAACGCGATCCTTAATAGAACCGCCCGGGTTCTGGTTTTCCAGCTTCAGGAACAGCGAGCAGGGACCGGTATCAAGCTTATGCAGCTGGATAAGCGGGGTACGACCAATGAGTTCGGTGACGGAGTGATAAATCGCCATGATGTTTTCCTTTCTGGATGTCATGACGGGATGATAGGGCGGTGTAATTTTCGCAATAAAGAACCATTCACTGCCGTTTAGAACTGAAAGGAATATAAATGCCGTTTTTGGATGTCAGGATAGCAAGACGTAAAGTTGTCTGGATGTGAGGATGGCTATACCAGTGAGAAATGCTGCAAAAATGACCGATTTTTAAGGGTGTCAGCCAGCAGATATACATCTGGCAGATAATCATTGCTGAAATTGGTCTAAATGCTTCCCTCCCGGTAAATCCGCTGTTTATTTCCCACGGTTATAACACATGCCTTTTTATTCATTTAAAAGCTGATAACGCCTGTTTACACTCGTTTGGACATCCATACTTCTAAACCGCCATGTGCGGGACGGATAACGAATAAGAATGATTGTACTGAGTAATATTTCGAAGGTTTTTGACAACGGAAAAGTGGCACTGACTGCCGTTGATGACGTCAACTTGGCGGTAGAGCAGGGACAGATTTACGGAATTATTGGTTACAGTGGGGCCGGGAAAAGCACGCTGATTCGTCTGCTGAACGGTCTGGAAAAACCCAGCACCGGAAGTGTCACCATTAATGGGCAGAACATTTCTGCCGCCAGTGGCGAGGCGCTGCGCCAGGCACGCCTGAAAATCAGTATGGTGTTCCAGCATTTCAACCTGCTGTGGTCGCGCACGGTTTCAGAAAACATCGCGTTTTCAATGCAAATTGCTGGTGTGCCGAAAGCGAGAATCAAGGCGCGCGTGGCCGAGCTTATCGAGCTCGTTGGGCTGAAAGGGCGTGAGAATGCGTACCCGTCGCAGTTGAGCGGCGGGCAAAAGCAACGTGTAGGCATTGCGCGTGCGCTAGCGAATAACCCCGACGTGCTGCTCTGTGATGAAGCTACGTCAGCGCTCGACCCGCAGACTACCGATCAGATCCTCGATCTGCTGCTGGATATTAATCGCCGCTTCAAACTGACCATCGTGTTGATCACGCACGAGATGCACGTGGTGCGCAAAATCTGCGACCGCGTGGCGGTAATGGAGAACGGTAAAGTGGTGGAAGAAGGGGATGTGCTGAGCGTCTTTACCCATCCACAACAGCCCATTACGCAGCAGTTTGTCCGCCAGGTAAGCCAGTATGCCGAGGAGGAAACCTTTAATAGCGAGCTGGCAAACGATCTGGAAGGCACGGTCATCAAACTGACGTTTACCGGGCACAGCACGCATAAGCCGATCGTAGGTGAGTTGACCCTCCGCTACGGCCTGCCGTTTAACATCCTGCACGGGAAAATGACGCAAACCGCCCACGGCGTGTTTGGCCAGCTCTGGGTGCACGTCGTGGCATCTGACGAACAACTGAACAATATCCTCGCCGACCTGCAGCACAGCGATATTGAAGGCGAGGTGATTAAACATGGCTGAGAATCTCTTTCCGCATCTCAAATGGGATCAGCTCTGGGCGGCGACGCTGGAGACGCTGTACATGACGGCGCTTTCAGGCGTGGCGACGTTTGTGCTGGGTATTGTGCTGGGGCTGGCGCTGTTTTTAACCGCACGCGGTGGGTTGTTTCACAATCGCACGGTGTATAGCGTCATTTCGATTGTGGTGAACGTGTTCCGTTCTATTCCGTTCATCATTTTGATTGTGTTGCTGATCCCGTTCACCAAGACCATTGTTGGCACCATCCTTGGCGCCAACGCGGCACTGCCGGCACTGATTGTAGGCGCCGCACCGTTCTACGCACGCCTGGTGGAGATCGCCCTGCGTGAAGTGGATAAAGGCGTCATCGAAGCAACTCGCTCGATGGGCGCACGACTGAGCACGTTAGTATTTCGGGTTTTACTGCCGGAATCATCACCCGCACTGGTATCAGGTATTACGGTGACGCTGATTGCGCTGGTGAGTTACAGCGCGATGGCAGGGGTGATTGGCGCCGGTGGTTTGGGAAATCTGGCTTATCTGGAAGGATTCCAGCGCAACCATGGTGACGTCACGCTGGTGGCAACGGTGACTATTTTAATCATCGTTTTCATCATTCAGTTCTGCGGCGACATCATTACTTCACTGTTAGATAAACGCTAATAAATACACACAGGAACCACATCATGAAAAAGACACTGACATTGATCGCTGCAGCAACCCTGAGTGCCCTGAGCTTTGCCTCCTGGGCCGACACCCTGACCGTGGGGGCATCCAATACGCCACACGCTGAAATTCTGGAGCAGGCAAAACCGATTCTGGCGAAGCAGGGTATCGACCTGGAGATTAAACCGTTCCAGGACTACATTCTGCCCAACACCGCGCTGGCGGGTCATGATATCGACGCGAACTATTTCCAGCACATCCCTTACCTGAACAGCGTTCTGAAAGATCATGCGGGCGACAAGGATTATGATTTTGTCAGTGCAGGCGCGATCCACATAGAGCCAATCGGCATTTACTCTAAAAAATATAAGTCGCTGAAAGATCTGCCGGAAGGCGGCAAGATCATCATGCGTGACGCTGTTTCTGAAGAGGGCCGTATCCTCTCTATCTTTGAAAAAGAGGGCGTGATCAAGCTGAAACCGGGCATCGACAAAGTGACCGCGCGCATCAGCGACATCGTAGAAAACCCGAAAAAGCTGCAGTTCACCCCTAACGTTGAAGCCTCTCTGCTGCCGCAGATGTACAACAATGATGAAGGCGCTGCGGTGGTGATCAACGCCAACTACGCGATTGACGCCGGTCTGGATCCGGTTCACGACCCGATTGCGGTTGAGAGCGGTGAAAACAACCCGTACGCCAACATCATCACCGTCCATCGCGGTGACGAGAAGAAGAAAGATATCGTTGCGCTGGTGAACGTGCTGCACTCGAAAGAGATTCAGGACTGGATCCGCACCAAGTACAAAGGCGCAGTCATTCCAGTAAACAACTAATTAGCTGATTTTACAGATGAAGCCCGGCGAGTTTCTCGCCGGGCTTCTTTTTTGTATCCGGCAGGAGAATCATTTAAGCTCAACGTTTAACAGGCAATGGAGTGATGACGATGGGTAATGTGACTAAAGATGAAGCGCTGTATCAGGAGATGTGCCGGGTAGTCGGTAAGGTGGTGCTTGAGATGCGTGATTTAGGGCAGGAGCCAAAGCATATTGTCATTGCTGGAGTACTGCGTACCGCGCTGGCGAACCAGCGCGTTAAACGCAGTGAATTAACAACCGAAGCGATGGAAACGGTGGTTAAAGCGCTGGCCGGGTGATACGCCAGCGTTTCGCAAGCTGCTCCAGCGAGCAGCAGAGCAGATAGTAGACCACACCCGTAAAGATAAAAATGGCCGCCGGGTAGATTTGCACCCGGTTGTTGACCTGTCCCGCGACTGTGGTCAGTTCCGGTACGTTCACGATAAACGCCAGCGACGTATCCTTCAGCAGGCTGATAAAAATCCCCACCAGTGACGGCAGAATATTCCTCAGCGCCTGCGGCAGCAGTACGCGCAACAACGTTTGTTGCGTGCTGAATCCCTGAGACAGTGCAGCCTCATATTGCCCGGAGGGTAGCGCGTTAAGTCCGGCCAGCACCGAGTGCATCACGGTTGCCGCCGTAAACCAGGCCAGGGCCAGCGTGACGGTAAGCGCTCCCGGCAGATCGCCCCCGGTAATGAGCGGCAGCAGATACCACATCCAGAAAATCACGAAGATGAGCGGGATACCGCGGATCAGTTCTGCCCACAAAAAGAGGGCCTTTCGCACGAGCCCGGTAAAGCGCCAGGCCAGACACGCGAGAGCAACCCCGCCGGGCAGAGCAATGACGGCTGCTCCAGTCGCCATCATCAACGAGAGCAATACGCCGCCCGGTTCACCCGCTGCCGCACGTCCCCACAGCAGATAATCGAGGTTATCGGTGATGACATTAAGTCCGGCAATCATGTTTTTCACTCCCTGCGGTGACAGCGATGGGGCGTTTACGTTTCGCCTGAGGTCCAATACGAACCAGCACCATTCCCATGACCAGACCGGTCAGGAGATAGAGTGCGGTACCGACAGTAAATGCTTCCAGCGCATGCGCGTTGTAGCTTTCAATCTGCCTGACCTGGTAGGTGAGTTCGGCAAAGCCAATCCCGCTGGCGAGCGAGGAGAGCTTCATCAGATTAAGGTACTGCCCCACAACGGGCTGCCAGGCGTTGGCCAGGCCCTGCGGCAGAAGGATGTGACGAAACAAACGCCACGAAGAGAAACCCTGAGCCAGCGCGGCCTCCCGTTGTCCGGCAGGCACAGAACGTAACCCTGACTCCACCTCTTCGATTAAAAACGCCGAGGTAAAGACGCCCAACCCCCAGGCGGAACATAAAAACTCGGGTGTAAACCACCAGACGTCGCCGGGCAGAATTGACCAGCTGTGATCCGCGTTAACCACGTCGCGAAACGCCTGTGGTAATCCGTTCCAGGCGGCAAAATACCAGAACAGCAGCTGCACCAGCAGCGGCGTATTGCGAAACAGCGATACCCAGCCACTGACGATGGCGCTCCCGAGACGTCCGCCGGAAAGGCGCAGGAGCATAAAAAGTAACGCCAGCAGGCTTGCCAGCATGATCCCCATAATCGTGACCCACAGGGTGGTGAGAAATCCGGAGAATATCCACTGCAGGGGCTGTCCGGTCAGTACCCCGTGCCAGTCGAGCGCGGGCATTACAGATGCTCCTGATGCAGTGGGTTAAGCACCTTTTGCAGGAAACGCTGCGCGCGCGGATGTGAGGGCTGACTAAAAAACTGCGCCGGCGGTGCAATCTCGAGAATTTGCCCGCCGTCGATAAAGACGATCCGGTCGGCAATCTCCCGGGCAAACTGCATCTCGTGGGTCACGACGATCATGGTGATCCCGCTGTGGGCGAGGGCTTTCATCACAAACAGCACTTCGCCAATCATCTCAGGATCGAGAGCCGATGTCGGCTCGTCGAAGAGAATGATTTGCGGCGAAGAGGCCAGAGCACGGGCTATCGCCACGCGCTGCTGTTGACCACCAGAAAGCTCTGTCGGGAAATGGTGGGCTTTTTCCAGCATTCCGACTTTCTCCAGCAGGGACAGCGCGCGCTCCTGGGCAGGTTGCGGCTTCCAGCCGTGAACCTGCTCCAGCGCCAGGGTGATGTTCTGGCTGGCGGTGAGATGGGCATAAAGATTGAATTGCTGGAACACAAACCCCACGCGGCTGCGCAGTTGACGCAGCCCGATACCAGACAGCTTGCCGGTCGGTTTGTTGTCGACAAGGATCTCCCCGCCGCTCAGGGTTTCAAGCTGGTTGATGAGACGAATCAGGGTGGATTTACCGGAACCCGAAGGGCCGAGGATGGCGACCACTTCTCCGGGCGTGATGGTGAGGTTAATGTCGTTTAAAACCTGATGGTCACCGTAGCGTTTGTCCACATGACGAAACTCGACGCTGGCCTGTTCCAGATGTGAAAAATCCGCGGCACCGACCGCGGAGTGTGAAAATAAACCTGAGAGCATATTACTTAGCTTCTATTTTAAAGGCGCGAGGCTGTGGAGCTGGAGTGCCTGGACCAAACCAGACGTCGTAGATTTTTGCCGCCTGGCCGTTCTTCTCGAGATTAACCAGCTCGTCGTTAACGGCCTTCAGCAGCGCGGTTTCACCTTTCTTCACCCCCACGCCAATCTCTTCTTTACTGAGCAGATCGGGCAGGATTTTGAAGTTGGCTTTATCCGGCGCCTGCGCCAGCAGACCGGCCAGAATAGTGTTGTCCTGGGTGATTGCCTGCACGTTGCCATTGCGCAGTGCCGTCAGCGCCAGTGGAATATCGTCATAAGAGAGCACGCGGGACTGCGGGAAACGCTGGTGCAGCGCCTGTTCGCCCGTGGTTCCTTTGACCGCGCCAATACGCGCCCGGCTGTAGTCATCAAGCTTGTCCGGTGATTTCGCCGGAACCAGGAACTGCTGGCCGGTGACGAAGTAAGGCGTCGAGAAATCAATGACCTGTGCGCGTTCCGGGGTGATGGTGATATCCGCCACGATCAGGTCGGCTTTGCCGGACTGCAGCAGCGGAATGCGGTTGGCCGGATTGGTGGCAACCAGTTCAAGCTTCACGCCGAGTGATTTAGCCAGCGCTTTGGCGAAGTCCACGTCGTAACCCACGATCTCATGCGTTTTGGCATCAATCGAGCCAAACGGCGGGTTGGCATCAAATGTGGCTACTTTCACCACCCCTGCTGCCTTGATATCCGCTAGCTGATCGGCCTGCGCCTGCGCTGAAAACAGGCCCCAGGCCGCCACTAATCCCAGAACCAGCGTCCGTTTTTTAAACCCTTTCATTTTTGCTGCCATAGTCATACGCCATCCCGTTGTTTTTGTTTTACCCCGTTACGCTCCCATAAGGGAAAGCTATCGCCAAATAAGAAATCGTTCTTTGCTATGAGCAAAAAAGCATTAGTGAACAAGGTGTTAATGAAGAGTGAAAAGGACGGGGGGCTATTTGCAGATCCTGCACATCGACAGTGGATTTTGGTATTTCCCCTCCACGGGATTTGGGTGCTTAACTGAAGGCAGATACGGCGAGAGAGGGTAAGACGATGAAAAAATGGATCAGCACGTTACGGCGGTTTTTTGCGGCCCGGCCAGCGAATGCGGAGAACAGCGCGCAACGTGTTCTTGAGTCGATACTGCCTGTCGCCAGCCTGTATGGCGTAGACGTTGCCAACATTGACCCGGAGTGGTTCCATGATAAAACGCCACGCTGAACTGCGCCGCACGCGCGAAACGTACTGGAACGAGGTGTGCGCGACGTTTAACGAGTGAAATAAAAAAGCACCGGTTTCCCGGTGCTTTTTTATTAGATCTTGCAGGCGTCGCCGCAGTCGTCGTCGGCGACAATCGCCTGCGCTTTTTTATCCGCGTCGTCCAGACGTTCCGCATTACGCTCTTCTGCTTCATCCAGACCGTTAAACACTAAGTTATCGAGATCAATTTCCATGTTGCACCTGCTCTGTTCAGTTTTTGATACTGGCACAGTATAGGGCAAAAAAAGCCAGCAATGTACCTCGCAGCACATAAGGATAATCCCTGCCATACTCAGTGCTTTATCGCTGAGGAGAACACATGATTACCCTCTGTAAAACCTGCGGAACCGCCTATGATGCACAGCCTGACAGATGCCCGATCTGCGAGGATGACCGTCAGTATGTGCCCGTGACGGGCCAGGTGTGGACAGATTTCGATACCGTCACTGCCACACACAGCAACAAATGGCAGCAGCTGGAGCCGCAATTGTTTAGTATCAAAACGGTGCCCGCATTTGCTATCAACCAGCGGGCATTGCTCCTGCGTACCCCGCACGGCAATATTCTCTGGGACTGTATTGCTAACCTCGACCCGGCAACTAAAACGCTCATCACTGCGCTCGGCGGTATCAGCGCGATTGCGATTTCGCATCCGCACTATTACACCACGATGCAGGAATGGGCTGCGGCGTTTGATGCACCATTGTATCTGCACGCCAGCGACAGAGAATGGGTCATGCGCGATAGCCCGGCAATCCACTTCTGGCAGGACGATGCGCTGGAAATTTTCCCGTCGGTTACTTTGCTGCGCCTCGGCGGTCATTTTGCTGGCGGGACAGTGCTGCACTGGCAGGAAGGTGCGGGGGTATTGCTGGTGGGCGATATTCTGCAGGTCACGCCGGGGAAAGACGCTGTTTCGTTTATGTGGAGCTACCCGAATTATCTCCCGCTGCCGGCCCGCACCGTGGCGACGGTCGTAAGTCATCTGGAAGGCAGAAGGTTTGCACGGCTGTACGGCGCATTCGAAGGGCAGAACATTCTTGCCTTTGCTGACGAGATCGTGCGGCGGTCGGGCCAGAAATATATTGCTTGTCTGAAGTAAACCACGGTGGGTAAACTTTACGAGTGTGATCTCGATCATGCCTAAACTAAAACAGATAAAAGAGACATTGCTATGCAACATATCATTGAAGGTTTTCTCAGCTTTCAAAAAGAGATTTTCCCGCAACGTAAAGAACTCTTCCGCAGTTTAGCGTCCAGCCAGAATCCCAAAGCGCTGTTCATCTCATGCTCCGACAGCCGTCTGGTCCCGGAACTGGTCACCCAGCAGGAGCCAGGACAACTCTTTGTCATTCGTAATGCTGGCAACATCGTGCCGCCGTTCGGACCTGAGCCTGGCGGTGTGTCCGCAACCATCGAATACGCTGTTGTGGCGCTGGGTGTGACGGATATCGTGATTTGCGGTCACTCCAACTGTGGTGCGATGAAGGCGATTGCCGATAACGCGAACCTGGAGCCGATGCCTGCTGTGTCGCACTGGTTGCGCTATTCCGATGCGGCAAAAGCGGTGGTTGAGAAGAAAATCTGGGATAAGCCGATCGATAAAGTCAACGCGATGGTGCAGGAAAACGTATTTGCGCAGCTGAGCAACATTAAGACCCATCCATCCGTGGCGGTGGGCCTGCGTAACAACTCTATCCGACTGCACGGCTGGGTGTATGACATTGAAAGCGGCGAAATTCGCGCGCTGGATAAAGCGACGAAAACCTTCGTTTCGCTGTCTGAAAACCCGGAAGTGTATTTCGAGTAATCCATTACAGCAGGGCATGGATGCCCTGTCAGTCCTCACTATACGGTAATTTCCGCCGTAACCCAGACGCGGTTTTTTCTGCCGCTTTCGCCATCGCCTCTGCAATCTCTGCACACTCCGCCAGCCCCTGAACGAAGGGACGATCGTGCATTAGCCACGGTATCGCGCCGAAGGCGATGCGCCCGCGAACGGTGTCAGGCGCTTTTAAGGTGTAATCTTCGCCGATGTCGGGTATCTCTTCACCCGTTGCTTCCAGCTGCTTGCGCAGCGTCGGGAAGGGCAGATCTTTCGTTTTGAGCGGCTTTTGCCCGCGCGCATCAATAAAAACGTCGAAACGGTAGACGGTCTCTTTTGTGGCGATTGCTGCGCTATCGCTGCCAATATCCAGCGTGTAATTGTCACCGAGCGCAGCCACGCTAATAATGCCGGCTTCGCGAAGCGCGAGCAGCCTGCGAATAGACTGTGGAGGGATAGCCGCATAGTTGTCGATAAAGACCCGGGCCAGACCTTGTTTGAAGCGCTTACTGTCGCGATCGTCGAGATGCGGTACGATCGTCTGAACCACTTCATGGAGCCGAAGCACGGTGTAGCGCCAGGCCACGGTGCGGTGTTCCTGTTTGTTTCTCTCAACCTCGTCGAGGTTTTCTTCGGCCCAGGTGAACGGGTCGTGTCGTTTACGATCTTCAAACCAGGCCTCACGCATGCTGTCTGCCGTCTGCTTATGCAGAGCAACTTTCTTACACCATGCGGGGTCAGCAAGTTCAAGCTCTCTCACCATCAGGGCAAAAATGCGATCAAGCAGGCCATCCGGCCCTTTGGCAATTTCGCGTTCAACCGCGAGCTCAGTCAACACTGACAACGGTTCGTAAGGAATAGGGCAGTAAAAATCGGCTTCCGGGAGAATGCCCGTTCGGGACATCAGGACAATCTTTAACGCCTCGCTGCCTGTATCCAGAACGAATTTACCGTCGCGAAACGCGCCGTGCTGCATCACTACCGCCATTGCCGCGTCAAGACCGCTTAACGATGTCCCCATGATACCAACACGGCAGGGCGGAATTTTGGCATCCATCAGACCGGACCACGGGCTTGGGAAGTACGTGCGAGAGGCTTCGTCGTCTTCAGGCCAGACGTGGCCGGTGGCGATAACCGCAAGGTCAAAGCGTTCAGGAAAACTGCTGTCGTTGACGGAAAGCGTGACGCCGTCATTCGTGGGCACGATGTCGGTGACCCGGGCAGACTCATGGATTTCAACATGGAACCCGCGTTTTTTCGCCTCTTTTACGATTGACCAAAAGCTGTCGCAGAAATACTCACCCAGCAGGAGCCGGGGCAGGAACTGCCGGTCATGCAAACGGGATTTATCCACCTTAAAGCGTGCCAGATGGGTTTCGCTCTGGTCATTAAGCCAGTCGAGGTAGGACATGAACAGTGGCGGGATTTCAATGCTCGCAATGTTCGCCAACATCAGACGAGAATTATCGTCGTCGTTATAGGGCATACCCACGCCCGAGTTATCAGCTTGCTCAAAGACGTAAACCGAAAGCGGCTGCGGATTATTAAGAAGTGCGTAAAAGGTATAAATCCCTGTAGGGCCGGAACCGATAATGGCGATTTTCTTCATCGACGGTATTCCTCTTTTTTTCCATGAGGAAAGCGTAGCAGGAGAACAGTGATGAAAATAAGGGATTAGGATAATTCAGGAAATCAGAGGGGAATTTGCACCATTTCAGGACTGAAATGGTGCGTCCGAGTGGACTCGAACCACCGACCCCCACCATGTCAAGGTGGTGCTCTAACCAACTGAGCTACGGACGCAGAATGGTGCGTTCAATTGGACTCGAACCAACGACCCCCACCATGTCAAGGTGGTGCTCTAACCAACTGAGCTATGAACGCAACGTGTTGTCGGTGACAACGGGGACGAATATTAGCGGCACAGCACCAATGAGGCAAGAGGGAAAATGCATTTTTCTCTCTGATTTCACGCGATTGCTGTATTACCGCGCAAAGTGAAGATAAAGTAGCCGCCGGCTGGCGGCTACTGCGTAATTAACGTGCTGCGCGTTGCAAAATGACCGTTGATGGCTGACGTTGCAGGAAGCGCATTCGCATCATCATCATAATTGCCGCAGAGGTCAGACCGATGATAAAGCCCATCCAGAATCCGGCCGGACCCATGCGGTCAACCACCAGGTCGGTCAGGGCCAGAATGTAACCACACGGCAGACCCAATACCCAGTAGGCGATGAAGGTAATAAAGAAGATGGAACGCGTGTCTTTATATCCACGCAGCACACCGCTGCCAATCACCTGAATGGAATCAGATATCTGGTATACCGCTGCCAGCAGCATCAGATGCGACGCCAGAGCCACGACTTCGGGGTTGTCATTGTAGAGCAGGGCGATTTGTTCGCGTAGCGTGACGGTAAAGAGTGCTGTACAGATGGCCATGCAGACACCGACACCCAGCCCGGTTCGCGCGGCTGTTTGCGCGTCTATCGTCGAACCTTGCCCCAAACGGAAGCCGACACGGATAGTCACCGACGCCGCCAGCGACAACGGCAGGACGAACATCAGCGAGCTGAAGTTCAGCGCAATCTGGTGCCCGGCTACGTTCACAATGCCCAACGGGGAGACCAGCAGGGCGACCACGGCGAAAAGCGTCACCTCGAAGAACAGCGCGAGGGCAATCGGCAAACCTAGCTGCACCAGACGCGTCATGATGCTCCAGTCTGGCGTACTAAATCTGTTCTCGTTGCGGATATCGCGCATGGAACGGGCGCGTTTTACAAAGGCGATCATCGAGAAGAACATCACCCAGTAAACGGCTGCCGTCGCCACGCCGCAGCCGACGCCACCCAGTTCCGGCATTCCGAAATGACCGTAAATAAAGACATAGTTAACAGGAATATTGACCAGCAAACCAATAAAGCCCATCACCATCCCAGGTTTCGTTTTCGCCAGACCTTCACACTGGTTACGCGCCACCTGGAAAAAGAGGTAGCCTGGAGTCCCCCAGAGCAGGGCGCGCAGATAACCCACGGCTTTGTCAGCCAGTGCCGGGTCAATGTTATGCATGGCGCGAATAATATGGCCCGCGTTCCAGAGCACCACCATAATTAGCACGGAGACAAACCCCGCCAGCCAGAAACCCTGACGGACCTGATGGGCAATGCGCTCGCGACGACCCGAGCCATTGAGCTGGGCGATAACAGGCGTGAGCGCGAGCAGCAGACCGTGGCCGAACAGGATGGCCGGAAGCCAGATTGACGTGCCGATAGCAACGGCAGCCATATCGGTGGCGCTATAGCCACCCGCCATTACCGTATCCACAAATCCCATTGCGGTCTGGGCCACTTGCGCGACGATCACTGGTATAGCCAGTGCCAATAACTGGCGCGCTTCATTCATGTACTTCTGCACGTGAACACCTTTATTTTGTTGTTATTTGAGAGACTAAAAAAGCCGCCGAAACGGGCAGCAAGAAGAAAATGCAGGGGGGTGCCAGCTATTGTAGCGGGCTTTAGCTATTTATCTAGTGAAAAAATCGCCAGAAAATGCGCTCCGCTGGCAACCTGTTTTTCCAACTGTTATTGTGATGGGATTAAACGGTGTCACCACCGTCCGGAAAAAACAGGAGTTGTAAGCATGTTTACTGGTATTGTGCAGGGTACCGCCAAAGTGGTGTCCATTGATGAAAAACCTAATTTCCGAACTCATGTTGTTGAGCTGCCGGAATATATGCTTGAGGGCATTGAAACCGGTGCCTCGATTGCGCATAACGGCTGCTGCCTGACCGTGACCGAAATTAACGGCAACCAGATCAGCTTTGATTTAATGAAAGAGACGCTGCGTATCACCAACCTGGGTGAGCTGGCGGTTGGGGATACCGTCAACGTTGAACGTGCGGCGAAGTTCAGCGATGAGATTGGCGGGCATCTGATGTCGGGGCACATCATGACCACTGCCGAAGTGGCGAAAATTGTGACCTCGGAAAATAACCGTCAAATCTGGTTTAAAATGCAGGATCCTTCATTAATGAAATACATCCTGTACAAGGGGTTTATTGGTATTGATGGGATTAGTCTGACTGTCGGGGAAGTGACGCCGACGCGTTTTTGTGTGCATTTAATTCCTGAAACGCTGCAGCGCACCACGCTGGGGGCGAAAAAACTGGGGCATCGCGTAAATATCGAAATCGATCCGCAAACTCAGGCGGTGGTGGATACCGTTGAGCGTGTGCTGGCGGCAAAAGAAGCCGCAATAATTAAAACAGCAGAAGAAGAATAAAAAATAACCCCGGGTAACCGGGGTTATTTTTTTAGCGGGCGACACGCAAACCGTGTTCAATGCCACGGCTGAATACCACCTGCCAGAGCTGAATATCCCGCGCGCGAAACGCCCCCGCGCAGGCATTCAAATAATAGCTAAACATCCGCTTGAATCGTTCAGAATAGTTGTCCGCAATCTCAGGCCAGGCTTCCTGAAAACGAGCATGCCATGCCATCAACGTGGTGTCATAATCCGCACCGAAGTTATGCCAGTCTTCCATCACGAAATGGGGTTCACTGGCGTTGGCAATCTGGCGAACGGACGGTAAACAGCCATTCGGAAAGATGTATTTGTTGATCCACGGGTCAACGTTGTTATCGGTTCGCTTAGAGCCGATGGTATGCAGCAGGAAGATGCCGTCCGGTTTCAAATTACGATCCACCACGTCAAAATAGGTGTTGTAGTTCTTCGGTCCCACGTGCTCGAACATGCCCACCGAAACGATACGGTCAAACTGTTCGTTAAGATCGCGGTAATCCTGTAGCCGGATATCCACATCGAGACCCTGGCAGCGTTCCCGCGCCATCTTTTGCTGTTCAGCTGAAATAGTGACACCCACCACGCTGACGCCGTAGTGCTTCGCCATAAACCAGGCCAGCCCACCCCAGCCGCAGCCGATATCCAGCACGCGCATTCCGGGTTCTAACTTCAGTTTCTCGCTAATCAGATGCAGCTTAGCCTGTTGAGCCTCTTCCAGCGTCGAAGCCTCTTTCCAGTAAGCGCAGGAATATTGCATGAAGGGGTCAAGCATACGGTTGAACAGGTCGTTGCCGAGATCGTAATGCTCTTTGCCGACGATCCACGCGCGTTTTTTACTTTGCAGATTAAACAGCCGGGCAGAGGCGACGCGCAGTGTGTCTTTCAGATTGCGGGGGAGTTGATTTTCCAGACCGGCACGCAACACGCTGGAGAAGAAGATATCCAGCCGTTCGCACTCCCACCAACCGTCCATATAGCTTTCCCCCAGGCCTAACGAACCCTCCCGCAACACGCGCTTAAAAAAGTCGGGATGTTTAACCTGGGGATCGGCTGGCGACGATCCATTGATAGTGATGCCTGCTCGACCTAACAGTTCACTGACGATCCGGGACCAGTTATCGTCCGGAACGCTGACTTCTTCTATACACGATGAACTCATAGCTTCTCCATCACCCTGTGTGATCAGAACCTTCAAACAGCGTAGACGCTTTTTTTGGTTTGTGAGAAATCTCACGGTAAATACCGCGAGGCTAATATCCGACGTAGAACAGAGGAAGGGAGATAACCCTTGCCGAAATGCCTTCCATGGTAAAACGGGAGCACTCCGGCTCCCGTTAACACTTAATATTTATCGTATTTAATCGAACCAAATTTAGTATAGGCCTCAAAATTTGGTGATTCAATAAAAAATTCTTAGCAACCTAATCACTGGAAGTTAACATAATTTCCGACGCGATTACGCATGCGACGTTTCAACTGGCGTGCTGTCATTCAGCTCACGCTGTGCGGAAGCCTGCATACGGTAGCCCACAAAGGCCAGCACAACGGTCACCAGCATCACGGTAGTGGTGGTCAGGAGCGGTGTGGCAATCAGCGCAGAGACCACCAGGCTTGCCAGGAAGCACAGACCCAACTGCAGGGTGTTCTGCAGCGCAGCCGCGCGACCCGTCGCCTGCGGAAACGGACGTAATGCCTGCGCCACAACGATAGGGTAGATTGCCCCGTTAGCAACGGCCATCACGCAGAATGGCATTAAAATTTCTACCAGACCGGTGCCAGGGATAAAACCAACGGCCCATGTCCCGATAACGCTCAATGCATACAGCACCAGCAGCCACGGCAGCATCTGCTGACCTTCCCATTTCTGCAGCGCCGCACGACAGCCGTACCCACCCACCAGGAATGCGATGGTTTGCGGGACATAGCTCAGGCCGATCGCCGCCGGGCTGTACCCCATATCGTGCAGAATAAATGGCGAACCGGTCAGCCACGCGAAGAAGCTCGCCGAGCAGGCGGCATAAATCAGGACATTACCTCGATACGCTTTGGCACTCAGCAAAGAGGTAAAGGTAATGGGCTTCGCATCCGCATGTGCCTCTTTTTTATGCGCTGGTTTGAGCGCGAATGCCGGCAGCATGAGTACCAGCGTGATGGCAAACAGGGTGGCAAAGATGGCCTGCCACTCGAAATGCACCAGGATCCAGCTGCCCAGCAGCGGGGCGAGGGCAGGTGAAAGCCCTACCAGCGGCATAATGGTGGCGAAAATCCGGTTGGTGCGGTTGGCTGGGTAGTAGTCGGTAACAAGGGCCTGCCAGGTCACCGCTGCTGCACAGACGCCGACGGCCTGCACAAAGCGCAGCACCAGCAGCCAGGTTGCATCGCGTACCCATAACATACCCAGACAGCCGACGGCAAAAATGCCAAGTCCCAGCAACAGTACTGGTTTACGGCCAAAACGATCTGATAGCGGCCCCCAAAGTAGCTGCGCGAAGGCGAAACCGGCGAGGAACAAACTCAGGCTGGCGCTGATGGCCGCTGCAGGGGTTTGCAAATCTTCCTGCATGGCGGCGAAAGCCGGCAGGTACATATCAGTGGCCAAAAAGCCAAGCACGCTTAAGCCGCCGAGCCAGACTAAAAAACCTTTCCTGGGTTGCATTGTTTTATTCTCCTGAGGAGGTAGGTATACATTGGCGCTGAGTGTAGGGAGTGCAAAGCCGCTTGTGAAACGCTAATATTTGGCGTGTGCATTCAAATTTTTTGCAGGCAGAAAATGTGGTCAGATTATTCTCTTGAAGTGGTCGATGCTGTCGCGCGTAACGGCAGTTTCAGTGGAGCGGCGCAGGAGTTACACCGCGTGCCTTCAGCTATCAGTTACACGGTGCGTCAGCTGGAGGAGTGGCTGGCTGTTCCGCTGTTTGAACGGCGACATCGTGATGTGGAATTAACGCCCGCCGGCGCGTGGTTTTTGAAAGAAGGACGTTCTGTCATCAAAAAAATGCAGATCACCCGCGAACAGTGTCAGCAGATCGCTAACGGCTGGCGGGGGCATCTTTCCATCGCGGTGGATAATATCGTCAAACCCGAGCGTACCCGGCAAATGATTGTCGATTTCTATCGTCATTTTTCTGACGTTGAATTGCGGGTGTCGCAGGAAGTGTTTAACGGCGTCTGGGATGCGCTGGCGGACGGCAGGGCAGAGATGGCGATCGGGGCCACGCAGGCGATTCCGGTTGGGGGACGTTATGCGTTTCGCGATATGGGGATGCTGAGCTGGAAATGCGTGGTGGCAAGCGATCATCCGCTGGCGGCTCTGGAAGGCCCCTTGAGCGACGATACGCTACGCAACTGGCCATCGCTGGTGCTGGAGGATACGTCCCGTTCATTACCCAAGCGTATCACCTGGCTTCTGGATAACCAGCGGCGGGTGGTTGCACCCGACTGGGAATCGTCGGCGACGTGCCTCAGTGCTGGCTTGTGCGTTGCGATGGTGCCCGTTCATTTTGCGCGGCCGCGAATTGACACCGGAGAGTGGGTTGAGTTGACGCTAGAGAACCCGTTCCCGGATGCGGCCTGTTGCCTCACCTGGCAACAAAATGATGTCTCGCCAGCGATGGCCTGGCTGCTGGATTATTTGGGAGACAGCGAAACGCTAAACCGGGAATGGCTACGGGAGCCAGCTTAACTGGCCCCGTGAAGAGATTACCGGCGGTAGTCGCGGAACGGACCATCCGCAACGGAGCGGCGTTCAATAAGACGCGGGTGAACTTCAATGGACTGCGACTCTTCTCGTTTGTTGACGATCCTGTCCATCAGCATATTGAAGGCGGTTTCACCCAGTGAGTCTTTCGGCTGGTGAATGGTCGTTAATGCCGGCGTAAAGAAGCGCGCGTTACGCACGTTGTCATACCCGATCACAGAAATATCCTGCGGTACACGCAGACCCAGCTCATCGGCAGCACAGAGGGCACCCATTGCCATGATGTCGCCCCCGCAGAAAACGGCGGTCGGACGGTGCTGCTGGGAGACGATCTGCTGCATCGCGCGGTAGCCCGACTCCGGTTCGAAGTCGCCCTGCACGATCCAGTTTTCCGGCACGGTGATCAGCGCTTCTTCCATCGCTTTCATAAACCCAGCCAGACGACCTGCACCGGTATTGCGCTCCAGTGGACCCGGGATCACACCGATCTCGCGGTGACCGCGTTCTATCAGATAACGACCCGCCATATAACCGCCTTCAAAGGCGTTATCGATAACGGAATCGGTGAAGTCCGCGCGGGCTTCACCCCAGTCCATCACCACCATTGGGATATGGCGATACTCTTCCAGCATGGACAGCACAGTTTCCGGATACTCGGAACACATCACCAGCAGGCCATCAACGCGCTTTTGCGCCATCATCGACAGGTAGGCGCGCTGTTTTTCAATGCTGTTCCATGCGTTGCCCAGAATCAGGGTATAGCCTTTTTGAAAACAGTTTTTCTCAACCGCTTCAATGATCTCGGCAAAATAGGCCGCTTCACTGCTGGTCGCCAGCAAACCAATAGACTTGGTGTGATTAACCTTGAGGCTACGCGCAACCGCACTTGGCGAATAGTGCAGTTCTTTGATCGCTGCCCAGACGGCGTTGCGCGTCTCTTCCGCCACAAAGCGGGTTTTGTTAATTACATGTGATACGGTTGTAGTGGAAACGTTTGCGCGTTTTGCTACATCTTTAATTGTTGCCATTAAATGTCACTCCAGACCATATCCTAAACTCCTGAAAAACTTGAAGGTAAACGTTTGCCTTCTCTCACCCTTATCACGCAATTTTGAATTGCGACACGCCGGGAAAACGACACAGGACGTCAGGAGGGGGTCAATGGCCGGTACGCTAATAAATTTAGCGTGGAATTTTGTCCTATCTTGATGAAAAGGGGAAGAGGTAAAGTGGTTATCCGTTTAAATCCAGGAAGATTTTTGACGTAAATTGTGCAAAAATGAGCAAGCTCACTTTTCGTGGGGGGATTAAAAGGAGAAAAATTGATGAGTTCCGATCTGAAGTTTTCGCTGTTCACCACCGTTATTGTGCTGGCTTTGATTGTCGCAGCGGGTCTGACGGCCGCACTGCACTGATTTACGCGGAGGGAGAGCTTTCTCCCTCCCGATTCCCTTGATTGTTACTCCTCTGGCAAAAATCTTTTGCCATTTTGTTAACTTCTCATTTTTTGTGATTGATGTCATGCTTTCCGCTTCTTTGTTCTGTGTCACCTCATGACACGGCATCCGGAGTTGACGTATGAAAATCAATTTTCCCCTGCTGGCCCTGGCGATTGGCGCTTTTGGGATTGGCACCACTGAATTCTCCCCGATGGGTTTACTGCCTGTTATTGCCAGAGGCGTGGATGTCTCGATCCCTGCCGCAGGGATGTTAATCAGCGCCTACGCTATCGGCGTGATGGTCGGGGCGCCGCTGATGACGCTTCTGCTTTCGCATCGCGCGCGCCGCAATGCGCTGATTTTCCTGATGGCGATTTTCACCCTGGGCAACGTGCTTTCCGCCATTTCGCCGGACTACACCACATTGATGCTGTCCCGCATTTTGACCAGCCTTAACCACGGCGCGTTCTTTGGGCTGGGGTCGGTTGTTGCCGCAAGCGTGGTGCCAAAACACAAGCAGGCGAGTGCCGTGGCAACCATGTTTATGGGACTAACGATTGCCAACATCGGCGGGGTGCCTGCGGCAACCTGGCTGGGTGAAGCGATCGGCTGGCGTATGTCTTTCCTGGCGACGGCCGGTCTCGGTGTGATCGCGATGGTGGCACTGTTCTTCTCCCTGCCGAAAGGCAGCGCGGGGGAACGTCCTGACGTGCGCAAAGAGTTGTCTGTGCTGGTACGCCCGCAGGTGCTCTCGGCATTGCTGACGACCGTGTTGGGGGCAGGGGCGATGTTTACCCTCTATACCTACATTTCTCCCGTGCTTCACGACATCACTCACGCGACACCGATCTTTATCACTGCGATGCTGGTGTTGATTGGCGTGGGCTTCTCGATTGGTAACTATCTGGGTGGGAAATTTGCCGATCGTTCCGTGAGCGGGACGTTGAAGGGCTTCTTAACCCTGCTGATTGTCATCATGATTGCTATTCCGTGGCTGGCACGTAATGAGTTCGGAGCAGCCATTGCGATGGTCGTCTGGGGAGCTGCCACCTTTGCTGTGGTTCCACCGCTGCAAATGCGCGTGATGCGTGTCGCCCATGAGGCGCCGGGTCTTTCGTCTTCAGTGAATATTGGTGCGTTCAATCTCGGTAATGCGCTCGGTGCAGCCGCCGGTGGCGCGGTTATTTCCGGGGGACTGGGATACAGTTTTGTACCGGTGATGGGGGCGATTATTGCCGCGCTTGGTCTGCTGTTGGTGATGATGTCCGGTCGTAAGCAGCCAGAAACAGCCTGCGCTGCTGAATAAGCAAAAAAACGCAGAAGGGCGAACCCTTCTGCGTGTCTCTTATGCGGCGAAGTTCTTCGCCACAAACTCCCAGTTAACCAGTGCCCAGAAGTGCTCCAGGTAGTTCGGGCGCGCGTTACGGTAATCAATGTAGTAAGCGTGTTCCCAAACGTCCACGGTCATCAGCGGCTTAGCGCTGGTGGTCAGTGGGGTACCCGCGTTAGAGGTGGAAACGATAGCCAGTTTGCCATCGGCTTCTTTTACCAGCCACGTCCAGCCAGAACCGAAGTTCTTGATAGCTGCATCGGTAAATTTCGCTTTGAAATCCGCGAAGCTGCCAAAGGCGGCGTTGATGGCGGTAGCCAGTTCACCGGCAGGTTCGCCACCGGCGTTTGGCGCCAGGCAGTGCCAGTAGAAGGTATGGTTCCACACCTGAGCTGCGTTGTTGAATACGCCCCCCTCAGAGCTGCGGACGATCTCTTCCAGCGTTTTGCCTTCGAAATCGGTGCCCTTGATCAGGTTGTTCAGGTTGGTGACGTACGTCTGGTGATGCTTGCCGTAGTGATATTCCAGGGTTTCCGCAGAAATGTGCGGTGCCAGGGCGTCTTTTGCATACGGTAGTGCAGGTAATTCGAACGACATTGCTTCTCTCCTTATTGTATTTTGTGTTGCCAATAACCACACAGACAACGAGGAGAGAATAGCAAATTGAAAGGGTATGCAAAAGAGGAACTTACCCTGCCGCGACGCGGCAGGGCAGGGATTAGCGAATGGTTTTAGGTGTCATGACGCGACGCGCGCCGACGTAGTGGCGAACCCAGTAGTCTTCACTCAGCGAGGTGATCTGAATATCCTGACCGCTGCGTGGCGACTGAATGAATTTTCCGTTACCGACATAGACACCGACGTGGTCAGCCGTGCCGCGACCCTGTGTACGGAAGAAGACCAGATCGCCGTTTTCCAGCTCACCACGGTCAACCGGAGAAGCATCGCGCAGGTGGTACATTTCATTGGCAGTACGTGGAATGCGGAACTTCACCAGATCTTTATAGGCGTAATAGACGAGGCCACTGCAGTCAAAGCCGGTACGCGGTGAACTGCCACCCCAGTGATAAGGTTTGCCAATTTGCCCCATCAGTTTGTTCATCGCGGTTTTTTGCGCTTTCTGTACACGCACTTTATGCACTTCCGCTATTTTCGTGACCTTCGTGCATTTCGCCTTGTGGCCTTTACGCGTGATGCATTTTTCAGTCACGAGGTTGGCGGCAGTCTGCGAGGCTTTACTTTTGGATGTGTGAGCAGTGCGGGAAGATTTTGTTTTTGTCTTGCTTGAAGCGGTTTGTTTAGTCTGAGCAGTTGTTTTTTTCTTATCGTTCTTACTGGTGGTTTTTTTCTTACGTTCTGTGGCTTTCACCAGATGGTTCTTTTGCACAGCAGAATGCCGCGCCTGCTGAGAGGCGTTTGCCACTGGCGTGAAAGTGAGTGATGTAAACAGTAAAGCACAGAGCGTGATCGAGATTTTATTTATCCGCGCCACTGGGCAGTCCCCTGATAAATGCAGATCATCTATAGTACCTGCGTATGATTTACAAAGCCCGTCGATTCTAATCCATAAAAACCCGAGAAGTTAATAGCATTTTTCAATCTACAATCGTGTTTCGTTAGCAAGTGCAAAAAAATTCATCGTTCTGTCGCACATTTGTTCACTCCCTAAGCAAAACCCTGAGTGCAGCAGGGTTAAACACCATTTGCAATGCAACTTTTCATGAGTCGCGGTAAAATAAATAAACGTGACAAAAATGTTATTTTCCGATGCCAGTCTGAACCGCTACAATGTCAGACTAATGCCGTAACAGAAGTTAAAGGAAGCAAGACATGAGCACCACTATTGAAAAAATCCAGCGCCAGATCGCTGAAAACCCGATTCTGCTGTATATGAAAGGTTCTCCGAAGCTGCCAAGCTGCGGCTTCTCCGCGCAAGCCGTTCAGGCACTGTCTGCCTGTGGTGAGCGTTTTGCTTACGTTGATATCCTGCAAAACCCGGACATCCGCGCTGAGCTGCCTAAGTACGCTAACTGGCCGACCTTCCCACAGCTGTGGGTAGACGGTGAACTGGTTGGCGGTTGCGATATCCTGATTGAGATGTATCAGCGCGGTGAACTGCAGCAGCTGATCAAAGAGACGGCGGCTAAGTACAAAACTGAAGAGCCGGACGCAGAGTAACTTTCTGCTGAAATAAAAAAGCGACCTCTTGAGGTCGCTTTTTTTACTCTTCGCTGTCGCCCATCGGCAGCGGCCAGCCACCCAGACGTTTCCAGCGGTTGACGATCTCACAGAACAGCTCTGCAGTGCGTTCCGTGTCATACAGGGCAGAGTGCGCCTGCGTACCGTCAAACTCAATACCTGCCGTGATACAGGCCTTTGATAACACCGTTTGCCCCAGCGCCAGGCCACTCAGGGCGGCAGTATCGAAGGTGACAAATGGGTGGAAGGGATTTCGTTTGAGCGAGGCACGCTCTGCGGCGGCCATGGTAAAGCTGTGATCGAATGTGGCGTTATGGGCTACCATGATCGCGCGGCTGCAGTTGCTCTCTTTCATACCTTTACGCACCATCTTAAAAATGGCGTGCAGCGCATCATATTCACTGACTGCACCACGTAACGGGTTATGCGGGTCGATACCGTTAAACGCCAGTGCTTCCGGCTGTAAGTTTGCCCCTTCAAAAGGATCAACGTGGAAATGCAGCGTGGTGTCCGGTGTAAGCCAGCCCTGTTCATCCATCTTCAGCGTGATGGCGGCAATTTCGAGCAGCGCATCGGTTTTAGCGTTAAATCCGGCTGTTTCTACATCAATGACAACGGGATAAAAACCACGAAAACGGTCGCACAGACCGCTAAATTGAGCGTTATCGGACATCAGGGTCTCTTACATGGGGAAAAAGCAGAGCGCATTATGGCAAATTTTGGAAGGGTATGCAGTAAAACTACGGGCGCATATTGCGCCCTGAGGGATCAGTTGCCCAGACCGCGACCGGCGTCTTTGGCTTCAATCAGCTCGATTTTGTAACCGTCCGGATCTTCCACAAACGCAATCACGGTAGTGCCACCTTTGACCGGGCCCGCTTCGCGCGTCACGTTACCGCCGTTGCTGCGAATGCGCTCACACGCTTCGGCCGCGTTGTCCACTTCCAGCGCGATATGGCCGTAGGCCGTACCCAGCTCATAGCTGTCTACGCCCCAGTTGTAAGTCAACTCAATCACCGCTTCGTCCGTTTCCGGGCCATAACCCACAAACGCCAGCGAGTATTTGTATTCCGGGTTTTCACTGGTGCGCAGCAGTTTCATACCCAGGACGTTAGTGTAGAAATCAATAGAACGTTGCAGATCGCCAACGCGCAGCATGGTGTGAAGTAGGCGCATAATTTCCTCATTAACCTATGGAATAGAATATGTTTTTGAACAGAAACGATGTTTTAGTATAGCGGCGAATTGTCGCCGCTATCAATGCTCATTGGAGGGATTACAGAGAAGGGTAGTCGGTGTAGCCTTCTGCACCACCGCCGTAGAAGCTTTCCGGACGCTGTGGGTTCAGTGCCGCTTTCTGCTGCAGGCGGGCAACCAGATCCGGGTTGGCGATGTAGTCGCGGCCAAACGCGACGGCGTCGATCAGACCTTTATTGATCAGATCTTCGGCTTTCTCAGGAGTATAGGCTCCCGCACCGATGATCACGCCGTGGAAACGGTCGCGTACTTTCTGACGGAAAGCCTCTGTGTAAGGCTGACCACCGGCCCAGTCGGGCTCGGACATGTGCAGATAAGCAATACCACGTTTCGCCAGCTCTTCAATCAGATACAGCGCGTCCGCTTCTTCGTTCGGACCGTTGTCGACGTTCTGGAAAGAGCCAATCGGGGAGACGCGGATACCAATACGATCCGGACTCCACTCCTGGCATACGGCGTCAACCACTTCCAGTACCAGACGGGCACGGTTTTCGACGCTGCCGCCATACTGATCGGTGCGATGGTTAGACGACGGTGACAGGAACTGATGCAGCAGGTAGCCATGCGCGGAGTGCAGTTCAATCAGGTCAAACCCGGCTTCACGCGCATTGGCTACGGCCTGGCGGAAGTCGTTAACGATACCCGGGATCTCGTCCAGCTCAAGTGCGCGTGGCATAGAAGTATCAACGCGGATTGCGTGACCATTTTCATCACGCAGTGAAGTACGGGTATTCGCGCTCAGGGCGGAAGCGGAAACCGGTGCCTGACCGCCTGGCTGAATGCTGTTGTGAGAGATACGACCGGTGTGCCACAGCTGAACCGCAATACGACCTTCTTCAGCGTGAACGCCCGCGGTGATTTTCTTCCATGCGGCGATCTGTTCCGGGCTGTGAAGACCCGGCGCGCCCGCATAACCTTTAGCCTGAGCAGAAATCTGTGTGGCTTCCGTGATGATCAGGCCAGAGCTTGCGCGCTGACGATAGTATTCACCCATCAGTGGGGTTGGGATGTCACCCGGCTCAATGCTGCGTAGACGGGTAAGCGGAGCCATAAACACGCGGTTTGGTGCAGTGACGGCACCCACTTTCAATGGGGTAAATAATTTTTCAGCTGACATAAAGACTCCTGAGTAGACCAGTCGACTAGTAATGAGGTAAATAAAAACGCCTGTTAAACGCCAGGCGTAGTAATGCTGTTTTTCACATGTGCCAGTGCGCTTTCCAGCGGCACGGCACTGCGCGAAATCTTGGCCTGCAGATTAGCGCCCAACCAGAGGGCGTATAACACCTGCGCCTGAGTTAAAGGCTCACCGGAAAAGGCCAGCGTTTTTTCATCGCGGCCTTTCTCCAGTGCCTGAGCCAGCAGGGCGATAACACCACTGGCACCTTTATCCATTGCCGTGCGCATGTCTTCGGAGAGATCGCACACTTCAGCAGAAAGTTTTACCGTCAGACATCCGCTGATAATGCCCTGCTGGCAGAACTGGTTCAGCGTTTCCTGATAGTAGTTCAAAACACGATCGCGATAGTTACCTTTACCCGATGCAAAGTGGGTCGCCAGACGCTGGTGATAACCAGCATAATGACGCTCCAGCATTGCGACGCCAAACGCCTCTTTGGACCGGAAGTAGTGGTAAAACGACCCCTTCGGTACCTCAGCGGTTTTTAATAGCTCGCTCAGGCCCATACCGGTGAATCCGCGATGCATGCAAAGTTGCTCGCCGGTCGCCAGTAAATGTTCGCGGGTATCGTGTTCAGTATTTCTGCTCATGGCCGCACTCTAATAGACCGTTCGGTCTAATGCAAGCAAGTTTATTGACGACACGCGTGCAGAATATCCAGTTGCTGTTGATAAACCGTTGATTTCACGTCCATCATGCCCAGTACAGTCGAGAACAAATTGTCCTGAGAAACCGCATTTTTTGCCGCATGGTCACGTAAACACTGCTCGTTGATGCCAAAATTTTTCGCATAGTCCGGTGACAACCAGAACATAAACGGAATGTGTGTTTGCTGTTCCGGTGCCAGCATGTACGGTGTACCGTGCAGATAGATACCGCTTTCACCCAGCGATTCGCCGTGATCTGAGAGGTAAATCAGCGCAGTGTTCATGCTTGCCTGTCGTGCTTTCAACGTATCAATCGTTTTACTGACCACGCTGTCGGTATACAGGATCGTGTTGTCATAGGTGTTTATCAGCGCCTGATGATCGCAATCCTGGATTTCGTTGGTGTCGCAGGTTGGGGTGAATTTACGGAAATTATCCGGATAACGGCGATAGTACGCGGGGCCGTGACTGCCCATCAGGTGGATAACCAGAACGGTATCTTGCTTCAGGCCATCCAGGACGTTGTCCAGGCGGTAGAAATTCACGTCGTCGATGCAGGACTTGTCTTTGCAGAACTGATCCAGTTTCCACTGCGTCATGTCGGTATGGGGGATGCGATCGCAGGCACCTTTACAGCCGCCATCGTTGTCGCGCCACAGCAGATTGATACCCGCATGCTTGAGCACGTCGAGCAGTCCTTCCCGATGATGAGCCAGGTCAGCATCGTATTTGCTGCGCGTCATGCCGGAGAACATGCAGGGAACGGATACCGCGGTTTCAGTACCACACGAGGAGGCTTGCGGGAAGTTAATCACATCCTGCTTTTTCAGTTCCGGGTTTGTTTCGCGTTCGTAGCCGTTCAGGGAGTAGTTCGCCGCGCGTGACGCTTCGCCGACGACAAGCACCAGAACGGTTTTCTTTTGCTGACCTGAAATCAAGGGTCCTTTGTGTGCATCTTCGCCAATCCGCACCAGCGTCTGATCGCCTGCAAACCAGCGCATTTTGCTGTATTTCATCACGGCACTGACGTAGTTCGCGGGGGTGACCATTTTGACAATGCTTTTGTTATTACGAAACAGCGACGCGTAATCTTTATAAAATACGGCGGCAATAAGGATAATCACCAGCAGGGCACCGAGCATTGCGGCAACGCGCATCAACAGGGCATACCACCATTTCCCGGTACGAATGCGGGTCAATACCAGCACTACGGATGGAATGAGACCGGCAACAACAATCCACAAAATCATCTGTGGCGTTACCAGGGCGGTGGCTTCCTGGGAGTTCGTTTCGAACACGTTCACGATCATGTTCTGATCGATAACCGCGCCGTAGGTGTACATAAAGTAGGTGGCAGCGGCGCACCCGAGCGTCAGCAAAATCAGCAGCGGCTTGCGAATAAAGGGAATATTGAGCAGGCTAAACACAATCACCCAGCCGCAAAACAGCACCAGCGGTACGGTAGCGGCAAAGAGGATATCGTGAAGATGAGCGGGGGCGATAATTGCCCAACTGCGTTGTATAAATAGCGCGTTTACCAGGGTAAAGAAGAGCGCACAGCCAAGAGTAAATTTAATGTCGTTACACTGTAACTTTTTAATTAACCGCATCGAATGAAAAACCTGTCATTTTAATGATGGGGCGAGTATAGAGAGGGAAGATTAGTGAAACCTTAATGCCACAAATCTGTGGTAAAGCCCTTGCACGCGGCATGTTTAACGTCTTCACTGTAAGTGATAGCGGTAATCTGGAGGTGAGTGTGGCAGAGCAACTGGAGTTTTTCCCCATCCAGAGCCCGTGCCGGGGTATTTGTCAGGTAGATGAACGTGGATATTGCCGCGGGTGCATGCGTACCCGTGATGAACGTTTCAACTGGCAAACCTTTAGCGACACGCAAAAACAGGAGGTGCTGCGACTCTGCCGACAGCGACTTCTGCGCAAAATACGCGCAAATAAAGCGGGTGAGGCAGAAGAACCCCAGCAACCTTCACTTTTTTAACACGGTAATTGCGTATACTCATGACATCACGTCCTTGAGGAAAATGTTATGGTTCAGCGAATTACCCTTGCCCCCCAGGGGCCAGAATTCTCCCGTTTTGTGATGGGCTACTGGCGCCTGATGGACTGGAATATGTCCCCCCTCCAGTTGGCGAGCTTTATTGAAGAGCATCTCGATTTAGGGATCACCACGGTCGATCATGCCGATATTTATGGTGGCTACCAGTGTGAAGCCGCGTTCGGAGAGGCGCTCAAGCTGGTTCCGGCCCTGCGCGAACGCATGGAGATCGTCACGAAGTGCGGTATTGCCACCACGGCAAAACCTGAGCATGCCCTCGGTCATTACATCACCGACAGTGCGCATATCATCAAAAGTTCTGAGCAGTCGCTGGTCAATCTGGCGACGGATCATATCGACCTGCTGTTAATCCACCGTCCCGATCCGCTCATGGATGCCGATGAAGTGGCCGAAGCGTTTCTGAATCTGCATCAGAGCGGGAAAGTCCGTCATTTTGGCGTCTCAAACTTTACCCCGGCACAGTTTGCGCTGCTTCAGTCGCGCCTGCCATTTACCCTGGCCACTAACCAGGTCGAGATATCCCCGGTTCACCAGCCGCTGCTGCTGGATGGGACGCTTGACCAGCTACAACAGCTGCGCATTCGCCCGATGGCGTGGTCGTGCCTGGGAGGGGGACGCTTGTTTAATGACGATGAATTCCAGCCGCTGCGCAATGAACTGGAAACCATCGCCCGCGAGCTCAATGCTGAGAGCATCGAACAAGTGGTGTACGCGTGGATCCTGCGCCTGCCGTCAAAACCACTGCCAATTATTGGTTCTGGTAAAATTGAACGCGTACGCTCTGCGATTGCGGCAGAAGAGCTGCAGATGACCCGTCAGCAGTGGTTCCGCATCCGTAAAGCCGCACTCGGCTACGACGTACCGTAAACCAGCAAAAAGTGACTTTCCGGTGAAATGTTTGCCCCTGGTATAAACTTAAGGGGCAAAAAATAACCCGTGGAGGTCATATGAAGCGTTTTGCTCTGGCGCTCGTCACGCTGGTAGTCTGCGCTGGTGCGCAGGCGGCCAGTGATGAAGTGGAAATGAATCTTGTCACCTCTCAGGGTGTGGGGCAGTCAATCGGAACGGTGAAAATAACCGAAACCGACAAAGGACTGGAGTTCGCACCCAACCTCAAAGCACTCCCACCCGGCGAACATGGTTTCCATGTTCATGCCAACGGTAGCTGTCAGCCTGCACTGAAAGAGGGAAAGGCCTCGGCGGCGGAGTCGGCGGGCGGCCACTTTGATCCTCAGCATTCAGGTAAACACGAAGGTCCGAACGGGATGGGGCATCTCGGCGATCTCCCTGTGCTGGTGGTGAATAACGACGGCAAAGCCACGGAACCCGTCGTTGCACCACGGCTGAAAAAGCTGGCTGAGATTAAAGGCAAAGCGCTGATGATCCATGTTGGCGGTGACAATATGTCCGATCAGCCTAAACCACTTGGCGGTGGCGGAGTGCGTTATGCCTGCGGCGTAATTTGATCCTCAATGGTTCCCGGAGGAGGCGCTTGCTCCAGCTGCGACAGCGAGCAGTGCAGGCGCCAGATGATCGAGGCCAAATCTCGAGCAGCGGGCAAATGGTGCCGCGCGAGGGTATCGCAGATCCGCTGCAGCTCAGCCAGTGTGGCTTCGAGGGGACGTTGCTGGACACCGCGTTCACTCATGACATCGCGTAGCAGGGAGATGCAAACATCCCGAACCTGTGAGAGGGGATCAGAGCGTGTTTCCCATACGCGAAGCTGCCAGACGACGTGCGAACAGTTCAACAGCACTACGCCCCAGCGCAACAGCCAGCGGCGGGAAAGTGCGTCCTGGCTGTTATTCAACTGGCTGACATGGTGATAAACCAGCGATTCATACTCATTTTCACTCAGATGCGGTTTACGACTGAGTTGGTCGACAAACCCCCGGCGTAACTCCCGGATGTGCCGACGACTCTTGCGCGCATCTGAACCGGGGCGTAACACCGCGAAGGCCAGCCAGGCCAGTCCGACACCGAGGATCTTCGCCAGGTTGTCATTGAGAAAACTGGCGTAATCGTAAACCGGCGGATTCGTCACGGAAATAAACGACCCCATAAAAACAATCAACTGTCCCCATAGCCCCGCCAGTTTGGGCATTTGCAGCTTCAGAAGCTGCATGGTGGTTAACAGCGGAAACAGAAACAGCAGGAACTGCCACAGGTCACTTATCTGCACCATCAGGCCGAACTTCACCACAAAACTGAACAACGACAGTAATACCAGGGTGCGCATCAGCAGCGTAAGAGAGTTAAACGGTGAGGCAGCAACGGAGTAAAGCACGCAGCTGATGGCAGCGAGCGTCAGGGCAGCTGTACCGGAGTCCCACTGCGTGGCAATGCTCCACGCCCCCACCAGCATCAGTGCGCAGAAGGTGCGAAAGCCGCTCCAAAGTGCTTCGAGATAGTCTGTATGGCGTGCGAGCGCTGGACTACCCGGGACGTTGAATTCAGTCACCGGGGTGGCATTCTCGACGGCGTTAATCCAGCGGCTGCTTCGCAGATACAGCCGGCAAAAATAATTAAGACGCTGCCAGAAGGCGCGATGACGATAATCGTACTCATCGACCGGGGCGAGCGGCGCAATGATCTTCGCGACGGTGTAGATGTCCGCATCCGGGCGTGCAAGCGTTGCGAGCAGTACGTCAATCACCGCACGGGTGTTTTCTGGTGGCGTCGGCCAATTGAGTAACATCCGGCGCAGGCTGGAGATAGCGCTGGTCATGCGCAGCTGCTGGTGCAGCAGAAAGTTAAGCAGGGTATTCTGACGGCGAAAGCGGTAATGGCTCCAGAAGGCCTGGATGCGTAACAGATTCATGGTCAGGATCTGCCCGATGACCTTTTCATGGGCGAGACGGATCTCATCGTTGGTATCAGGTTGCCACAGTAGGCTTGCGTGCTCCAGCAATCGGGCATGCATGGTTTTCAGCGCGGTGATGAGCGCGGTGCCGTCCGACGTACTGGGCAGGATCATCATCATAAACCCGCCGCTGAGGATACCGACAATCACTTCACAGACGCGCGCCTGAGCGATATCCCACAGTTCGGTGGTATCGAGTACGTTAACCACCGGAAAGGCAATGATGGCGGCGGTATAGCCCGCCAGCTGGAAAGCATAGGCGACGTTGTTGGTAAAATGAGCGCAGGCCCAGGTACAGCATCCCAGCCATGCCGCCATGCTCAGCAAGAACAGCCATGGATCGTTCAACGTATGACCGGCGATAATTAACGCTGCAGTGGCACCCAGCAGGCTGCCTGCGATACGACCGAGGCTTTTACTGATAACACCTCCAACCGTGGGAAAACTCACCACCGCCGCAGAGGTCATCGCCCAGTAGGGTTCATCAAGGTTCAGGTAATAGGCGATGGTCAGCGCAAGACACATCGCGATGCCATTACGCAGCGCATAGCGCCACTGGGGACGCGTCGCTTTCATCCACGGCGTGTTACGCCAGGAGAGCACCTGCAGTTTCATTAACGGGTTCCGATGGAGACGGTACAGGTCGTGCCGGATACCAGGGTGATTTCCTGCGGTAGACGGTCAAACTCTACGCGAACCGGAACGCGTTGAGCCAGACGCACCCAGGGAACGTTCGGCTTAATGTCCGGTACCAGGCCGGAATCCGTTTCAACGCTTTGATCGTATATCGCCCGACCAATACTGGATACGTGACCCTGTAACTTTTTCGAGCTGCTATAAAGGGTTATGGTTGCCGGAGAACCCTCGCGGATATGGCGAAGTTTGGTCTCTTCAAAATAGCCCACGACATAGAAGGAGTGGCTGTCGACGAGGGCAAACACCGGCTGTCCGGTAGTGGCATAGTTACCCACACGCGCTGAAAGGTTGGTCACCCATCCGTCGACAGGCGATGTTATAACGGTTTGGGTTAACTCCCACTGGGCTTGTTTCAGCGTAGCCTCAGCCACATTGACGCTTGCCTGCATGGCCTTAACGTTGATATTCGCAGTATCTAAATCTTCTGCAGAGATGTAATTTTGCGATAAATGTCGGCGGCGGTTTGCCTCGTTGTTGGCTTTCGCTAAGTCAGACTGGGCTTTTGCCAGCTGAGCCTGGGCATTCAGAATCGCAATGTGATACGGGGTATCGTCGATACGGAATAGCACGTCCCCCTTTTTAACATACTGGTTATCGTTAACAAGAAGCGCCGTGATACTCCCTGAAACCTGGGGAGTAATGCTGACCTGTTCAGCGCGAATTTTGCCATCACGCGTCCAGGGTGATTGCATATAAAAATTCCACAGCCACCAGCCTGCAACCAGCGCGAGAGCGAGGACAAACAACGTGGAAAAGTACTTCAGCGTTTTCAGGGGCATATTCACCACACCAGCAAGACAGCAAGGCCCAGACACACGGAGAGGGCAAACAGGGAGAGATCCATCAACATGGGATGCCAGATTTCGCCGGAATACATCCAGTCACGAAGCAGACGATGTGCGATGAGCCAGAGAATAAAACCTACCAGTACGGCTTTAAACAGAGGCGGAAAGTAGACTGATGCACCGAAGATCAAGTCCTGAAGGGGCAAACCTTCTGAGTGATGAAAAAACGTCACAGGTAGAAATCCTTTGCAGTGAACAGAATGTCACAATGGCTTGTCTTAGTATGATGAGGTATCACAATTCAGTGTAAGTCATACTTTTAAGTTCCATGAATGCAGTATTGCATTTGTTTTGGCAATATAAATGCTGCACACTATTCTAAAATCAGTATAATAACTTAGCAAGCTAATTATAAGGAGATGAAATTGGAATCGCCATTAGGTTCTGATCTGGCAAGGTTGGTACGCGTCTGGCGTGCTCTGATTGACCATCGCCTGAAACCTCTGGAATTGACACAGACACATTGGGTTACGCTGCATAACATTCATCAGCTGCCGCCTGAACAGTCGCAAATTCAACTGGCAAAAGCGATAGGTATTGAGCAACCGTCGCTGGTGCGTACGCTTGACCAGCTGGAAGAGAAGGGACTCATCTCCCGGCAAACCTGCGCCAGCGATCGTCGCGCTAAGCGGATTAAACTCACAGAGAAAGCGACTCCCATCATTACTGAAATGGAAGCCGTGATTACCAAAACGCGGGGTGAAATCCTCTCGGGTGTTTCTCCGGCGGAGCTTGAAATGCTCATCAGCCTTATTGGTCGCCTGGAACAAAACATCCATGAGCTGCAGTCGCGCGACTGACATTCCAAAGGGCCTTGCAACAGCAAGGCCTTTTTCATTTAAAGACGACTACGCGGTTACGGCCTGTCTCTTTTGCTTCGTACATTGCCTTATCGGCACTTTCCACGCACTCTTCTGCAGTAATCCCTGATGAGGTTGCCGTAAATATTCCCATGCTGATAGTGATCGGTTCTGGTAACTGCCCCTCGCTGCTGGCCTTATCAAAGCCGCTCAGATTGAGCCGTATGCGTTCAGCCACCTTGTAAGCCTCTTCTGAAGAGGTGTTAGCCAGCATCAGTACAAACTCTTCGCCACCGATACGGGCCGCAATATCTTGTGGGCGCACGGAATCCATCAGCAGATGAGCGACAAACTGCAACACTTTGTCTCCCTGGAGATGCCCATAGTTGTCGTTGATTCGCTTAAAGCGGTCGAGATCGCTGACGATAACAGAAACAGGACGACCGGCTTTGGCGATATCCAGGGCCTGATTTAATGATTCATAGAAATAACTGCGGTTATAAAGCCGGGTGAGCGGATCGCGAATCGAGTTCTGATACGATTGCTGATACTTTAAATGTGAGTCACGATACAACCTGAAGACATCATAAAGCAGAACAAAAATAATAAGCAGCGTAGCAACTGTTTCAAATAATCGGGCCCGATACCAGGCGATATCTTCAGCGTGTCCGCCAGCCAGTAGCATTGTCAGCGTCACAATATAACAGACGCATAAGAAATTACCGCCAACCCAGAAAAGGTTACGTACCCGGGTAATAAACATTAGTGTTGCTAACGTTACTATCCAGAGAACAATAAGAAGAATATTAATGGCCTGGCTCCAGAGAACCATAAATTGCCGGGTTTCATTATCGACAAGATCCAGTAATAACAGTGATGAATGACTGGAACAAAACCACGCCAGAGCCACCATAGAAACAGTAAAGATAAATCCGCCAGTCACGATGGAAATATGTACCGGACGTGAAAGCGGGTAATCCCGGATGGTATAAAGCAAGGCTGAAAGGATGATGAGAACTGCCATGATAAGATGGCGGAACATAAAGAAGATCATGGCATCATTATAGTTAACTGCATTGAACTGATAGAGAGCTAACCAGGAAGGGAAGCTGGATAGCGTTCCTACCATCATCATCGCCGAGCCGGCAAAGGCTAAGGCAATTGCAATCAGATACAACCTTCTTCGATCACACCAGTATTTCATTGCCATAAAACAGGCAATAAACAGGTGAAATACCAGTAAGAAAATGGTCAGTGTAGGGAATAATAACGGAGAGAACGACGGTACCCGTTCGACAAGTTCTAAAAATAAACCCTGCAATAGCCCAATGACGGCAATGCAGCCGATACAGAATAAGAAATAACGGTTCTTCACACAATTATTCATCGCAAGCATATAAGTTTTAACAAAATTATAATAAATAAAAAAAAAAGCAATTGCGATGAGTTTAACTAATGAATTTTATAAATACTTTGCGCAGGAACAATATCAAGACTAATTAATAATAAGTTAAGTATATATTTGTGTGAAAGTATTAATTAATATTATATTTTTGTAAATGGATGTGGCCTGGTGACCACATCCAAAAACGAATTAACGTGGAGAAACGGTAACCTGGCTTCCGTTGCTCGCCAGAACAACGCGCTGGCCTGCAGAGAAACGCGTGCTACCTTGTTTCTGAACAACCATGATGGTGCTGCCATCATCTTTACGGATTTCCAGCTCTACACCCTGGGTTTTGTTCATCGCACCCTGAACGCCCTGGCCTGCTACACCACCGGCAACGGCGCCTGCTGCGGTCGCCAGAGAGCGGCCTGTACCACCGCCGACGGTATTACCCAGGAAGCCACCCAGCACAGCACCGCCGATTGCACCCATCACGTTGTTTTCATCACCACCCTGGATTTGTACAGGACGGGCATTAACAACGGTACCGTAAGTCACATTCTGAACCTGTTTCGCTTCAGAAGCGCTGTAAACGTCGCCAGAAAGTGAACTGTCATTCACACAGCCAGCCAGAGTTAAACCAATCAGCGAAACGCCCAGTACACGTAAAATCATTTGAATCTCCTGTTCACCAAAAACGCCCGATTGAGGGCATCCGTTATGGCTAAATTATATGGCATAAGGGGCCATAGTTCATATCTTTGCACTAACAATGGGAAAATTGTACTTGAATTTGACTTAACGAGACATAAACAGTCTTCGCACGTGTTACCCGTCTGACATTGTTAAAAAATATTATCGCCGGATAGCAAAGCAGCGCTGTTTATGGTTGAGTGGATACTCTTAGCCCACGCAACGTAAGGAAAGCGCATGAAATCGGGTCGCTACATTGGTGTGATGTCAGGCACCAGTCTGGATGGGGTAGATGTCGTTCTGGCCGCCATTGATGAAAACATGGTGGCGCAGCAGGCGAGCCTGACCTGGCCAATCCCCATTTCACTGAAAGAGGATATTCTGAGTATCTGTCAGGGGCAGCAACTCACCCTTTCCCAGCTAGGGCAGCTCGATGTACGCCTGGGAGCGCTGTTTGCTGATGCGGTACAGGCGTTAATGCACAAAGAACATCTTCGTCCACAGGATGTGGTTGCCATTGGGTGTCACGGACAAACTGTCTGGCATGAGCCAGGTGGCGAAGCACCGCATACCCTGCAAATTGGTGATAACAACCAGATTGTGGCAAAGACCGGTGTAACGGTGGTGGGCGATTTTCGTCGTCGCGATATTGCGCTTGGAGGACAGGGTGCACCGCTGGTGCCCGCTTTCCATCAGGCTTTACTGGCGCACCCTTCAGAACGCCGTATGGTGCTCAATATTGGTGGTATCGCCAATCTGTCCATGCTCATCCCGGGACAGCCCGTACGTGGCTACGATACCGGCCCGGGCAATATGTTAATGGATGCCTGGATCTGGCGTCAGTGCGGTCAACCGTATGATAAAAACGCGGAGTGGGCGAGCGCGGGTAAAGTGATTATTCCGCTGTTGCAGTCCATGTTAAGCGACCCTTATTTTGCACTACCGGCACCGAAAAGCACGGGGCGCGAATATTTCAACTATGGCTGGCTTGAGCGCCAGCAGGCGCAATTCCCGGCACTCTCGCCGCAGGATGTCCAGGCAACACTTGCTGAGTTAACGGCCGTGTCGATATCTGAACAGGTGCTTCTCAGTGGCGGATGCGAACGTCTGCTGGTGTGCGGGGGAGGAAGCCGAAATCCGCTGGTGATGGCGCGTCTTGCCGGGCTACTGCCGGGTACAGAAGTCACGACGACGGATGAAGCGGGTATCAGTGGAGATGATATGGAAGCGCTGGCCTTTGCATGGCTTGCCTGGCGCACGATTGCCGGGCTACCGGGCAATTTACCGTCGGTAACCGGTGCGCGTGAGGCGAGCGTCCTTGGTGCCATTTTCCCGGCCAACCCTCGTCAGAATCAGAGTTAACTGAAATTCAGCGTCGCGTATTGTCGTTAGAATGGAATAAAAACAGGAGGGCAGTCACGCCCTCCAGGACCAGGAAAGTCGTCGGAATACGCTCATGAAAAAACTTCTTCTTATTGTCGCGCCTTTGTTGCTGTCAGGGTGCAGCGTCTATAACCAACTCGTTGAGCGTATGCAGACCGATACGCTGGAGTATCGTTGCGATGAAAAGCCGCTGACCATTAAGCTGAATAACCCGCGCCAGGAAGCCAGTTTTGTGTTCGACAATAAATTGCTGACCCTGAAGCAGGGCATCTCGGCCTCCGGTGCACGTTATACCGATGGTATCTATGTCTTCTGGTCGAAAGGGGACAGCGCCACGGTCTACAAACGTGACCGTATCGTGCTGAACAATTGTCAGCTCGAAAATCCGAAGCGTTGAGATTTTTACAGGGGCGGCGCACAATAGCGCCACCCAATCTCAATGTCAGCTAACGCCATGTCAGATAACGACGAACTGCAGCAAATCGCGCATCTGCGCCGTGAATACACCAAAGGTGGCCTGCGTCGCCAGGACCTTCCCGCTGAACCCCTCGTGCTTTTTGAACGCTGGCTGAAACAGGCTTGCGAAGCGAAACTGGCCGACCCAACGGCTATGGTTGTCGCAACGGTCGATGAAAACGGTCAACCGTATCAGCGCATCGTATTGCTCAAGCATTATGACGAGAAAGGTTTGGTGTTCTACACCAACCTGGGCAGTCGCAAAGCACATCATCTGGAAAACAATCCGCGTATCAGCCTGCTGTTCCCTTGGCATATGCTGGAGCGTCAGGTCATGGTGACAGGCAAAGCGGAACGTCTCTCGACGCTGGAAGTGGTGAAGTATTTCCACAGCCGTCCGCGCGACAGCCAGATTGGCGCCTGGGTCTCAAAACAGTCGAGCCGAATTTCAGCTCGCGGCGTGCTGGAAAGCAAATTTCTTGAGCTGAAACAGAAGTTCCAGCAGGGTGAAATCCCTCTGCCGAGTTTCTGGGGCGGTTTCCGCATCCCGATTGAGCAGATGGAGTTCTGGCAGGGGGGCGAACATCGCCTGCACGATCGCTTTTTATACCAGCGCGACAATGGCGGCTGGAAAATCGACAGACTGGCACCGTAATCCCCGAAATTTGTTGATTTAAGCGCTAGCGCACACCGCGCTTGCGCTTTATTCTATGGTACTTTCGCATCAGGCGAAAAGTCGTGTACCGGCAAAGGTGCAGTCGTTTATACATGGAGAATTTGATGGCAAGCAGTAACTTGATTAAACAATTGCAAGAGCGGGGCCTCGTGGCTCAGGTGACGGACGAGGAAGCGTTAGCAGAGCGACTGGCGCAAGGCCCGATCGCGCTCTATTGCGGCTTCGATCCCACCGCTGACAGCTTGCATTTGGGGCATCTTGTTCCATTGTTATGCCTGAAACGCTTCCAGATGGCGGGCCATAAACCTGTTGCCCTGGTTGGCGGTGCGACAGGTCTGATTGGTGACCCAAGTTTTAAAGCCGCTGAGCGTAAACTGAATACCGAAGATACCGTGCAGGAGTGGGTGGATAAGATCCGCAAACAGGTTGCACCGTTCCTCGACTTCAACTGTGGTGATAACTCCGCCATTGCCGCGAACAACTATGACTGGTTTGGCGGCATGAACGTGCTGACTTTCCTGCGTGACATCGGCAAGCATTTCTCTGTTAACCAGATGATTAACAAAGAAGCCGTGAAGCAGCGTCTGAACCGTGATGACCAGGGTATCTCCTTCACCGAGTTCTCGTACAACCTGCTGCAGGGTTATGACTTTGCCTGTCTGAACAAACTGCACGGTGTTTCCCTGCAGATTGGCGGTTCTGACCAGTGGGGTAACATCACCTCCGGTATTGACCTGACCCGTCGTCTGCACCAGAACCAGGTCTTTGGTCTGACCGTTCCGCTGATCACCAAAGCCGACGGGACCAAATTCGGTAAAACCGAAGGTGGCGCGGTATGGCTTGATCCGAAAAAGACCAGCCCGTACAAATTCTACCAGTTCTGGATCAACACGGCTGATGCCGATGTATACCGCTTCCTGAAGTTCTTCACCTTTATGGACATTGAAGAAATCAATGCCCTGGAAGAAGAGGACAAAAATAGCGGTAAGGCGCCACGTGCACAGTACGTGCTGGCGGACGAAGTGACCAAACTGGTTCACGGTGAAGAAGGTCTGGCCGCGGCAAAACGTATCACGGCAAGCCTGTTCAACGGCACACTGAGCGATCTGAGCGAAGCGGACTTCGAACAGCTGGCGCAGGACGGCGTGCCAATGGTCGAGATGGAAAAAGGTGCTGACCTGATGCAGGCGCTGGTGGACTCCGAGCTGCAGCCTTCCCGTGGTCAGGCGCGTAAAACCATTGCGTCTAACGCTATCACCATCAATGGTGAGAAGCAGTCCGACCCGGAATACACCTTCACTGACAGCGATCGTCTGTATGGTCGCTACACGCTGCTGCGTCGCGGCAAGAAAAATTACTGTCTGATCTGCTGGAAATAATTAAAAGTAGCCAGGGGCGTGGGAAACCACGCCCCTTTTGTTTTTACAGGGTTTGGTAAGAAAAAAATGAAGAACATCCTCGCCATTCAGTCCCACGTTGTTTTCGGACATGCTGGCAATAGCGCCGCGGAATTTCCAATGCGCCGCCTCGGTGCCAACGTCTGGCCCCTCAACACCGTACAGTTCTCCAACCACACGCAATACGGCCAATGGACCGGCTGCGTAATGCCGCCTTCACACCTCACGGAAGTTGTGCAAGGTATTGCCGATATCGGCCAGCTCAAACGTTGTGACGCGGTACTGAGCGGTTATCTCGGTTCAGCAGAGCAGGGAGAGCATATCCTCGGTATTGTTCGCCAGGTGAAAACGGCAAACCCAGCGGCAAAATTCTTCTGTGACCCTGTTATGGGCCATCCGGAGAAAGGCTGCATCGTGGCACCGGGTGTCGCAGAGTTTCATGTTCGCCATGCGCTGCCCGCCAGCGATATCATTGCGCCAAATCTGGTCGAACTGGAGATCCTTTGCGAGCATCCCGTTAACAGCCTAGAAGAGGCGGTAAGCGCGTCCCGCGAGCTGATAGCTCTGGGGCCAGAAACTGTGCTGGTGAAACATCTCGCGCGTGCAGGGCTTAGTAAGGACCGTTTTGAGATGCTGCTGGTGACGAAAGACGATGCCTGGCATATCAGCCGTCCGCTGGTGGATTTTGGCCCACGTCAGCCGGTAGGGGTTGGGGATGTGACCAGCGGTCTGCTGTTGGTGAAACTGCTGCAGGGTGCAACGTTGCGAGATGCCCTGGAGCATGTCACCGCGGCGGTATACGAAATCATGATTGCGACGAAAGAAATGCAGGAGTATGAATTACAGGTCGTTGCGGCACAGGATCGTATTGCTAAGCCGGAACACTATTTTAGCGCAACGCAGCTTTAAAATATGCCGGGTGGCGCTGCGCTTACCCGGCCTACTCAACCCGTAGGCCCGTGCCAGCGCCGCGCCGCCGGGCGATGTTAGTTAAGACCTTCCGCTTTCAGCGCTGCAGCTACCGCAGGACGTTCTGCCATGCGCGTCATATACGATGCAATATGGTCTAACCCTTCCAGGTTCAGCTTAACCGCGCGCGCCCAGCGCAGTACGGTAAACAGGTACGCATCGGCAATTGTGAAACGCGAACCACAAATCCACTGGTCGTCTTTCAGCGATTCGTTAACGTACTGCAGCTTTTTTTCAAGAAGCGCACGCAAGGTGGGTTTGTACTCTTCTGGCGTATCGGGACGGAACAGCGGCGTAAAGCCTTTGTGCAGCTCGGTCGCAATGTAGTTCAGCCACTCCAGCGTTTTATAGCGAGAAACCGTACTTACCGGTGCCAGTAACTGGCGATCGGGCACGCTATCTGCCAGAAACTGCATAATCGCCACACCCTCGGTCAGCAGAGTACCGTCATCCAGCAACAGTGCCGGAACTTGTCCCTTCGGGTTGATGGCAAGAAAATCATCACCGTTTTCCAGACGTTTCTTCATCAGATCAACGCCATCCAGCGTAAAATCTTTGCCGCTCTCGCGCAGGGTGATATGGGAAGCAAGAGAGCACGCGCCCGGTTTGTAGAACAGTTTCATCGGTAACTCCTTTTTGCTGAGGTTTCAGCTATGTTAGTGCGCGAACGGGTAAAAAAAAAGCCGCTAATGCATTAGCGGCTTCTGTTATGTCGTTTCTCAATGATATTACGCGGTAGCGGTTTTAGTCGCTTTAGCGGTCTTGTCGTCGTCCTGAGTCATACGATTCAGTTTCGGTGCCGTCAGCAGCATCAGAGCAGCGATGACTGCTGTAGCGATACCAATCTGCATGAATACAGTACCGTAGACGTTCAGAGAGACCAGTGGGTCAGTGACGTTATCCGGAACGGCCATCAGGTTTGCAATCTTACCTGCAATGATTGCTGCGCCGGCAGTGGTCAGGAACCAGCTACCCATAATGAAGCCCATCAGACGCTGTGGTACCAGCTGTGCAACCATCGCCAGACCCAGACCGGAGATCATCAGTTCACCGATAGACTGCAGAGCGTAGCTCAGGATCAGCCAGTTAACGGAAACGATACCTGCATCAGTCGCGAATTTGGTACCCAGTGGCAGCACCAGGAAGGCGCCGGAGCACAACACCATGCCGATGGCAAACTTGTGCGGCATTGGCAGACGGTCACCCATCTTGTTATAGATAGCGGCCAGAATTGGGCTGCCAATCATAATCCAGAACGGGTTCAGGGCCTGATACTGCTCCGGTTCGAATGCGATACCCAGAATTGAGTGCTCAACGTTACGAATAGCGAAGAAGTTCAGAGAGGTTGGCATCTGGCTGTACAGTACGAAGAAGATAATCGCTTCCAGCATCAGAATGAACGCCACAATCATCTTACGACGTGCAGCACCCTGCATGGCGAAGGCTTCTTTCGCGAAGATAATCACGATACCCAGTGCAACCACACCCAGAACCGCACGTGCGATACCCTGGTTGTGCAGCAGCCAGGTCGCGATTGCAGCAAGGATCACAACGCCTACAATGGTCGCCAGCAGTTTACCCACATGTACGGGTTCGAAGTCAGGTTTTGAACCGTAGTTTTTAACCCAGCGTTTGCAGAAGGCAAAGTTGACTACGGTGATCAGCATACCGACCACGGACAGGGAGAACGCCACGCTCCAGCCGAATTTAGCGGCCAGCCACGGTGTTGCCAGCATGGAGAAGAAGGAACCGATGTTCACGGACATGTAGTACATGGTGAATGCACCGTCCAGACGCGGGTCATCTTTGCTGTAACAGGTAGAGAGCAGGGAAGACGGGTTCGCTTTGAACAGCCCGTTACCCACGGCGATGGTCGCCATGCCCATATACACGACAGCAGCATCATGACCAGACCACGCAACCAGCGCATAACCGATTGCCAGTACAATGGCACCCAGCATGATAACGCGTTTAGTACCGAGAACTTTATCACCCAGCCAGCCGCCGATTGCGACCAGACCGTAAACCAGAGCACTGAAGGAGGAGAACAGCGTGATGGAATCGGCTTCGGACATACCCAGCTGTTTTACCAGGTAAACCGCCATGATCCCTTGCAGGCCGTAATAACCAAAACGCTCCCATAACTCGATAGAGAAGATGAGATAGAACGCTTTTGGTTGTTTAAAAGCGTTAAGACTTACGCTTTCATCTGTTGGTTTATTGTTTGCAGTAGACACATATACCTCTTTTTTTACATCCCATATTAACGGGGGTGTTCATAGCGTGATGGCCGTAGTCCATACGCCTTATAGTTATTTTGGGAGGAGAAACGGCGGGTAATGTTCACTATCCTGCTCCATCTGGCAATACGTTTGTAATAATCTGTTACATATATCTTGGGTGGTATAATCGTCGGTTTATATAAATGTTATTCAGCGTTAAATTTCATGCAATGAGTAAAGGTAGTTTTTTCGACTGGTAATGACCGGTCATGATTAGGTTTTGGCGATATGTTCTGCTATTTGCCGCCTGGTGCAGTGATATAGCCCATATTCTGAAAAATAGCTGGTCTTATCTACGGTGATGGGAGAGGTGTGTCTTGTCAGATAAAGGGTTTAGGCCGATTTTGACAACAAAAAATCAACATGAAGTTATCAGGGTGATCGCGATCACAGATATATAGAAATTTTTGGATATAAAAAAACTATTAACCTGTTTGAGCGTTAAATGGCCGAACAAGTAACAAGCCAGGGTAAGCAACAGGCGGACAAATAACGGCCAAAAGAAGCGCGTTTGGTAGCCCTTCTTTTAGCGGGGGAATTAGCAGATCAGGGATACACTTTTTCTTTGTATTCGCAGAGATCTTCAATGATGCAGGAGCCGCAGCGAGGCTTACGGGCAATGCAGGTATAACGCCCGTGCAGAATCAGCCAGTGGTGGCAGTCAACCTTAAATTCGGCAGGAACCACTTTGAGCAGTTTCTCCTCAACCTGCTCGACATTTTTGCCGGGTGCGAAGTTGGTGCGGTTAGATACGCGGAAGATATGCGTGTCGACAGCGATAGTCGGCCAGCCAAATGCCGTATTTAGCACAACGTTCGCGGTTTTTCGACCTACACCGGGTAACGCCTCAAGCGCCGCGCGATCTTCCGGCACTTCGCCACCGTGCTGTTCCAGCAGGATCCGGCAGGTCTTAATCACGTTCTCCGCTTTGCTGTTAAACAGGCCGATGGTTTTGATATAAGACTTCACGCCTTCCACGCCCAGTTCCAGCATGGCCTTCGGCGTATTGGCAACAGGATAGAGCAGGGCGGTGGCTTTATTGACGCTTACATCGGTAGCTTGTGCAGAGAGCAGCACGGCGATCAGCAGCTCAAACGGGGAGTTAAAGTTCAACTCTGTCGTCGGGTGTGGGTTCTCGTCCCTCAGACGAGTCAGGATCGCAATGCGCTTTTCTTTATTCATGAGGCCTTCTCGGGTATCCCTTCCTGGACGCTGCGCTCTGCCGCGCGGCGCTTACGTTTCTCATCAATCAGGTATTTTATCGCCAGCATCATGCCGAGGCCAATAAATGCGCCTGGCGGCAGCATGGCCAGCAGAAATGGCGTATCGGTGTGGAACACTTCAATGCGCAGCGCCCTGGCCCAGCCGCCCAGCAGCGCGTCTGCACCGTCAAACAGCGTACCGTTGCCGAGGATCTCGCGTATTGAGCCCAGCACAAACATGGCTCCCGTGGCGCCCATACCAATCGAAAAACCATCCAGCGCCGACATGGCAGGACTGTTTTTCACCGCGAAGGCTTCCGCGCGTCCAACCACGATACAGTTGGTGACGATAAGCGGAATAAAGATGCCCAACGACTGATACAGACCGAATGCGTAAGCGTTAATCAGCATCTGGACGATACTCACGACCGAGGCAATGATCATGACGTAAATCGGAATACGGATTTCCGGCGGCGTCCAGCGGCGCAGGGCTGAGATGGAGAGGTTGGTCAGGGTCAGTACCAGCGTGGTCGCCAGACCCAGACCAAGCGCGTTGGTGGCGGTGGAGGTGACCGCCAGCAGTGGACACATTCCCAGAAGCTGTACCAGCGCGGAGTTGTTCTTCCACAACCCCTGGACAATAACTTCTTTTACCTGGCTCATGATTACTCCTCACAGGCCGGAAGATTGTTGATGTGAGCGGGCAGCGTTTCAGCATACAGCCCGGCTCGTTTTACGGCGTTAACCACGGCGCGTGGGGTGATGGTCGCCCCGGTGAACTGGTCGAACTCACCGCCATCTTTCTTCACCGCAAAGGCAGTATCTCCTTCGCCATGAATCACTTTACCGGCAAAATGCAAAATCCAGTCGCTCAGACGGGTTTCAATTTTATCGCCAAGACCAGGCGTCTCATGATGTTCCGTTACGCGGGTGCCCAGTATCGTACCGGAGAAATCGCTGCCAACGAGCAGTTGAATGGCACCGGAATAGCCATCGGGGGCTGTCGCTTCCATCACCGCGCCCACCGGTTTATCCCCTTTACGGGCGATAAAGACGCGATGTGCGCCTTTGCCTAACTGCGGCGCCTGGACGATGAAACAGCTTTGCTGCAGGTCATTATCGTAGAAATCAGACGGGATCACCTGATCGAACAGCGCTTTTTGCTGCTTCGAAGCCTGTTCTTCGATGGTCGTTTTGGTCAACGAATTCACCAGTGCCGTCAGCCCAGTCAGGACCGCGGCGAAGACAGCCAGCGTAACGCCGTGTTTTTGCATTGTTTTCAACATGGCGAAACCCTTAACGATGTCCGTACACGCGCGGACGCGTGTAATAGTCGATGAGCGGAACGGTAATGTTGGCGAGCAGGACGGCAAATGCCACACCATCCGGATAGCCACCAAAGCTGCGGATCAACCATACCAGCAACCCAGCCAGCGCACCGAAGATCAAGCGGCCACGGTTGGTCGTTGACGCGGTAACCGGATCCGTCAGGATAAAGAATGCGCCTAACATGGTCGCGCCGGAGAGCAAATGCAACTGCGGGCTGGCCAGTGACTCGGGGGAGAACACCCAGCCCAGCGTGGCACAAACCGCCAGCGTCACGAGGAAGCTGACCGGGATATGCCAGCGGATGGCTTTTTGTTGCAGCAGGAACAGACCGCCAAGCAGATACGCCAGGTTAACCCACTGCCAGCCTGCGCCTGCCAGCACGCCACTGTAGATGGCTGATTTCATAATCTGTTCAACGCTGTGGCCCGCGTGCAGGGACGTTTTAAACGTATCGAGAGGCGTCGCCTGGCTGATACCATCCACGCCCATACGCAGCGTGTTCATATCAGCGCCGAGTGCGGTATGGCCGGTAAAGATCACGTGCAGGGCATCCATAAAGCCCGGAACCGTTGCCGCAATCTCATGCGGTGGCAACCAGCTTGTCATCTGTACCGGGAAGGAGATCAGCAGCACCACGTAGCCGATCATTGCCGGGTTAAACGGGTTATGACCGAGCCCACCATACAGTTGTTTGGCAATTATCACTGCGAAGACGGTACCGAGTACCACCATCCACCATGGGGCAAACGGTGGAATACTGATGGCCAGCAGCAGGCCGGTCAGTAGCGCGGAGTTGTCGGCAAGGATGCGGGAAACTACCATCTTGCGCAGTTTAAGCACCAGGGCTTCAGCGGCTAAGGCGCTGACACAGCCCAGGACTATCTGGAACAGGGTTCCCCAGCCGAAAAACCAGCACTGAACGGCAATGCCCGGCAGCGCGGCCAGGCAGACCAGCATCATAATGCGCGATGTCTGGCGCTGGTTGTGGGTGTAAGGGGAACTTGCGATTCTGAAAACCATTTAATCCTCGTTAACTGCTTGCTGTGCGGCTTTCTTCGCCTGAACGCGCGCGATGGCAGCGGCGACGGCAGCTTTGCGCGGGTCGTCATTTGCGGCCTGCGGTTGCTCTTCCTGTTGCGCCGCTTTACGGGCTTTAGCGCGTGCAATTGCTGCTTCAACAGCGGCTTTGCGCGGGTCGACCGGCATTTCGGGTTCGGTTGTCTGCGTCTGTTGTGCTGTCTTACGGGCTTTGGCACGGGCTATTGCCGCTTCGACGGCAGCTTTGCGCGGGTCCACCGCCTCTTTCTCGACTACCACGTTTTGCTCACCGGCTTTTCGGGCTTTGGCGCGGGCAATTGCCGCTTCAACGGCGGCTTTCCGTGGATCAACCTCAACTTCAGCCTGAGCTGTTTGCGCTTTTTCAGCCTGACGGGCGCGAGCCGCTGCTTTACGCGCTTCTCGGGCGGCAATCGCTTCGCTATTATCCGGTTTCTCACCCGCCGGGATCACCACGGTTTGGGCTGCGGTCGCTTTTTTCTCGCGAACGCGCGCCAGTGCCGCGTTAATGGCATCCTGATCTTTCTCGCCTGGCTGAACAGCAGCCTGCTTATGGCGCTCCTGACGAGCCGCTTTTTCGCGCTCCAGTCGAGCCTGGCGCGCTTCAAAGCGGGCTTTTGCTTCGGCTGCACGTTTTTCTTCCATTGAGATGGCATAAATTTCAGCCTTCTCCTGGCGGAAATACTGCACCAGTGGAATGTTACTTGGGCAAACCCAGGCGCAGGCTCCGCATTCAATACAGTCAGCCAGATTATGGGCTTGTGCTTTGTCGTGCAGTTGGCCTTTACTGTACCAGTACAACTGCTGCGGAAGCAGGTCCGCCGGGCAAGCGTCGGCACAGGCACTACAGCGGATACAACCTTTCTCCTCCTGCTCTTCGCCCATTTCGATTGGGGAAGGCGCAAGCAGGCAGTTCGTGATTTTGACCACCGGGACATCCAGCCACGGCAGGGTAAAGCCCATCAGTGGGCCGCCCATGATCACCATCTGGTCGCTGCCAGGGCAAAACTCAGCCTGTTCCAGCAGGTGACGAACCGGCGTTCCCAGTCGCGCCCAGACGTTCCCCGGACGCGAGACAGACTCTCCGGTCAGCGTTACCACGCGCTCGGTCAACGGCTCGCCGTCAATCACCGCGCGCTTCACCGCATAGGCGGTCCCGACGTTTTGCATCAGCACACCGATATCTGAGGAGCGTCCACCGTGTGGCACTTGTTTACCGGTAAGAATCTGCGTCAGCTGTTTTGCGCCACCAGAAGGGTACTTGGTTGGAATGACGCGCAGGGCGATATCATGGCTACCGGCCAGTACGGCGCGCAGCATTGAGATGGCCTGTGGTTTATTGTCTTCAATTCCAATCAGTACTTCTTTCGGCTGCAGAATGTGCGCGAGAATGCGGATACCTTCCACCACCTGGGCGGCGCAATCCTGCATCAGACGATCGTCTGCGGTAATATACGGCTCGCATTCAGCGGCATTGATAATCAGCGTCTGTATTTTATCGCCACCGCCACGCAGTTTGACACCGGTAGGGAAGCCTGCGCCGCCCAGTCCGGCAACACCGAACTGATGAATACGCTCGATGAGCGCGTCGCGACTCCGGTTGCGGTAGTCGCCCCAGCCGTCACGCTCGATCCAGCGATCTTCACCGTCGGCTTCAATAATGACGCTGAGTTCTGAAAGTGCTGACGGGTGAGCCACCGTATGCGGGGCAATCGCCACCACTTTACCGGACGTTGGCGCGTGTACAGGCAGCATTCGTCCCCGGCCAAAGGTCAGCGGCTGGCCGCGAAGAACCGTATCGCCTTCTTTCACACACAGCTCGCCCTCCGCGCCAATATGCTGCTTGAGCGGCATAACGTAGCGCGTCGCCAGCGGAATTTGACGCAGTGGGGTGCCGTTGGACTGGGTTTTCATCTCCGGCGGATGAATACCGCCGTCAAAGTCCCAGATCTTCTCTTTTCTGAAAGCAGAAAATAACTTAAGCATGTTGTTCCACAGGAATGTTGCGAACCGGAATGGTTTGAAGATCCCACTTCCAGCTTTCGGTAGTCGTTTCAACCGGGCGCAGTTCAATACATTGCGTCGGGCATGGCGCTACGCAGAGGTTGCAGCCAGTACACAGATCAGCGACGACGGTGTGCATGGCGCGGGTTGCGCCAACGATGGCATCTACAGGGCAGGCCTGAATACATTTGGTACAGCCGATGCAGTTCGCTTCGTCGATCACAGCAAGGGCGCGAACCGGCTCCTGGACGTCTGCATCGCCATCAATCGGCTGCGGGTCAACGTTCAGCAGAGCCGCAATTTTCAGCATTACCGCCTCACCACCCGGTGCACAGCGGTTAATTTTTTCACCCTGAATCCCTACCGCTTCGGCATAGGGGCGGCAACCGGGATAGCCACACTGTCCACATTGGCTTTGTGGAAGAAGCTCATCAATTTTTTCAACAACAGGATCGTCCTCTACCGCAAAACGGCGGGAGGCGTAACCCAGGATAAGGCCAAACACCAACCCCAGGACGCTGATAGAGGCGATGGCAATCCAGATAGCATTCATTACAACTTCACCAGACCACTAAAGCCCATAAAGGCCAGAGACATTAAACCTGCGGTCACCAGCGCAATCGCGTTACCGCGAAACGGCGCAGGGATATCTGCTGCGGCGAGGCGCTCACGAATAGAGGCGAACAGCACCATCACCAGAGAAAAACCGACGGCCGCAGAAAAACCATACAGTGCCGATTGCATAAAGTTATGCCCAAGGTTGATGTTCAGCAGCGCTACGCCGAGCACGGCGCAGTTGGTGGTAATCAACGGCAGGAAAATCCCCAGCAGGCGATAGAGCGCCGGACTGGTTTTGCGTACCACCATTTCGGTAAATTGCACAACCACTGCAATAACCAGAATAAAGGCCAGCGTACGGAGATAGGTTAACCCCAACGGGATAAGGATCCAGGTATCAATCCACCACGCGCAAATAGACGCCAGCGTCATGACAAAGGTGGTCGCCAGCCCCATGCCCATTGCAGTTTCCAGTTTTTTGGAAACGCCCATAAATGGACATAGGCCAAGGAACTTCACCAGGACGAAGTTGTTAACCAGCACTGTGCCGACAAAGAGCAGTAAGTAATCGGTCATTATTTAGCCTGAAATAAAAAAGCCGCCTATTATCGGATAAACCAACGCAGGCGACAACAGGTTATCTGTAAGGTTATTACGGGTTCACAAAGGTGTTTTTCACCCGTGTCGAACGCTTAAAATAGGGCACCAGCAGCGCAGCGGCCAGTAAAGGGAAAAGTAGCTGGCGGACGGCCAGGGCGTCAGAAACCGGCGAAAAAGCAAAAGCTTTTACCGCCAGAAGGACCGAAATCAGCAGCCAGATAATGTAATGCTTAGGCACACTTTTACGGCGCTTAAAGAAAGCGATGGTCAGCCACAGCGTGTAGTACCACATCCCTATCGCGAAAACGAACGATACAAACCACATCGCAATATTAAGCACACTTTGCGACATCAGCGTCTGGATGGCATGCGGGGTAATCAGTGCGGTGGTATAAAGCAGCAGCGCAAGTGATGCGCTTAATAAGGCAACCAGCAGCCATGCCAGTGGGGCGATTAACCAGCCTCCAATGCGTTCTCCAGGCGTTGCGGTCATAAACTCTCCCATAATCTGCGCGAAATGTTGTACAGCCAGTTTGCAGGGCGGAGAGTATATAACATTTCGCGCTGATGGCTACTTTCTTATAAAACGTAACGCCAGACAGACTTAGGCACTTCACCCACATTGAACAAACGGCCTCCGGAGACCAGTTCCGCACGGCGATGGTCAGCGGCACGATACATGTTGATGATTTCCTGATTATCCGACAGGGTGTAGTTCAGATGGTCAAACAGTTTTTCCAGGCTTTCAAGCGAATTGATCTTGCGAAATTTTAATAAATAGTCCTGAACTGTCATATTAATAATTTTCCATATAAAAGTGAGTAATACCAGTTAAGGTAATTCGTTCGAATAATAAACGGATTAATAAAGACGTAAACAGCCCACTCAGGTAATGCGACTAAATTAGGAGTTTTCTTTGCTGAAAGTTTCAGGCATCAAATGATGCCTGGAAGAGAAGGTTAACCGTGTTCACCAGGGCTGGCAATACGTAACTGACATATTGTGTCACTCTTTATTGCAGTAACCGGTTACTTAGGTTGGGCGACTGTGACAGGCTCCGGCGGCTGGTAGTTATCGATATGGCTGGCAACGCCAAGCAAAATGACCGATACCCCAAGAACAATCCATCCCGCTAATTCAATGATTCGATTAATAATTGACGTCATGATTCGTAGTTGTAATTTATCCATAAATACAGGGAGCAGATGTTACAGCGGCGTTTCCCCGGCGGCAAGTGCTTTGGGAACGGTTCCCTTAAACAAAATCAGGTGGTTAATACTATGTAACAAAAACAACCCATACAACCTGCTATTTTAAGTCATATGGCACATTATTAATCTGTAGTAATGCCAGGCTAGCCAGTGTGAAATAAGAACGCCATAAAAGAGGATGACACAATGAGTGATAATATCCGCGTCGGGCTTATTGGTTATGGATATGCAGGAAAAACGTTTCATGCGCCTTTGATCGCCGGGACGCCCGGAATGGCGCTGGCTGCCGTATCCAGTAGTGATGCAACTAAAGTCCATGCCGACTGGCCTTCCGTGCCGGTTGTCTCTGAACCTAGACATCTTTTCAACGATCCGAATATTGATTTAATTATCATCCCCACGCCAAACGACACGCACTTTCCGCTGGCAAAGGCGGCGCTGGAAGCCGGCAAGCACGTGGTCGTTGATAAACCGTTTACCGTGACGTTGTCACAAGCACGCGAGCTTGATGCGCTAGCAAAGAGCCTGGGCAGGTTACTTTCGGTATTCCATAACCGTCGCTGGGACAGCGATTTTTTGACCGTAAAAAGGCTTCTCAGCGAAGGTACGTTGGGGGAGATCCTCTTTTTTGAATCGCATTTTGACCGTTTTCGCCCGCAGGTACGAAACCGCTGGCGCGAGCAGGCCGGTCCGGGCAGCGGCATCTGGTACGATCTGGCCCCGCATCTTCTGGATCAGGCCGTGAATCTGTTTGGCCTGCCGGTGAGTATGACGGTCGATCTGGCACAGCTCAGGCCTGGCGCGCAGACAACGGATTATTTCCATGCGGTTTTGAGTTACCCACTGCGTCGAATTGTGCTCCACGGGACGATGGTGGCGGCCGCAGAATCCGCGCGTTATATCATTCACGGTACGCGCGGTAGCTATGTGAAGTTTGGTCTCGACCCGCAGGAAGATCGCTTAAAAAACGGAGAACGTTTGCCGCAGGAAGACTGGGGCTATGATATGCGAGACGGTGTCGTGACGCGGGTTGAAGGTGAGGAGCTGGTGGAGGAAACCTTGCTGACTATTCCTGGCAACTACCCGGCTTATTATGCAGCTATCCGCGATGCGCTGAACGGAACGGGGGAGAATCCGGTTCCGGCAAGCCAGGCCATTCAGATTATGGAGCTGATTGAGCTGGGCATCGAATCGGCCAAACATCGCGCCACGCTCTGTCTGGCATAAGGTACAGGTATTTTGTAGGCCGGGTAAGGCGCAGCCGCCACCCGGCAAAAAGGCTTACGCGGATGCCACCTTATCCCGCAGCGCCTGCTTCTCTTCAGGCGTCAGGAAGGCGATCTCCAGGCCGTTGATCTGCGCCTGACGAATTTGCTCGCGGCTCAGACCCGCCTGAGGCGCAGCAATGTTGTATTCGTGAATAATATCCACCCCCTGAACCGCCGGATCGTCAGTGTTCAGTGAGGCCAGCACACCGTGCTCAAGGAACGTTTTCAGCGGGTGCTGTGCCAGCGTTGCCACGGTGCTGGTCTGAATATTAGACGTCAGGCAAGACTCAATTCCGATGCGCTGTTCCGCCAGGAAATCCATCAGAGCGCGATCTTCTACCGCTTTTACGCCGTGGCCGATACGCTCGGCGCCCAGCTCGCGGATGGCCTGCCAGATGCTTTCCGGACCTGCCGCTTCACCTGCATGAACGGTAATGTGCCACCCGGCGTCACGCGCGCGGTTGAAATGGGACAGGAACAGACTGCCCGGGAAGCCCAGCTCATCACCGGCGAGGTCGACCGCAGTGATGGCATCGCGATGCGCCAGCAGCGCTTCCAGTTCCTGCAGGCAGGCTGCCTCACCGAACGTACGGCTCATGATGCCAATCAGACGGGCCTGGACATCAAACGTTTTACAGCCTTCGCGGACGCCTTCAATGACGGCTTCCACTACGCCTGCAACGGGCAGGTTGTGGGTCATCGCCATATAGCCTGGCGAGAAACGCAGTTCGACGTAATGCAGACCGTTACGGGCGGCATCTTCGATGTTCTCGAACGCCACGCGGCGGCAGGCATCCAGCGAGGCCAGCATCTTCACGCCCCAGTCGAGTTTACTCAGGAAGCTGACCAGGTCAGGTTCATTGGAGGTGACCTGAACATGAGGGATCAAGGACTCAAGTGTCTGAGCAGGAAGCGTTAAATTGAACTGGCGGCCAAGATCGAGGATGGTTTGGGCACGAATGTTACCGTCAAGGTGACGATGAATATCAGTTAATGGCAGGCGTGTATCAATCATGGTCGCACTCTTTTCTGGTTAAAGTGCGCCATATTATAAAAACAAAACGAGGTAAAAAGCTATTTGCGCAATGGAATATTCCGTTGCGCAAATGAATTACAGTAGCGTGTTAATCCCGGCGATAAGGCGTTGAACCCCTTGTTCCAGCTTGCTGCGCGGGCAGCCAGCATTCAGGCGCACGAAGCCATTTCCCTCTTTGCCGTAGGTATTTCCTGGCATGATGGCGACTTTTTGCTTCTCGATCAGCACTTTTTGCAGCGCCCGGTCGTCAATGTTCAGTGGGCGCAGGTCAATCCAGGCCAGATAGGTCGCTTCTGGCGGCTGCCAGTTCAGTTTCGGAAAAGCGCTGTTTATTTCCTGCGCGATATACGACAAATTTTCTTCCAGATAACGCCGCAAGGCATCCAGCCACGGCTCTCCCTGCTGATAGGCGGCGATATGTGCCGTCAGTGCCAGCACGGAAGGGGAAGAGAGTCCGTCCCGGCCTTTCAACGCGCTAAGATAACCGTTACGGCTTTCTTCATCACCAATCAGGCCGTAAGCGCCGGTCAACGCCGGAATATTGAAACTTTTCGAACCGGAGGTGAGAAGCGCCCATTTGCCCCGTGCTACCGCGTTCCACGGCGTGTGACGACGATCTCCCCACACCATGTCCATATGTATTTCATCGCTGATCACCGCCACGTCATAGCGTGCGCACAGTTCCGCCATGTGGGTCAACTCATCCCGCGTCCAGACCTTGCCGGTCGGGTTTTGCGGGCTGCACAGCAGCAAAATTTTGTTTTCAGATTTTGCAAGGGCCGCTTCCAGCGCAGCCATATTTCCCTGCCAGCCTGCGGCATGCTTTTCCATCTCGACGGGCACCACCTGACGAGCATTGCCTTCAATGGCTTTGTAAAACGCATCGTATGCCGGGGTGTGTACCACCACGCCGTCGCCGGGGTTTGACCAGAGACGAATCAATTCAGAGACCATATAAATGACGGAAGGACCATAAACGACGGTTTCCGTATCAATCTGGCTGTTAAACCGCTGCTGGAACCAGTGCGCGACGGCTGCCAGGAACTCCTCGTTCTTCCAGCGGCTATAGCCAAACACGCCGTGATGAATGCGCTGTTGCAGCGCATCGGTAATGCAGGGGGCGGTGGCGAAATCCATATCCGAGATAGTGAAGGGCAGCAAATCGGCCGCGCCAAAACGGTCGGCGACGTAATCCCACTGTGTACACCAGGTGCCGTGACGATCCACGACGGTAGAAAAATCAAACATGACGTACGTCCTTAAAGTAAAACCCCCTCATGGTGAGGGGGCTGAGGCATCAGGCTTCGACAGTTCGCATCAGGGTCGCCAGCTCATCTTTCACTGACTGTACCTGTGGGCCGATAACCACCTGCAAATTGTGCTGATTTAGTTGCACCACGCCGATGGCCCGGTTGGCTTTCAGGGCGTTGGTGTCTACTTTCGACATATCCGCCACTGACAGACGCAGACGGGTAATGCAGTTATCCAGAGAGGTGATGTTATCCGCACCGCCCAGCGCCGCCAGAATAGCAGGGGTGTTATAGCCGGATTTACCCACGGTCCCGGCAACAGCCTGCTCAACATTGCTCGCTGTATCGGTATCACGACCTGGCGTTTTCAGATTAAAGCGGGTGATGGCGAAGCGGAAGATACCGTAATACACCGCGAACCAGATAGCCGCCACGACCGGCACCAGATACCACTTGGTGGACAGGCCGTGCAGAATACCGAACACCACGAAGTCGATCACGTTGCCGTCGGTGTTGCCGATGGTAACGCCCAGTACCGCCATCACGGTAAAGCCCAGACCGGTCAGCACGGCGTGGATGAGATACAGTACCGGTGCGACGAACAGGAACAGGAATTCGATTGGCTCAGTGGTACCGCCTACCACGCAGGCGATCACGCCGGAAATCAGCAGGCCTTTAATTTTATGACGATTCTCCGGGCGTGCACAGTGGTACATTGCCAGCGCAGCGCCAGGAAGGCCGCCGAGGAAGGCAGGCATTTTCCCCTGAGACAGGAAGCGGGTTGCGCTTTCGGAGAAGCCGTGCGTAGTTGGGCAGCTTAACTGTGCCTGGAAGATAGTCAGTGCACCGCTCACATCGTGACCGCACACCTCCATGGTACCACCCGCTTCGGTGAAGCGAATCAGAGCCACGAGGATATGTTGCAGGCCAAACGGCAGCAGCAGGCGTTCACCGGTACCGAAGATCATCGGTCCAAAATCTCCCGCGCCGTTAATGATGCGCCCAATGCCGTTGATACCCATCGCAAAGACTGGCCAGATCAGCGGAATGATCAAACCAAACAGACCCATTACCACCAGGGTAATAATCGGCACAAAGCGGGTACCACCGAAGAACGCCAGCGCATCCGGCAGACGGATATTGTGGAAGCGTTCGTGCAACATCCAGATGATCACCCCGGCGATCACCGCACCGAGGATCCCGGTATCAATAGACTGGATACCAATCACGCTCTGAATGTTGTTGGCTTTCAGCACCACAGCGTCGGTGGTAGGCAGAATACCTTTCGCGGTCAGCCAGAAGTTAACGGCCAGGTTCATCACCGCGTAACCCACAAAACCGGCAAACGCGGCCACGCCTTTATTCTCGCGCGCCAGACCCAGCGGGATAGCAATACAGAACATCACGGGCAGGAAACTGAAGGCAAAGGAGCCGACCTTACTCATCCAGATAAAGATCGCCTGCAGCACTGGCGCGCCGAGGAACGGGATCAGCGTGATGACATCTTTACTGCTGAGTGAACTGCCGATCCCGAGCATGATCCCGCAGAACGAGAGGAGTGCCACGGGCAGCATAAAGGTTTTACCCAGTTGCTGGAAAAACTCCCACAGCGATATTTTTTGTGCTGCTTTCGCCGTCATAAAACGACTCCTTTATTGTTAAAATCAGTTTATCTGCTTCAATGCTGCGAGAAGATAAAACGTTTTATCAAAGTTTAGTGCGCGCTAAATCACATTCTCAGGCTTTGACTGGTAGTATAAAGATAACGTATTGATAAAACGTTTTACCGATCTCATTTCAGGGAGTCACGCCGACACATGGCTGTAGCGAAAAAAATCACCATCAACGATGTTGCGCTGGCGGCGGGTGTTTCCGTCAGCACCGTTTCTCTGGTGCTAAGCGGGAAAGGGCGGATCTCTCCTGCGACCGGCCAGCGGGTGAACGAGGCGGTTGAACAACTGGGCTTTGTGCGTAACCGCCAGGCATCGGCGCTGCGCGGTGGGCAAAGCGGGGTGATCGGTTTGATTGTTCGTGACCTGACGTCTCCCTTCTATGCAGAACTGACCGCAGGGTTAACCGAGGCGCTTGAAGCGCAGGGACGGATGGTCTTTCTGCTGCACGGCGGTCGTGAGGCCGATCAGCTGCTTTCCCGCCTGGATATGTTGCTTAACCAGGGGGTCGACGGGGTGATCGTCGCCGGTGCGTCAGGCGTGGGTAGCGAGCTGTGTGAACGTGCCGCCGAAAAAGGCGTGCCTTTGGTGTTTGCCTCGCGCGCCAGTTACCTGGATGAGGCTGATACGCTGCGCCCGGATAACATGCAGGCCGCACAAATGTTAACCGAACATCTTATTCGTCGCGGTCATCAGCGCATTGCCTGGCTCGGTGGCAAAAGTTCGTCCCTGACCCGGGCCGAGCGGGTAGGCGGCTACTGCGCGACGCTGATTAAATACGGCCTGCCATTCCACAGTGAATGGGTCGTTGAGTGCGAATCCAGCCAGAAGAAAGCGGCGGAAGCGATAAGCGCGTTGTTGCGCAGCAGCCCGACGATCAGCGCCGTGATTTGCTATAACGACGTGATTGCCATGGGCGCCTGGTTTGGCCTGATCCGCGCCGGGCGTCAGAGCGGCGAGGGCGGGGTAGAAACCTTCTTCGGCCATCAGGTGGCGCTCGGGGCATTTGCCGACGTCGGCGAAAACGCGCTGGACGATCTTCCAATCGTCTGGGCCACGACGCCCGCGCGGGAGATGGGCTACACGCTGGCAGACAGGATCATGCAGCGCATCGAGAATACGGATGTCCAGGCCGGGCACCAGATTGTGGCGGCGCGGTTGGTGACGGTGAAATAGACGCCTCTGCGCCACACGGCAATAAAAAACCCCTCTAGCGAGGGGTTTTCGTTGTTTACTGCTGAGGTGCAGCCGGTTCGGCTGGCGCTGCCGGTTCAGCCGGGTCCGGCATCCCCAGAGCCGGCATACCAAACATGCCGACGAAGTCTTCCAGCGGCATTTTATCGCCGTTGAGCGTGACCTGGCCGTTGGCGTACTGCAGGCTGGTGGAAATCGTGTTGTTCTCCACCTTGGTGATGCGGAACATCTGGCCCATCGCCGCCAGGCCTTTCACCTGCTGGTTCGCCAGCTTGCCGGCGTCTTCATCACCGTAGCCTTCCAGTTTCGCAATTTGGGTCATAAACTCGGTTGCCATCTCCATAGGGATGGTCAGCTTGCTGTCGAGCGATTTCACGCTGCGATCGACTTCCTGCGCCAGCGTTTGCGGTTCACCCGTGGCGGTTGCCGGATCTTTCAGGAAAAGAGACAGGTTAAAGTTGGTTTCACCTTTGCTGTTTTTCCAGCTCAGTGGCGCAACGGTTATCACCGGCTCGCCTTTCAGCAGGATCGGCAGGTTATTGAACAGCACCGCTATCGCCTGCTGCTGATATACCTCAGGGTTCTGCTGCAGTGCGGTATCGGTCAGCAGCGCCTGGCTCTCTTTGCTGTATTTCTGGCTAAACTCATGCCACGCCTGACCGTCAATATTGCCGATCTTCAGAGAGAGTTTGCCAGTGCCCAGATCCTGATTCTGCACTTTCAGGCTCTTCAGCGTGTAATCCAGCTGGGTGTTGATACTCTTACCGTCTTTGGAAACGTCGGATTTGCCGTTGACGTCCATGCCTTCCAGCACGGCCATCTCTTTTCCTTCAACCGCAATGGCAACCTTATCGAGAGACAGTTTTTGATCGCCGATACGCTCTTTAAAATCGGTCATTCGGCTATTGCCGTCGGCTTTCAGATTATTGAAGGTGAGCTGAACTTTCTGGTTGTATTCATTGACGGCATTGACCAGGCCACTTTCCGCTTCACCCGTCAGGGTGTACACGTTTCCGTCGCGGTCAGCATCAAGCTTGAAGTTACCGCCGCTGAAGGCGACTTTCTCATTCTCTTTCTCGTAGTTCAGCGCTTTCAGGGCAATATCGGAACTCGTGTCACCGGCATAGCTGATGCGGGTGTTAATCTCGAAAGGTGATTCATTCTTCGCCAGGTCGAACAGCGGTTTGGTCAGGTCGTTGTTCACCAGTACGGTGTGAACGGATGCCATCGACGGGATCAGGTTAAAGGACTTCAACTGCGCCAGAGGCAACGGACCGTGGCTGACCACTTCATCCAGCACCACACTCTGGCCCGATTTCAGCCAGCCGTTTTCAGTACCGGCAACCGGCTTCACCACAACCTGCATATGGCTGGTAAATACGCCGCGCTGATAATTCTGGTAGCTCAGCTCAAGACCTGCTTCCGGCGCGCTGCGTTTAAGCTCGCTGTTAGCCTGCGCCACCATCTCAGCCAGACGGCCTTCCAGCTGTTTCCCGGTAAACCAGGAGGCACCTGTCCAGACCACGCCTAACGCTACAATCACTCCAACCGCTACGACCGATTTTTTCATTGCGACTATCCCTAAAATGAAACCAGGCGGTAGACACCGCCCGGAGATATAAAGCCAGCAACTAGCTTAGCAAGAGTTGTTAAAAAATTCAGTAAGTCCCTATAGCTTATTAAAAACGCGCGCCAGGCGGCCTTTACCGCTAATGCTAACCGGAGATTCATTGGCCGCAACGAAAGCCGACTCGCCCGGCTTGAGCACCAGACGCTGTTCTCCCTTATGCAGCACCGCTTCGCCCTCTACGCAGAACAGGATCGCCGCGCTCTCCTGCGCGATGGTCGTTTCTGTCTGGCTCAGGTCGTGCAGTGAGAAAGCAAAATCCTCAACCGGGATAGGGAAGTCCAGCTCTGCGCCTTTTTTCACCGGCTGAGTCAGCAGCTCGCCGGCAGGTTTCGCCACGAACTTCACATTGGCAACCAGCTCAGGAATATCGATGTATTTCGGCGTCAGACCCGCGCGCAGCACGTTGTCGGAGTTGGCCATTACCTCCAGGGCGACACCCTGCAGATAGGCGTGAGGCGTTTCGGCAAACAGGAACATCGCTTCGCCCGGGTTCAGCTTCACCACGTTCAGCAGCAGCGGAGAGAACAGTCCGCTGTCGTCCGGGTAGAATTCGGAAATCAGGCGGATAGTCTCCCACGGTTCACCTTGCTGCGTGTTTAGCGCTGCTTTAAGCACCGCCAGCGCGTGCGATTTCTCTTCACCCTGCATGTTAAGCAGGCTGGCAAACAGCTGGCTCAGCGCGTCTGCGTTTTGGTTTTCGAGGAAGTGGGCGATAGCCTTGCTGGCACCCGCGACCGGTTGCAGCAGGGAAATGATCTCTGAAAACTCGCGGAACGCATTCATCGCCAGGAACGGGGTCAGCGCAAAGACCAGCTCCGGCTTATGGTTAGGATCTTTGTAGTTACGCTCGGCGGCATCTAACGGAATGCCTGCGGCGTTCTCTTTGGCGAAACCAATCTCAGAGGCTTTCTTGTTCGGGTGAACCTGAATGGAGAGCGGCTGGTCGGCGCACAGTACTTTAAACAGGAACGGCAACTCACCAAAACGGCTGGCAACCTTGTCGCCCAGCAGCGCGCCTTTATCGGCATCAATGACGTCGCGCAGAGCGCGAATCTGGCCGCTGGCATCTTCAATTTTTGAGCTGCTCTTCGGGTGCGCCCCCATCCACAGTTCTGCCATCGGCAGGTTGTTCGGGTTCGCGATACCGTAGAGATCCGTTAACGCAGTTTTACTTCCCCAGGCGTAGTTTTGCACTGAGTTAATGAGTTTTTGCATTATCAAGCCCTGATTCAAATGTGGAATTAACTCCGGGTATTAAAGCAATAAACCACGTGGAAGTAACCTGCGGATGTAAAAAGTCGTACTAGTCTCAGTTTTTGTTAAAAAATTGTGTAGGATAAGCTGACTCGCTTTTAAGCGGGCAGCGGAACATCTGCCCAAATAATCAGACTGAAGCAGTAAGTGAGAGAACAATGTCGAATAAACCCTTTCATTATCAGGATCCTTTCCCGCTGAGTAAGGATCAGACCGAGTATTACCTGTTAACCCGCGATCACGTTTCCGTCTCTGAGTTTGAAGGACAGGAGATCCTCAAGGTCGATCCGCAGGCGCTGACGCTGCTGGCGCAGCATGCGTTCCACGACGCTTCGTTTATGCTCCGTCCCGCGCATCAGCAGCAGGTTGCCGATATCCTGAGCGACCCGCAGGCCAGCGAGAACGATAAATACGTTGCCCTGCAGTTCCTGCGTAACTCAGACATCGCGGCGAAAGGTGTTCTGCCAACCTGCCAGGACACCGGCACGGCGATCATCGTCGGTAAAAAAGGCCAGCGCGTCTGGACCGGCGGCGGTGACGAAGCGGCGCTGGCGCACGGCGTCTACAACACCTACACCGAAGATAACCTGCGCTATTCGCAAAACGCGGCGCTGGATATGTACAAAGAGGTTAACACCGGTACCAACCTGCCTGCGCAGATTGACCTCTATACCGTAGACGGTGACGAGTACAAATTCCTCTGCATCGCCAAAGGCGGCGGTTCAGCCAACAAAACCTATCTTTATCAGGAAACCAAAGCGCTGCTCACCCCGGGCAAGCTGAAGAATTACCTGGTTGAGAAGATGCGCACCCTCGGCACCGCGGCGTGCCCGCCGTACCATATTGCCTTCGTGATCGGCGGTACCTCGGCTGAAAGCACGCTGAAGACCGTGAAACTGGCCTCAACGAAATACTACGATGGCCTGCCAACGGAAGGGAACGAGCACGGCCAGGCGTTCCGCGACGTGCAGCTTGAGCAAGAACTGCTGGAAGAAGCGCGTAATCTGGGCCTGGGTGCGCAGTTTGGCGGCAAATATTTTGCTCACGATGTACGCGTGATCCGTTTGCCGCGTCACGGCGCATCCTGCCCGGTCGGGATGGGCGTGTCCTGCTCTGCGGATCGCAACATCAAGGCCAAGATCAACCGCGAAGGTGTGTGGATCGAAAAACTGGAAAACAACCCAGGTAAGTACATTCCGGAAGAACTGCGTAAAGCAGGTGAGGGTGAAGCGGTTCGCGTTGATCTGAACCGTCCGATGAAAGAGATCCTGGCGCAGCTTTCACAGTATCCGGTGTCGACGCGTCTCTCCCTGAACGGCACGATTATCGTCGGACGCGACATTGCGCACGCGAAGCTGAAAGAGCGTCTGGACAACGGCGAAGGGCTGCCGCAGTACATTAAAGATCACCCGATCTACTACGCAGGCCCGGCGAAAACGCCAGAAGGTTATGCTTCCGGTTCGTTAGGCCCAACCACGGCAGGCCGTATGGACTCGTACGTTGACCAGCTGCAGGCCAACGGCGGCAGCATGATCATGCTGGCGAAAGGCAACCGCAGCCAGCAGGTGACGGACGCCTGCCACAAGCACGGCGGCTTCTACCTCGGCAGCATCGGCGGCCCGGCAGCCGTGCTGGCTCAGGGCAGCATCAAGAGCCTGGAGTGCGTGGAATACCCGGAACTGGGTATGGAAGCGATCTGGAAAATTGAGGTGGAAGATTTCCCGGCGTTTATCCTCGTGGATGACAAAGGTAACGACTTCTTCAAACAGATCCAGTCTTCCCAGTGTTCGGCGTGTGTGAAGTAAGCTAAAACTCTGCCGGGTAGCGTCAGCGCCACCCGGCATAATAAAGAGCGCACAAAGCGCCATACAGTAATTCAGAAGCCATCAATACTTATCTCTTAAGCATGTGAGCAATCCCATCTTTGTTATCAAGGAGAAAGTAATGACAACGCATCGTCGCGAAACAGATTCTATGGGCGCGATCGACGTCCCGGCCGACAAACTTTGGGGCGCACAAACCCAACGTTCGCTGGAACACTTCCGCATCTCAACTGAGAAAATGCCCGTTTCGCTGATTCAGGCGCTGGCACTGACGAAACGCGCCGCAGCCAAAGTGAATCAGGACTTAGGGTTGCTGGCTTCAGAAAAAGCCTCGGCCATCATCAGCGCGGCTGATGAGGTGCTGGCAGGCAAGCACCCTGATGAATTCCCTCTGGCCATCTGGCAGACCGGTTCCGGCACGCAAAGCAACATGAACATGAACGAAGTGCTGGCAAACCGCGCAAGCGAGCTGCTGGGCGGCGTGCGTGGTATGGAGCGTAAGGTTCACCCGAATGATGACGTGAACAAGAGCCAAAGTTCGAACGACGTGTTCCCGACGGCAATGCATGTGGCGGCGGTCATCGCTATTCGCGAGCAGCTTATCCCGCAGCTGAATGTGCTGAAAAAGACGCTAAACGAAAAAGCGCAGGCCTTCCGTGACATCGTCAAAATTGGCCGTACGCACCTGCAGGACGCCACGCCGCTGACGCTCGGCCAGGAGATTTCCGGCTGGGTCGCGATGCTGGAACATAACCTGAAGCATATTGAGTACAGCCTGCCGCATCTGGCGGAGCTGGCGCTCGGCGGGACGGCGGTCGGGACCGGGTTAAATACCCATCCTGAATACGCGGTGCGCGTGGCGGAGGAGCTGGCAAACATCACCGGGCAGCCGTTCGTTACGGCACCCAATAAGTTCGAAGCGCTGGCGACCTGCGATGCGCTGGTTCATACCCACGGCGCGCTGAAAGGGCTGGCGGCCTCGCTGATGAAAATTGCCAACGACGTACGCTGGCTGGCTTCGGGTCCGCGTTGCGGTATTGGTGAAATCAGCATCCCGGAAAACGAGCCGGGCAGCTCCATCATGCCGGGTAAAGTGAACCCGACCCAGTGCGAAGCCATGACTATGCTTTGCTGTCAGGTGATAGGCAACGACGTGGCCGTTAACATGGGAGGCGCATCCGGCAACTTCGAGCTGAACGTCTATCGTCCAATGGTGATCCACAACGTTCTGCAATCCATTCGGCTGCTGGCGGACGGGATGGAAAGCTTTAACGAGCACTGTGCGGTAGGTATTGAGCCAAACCGCGAGCGCATCAGCCAGTTGCTCAACGAGTCTTTGATGCTGGTGACGGCGCTCAATACCCATATCGGCTACGATAAAGCCGCCGAGATTGCCAAAAAAGCGCATAAAGAGGGGCTGACGCTGAAAGCCTCCGCCCTGGCGCTGGGCTACCTGACGGAGGCGGAGTTCGACGCCTGGGTTCGTCCGGAAGCGATGGTCGGCAGCCTGAAATAATCATCCCGCCACATACAGGTGCAGCCGCGGAATAATCAGCTGTAGCGGCTGCGCCTGAGGTCTGTAACGGTGCTGGATATTTTCAGCATCGTAATTCAGAAGTTCACCGATATCCGGCACGATAGCACCCTGATCCGCATCGTAAAGCGCAATCAGCGGTGTCGGACAGGCATACTGCACCTGTTTCTGTTGACCGGAATACCAGACGCGGGCGATAGGCTGGACCTTCACCGGGCGCTTTATTTTGAGGCGCGTGTCCGCCGGTAGCGAGGCGATGCTGTGATACTCCTGCTCCAGGCGTTCAATCCACTGTTCCCGCGACCACGGTGCCACGGTGCGCGGCGTCTTCAGACTTTTTTCCAGTTGCGCCAGAATCTCATCCTTGGTGAAGTTTTTAATGATGTGCTTATTGGCCCAGCCGAAGCGCAGCGTGGCGGGATGACGCAGTACCGTCAGCGTGCGGTAGGCATTCAGGGTAATCAATCCAGGAAGCTGACGATGCACCCACTCGAACCGGGCAGCAGGGGCCAGGCCTGACTCTTCGGTGATGATCTTTTCAAATGCCGCTTTCAGAGTGTTGATATACGTAATCTGACCTTCCAGCGCTTCACGCGTTGTCGCATCGGTTTGCAGGCAGATCACGCCAGGCAGACGAACAGCCGCCTTACTGCTGCGTTGTTCTGACTGCTGCTGAATAAAAAGGTGACGATAATGTTTTAGTGCCAGTTCAAATGCGGCTTTGCCGATGTGCTGTTTCACGTCGATGGTATCCAGCGGATCGTGTTCAGCCCCTTTGGCTACATCCGGTAGGGTAAAGACGCGCGCGGCCAGCAGGCGGCAGGTTTGCAAGCGTTCTGTCAGCGTAAGTAATTCATGTTCTATTTCGCGAAAGGTGCTGTTGAGCCTTTCGATGAGATCGTAAGTCGCCATAAATATACTCATTAGTTACAACATACTTATCATATAGCACAGCACGCCGGGTCAGGCCAGCGTGCGGTTTAAGTCAGGCAGGAACGGGAAGGGCGATGTTATGGTAAACCGGCCAGCTAAAGCAGAAGCGCGCGCCACCCAGTTCGCTCTCCTCGCAATGCACCGTTCCGCCCATCGCCTGTGCGATAGAGTAGACAATCGCCAGCCCCAGGCCGCATCCGCCAGTGGCGCGATCGCGGCTGGGATCGAGACGCACAAACGGTTCAAACACCGTTTCTCGCGCTTCCGGGGCTATCCCCGGCCCGTCATCCTCCACCGTCAGACGAGCCTGATTGCCCTGTAAATCCAGTCCAATCTGCAATGTGCTTTCGCTGTAACGCATGGCGTTGTTGAGCAGGTTGTCCAGCACGCGCTCCATCAGGCGCATATCCAGAGCACCATAATCACCCGAGGTAACGCGGGTCAACAGCGTGCGTTGTGGGTTCACGCTCTGGACATCATCAATGTGAGTTTGCAGCCAGTCAGGCAGATCCGGCGTGCTGAGGTTCAGCTCGTTCTGCGGGCGGTCGAGGCGCGCGTAGGTCAGCAGCTCCTCAATCAGCGCTTCAAGCTGGCCAATATCGCGATTCAGAGCCTGAGATTCCGCTTCCGTCAGATTCTCGCTCATTTCAAGACGATAGCGCAGGCGAACCAGCGGCGTCCGCAGCTCGTGTGCAATCCCGTCGATCAACTGCTTCTTACTGGCGATTAGGGCATTGATGTTATCGGCCATCTGGTTAAAGGCCACGCCCAGACGTTCAAAGCTGGAACCGCTGTCGAAGTGAATACGTTCGGTAAAATGCCCCTCGCCAAAACGCTGTGCGGCGGATTCCAGTTTCAGCATGTCCTGCCAGTGTGGTCGCATCCAGATAAAAACCGGAAACGCGAGTGAAATGGCGATAAAGGCCATCAGCGCCATATCCAGCAGACGCATCTGGTGCAGATAATAGAGGTAGGGCACCGGCCCGACGGCCAACACGTAATGGCTGCGCGGAATGCGCTGGATAAAGGTATATTTCTCATCCAGCGCGACAATGTCTCCGTCGCGCAGACGCTGCATGGCCCGCGCGTCCAGATCGAAATCTTTCAACGGCTCAATGCGTAAATCAAACGACAGGTTCAGATCCAGCTCTTTCAGGGTTTTTGCCCAGTCGTGCGGTGGGATCTCTCTCAGCTCGCTGCGCATCAGATACAGCGAGCTTTTCATCAGGTCATCCAGCGACTGCCTGCCTGCACGTTCGGCAGTGAATTTATAGACCAGCCCGACCAGCATGGTCATCACCAGGAAGCAGACAAACAGCAGAAGATAAAACTGCACAAACAGCTTTTTCATTAACGATTCCGGATGATGAAATAATCAGGTTTCCCAGGCGTGCGGGGCAAACAGGTAGCCTTTGTTACGCACGGTTTTAATGCGGTACGGCTCGGTGGCGTTATCCTGCAGCTTTTTGCGCAGGCGCGATATCGCCACATCAACGCTGCGATCCATGCCGTCATAACTTACTCCGCGCAGGTTTTTCAGCAGCGCATCGCGATCCATGATTTGCCCGGCATGTGTTGCCAGCTCCCAAAGCAGGTCAAAATCTGCTGTCGAGAGCGCAATAAGCTCGTCGGAAAGCAGTACCTGACGGTTGATCGGATCAATGGAAAGCGTACCAAAACGCATCGCTTTGTGCGGCGTCAGCGACGGAGCAGGCGCTTCGCGTTCAATGCTGGCGTGCTGGCGTAAATGAAGACGCAGGCGCGCGAGCAAAACGGCAGGCGGTGTGGTTTTCAGAATGTAGTCATTGGCACCCATCTCAAGCGACAAAATATGGTTCATATCGCTGTCCAGCGATGTGAGCAGGACAATAGGACCGTCCCAGCGGGCGCGCAGGTCGCGGCAGAGCGTCATGCCATCTTTTCCTGGCAACATGATATCCAGCAGTACCAGGTCCGGGTTTTCACGCACGACGACCTCTTCGGCGCGATCGCCACGAGGCTCAACAATGACGTCCATATCATGTTTACCCAGATAGGCGGCGATCAATTGCCCGACTTCGGGTTCGTCTTCAACATAAACAATCTTATTCATACAACGTCTGTTATCGTGAAAAATGTCAACATACACCGCAGAACCTTAACCTTCCATTAATCTTTCAAAATTAGCATCAGTTCCGTTATTCTGACTCATATTGTTACTTGATTGTTTCAGGAAAGAAAAAGTATGGGGCTGGTGATTAAAGCCGCGCTTGGGGCGCTGGTGGTGTTACTGATTGGCATTCTGGCAAAAACCAAAAATTATTATATTGCCGGGCTGATCCCACTCTTCCCGACTTTTGCGCTCATTGCGCACTATATTGTGGCCTCTGAACGGGGCACAGAAGCATTGCGAACGACCATCGTGTTTGGCATGTGGTCTATCATCCCGTATTTCCTCTACCTGTTATCGCTCTGGTATTTCACCGGTTTTCTGCGACTTCCCCTGGCGCTGAGCGGGGCAGTGGTCTGCTGGGGGCTCAGCGCCTGGGTGTTAATCTTCTTCTGGAGCCGTTTTCACTAGCGCAGTGGTCGGCCTCCGTCCACGGCAAAGGTTCTGCCGGTGACATAGCAACTGGTGAGCAGGTAATCCACAAGGTCAATCACCTCTTTTTCGCCTGGGGCGATTTTCATCAGCGACTTGTTCAGCGCCTGCTGGCGATACTCCGCATCATCGGTTTCGTTAAATAAAATCATTGCCGGAGCGATGGCATTTACCTTCACCTCGGGCGCGAGTTTGCGGGCAAACGAGCGCGTCATGTTATCCAGCGCGGCTTTACTGGCTGCATAGGCAATGTGCTTGTCGCTGCCACGCTCCACCACATAATCGGTGAAATGGATAATGTCACCCGCAGCATGCCCGTGGCCGCGCAGCAGATCCTGCAGCGCGTGATTAAGCAAATAGGGCGTATTAACGTGGATCTGTAACATGGCAGAGAGCGTTTCGCTGAGCGACGTGCCGGGCTTTTCGGCACACCAGGCACTGGCGTTATGGATAACGGCACGTAGCCCCGTCGTGGTGGACTTCACCTTATCCGCAAAGGCCAGAATGCCTTCATCGGTTGAAAAATCCGCCTGAATGCAGACAGCTCCTGCTTTCCGTAATCCTTCGACAGAGGGATATTCAGTACGATAACTGACGATGACCGGATGGCGAAGGTTGAGAAAATGATGGGCAAGGGCGAGGCCGATACGGCGGCCTCCACCGGTAATCAGTATTGGGTGAAGCTGTTCATTTCCCATCGTATTCTCCTTTACAGTTCAACAATGGGAAAGGCGATGCTATCCCATTAACATCCAGGTTGCCGGTAAAGCAGCAACCAGTAACAGTCCGATTAAGGCCATCTCGCGGCGTTTAAGTGCGTTTTCCAGCTGATGCGTGCGGCGTGCATAGATAAACACCAGCAAACCCGGTGCATATAACACTACAGACAGCAGTAAATGCATAGGCCCGGAAGCATACAACAACCACAGACCGTAAATACAGGCTCCTACACCCACAACATAGTGCGCCGGGCGTGTGGCGATTTTTAACAAATATGCGCCCACTAAGAAATAGGGTACCAGAATCATCTCGGAGGCGATGGTCAGCAGAGTGTTATAGTCAGAACCTGTGAGCCAGATCAGCACCAGACAGACCTGCACGCTGATGTTAGTCAGCCAGAGTGACGCGGACGGCGCACTGTTTTTGTTCTGACGGGCAAACAGGCGTGGAAACGCTTTGTGCGTGGAGGCCAGGAACGGGACTTCAGCGGCCATGATGGTCCAGCTCAGGTAAGCGCCACAGACGGAGATGATCAGCCCCGCAGCAATCACCACATCGCCCCAGGGACCGAGCATTTTTACCATCAGCCCTGCCATTGATGGGTTACGCATCCCGGCCAGTTCAGGGCGAGCTACCACGCCCAGAGACAGCAGCGTCACCAGCAGATAGACCCCCAGCGCGGCCAGTACGGCCAGCAGAGTTGCACGGCCCACATCGCGTTTATTGCGTGCCCGGGCGGAAACCACGACCGCGCCTTCAACACCGATAAACACCCACAGGGTAATGAGCATCGTGTTTTTCACCTGCTCCCAGACAGGTACGCCCAGCGCAACGCCGGTGAAATCGAGCTTAAATACGTCCATACGGAACGCAATAAAGGCCAGCACGATAAACAGACCAAGCGGGACCAGCTTCGCGAGGGTTGCCACAAGGTTAATACTGGCTGCTGTTTGTACACCACGTAAAACCAGCCAGTGAACGAACCACAGCAGTACCGAGGCACCCACAATAGACTGCCAGGTGTTACCATCGCCAAAGAGACGCAGCTCAGGCGTGTCGGTAAAGAAACTCAGCGCCGAGAAGACGATTACCAGATAGGAGACGTTGGCGATAACCGCGCATAACCAGTATCCCCATGCGGAGCAGAAGCCAATCAGCTCACCAAAACCTTCACGTGCATAGGTGAAAATACCGCCGTCCAGATCCGGTCGGATGCGGGTCAGCAGCAACATTGCGAACGCCAGCAGCAATATCCCAACGCCGGTGATACCCCAGCCAATGAGGAGTGCGGCTGGGCTTGCCACCGCCGCCATGTTCTGCGGTAAACTGAATACGCCCGCGCCCAGCATTGAGCTTAAAACGAGTGCAGTCAGAGCACTCAGGCCAAGTTTCTTTTCCATTGGCTTCCTGTTATGAAAAGTCCAAATCCAGAATAATTATTTCGCACAGGCGCATAAAAATGGTGGATCACACTAAGGCGCGGGATTTTACGGAGTGTAACGAAAGCATGCAATGACGTGTGGCAGAAATTCAAAAAAAGTAACAAAAAAAGGCGGCATTGCGCCGCCTTTGATCAATGATTTTGTTACTTGTAGAGATCGGCGCTGATCGTCACGTTGTTGCCACGTTCCTGCCACTGGCGGGTGATGTGGTAGTATTTCGCCCCTTTCTTCGCCGCACGCTTCGCGACCTGATAAGAGACTTCCGTCATGTTGCCGTAGTTGCCGGTAAACTTGATGCTGTCGAACGGCACCATCTGTGCAGCAGTGGCGTTGTTCAGCTCTTCAATTTTGGTACCGTCTGGCAGCGTCACGGAATAACGGCCACCTTTCGTGGATTGCGTTTCGAAGAAACGACCCACTTCAGCGCTTGGTGCAGCAGATGTTGCTACGCCAGGGATTTCAACTTTCTTCGCTGCCTCACCGCCTTTTGCGATTGCCGCGCGGCCTGCTTCGGAATCAGCCGGGATAACATCCGGACTTTGCAGAACACGTTTTTTCGCATCTTCTTTATAGATGAACGCGGTAATGCGCTGGTTGCCGCCCTGGTTAGCATCCACCTGACGCACGATATAGAAAGAGTATGCACCTTTCTCTTTCGCCGCTTTGGTGATGGCATCGTTCACTTCAGGCTGGCTGCGATAGAAGCCCTGAACGGTGACGGTGTCATAAGGTTCCAATGCGATCGCTTGATCTTTTGGCAGTTCAACAATGCCATTAATCACGCGGTTTTTCGGTGCATCAGCTTTCGGTGCATTGTCTTTGAACAGCGCAATCGTTACGCGCTGATTACCGCTGTTACCATAATCAGACTGGTCAACGACGTAAAACGAGGCCGCACCATTTTTATCGGCGGCTTTTGATGCTGCGGCGACGGCATCGCCAATGGAATTGTAACGACCCACAATGACCGTATGGTCAAAAGGTTTTAACGCTGCCGCTTGCTCCGGCGTTAACTCTGTTGCGGCATTCGCAGACAGGGCGGTCGCACAGAGAAGTGCGGACGCCAGGAGTGTGTTCTTAAGCTTCATAAAAATAATCCTTCGCCTTGCGCAAACCATGTACTGGTATTGTTGTTAATTTGAGACGGTCCCGATTATGGCATTTAAAACCTGTCGCTGTCTGCGGCATTTTTCACTGCCAGTGCTTACTGAATCACCGAATTCGATAACATTTAGTGATATGTTGAAAAAACAGACGTTTGACAAGTAAAACTGATAAAGCTTATGACTTTCACAAGTTAATTTAATGTTAATAACTTGTTCTCTTATGGCGCTATATCATGTTTTTACCGCTTCGCTTGCGCGATTTATCGGCTTCGACGATGAATTTAAGGTAAATATCACTGTCAGTGACGCCGATCGCTTATTTTTCACAGATAAAGTAAGAAATAGTGTTTTCTGGCGGTAGATCACGGGCGCTATTTTCAGTAGGTTATAGACAGTTTGTTACTGTTTTATTTTCCGGGGTTAATCATATCTCGTCGCTATTGTGATGGCGAAAATTGATACAAACCGCGGGCATTTATCGACAAACCATCATCAAAAACCGATGGAAGGGAAAACTATGCGTATTGGGGTACCAAAAGAACGGTTAGCCAATGAAACCCGCGTAGCGGCAACACCGAAAACGGTGGAGCAACTGCTTAAACTGGGTTTTACCGTCGCGGTTGAAAGCGGCGCAGGCAAACTGGCGAGTTTCGATGACGAAGCCTTCATCCAGGCTGGCGCGGAAGTGGTGGACAGTGCTGAAGTCTGGCAGTCACCGGTGATTCTGAAGGTGAACGCACCGGAAGAGAGTGAGATTGCGCTGCTCAATCCAGGTACGACGCTGGTGAGTTTCATCTGGCCTGCGCAAAATCCTGAGCTGATGGAGAAGCTGGCGGCACGTGGCGTGACCGTGATGGCCATGGATTCTGTGCCGCGTATTTCGCGTGCCCAGTCGCTGGATGCCTTAAGCTCCATGGCAAACATTGCCGGCTACCGCGCCATTGTTGAAGCGGCCCACGAATTTGGTCGCTTCTTTACCGGTCAAATCACTGCGGCGGGTAAAGTCCCTCCGGCGAAGGTGATGGTGATTGGCGCGGGCGTTGCGGGCCTTGCTGCAATCGGTGCAGCAAATAGCCTGGGGGCTATCGTGCGCGCGTTTGACACCCGTCCTGAGGTTAAGGAACAGGTTCAAAGTATGGGTGCCGAATTCCTTGAGCTGGACTTCAAGGAAGAAGCAGGCAGCGGCGATGGTTACGCGAAGGTGATGTCTGAAGCCTTTATCAAAGCCGAAATGGAACTCTTCGCCGCCCAGGCGAAAGATGTCGATATTATTGTCACCACTGCGCTTATCCCGGGTAAACCCGCGCCGAAGCTGATCACCCGTGAAATGGTCGATTCCATGAAGCCGGGCAGCGTAATTGTCGACCTGGCGGCGCAAAACGGCGGTAACTGTGAATATACCGTCCCGAATCAGGTGACCACGACCGCGAACGGCGTGAAGGTGATCGGTTATACCGATCTGCCGGGTCGCTTGCCAACGCAGTCTTCTCAGCTGTACGGCACCAACCTCGTTAACCTGCTGAAACTGCTCTGCAAAGAGAAAGACGGCAACGTCACCGTTGATTTCGACGATGTGGTCGTACGTGGCGTTACCGTGGTTCGTGAAGGTGAAATCACCTGGCCTGCGCCACCTATTCAGGTTTCTGCTCAGCCTCAGGCTGCACCGAAAGCGGCGCCAGAACCTAAAGAACCTGCCAAACCCGCTTCTCCATGGCGCAAATACGCGATCATGGCGCTGGCGATTATTCTGTTCGGCTGGCTGGCTAACGTTGCACCGAAAGAGTTCCTCGGCCACTTTACCGTCTTCGCGCTCTCCTGCGTGGTGGGTTACTACGTGGTGTGGAACGTCTCCCATGCCTTGCATACACCACTGATGTCGGTCACCAACGCCATCTCGGGGATTATCGTGGTTGGGGCGTTACTGCAGATTGGTCATGGCGGCTGGATCAGCTTCCTGAGCTTTGTTGCGGTGTTGATCGCCAGTATCAATATTTTCGGTGGTTTCACCGTGACTCAGCGCATGCTGAAAATGTTTCGTAAAGGCTAAGGGGTAGCATATGTCTGGAGGATTAGTGACAGCCGCATACATTGTTGCTGCAATCCTGTTTATTTTCAGTCTGGCGGGGCTTTCCAAACACGAAACGTCTCAGCAGGGTAATAACTTTGGTATCGCCGGGATGGCGATTGCACTGATTGCCACCATCTTCGGGCCGGACACCGGCAACGTTGCGTGGATCCTGGTGGCGATGATCATCGGCGGTGCGATTGGTATTCGTCTGGCGAAACGCGTTGAAATGACCGAGATGCCGGAGCTGGTTGCGATTCTGCACAGCTTTGTCGGTCTGGCGGCGGTGCTGGTAGGCTTCAACAGCTACCTGTACCACACCCCGGGTCTGGAACCGATTCTGGTGAACATACACCTGACGGAAGTGTTCCTCGGAATCTTCATCGGTGCGGTCACCTTCACCGGCTCCATTGTTGCGTTCGGTAAACTGCGCGGTAAGATCTCGTCTAAACCGCTGATGCTGCCAAACCGTCATAAGCTGAACCTGGCGGCGCTGGTGGTGTCGTTTGTGCTGCTGGTGGTCTTCGTGCGTACCGAAAGCGTGGGCTTGCAGGTACTGGCGTTGCTGGTGATGACCATTATTGCGCTGGCATTCGGCTGGCACCTGGTGGCCTCCATCGGTGGTGCGGATATGCCAGTGGTCGTCTCCATGCTGAACTCCTACTCCGGTTGGGCGGCTGCGGCGGCAGGTTTTATGCTGAGCAACGACCTGCTGATCGTCACCGGTGCGCTGGTGGGTTCTTCCGGTGCGATCCTGTCTTACATCATGTGTAAAGCGATGAACCGTTCGTTCATCAGCGTTATCGCCGGTGGGTTTGGTTCTGATGGTTCCTCGACGGGTTCTGACGAAGAAGTGGGTGAGCACCGCGAGATTAACGCGGAAGATACTGCTGATATGCTGAAAAACTCGCATTCAGTCATTATCACCCCAGGCTATGGCATGGCGGTAGCACAGGCTCAGTATCCGGTCGCGGAGATCACTGAGAAGCTGCGCGCGCGCGGGATCAAGGTTCGCTTTGGTATTCACCCGGTGGCAGGGCGTCTGCCAGGTCACATGAACGTACTGCTGGCGGAAGCGAAAGTGCCGTACGACATCGTGCTGGAAATGGACGAGATCAACGATGATTTCGCCGAGACCGACACCGTGCTGGTCATCGGTGCTAACGACACCGTGAACCCGGCGGCGCAGGACGATCCGCGTAGCCCAATCGCCGGTATGCCGGTTCTGGAAGTGTGGAAGGCGCAGAACGTCATTGTCTTCAAACGCTCCATGAACACTGGCTATGCCGGGGTTCAGAACCCGCTGTTCTTCAAAGAGAACACCCATATGCTGTTTGGCGACGCCAAAGCCAGCGTGGATGCGATTCTGAAAGCGCTGTAAGTTGTACTAAATGAAAAAGCCGCCAATTCTGGCGGCTTTTTTATCCCCAAACGCTGTTTAATCGTCTTCCGGGTCGTCCATCTCAACCGGCGTCTGGTACTCATCCGGTTTAATGACCAGCAGGTCACAACGCAGATGGTCGATCACCTGTTCGGCGGTATTGCCGAGGAATGCGGCAGAAATACCGGTTCGACCAATGGTGCCCAGCACGACAATCCCGGCCTGCAAATGTTCGGCTAAATCCGGGATAACCTCTTCAGGCAACCCTTTTTCCACGTGGGTCATTTTCTCATCAATGCTGAATTTCTGGCGCAGCGCTTTCATGGCTAACAGGTGCTGACCACGGATGGCGTCGTTATACACGCTCGGGTCAAATTCAGGCAGTTCAATGGCGATATTGATAGGCGTCACCGGATACGCGCCAACCAGATGCACTTCGGTGTGATTGACCTGTTCAGCGAGCTGGATTGTCTCCTTAACCAGCTTCTCGTTCAGCGCATTGTGGTAATCCTCTTCGCTGGCGAGATTGACTGCCACGACGGCCTTACCGCCTTCAGGCCACGGCTGGTCTTTCACCATCCAGACCGGGCAAGGGCATTTACGCAGCAGATGCCAGTCGGTAGGGGTGAAGATCACGGATTCCAGCTTGTCGTGCTGGTGCGCCATCTTCAGCAGCAGGTCATGCTCACCGGCAACGACTTCCTGGATAATGGCTTCGAAAGGTCGGTTATGCCAGACCACCTTAATATCAATAGGAACTCCCGCTTCCAGGTAATACTTCGCCTGTTCGCGGATCCACGCGGTACGCTGGCTGATCACTCCCTGACGCATAGCGGTGCGCTCGTCAGGCGACAGAAGGGTGGTCATCTCATATGAGAAGTCATAGATCGGCAAAAACGCTTTGATTTTGCCACCAATCCGTTGATGTAAATACACAGCACGTCGTAATGCCGGCTGATCGTCCTGATTCGGATCGATAGCTACCAGCATGTTTTGATACTTTGCCATACAGGTCTCCTTACTACTGTCACCACAGTCTGTAATTAAAAGAGTAACCTATATATCCTGAATGAAACAGGGGGGAGGTTTTGCCAGATCAATAATTCATGAAAAATTATCAGAGGAAAAGAACGGTCGTTGTCACCGCAATAAATGCAATAAACAGCAACACCATCACTGCTATCGCAAAGGTCGTGGAATCCTGAACGTAGGTTTTTTCCTCCCCCTTCATCGGGCCGACAAGCATGATCCAGATGAAGATAAAGGTCACTGAGGCAATCACGACTGAAACGAAAAATAAACTTTCTCTCAATTCATAACCTCAACGAGAACCTTTTGGGCGCTGTGTGGGGACGTGCTACGGTGAAAATGTCAGATAACGGAAGTGTTAATATGCCAGACCAATAAATCAAGAAAATTTATTGGTCTGGCAATATACATATGGGCTTTATGCCACGTTACGGGCGTGCCCGGCAAGAACGGCCAGTGCTTCGCCGTTTTCGATCGTGATGTATTTACCCTTAACAGCCAGCATACCGCTTTTCTGGAAACGGCCCAGCAGACGGCTGATGGTTTCCACGGTCAGGCCCAGGTAGTTGCCGATATCGCCACGCGTCATGGTCAGACGGAATTCTCGTGGAGAGAAACCACGCTCAGCGAAGCGACGGGAGAGGTTGTAGATAAACGCAGCCAGGCGCTCTTCTGCATTCTTTTTGGAAAGCAGCAGGATCATGTCCTGATCGCCTTTGATCTCACCGCTCATCAGGCGCATCATCTGCTGGCGCAGATTAGGCATTTTTCCGGACAGGTCATCCAGAGTTTCAAACGGGATTTCGCAAACCATAGAGGTTTCGAGCGCCTGAGCAAAGCTCGGGTGGTGGCCAGTGCCGATGGCATCAAAGCCAACCAGGTCACCCGCCAGATGGAAGCCGGTGATCTGCTCATCACCCTGTTCGGTGATGGTGTAGCTCTTGATGGTGCCAGAACGGATAGCATAGAGCGATTTCAGTTCGTCTCCCGCTTTAAACAGCGTCTGCCCTTTCTGAATAGGCTTTTTGCGCTCGATGATATTATCAAGCTGATCAAGTTCATGCTCATTCAGGGTAAACGGGATACAGAGCTGGCTGATGCTGCAATCCTGGCAATGGATAGCACAACCGCCAGACTGAATGCGTCGTATAATTCGCTTTTCCGGGATCATAGGTTTGCTCAAGCCTTAATTGATATTGGTCAATTTTAACATCTTTTTGGTAAGTACGTAAGCCTGGCAAACTCTCAATAAGAACAAGAGACGGCAATGCGCTGCCATCTCCTTGAAATTCCACAGCTTGATTATGGATTTTTAGCCTAACCGGTAGAAAATTAAGCACAAAAAGCCTGGGATTTACAGCAGAAGATACCCTTCGTGACGCAGTAACCACTCTTTGCGCTGTACGCCTCCGGCATACCCCGTCATGGTGCCGTTGCGGCCAATCACTCGATGGCAGGGCACCACGATGCTGACCGGGTTGGAGCCATTCGCGGCACCCACTGCGCGTGCCGCCCCGGCGCGGCCTAACTGCTCCGCGAGCTGGCCATAATGCATGACCTGTCCGCACGGGATAGTCCGCAGCGCTTGCCACACTTCGCGCTGGAAAGGTGTTCCGGCCGTGGCGGTGGGTAGGATGTCGATGCTGCTGAGATCGCCCTCAAAGTACGCCGCAAGCTTGTCGCTCAGTCCACCAGGGTTGGTGGCACTGATACGTTCATACCCCTGTGAGCGGTAATGAATATCGAGCAGATCTTCCATGCGATCGCTGTGCTCTTCCCACTCAACGGCACGCAGACAAAACTGCTCGTCCGCGATCACCCACAGCGGCCCAAGCGGCGTCGCAATCTTATCTTCGAGTAATCTCAGCATCCTCGTTCCTTTAGTTCAGCCTCGGGTAGATCCCCGGTCCAATTGGCAGGCCGACAAGATACCACGCCACCAGCATGACCAGCCATACTCCTAAAAAGATAAGCGGGTAGGGCAAAACCAGCGAATAGTAGGTACCCAGTTTGGCTTCAGGTTTATAGCGCTGCAGGAAGCCTAAAAACAGCGGAACAAACGGCGAAACCGGCGCCAGCGGGATGACGGAGGAGTCAGCGATACGGAACAGGATCTGGGCAAATGCCGGGTGGAACCCCAGCATCATAAACATCGGCACGAAGATCGGGGCCAGAATTGACCAGATGGCCGATCCGCTGGCGATGAACATGCACAGCAGGGATGACAGTAGCGCCAGACCGACAAACGCCGGGACGCCGCTTAACCCGGCAGCCTCCAGCGCGTCGGTCAGGCCGACGGCCATAAATTTGCCCATGTTGCTCCAGTTAAACATGGCGACGAACTGAGCCAGCGGGAAAACCATCACGATAAAGCCCGCCATCTCTTTCATCGGCTCGATCATCAGCTGCGGCAGATCGGCCTGACGGCGAATTTTACCGGTAGCGATGCCGTAGGCGAGCGACACGACAAAGAAAAACAGAATAATCAGCGGCACAATGCCCTGAATAAAGGGTGAGGGAAGTACGGTATGTTTGACCGGATCGCGCAGAATACCGCTTTCCGGCACCACCATTAGCGCCACCAGGGCGATAAAGGCCAGCGAGACCACGCCCGCCACGCGCAGGCCGAAGCGCTGTTCTTTGCTCAGGGTTTCCAGCTTTTCATCGCTGCGACCTTCCCATTTTCCCAGACGCGGTTCGATGATCTTATCGGTTATCAGCCCGCCGACAATCGTCAGGACAATGACCGAGCTTGCCATAAAGTACCAGTTATCGATGACGCTGACATGTATCGCGGGGTCGATAGTTTTCGCCGCCTCCGTACTGATGCCCGAGAGCAGTACGTCGGTAGTGACAATCAGCAGATTGGCGGTAAAACCGCACCCGACACCCGCAATTGCCGACAGCAGACCCGCTACAGGGTGACGTCCGACTGCGAGGAAAATCAGCGCGCCCATGGGCGGCATAATGACCAGCGCAGCATCGGAAGAGATATGGCTGAAGAAGGCGATAAACAGCACCATATAGCTGGCGTAACGTGCGCTGACGTGAGAGGCCATTTTCACCATCAGGGCCGGTAACAGTCCTACTCGCTCCGCGAGCCCTGCACCCAGAACCAGCGCCAGAATGGCACCAAGCGGGGCGAAACCGCTGAAGTTTTTGATGACGTTGGGTAAAAACCAGTGCAACCCTTCCACGCTGAGCAGGTTTTTTACCGCCACCAGGCTGCCGTCAGCCGGACTTCGCACGCTGACGCCGAAGGCGGAGAGCACGGCAGTGGCGACCATCAAAACCACGATTAACCAGATAAAAAGCAGGAAAGGGTGCGGTACTTTATTGCCGATCCTTTCAACCCAGCCATAGAGCTTACCGGATGGGGAATGCGAAGGTATGGATGACATACTCATGGGCGTTCCTCGTGACTATTGTGTTGTTGTGTTGTGTTTTTTTATTTTAAAGGTGACGGTGTCACACCTTGTGGGATCGGACACACGTACGGTTTTTCTTGTATTTGTTGTTCAAACTCTTCCCGGCATTTTTTCAGCAGTTCTGCATCCTGTAGCAGATTTAGCGCGGTAGCTCCCATCACTTTTCCGGCCAGCAGCATGCCTTTGTGGGCAATGGAGGTACGTCCCTGCGCCACCAGTTGCCAGGTGTGCAGCGGCGTGCCGACGGTAAAGCAGGGGCTGAAGCACTGTGCAACGGGCATTTTCCAGCTGACGTCGCCCACGTCGGTTGAACCCGCCAGCACGTTGTCGGTGATGGAATAGGGCGCGATTTCATCCACCAGCAGCGTCTCCTGGTGGCGGCGGGCAAAGGCTTTACCGGCTTCCCCGCCTGTTGCAGCAATATTTTTCAGACTGTTTTGCAGATCGTTTGGCGTCAGTGTGGCGCGGATCTCGCGGGCAAAATCGCGCTCTTCGGTGGTCCATTCGGGCGTACCGTAGTGCTGCATTGCGCGATACATCGCCGCCTCGAGCGTACGGTTCGGCAGGTAGCTGGAGCAGGCTTTATCAAAGCGACACTCGACGGTGGTTTCGGTCATCATCGCTGCGCCCTGAGCGATTTTCCCAATGCGTTCATAGATTTGTTGTGCGTCGGCCATCTCCGGAGCGCGGATCAGGTACAACACTTCGGCCTGCGCCTGCACCACGTTGGGTGAAATGCCCCCGGTGTCAGTAATGGCGTAATGGACGCGCGCTTTCTCGATGATGTGTTCGTTAAGGAAGTTGGTGCCAGTAGTCATCAGTGTTACGGCATCCAGCGCGCTGCGTCCAAGATGGGGAGAGTTGGCCGCATGCGCCGCCACGCCGTGAAAACGCCAGGCGGCCTGAATGTTGGCCAGCGTACTGACGTTAAACATGCCAGCAAACGCTTCCGGGTGCCAGGTGACGGCGGCATCGACGTCATCAAACAGACCCTCACGCACCATAAAGGTTTTTCCGGAGCCGCCTTCTTCACCGGGGCAGCCGTAAAAACGCACTGTTCCGCTACCACCGTGTTGTTCCAGCCAGCTTTTTACCGCCATTGCCCCCGCAAATGCTGCAGTACCTAAGAGATTATGCCCGCAGCCGTGGCCGTTAGCTCCCGGCGTGGCGGATTGCGCTGCGGCACAGTGCGCCTGCTGGCTTAAGCCGGCCAGCGCGTCGTATTCGCCCAGCAGAGCGATAACCGGTTTCCCGCTGCCGAAGCTGGCGATAAAGGCATTCGGAATGCCACCCGCTTCACGGGTTAGCGTGAAGCCTTCGGCCTCCAGCGCACTGGCGAGCCGTTCAGCTGACCAGAACTCTTCAAAACGCGTTTCGGGATGATCCCAAATCTCGTCGGCAATATCGGTTAACATCCGACATCGCGTGTCGATCGCATCGGCAATAAAAGCGTAGTTCTCCTGCATCACACACCTCGCGTCCACGGGAAATTAAGCGCAGTCCGCGCCAGCGTTTCGATGGCAACAGCCATTATCTGCTCATCAAAGTCGAATTTTTCATTGTGATGTCCGGCGCTCAAATTCGTGCCAAACACCATATATGACGCCATGCCGCCGTTCAGCTGCACGCGGGCCATCATTAACGTGGCGTCTTCGGAACCCGCCGGGGCTTTAACGTTATCAATGGCATGCACCACGCCGGACACCTGGCCTGCCTGCTCGCGCAGATAATCGACCCAGGCGGGGGTGGGGGCGCTGGAGGTGGCGGCTCCCATCAGGCGTATCTCGGCCGTCACGCCATAGAGTGCCGCCGCGCCGGTAATAACAGACTGTGCTCGTTCAAAGACATACTGATTAATGGCTTCGCTTTCGCCGCGGGTTTCAACCTTGATCATCGCATTGGCAGGTACCACGTTGCGTCCGCTGCCCGCCTGCATTACCCCAACGTTCACCCGGGATGCACCTTCGCTGTGCGGTGCAATGCTGTGCAGGGCGATGGCGGCTTGCGCCGCGGCGAGCAGAGCGTTACGCCCGTCCTCCGGTTTACCGCCTGCGTGTGCGGCAACGCCGGTAAAGTTCACGTCGAACTTGGTCGTCGCCATAAAGTTATCGCTGCCGCAGACAACCGTACCGGCAGGCACGCCGGTACCAATATGGATGGCCGTGAAATAGTCCACGTCGTCCAGCGCTCCGGCAGCGACCATGGCGCGTGCGCCGCGCGTCCCTTCTTCGGCAGGCTGGAAGATCAGTTTGAGGGTACCATTGAGTTGTGATTCACTCTGCTTAAGCACCTGTGCCAGTCCCAGACCAATGGTGGTATGGCCGTCGTGCGCGCAGGCGTGCATCATCCCAGGATTGCAGGAGGCAAATCCGTCGCGATACGGGCGGTGGCTGTCGTCGAGTGCTTCACTTAAATCAAGGGCATCCATGTCCACGCGAAACGCCAGGGTCGGCCCTGGTCGGCCGGTATTGAGGGTCGCTACAATCCCGGTAAATCCGCCTTCAAACGGCGCGAGCCATTTCTCAGGCGCGCCTTGTGCACGAGCGCGGTCAAACTCCCGCGCAAGGGTGGCGTCATCAGGCAGCCCCATACGGCTTTCGGCATCCACTACGTCGCGGCCCATCGCCAGTTCGTAACCCATTGAGTCAAGGATTTCCGCGACCTTCGCGGCGGTACGAAACTCCACCCAGCCGGATTCTGCAAAATGGTGAAAATCGCGACGCCATGCCCTTAGCTGCGGCGTTAATGTCTGGATGTATTGCGCCAGTGTGTTCATATCTGTTCCTGTTATCATTAAAATATGTGAACTGCTTCACGCTGTGATAGTTTTTACTTATCACTAACCGTTTTTTCACAGTTTTAACCGTTCAGGAATTACCCTCGCACATCCCTTTCTATTAAAGTAGATGACAGTTTCTTTACTCTGATAAACAACGGTTATCGGTCGGGCTATGTCATTTCAGATTAAATTTCATCAAATCCGGGCGTTTGTTGAAGTCGCGCGCCAGGGCAGTATTCGTGGTGCCAGCAGGGCGCTCAATCTGTCACAACCGGCGCTGACCAAATCCATCAAAGAGCTGGAAGAGGGCATGGCGGCGCAGCTTTTTGTGCGCAGGAGTAAGGGCGTGGCATTGACCGAATGTGGCGAAGGTTTTTACCCGCGCGCCAGGCTGATTCTGGAAGAGTTACGTGCGGCGCAGGATGACATTCGCCAGCGGCAGGGGGAACTGGCCGGGCAAATCAACATTGGGATGGGGGCCAGTGTTTCACGCAGCCTCATGCCCGCCGTCATCACCCGCTTTCATGCGCAGCACCCGCAGGTCAAAGTCCGGATTATGGAAGGGCAACTGGTGTCGATGATCAATGAACTACGCCAGGGGGAGCTGGACTTTACCATCAACACCTATTATCAGGGACCTTACGACCATGAATTTACGTTTGAAAAGCTGTTCGAAAAACCGTTTGCGGTATTTTGCCGGAAAGGGCATCCGGCGACAGGAGCAACCTCTATTAATGAACTTTTGCATTATAACTGGACAATGCCGACGCCACGGGGAAGTTATTATAAGCAATTAGAGGATGTATTTAACCATCGCTCGCAAATACCGCGGATTGGTGTGGTCTGTGAAACGTTTACTTCCTGTATTAGCCTTGTCGCGCAAAGTGATTTTTTAAGTATATTGCCACTGGAACTGGGCTGTGACCCGCTGCTGGCGCACCGTCTGGTCATGATCCCGGTTATCGAGTCGCTTCCAAAAGCGGCATATTATTTAGTTCAGCGCCGTGATTCACGTCAGACGCCTCTTGCCGAATCGTTAATAACGCAATTCAGAAGAGAAGCGAGAAAAATAGTCGTAGAGTGAAGTTTATATAATAAAAAAAACAGGGTCTGCCCGACATCAGACAGACCCTACAGTACACACAGCAGTGCGTCCTTTCGCAGATCCTGAGTGTTATATCCATGGGGCAGGTTTATTTAGTTATAACACCTTTCCTGAAAATTGAAAGGCGGGTGAGTGATTGATTTCACGAATTTTTAACACAAATCACTTATTTTATCTTTGCTAAAATTTTAGTTAAGTGTGGTTTAAGTCTGTGGGGGGATTATTATATCTATTCATCAGGTTAATATTTATACCATATCTCGCGGTATAACGGTTATTGAGGCCCCTGTCTGGCACAGGTATAGTACAGTCCTCAGATGTAGCCGGAGGATATCCATGAACCCTGACGACAAATCCTTTTTTCTTGACGCCATGGAGGATGTCCAGCCCCTGAAGCGCAGCCCGGATATTCACTGGCAGCCAAGCCGCAATACGCGGTCGCGCCAGGAGATGGATACCGAACAGCTGGATAACTTCCTGACCCTGGGCTTTCTGGAACTTCTGCCCCTTGAAGAGGCGCTGGCGTTCCAGCGCGAAGGGGTGCAGCAGGGCGTTATTGATAAGCTACGCACGGGTAAATATGCCCGCCAGGCCAGCTTAAATCTCTTACGTCAGCCCGCCGAACGCTGCCGTCAGATGCTGTATTCTTTTATTCGCCAGGCCGGACGTGACGGGTTACGTAACCTGATTATCATTCACGGGAAAGGGCGTGAGCAGAACTCCCATCCTAATGTGGTGCGCAGCTATCTGGCGCGCTGGTTAACCGAGTTTGAGGAAGTGCAGGCTTTCTGCGTGGCGCTGCCGCATCACGGCGGCAGCGGGGCATGTTATGTTTCGCTACGAAAATCCGATGAAGCGAAACAGGAAAACTGGGAGCGGCACGCCAAGCGCAGCCGCTAGCGGGCGATAGCCTCGCCCGCCATAGACTTAGAACGTTTCCCAGTTGCTGTCGGTAGAGGCGGTTGTCGTTGCCGGACGCAGCAACTGCGGTGTCTTCACATTGGCCGGGCGCGGGGCTGCGACTTTTTCTTTGCCGTTCAGACGAAATGCCGCCACTGCCTGGCGCAGCTGTTCAGACTGATCTTCCAGCGCCGCCGCCGCCGTGGCGGACTCCTGCACCAGCGCGGCGTTTTGCTGTGTCACGCTGTCCATCTGTGAAACGGCCAGGCTTACCTGTTCGATACCACGGCTCTGTTCATCGGATGCCGACGAAATCTCACCCATAATATCGGTCACACGGGTAACGGCAGCGACAATCTCTTTCATGGTGGTGCCAGCTTCGCTAACCTGCTCAGAACCGGTATTCACCCGGCTGACGGAGTTTTCGATAAGCCCTTTGATCTCTTTCGCCGCCTGCGCACTGCGGCTCGCCAGCGTCCGGACTTCGCCTGCCACAACCGCAAAACCACGACCCTGCTCCCCGGCACGAGCAGCTTCCACCGCTGCGTTAAGTGCCAGAATGTTCGTCTGGAAAGCGATGCTGTCAATCACGCCGGTAATGTGCGCAATTTGCTGCGAACTGTCAGCAATTTCGGTCATGGTGCGAACAACGTTATCCACCACGTGACCGCCACGGGCTGCGGTTTCAGAGGCGTTTTTCGCCAGTAGCGTAGCCTGACGGGCGTTATCGGAGTTCTGTTTAACCGTTGCGGTCAGTTCTTCCATGCTGGCGGCGGTCTCCTCGAGCGAGGAGGCCTGCTGCTCGGTGCGGGCGGAAAGATCGTTGCTGCCTGCGGCAATTTCGCCAGCGCCGGTGTAGATGGAGTCAGTGCTCCCACGTACGGCGCTGACGGTGGTCACCAGCGACTGCTGCATATCCTGCAGACCTGCGGCCAGTTGACCCATCTCATTGCGACCCGTGATGACGATATCCTGCGTCAGATCGCCGCCCGCAATCGCGCGAATATGGTTCATAATGGTGTTGAGGGGTTTTAACAGCAGATGTTGTAAGCCCTGCCAGATCACTACCAGTACCGCGATAACGGCCAGCAAAATAGCCGCCAGCGTCCATTGCATCTGGGTAAAGCTGCTCTGGTTCTCTTCCGTTGCGGCCTTCAGCAGGGTGTTGTTTTCGGCACGCCAGCGGTTATAGACCGCTTCCATATCGTCCTGGGCCTGTTGAGCGTCCAGATCGCCATAGGCCTGGTAGTTATCGGCACGCAGGTACTCAATCGATAAACGCATCACTTCGTGCATCTGGTTCCAGGACTTCTGCATTTCGTCGGTTAATGCCGCATCCTGACCCTTAACCTGCGGCAGTTTCTGCCACTCTTTGTTGTAGGCCTCGGCTTTTGCCAGCGAGTCGCCTGCGGTGCCAAGCAGTTTGTTTATCGCCGCAAGGGAAGCCGGGTCACGCTGGTTTTTCAGGTAACGGATCGCCACGCGGGTGACGGTGACGCGGGTTTTCACCAGCGTGTTCACGCTGTCGCTCAGACTCTCCTGTTGGGCATTGAGCACCCCGGAGTTCTGGAAGTTATGGCGATCGTTGCTGACAGCAGAGTAGAACAACCCTCCCGTGACAACTTGCAACAGACAGAATATGGTGAGGGCAAAGATAATACCGGTAATCACGTGCAGATTTTTCAGCATAGCGGTCGTCCGTTAGAGAAAATGCAGGGGTACTCCAATACTATCGTCGTAGAGAATTTAAACTTTAATTTAACTCGCGCTTAACCAAGGGTTCTCTCAGGGAACCTGTTGTAAATCCGGATCATTTTTATGAGGCAGGTTAACATGAGCAGCATTGATAAAAGCGGGACGTACGCGCTCGGGACGCGGACGGTTAAACGACTGGGCTATGGCGCGATGCAGCTTGCCGGGCCGGGCGTCTTTGGTCCACCGAAGGATAAGCTGGCCGCGCTGGACGTGCTGCGTGAAGCCGTCGCGGCGGGGGTGAACCACATTGATACCAGTGATTTTTATGGTCCGCATATTACCAATCAACTGATCCGCGAAGCACTTCATCCTTACCGGGACGATCTGACTATCGTGACCAAAATCGGTGCCCGTCGCGACAGTAAAGGTGCCTGGCTGCCGGCCTTTTCCGCGCAGGAACTGACTCAGGCGGTGCATGACAACCTGCGTAATCTGCAGCTTGACGTGCTGGACGTGGTGAATTTGCGAATTATGTTCAGCACACACGGGCCTGCGGAAGGGTCGATTGCGGAACCGCTTTCCACCCTGGCAGAGCTACAACAGCAAGGGCTGGTGCGTCATATTGGTCTGAGCAATGTGACGGCCACTCAGGTTGCGGAAGCGCAGAAGATGGTGCCGGTGGTGTGCGTGCAGAACATGTACAACATTGTAAACCGGGGGGACGATGTGCTGGTGGATGGGTTGGCGCAGCAGGGCATTGCGTATGTACCGTTCTTCCCGCTCGGAGGTTTTACGCCACTGCAATCTTCCGGGCTGCAGGCCGTTGCTGATTCACTGGGCGCAACGGCAATGCAGGTGGCGCTGGCGTGGTTGTTGCAACGTTCCCCGAACATCTTGCTGATCCCCGGAACCTCTTCCGTGACGCATCTGCGGCAAAACCTTGCGGCGGGGGCACTGCACCTACCGCCTGAAGCCGTGAAAACGCTAAATTCGCTGGTGGACTAAACCTGATATAAGCAAAACCCGGAAAATTTCCGGGTTTTGTTTGCAACACCCTGAGATTTGTCTCTTTTTTCAGTGGTTATTTTTAATGTTGTCGACCATGCTCTTTGTACTGATAATGCTAAGTACAGTTGAGACGGCAATGCGCAATGTCTTTATTCCTGTCATAACAGCAGTGGCTATTTTTATTGCTGGCGTTTTTATCCTCAATATACAGCTCTGGTATTCAGCTCGGGTTGATAGCTCGTCGGGAGCCAGATACGCCGTTAACAATATCAATGCCATTCTTGATGAAGCACGGGTTGCAGCCAGAACCGCGACGGAAATTATTGCGAAGGGATGTGATGCAGATGGGCAGTATCAGCTTGGTACGGAGGCCGCTCTGCAACCCCATCTCAGAACCATCGTTATTCTGAAAAAGGGGCAACCCTGGTGTTCATCTCTGCCGGGGAATCGTATTTTATTATTAAATATTAATGATATACCTTTTTCAGAATTACTGCTCACGCCGGCGAGCGATACGGTAAACGGACGACCTGTTTTGTTATTTCAGACCCACTTTGCCACCAATCGAATTATGGTCAGCGTGAGCGATAGCCATATCCGTGACGCTCTGAGTACGCCTCTGGAGCATGTTAATTACGCACTGGTGGTGGGCGGTTACGCTCTTGATGCTTCCGGCAATTTCACCATCACTCATCGCCAGGAAACGCAGGTCGGGCAGGCCCGGTCGGGAAATTACCCCTATAGCGTCAGATATAATCTTCCTCCTCTGTTTAGCGTACAAAGGCTGATCGAACACGGGGCAGGCATCATGCTGTTTTTACTGCTGATCTCCGGTACTGCCGCTTACGTTTTGCATAAGTATCTGAACAAAAACACCCTGCCTGAAGAGTCACTTCGTACCGCAATTGCCCGGGGGGAAATCGTTCCGTTTTACCAGCCTGTGGTGAATGGCAGAGAAGGCACTTTGCGGGGCGTGGAGGTGCTGGCAAGATGGAAGCATCCGCAGGCGGGCTATATTTCTCCGGCTACATTCATTCCCATTGCTGAAAAATCGGGGCTGATTGTTCCTCTGACGCAAAGCCTGATGGCGCAGGTGACGACACAGATGAACGCGATTTCCACGAAATTACCGGAAGGGTTTCACGTCGGGTTGAATTTCAGTGCCCCCCACATTGCGATGCCGACCTTCCTGGATGAGTGCCTGAAGTACAAGGATAGTTTCGTCAGAAAAGATCTGAACCTGGTGATCGAAGTGACAGAGCGGGAACCGCTGGATATTGATGAAAACCTTGTCCAGACCCTGAATGTGCTCCATGAAAAAGGGTTCGCTATTGCACTGGATGATTTTGGTACCGGCTATTCTGGACTCTCTTATCTGCATGATCTGCATATTGATTATATCAAAATTGACCATAGCTTCGTCAGCCGGGTGAACGAGCATGCGGACTCTACCCGCATCCTCGACTGTGTGCTGGATCTGGCGCGTAAACTCTCCATCAGCATTGTAGCGGAAGGCGTAGAGACGAAGGCGCAGCTAGACTACCTCAATCGCAATAACATCGTCTTTCAGCAGGGGTACTACTTTTTTAAACCGGTTCCTTTTACCGAGCTTATTCATATTTTGTTGTCGAAGCCGAAGGTGAAAGTGGTGGTGGAGTAACCTGCAGAAGCTGCAGCTGAATTAAATCCTCTCAAACTTCAATGCGTTTGGGATCGTCTGCGGAAATGACCTTGATCCTGGGGCATTATCCGTAATACTGTATTTATATACAGTATGTGGCGAGAAAGGCATTTATGAACACTCTCTTTTCTTATCATCCAAAGCAATACATTGAATTACCTTTATTTTTGGAGCGTGTTGCCTGTGGTTTCCCAAGCCCTGCGCAGGATTATGTGGAGGATCGCCTCGATCTCAACAGGCTGGCGGTCAGACACCCGAGTGCAACCTATTTCGTCAAGGTGAGCGGAGACTCGATGATTGGCGCCGGGATCGGCGACGGCGATCTGCTGGTGGTTGACCGCTCGTTAAATGCTGAACATGGCGATATCGTGGTGGCGTCGGTCGCCGGTGAATTTACCGTGAAAGAGTTGCAGACCCGTCCGGTCCTGATACTCCTGCCACATAATGTCCGCTATCAGCCGATCACCTTTCAGTCCGAAGAGGAGCTGCAAATCTTCGGGGTTGTTACCCACACACTCAAAACGCATAAACATGTTCGCGCTGGTTGATGTGAATAGTTTCTATGCCTCCTGCGAGAAGGTGTTCCGTCCCGATCTGGAGGGGAAGCCCATCGTGGTAGTTTCGAATAACGACGGCTGCATTATTTCACTGTCGCGGGAGGCAAAGCAGCTCGGTATAAAAATGGGTGAGCCGTATTTCAAATTCAAAGAGAAGAGCTACCCCTCCCGGGTGTACGTCTTTAGTTCGAATTATGCACTCTATGCCGACCTCAGCAGCCGGGTGATGCAAACCCTGACCGATCTTGCCCCGGCAATAGAGATCTATTCCATTGATGAAGCGTTCGTGAATGTGTCAGGTGTCAGCCACTGCATGTCGCTGGAAGCATTTGGTCGCCAGGTGCGCGCGCAGATACTTAAAAATACGGGCTTAACGGTTGGCGTCGGTATTGCCCCGACAAAAACGCTGGCGAAGCTGGCCAACTATGCGGCCAAGCGGTGGTCGAGTACCGGTGGCGTGGTGGATTTATCGGATCGCGAGCGGCAGCGCAAACTGCTGGCGAATGTACCGGTAGACGAGGTGTGGGGCGTTGGACGGCGCATCACGAAAAAACTCAATGCGATGGGGATCTCCACGGCACTGGCGCTGGCGGATGCCTCATCCTGGGTCATTCGTAAACATTTTAACGTGGTACTGGAGCGCACGGTGCGAGAGCTTCGCGGCGAACCCTGCCTTGATCTGGAAGAGTTTACTCCTACAAAGCAGCAAATTATCTGTAGCCGTTCGTTTGGACACCGGATTACGCAATACGAAGAGATGCATCAGGCCATTTGTGCCTACGCGGAACGTGCCGCAGAAAAACTACGCGGCGAGCATCAATACTGCCGCTTTATCAGCGTGTTTTTGCGCACTAGCCCTCATGCCGACAACGAAATTTATTACGGCAATCAGGCTTCAACCATCCTGATGACGCCGACCAACGACTCACGCGATATCATCCGTGCTGCCACGGAGGCGCTGGGGCGTATATGGCTTGACGGGTATCGCTACATGAAAGCGGGGGTGATGCTGGCGGACTTTTTCAGTACAGGTGTCGCCCAGCTTAATTTGTTTGACGATAACCGTCTGCGCGTCAACAGTGCGGCACTGATGGACATGATCGATAGCGTCAATCATTCCGGCAAAGGGAAGATATGGTTTGCCGGGCAGGGGATTGAGAAATCCTGGGCAATGAAACGCGAGATGCTGTCTCCGGCTTATACCACGCGGTACGCGGATTTGCCGGTGGCGAGGTAGAGTACTCCTGCGTTATTTCTTTTGCGTCAACCAGGTTGCCGCCGCCGTCAGCACGCCGATCAACGGCATTTGGCCCGCACCTGCCAGGAAGTTATGGCGATCGATGTCATTATTTTTATGGATATCAGCAAAGCGGGTAAGCGCCGTTTTTTCATCCGCAGCGCTGATCTCCTCAAACTGCTTTTCAAACCCCTGAGCGGTCAGCTGAGAAGCTGCATCGATGTTTGCGCTCTCGATCGCAACGAGATCCGGGCCTTTCCTGAAGAAACTGTAATCGGGCATATGTGCTCCATAAAGAAGAGGATACGGTGAAAATACTCTATTCCTTATGGTCAAAAAGTGCACGTGATTTGCGGGGGGAATGTTCAGTTTTTCTTCATGATCTCAGGCAGTAATTGCTCAATCACGCTGACGACACGTCGGACGCGCTGTGGAATAAAGCGGGCATCAGGGAAAACGGCATAGAGGAATCGGTCGGGTAACCGCCAGGCGGGTAAGATCGGCACCAGTGTGCCATTTTTCAATGCGCTGACCGCAAGCGGTAGCTGCATGCCTCCGATTCCGATGCCTGACTCCAGCGCCTGTAATAGCGCGTCGCTGGTATTGGCGCGGAAAACGGTATTCACCTTCACGTCGAGGGTCTCTTCCTGAGAAAGCAGCCGCAATGGGGCATCCAGCGGGATACTACTAAATCGTACATGTGGCAGCGTCGCCAGCTCCCTGACGCTGTGCACCGCCTGAAATTCAGGGGCGGCAAACAGCGCGGTTTCAACACGTGCCAGCACGCGAGCCGCATGCGCCAGAGGAGGCTCACTGCTTAGTCGTATTGCGACATCCACCCCTTCTGTCACCAGGTCGGCAATGCGATCATCAAGGGAAAGCATCAGGTGCAATTCTGGATGCAGGCGTTGCAGCGAAAGCAAATGTGGCAAAAAGATCTGGCCCAGCCCGCTCGGCAGCTGGACATGCACTCTCCCCTGAAATTGCTGATCGACAGGATCCAGCCGCATCTCAGCTTCCCGCATGGCATCCAGCACAAGCTGCATATCACGGCTGTAACGCTCTCCCTGTTCAGTCAACTTCATTGATCGCGTTGTACGATGCAGCAACACGACACCAAGCTCTTGTTCAAGGGCGGCGATCTGCTGGCTGACCGCAGATTGCTTCATCCCGCTCTGGCGGGCGGCGGCAGAAAAGGAACCTGCTTTTGCAACGCAAAGAAAGGTGGAAATGGCGTTGAGTTTATTATTCATTTAATGATTTTTCTGATAAGTGCCATCGGTTTAAGGGGATATCCAATAAAAAAATAATATATGACACTGCGCCTGTCACCCTTTCTGGAGAAACTTCATGAATAAGATGCCGCAACAAAACGTCGCGCTGGTCGCTGGTGCCAGCGGAATTGTGGGCAGACAGCTCGTCAAAACGCTCCTGCACAATAAATGGCAGGTGATCGGTCTCAGTCGCCATGCAGTGACCCATCCGGATGCTATTCCGATGGTGAATGTCGATTTACTGGATGCGCAGAACAGCGCAGAGGTGCTGCAACCCCTGAGTGATATCACCCATATTTTTTACAGCGCCTGGGCGAACGCAGCAAACTGGACAGACATGGTCGAGCCGAACGTTACGATGCTGCGTCATCTGGTCAGTCATATCGAAAAAACAGCACCGCTGCAGACGGTCAGCCTGATGCAGGGGTACAAAGTCTATGGTGCACATCTGGGGCCGTTCAAAACCCCGGCACGCGAAAGCGATCCTGGCGTACCGGGTGCAGAATTTAACGCCGCTCAGCTCACGTGGCTCAGCGATTTTCAGCGTGGGAAAAGCTGGCACTGGAATGCCATCAGACCGGGCGTGGTGGGAAGTACCGTGCCCGGCAACACGATGAATCTGGCGCTGAGCATCGCTCTGTATGCGTCTTTGTGTAAGGCTCAGGGGCTACCTTTGCGCTTTCCCGGTACCGAGCAGACCTGGCACAGTATCGTTGATCATACTGACGCCGGGTTGCTGGCCGAGGCAACGCTGTGGGCTGCCTCGACATCTGCGGCGCAGAATCAGGCTTTCAACGTGAATAACGGCGATATCTGGCGCTGGAGTGAGCTATGGCCGCGCATCGCACGCTGGTTTGAACTGGAATCTGCTCCACCCGTGAGGTTGTCATTTCATCAGCTGTTTAAGGACTATCGTGAGGTATGGCGCGAGCTTGCCAGAGATCGGCTGGTAGAAACGGATATTATGCAGCTGAATGACGGACATTTTGCCGATTTCGTCTTTAGCTGGAATTACGACATGTTCGGTGATGGCAGCAAGCTCCGGCGGTCTGGCTTCACGCGAATGCAGGCAACCGATGAGATGTTTTTCAACCTGTTCGCGCAGCTGAGAGCGGCACGTATTATTCCCTGACTGTAAGGGCGTCCTGGTGCAAGCCAGGACGCGGGGACACTTACTCAACTGTTAACGCATTGACGACGTCGGCGACGCTTTTAACACTACGGATATTTCCGATGCCTGTGCCAAGCGCGATATAACCTTCATCGGTGTTGTCTTCCAGCATACCCAGGCGTAAACCCCGTAATCCTCCCATCACCTTGCCCAACTCTTCGTTGCTTGCACCTGTTTTATCCATCAACGCCAGTTTTTCCGCCAGCTTGCCGGGAAGAGAACGGTAGTAATGGGGCACGGTGCGGAAAAGCAGCAAATCGAGACCGTTGGCGGCAATAATTTTATCTTTGACCCCCTGCGGCACGCGGCTTTCTTTCGTGCTGATAAAGACCGAACCGGCAAACACGCCTTCAGCGCCTAATGCATGGGCCGCTCTGGCGGTGCGGTTATCGGTGATACCCCCCGCAGCCATCACTGGAATGTGCTTCACGGCATCGGCAATCAGCGGCACGATGGAAAAGGTGCCAAGCACCGTTGCGGGCAGTGTGCCCCCTTCGTCAAAACCGGTGGCGACGATAATGTCTGCTCCCAGGTCTTCTGCGAGACGAGTGTTTTCAGGCGTTGGGTTGATGTCGCGGTAGATAATGGTGATACCTGCCTCTTTTAACTCGTTAAAAAGCGCTGGAATAATGCTGCCTTCCCCATAACCCGTATACACCACGGCCCTGATACCTTCTTCTTTCACCACCTGAAGGATAGGCCCGGTCCAGATGTCATTAACGGCTGTGGGGATCAGGTTCACGCCAAAGGGTTTTTCGGTCAGCCGTTTGGTTTTACGAATTTCCTCACGCATTTTTTCAGCGGTCTCTTTCGGCGTAGAGACCGCGGTATCGGCGGTTAAACCTGCATTTGGTCCCAGCACACCGAGCCCTCCGGCATTGCTGACTGCGGCGACTAATCGTGCATCAGTGAGCCAGGATAAAGGCCCCTGAATAACAGGTTTTTCGATACCCAGGATCTGACAGATACGGTTATTTTTCATAGCAGACTCTCCCTCACGTTTGAATGGGGGAGAGTGTAGGGCTCAATATTGTTAGGAAAAATAGCCAAAAAGATTCATCACTGTTATAAAATTCATAACAATAACTTTATCCTGCTTGCGGCAAAAACATCCTTTATGCAAATAAACCTCTTTGAATCTATTAGGATTTTTATTGAAATTATTGAGTCAGGGAGTCTTACCCAGGCGGCGGAGAATCTGCAAATCCATCGTCCGGCAGTCACCAAAGCATTACAGCTTCTGGAGCAACACAGCGGCACACGTTTACTGCAACGAACAACGCGTCGTATCAGCCTGACACCTGATGGGGAAGCGTTTTACCGTCAGAGTAAACCTCTGCTGGTGCAGGCGGATGAATTACTGGAGTCGTTTGGCAGTGGCCGGGCAATACACGGTCAGTTACGTGTGGATATGCCCATCTCTTTTGCGGCGTTGCGGGTGATACCTAATCTGCCTGATTTTTATCGCCAGCATCCTGAAATCGATATTATCCTGAGCAGTTCTGACCGTCGTCGGGATATGCTACGAGAGGGCCTGGACTGTGTGCTACGGGTGGGAGAACTCGACGATGGTGACTATATCGCGCGTAAAATCGGGAATATCAAGATTACGACTTGTGCCAGCCCGGCCTGGCTTGCGAAAAACGGCACGCCTGCAACGCTGGATGATTTACGCGAACATCAGGCGATCAACTGGGTTAACAACAACAGCAGACAAATTTATCCGTGGACTTTTACAACGCCAGAAGGGACTGCTGAGATTAAACTTCCCGGAAAACTTGTGGTGGATAACTCCGAAGCCTACATTGCGGCAGGTCTGGCCGGACTGGGATTAATGCAGGGGATGAATCTCTTTCTGCAGCCTTACATTGACCGTGGTCTTCTGGTTGAAGTCTTGCCAGACTACCGATCTCCGGACCGAAAATTGTCACTTCTCTATCCACACCGTCACCTCTCCCGAAAAGTGCGGGTATTTACCGAGTGGCTGGAGAGTCTGGTGTGAAAACAGCCAGCTCGTGACACAGCGCGCCAATCTGTTCCACGGCATTCAGCAGGCGGGGCGTTGGTTCGTTTGCGCAGTTTAGCCGCAGAAAGTGCGTTAATTCTGCGCCAGGGGAAAACAGCGGGCCAGGGCTGACGCCGATGCCCAACGCCAGCGCACGTCGATGCACCTCCAGCGCGTTGATCTGCTGAGGAAGTTCTACCCACAACAGGAAACCGGCAGTGGGCACGTTAACACGTGTACCCGGTGGGAAACTCGTCTCGACCCGCGCAACGACGGCGTCTATTCCCTCTGCGATCCGGTGCTTTAACCGCCGCAGATGACGATCGTAGTCGCCACTTGCGAGGATCTCGCTCGTTGCGGCTTCCAGCATTGGCGCACCTGCCCACTCTCCGGCCATACGCGTCTGCAATACCTGCGCGTGGTAGCGCCCGGCGGCAATCCAGCCGATCCGCCAGCCTGGCGCAAGCGTTTTAGAGAGCGAACTGCAGTAAATCACGTTTCCGCTCTGGTCGAACGCTTTGCAGGCCGGAGGGCGTTGCCCTTCGCCAACGAGGTCACCATAGACATCGTCCTCAATTAAAGGGATCTCTGCCTGCTCAAGCAGAGCAACAAGCTCTTGCTTGCGTGCAACGGGCATACTGGCACCCAAAGGGTTTTGCACGGTGGGTGAGGCCAAAACGGCAGCGGGGCGGTGGTAGCGAATGGCGTCAGCCAGCGGTTCCAGTAACAGGCCTTCAACGGGATCGGTCGGGATCGCTAAGGCTCTTAGGCCTAAATCTTCCAGCAGCAGGAGTGTACCAAAGTAGGCAGGCTGCTCAATCGCTACGACATCACCTGGCTGGCACACTGCCTGAAGGGCAAGGCGCAGCGCCTGCGTTGCACCCGCGGTGATGATGAGATCATCCGCGCCGAAACGAGCCCCCCATTGCGCAGAACGCGCGGCAATCTTACTTCGTAAATCACGCCTTCCCGGAGGCAGGCTATAGCTTTGTCCGTGTGCGTCCAGACGGCGGACGGCAGAGTGCAACGCCCGTTGCAGCATATCGCCGGGTAGCCATGCGGGGTCAGGCAGGGCTGCGCCCAACGGTATCAGACGGGCTTCTGCACTGCTGAACAGCGAGCGGGCCACGGCGGACATTGTCACAGGGACCGGACCAGGTACGGAGTGCGAAGGTTCCGCAAGCGGAGTGATGCTGGTCTGGCAGATGAAGTAGCCCGAACGCGGACGCGCCACAATCAGCCCCTCTGCTTCAAGGCAACGAAGGGCTTCCAGCGCCGTCGGAAGGCTAACGTGCTCGCGTTCGGCCAGTTTACGCGCGGAGATCATCCGGTCGCCTACACGCAACGCACCTGAAGTCAGTGTTAGACGGAGCATCTCAGCTATTCGGCGGTAATGTGGGGACGACGGAGATGGGGCAGACATGGGCATCTGTTCAGGCTGATTTTCGATAAAACTGACTATACAGCCAATGATGCGCGCCATCTATAGTGTCCGACATGTTCAGGACAAGGAGGCATTATGCAGAGCAATAATTTCAACATCTCTACTTATTTCAAACGCATAAACTACACCGGACCGGTGGCTGCCGATACGGGCACGTTACATGCGCTTATGCGTCATCAGCTCTTTTCAGTTCCCTTTGAAAATCTGGACGTGCAGGCGGGCAAAATTGTCTCGCTGGCACCAGACGATATTGCCGATAAGGTGTTAACGCAGGGGCGCGGCGGTTACTGCTATGAGGTGAACGGGCTTTTTGCCATGGCGCTGGAGGCGGTAGGTATTCCTTACCGTTTCGTGGCGGCACGCCCGATGTTCTACCCTGCGCGACGACCGAAAACCCACATGGCGCTCATCGCTGAGGTAGATAGTCGACAGTGGCTTTGCGATCTCGGGTTCGGCAGCTACGGCATCCGTGCACCGATGGCGCTGGACACGCTTGATGTCGATATCACCCAGGATTTCGACACGTTTCGGCTTAGCCGTAGCGCAGAGGGCGAATATCTGCTTCAGGCAAAAGTGGAGGGGGAATGGGCCCGTCAATACGGCTTTGATCTCACGCCTCAGGAATGGATTGATTTCGTTCCGGCCAACTACCTTAACTCCATGCATCCGGATGCTATCTTTGTCCAGAAGCTAGTGGTGGTGCAGCATCGCCCGGAAGGACGTGAGATTTTACTGGGCGATGTGCTGAAGACGATCACTGCGGATGGGGTTGAAATACAGCAACTGGCGGAGGGAGAAATCTCCCGTATGCTGAAAGACCGTTTTGCGTTGACGACGGCGTAAAGGCGTAAAACAGAAGGGGCGGCCTGCTGTCACACTGCCCCGAGAATCGCCCATACGGCTGGTATGGGCGGTGCGAGCTTATTTCTTCTTATTCATCATCGCTTTTAAATCGGCGAACGGGTTAAACGTGGCAACGCCCACGTCTTTTTGCGCGTCTTCCCCTGCAACCACGGTGGTACCGTACTGATCCGCTTCGGTGTATTTCGAGTGTTCATGGTCATGGCAAAACAGGCACAACAGTTCCCAGTTGCTGCCATCTTCCGGGTTGTTGGTATGGTCGTGATCGATATGGTGAACCGTGAGTTCACGCAGATTGGAATAAACAAACTCTCGCGAGCAGCGACCACACACCCATGGATAGATTTTTAATGCTTTTTCGCGATAGCCGCTTTCCAGCCGCGCGTAGTTTTTAGGGATCAAAGCCATTGCCGGTTTTACCTGCCATGAAAAGAGTGGGGGATATTATATCCCATTATGGAGCGTAATGACGAACCCCTCAATTCAGTCAATTTATTTGAATCATTCCGTTAAATAAACGGCATTTATTCTCACCGGGTAATGCGTAAAGTAGGTGAGATGCAAAGTCCCATCAGGATAAATCGTTATGAAAAAGATCGGGTTTCTGTCGTTTGGTCACTGGACACCTTCACCGCAGTCCGGTACGCGTTCAGCAGCGGATACATTGCTTCAGTCCATTGATTTGGCCGCGGCGGCCGAAGAGCTGGGTGCAGACGGCGCGTATTTCCGTGTGCACCACTTTGCCCGGCAGCTGAGCTCCCCGTTCCCCCTGCTGGCCGCAATAGGCGCCAAAACGAAAACCATTGAAATCGGTACTGGCGTCATTGATATGCGCTATGAAAACCCGATGTACATGGCAGAGGATGCTGGAGCCGCGGATCTGATCTCAGGTGGGCGTTTGCAGCTTGGAATCAGCCGGGGTTCCCCGGAGCAGGTTATTGATGGCTGGCGTCATTTTGGCTATGTCCCGCAGGAAGGGGAAAACGAATCTGATATGGCACGCCGCCATACCGAGGTATTGCTTGAGGTATTGCGTGGAGAAGGTTTTGCAAAACCGAATCCACAACCTATGTTCCCGAACCCGCCGGGGTTGCTGCGCCTTGAACCTTATTCCGCCGGTTTGCGCGAGCGTATCTGGTGGGGAGCCGGTTCGAATGCGACTGCAGTGTGGGCGGCAAAACTGGGAATGAACCTGCAAAGTTCTACCTTAAAAGACGATGAAACCGGTGAGCCGTTCCATATTCAGCAGGCAAAACAGATCCGCGCTTACCGTCAGGCGTGGGCGGAAGCAGGGCATACGCGTCAGCCACGAGTCTCGGTTAGCCGCAGTATTTTTGCGCTGATGGACGATCGCGATCGGATGTACTTCGGCTCCAGCCGGAGCGACAGCGATAGCGTCGGTTATCTTGATGAGAAAACGCGTGCAATCTTCGGACGTAGCTATGCCGCAGAGCCTGATAAGCTGATTGAACAGTTGAAAAAGGACGAGGCGATTGCCGAGGCCGATACGTTATTATTGACCGTGCCGAATCAACTTGGTGTGGATTACAATGCGCATGTGATTGAGTCCATTCTCAAACATGTCGCACCGGCAATGGGCTGGCGCGAGTAGCCATTCTGTAATCAGCCGTGAGATCGTAATGGAAAACCTGGCCCTCTGGTATCGACGTTTTGGCGAGCCAGATTCTGTTCTGCAGCCGGAAACAGCGCCATTGGGCGAGCTTGCTCCAGGTCATATTCGTGTGCAAATGCTGTTTTCCCCGGTGAACGCGTCCGATCTTATCCCCATTACCGGGGCCTATCGCCACCGGACGCCGCTACCGGCGGTGGCAGGGTATGAAGGCGTCGGGATTGTGACCCAGGCACCAGCCCCCTTCACGGGGCTGGTGGGCAAGCGCGTCTTACCCTTACGGGGGCAGGGAACCTGGCAGCGCTATGTTGATTGCCCGGCTGAGTATACGATCCCGGTTCCGGACAATATCGACTCACGCCTGGCCGCACGGGCCTATATCAATCCGCTGGCGGCGCAGATGATGCTCGCTCACTATCCACCACAGGGAAAGCGGGTGTTGCTCACGGCTGCCGGTTCTGACTGTGCCATTCTGCTCGGGCAGTGGGCGCGTCAGAGGGGAGCGCAAGCGGTATACGGTATTCACCGTTCGCCTGTACATGCTGAAAGGCTGGATGCGATGGGGATCATTCCCGTCGCGCAACAGGATACGAAGAGAATCGGCGCTATCGCTGCGTGTACCGATGTTGTTTACGATGCGACCGGAGGAGCGCTTGCGGAAGCTATTCTCAACGTGATGCCCGAGCAGGGCATGTTTGTTTGCTACGGACTGCTCTCCGGGCAAACCTTCCGTCAGCAGCGCCCCATGCCGCGCGTGGCATGGTTTCATATTCGCAACTATCTCGATGCCCTCAGCGTGGAGGCGTGGCATGCCGAGTTCGAACGCATCTGGCCTCAGTTGCGTGGTAGCCAGTACAGCCATGCCACGGTGTACCCTCTGACGGAATGGCAGAGGGCGCTAAGTGCGTACCGTGAAGGTGGCAGAACCGGCAAGCCTATCCTGTCGATGATGGCGTGACCGCTATTGATGGCTCATATCGCTCAGCAGCACGGCAATACTTTGCCCACCTGCCGTCTGTTCCAGGCCAATCTTCACAATGATGGTCAGCGGAACGGAAAGCAGCATCCCAACGGGTCCGAGCAGCCAGCCCCAGAAAATAAGGGACAAGAATACCACCAGTGTGGACAACCCCAGTCCACGTCCCATCATCCGTGGCTCAAGAATGTTGCCGAACACCAGATTAATCACCAGGTATCCTGCCAGCAGAATCAACGCGTCATAGAACCCGCTGAAAACCAGCATCTGAAGAATAGGAGGAATTGCTGCCAGTACGGAGCCGATGTTAGGGATGTAGTTAAGCGCGAACGCCAGCAGTCCCCAGACAAATGCAAAGCGGACATCCAGCGCCATGAGCATTCCCCAGACCACCCCTCCTGTGACCAGACTAATGGCCGTTTTTAACACCAGATAGCGGGAAACGCTGTCCAGCGCACGTTGAATTGCCCCCATACCTTCAACCGGACGAACCATGATCTGCTGCAGCTTTGTGGGAAGCTGCGGTACCTCCAGTAACATGAACACCACCGTTAAGAACAGCAGGAAAATAGAGGTCATGGCATTGGAGAGTTGCGCCAGCAGGCTGGTGACAAGCGTCATGGCCGCGTTGGGATCGATATATTTCAGGAGCTCCTCAACCGAGACTTCTATGCCTGCACGCTGCAGCCAGGGTTCAATTTGCAGGAGCGGTATCGCCAGTGACGAACGGTATTTCGGCAATGTTCGCGCCAGTTCATTGAGCGACGTCCCCAGGTAAGCGACGAGCAGAACCATCGCAATAATAATGATGCTGATAAGCAGGGTGATCGCCAGTACGCGCGGAATGCGTAATCGAGTCATACGCTGTACCAGCGGGTTAAGGATCACCGCAATAAACAGCGCCAGAACAAAGGGGACAATGATGTCGGCGGCAAAACGAACGCCTGTCAGAATGATCACCAGCATGCCCAGCATGATGACAATTTTTAACCCGTTCAGGGTAATGATGGGTTTAGCCATGGTGACTCCGGAATAATCTTTTTATTTATAATAAATGCGAAACCCGCTGTAATAAAGTAACCAAAATCAAACGGGGTGGGTAAAGAATTGCAAAGACTTTGAGTAAAATCCTGACTTATGGTACAAATCTGGCGTGTTTAACTACCGAGGACAATTTTGATCCGCAAAGACGAGAAGCAACACCGCGGATAATTGTAATTTTATGGACAATTTGTTCAGGACGTACTTTTCAAACAATACTGCTGTATTTTCCTCTTCCTTCTGCCTGCTTTCTGGTGAGCAACACTGGCGCACCGCACTATAGTCACATCTTCTGCCTGAGCTGGCGCTACGCGCTTAGCTGTCCGATTTAATTTCATATTTTTTGGTTTGCTGTTCGCGGCGGGCCACGATGGATTATATTCTCAAGCAGGAGAAAAACATGTTTTACTGGATTTTATTAGCTCTGGCTATTATCGCTGAAATTACCGGCACGTTGTCGATGAAATGGGCAAGTGTCAGCGATGGCAACACCGGTTTTATTTTAATGCTGGTGATGATTTCACTTTCCTATATTTTCCTCTCATTTGCAGTAAAAAAAATTGCGCTGGGTGTGGCCTATGCCCTGTGGGAGGGAATCGGTATTTTGCTGATTACACTGTTCAGCGTCATGATATTTGACGAAACGCTCTCCACGATGAAGGTTGCCGGGTTAACGACCCTGGTTGCGGGTATTGTGCTGATTAAATCGGGTACTCGTAAGCCGACAAAACAGCAGAAGGAGCAGAACCATGCAACAGTTTGAATGGGTTCATGCGGCCTGGCTGGGTTTTGCCATCGTGCTGGAAATTCTGGCTAACGTCCTGCTGAAATTCTCGGATGGTTTTCGCCGTAAAGTGTACGGACTGATGTCGATTGCGGCGGTTCTGGGGGCGTTCAGTGCCCTGTCCCAGGCGGTAAAAGGAATCGACCTTTCTGTTGCCTATGCGCTGTGGGGAGGGTTTGGTATCGCCGCCACGCTGGCAGCAGGTTGGGTGCTCTTCGGTCAGCGTTTAAATAACAAAGGCTGGGTAGGATTGATATTACTGCTTGCTGGTATGATCATGATAAAACTCGCCTGATATACTGACAGCCATTATTTACAGGCAGCGAAATTCGCTGCCTGTAGTACTCTTAGAAAAGCATAACATTGAAGAGGATGGCTGATGTATCGCACATTGAGCTGGCGCAATATTCCTACTGCGAGAACATTGTTTGCCATGGTCTTCATCGCGGGGATCGGCTTAATCATTTCCATTGTCGCACTGCTCTATCTATCCCTGCACCTTATCAGCACGAAAACCAATGAAATTGACGAACACCGCTCGGCACTTTCCGTGCAGGGTGCCATTCAGACATCCGTCAACCGAGTCTCCTCTCTGGTCCTGGATAACGCTGTCTGGGACGATGCGGTACACGAGACGTACCGTCCAACCCTGGATCCCAACTGGCTGTATAACACCTGGGGCGCTGGCTTTAAAATTAACAACCTTTATGACGGCACTTTCGTTCTTGATGAACACTTCAATGTCATCTGGGGATCGTTTCAAAGCCAACCGTTCAAAGAGACGAACCTTGATTTTTTTGGTAAAGGCTTCAAAGGGCTTATTAACCAGTACGGACAAGCACTGCCCGGTGATAAAAATATCTATGCGGGCATCACCCGAACGCGTAACGGCATTGCATTTATTGGGATAGGGCTGATTCGCCCGATGGTTGGAGATTTACAGGTTACCGATGGAACACGCCGCTATCTGGTGATTACGCGTCATCTGAACGCGAAAATATTATCCGATCTGGGGACGACCTTTCAGATTGATAACCTCAATTTTACCCCTGAAAAAATCAATAATCTGAGTATGCCCCTGCGCAGTTCAGCAGGAGAGTTACTGGGATACCTGAACTGGCAGGCTCGTCTTCCGGGAGCACAAGCCGCCCGGGCTGCATCGTCTGATATCAGGCAGATTGTGGTGCTGGCGTCGGCGCTGATCCTGCTCTTCATTCTGGTGAGCGGTGTGGGGCTGTACAAACTTGCGCGTGGAGAAAATCAGGCGCGTATGGTCGCGAGAACGGACTGGTTAAGCCATCTGCCGAACCGACGTGCGCTGATCGAAGACCTGGATCGCGTGAGTTTACGCGGCGATATTGACGTCAAAAGCGTGGTGTTTATCGATCTGGATGGCTTTAAGGATGTCAATGACATCTACGGCCATAGCGTGGGTGACGATCTCATTGTAGTGATAGCGAAAACGCTGAATGAACGCGTCCCACCGGGAGGGATGCTGGCACGCATGGGCGGCGATGAATTTGCCATGACCATCGGCGGTGATGGCGCGGAAGCGCAGGCCACTGCGTTTGCCCGTTCGGTGCTGGATTTTCTCAACATCCCGATTCGGCTAGGGGAGCGCACAATCCATATCGGCGCCAGTATAGGTATTGCCAGCGGCACCCTGATCGAATGCACCAGTACTGAGTTGTTTCGCCGTGCGGATATTGCCATGTATCACGCCAAAATGAGTGGAAAAGGGCGCATCACCCACTATGACGCGGCGCTGAACAGTACCCGTGAACGTAAGCTGGCGATTGAGAATCAGATCAGAAGCGGCCTGGAACGCGATGAGTTTGAGGTCTGGTACCAGCCAATTATTGACGCTCACAGCCAGAAAATGAGCAGTGTCGAAGCGCTGGTTCGCTGGCCGCGTCGACCGGGCGGGCCACTTGACCCGGACACCTTTATCACCATTGCAGAGACCAGTGGTTTGATTTACAAACTGGGCCAGTTTGTCTTGCAGCGGGCCTGTCAGGATCTGGAGCCATTCAGTGAGTTAAAACTCTCCGTGAATATCTCTCCTGCACAATTTCGCGATCCCGAATTTGAAGACAAAGTGGCCAGTGTGCTGGAGACCACGCGTTTCCCGGCCAACAGATTGCAGCTTGAGGTAACAGAGACCTATGTGCTGGAAAACCCGGAGCGTGCCCGCATGGCAATAGCCAATCTTAAAGCGCTTGGAACCGCGGTGGCGCTGGATGATTTTGGCACGGGCTATTCCAGTATTGGGTATTTACGGCGTTTTAACTTCGACACCATTAAGATTGATAAATCACTGGCCGGGCTGGTGGGCAACGATGAACAGGCGGCAGCGCTGGTCAGCGGCACAGTGCGGATCGCCAATGCGCTGGGCATGGCGGTGGTGGCGGAAGGGGTGGAAACCGAGAAACAAATGAAACTGCTACGGCTGGCTGGCTGCGATCAACTGCAGGGTTTTTGGTTCAGCCAGCCGATGCCAATTGAGTCAATCAGAGAATTACATCAGATCAGGCAGTGCTGATTTACTGTTGCGCCAGCGCTTCCAGCTTGTCGCGAAAACCGGTAACAGACAACGCCCGGTTATCTGCGCGCCAGCGATCTTTCGCCGCAGGCGCGGAACTCTGGACACCAATCAATTGCCAGCCGTTATCCGTTTTCAGCATTAACGGTGAACCGCTGTCGCCTGGCAGCGTATCGCACTGATGCGAAAGCACGCCGGTTTGTGCCCAGCCCGTCACAACACAGTCGGTGTGAGTGTAAAGCGCATCCAGATGATCAACAGGGTAGCCTGACTGCGTCACCTTGCGGTCGGCAGCTTTCAGGGCGGCGGTGAGTGCGGCTTTATCTCCGTCAAATAACGGCAGCGGCGTAATACCTGAAGGCGGGTAGCGCAAAATGATCAGGCCAAAATCCCATGAGGCGGCTGCCGGTGGCACTATCCAGCCATCACCATCGGGTTTCAGGCGTTTGCCGAGAGAAGGGTCAACCCGGCCTTCAATACCGTGGATTTCATAGCGCCAGATTCCTTTTTGCGACACAAACCGCAAGGCAACCGCTTTGTCTGGCTTACCGTTTGGCGGTGTCAACAGACAGTGGCCGGCCGTCAGGGCAAGCTGCGGGGTGATCAACGTCGCGGTACACAAGTTACCGCTGGCGGTTTCCAGTTGCCCTATCGCATCCCAGGGCGCCTGGGTAGGATCGGTGACGCGAGTCCGGTCATCATGACCGAAAAAAAGCGTTTTTAGATCTTTCGCGCTAATGGTGTCATCACCGCCATCATCCGCATGTGAAAATCCAGAAAAAAGACCAAACGTTCCCAGTAACAACACAACAGATTTACGCATATCACACTCTGGTGGGGGTAATTATGATTATTAAAAGTGAACCCTATGAAAATACTATAGACGGGACAGCGCTAAAGTGGGAGTAAAATCAGCGTGCTACAATCAGGAAAGATAAAAATGGCTTGCGATGAGCGCGCATAAAATAAGCAGGATCAGGATCAGCTCAAACCGATAGCGTCGCAGCATACGCCCTCCGGATAAAAAAACGGCGCGGAACCTGTTCCGGTTCAGCGCCGGTTTACCAACGTGCCCCGAAGGGCACGATTAAGCTTGTACTCTTACGCAGCTGGCTGTGCAGCTGGTTTAGCAGCTTCGTGTTTTACTGCTTTTTTGTGGTGCTTTTTAGCGGCCTGAGCTTTCTGCTCTACAGCTGGTTTGGTCGCTTTTTTGTGGTGGTGCTTTTTAGCAGCCTGCGCTTTCTGCTCTACAGCTGGTTTGGTCGCTTTTTTGTGGTGGTGCTTTTTAGCGGCCTGCGCTTTCTGCTCTACAGCCGGTTTAGCGGCTTTTTTGTGGTGCTTTTTGGCAGCCTGAGCTTTTTGCTCGGTTGGTGCTGCGGTTGCTGGTGCAGCGGCTTCTTTTTTCACTGCTGCTTTATGATGTTTCTTATGGTGAACCGCTTTTGCTGGAGCAGCAGTAGTGGTTGCAGCTGGAGCGGCAGCCGGTGCAGCGGTTGCAGTAGTTTCAGCAGCAAACGCAGCAGAAGACAGACCCATAGCAGCGGCAACAACCAGAGCTAATACTTTATTCATTCTCATACCCTCGAATTTGGTTTTTCATTTAACCCCACTGCGGGGCCGTTGAAATAACTATATCCCTGTAAATTCGAGGTTTCCGTGAGTGATTGGTATCGCTATGTAACCATATGTACATTGCCGGGGCTTCCCAGAAAATAATGCCTGCACAGATGACCCCCTCTCCCTTGAGGGTGTACAGAGGGAGAGGGCAGGAGTGAGGGGGGAACTACGGCTGTAGTGGTCATTCCGTTCACTTTATGTTCCTTGCTACTCTGTAACGACGTGACCGGTGAACGTGCCAGGGTGGCTCAATCGCCACCCTGGCGACCCCGGGCCAGGGCGTCGCTGCGAGTCAATTATTACGCCTGGAAAATCTGAATCGCTTCTGCTTAAAAAATTTACTGGAGATCCCTCAGCCTGGCCAAACAGATTACAGATAACGCGAAGTCAGGTGTTCCCGGAAGTAGCGGATATTCAGATCTTCACCTGTCGCTTGGGTAATTAACTGCGACGTGGTAAAGCGGCTACCGTGCTGCCAGATGTTCTGGCGCAGCCAGTCAAACAAAGCGGAAAAATCGCCCTCAGCGATGGAGGCCTGTAAACCCGGAAGCGCAGCCTTTGCTGCATGGAATAGCTGTGCAGCATACATCGCGCCCAGCGTGTAGGACGGGAAGTAACCAAAACCGCCGTCGGTCCAGTGGATATCCTGCATGCAGCCGTTGCGGTAGTTGTCTTTCGTGGATAATCCGAGCCAGGCCTGCATTTTCTCGTCCCACAGGGCGGGAATATCGTCCACCTCGATCTCGCCGTTGATCAGCGCACGTTCAATCTCATAGCGCAGCACCACATGTGCCGGGTAACTCACTTCGTCCGCATCGACGCGAATATAGCCCGGCTTCACGCGCTGGTTCCAGGCAATAAAGTTCTCTTCGCTGAACGCCGCCTGGCTGCCAAAACGGGCGTGCACCGCAGGGAGGAGATGTTTGAGGAAGGCCTCACTGCGACCGAGTTGCATCTCAAAGAACAGGCTCTGGGATTCATGGATGGCGGTGGAGCGCGCCAGAGCGATAGGCTGTCCTGCCCACGCTCGCGGCAGGTTTTGTTCGTATCGGGCGTGCCCGGTTTCATGAATCACACCAAACAGCGCGCTAAGCAGTTCATCCTCATCATAACGCGTGGTAATTCGCACATCTTCCGGCACGCCACCGCAGAACGGGTGCGCACTGACGTCCAGGCGTCCGCCGTTAAAATCGAAGCCCAGCATCTGCATAGCTTCCAGCCCCAGCTCACGCTGTGTTGCTGTCGGGAAGGGGCCTTGCGGTGGAACAAACGAATGCTGAGCCTGTTTTTCCACCACGTTTGCCAGCAGGTCCGGCAGCCAGGATTTCATATCGCCGAACAGGACGTCCAGACGCGCGCTGGTCATGTCGGGCTCAAAAATATCCAGCAGCGCGTCGTACGGCGTACAGCCTTTGGCTTCGGCCCGCAGGCGAGCCTCTTCGCGACTGAGTTTGACCACCTCTTTCAGGTTGGCGGAAAAGCCCTGCCAGTCGTTGGCGGGGCGCTGCGTGCGCCAGGCGTGTTCACACTTGCTGCCCGCCAGGGATTTGGCTTCCACCAGCGATTCTGGCAGCAGCGAGGCCTGCTGATATTGACGCGTCATTTCGCGCAGGTTGGCTTGTTCGATATCATTCAGATTTTCATCTGCCGCCGCCGCTAACAGGTCGCCGACTTTTTTATCGGTCAGGATCTGGTGTTGCAGGACGCTTATCTCCGCCAGCGCCTCGCCACGGGCAGCGCTGCCGCCTGGCGGCATCATGGTGAACATGTCCCAGCTGGCGATGGAGGAGAGGTGCGAGAAGCGGGAGAGGCGCTGGAAGGTGCGGGTGAGTTGTTGGTAGTTAACACTTTTACTCATTTTTCTTGTTCTCGTTCGGTTGGGTGTGTTCTGGGAGTTTACCGTGATTCATGCACGATTCATGCACTTTTCATGCACTCATCTTACCCACTCTGCAAAGGATGGTTATCTGTGGAGAAAGAAACTCAGCAACAGGACGCTTTCGGTAAGCTTGAAGACACGACATCCAGAGACAGCAAAGATGAGAGCCAGAAATCTCACGATTCAGTTTGTGAAATGCAAAGAGCTTTGCGTGTCATTCGAGTTAATGAGGGAGAGTCTTAAAAAATACCGTGACAGGTTAGTTGATGAAGCGCTTCTAATCGCTTTAGGCAGTCTGGGAGACGTTGAGGAAGAACCAGGGGTAACTGTAACTGAGAAACCTTGTCATGCGCTCTCTGATGCACTTGAAGAGTGGTGTAGGGATAATCGTTCCGACTGGAAACCTCGTACAGAGAAACTTAACAGACGAAGCGTGGAGCTATTCATTGATTGGGCTGAGAAAAAATCTTTACGACATATCGAAGAAATCAGCAAACAGCACATTTCTGAGTTTAAGGGTTTTCTTGAAAATCATTATCAAGCACCTCGAAGCAGACAGGATGCGCTCATCAAGCTACAGGCTCTGTTCAACTTTTGTGTAAGTAAAAGGGATTATTTGACTGTAAACCCTGTGAAAGGAATGACTTATGCGAAGGTCGCAACTGTAAACCATAAAACTGAAGTCACCCCAGAAGAATACAGACAGGTGATGAGGACTGAGTATGTCCAAAAATACACTGGGCTAAAATGGCTTCTGGCGATTCTTTGGAACACAGGGATGAGAATAGGGGAGGCAATACAGTTACGTCCTTCTGATTACCGAGAGGTTGATGGAATCAAGTGCATAAGCATCAATGCTGAGGACGGTAAGCAAGTCAAAAATGATTCCTCTGTCAGAGACATACCGATAAGTGACGAACTTCTGGAAATGGGGATATGGGAGGCTAAACCAGCATTGGGCTGGTCAAAGAACAACGCTGCTGGGAGTCGAATTGTGTTTGCTTTTGAACAAATTGGTTTGAAACACAGTTCACATGATTTCAGGTACAGTCTGTCTGACAGATTACGCGATTGCGATGTACCGGATTCAGTTCGATATCACATACTCGGTCATGCGCATACCACCACGTCAGACCGAGTGTATAAGACCAGACAACCGCTGAAACAGATGCTTCTTGCGTTAAATAAAGCCACTGTGTGCTAGACAAGTTCAGTAATGAGGGGGGATACACCTCCCATAAAGGGATTAAGGGGCGAAATGCCCCGTTGTGTTTTAATTAGCCTCGTAATTATATTTTTTCATCACAGTTGCCTCTGTCATGCCTGTGTATTCAGCCATTGTTTTATAGTTAGGTTTCACTATTGGTTTTAAACAGTTTAAAAATGCTTGTTGCTTATTGTGATAAGTAGGAAGGTGCCCCCACTCTTTGATTTTACTCAATTCAATGTTGCTCTCAGCAATCTTCGGAAACTCTAGGAGAAATTGATGTAATTCATCAAGGACATAATCAGTTAAAGAAATTGCTGATTCTGTTATATCTACAAATGCACCGCAGAGTTCATCACCAAGCATTTTTCGTACTAAATTCACGTCCCTGTATTCCAAGATACCAACCTGAGACATAACCTCTTTAACCCTTTCATTGATGTGGTTTCTTTTACGCAGAAGCTCCATAACTTGATTGTAGTTTTCAAACATCGCGCCAATCTTGACAACATTTCTCCAGGATTTACGCAACTCATCTATTGAAGGTTGCTTAATTTTTCTTCTTAAAATGCGATGAAGGAATGTCCATTTTATCTTTTGCCAAAGGCTCTTATTTGCTGTGGGTCTAGTCCTAATGAAAAAAAGCTCATGAGCATTGAATTTAACATCTTCGAGCTTGGTGACTATTGTGGGGAATTCTCCCGCCCTTACCAGCGGGACGTCTGATGAGATGTGTTCGTAATTTGACTTGATTGCTACCAGCTTTGCCAGACATCCATGAGCTAATACAAAAACCTGGTTTGCTGCTGCAAAGTTGTCTCTGGCAATGTTTTTTAACTCTTGACGTTTGCTTATGCGAACAGCGGAAAGACCACCCAGTAGCGCACCAAAAAGAGCAATTACAAAAGGAAGAACATAGTCCTTTAGATAATTGGGTTTTGGTTGAAGTAATGATATAGCCTTGGCAATAAGCTCTGCATCATGACTCATCACTTTGATTCCTCATCCTGCAAACGTTTCACCCATTCAGCATGGCATTTCTCACACAACCATCTCTCCATATCGGGCTGGAGTGTTCCGCATTTAGTTGTAGAGCCTGGTACGGGAACTCCGCACCCTGAAGGTTGAAGACGTAATTGTGCTTTTGTGTAGCTGCTAAGATGTCCCATTCTGGCTAATCCTTTCAGATGTTAGGTGGAGTGAGTTTACCTGCTGATGTGAAAGGTGAGAAATCTGTATTGTCACAACGATAACCATAAACAAGAAAACCCGTACCAGCTTTCACTGATACGGGTCTTTACAGAATTCTTGACAGAGAACTTAACAGATACAAGCTAATGACCGTGATGCGGGGCAAAGCCACCTGTTAACATTAGGTCAAGAGTAACTGTGAAGTGTTTTATCACATGGATGTCTTCTTGATGTAGACATCTGACTAACGATAAGACGTTCTGTTGATAGTTCGGTTCACCGCCACTGAACAGACATTAAACCAACTTCGAAAAATCTTAACAGATAATCTCTTTTATATCATATTTTTAATTAATTAACCAGCGTTATTATAATCATGGTGACCACTAAATTGCAAGGTTGCATTTATGTTAATAATTTGTTGACAAAATGTAATAATTATGCCATTATTAAAGGGTAGGCGGGATGTTTTCTTGCTTATATCCCTCAGCGTAGTGTCTGAGAAGGCTTCATTCTCCTTCATTTCAGTTTTCCTGATTAAACCCAAGAGCCATCTTGGTGGGACTGTGCAATGACTCTCCAAACATTGCCCTTCTCAGACACTACCCATGCATTACCCTCAAGTGTTTTTTAGGCTGCCATAAGCATCTCGCATAAGGTGCCCGTGTGCAGCCATTTTTTATTCAGGAAATCAATAATGAAATTTGAAATTGAACCCTTATCGAATGGCGCAATCGTAGCTATCGTGTTCCTTCTCTGCGACATGCTGAAGCACTTCATGTGAGGTGATTGAATGCCAGATGTGAAAGACATTATTAACCTGCTGGCTGAGCAGGAAACGCAACGAATCCACCAACAAGAGCAGCAAGCACAGTGTGAGATTGCACGTAGACAGCGTAGCGTTGACATTGAGAAGTTACGTGATGAACTGTTAACCGCACAGCGTAACCGGGACTACTTAAAGTCTGTCCTCATCGAACAGCTACAACGCGACTCCTCATCACACGGTGAAGTTATCTTCAAACTCCTTTCAGATACCTTTGAGGCAATCTTCCTCTGGAAATACCCCGAAGCTGACAATCTAACGCTCTCTCTGCAACAGCAGATTGAAGCACTCCAGCAGTAACGAATTTAATAAATCAGGAAAATATTTATGAATGAACGAACAAACCCAAAAATTTAATTTTGACCTCACTAACGCCTCCCTTGACACCCTAAGCTTCACAGATGCCGTCAATCTGCTTTACGCGGAGCCTGTAGAGCTTCTGCAAAGCATCTATAACGAAATGACAGATGCAGGTATCCCCGATGTCATTGCTATTCCAGCAACTAAAAAGGCTTTCATGCTTACTCGTGGTGCAGTAACTGACACTCTTCAGAAGCTGATTGCTGGCCAGGCTGATATCTCTGAGTGGGGTGTGTAAATGATGAACCCACTTGTAAAGTTTCACGAAGATTATGACGTACCTTCATCACACGGTATGGCTACAAAACATACCTTATCTCAACCTATCCTTGAGAATGCCTGTGTTGATGAAGAATCCTTCCAGGCAGCGAAGGCTACAGCAGATGCAATCAACCTTAATCTGAACCCTGTGTTCGATGAGCTTGCAGGGATGACTTCAATAGAGGCTCGAATCTACATTGAGAAGAAATACAAACCCCTGTTAGCGACAGCAATCCACCAGCACAGGGAAGCATGTGACAATGTAACCCACTTTGAAGAGGCTTCTGATTCATTCAAGGCTACAGAGAAAGCGCGTTACGCATATGAGCTTAAGCACCCAGAGATTCAGAAGATTTCCTGTGCTGGAGCAGAACACATGCAGCACCTGATTAAATCCGGTGAGTTAAACCGTGAAGGTTATAAGCTTGCTGATAACAGGACTGTTAACCTCTCCCTGAATGGCATCAACAGCACACGCTCAACACTGGTATTCATTCCTGTATCAAGAGCTTCCCTTCTCGATTATGCGGATACACCAGAGGCTGTAGCGTTTGCTGAAGAGGTTTATCAGCGTGACCTGAAACGCCTCCTTTCCTTGCGTAACAGTGCTGCTGTTAAGCTTCAGGAACTACGTGACGAGGTTGCCGCTAAATGGGACTCTGTGTCTGATTTTGAAGACATGTTCCGTAGTGGTGTCCGTAAGGGTCGTAAGTAAGTTTACGTCACATCAAAATTAAGAGGCTGCCACTGTGAATAACGGTGTGCAGCTTTTTTCACAATTTAAACAAGGTAATTTTATGAATGAGCCAAAAGTTTGTAGTTTCAGAATTTAGCGTCGAAATTGGTTTCGATGCATCAAAAGCTCTGAGGGGGCTTGAATCACTCGATAAGCGTGTGATGCAGGTTGCAACGAGAATCGAGAAACAGCTAAACAGTGCCTTTACCCGTCTGAATGGAGCACAAAAGACAGGTGGCATGTTTAAACAGATTCAGCGCCAGGCAGACCAGACATCAAATCACATCCAAAGGGCGTTACAGCGTGGTTTCAGTGTTGGTGGCCTCGGTGCAAATATGTTCACCCGATATGAACAACAGGGTGTGGCTGCTGCTAACCGTGTAGAAACAGCCATGCGTAACGCTGCAAGTGTCAACGACGGGTAAAAAGTGATCCACTAACCGTCACCACCAACGGTTTAATATTGATCCACCTTATTTACTCAGGATTAGCTTCCGCTATAACCCCGGCCTTTCGTTTTTGCTTCAGTCGATAGC